>CAZDKI010000012.1:0-30121 GCA_964506115.1 uncultured Candidatus Peribacteria bacterium | reverse complement strand
ACACCACGATCGCTAGTCGCGATCGCTTCTTCTTAGTCTGTCTCTCATTCTAATTCTAAGAATGCCATTTCAACGCGATCGAAGAATGAGAATAAGAATTAGACTAATGGGAGAATTAAGTAATTAGTGATTTGGATTACAAAAAAGCAGATCTAAAAATTTAGATCTGCTTTACAAAATATTGAGGTAATTAGGCAACTTGCTTATTGAGGGGGCCAACGCGCGAGGTGCTACCGAAAGTTGTTCTGGTGACTTCAGTCCGACGAGCTGGAACTGACCATCTTGCTGCTGTATTAGCATCAATAAATGACTCCAGTTCTAATACCCGAGCTATAGCATCACGACCAACGCCATCTTTTTCAGCTAATTTGAGATGTCCTTCCATTGCTTGCTCAGGTGCAATAATCTTGCTTTCAAGGGGATTTAATTCAAAGCTCTCCATAAAAATAGTTACTTTTTCAGTTTCATTATAGTACACACCATTGATAGATGTAAATATTTATTGTAAATTTATCTTCCGTTTTCTAATTTATATAAAGAAATGAGTGACCAAAAGAAGCATACGGCTAGGATATCTGGACCGCGAGAGTACATCTTGACGTTAACTGATGATAGAGAACTTGCTGAAGTAGTCAAAAAAGATAGGCTGATGGCTGCAGAAGCTCGGGCAAAAACGATGGGAGATGTTTCTCAAGCATTGAGGACGCATTTACACGAGCTCTTTAATGATGACAAAAGACGTGAAATTTCTATGTTACGTAGCAGAGAGCTTATGGGTATCACTGGCGCCCAAGAGCAAATAGAACGCATGTTTAAGCAATTCTCAGAAAGACGGACACCAGAGTCATTGGTGATGGAATACGACTACCTAATCGGAATGACTAGCTTAATAAGTGCTACTAGACATGCAATTAATGAGGTTTCTGAGTTGGCAGTGGAGAAAAAGATTGGTGAACTAGTCGATATTTTAGAAGCGGTAATAAAGATCGTTTCGCGTTACACTAAAATATTCATGGGCGGGAAAAAATTAGTTAAGGGCACAGCAATGGGCGAATTCAATCTCCTTACTCCTGAAGCTTCAGTTGAAATGATAGAATTGACTGTTACTTCTAATTTAAAAAATACGGTCCGTCTTGCCACTCAATTAAATGAAATAGTAAAGCGTCAAAGACCACAATCAAGTGATTTAGTAGTGACACCTGACGATGCAAGGCGAGAATGGTTCACAATGGCAATTGAAAAACTTATTCAAAAACTCAAAGACCTTCTCGCTTATTTCGGCAAGAATCAAAAACAACTTTCAGCATCAGCAACAGCTCCGGTAGAAGAAGCTTCAGTTGAAGAAAAAATAATCGATAAAACATTAACGAGTTTAAAGGCGATATCAACTCAGTTGAGAATTATCTTAGCGCATTTAGAACAACGCCCTGGGTTATTTGTATTTCACCATTTTGAATTATTGAAATCATTTGCAAATGAGCCTGAACAAAGTTTAGGTGAAATATTAAAAGGCCTTGAAAAAAACCAAGATAAGTAGTCACAGTATTAGACAATAAACACTTATTTAGGCTAGTTAAGGCATCTATAAGAAATTGCAGGAGTATGTGGATATGATACTACTCCTGTGATTCATTTACTTTTTATGCTTCCTATTCAGACCACTATCCCTGGGCGTATCCAACAAGCAGCACAACTTACCCTTAAAAACTGGCAGGTGTTTGTGCTTTTCCCAGTAGTTGTCCATGTGATCGCTGGTTTGATTCTCTCAATTTTAGCAACTATGGGAATTGTTAGTCTCGTCACCACCACTAGTATTTATAATCCTAGCGCGATAGCCGCCACTGTGGGATTGGGCATTGTGATTACTGTCGTGATCAATGTCATTGCTAGTTTAGTCAGTGCTATTGTTCCTCTGCAAGCAAGCAATATGGTGCATCATGACCAAAAGCCAGAACTTGGTGGCTTGATCCAATTCGCTCTCAAAAATATGGGCCGGTATATCAGCATCGTCTGGGCAGTATTTATGTACGTCGCTCTCTGGCCAGTAGTCGGTATTATCGCTGGTTTCGTAATTATGGCTGTTGGTATTCCTTCTTTGGGTGGACTAGTAGTTTCACTTTCAATGTTGGCATTGGCTGTAATGATGGTATGGCGTGGTGTTCAGGCTGTATTCGCTCCTTATATCGGTATCTGTGATCAAAAATCTGGATCAGAATCTATTGCTACATCAGCACAACTTAGCAATGGACGCTGGGGGGACATTGTTATCAATGTGATTGTTTATGGACTAATCGCTGGCGTAGTCGCTGCTATAATCTCAGCGATTGGTGGATCAATTGCTAGTATATTTGGATCACCTTTCACTTATACAGCAACACGTGCAGTAAGTTATAACTACTTCTCTCTTTATCACATTGTGATTATGTTAGTAGAAGCAATCAGTACTGGACTCACTACTGGGTTCATCACTCTCTGTGTGTACCAATACTGGCAATCAGTAGCTCATCCTGTAGCTACTCCAGTCGTTGCGACTCCAGTTACACCTCCTAGTGCTTAAATCGAAACACATAAAAAAAGAACCCCAACTCCTAGGAGCGGGGTTCTTTTTTTATATCTCTTCCTATTGTGAGTAGGTCCAAGAACGAATATGGATCTCAGCGATACCATTATTCATTTCCCAGCGAGTCGCAATACGGTCCTCACGAGTTCCCTGCTTCATTTGCATTTCTAGACTACCATTAGTAGCACCAGAGCTTTGGCTCACTACTTTCCAACCAGCAGCAGGAGTTTTAGCTACATTTTTGTAGAACTCACCAATAGTCTTGATGCTGTCCATTGTGTCATAAACCAAACGCAGATCGATTGGTTCCATAGATTCGTAGGTTGCATTCACTAACTTGCCATTAGTATAAGCAAAGGCCTTCAAAGCTTCTGGAGCATCACTAGGGAAGTCTACTGCTTCTTTCTGAGCATATTCACGAGCAGCAACATCTTTTTGAATTTGTTCTAAGCTATTAGCAAAGTTATTGACGGCATTAGGATCAGTAAGATTACCTTGCGCATCAACAGATGTGCCTAACTGTGACAAAGCGCCAAGTCCTTTGAGAGCATCACCAACATCACTATTGGGGGCCAAATTGCCTAGAGCATTTAAAGGATTATTAGCCATGCCAGCAGGTAAACTAGTATTCATTGAGGCAGGAGGTGGAGGTGGCACAGCAGGAGCTCCACAACCAACTAAGAGTACCGTAGCAGCCAGAGGGGCCACCATTTTGAGACGAGAAATTGTCATAAGATGAGTTAGGAATCAGAATCACTTTAGCATGGAGCTATACTGAAAGGAATTTGTGGAAAAAAAGATCCTTAGTGTATAGTGGACAAGCAATTAATATTGATTTATGGAAATGAATTTCACTGACGCTAATTTCGTTACTGAAGTAGAACAAAGCAAAGGCGTAGTAATGGTCGACTTCTATGCTGAATGGTGCGGCCCATGTAAACAACAAGGTCCAATTGTAGAAAAATTAGCGCAAGAATATGCAGGCAAAGCAAAAATTGGCAAAATGGATGTCGATCAAAATCCTGAAACTGGTGAGAAGTTTGGCATCATGAGTATCCCTACTTTGATAATCTTCAAAGATGGTAAGCCACTAGAACCATTTATTGGTCTCCAACAATATGCCAAGCTCAAGGCTACTTTGGATAGCCTAATCTAGTATGCGTTATTGGGCGTACTTATATTTTGCCGCTCTAGTCCTCTTCTCGCTATTCATATTCACCAACTGGACTTTTATGTTGATAGTCTGGATAGGATTGATAGTCTTCTTTTATAAGAAAGCATTAGTGCTGCCCAATGGTTTGAAAAAGTTATTTCAAATAGTCACCTTTGGTTATCCCTTAGTTGCCAGCATTATTAAGTTCATGATTGAGAAAGACGTCATCAAATACTCTTGGTTTTGGCTCAATCGTTTCGAACATTTCTTCTGGGCATTCAGCATGACAATCATTCTCCTGCCGTTGGCTCATCAATTCTCAAAAACCATAGACAAAAAGTGGCTATTACTAGTCCAAGGCTGCATTGCAATCACTTTAGGAAATCTGATCGAGGTAATTGAATTTTGTTTACGTAGCAACTTAACTGACACTAAGTTTGGCCTGTACTATTCAGATACCATGTTTGATATCTTAATGAATTTTTTGGGTGTAATAATTGCAATTGTGATTTGCCTTTTTTTACAACGGACAAAAAGAGTAAAGGCCTAAAAGTATCTTGCATTGAGCTCTGTTTCAGCTAACATGAATTCTCCTTTTTAGAATCCATGCTTGATCAGTCTGGTACAGTTCACTTTTATCAAGATATAGACAGCATTGTCGATGCCTTATGTCGATCAGGCGCCGAGACTAATCGTAATACAAGAAACGCTATTATCAGGACTTTACAGCAACTAAAGCGCCAATGGCCGCCTTTGCCAGGACCAAACATAACTGATGGACACATTGATATTGAGCGTGTAAAACAAACGGTCAGGCAAAGTGTGGAGCAGACCTTATGTAAAACTAGTTTTCTCAGACAGCGACCAAGCTCACTGGATGAACCTCCTATTTTCTTCTTTGAAGCTACTACTACCGCTCAAATAAGACACCTGCATCCAGACCACAGTCAAGGACTGAAGCTATTAGGTCGCCAATTACACGTATTACTCTTTGATTATCTTACCATTGTCGGTGGCTCTGCCAGTGGCGATATACTAATACCCCCTGACCAAGACAGAGGATCATCAGATGCCCCTACTCGTTTATACACCAGATACCCGATCACTAGTTACTGGGCAAAAGAAGTGCTGACTAAATATGGTATTGAGGGCGTACTTATTGCTTTTTTACTTTGGAAAGAAACATTGGCTACCATACTGCCACCAGATTGGATAGAACAGCTTCAAGAGGTATCAGGCAGTTGGGCTGAAACTCCCGACAATGACAGTTGCATGGCAATCAGTAATGTTCTCAGCCTCATAGAGACAGATTATCTTGAGGATAAATTGTTTAGGTTAGGTAAATGGGTACACTCGCCTAATCTACAGCCAGATGAGTTGAATAAAGAAGTTAATTTAGAATGGCGAGACTATTTAATTTCAGCACTTTGGGGAGCATTAAAAATGCTAGGTCCTGAAGAAGTGGCCAGGAAAGTCACGGAATCACCAGCAGTTGGTCACGAGAAACAACAAATTACTGATGCTGATCTCGTTACTTTGGGAATATTTTTCAATGAGCTTGATTGGGACCAAATTGCATTAGTATTAGAGACAGACGATCACCCTCGCGTACTAATAGCAAACGCACTCACCAATATTCCAGCGTTAAAGACCATCGCTGGTAATAAGGGGAATTTTCCTCAGGCATTAGAAACTGCTATTAATGCTGGTTATATTCACAGTAGCTTACCAGCAGTAGATACTGAATCATTACCATTCAGTGGGCCATTAAGAGCATTACATAGAAACTACAACCAGGCACGAGTAAGAGCAGGTAAACGTTGATTAATATTCGCGTTAGACTAAATCCACACGACTTCTTGATTCCTTTTCCACCACGTCATTTGTCTCTTAGCATAAGCATTGGTAGCTCGAATTACTTCAACCTTAGCTTCTTGTTCTGAACATTTACCAGTTAAAAATTCAATTACCTGCTGGTAACCAATGCCAGAGAAGGCTTCGGCTTGATTATCAAACTTCTTAAGGAGATCTTGAACTTCTGCTACTAAACCTTGTTGCCAATGTTTATCAACTCTCTTAGCAATTCTTTCTTTAAGTAATTCTCGATCAGGATTAAGACCAAGCATCAAAGTAGGCCATAGTTTATTTCCTAAACGCTGTTCTTCCCATAACCATTTGCCTGTGGCTTCATAATGCATAAGAACCCGTTGCAGGCGAACGGGGTTTTTAGTATCTATCCATTGATCAATATCTGGTCGTAACTTAGTAGCTTCTAGTTGTAGTTCTTCCAACGTTTTCTGCCGCCACTTTTCCTTCAATCCCCGATCCTCTTTCTCTTCTGGCCACTGATAGTTATAAACTACCGCATCGATGTATAACATGGTTCCACCAACTAGTAGTGGCAATTTCCCTCGTTTCAAAATATTATTGATTATCGGAATTGCTTGGCTTTGAAACTGGGCAGCAGAAAATGACTGATCTGGATCCAAGATATCGATAAAATGATGCGGGACCTGAGCTTGTTCATCAGTACTAGGTTTGGCCGTACCGATATTCATTCCTTTGTACAACAGTCGTGAGTCTGCTGACACAATTTCGATTGGAAAATGTTTTGCTAATTCTAAAGCTAGTCCTGTTTTACCTGAAGCAGTAGGACCAACCACCACTAACAAAAACTGTGGTGCCAGTTCGAGTTGGTTTTGAATTAAAGTGATCGCCTGTTCTAGGCTACTTTTTGACCTCTCAGTACCCATGTCAAAGTTTCATCAATGATTACAGACACAATATCACCCAGGTTTACATCGTCGGCTGGAAACTCTACATATTTGAAATGTTCTGAACGTCCTGAAGCTACCCCTTTTTTAATTTTATCAACTAATACATGTACCACCTTTCCTAAATATACTTTGTTCTTTTCTTCTACAATATCTTCTTGAAGGGCATGGACTAAGTTGAATCTCCGTTTCTTCTCTACTGCAGAGATATCATCTTTCATCTTGAAAGCCAATGAGTGTGGTCGAGGTGAATACATACCTAAAAATACCAAATCAAATTTGGCTTTGCGATAGAGATCAAGGGTGTCTTGAAACTCTTCTTCAGTTTCACCACAGAATCCGACAATCATATCCGTAGTAATGGTGATGCCAGGGATTGCTTCGTAGAAACGATTGACTAATTCTAAGTAGCTTTCTTTGGTGTAGTAACGATTCATTCTTCTCAGGACACTGGAAGAGCCAGACTGTACTGGTAAATGAACGGTAGGACAGAGCTTTTTAATCGCAGCATGAGCCTTGATCATATCCTCTTTCATATCTTTGGGATGAGGAGAAGTATAGAAGATGCGCTCAATACCATCGATATCTGCCACCTGTTGTAAGAGATAGGCAAATGATGCAGGCTTACCATCTTCTTTACTACCACGAAAACTATTTACATTTTGCCCAAGCAAGGTCACCTCTTTTGCACCGGTCTTCACAAAAGCTTTGATTTCATCAAGTACATCTTTTACTGGACGACTCTGTTCACGTCCCCGAGTAAAAGGCACGATACAGAAGCTACAGAAGTTATTACATCCAGTCATGATAGGTACATACACTTGGAAGTTATTCTTAGTCTTCGGCACAATATTGAGATAGTCACTATATTCAGGCAGCTTGAGATCAACTCCCATGGTTTTAGCTAACTTCTGAGGTAGATTAGGTAACTCTTGAATATCAAAAGTAATATCTACCTCGGGTAGCTTGTGTTTGAAGTTGTAACCTTTATGAGCCACCATACAACCAGTAACACCGATCACTAGATTAGGATTCTTACGCTTTAGTTCTTGCCATTTATCTCGGCTTCCCAAAATGCGATTCTCTGATTTCTGGCGAACAGAACAAGTATTATAAATAAGAACATCAGCATCTGCTTCAGATTCTGCTTGAGTAAAATTCATCGCTTCCAAAATTGCGGATACTCTCTCTGAATCAGATACATTCATCTGACAGCCGTACGTAGTAATGTGATATTTACGCATAAACTCTTATTTTTTGAGCAGGGTGAATGTAACACCAAATTCAAAAAATGGGAATTCAGAAATCAGACAGCATAATAAAATTGCGAATTCAGAATTGCGAAGTGCGAATTTTCAAGGCAGAGTTCAGCATTCGGTTGAGAGTGAAGAGTTATACAAAAGAAGAATCCCCATTAATTCATCCTGAGCGTATCCAGCGCATGCGGGAGGAGTCGAAGGATCTGGCCCAACTCTGTTCGATGATGACAGCTAGCAAATCAGTTACCAATGACAAGTTGGCTGAGCCTACTTGAGAATCTAGATTCTCAATTTTAGATTTTAGAATTACCACACACAATTCAGGCATCAGGCCTTCGGGCATCAAGCTTCACAATTCATCAATCCACATTTCGGCCAGATCCTTCCCTTCGACAGGCTCAGGGCAAGCCCTGCCCCTGAGCTCTGCTCAGAATGAATTGAAATAAGATCTCAAACGAACTAATACATTCAAAGTTCTCACTGTTCTCTCTCTTAAAAGCCAAAGAAAATACTGTAATAATACACATTACAACACACGCCACAACACAATGTTACTACTATTTGTAAAGGAAGATTGTCTATATCGTGTAGATAGCTTACATTTGAGTGGTATATTGAGGGCTAATATCAATTAGTGCTCATGATTACCCAACAAGTTAGCCAAGCCCTTTCTCACTATCTGCTAGCGGCTTCTGTCAAAAATATCGATGGTGCATATGCTGATCTCGAGGTAGAGAACACTGGCGAACACCTACGTTGGCCAGTAGCCCATCTACCAGCCCATATCACTCCTGGCATGTCTCTCAGCATCCAGATCGGCAGCCCTGATCAGATCAAGCAAGAACGTGATGCTATAGCCCGCCAAGTGCTCGAAGAACTCATTCATTGAAACTCAATCCATGTATCCAGCCAAACTTTACCTCAAAAATTTCTTAAGTTATGGCGACCAGGGAGTGGAAATTGATTTCACTGGATATCAGATATTGTTGTTGATTGGTAAAAATGGTGCAGGGAAAAGTTCAATTTTAGACGCAATTTTGTGGGCATTGTGGGGCAAAACTAGAAGTGGTGGAGACAATGACATCATGCATAGTGGCAGTAGCGATATGGAAGTACGCCTCGACTTTGTCGTGCGTGATGCAACGTATCGAGTAGTACGAAAACGAAGCAAAAAGGGCAAAAGCTTCGTATCTGTACTCGAGTTACAAAGCTTAACCGAACCAATTACTGTCTTGACTGATGCTACTATCATTCAAACCCAAACGAGAATCGATGAGCTCATCGGGGTAGACTATGAGTTACTCGTTAATTCAGCTTTTTTGCGTCAGGGACAAGCACAAGAATTCACCCAAAAATCCCCGACTAAACGTAAACAGCTTCTAGCAAGCCTACTTGGACTGGAACAATATGCACAATATCACGAACAAGCTAAGAAGAACCTCAAACAGACTGAAATTGAACTAGCTCAATTAGAGCGTGACATTGCTACTGGAGAACAAACAAGAGGGCACTATGAACAAGAAATTACCCTTCAGAAGAATAGTTTAAGTGAACAAAATCCAGCTAACTTGGCTGCTAAAATTGAACAACAAGAAAAAACACTACAGGGATGGCAACTCAAAACCCAGCTAGTAGCTGAATGGAAGCAGAGATTCGATAGTAATGAACAAAAAAAGCTTAGTTTAACCAAAAAAATTAGTAATACTCAGTCACTTATTCAGCAGATCGAGGCCGAGCTAATAACCTTACACAGTGAGTTAGCAGCTGCTCCACAAGCGATTAACCATCAAGATTGGGAAAGTTTAGAGCAGCAATTTCATGAGAACGAACAGTTATTGCAAAAACACCAAGATTTAACGTATCGCATTCAAACAAATCAAACCCAATTACAAAAATTGGTTACTGATAGCGACAGCCAACTACAATCATTACAAACAAGAATTGCTCATTTACAAAATACGATCACAGAAGCAGTTACTACTGACAATATAGAAAGTACGCGTAAGCAGTTAGAACAAATTCAGGGTGAACAATTAGCCTTTGCTCAAACTATTGCCAAGCTAGAGCAGCAAATGCAATCAATTATTGATCAAGGCAATCAAATTAATAAGCGTAAAGAGGCAGTAGCAACAATCGATGATCAATGCCCACTGTGTGAACAGCACATCGACAGCAATCACAAGCATACCATTACCGAAAAATATACTCAGGAACGTGAAGCACTCTTAGCAACCTATCAAGAATTAAAAACACAATTAGAAACTGCTTCTACTGGTAGAGCGCAATCACAGACTGAGATTGATGCGCTACAAACAACATTAAAGGCTCAACAAGGTGCCTTGAATAGTTACGAAGTACAACAGGCACAGAAAGAAAGTCTATTGCAACAATTAGCTGCGTTACAATCAAACACAGCCGACCAAAAAACCAAGTATGAGCAAGACCTAATCAACCTCAAAGAAGCGCTAACCACACTCGGTTTCGATCAAAATGCTTGGGAAATGATCAAGACCAAAAGAACGCAATTACAACAAGCTCAACTACTGGCAAATAAACATACTGAAAAGCGTCTCAAGCTGCAGGAGCTACAACAAAGCAAAAAATTTCATGCAAGCACCATCACTGATGCTGAATCAGAATTAAGTGAAATCAATGAACAACGACAAATATTGGAAAGCCAAAGACCACAAGCTGGTGACCAAGAAGAAATTATTCGTCTAGAACAAGCATTGAATAATCTAAAAAAGCAGCATCAGTACCTAATTCAACTTGAAGCACTCATCGCTCAGCGTGAAAAGGACAAAACCGACTTAGACAACAAGTTGGCTCAGTTCCAAGAAAAAAAAACTACGCAACAAGCACAATACAATGCGCTTACTTTATTAGTTGAAGCCCTAGGTAATAAGGGTATACCTCAAATGCTTATTGAGGAAAGCATCCCTCGACTGGAGCAATATGCGAATGAGACACTCAGTCACCTGTCGGATCATACAATGAGTATCAAGCTCAGCCTTACTAGGCCCAGCAAAAGCGATCGTGATACTCAAATCGAGACATTAGACATCTTGATTGGCGATAGCATTGGCACTAGAGCATATGAACTCTTTAGTGGAGGTGAAGCATTCCGTATTGATATTGCGCTTCGGATCGCTCTAACCAAACTCCTTACGGAACATACTCATGGCAGCGTCGATTTCTTGGTCATTGATGAAGGTTTCGGTTCTCAGGATGATAGTGGGAATGACTTGATCACTCATATTATTCACCAGCTCCAGCAGTACTTCCGCTTAATTCTGATTATCACACATGTGGACCAATTAAAAGAGACCTTTCCTGATCGTTTAGTAATCAAGAAAGGTCCCCAGGGATCAGAAGTATTTTACGACGAGGACTAAGGTAATACTTGCCAAGTAGAGGCACCTGTAGCCCCAAACACATCTGGAAAGAATTGTTGTGATGCTCTCGCCGGTCTGACTTTATAGCTACCAGGTAAAGTAGTATGTGCCAAATACGAGAATTGATAGACACCCTTTGGTAAGTAGCTAGCAAAGACAGCTACACGGTCAGCACGAATTTCTTGGTTGCTCCAATACCAAGAGTAAAACGAAGGATAGTAGTCATTTTCCATACTGTCACTCTCATCTTTAGTATTAGTCTTGCGCCACTCATCCAGTAGACGATTCTGCTCAGGAGAGACTTGATTCAAATCCACATTGTAAGCTTGTAAACCAGCTGGTAAGAAGTCTTCTACTACGACATGGTAACGATTCTCAGGGACAACCACCGTTATAGTCACTTTAATATCCTCACCTACTTTTGCTGAAGTGATAGAGGTCCGGTTCTCATTATCAGTAAGCTTATTGTACTCTCGATATACTCCCAGACCTTGAGTGATCGGACTAGCCTCGATACCGGACACCTGGTAAGTAAGCAGACCTTCATAGAACAAAGCACCAGTACCAGTATGATCAAAGGTTAAAGCATTGATACCTCCATTTGCTTGGAAATCAGTCAGTGGAACAGTGATCTGACTTTCTATACCAGAAGCTGTGATTTTGGTTTCAGTAGGAATATTTTTCTCATTGAGTGCAAGCACCCAGTTTACATTCTTGTTCATTCCTTTGAACTGTAAGAATTCGGCACTAATTTTTAACCAATCAATTAACTCTGCTTGAGAACGGAAACCTTGTTCAGTCCGACTTCTCAGAATGTAACGAATGAGATTGGCTTCCACTCTCTCATCTCCATTGAGATAGAGGTACATACGCAAGATTGCTTCATTGGTTCGGATAGGACTAGCCAAGGTCCAGGGATTGTAACTATCCTCCTCGAAATGAGCTTGAGTTGCAGTGGTTAGCAACTTATTCTCAATTGTTTGCTTCAGCTTATTAGCAATGTCATCACGTTTTTGAGCATGCGCAGCAATTGCTAATTGAGCCTGTCCCCAGAGAGAAAGCTTATCCTGATGTTCTTCTAGATGTTGGAGCGAAAGGACACGCTCAGGATCAGCTCCCATCACATTAGCAATGTAGGCGAGAGTATCAGCATCAGATCGCAATCTTAATTCTGCATCTTCTCGACGACTACCTGCGTACGCATTTACATCTTCAGATAATACTAGTTCTGTATTGGCATAGTAGCTACTCAAATAATCTCGAAGTCGACTCTCTACCCAGTCATCAACAGTATAGTTTCCTTTTACAATAGTGAATGCCTCTAAAATCTGCGCAGAAAGATATGGATCGCTCTCAATATCTCTAGGATAGTATGAGAATCCTCCATCACCACGTTGATAATTATAAATACTTTGAATTCTGCTTGATACTGCTTTGGTCCATTCGTTTTCAGTCTGTTGATCTGAGCGCAATGAGACTTGTTTGTATAACCCACCAATAGTTGCTACAGCAACATCGCTATATAAACTATGATAATAATCGTCAGGATACTGAGGCAGCAGATCTTTACTAATATCTAACAGTGATGAGGCTACATTTACCTTTAAGTTCCCCTCTTCTTGGATAGTTCCAAGTGGGAGTACGATTTCTTCTAGAGTCTTACCACGAACAACATTGCCAAATGATACTGTTTGGCGAGTCCAATAAGGATATACTGGGATAGTTTTCTCTACTATATCTTCGTATTGATCGTTTTTGAAAGTATAAGTAAAGACTACTTGCTTAGATTGATTAGGTACTTCTACCGTCCATGAAGCAGTATTTTTGTTTGTAGCACCGACCGAGATAGTTTGATCTTGATTGTTACTGGTAAGATTACTACCCTTTACAGTTAAACTTATCTTACCGTTAACACCACTGTCAGTAAGGTTCTGGACTATCGCTCCTACTTGGACATGGTCACCTTCCACCAAAAACTGAGGAATCATCGGCTCTACAAAAACATCTTTACGCGCTACTACATGGATCTTTTCACTACCGACATATGTATCATCAGTAGCTCCGACCATCCAGAGCTGCCAAGAAGTGATGTTGTCAGGCAGATTGAACTGTACGTTCGCTCGGCCATTGGCGTCAGTAACAATATGAGCATTGAAGTAAGCTGTATCCTTGAAGTTGCTGCGCTTATTCAAAGCTTCATTACCATCACCACCTTTGGCACCACCACCTTTTTGGACATCTACTCGATCAATCAAATTAACTAAGTTGGCATAGGTTTGTACGACCAATGAACGCTGACCAAAGAAACGTTCCAAGATATCATCTCGACCTTCACCCAAAATTGCGAGTAAACTTTCGTCTACTACCGCTAAAGCAAAATCTCCCACCATCGGCTTTCCTTTTTGATCAGTAACCAACACATCCAAATTGACCATATCTTTAGGATGATAGGTCTGCTTATCTGGCGTCATAGTTACTTTCAATGCTCGCGCTACATTATCAATTCGGAGATTGATATACCCCACCTTGAAACCAGGAGCATTGTCTTGTCCATGACCTTTTACTGCCACTACGGAAACAAATACATTTGGTAAATATTCTTCTTTCAAAGGCACTTCTAACACGGTAGCTGTGGTAGGTAAATCTACTATTCTTTTTTCGATCACATTGTTGCGTTCGACCGTCAACAAAGCTTTTACTCCTGCATATGGAGACTTGATCACCAACTTTGCCGTGTCACCTATGGCATAAGACTTTTTGTCAGGAATAATCTCCATACGATCGCTATTTCCTCTATCCCAACTAATGTACTGATCGCTACTTACCGTAATATTGGTTGCAGCTTTTGCTTCATGATCTTTGTTGTCACGTACACGAGCGACTATATGGTAGTCACCACCATCAGCTATGGTAAATGTCGCTTGGGCTCGGCCATCACTGCCACTCACAAAGGCAACCGTTTTCATCAACTTATCATCGTAACTAGTTTCGTAGTAAAAATAACCATCAACAGCTTTTTTCTTAATTACCTTGTAAGTTCGTTGATAAAGATCGACATTACCACTGACATTGGCAATAGCATTACCTAGGACATTGGTAGTGACCAATGGAAATGTTGCACTTTCACCTTTTTTGATCAGGTACACATCATTAGCAATACCGACATAAGTATCAGATTTGTGAACGACAAACTGCATCGTAGTCCAAACAGTTTCTTGAGTAGTAGGATCTTTGATCTCTACATTAACATTAAATACTTGAGACTCTTTTTCATCAGTAAATTTAGTAGGAATACTCCAAATGAATTTACCATCACTATTAGTATATCCATTTCCTTCCATGCGAGTTTTATCCATTCTACCCTCCCAGTCACAATAGAAACAGGCTGAGTCGTAATCAGTGAAGCTATAACTTGGACCATTTTCATCGAAACGATAGAAGAAATAATCATCGCTTGTTACTCGATAATGCACCTTGGCATTAGCTAAACTTGATCCAAAGAAGTAACGAGCATCCACAGTTACTTTTGCATCATCACCTTGAATATAATCTTCATGATCACTACCGATATCTAACTTAAAGAGCGGCTTTTTGTACTCCTGTACTTGGAAGTAAGCACTAGCATAATGATTGTCTATTTCTACTTGAATATAATAACTGCCAATTTGAGCATCGTTAGCCAAGGCAAATGAATCTTGAACTGTTGAATGCTCATCAAGAGTCATATCCTTTTCGACAATCACATCACCTTTACTATTAGTAACGACAACATGAGCCTTGGTACCAGTAGGCACTAATTGGTATTTTCCATCAACTTCCGCACGAGCCATCGCTTTCCAAAATACTGATTGACCAGGTAAATACAGAGGTCTGTCAGTAATCGTATAGGTACGCATTGATTCCACATAACCCGGACTAATATTAAATTGCCAAGGCTCAATTCCCTGACTCCAAATGCTACCATTACCGGTGACAGCAAAATCACCATCTTTAGTGCCAAACACTAAAAGATCCAAGTTATTATATGTTTGGAGACTAATGCGAATATCTGCAGGCCAATTTTGCGTAAACAATCCGTTCTGATCAGTTACACCAGAAAGAATAGTGTGATTTACATTATCTTGAATGTCGATATTCATATTTGCCACTGGTAAACCAGTTTTGATATCAGTAGCCCACACTAAAGCTTGATCAGCACCCATTTTGAATAGCAGTGAAGTTTTGCTAATCACAAATGTTTGGTCCTGAAGCGGAATATCTTTGCCCTTCAAGGTCATCACATAGGTACCAGAACTTTGTACTTTATTCGTAATATCTACGGGTATTTGGACTACTTGATTGAGTGGATTTGGTGAATTTACTGTCCAGCTACTAAGTAATTGCCCAGCCACTGGGCGATCATAATAGTAATTGCGTATAGCGGAATATCGAGACCACAATTCTTCACGAGAGAGCTTTCGCAAGGTCAAATCTGCTTGAGCAACATTGATTGATTGTAAGATTTGTTCAAATTTTTCCTGATAACCATTCAGAAGTCCAAAACGTTGTCTGCCCATAAATGAGATATCTGATGGCAAAGGTGCAGTTTCAAAGTTGATTACTAAATCCTTACCTATTTTTTGCCCAAACGTATCGGCCCAATTACCGCTTAATGTCAACTTATATTTAGACGATGGTAAAAAATCTGCAGAAATATGAAGACTCAAACCTTCATCATACGCAGACATAGAATTACTAACGTTCTCTGGTTTGGGGTCAATTTTGATGTATTGATCAATTTCTTCATCAACCATTGGATTAGTAAAACTAACATCGATACCGTAGCCATAAGGCAAAATTTCACCATCTTTTATCGTAGTTTCCAATACCTGGGGATCACCAACCGTACGGAAAGACCATGAGTAGTCTTCAGCAAGAGTGTAGGTCCCTTCAGCAGACTTGATTCCTTTATGCAAAATAACTAACAGTTCACTATCTTTTGGTAGCGCTGTATTAGGCGTAAGGAGAACCTTGGTCCCCTCTTCTTCTAGTTTTAAGGTATAAGGAATTTTCTGGCTATTATCCTTGATTTGCCAATCAATACTTTGCTCTAGTGAACGTTGCTCCATCTTTTGATTGAAACGAATACTCACTTCCGTCTTACTACCTGCCTTGGTGTATTGATCTGGTGGATAAGTAAAGAGAACACTGGGGTGCAAAGTATCAAATTGCCATGTCATATCTTGCGCTAAAGCAGCACCGTAAAGATCAGTAACTCCTTTTGGAACAGTTACTTTATAGGTAGTAGCTGGCATCAAATGATCAGGCAGTAATTGCACGGTATTGGTACCCAACCATTTATATGTTCCAGAAACATTCGGCTCGATTTTGAGCGGAAAACCCAAATTAGTAGAACCAGCTAAAGTAGTAACGGGAACCATCGGACGATCAAATACTACAGTAATCGGTGAATTTTCTTTTTCAGCGATACCTTGGGGTAGATTCATAATTACCTGGGGAGGACCAGCGGTTTCGAATTGCTGATAAAAAGAGGCTTTTAGTTGTTTGCGAAAAATATCTTGAGCACTGGCATCAATCCAGACGCTGTATTGTTTGTTAGCCTGAACCGTACTTTTTTCGGGAGTAAAGATAAACGTATTCCCATCCCAACTAGTTTCTCCTTTTAAAGCTGGTGAAATATGAAATGCTTGCTCCACAGAACTTTTATCCATCCCCCTAGAGAACTTAATTTTGATCGGAGCACTGACATCAATTTTTTGAATTTGGCCAATTGCTAATTCATCACCTAGTACTTGTGGAGGCTGCAAAAGATATTGATAGCCAAGTACAGCACTACCACCAATGACTAAAATCACAATTACTAGAGTGAGAAGCAGCGATAACCAGCGTCGCTTAGGAGTAGACGACATAAAAAAGAGGTAAGTTTATTCGTTTACAGGATAGTTCACTTCCCTAAAACATCAAGAGTGGCTACTATGGCTTTGATTAGTGATTGATCATGCGAATCGCGATTTTTGGTAGTTATGGACAAGGCAATATTGGTGACGAGGCAATTGCTGATGGTTTAGCAAAAATAATCAAAAAAGCCGCTCCTGATAGCACCTTGGTTTTATTTTCTCATCAGCACCCTACACTCAATGATCCTCATCCTGATTTTGAGACAATAAGACCGATGATTGCTAGTGGGGTTCGTAGCCTTTGGTCTCAATTAAAAACGGGTGAGTGGCAAAAAAATCTCCAAATACTAAAAACCTATGACTTAGTAATGATTGGCGGTGGTGGCATTTTTCATGATCAAGAAGTAGGTCAAAAAGGTCTTAGTCCTTTATTTATTTGGTGGCTACGCAGCATTTTTTTCAAACTATTCAGCAAACGTATTGCTATTGCGGCAGTGGGTATTGGACCGATTAAAAGTGGTTTAAGTCATTGGTGGTTAAAAGGAATTCTTAAACGAGCGGAAATAATCACAGTGAGAGATCAATCTTCTCAGGAGCTAGCACAGCGCTTTACCAACAAACCAATTACTGTGCTCCCCGATCCAGTTTGGGGGCTTTTACCAGAACCAAGTTCAAAAACATCATCAGGTATATTAGGTATCAACATCCGAGCCAACCATCGATTTACCAGTGAGCAATTATGGGAACAGTTGGTTAGTCTCATTGATACAGCAACGAATCAAAGTAAGTTTAAGAAAATACGACTAATTCCCTTTGCGCTGCATCACCCTGATGATCGGGACATGATGAACGAAATAGCACCACTCATCGAACGACATACTCATTTGCCGGTAATAATTACTCTTTGCAGTAATACACTGGATGCTTACCATCAAGTTGCTCAGTGCGACTACTTTATTGCCACTCGATTCCACAGCTATATCTTTGCCAAAAGTGCTGAAGTTGACTGTACTTTACTGAGCTACAGTGACAAGACTGATCAAATCAGCAAACACGAAAAAGTCTACTATTTAGAGCAGCAAAAATTAGCAATTGCCTTTTGGCACCAAAAACTGATAGTTGACTGAGCGGGTAGATCTTGACTATGCTGACCAGGATTTACTTCACATCTCTGTATGAAAAAGTTTCTTAGTGCCATCTTGTTCAGTGTTTTGCTTATTCCACAGACATTTGCCGCCAGCAATTATGAGAGCGGTTACTATACTGCCAAAGTAACCGTGAACATTCGGGCTCAAGCTGGTATGCAAGGAAAAGCCATTGGCAATCTCCAAGCAAACGAAGAAATTTATGTTCGTGACCAAAAAGGTCAGTGGTGTGATGTAGAATATCGTGCATACGAACATGCGTATATTCTCTGTAGCCTTTTAGAAGAGCAAGAATATACTGATGATTACTATGATGATAACTACTATGATAGTTATGATTATGAAGACGATTACGGCTATGACAGCCTACCAAAACCAGTATTGATGGAGCCAAAACCATGTGACTCGGCTGTTAGTATTTGTAGTGGTGATTTCAAAGTAGGTATTACCGCTGATCTACAGAACTCTGACCCTTATGAAGATTTTCATACCATGAAAATCAACCTTCATGGCCAAGGACGGGTAAATATTAAAACCATGGAGACACCAGAGCTTAGCCTCAGCATCAATGGATCAGTACATACTGAAGTAGGTTCAGTGCAAGGGAGCGGCGAAATAGTATTGAAAGACAAAGGTTATGTAAGAATCAGCAATCTCCAAGCAATGAACTTTGCTGGTTTTTCTGCTTCTATGAATGAAGATATTCAGAAAAACATTACTGGTCGCTGGTTCGCATTACCAATCGGTGATACCCGGATGCTTGCTTCAGCTGATATGTTGATGGCCGGACCTGACAGCGAAACTATCGATCAATTAGTAGCAATATCCACATTCGTTGGCACTGATATCAATGGATCAGATACTCGTTATCACTATAAAGTAACCCTAGATGATCAGAAGGTTAATCAACTGATGGGAATTCAGGATGGAAGTAAAAATACTGGAGCTCAAGCAACGGTCAACTTTTGGCTTGATAGTAGTCATCGTTTAGTAAAAGGTGATGTCACTGCAAAAATTCCTACTAGTTCAGTTGAACCAATTTCTGGAACAATGACAATTACTTTTGACAGCAGCAGTCTCAATCAAGACATTCACGTTACTGTACCTGAGAAAGTAGAAACCATGCCTTATTCATTCTTAGGAGGTAACACACTACTGCCTCTATAAACATGGGACACCAATCAAGTGAATCATTAGAACAATTAGTAAAAACTGCTGAAGCCAAGGTTCAAACAGATCAAATTTATAGCCATTATAAAGACAGCAATAAAAGATATCGCATTATTGCTGTGGCTCTCGATGAAGCATCAGAAAGTGTATCTATTGTTTATCAATCACTCTACAGTCCCTACCTCACATGGATCAGACCAATCACTAATTTTTTAGAAGAAGTCTCTTGGGAAGGAAAAGTAATTTCCCGTTTTCAACTAGTGAAAAAGCCATAATAAGTCAGCACACCTCCCACAACTGACAAAATAGCACTCGCCAGATACGGCCACCACCGTCGCTGATGCAGTGCTTTTGTTAGCACGACAATCCGCTCAGGAAACCATAAGAGAAAAAGCCCCCGCAAAAACAGTAACCAACTAATAATAGTGATTAGCAGCTGCCAATTCCATTGCCATACTGAATGAGTAGTAACCAAAGCAAGCCCCAACATTACATGCACAGCGCCAGCCAAAAGTAATAACATCTTTTGTCCTCCTTGACTAAATTCTTGGATAGCTTGCCGAAAAACCGATGAGTTCATCAACATAGCGATCGCTATGATCAAACATGATGGTCCAATAACTTTGGCTAAGGAGATGGAATAAAGCATGGAATAGAACTTTTAATTGCGACGTGCGAATGACGAGTTGCGAATTTCAAACCTCATAATTCTCTCGAGCTACATATCGGCCAGATCCTTCGACGTCGCTGCGCTCTGCTCAGGATGAATTTATTGGTGACTTTTCGATCGCAAAACTTTCAATTTTCCACTTTCAACTTTCAACTTATTACAGCCCATGCTTCAATACTCCGTTCACTAAGCTAAATTGTTCAATGTAGCGCGTAAATGCCGGGCTGAGACTGATATCAAGACCTAAAGCTTGATCAAGTCTTGTTGCAGTCTTGGTGTTGAACACCCCTTGATCCTCCTCAGAATCTAAATGAATATTATATTGAGATTGGAAATCAGTCACGGCTTGAGCTGTTTGATCACCATAATAATCAGTGATTGGACCTTGATAGACTTTCAATTTAGCTAATTTCTCTTGAAGAGTAGAAACTTCAGCGCCCTTACTGCCCTTCTTAAGTACTACTACTGGGGCTGGTACCGGTTCAGTCTTTCCTAAAAGTACCGCCATCATTCTTGTACGAGTAGCAGCATCAAAAGCACCAGCACCCTCTACGTCGGCTGCTGTAATCAACTTTTCAGCTAATTGAAATCGAATCAAAGCAGACTTGGTCGCAGGTCCGAAATAACCAGTAATAGTCGGCCCATCGAAGTAGCCCAAAAGCCGAAGGTTCTCCTGCAGTTTAGAAATTTCTTCACCCTCAGCACCAAACTCTAAGTTGAAGCTGAGCATATTTCCTGATCCGGTAGTTGCAGTAGCATCTGGGGTTGATTGACTAGTAGTAGCCTTACTATAAGGCACAGCAATATCACTAGAATCTAATGATGCGCCCTCACTTGCTAAAAGTGCTTGCCATGTACGCGGACCAACGACACCAGCACCATACGCATCTTTGGATGCGACAATGTTTTTATTTACTTGAAAAGTGATTACTGCTTTTTCTACTGAGCTATCAAAGTTTGGTCCCACGGTTACGGCATAACCTAATTGTTTCAGTATTTTGGTAAGCACTGTTACATCTTCATCATTATCCCCTACTCCTAGGTTTTTATGCCCCATCGACTGCTTACTCTGCCAATAGTCAGCTGGTAGGGCAGCGCTGGGCAAATTATAAGTTCCCATTCTGTTTTTTACGTCACTAGGCACCGTACTGCCTGGCAAATAAACAGTACATTTAGTAGTACGTTTGCCCCAGTTAGTCGCGCGTGCCACGCCTTCATCTCCTTTTCCTACCCAGATATCGAAACGATTGCCTTTGATAGCACCACCACGATCAGTCACTTCACCGACACCAAACCCTCCAATATCAACAATAGTACCAAATGGATACTGTGGTGGAGCAGCTACGGTACCTAACTTCACTTTACTACCATTAGCCGTAGTGTCATCTCCATTCATCGCTACTTCCGCTTCGAAGTTGCCTTTAGCATAATTCTGTTGACCTGCCACAGGTTGATAATAAGCAGTAACCACACACTCTAGATCAGAAACCAAAATAGATTCGGTACTGTCTGCATGGGCTACAAGTGGGAAAAGCATACCCACAACAATCACTGCAATGGCTACTTTTTGACCTAATTTTTGTATTTTTGTATCAGTTTTTTTTCGCATATGTATTTGTGTTTTCCTACCATTATACCAAAGTAATCACCTTACAGTGCTTCTTATAGGGCAAATTTTGTTGACACATTTGCTTCGCATCTCTATATTCACATCACACGCTCCTGAGCCGACGGTCGTCTGTGGCCAAAACCCAGAGATATGATTGGCACCCTGTCACAACTACATTTCTAAAGAACTACTTACCACCCTTATGGTAAAGACTACCCCACGCAAGTATTTCAATCAAAAAAGCGATATTTTGCCATTGCCCAACTTGATCGAAGTACAGCTCAACTCTTATGCATGGTTTTTGGATGCCGGTATATCTGAGCTCTTAGATGAGATCAGCCCTATCCAAGACTTCACAGGCAAAAATTTGGAACTACACTTCCTCAATCATACTTTAGATAAACCTAAATATGATGAGAAAACATCAAAAGAGAAAAATATTACTTATGAAGCACCTTTACGTTGTCAGGTTCAACTGATCAACAAAGTCACTGGTGAAGTAAAAGAACAAGAAGTATTTTTGGGTAACCTCCCAATGATGACTCCTCGTGCTACTTTTATCATCAATGGTGTAGAGAGAGTGGTAATCAGTCAGATTGTCCGTTCACCTGGAGTAATCTTTACTAAGGATGACGCTACTGGTCTTTTTGGTGCCAAGATCATCCCAAATCGTGGCGCGTGGTTAGAAATCGAGACTGGCAAACGTGGCGTGATCACCGTAAAGGTTGATCGCAAACGTAAAGTACCAGTAACCGCTTTCCTCAGAGCACTTGGTTATGGCAAAGACAAAGACATTATTGACTTATTCAAAGATGTCCAAGGCAATACCGAGACAGACTATATTTTGGCGACATTAGAACGTGACCCTACGAGTAATGAAGATGAGGGATTACAAGCAGTATACAAACGTATCCGTCCGGGTGATTTAGCAACTTCTGAGAATGCTAAGACACTTTTGGAAACAATGTTCTTTGACTATCGTCATTATGACATTGGTAGAGTTGGACGTTATAAGATCAATAAACGTCTCGCCATCAATACTCCAATTGAACGAGAACACCGCATTTTTCAACTCAATGATTTGGTTTTGATTATCAAAGAAATTATTCGTCTCAATAATACTCCTGATGCTGTAGAAGACGACATTGATCACCTTGGCAATCGTCGTATTCGTCCAGTAGGAGAATTAGCTCAAAATAAATTCCGTGTCGGTTTACTCCGTACTGAACGTATCTGTAAAGATCGTATGACAGTATTGGATCTCGAGACTGTTGTCCCTACTCAATTAGTCAACTCTCGTCCAATCATTGCTGCTATGCGAGAGTTCTATGCTAGCTCACAGCTTTCACAGTTCATGGACCAAACCAACCCACTTTCAGAATTGGAGCACAAGCGTCGTTTATCTGCTACTGGTCCTGGTGGTCTTACTCGCGAACGTGCCTCTTTCGATGTCCGCGATTTGCACCGCACACACTACGGTCGTATCTGTCCTATTGCTACACCTGAAGGACCAAATATCGGTCTCGTATTGCAGTTAGCTACTTATACCAAGCTCAACGAGCATGGATTTATTGAAACTCCATACCGTAAGATTTCTCAATTTATTCCCAATGGCAGTGACAAACTCCTTGGTCATAGTATTGGTGAAGAAATTTTAGACAGCAAAGGTAAAGTAGTAGTTGCTGACCGTACTGTTATTGGCAAGAAGGAAATGGAGACTTTAAAGAAAATTAAAGATCTCAAACAAGTTCCTGTTCGTCCATTCGTCACTGATGAAGTGCAGTACTATGACGCCGATGAAGAAACTAATTTCGTCATCGCTCAAGCTACTACCCCAGTCAATGATGTAGGTGAATTTATTGAAAACCGTATTTCCGCTCGTAAAGATGAAGACACAGCTCTCTACCACATCAAAGATCTTACTCATATCGATATCTCGCCTAAACAAGTAGTATCAGTATCTACGTCTTTGATTCCATTTGTGGAACATGATGAAGGTGCGCGTGCTTTGATGGGTTCTAATATGCAACGTCAAGCCGTATCGCTCATCAATCCTGAGTCACCAATTGTTGGTACTGGTATGGAGGGTGTGGCAGCTGTTAACTCACGCCAAGTAGTAGTAGCTGAAGAAGCAGGTACTGTTTCTTATGTAGATGCTGGTCAAATCACCATGATTACCAATTCTGGTAAAAAAGTGAATTATGAATTGCATAACTTTGCGCGTTCCAACCAAGGTACTTGTATTCACCAACGTCCAATTGTTGAGAAGAATCAAAAAGTAGCTAAAGATGAAGTTATTGCTGACGGTGCCGCTACAGACAATGGTGAACTAGCACTTGGACGCAACCTCCTAGTGGCTTATATGCCATGGCAAGGAGGCAACTTCGAAGATGCTATCTTGATTTCTGAAAATATTATCCGTCGTGATTGTTATTCTTCAATTCACATTGAAGATTATCCAATTGATGTCCGCGATACCAAACTAGGACCTGAAGAAATCACTCGTGATATTCCAAATATCGGCGAAGACAAGCTCAAAGATCTCGACGAAACAGGTAGTATCCGCATTGGCGCTCAAGTAAAAGAAGGAGACATTTTAGTCGGTAAGCTGACACCAAAAGGTGAAACTGAGCTCACTGCTGAGGAACGTCTACTCCGAGCAATTTTCGGTGAAAAAGCACGTGAATCAAAGGATAGCAGCTTGCGTATGCCAGGAGGCAGCCAAGGAAAAGTAGTTGGTATTAAAGAATTTTCTCGCGACAAAGGCGATGAATTACCTACAGGTGTGATCCGCCAAGTAATCGTTAGTGTTGCGCAAATCAAACGCTTACAAGCTGGTGATAAACTTGCTGGGCGTCACGGAAATAAAGGTGTTATCTCTCGTATTGTCAAAGTCGAGGATATGCCATATCTCCAAGATGGTACTCCAGTCGATGTAATATTAAACCCATTGGGTGTAGTGAGTCGTATGAACATTGGTCAGATTTTGGAAGCAGAGTTAGGACGAGCAGCTCAAATTTTAGGTTACAAAGTAGCGACTCCAGCTCTCGATGGTATTACCCAAACGACTATTCGCAGTTTACAAAAAGAAGCAGGGGTTTCTGAACAAGGAAAAGTACAGCTCTTTGATGGTAATACTGGTGAACCATTTGATAACCATACCTTGGTGGGTATCACTTATATCATGAAACTATCACATTTAGTTGATGATAAGATTCATGCTCGTTCAATCGGACCATACTCTCTCGTGACCCAACAACCTCTCGGAGGAAAAGCACAACATGGTGGTCAAAGATTTGGAGAAATGGAAGTATGGGCACTCGAAGCATATGGCGCTGCTTACACATTACAAGAAATGCTTACAATCAAATCTGATGATGTTCTAGGTAGATCAAAAGCCTACGAAGCAATCGTCAAATCTGAACCAATCAAGAAGCCTCGTACTCCAGAATCATTCAATGTATTGGTGCGTGAGTTACAAAGTCTTGGTCTCCACGTAGAACTTTATCCAAAAGGCCAAGTTCCTAATGAAGATTTCAATCTCAATGCTTTGTTAACAGGCAATGTAGAAGCTTTCCTTTCTGGTACTAATGTTGCTCCAGTATCAAATGAACAACCAGCAGCTGTAGAGGCTCCTAGTGAGACCCCAGCTCCAGTGCCTACTTCAGTTGACACATCTTCACAGTCTTAATATTTACACTTTAGCTCTCTAGCTTATGAACCAAACTTTAAATCGACCTGAGAAGAGTTATATCCCTCATGATTTCGATGCAGTATCAGTGGCTGTAGCGGCACCAGATCAAGTTCTTGCTTGGTCATATGGTGAAGTCGTGAAGCCAGAAACCATTAATTACCGTACTCAAAAACCAGAACGTGACGGTCTATTCTGTGAAAAGATTTTTGGACCTACCAAAAACTGGGAATGTTATTGTGGTAAATACAAGAAGATTCGTTACAAAAATATTATTTGTGACAAATGTCAGGTAGAGGTTACCCGCTCTTCAGTTCGCCGTGAGCGCATGGGCCATATCAAACTAGCTGTTCCTGTCACTCATATCTGGTTTTTACGCTCTACTCCTTCTCGAGTCGGTCTATTACTCAATCTCTCAATTAAAACTCTGGAACAAGTAGTCTACTTCGCTAGCTACATTATCGAAGATGTCAATGAAGAAGCGAAGAACTCAGCTGTTAAAGAACTAGAACATGACTATAAAAACCGTGCTAAGCGCATTCAAGAAACTTACGAACAACAGTCTAATGAATTGAAAGTAAACAAAGCTGACCAAAAATCAGTACAAGCTGCTCAAGAGGCTCAAGCTGAAGAGCTGAAAGTACTTACTGAAAACTTCGAATCTGCTAAAGAGGATCTAAAATGTATTGAGAAATATAGTGTCGTTTCTGAGCTCAAATACCGTGACCTCTCCATGAAGTTCGGTCATGTATTCCGTGCTGGTATCGGAGCTCAGGCAATTCGTGACGTCATTCAAAACATCGACTTAGTTGCTCTTTTGAAGCAATTACTCGAAGAGCTTAAAATTGCTCAAGGTCAAAAGCGTAAAAAGATCAGTAAACGTTTGATGCTGGTAGGCAATATGATCAAGGCGAATATCAAGCCTGAATGGATGGTAATGACTATTTTGCCAGTTATTCCACCAGATTTACGTCCGATGGTTCCATTGGATGGTGGTCGTTATGCTGCTTCAGATCTCAATGATCTGTATCGACGTATTATTAACCGCAACAATCGCCTTCGTCGCTTGCTAGAAATTGGAGCTCCTGAAGTAATCTGTCGCAATGAAAAGCGTATGTTGCAAGAAGCAGTGGATGCTTTGATCAACAATTCTGCTCGTGCTGGACGTGCGGTTACCAAAACAGGATCAGCTAGATTACAACTCAAGAGTCTCTCTGATATGCTCAAGGGTAAACAAGGACGTTTCCGCCAAAACTTATTGGGTAAACGTGTAGATTACTCTGGTCGTTCAGTAATTGTAGTTGGACCGAAGTTGAAACTGCATCAATGTGGTTTGCCAAAAAAAATGGCCCTAGAACTCTTCAAGCCTTTCATTATTGGCCGCTTGATTACTAAAGGACATGCTCACAATATTAAGAATGCTGAGAAATTGATTGAATGGGAGCGCTCTGAAGTATGGGATGCCTTGGAAGAAATCACCAAAGATCATTATGTGCTCTTAAACCGTGCTCCAACTCTTCACCGTTTGGGTATTCAAGCTTTCCAACCCGTATTGATCGAGGGAAAAGCAATTCAAGTACATCCATTAGTATGTTCAGCCTTCAATGCTGACTTCGATGGAGACCAGATGGCCGTGCACTTACCTCTATCAGCACAAGCGCAAGAGGAAGCTCACACTATTATGTTGTCAGCCCAAAATCTACTGAAACCATCAGATGGTCAACCAGTAATCACTCCTTCACAGGATATGGTGCTTGGTTGTTACCATTTGACTAAGGACGGTCCAACGAATACCAAAATGGTATTCGTGAATATTCATGAAGCAATTACTGCTTACCGCCTCAAATATATTGGCTTACAAGACAAGATTAAAGCTCGCCACAACGGGGTCATTATCGACACTACAGTTGGTAGATTGATTTTCAATAGCTTCTTGCCTGAAGCGTTAGGCTTCCAAAACAAGACGATGAATAAGAAGGAATTAGCAACTTTAGTTAGTGAATGTTACGAGAAGTGTGGTCCAGAACAAACAGCTTTACTTGCAGATGAAATCAAACGTGTTGGTTTCAAATTTGCTACCAAATCTGGTATTTCTCTTGCCCTTCATGACTTCCCTATTCCTCAAATAAAGTATGAAATTTTGGATAAGGCAACTGAAAAAGTAACTGAAGTTGGTCGCAAATACCGCAAAGGTTTAGTCACTGATGATGAACGATACAACAATATTTTGAAGATTTGGAATACTGCAAAGGGTGAAATTTCTAAAGTGATTACAGATACTGTGGATCACAATAGTACTCTTTATACCATTGTCGATTCTGGAGCCCGCGGTTCATGGGCACAGGTAGCTCAGATTGCTGGTATGAAAGGATTGGTAGCCAATCCAGCTGGTAAGACTATCGAGTTACCAATCAAATCAAACTTCATCGAAGGTTTCCAAGTATTGGAATACTTCATCGCCACTCACGGAGGACGTAAAGGTAAATCTGATACAGCGCTCAAAACTGCTAATGCTGGTTACCTCACTCGCCGTTTAGTTGATGCTGTACAGGATATTGTTATTCGTGAAGATGATTGTCAGACAACTGAATCCAACCCAATCGATGTTGCTGAGTGCAAACGCAGTGGTGAGAAATTCAACAACCGAATTTTCGGCAGAACTTTAGCTAAGGCAGTAGTTAATAGTAAGACTGGTGAGGTGATTGCTGAAGCAGGTGTGGAGGTAGATTCAGATTTAGTAAAGACTATTGAGAAGAGCGATGTAGCTACCGTTTCAGTACGTTCAGTGATCACATGTCAGACAATCGAAGGTGTATGCCGTCGCTGTTATGGTCGTGATCTCGCTTACAACCGGACTGTCGACCTTGGTGCTTCAGTAGGTATTATTGCTGCTCAAAGTATTGGTGAACCTGCGACTCAGTTGACTATGCGTACATTCCACTCTGGTGGTGTAGCCGATGTCAAAGATATTACTCAAGGTCTTCCTCGTGTCGAAGAGCTCTTCGAAGCACGTGCCCCAAAGACTCAGGCAGTACTAGCAGAGATCTCTGGAACAGTCAGTATAGAACAAGCAAACAACCAGCATATTATTACTGTCACTGCTGATAAATTAGGCAGTGATGAATACGATATTGAGGGTTATACAAGCTTAGTCAAAGACGGCATGATCGTAGGACCTCGTGAAATCATCGCCAAGAACCACAAGAATCAAGAAGTAATTCGGGTCATCAACCGCGGCAAAACTAAGGTTGAGGGTAGTAAGATTGTGATCACTCATACTGAGTTAGTAAAACGTGAATACACCATTCCTTCACGTGAGACGATCAAAGTCACAGCTGGCAGTAATGTTCCAGCAGGTACAACTATCACTGAAGGTCACTTGAATCTCATTGATTTGATCAACCTCACTGACATTCTGACTGCGCAGAAATACATCATCAACGAAGTACAGACCATCTACGCTTCTCAAGGTCAAACACTTAATGATAAGCACGTAGAAATCATTGTCCGCCAAATGTTCTCTAAGGCTCGTATCCTCGACAGTGGCGATTCTGCATACTTACCAGGTCAGGTTTTGAGCTATCTCAAGGTTGAGGATATCAATAAGAAGTTAGTCGAAAATGGTCAAAAACCAGCTCGCTTCGAACGCCTCCTCCTCGGTCTCACTCGTACTTCACTAACAACTGAAAGTTGGTTATCAGCAGCCTCATTCCAAGAAACTATCCGTGTCTTGGTGGAAGCATCTGTGACCAAGAAAATAGACCACCTTCGTGGCCTCAAGGAAAATGTAATCATCGGTCGACTAATCAAAGCTGGTCGTATTTTCCAAAATGATGTCACCGGTAAACCAGTAGAGCAAGAAACGCTTACTGAAGAAGAAATCACCGCCATGGTGTAACTTTTGCTTGACTCAACCTATACCTTTCGTTAATTTACCTCAGCTTAGAAATATTATGCCAACAATCAATCAACTTATTAGAAAGCCCAGAAAAAAGATTTGGGCTAAATCTAAATCACCAGCACTCCAATTTGCCCGCAATGTCTTGAAAAAGACTGATGTCGGTCTCAAACGTGGTGCTCCTCAGAAGCGCGGTGTGTGTACAAAAGTAACCACCATGACTCCTAAGAAACCTAACTCTGCTATCCGCAAGATCGCTCGTGTCAAATTGAGCAATGGTCTTGAGGTAACGGCATATATTCCAGGTGAAGGACACAATCTCCAAGAGCACTCAGTAGTGATGATCCGTGGTGGTCGTGTAAAAGACTTACCTGGTGTCCGCTATCACATTGTTCGTGGTAGTCTCGATACTGCCGGTGTCGATGCTCGTCGCCAAGGTCGCAGCAAATATGGTAACAAACGTCCTAAAAAATAATAGTGTATGAAAAAACGCTCTCTTACTCTCAATGAAAAGTTGATCAATATGATCATGACTCGCGGCAAGAAATCAATTGCTATAGAGATTGTGTCTCAAGCTTTCGAAAAGATCCGTGCTACTAAAAAGAATGCTGACGAAATTTTTGCTCAAGCATTTGAAAATGTAGCTCCAGTAATCGAAGTAAAGGCTAAACGTATTGGTGGTTCTAACTATCAAATTCCAGTAGAAGTAAAACCAAATCGTCGTCAGACTTTGGCTTTACGTTGGATTATCGGTGCAGCACGTGAACGCAGCGGTGAAAACATGGCTGAGCGTTTAGCAGCTGAACTCTTGGATGCATGCCAAAACCAAGGTGGTGCAATCAAGAAGAAGGAAGATACTCATCGTATGGCTGATGCGAACAAAGCATTCGCTCACTTTGC
>CAZDKI010000011.1:0-33817 GCA_964506115.1 uncultured Candidatus Peribacteria bacterium | reverse complement strand
CAGCTGCTATTGCTGGTGTTGGTGAACTCCATGTCCGTGCTACTGATGATCATATTCTTGCAACATACTCAGCAACTCCAACTGGAGCTAGTATGGCGGGAAGTCCCATGGAATTTGACCCTCTAACAGGATTTTCAACAATTGAAACATTTGTGTATGACGATGCTGGGGACCCATCATGTGGAGATACACTCGTGTACTCTATCCGCTCTGGTAATGGCCATTTAGCATCAACAGTTGTTCTTCCTCCAGCTACAGGTGTTCGATCTTTAACGCTCGACGCATCAAGCTGTATTAATGGTCGTTATTTTGCTCACTTTATTCCTCTCAGTACTCAAAATGCAGGACCAGTAGTAATCCAGGTATTGGATCGTTCTACCAGCCCAGCATTAATTACCCAAGTAACTATCCAAGTAGATTTGGTAAAACTAGAGGCTAAAGTGTATGACAACAACATTTTGACTCGCAACTCAGCTCAAATTACTGCAGGTACAGCTACTGAGCAAAATATTGCTCCAGTATTGATCAAGACTTTGGATGAGAACAACCGTCCCCTTATGAGTTTGCTTAGTAGTATCACTATCGACCAAATAGAATGTCGTTTAGTGTCTGGTGCTACCTCAAGTGCTATCTTGGATGGTGTTGCTAATAGCACAACAGGCGGACGTATCCGTGGCACAGTTGTACAAGCTAGCTACGTTGTAGGTTCTACTGGTATTTACGCTCTTAATGTAATTGCGGGTAGTGCTAGTGGCACACTCACGGTTAAATGTCGTGATATCAGTGCTATTGGACAAGCAGAAGTAAGCTTCAATGTGAATGTTCGCCAACCACAAGTAGAACTCTTTACATCTGCAGCAAGAGCCACAAGTGGTAAAATGATTACTGTTCTAGCTCGTATTCGTGATGGTAGCAAACCGGTCACTGGGGAAGAACTTCGTCTCCAAATTGATGGTGGCGATGGTCGAATCAGAACTGATATTGATTCCACTCCTGTTATAGCTGAAAATAGCGCAACTATGGATCGTATCTGTTATGTCAAAAATGCCGGTAATGTAATCAGCTCAACCAATGGCAACGTTAAAGTACCTTTGGCATCATTCTTTGGTGACGTGAACATTATCTCCTCAAGCTTTGACTGTGAGAGTGTTAGCGCGACCTATGCTGATTCAGGATGGTATATCGCTCAAGTACTCATGCCAGAGTCCGTCACTGAACGTGATCAGACAATCAATCTTCGTGGAACTGACCTTTCTCGTGCTGAACAACCTCAAGGACAGGTAACTGTCGTAGCTACTCGTGGTCTTCCTAGTGAAGCACGTCAACTCACAGTAATGCCAATGTCACAAGAAGTTGGTATCAACCAAGATATTCCTACAGTTATCTTCGCTCGTGATAGTCGTGGATTTGGTCTTTCTTGTACTGCTTCTGGTGCTGTTGCTCCTGCTAATAACAATGGCGAATTTAATCTAATAAGTACTAGTGGTTGTGTTACTACTCGTAATGGTGGCATCGCTCCGGGTACAGAAACATCTATTGGTATTAACCGTACTACAACAGTTCCTGGTTTGGCTGGATACTTATCAGTTAATCCAAGTACTAGTGAGAACATCTATGTATATAGCCGCGGTGCTGTTCCAGCAGGAACAAACAACGGAGTAGCAAATGAAACCACTCAACATTACATTCTCAATAATCTCGGTGCTGGAGCATACTTCATGGTAGCTCAGGCCAAAGATCGTGCTGACCGTGCTGAATGGAGAGTAGAACTCCATGACTCAAGTGGTGTAGAAATTCAAGCTCCATTGGTACAAGTGAACATTGTTCCAAATCGGGTAACAACTGAATTCAATCTCTCAAGCACGATGCCAGAATGGAATAATACGTTGATTGCATTCGTTAGAGATCAAAACAACGATCCTGTTACTGGCCTCAACAACTGTAGACTTGGCGATGGCTCTGGTGCTTTCCCAACCAACAATTTCAACGCATTTGCAATAACCCGTTCTGGATCTGATGTTGGTGATATTCAAGCCAACATCCATACAGGAATTGTTTCTTCAGTCGGCACCGGTTGTACATCTACAGATTTACTACACGATGCATCTATAACTCCTTCAGTCCCTGGAGTTGGTAGCGGTCTTTATCTCTTCAATGTAGATACTACAAGTACAGTAGCTGCTGGAAATATTTCACTGAAAGTAAGCTTAAACCAAGCTACTAACCCTGAAAGCACAGCTAGCTATCGTATCCAAGATCCAACTATCCAACTGGATGCATGGCCAAGTCGTCTAGGTTCATCTAATGTCGTCCCCCTCACAATCATAGTCACTGATGATTATGGCACTCCAGTGAGAGTGACCGGAGGCCCATCTGGTAATCCATTAGTACAACTAGAAATAGCTCGTGGTAGTGGAAACCTTGATCCTGTTAATTCGATCTCTCCAAGTAGTGGACTCCGAGTTAACGTACTCAACACTGAGGATGGAGTATATGTGGGAAGTTATAAAGCATCTTCTGTCACTGAAAGTGTAGACTTGGTCGCTCGTCTTAATGCGATTAGCTCACGTGCTGAAGATCGTATCACTCTCAACGTAAACTAAGTTAGATTTAGTAAACGTTCGCAATCAACAATCAAGCCTCTTCTCTAGCAATAGGGACGGGGCTTTTTTGTTGATTCAAAATTGCGAAGTGTGAATGGCGAATTTTTAATGCAGGCAGAAGTGAGAATTCAACTCAAACCAGCTAATTCATTTAACAAAAAACCCCTAGCCTTGAAATCAAGACTAGAGGCTTTGAAAAAGCAATGAAAGTGTTTAGGCCTTTTTACCAAGCAGTCCTTGTAATGATTGCTCGATTTGCCATGACACATCATTAATTGGCTTCATTGCGTCTACCTCTACAAAGTGCTGCTTCTTAGCAATGGCATTGTATTCAGCAATCAAATGATTCACTAACTCCATTCGTTGTTGCTGAGCAATTTCTTCAGTTAATGGGTCACCATTTACTTGATAGATACGCTCGCCTTTTCTTAATGATTGAATAGTATCAACCATTGAGCCGGCAGTAGAACCGTTAGTCATTGATCCCTTCAATTTGTCGATCAATTTACTAATTTTCTTTTCAGAGACTTTTCCGTGTTTTTTACGAAGTTTCTTAACCAAACGAGCAAGCCCCTCTTGCATACGTTGATCAACACGCTCTACTGAAGTAGCATCGTTTACTTGGAAGTAAAAAACCATATCTGGTTTTGGTGCGAAGCTATAAATATCCTCGAGCCACGCTGTATCGATATTGTTTACTACTTTATCTCTGACTAAACCCGTGTAAGTGTAGCGATCACAGATCACCACTTTGCCACGTTCCAACGCTGGTACAATTTCTTTTTGTACACGCTCATTGAGATCAGCAGCTATGATTAAGCTAAGAGCCAATGGAGATGGTTGTTCATCTAATTTGTCCAAATCGCGCAAGTAGTCGCTAACGATAGGCGCACTTTTCCAGCTAGAAACCACAACATCGCGATCAAACTGGTTCTTGATATATTTCTTAATTCTTTTGATCTGAGTACTTTTGCCAGAGCCGTCGATACCTTCGAATACGATCAACTTCCCTTTCAATTTATTAGTTTTAGTAGACATAGTTTTGGTTTTAGAAGTTTTCATAGGAATTACATCATTGATACTGAATATTTGCGCTTGATGAATGTTCGCAGAGCATCTTTTACCTCTGGGGTAGTAGCATAGACTGCCTTAGTACCATCAATTACTACCAAACCATCTTGTTTTGCTAAACGTTCATAGTTAGCAATCACCTTTGATTGGAAGAGACGGAAATTTTCTAAAATATTAGGTGACAATGCCAAATCCATACCAGCTTCATAGAATTTCAAATCAGCACGACCAGTAGCACGTTGCACAGCAACATCAGTTGGTACACGGAAGTAATATGCCAAATCTGGTTTAGGTAAAAATTGATATACCTTTCTGATATATTCCTCATCAACACCACGAGCGACACTACGAGCAATATCGGTATACATATAACGATCGCAAAGAACGATCTTACCAGCACGCAAGCTTCCACGAATCAACTTCACATAACGATCAGCCATATCCGCAGCATGTGTCATATGAAAGGTGCGAGGATGAACTAACTGACTTGGGTCTCGTTGTGCTTTAATCTTCTTATTAAGAGGTTTAACAGCCAAAGAAGAGTTCCACTCAGACAAGTCTACCGCGAAGCCATTAGCTTCTAATAGACTCTTCAAAATCAATAGCTGGGTACTCTTACCGGACCCATCAATTCCTTCTACGATGATCAAGCTACCTGGAAGCTTGGAAACTGGTGCTAATTTGGCAGTCACTAACTTGCGCGCGACCTGCCCCTTCTTCTTTGTTTTTGGCATATGTTTTTATTTTAGGAACTTTTACCTTCATTACAGTATAACTGATTTACTATTAGATGGGAAGAACAACTACTCTCAAATTGCGAAGTGCGAATGGCGAATTCAGGCATCAGACTTCATAATCCCCCCAAAACTGCAGGTCTACAACATCCTTCCCTTAGACAGGCTCAGGGCAAGCTCTGCCACTGGGTTTTGCCCAGGATGAATTGATTGTGAGCCAAAGATGATAAACGTGAACTGGCAAAGCTCTTCCCAAAAAGACCAGGTTGTGGCAACTCTCCACTTTCCACTTTCAACTCGCTACGTTACAGTCTATTCAGTTGTTACAAACACATGAACTTCTGGACTACATTACCGGAACAATATCAAGTATTAGCGGATAGGCTTCGCATCTTCCCGGCAGACATTGAAGAACAATTTGTTCGTGGTGGAGGTAAAGGGGGGCAGAAAATTAACAAAACCTCTAGTACGGTATTACTGAAACACCGACCAACTGGTATTGAAGTACGCTGTCAGAAACATCGTGAACAAAGTAAGAACAGACTCTCTGCTTACAAATTATTGATTCAAAAAATTGATGAACGTGTGAGGGGAAAAGCCTCTCTTCAGGCACAGAAAATATTTAAGCTCAAGAAACAAAAGCAAAAACGCTCCAAGCGAGCAAAAGAGAAGATGTTAGCACTTAAGAAATCTCATAGTGAAGTTAAAACTAATCGAAAAGCAATTAGCTTTTAAGCCAAAACCGTTCCATTAGGCACGCGCCGTTCAGGTCTAGCCAAAACCACTTCACCATCAGCTAAAACAAATCCAGTTACCAATACTTCAGACAAGAACGGGCCAATTTGTTTTGGTTCAAAATGAGTAACGCAGAGCACCTGAGTCCCTACTAATGTTTCTTTAGTGTAAAGTTTAGTAACCTGAGCACTTGATTGTTTTACATTACCATTACCAAAATCAATAAATAACTTATAAGCAGGCTTACGCGCCTCTGGAAAATCCTCTGCTTGAATAATAGTTCCAACCTTTAGCCCCACCTTTTCAAAATCATTCCAGCTAATAGTACTCATAAATACTGGTTATCTTTTTAAGATAGATACTAGTTTCGGTTTGTTTTGTTCAATACTGATCATCAGCTGGGAATGTAATGGCTGAGGTAAATTATCTAAAGTAACCCAGCGCATTTCATCAAACTTATGAGGTTCACCAATCTGGGCCTGAGTGGGATCAATCTCAACAATAAAGTCTAATGCCAGCCAGTGTGTTTTTTGCCCATTAGCCAATTGACGGTGGACATCTCGATAGTTGAGAAATTCATAACTGATAACATCGGTCATAAATTCTTCTTTGATTTCTTTACGAATAGTGTCATCAATAGTATCGAAGAGCTCGACAGCACCACCTCCAACATCCCAAGTCCCTTGCTCATCTCGAGCATATTGGCTTCTCTTAGTAAAAAGCAGATTACCTTTGCCATCGTGGCAGTAGTAGACCACACAAAGCCCAATACAATCGATCCCCTTCTTTAGTCCCTGTTGATCAGACATAGCTCTAAGTAATTTAAAATCTATTTTTAAGAACCCGTTGAGATTCCCTTTGGCCCTCACGCTCTTTAATCGTACGTCTCTTGTCATGTAGCTTTTTACCTTTCGCTACTGCAATCTCGACTTTTACTAAATTGTTTTTTATATAAATAGAAAGCGGCACACAAGTGAGGCCACTTTCTACTTTTTGGGTAATCTTTTCAATTTCACTTTTTCGTAGCAACAATTCCCGACTGCGAGTAGGCTCAGCATTGTTGAGGTAGGCTGGCTTATAAGGACTAATATGCGCATTGAGCAATGACACTCTAGTCCCTCTTACTAACACATATGATCCTAACAATTGGATGTGACCAGCTCGTACTGATTTCACTTCTGGACCAGTAAGTTTAATACCAGCTTGATAGGTTTCTAGAATTTCGTATTCGAATCGTGCTTTTTTATTGACAGCTAGGGACATGACAAACGGATAATGAAGTCATGTCCAGTATAGCAAATGTTACATTACTTTCACCTTCATCCCCACATCTGACCAATCATAAATTATCTTGGATTCTTCATAGCCCAAACGAACACAGCCATGACTCACTTTACGACCTAAGTGATCAGCACCTTCATAGATACGGCCACTTTTAGTTTTCCAATAAGGAAGCTTATGAATACCATAGCCAACAAAACCATATTTTGGACTACTCAAGGCCATCCAATTGTCCATATAGAGGCCATAGGCACTTGAGTAACGGACATCATTTTTGAAAGCGATTGTATAATCACCACGAGGAGTATCATGGCCAGATTTGCCAGTGGAAACAACAAAGCTATTAAGCGTATCTCCACCAATTTGTTGATGCATGAGTTGTTGGCTGATATCAATCACCAACCTTTTCTCGGTTGCTTGTTTATATTGATCAGTAAGTGTGGAGTCATTGTCGACAATTACCTCAACCAATAATGGATCTCCTGGAAAAAAAGTCACGCCTTCTAATACTGGAGCTAAAGCAAGCAAGTATTTACCTGGTTGACTTGGCGCTTTCACACGAGCATTGAAACTAGCCTGCATATTGGGATAAACCGTAGTAGGATAATCAGAGCGAATACGATTACTACCCACCCAAGATGGAGCATCGGTAGGATCATAAAATGGACTAACAACCTGATCATGTGGTCGCACTGTTGCCAAACGAAACGGTGTAGCTGAAACACCATCCGTACCAACTTCAACGGTACTAAGATTCGTTAAGGTCACAGGGATATCGTAATGACTATCATGTACTAATGATAGTGACATCGCTGGTGTATCAAAACGATATGCATATACCGGTGGTATCGGCTCTACAGTAATACTAACCGCTTCCTCCATTGCGTACGCAGGAGAAATACTTATACTCAGCATTGCTGATGAGAGGATCATCCGGGATAGCCTTTTCATAGAAAGTTTTAGTTTTTATTTTTACTCACATATATAATTATGACATTTTTAATATAATTGTCCAGCGCCTATGCCAGAGTTACCAGAAGTTGAAACTGTAGTCCAAACATTGAGAGCCAAAATACTCAACCAAGAATTGATCAAATTAGTTTCTCACAAACCAGAAACGGTTGTTTTAATGGAGCCATTAAAACCTTTTACGATCACAGCGATTGAGCGTCGGGGAAAGTACATCATTATCTGTGGACCTCACTCTGAAAAGGTAATCATTCACTTAAGAATGACCGGTAGGATTACTGAGTCACCCACCCATCCTCAGTTTGTTCGAGCTACACTCTATACTGACAAACATATATTACAATTTGAGGACATGCGCCGTTTTGGTCGTATCATTTTTACAAAAAATAATCATATCGATGATTTACCCGGGATCAAAAATCTAGGCGCGGAACCTTGGCATAGGAGTTTAGATACAACTTTTCCTAAACAATTAAAAACTAGTTCAAAAAATGTAAAAAGCTTTTTACTAGACCAAAGTAAAATAGCTGGTATCGGCAATATCTATGCAGACGAATCTTGTTACCATGCTAGAATCTTACCAAACAGAAAAGCCAATAGTCTTACCGCAAAAGAAGCACGAAGATTATTGTATGCCATTCGCTATATACTTACCAAAGCGATTTATCTACGCGGAACAAGCTTCGCTCATTTCATCGATGCCAATGGAAAAAAGGGAGGAAACTTAGAATATTTAGCAGTCTATGGTCGCAAGAAAAAAGCTTGCTTCCACTGTGGACAGGAACTCACGACTAAAAAGCTACAGGGTAGAACTACGGTCTACTGTAGCTATTGTCAGCAATAAATCTGAGCCAAATAAAAAGAAGTTTGTATAGCCGCTGGTTCCTTATATATTCTACACCTACATACTTTTCTAAAAAGATATAGGAAAATTTTGCGTAGAATTTTCGGAGATCATCCGCCATAACAAAACTCCACGCGGATTCTATTACATGATGCCTAAAATGTCAATGCAGAAAATACACCTCACCTTTCTATTTCATCTCAAAAGAGCATACTGAGGACTTTACTCACTTTCTCAAGCGCTCCACAATACTGGGCAATACTTGCAACACATAATCAATATCTGCTTCCGTATTCCCCCTCCCCAAACTAAAACGGAGACTACTCTTGGCTTCTTTTGCACTTAACCCCAAAGCCATCAAAACATGGCTAGGTGATACATCGGTCGCCTTGCAAGCAGATCCAGCTGAAACCATAATCCCAGCTTCATCTAAAAATAATAAAAGGGCGTCACCTTCCACCCCGGCAAAACTGACATTGAGATTATTCGCTAAACGTTGATCAGGATGCCCTTGAAGGTGCGTTCCAGAAATTTTTAGAACTCCAACCAGCAAACGATCACGTAATCCTTTCAGTCTCTCTGGCTCGCGATCTAAAGATGCCACCACTAATTCACAGGCCTTAGCAAAGCCTACAACAGCCGGAACATTTTCAGTTCCTGGTCGCAAACTTCGCTCTTGAGTACCACCAAAAAATTGCGGATGTAAAACTGTTTTTCTTTTTATATACAAAGCACCAGCTCCCTTTGGTCCATAAATCTTACCACTATTAATTGTAAGCAGATCGACATGCAAAAGCGCTACAGAAAGTGGCATCAGACCAAAGGCTTGAGATGCATCAGTGTGAACCAATGCTCCGTGTGCATGGGCCAGCTTAGCAATTTCTTTCAACGGTTGAATCACTCCGATCTCATTGTTAGCTAACATTACTGAAACTAAAATCGTGTCCGTGGTAACTAATAATGCCAAACGTTTGAGATCCACAATACCAAACTGATCAACAGGAAGGATACTGACACGGACACCCAAGCGCGCTAGTTCTTGAGCAGTATTAAGAATAGCCTGGTGCTCGATCGCACTGACAATGATATGCTTCTTTTTAGAAGCATGCGCTTGCACCACTCCAAATAGGGCTAAATTATCAGCCTCTGTACCACCAGTAGTAAATACAATTTCATCACTATGAGCACCAATGCTCATCGCTACTTGATCTCGGCAATGATCAATCACATCACGCACAGATCGTGCTTGGTGGTAAAGACTAGAAGGGTTATAGAAAGTATCAATAAAAAAAGGTTGCATTGCCTGTAGTACTTCAGGCGCAACCGGTGTGGCACTAGCATAATCAAGAAAAATCTGGCGATTAGTCATAAAGCTTACACTGCAATCAAAGCATTGATTTGAGGAATCTTTTCCTTAATCGTTTTTTCTACCCCGGCATACAGGGTCACTTGAGCACTACTACAACTGGCGCATGCTCCCACTAGATGAACGGTGACGATGCCATTAGTCTCATCAACTCCCAAAAGCTCAATATTACCACCATCAGAAATCAAGTAGGGCCGCAGCGTATCTAATACTTTTTCAACTTGTTCAGTAATGGTGAGCTTAGACTTAGGTTTCGCCTTAGTTCTACCCTTAGTCTTAACCTTAGTCTCAGTCTTACGAACTTTCTTTTTCACATTAGCAACATTTTTAGCTGGATTCTTCGCACTGCTACTTTTCTTGCGGATTGCCATAACTAATTTTAACTGCTCTGACTATAAAACTTTCTAGCCATTTTGCCTAACGCTTTTTTAATAGGATCATCACCTCATTCAATTTATGCTCAATTCTTGCCACATGGGCAATTCTGCTAGCATCAAATTTCTGTAATAGTTTTTTTATTTCACGTTCGGCTACTAGATTTACTTGTAGATCGAGCTCTGCTCTCACTCGATCATGAGCTTCTTGTCTGTTCTGAGCCATCATAATTACTGGTCCACAGTAAGCAGCTTGAAAAGACAAAAAGAGATTAAGCAGAATAAATGGATACGGATCCCAATGCTGTATCCAACCAATGACATTAGCCACAATCCACAAAGCAAATATAGAGCTTTGCATGATGATAAATTGCCAACTACCCACAAATGCAGCCATTCTTTCCGCAACACGCTGACCAAAAGCCACCTTCTCTGATTCTAATTGGCGAATGACTAGTGGCACAGCATCAACACTTTCTCTGATACGAGCGTAACCTTGAGGATGCTTTTTTCGTTTTGGTTTATTCATAAAGTGCGGCGGTGTTAGCTGAACCTAAGCTTGCCAGAATCAGACGACTTACGTCTTCGACAATAGCTTGGTGCAGATGTTGTTTGTTTTCTTTGGGAATATTTCTAATTGCTTCTTTGAATTGACCTAGTACTTTTCTTTGTTCCAGTTTTTGGTCATCAGCAGCCTGTTTGATTTGGACTAATAAACCAGCTGGTAAATGCGCGAACAATAATTCTGACAGCGCAGTGGCATAGTTCACTTTATTGATACCTACTGCTACTGCTTGTTTAAAGGTTTCCAAAGTAAGCCCACTACCACCGTGCAAGACCAAGGGTGTTTTGGTTGGCGCTAAAGCTCTAGCGATTTCTCTTATCCTTTGAAATCCAATATGAGGAGTTTCTTTATAGAAACCATGTCCATTGCCTACTGCAATTGCTAAAGCATCAGGGTGCACATGATCTACAGCATTCATAGCTTGTTCTACTGTGGTATAAAGGCTCTCTACATCAGATGGTAAATCCTTAGCAAAACCAATCGCCCCTTGTTCCATTTCTAGGCTGGCACCTTGGCTATGAAGCTGGGTAGCCATTGCCGCTGAACGAGCATAATTTTCTTGATCTGACAATCGAGAAAGATCCAACAGACTTGAGCGAAAGCCAGCTTTTATCGCTCTATCAACTAAGCTCTCATCTTGTTGCACATGATCTAGATGAAGGCCTACAGGTATCCGATAACCAAAGTAATGAACACAAATTTCAATCGCCATCAATACCTCTTCTGCAACTTGCTCCGGAGACCATTGACAATAAGCTTGCTCACTTTCAGCAATTTCCAAAATAATTGGCGATCGCAACTGAAATGCCGCTTCCAAACAAGCTCGCATGATCAGAGGATGACGAATATTACAAGCCAAAACAGCAAAGTTTTTTTGATAAGCTGGCTGTAATAGTTCATGCAAGTTGGCGATAGGATACATGTTTGTTTTTTGTATTTTCTCATTAGTATACATTATTTGATCAATGCAGTCATCAAACAAGCCATGGAAGAGCCATACGCTCAAAGCTAAATTGAGAGGCAAGAAGTCTGATGCCAAAGGCCTGAATTAAAACCCACTAATGCATTCATCCCTGCTAGATGCTGTCGGCCTAACCCCTCGGCGCCACGATGCTTGTGAAACTCTCCACTTTCAACTTTCAACTTCATCTGCTACCCTAGCACCGACAATTTTACCGATCGTTTATGCAATACACCGAACTTCGTAAAGGCACCAAAATTACTATCGATGGTGATCCTTGGATAGTCACTGAATACGAATTCATGCGCATGCAGCAGAGAAAAGCTACAGTTAAGTGTACTATCAAAAATCTGATCACCGGCCGTACGCTACACCGTACTTTTCAACCTTCTGATAATCTCGAAGAGGCGACTTTAGAAAATCGCCGATCTCAATATCTTTACAAAGAAGGTGAGAATTATACTTTCATGGATCAAGAGAACTTCGATCAATTTGAAATGACTAAAGAACAATTAGGTGATGGCCCTAATTACCTTTTAGAAGGAAATGACATAGACATTATTTACTTTCAAGGAAAACCAATCAGTATTCAATTACCTGCTAAAGTCAAAATGAAAGTAACAGATACTCCTCCTGGTGTACGCGGGGATACTGCTACTGGCGGCAGCAAAAAAGCAACGTTAGAAACTGGCTTGAGTATCACGGTCCCTCTCTATATCGAAGAAGGAGAATCTATAATGGTCAACACTGAAACAGGTTTGTTTGTAGAAAGAGTAAAAGAAGAGAAGTAAGCTAGAGGGGATTTACCTCTCCTCTATGTTTTTTCGCAAAGCGCTAGCTCTGATTGCTGTTTTTTCTGTGCTTTTGGTACAGATCCCGAGTTCACAGGCAGCTACCTTCAATGACGTGGCTCCTGGTGATTGGTTTTACGCTTACGTGGAACAACTTGCTCAAGCCGGGATTGTATCTAGTGGTAATAGTAACTTTTTCCCTTATCGGACTTTGAGTCGAGCAGAGCTGGCCAAAATGGCAGTACTCGGCAGTGAGTCAGTAGATATTCTGAGCCCTGGAACATACAGCACAGCAACCTTTTGTGATGTCCGAAATAGCGATTGGGCATTTCAATATGTAGAGACTTTAGTCGCTCACAATGTGGTGAATGGTGTGAGTAGTAATTGTAGCCAAGGCAAAATTTATTTACCCAATAATCCCATTTCTCGAGCAGAAGCACTGAAAATTTTACTAGGCAGCTTCAACATCGCCCCTCAAGGAACATCTACTCGATTTTATGATGTAGATAGCAATTTTTGGTATAGCGGCTACATCGCCAAAGCAACCGATATGGGACTAGTAAATGGTTACGGTGATGGTAGTTTTCGTCCTAATGGACTCATTTCTCGCTCAGAGATGAGTAAGATATTAAGCAAGTTATTACAAATCACTACCGGACAAGCACCATCACCAACTCCAACACCCACAGCAACAAGCACTCCTCAAAATCCTCAGCAGCTTAGTTACAACATCGGATCACCCAATGTCCGTGATTATTGGATAGCTACTAATGGTAATGACAGCAATCCTGGCAGCCAAAATCAACCTTTCAGGACATTTTCTCAAGCTTGGTCGTTGGTACCACTCAATACACCACTGACTACAGGCTTTCGTTTTCATGTACTTTCTGGTTCTTACGCAGCACCTGACCTCTATATGGAGGACCGCTTAGGTACAGCCACAGCCCCAGTAATTTTCCAAGGAGAGGGATCAGTTTCTATTAATGGCAATTTCAACTCTCGTAATCTCAAATATATTTATTTCATCAATTTAGCCTACACATCTCCCAATGATGTAATGCATTTTGAGTTAGGTGATCATATTTTATTACGCAACGTCACGCTGCGCTCTCCCGGTAGATCAGCACAAGAAACACTAAAAGTGAATCAAACACAGCACATGTATATTGAGGATTCAGACATCTCTGGAGCGCACGACAATGCAGTTGATTTCGTCGCGGTTCAGTACGGTCATGTCGTCCGCTCACAAATCCATGATAGTGAAGATTGGTGTATGTACACCAAAGGAGGCTCAGCTTATCTAAGAGTAGAGGGAAACGAATACTATGACTGTGGTACCGGCGGATTCACTGCTGGTCAAGGTACTGGCTTTGAATATATGACAGCACCATGGTTACACTATGAAGCTTATGATATCCGCTTCGTAAACAATGTTATTCGTGACACCGAAGGAGCTGGTATCGGCATTAATGGTGGTTATAATATTTTGATGGCACATAATACCATGTATCAAGTGGGATCTCGGGATCATGTGATTGAAGTAGTTTTCGGCAGTCGCTCTTGTGATGGTGAAACAGCCAATTGCGCTACGCACCGCTCTCAAGGAGGTTGGGGGCCAAGTACCACTGACACTGAAGTATTTATTGGCAACAAGCATGTGCGTATTTTAGACAATGTGATCTATAATCCAGACAATGCTGCAGCCCAAATCTTTGCTATTTATGCACCTCGTCCCACACCAGCAGGATCTAATGCCCCCAATCCAGCTGTAACTGACTCAGACTTAGTCATAGCCGGAAATGTCATCTGGAATGGTGACAGTTCTACTCCACTTGGTATTGGCGATGAAGAGGGTTGTAGAGATAGCAATCCGACTTGTAATGCAGCACAATTGATGGCCAACAATGCTATCAATACTCAAGAACCAGATCTGGTCAGCCCAGATGGTGGAAACTTCAGTTTGGCTAATAAAGGCAGCTATTCATCACTTGCTGTAGCCCTACCTACATTTTCTTGGTCAGATATTCCTACCACACCAATGATTCCTACTGCCTTAACAGTGACTAACTTGGCTTACACACATTATCGTGATGGGGCAGTAGTGAATACGAACTTTCCGGGAGCATATTAAAAAAGTGGAGAGTTGAGAGTTACTTTATATAAAATATGGATGTCTTTTTTACTCTATTAGTTAAACTTATCCCTCTTTATTTAATTATTGGTTGTGGGGTGATTGCTGGTAAGTATTTGCGCGTACAGAAAGAAAGCATTTCTCCACTTTTAATCTATATTATTGCCCCAGCTGTTATCTTTTATGGGACACAACAGGCGAATTTGACACCGAGTATGTTGTTTCTGCCTGTTATGACCTTTGTCGTAGCCTGTATCATTTCCCTTATTTTCTTTACTTTGGGGAAGAGGATCTGGTCGGATAGTACGGGCAATATTCTTGGCTTCACTGCTGGTACCGGCAACACAGGGTATTTCGGCTTACCTGTAATCACCTTGGTTATGGGAAACGACATACTCAGTACCGTGGTACTAGCTACTCTTGGTTTTTTAGTTTTTGAAAACACCCTGGGTTATTACCTCATTGCTCGAACTCATTATTCATTGTCAGCTAGCTTATTTAAATTAGCTAAGCTGCCCACCATTTATGCTTTTATCCTTGGTTTGTTAGTTAATAAACAAACGCTCACCTTACCCAACGTAATCATCAATGTATTGGAACAATTTAAAGGTGGCTATACAATCTTGGGTATGATGATTATTGGCATTGGCCTTAGTCATGCATCCAAGTTGGCATTAGATGGTAGATTTATTTTTACTTCATTTCTAGCTAAGTTCATCATCTGGCCCTTAGCTATGATCAGCATCATTTTCTTTGATCAACAGTTCACTCATCTTTTTACTCCTACGATCAATCAGGTATTAATCATTCTGGCTAGTGTGCCCTTGGCAGCAAACACCGTCACCTTTGCTACTGAGCTCAAAGCACAACCAGAAAAAGCGGCCGTTACAGTTCTTTTCAGTACACTTTTTGCCTTATTTTTCATACCGGCCTTAGTTGCTCTTTTCTTTTAGAAAAAGCTCTTACTGATAGGCAAAAGTTGGTTTCAAAAAATTCTTAGAATCGTTTCTTGATTCCGTCGAGACTAAGTCATTGCGGATTACAATTTTCACCAGTATACACTAGTAATGGCGAATACTTTTTTCAATGAAAATTGCACTTTATACTGACGGTGGTTCTCGAGGCAATCCAGGACCAGCAGCTTGGGGGTTCGTGATCTATATAGACAACAAAAAAGCACTAGCCAAAGGGGGCTATCTCGGACAGACAACCAATAATGTCGCTGAGTATACAGCTTGTGTAGAGGGCCTAAAAAGCATTAAAGAACAATGGGGAGTGGGACATGAGGTATATTGTTTTGCGGATAGTCAGCTGATGATTGAGCAACTCAATGGGAGATACAAGATCAAAGCATCCCACCTCAAGCCACTGATTGCCACAATGCATGAACTGAGTACAGGTCAAACCATCACCTACCAACACATCCCTCGCGAAAAAAACACCGAAGCAGATAGATTAGTGAATATCACCCTCGACCAATCCCGTTAACTTGGCATCTTCCATGGCTTACACCGTCTTCTATCGTAAATATCGCCCAGGTAGTTTTGATCAAGTAATTGGTCAAGATGCAGTGACGAACACCCTGCTTCAGGCTCTAAAGACTGGCAACGTCAGTCATGCTTACTTACTTTGTGGCCCTCGTGGTACAGGGAAAACCACCCTGGCTAGATTGATTGCTAAAGGTGTGAATTGTCTCAACTTACAAACTAATGGTGAACCATGTAATCAATGTGAAATTTGTACCGAGATCAAAACCAATCAATTTGCTGACATTATTGAGATCGACGCAGCCTCCAACCGTAGTATCGATGACATTAGAGACCTCAAAGAGAAGGTAAATTTCATGCCCCTGCGTGGTAAGAAAAAAGTGTACATCATCGACGAGGTGCATATGCTTACCAAAGAAGCATTCAACGCTCTCCTCAAAACTTTGGAAGAACCACCTGCTCATGTCCATTTCATATTGGCCACGACCGAAAGACACAAAGTACCTGCTACGATCATTTCCCGCACTCAAAGTTTTTTACTCAAACCTCTCAGTGAAGAGAAAGTAATCGCATTATTACAAAATGTTCTGGACCAAGAAAAAATTGAAGCAGAAGCAGGAACATTAGAAATCATTGCTTTGGCAAGTGAAGGCGGAGTTCGTGATGCTTTAACACTCCTAGAACAATCAGTACTCGATAGAAAAATCAACATGGCTCATGTCAGCGCTCAGCTGGGCTTTGTCAGTCTAGAAGTAATGAAACAATTTTTTGATCTATGGCAAAATGGCACAAATGAAGAAAAAATAGTCTACTTAGAAAAACTTTATACTGATGGAGTGATTGTGGATCAATTCATCAAACAAGCAATTTTCTACGCTCGTCAGCAACTGCATTTAGCGGTAAGAAAAGGAGGGCAAGCTAAAAACTGGTATATCAAATGCTTGGAGCAATTAATCAATTGTGAACGGCAATTACACTACACACCGGTAGCGATCTTGGCTTTGGAGTTGGCATATCTTAGTTTGGAAGGAGAAAATTGCGAAGTCCGAATTGCGAATTCAGAATTGAGCACACCAGCACCAAAGACTGAGACTAAGATTGAGACTCAGAATAAGGAAAAGCTTCAAACTTCGGCTCCTATCCCCCACCCCACTCCTTCGCCTCAGGCTCAGAACTCTCAACTTTTAACTTTCAACTCTCCACTCCCCCCAGGCGATCATGGTCTGCAAACAAAGTGGCAAATCACGGTTCAATCAATCAGTCACCCGACTACCAAAATGGCTTTGCGTAACAGCGATGTTCGCAAGGAAGACGATAAGTTAATTGTGTATGTGAACTCTCAATTTGAACTCGCTAAAGTTAATAGTATTCAAAGTACCCAATTCGTACGAAATGCTATTGTCAGCACATTTGGTATAGCGCTTGACGTTACATTCAAAGTAAAGGAAGATCTGGCCCAGCCCCAAGAAATACTGAATAAAGTACAAGCAATCTTTGGTTCTCCTGCTTAATCTTTTCTGGCATGAACAATTTTCTACCACCACAAAGCCACGATGCTGAACAAAGCGTCCTCGGCTCTATCTTGATTGATAAGGATGCTTTCATTAGCGTCTCTGATTTCATTACCGCTGATGACTTTTACGACAATCGTCATCAAGAAATTTATAGTGCGATCTTAGAACTCTTTCAACGCTATCAACCAATCGATGTTTTGACTGTATCCAATATTTTGGAAGAACGAAATAAACTAGCTGATATCGGCAGTAGTGAATACCTGATTCAATTAACCCAGACAGTTCCTACATCCAGCCATGTCTATCACTATGCCCAGATTGTTAAACAAAAATCTACATTAAGAAAATTAATTATTGCTGGCCAACAGATTTCAGCTCTAGGATATGATGAAAAGACCGAGACTAAAGAAGTGCTAGAAAACGCTGAAAAACTGCTTTTCTCTGTTTCACAAACATTTGTAAAAAGTAAATTTGTCCATATCAAGGAAATCCTTGATCAGTCATATGATCGAATCGCCGAGCTTCATGCAGCCAATGAACGCGATGGGCATGCCTTTCGTGGAGTAACCACTGGCTTCCATGAACTGGATCATCATTTGTCAGGGTTACAACCTTCAGACTTGATCATTTTGGCAGCTCGGCCATCAATGGGTAAAACTGCCCTAGCTCTCAATATTGCTCAGAATGTAGCCAAAGACTCTAATAAAACAGTGGGCGTATTCTCGCTTGAAATGTCCAAAGATCAGTTGGTCGAACGTATGTTTTGTTCGATGATGGGCCTTGATTCCTGGAAACTGCGTAATGGCAAACTTACTGATCAAGAGCTAAGTAATATCGGGACCGTGATGCAAGACCTCAATAATATTAGTATGTATATCGATGATGCTCCCGACTGTAGCATCATTGATCTTCGGACCAAAGCACGCCGGCTCCAACAAGAACATGGCCTTGATCTATTGGTAATCGATTATTTACAACTCATGGGAAGCAGTAGTCCTACCAAAGACAATAACCAAGTACAAAAGATTTCCGAAATATCACGATCACTCAAACTGTTGGCTCGTGAACTGCAAGTACCTATCATTGCCCTTTCTCAGCTCTCTCGTAGCGTAGAATCACGCCAAGAAAAAATCCCGCAGCTATCGGACCTGAGAGATTCTGGTTCTATCGAGCAAGATGCTGACATTGTGCTTTTCATCTATCGTGATGATTACTACAACCCTGAAAGCAGTAGACCAGGAACAGCAGATATTATTATTGCTAAACATCGTGCTGGTCCTACGGGTCGTGTAGAGCTAGGTTATAAGAAAGAACAAATTCTCTTTGTAAATATGGACCGAGCTCACGACACTCCTCCTGATTTTGCACCACCATCTTCAGCTCCCCGCCCTCAATTCAATCATCATTGATTGAATACAGGTGTGATGATATCGTGTCGTTGCGAATAAAAAGCATTCTCTTCTATGGCACTATCTGCACCAGACCTGGTTGTAAAAATGCTCAATGACAAAGGTATTCCCATGACCTTGCAACGACGCATCGTTTTGGAGGAAATGATGAAAAGAAACGACCACCCTACAGCCGAAGAACTTTATACGACACTGAGGACTAATATTAGTCTGGCGACTATTTATCGTACTTTAGAAACGCTTACCCAGAATCACCTATTAATTGAGCATAGCCAAGGCAAAAATTCCAGCAGATATGAGCTAAGCAAAGGCACTCACTACCATGTGATTTGTCTTAAATGTAACAAGATGGAGGATGTATTTGGTATTTCCATCCAATCTCTTGAAGAAGAAGTTGCTAAACTGACAGGCTACCGCATAGAAAAACACCGTCTGGATGTTTATGGATTGTGTCCCGATTGTCGAGTCAGTCAGATTCCTATTCAAATTCAATCATGAAAACCTTTGCAGAAGCGAAAATTTTTCATTTAATTGGTATCAAAGGCGTGGGCATGACTGCGCTCTCACAAGTGCTTTTGAGTATGGGCAAACAGGTCCAGGGTTCTGATCAGCCTGAAGTATTTTTCACTGATGAAATTTTAAAGAAACAGGCTATTCCAGTCACTAATCAGATGGGACCAGAAAATATTAATGACACCATTGACTGGGTAGTTTACTCTCCAGCATGGGACAAACATCCCGAAACCGAAGCTGCTAGAGCTAAAGGTATTCCAACATACAGTTACCCTGAAGTGCTAGGCCTGATTTCTCAGATCAAAACTAGCATCGGAGTTTCAGGTACTCATGGGAAAACAACCACGAGTGCATTGCTCGCATTGGCAATGATTGATCTCGATTTGGATCCATTAGCTGTGATCGGCTCCCAAGTACCACAGTTCGGACATACCAATGCTTATCCAGGTCAGGGAGACTACTTGGTAGCTGAGACCTGTGAATACCGCAGGCATTTCTTACACTTCCACCCAAGTCACATAATACTAACGAATATTGACGCTGATCACTTAGATTATTTCAAAGATATCGATGATATTATTAATGCCTTCAGACAATACGTTGAACGTTTACCTGCTCAAGGAACTCTTGTTGCTTGTATCGATAGCCCTGGCGTAAGAAAATTACTTCCTCTCATTAGTCGTACCGATCTCCACATCATTACTTATGGTGAAAGTGAAGAGGCTAATTATCGGTTGGTAAATTATACCATTGGCAACAATCAGCAAAGCTTTCAAGTACAAGAGAATGGAAGTACCCACGCCTTTCAAATGACCATTCCAGGTAAACACAATTGTCTCAATGCGACCGCCGTGATCGCTCTATGTGATACTCTCTTTAGCCGAGACGAATCTGCCAAATCCCAGGTGATCAGTAAATTACAGCACACCATTAAAAATTATCGTTCCACTACCCGAAGATTAGAACGAATAGGAGAATACAAAAACACTGTCCTCTACGATGATTATGGACATCACCCTGCTGAGATTAGTGCTAGCCTAGCCGCTCTGCGTGGGTTCTATCCCCAACATGAGATGATTGTGGCCTTTATGCCGCACACCTACACGAGAACGCAAACCATGATGGACGACTTTGCCCAAGCTTTTAGCGATGCCAATGAAGTAATTATCAATGAGATCTACGCATCAGCACGCGAGACTCCTATTCCTGGAGTAAATGGAGAGGCATTGGCTGCAAAGACCACCCAGTACCATCCCTCCGCTCGTTACTTGACGAAAGAAGCAACCAAAGAGTATATCAAGACATTGCCTTTATCTAGACCATATCTCTTCCTCACTATTGGAGCAGGCGATAATTGGAAAATCACCCATCATTTACTTCACCCAGATGAATAGCCATCAATACCAAGTACTAGACCAACTCTTTAGCCAAATTACCCATATCCCGTTCCAAATCATTTACTGGAATGTAGCTAAAAAAAACTACAACGGCAGCGAGGCCTTGTTTACAATCGAATTTAGAAATCCGGAGGTAGTAAATGATATTTTCAAGCATGTAAGTTTAGGTTTTGGCGAGGGGTATACTCGAGGAGACATTGAGGTATATGGTGACTTTCCCCTCCTATGTGGACTGATTTATGACCCTCGCGTTGCTAAAATTAGGCCAAGCTTAAGTAATCTCATCAAGATTGGTCGATTACGTTTAAAACAACGCAATCGCATCGGCCAAGCTAGAAAAAACATCAGTCATCATTACGATCTAAGCAATGAATTTTTTAGCTTAATGTTGGATGATAAGATGGTTTATTCTTGCGCTTTTTTCAAGGACCCTACAAACTCTGTCTCTCAAGCACAGACAGATAAATTAGACTATATCTGCAAGAAGTTGCTGTTAAAACCAGGTCAGACCTTGCTTGATATCGGCTGTGGTTGGGGAGCATTAGTTATTCATGCTGCCAAAAATTATGGCATAAAAGCTACTGGCATTACACTCAGTAAGAACCAACTTGAAGAAGCACAAAAACGGGTCAATGCAGCAGGGCTTTCAGATCAAATCACCCTTAAGCTAACTGATTATCGTGAACTCGCCACCCAAGGGGTAAGTTTTGATAGAGTTGTCAGTGTAGGAATGATGGAACATGTAGGAAAAGACAATATTGGAGCCTATATGGAGGCTAATAAAGTACTACTTAACCAAAATGGTATTGGATTACTACATACTATTGGCAACATGAAAAGTAGAACTATTGATGACTGGATGAATAAATATATTTTCCCAGGCGCCTATCTACCTGAACCTGGAGAGCTTATTGATGGCTTACGCGATACAGGAATGGAAGTCTATTTGCTTGAAAATTTACGTACTCACTATGCCCTCACACTTCAAGCTTGGCTGCAAAATTTTGAGCAAAACATTGCCCGGATAGGCCAAATAATCAGTCCTGAGATGATCAGAATCTATCGTTTTTATCTTAATGCTTGTATCGGCACCTTCACTTATGGTGATACCAATTTGTATCAGATTAGTTACAGTAAAGGCTATACCAACAATGCGGGTGTTCCTCTGACCAATAGTTATCTGCATGTATAAAGGTTTTTGGCAAAATTTGAAAAAACCCATCCTAGGAATGTCTCCTATGGATGGGGTCACTGATGTTGCTTTCCGCTCTATGGTGGCGAAACATGGACCAGCTGATGTGATGATTACTGAATTCGTCTCAGTAGAAGGAATGAATGTAGGGAACCCTGAAAAAGTGTTCATTCCTTTTCTTTACGAGAAAGAGTTACGACCAGTGGTCGCTCAAGTCTTTGGCACCACTCCCGATGCTTTTTATCAAGCAGCAATTATGGTTGCTCACATGGGCTTCGATGGTATCGATATCAATATGGGCTGCCCTGCCAAGAACATTTCTGCTCGTGGTGCAGGAGCAGGCCTGATTAGAACACCCGACCTAGCCCAAGAGATCATCAAAGCTGTCCAACATGGTGTGTTAGATTACACGGCAGGAAAAGCCATCAGTGACCTAAATGTACCGAATCGAACCAAAGAATATTTGTTAGAAAAATACCCCACTAGTAATCCAAACCGATCATTGCTTCCAGTATCAGTCAAAACTCGCATCGGTTACGATGAAGTGGTAATCGAAAGATGGGTAGAGACATTGCTAGCCTGCGCCCCAGTTAATATTAGTATCCACGGTAGAACCCTAGAACAAATGTACAGTGGCAAAGCTGACTGGGAGGCCATCGGTCGCGGGGCCAAGATCATTCACCAAACTGAGACTTCAGTACTGGGAAATGGCGACATTCAAGATTTAGCAGATGCCCACAACAAGATTACTACCTACGCAGTGGATGGCGTACTTATTGGTCGAGCCTGTTTCGGTAACCCATGGATTTTTAGAGGTTATAGCCCCGCCATGGAAGAACGTCTAGCTGCAGCACTAGAACACGCTCGTGTCTATGAAGCCTGGAACGGCAAAGAATTTTTTCACCCCATGCGCAAACACCTGAGCTGGTACATTCATGGATTCAACAATGCCAAAGATTTACGTTTGGCTCTCATCAAAACTAATAGCGCTGATGAAGTAGCTGAGATCGTTGAAAAACACCTACGTACGAGTGCAGAGATCAGAACGCAGAAAGCAGAATAATAATTGCGAATTCTGGCTTCGCGCAAGAGAGCTTCATAATTCTTCCCAAATGGATCTTTGATCTCTGAACTTTGATCTTTACTCTCAAAAAGTGACTCTCCACTTTCAACTCCAGTCATCATGTTGTAAATGAACCACATATGTTACCATTAGCGCGCTGAAAAATTGCTTTATCTATGAAAATACTCCGCTCCCTTTTTATTGTCTTGGGTCTGAGCCTTTGTTTAACTATTCCTGTACAGGCAGCCACCGTAATTACTCAACCGAAAGCGGTAATTGATAGTGCAGATGCTAGCGAAATCAATAAAAATGTCCTTTTCGAGGCTAGTCGATCAACAGGAACAGCGGACAATACTCAGTATCTGTGGGACTTTGGTGACCAATCGGTTGGTAGTGGTCCTGATATATTCCATACCTATACCAAACCAGGCCTCTACAGCGTTAGCCTGACACTTAATAATGGCAGTGTTACTAACGAAGCTGTAAAAGTGACCAAACAGCTTTTCATTTACAATGAAGTTCAGACCTTATTGATCAATAGCACCACAAGTGATGACCCACAGACCAAAGCCTTGGTAGAAAAGCTCAAACAAAAAAACATTTACCTCCACCTGCTCAACTACGAGTCTGAATGGAACAACGAAGATGAACAGCTCCTTCGCCGTAGTGCCTTCGTTTTCACTTATCTCCACCCTGCAGAATTGGTTAGTGACCTAAAACATGAAGCGTTAAACCAAAGTACTTTGGTCATCATTAGTACAGAAAATCTACAAACATTAGAACGTTTGAGTCGCACATCATTTAGTAGCATTGGTGCCAATAAAATCATCCTTGTTCCTAGTGCTAGTGTAGATGAGGATAGTAATACACAATCAATTCTAGAAGCCTCTAACTTAGCTGAACTTACTGGCCTACTTACCAACAAAAAACTTTCTTTTATCGAAGTAAATACACAGGAAGCGATTGGTATCAGAAATTTCATGCTAGCGATTACCAACTACTTACGGAGTAAAGGCACACCAGACTGGACACTTTTCTTACTGCTTAGCATTCCGTTCATCGCCACCCTGATCAGTTTTGCTCGCCAATTTATTGGTATCGCGACCTTGGGTATTTATACTCCCACAGTCTTTACCATTATTTTTCTTTTAATCGGTGGTTTTACTGGTAGTATTACTTTTATTATTATTGCAGTTCTTAGTATTTTATTACAAAAATCTCTTCAACGCGTGAGAATCATGTACATACCAAAAGTGGCAATGATTCTCATGTTTACAAGCATTATCTTGTTGGGACTATTGGCCTTGGGTGCTTATTTTAACTACAACTTAATCATTAGCATCGATATCTTCCCAGTTATTTTGTTGCTAACTATGGGTGAACGTTTTATTAGTTTGAAACTTGAGCGTGGACTACGCTCAGCGAGCTTTCTTTTTGCTGAAACTATTGTTGTCGCCTTAGTGATTTACATGATCCTTGGTCACACTCGTGAAGCTATATTAGCTTATCCTGAAACAGTATTCTTGATGATTCCAATCAACTATTTAATTGGAAAATGGACCGGCTTACGATTGTCTGAAATTCTCCGCTTCCGCGAACTGATCGATACCGCAGAACAAGATACTGAAGAATAATCTTTATGAAGCTATTCTCCACAGGCATCTTGGGCATCAATGCCCGCAATCTCCTTTATATCCGACCTTTTAATAAGAAAAAAGCGACTAACTTAGCTGATCACAAACTACAATCCAAAATTTTCTTCAAAAATCACCAAATTCCTAGCGCTAATGTCTACAAAGTAATTCACAACAAAAATGAGCTAGCTAGCTTTCAATTTGAAGATATTGCAGCCAAAAGTTTTGTGATTAAGCCCAATCGTGGCTTTGGTGGCCAAGGTATCAAGATTATTACCAATAAAGATCAACTATTGCCGGAAAAGAAACAAGAGTTAAAAGACCATATAGCCAATATTTTGGATGGTAACTTCTCCTTAACCAGTGCCCCGGACATCGCTCTCATTGAACAACGACTAATCTGTTACCCAGAATTAGCAGCTTTTTGTTATAAAGGCCTGCCCGATATTCGAGTTATTGTCCACAACTTGATTCCGATCATGGCCATGTTGAGATTACCGACAAAGGAATCCGACGGTAAAGCTAATTACCATGCAGGTGGTGCTATTGCTGGTATCGACTTGGCAACTGGAAAAATTACACATGCTGTCATTCATGGTAAATACGTTACGGTGTTGCCTGGCCAAGTCACTCCCATTGTCGGTTTTACTATACCCAACTGGGACCAAATTTTATTGATTGCTTCTAAAGCCCAACTTTACTCAAACTTAGGTTACTTAGCCATAGACATTGTGCTCAACAAAAAGGGTGACCCCCTAGTGTTGGAAATGAATGCTCGTGGAGGACTAACTATTCAAGTAGCCAATAAAGCTCGCTTGCGCGAACGGCTCGATCGTATTCAGGGACTAAAAATTACTGATCCAGTCAAAGGTGTCCGTATTGGAAAAGAACTCTTTGGTAGTCACAAAACATCAGAGACCCTGGAGGACGAGATCGAGGAACTATCCGGAAAAGAAGTGCTAGGAACATACGAAACAGTTGCTCTAGTAGGAAAAAACAATAAAGATCACCAAGCGTTAGCGTTGATGGACACTAGTAAGATTTATACTTCAGTCGATAAGCGATTAGCTCAGCAGCTGGGCCTAATTTCAGCACAATACGAAGAAAAGGGGAAAACTGATTTCTTCCGTGTGACATTGGCACTGGGAAAGAAAAGAAAAAGGACCTTTGTTACCATCAAGGACTATAGCAAACAGAGTTATCAAGTAGTTGTCGGTAGAAGAAACTTACGTGATGCTCTCATCGATCCCTTTCGGGGTTTACCTAGTAATTATTTACAAGCCCCAGGGCAAATTTCTAATACCTTAGAACAAGAAAAGGAAGCAGATCAGCTTTTAGGCGAGATCTATGAGAATTTTAACTTTCTCCACTACCTCAATCCAATCAATATTGAGGAGGAAACAGCAAAGTGGACTGAGACCCCAGAACATCTACCTCAATTAACCTATCGAACATTACCCGATAGCTATCGCAGTATTAAAAGTGAATTACAAACCATACCTGAATTTGAAAGTGATATTGGTAAATTGATTACCAAAAAAGCAAAGGAAATGCTCGCTCAATTAGCTTTGTTGGAGTCAATTGGTAGTGAAGAACATCAAAATTATAGTCGCGATTTATTCAGACCGTTGACCTCATTGGAAAAAACTGTGATGAATAAAATCATGGCCCAACCAGTAGAAGCAAAACCAAAAAATGAGCTACTATTAGATGCAGAAGCGATCCAATCCATGTTTAATCAACAGCTAAAACAATTGGGGCTGAGTAAGTGGAAAGCAAAGCTAGAAAAAACAGCAACCACTAATGTCCGAGTCAAAAGCAATCACACAATCGGTATTCCCGAAAATAAAAAAGCTGCTGCCTATCGAGTGAAACAATTGATCGCGCATGAACTTATGGCTCATGCACTTACTCGTGACCGAGGAGAAAAACAACAATGGCATATTTTTAGCTATGGTTTTCCTCAATATATTTATACCCAAGAAGGTTTAGCCGTATGGCACGAAATCAAAGCCACACCTGAATACCGACAAACAATCCTCTACCGTACTGCACGCGATGCTTTTTTGGTAGAAGAGGCTAATAGACTGACTGGCAAAGAGTTAATGAAACTATTGCTAACCCTATTCACTCCAGCAAAAGCCTGGCAGGTATTTATTCGCTTGAAGCGCGGTATGACCAATACCAATTTGGTCGGAGGTTCAGGTCGTGACGCTGTTTACTTCATAGGCTTACAACAAATTGAGAATTTAGAAATAATCGACAAGATACTCTATAGCGGCCGCGTGCAAGTTGATGAACTAAAAATTGCAACGAAGTACAATAGTATTACTTCGCTAGACCCGCCCACATTTCCTTTTGAATTGGGACTATGAAAACAGCAATAATCCTTTTTGTCAGCACTCCTCTCCTAGGACAAGCTGGTCTTAGTCTCGAACCTAATGCCGAGCAGGCGTTGCGCTTGTATTCAATATATATTGAGGAATTGTTAGCCCAGTTTCGTGACCAAAAGATGTTTGATATTTACTTTTGTTGTGAAGAGAAATATCAAGCTGTTTTGATTAGTAACCACTTCAGCCCTCCAAAAAATTGCCTAGTCTACAGTGGCAATCTTGGTCAAAGAATGAAAGAAATTACTCACTATTGTGGTGATTACCAAGGCTACAACTTCATTTACATTTGCCCTCAAGAATTCACCTTCGTCACTCCAACCGTGATTAATGATTATAATAAAAAACTTTCTCGCACGAGACGTAGCGTACTCTTGGATAGTAGCAGCGATGCTTACATAGATGTAATTGGCCTGAACTTTCCTTTTCATGCCATCTTCGAAGATATTATCTGGCAAAAGGATGATATAGTCAGTCAAATCAAAGATAATCTCAAACAACAAGCTATCCCTTGTATTAGGCAATCAAGTGAGCTAGTCTTGCGCGCGAATGCACAATATTCTGAACAAATGTCTAGCGCTTACCCTAGAACCTGTGCTATTCTAAAGAATCAAATCAATTAAACATCACTTATTTATGCGTGAATCTCAAGCAACAAAACTAAAAGTCGGCGTTTGTGTCATTCTCAAAGATGCTGATAACAAAATTCTCCTCGGCAAACGCCAGAATGTATTAGGTGAAAATACTTGGGGACTTCCAGGCGGTCATCAGAAACTTGGTGAAAGCGTCCTCGAATGTGCTAAACGTGAAGTAATGGGTGAAGTAAACATCGAGCTCGAAGATATGGAATTGGTAGGTGTTGCTGAAATGGTCAACACAGGCTTAGATTATCAACTTGTGGAGTTAGGTTATGCCTCTAATCACTGGCAAGGTATTTTGGAGCTAAAAGAACACAAGTACTGTAGCGAATGGAAATTCTTTGACATAAGTGAGTTGCCTGAGGACCTTTTCCTTCCTCACAAGCCAATCATTGATATGTTTGTAATCAATATGCAAAATAGCGAGAAGAAAGCTTCTAGCAATCTTTACGATATCATCCACCCTCACTTCAAAATTGGTGTACAAGACTTCGTTATCAACAAAAAAGGTCAACTACTCATGGGTTTACGTAAAGATCCGTTTGATAAGGGCAACTGGGGACTTCCTGGTGGCCACTTGGATGTAGGTGAAACTCTGCATGAATGTGCTCTCCGTGAATTGATGGAAGAAACAGGTATCGAAGCTCACCATGCATTACAATTTGCTTCAGTAGAACAACCAATTACTCTTTCTAATAAACACTATCTGCACTTTGGTTTCTTGATTAAAGATTTCGGTGAAAAAGAAGTAAGTGCTCCCGCAGAAGGAGATGAGGATGTAGAACGCTGGGAATGGTTTGACCTCAACAACATGCCTCCCAATTTGGCACCATCTCAACGCGAGATGATCATCAAATTCTTGAAATTCAACAAGATCAGCTTCCACCAAAATTCAGAAGCCAACTAGCAAATCGAAAGAGCCTCGAAACCAGAAAATGGATCGAGGCTTTTTTAGTATATGCTCATTCCTTATTCCTCATCCCTAACTTTATTCTAATTCTAATCCTCACTCTTATTCTTCGATCGCGTAAAAGTAGCATGATCAAGAGAGAATGAGAATAAGATTAAGCACGATCGCTAACCGCGATCGTGGTGGGCCCGTCCGGACTCGAACCGGAGACCTCTACAATGTCAATGTAGCGCTCTACCAACTGAGCTACGAGCCCTAAGGCAGCGCTACTATAGTGAGATTTGGGTGAGATCACAAGAGGCTACCACACACAATAAAGCAAAATTGTGGTTCTAGCTTAGTTCTGGCACAATTGTCCTATCTTCATCTCTGACAGTATGAATTGGGCTATTATTTTCAATAAACAATCAGGGAGCTCGGATCAAGCTACCCAGCAACAGGTAATTGATTTATTTAAAAGCAGCAAGATCAGTCCTCAAGTATATTTCTGTGATAGCGACCACTCTTTAGAACAACTTGTACAAAACGCGATTACTACCGGGGCAGAAACTATTGTAGCTGCCGGGGGTGACGGCACTATCAGTGCTATAGTCAATGAGATATTAAAGCACAAAAATATTCGTCTCGGTGTATTACCTTTCGGAACATTTAACAACTTTGCCAAGACTTTAGGCATCCCCTTAGAAATAGACCAAGCTGTAAAAACCTTAATACAGGGAAATACCATTCAAATTGATGTGGGTGAGGTCAATGGCCATATTTTCATCAATAATTCTGGCATTGGTGTCTATCCTTCAATAGTTCGCCACCGAGAGTGGTTGCAAGAACAAGGGAGAAGCAAAAGATTAGCATTATTTTTTGCCGTACTGAGAGCTTTATTTTACTGCCCTTTCCTGCACCTAGATTTTATTTTGGAGGGACATAAACTTTCGCGTAGAACACCGTTAGTATTTATCGGCAACAATGAATATTCCCTTACAGGAGCTGAAATGGGAACTAGAGAACATCTCAACAAAAGAAAATTATCGCTTTTTATTACTCACAATCTTAATCATCTTCGTTTTTTAGGCTTATGTATCGCGCTTCTCTTTAGTCGAAAAGATGGTCTTACTACATTAGATACTATCATCACAGATCAATTCACAATCCTTAGTAGAAAGCCATTACTACGAGTAAGCTTAGATGGTGAGGTTCTCAAATTGGCAACACCACTACAGTATCGTATTTTACCAAAAGCACTTCGCGTAATTTCTGTTTAACTATGGCAGTCTTTTTTGCTCACATTTCCGATCTACACTTTGGTGCGTTAGCGCCTAGGAGAACTGAACGTCTTACGGCTATCATCAACAAACGCGCTCCTCAGTTTTGTATTGTATCAGGAGATCTCACCTTGAGAGCTCGCAAACTCGAATATTTGTTAGCAAAGAATTTTTTACAAACACTTACTATTCCACTCTACATCGTCCCGGGTAACCATGACGTGCCACTTCATCAATTTTGGAAACGCTTTCTTACCCCTTTTCAAAAGTTTGAAGAGCATATCGGCCCCACCCAACTGGTCGTTAATAGCGATGAATATAGCATTGTCGGTATTAATTCTGCCTCTCCCTGGACCATCAAAGATGGTCGCATTCGAGAGGAGGATTTAAAAAATATTGAAGCAACTACTAAAGATAGCAATCCCAGTAAGCTATCGATTGTAGTCTCACATCATCCTCTTCCTTGGATTTTAAAAAGATTACAATTGTTGAGATTATATCCTCATATCATTGATCGACTCTTAGCTTGTCCGGTAGATCTGTATTTATGTGGGCACTATCACCTTAGTCGACATTCTTTTACTAAAGAGTGGTTCTCGAATCGGACTAACTTTGAATCGCTATTCTTTCAAGCAGGCACAGCTTTGTCTTCACGTTTACGAGGCGAAAACAACTCTTTTTACTTTTATCAATACGATCATTTTTCTTTGACAGTCGAACATTGGTTGTGGGATGAAAGTAGGAATGACTTTTTGCCACAGCCTGACATGCATTTTTCTAAAGATGAACATGGTTGGCATGATAGCTAGGAGACATATACGCCCATGATCAATCTATGGTAAAATAAAAAGAAACAAATATTACATGTCCAAAGAGTTACACCGCACCATAATCAGCTGGTTCCTTAAATTCTTTTTGATCACCGCTCAAATAATCGGCCACACCACAGCCCTAGCTTTTACTATTCAATCTTATGGTATCGGCAGTGCTCCCTGGCTTTTTTTAGGAATCGGTATCATGAGTTTACTAGGAACCTTGCTACAAAAATCTTTACCACCGCGTATTGCTAAAGAGCATATTATTCTAGTCTATACCTTCATTCTCCTCTTAGCTCTACCTTATATCTTTTCACTAGGTTCAACTGGTGCACTGGTATCTGGCATTGTTATTGCGATTGGTCTCATCCATATGCCTCTGAGCATTATGGTCAATTTTTATATCGAGGAACTTTTCTCTCCGATCGAAGCACGTAAAAACTTACCTTTGATAGAGTCAGCTGAAGGTGTTAGTCTCATAGTCGGTGGCATTGCTATGATTAGCGCATTGAGCCTTGGCCTAAGCCCACATTCATTACTCTGGATTTGGTTAATTAGTCAGGCATTACTGACCATCATTCTAGTATTATTTTTGAGAAGCAATAATCAATTTCCCTCCCTTCATCATTTATTACCTGAGCAGGTAAATCATCATGAGCACAAAACTACCAATTATAGTAGCTCACTCAAGTTACTTATTTGCTTCCTTTTTCTACTATTGCCTTTAACTGAACTATACTTTACTTCCACCTTCGTTAGTATTTTTGGTGAACGAAGCATCCGGATTGTCACTGGCCTCTCACTTTTTCTGATCTTGGCTGGTGTAGGCACGCTCTTTATGCAGTTTTTCGTGGGAAGGAAACTACTTACTAAAGCTGGTAGTATGAATACTATCTTGGCCTCTCCGCTGATTACTGGCGTAATGACCATTGTCAGTTTATTGCTCCCAGGACTAGCTACTGCAGTATTAGTGCGCTTTGTTTATGAGAGTTTTCTTCCTATTTTCCGTCTAGGCTATGGCACTACATTTTATGCGCTACCTGTGCATAGTCGTCTCCAAGTGAAATCAACAATTGAGGGCTATATCATACCTGGAGCCATTGTTATTGCTTCAGGATTGGTGGCCTTTTTAGAACACCTCATACATGGACCAGAACTATGGTTTTTATTAGGAAATTTAATTTTATTAATCAGTATTTTGACCATTATCATCTTTAGTAAATTAAAGCCACATTATACCGATTACATCATCAGTCATATTCATCAAAGCTCAGACCATTTCAAGACCACTCTTATTCAGATCTTGGCAGAGCCTGGCCATACCAAGGCCATTCCTAGCTTACACAGATTAATCAAGATTCCTCGTGAGGCAGCTAAAGTAAAACAGCAAATTCTCTCGACGCTGGGTTCACTCCATGATCGAGAGTCGCTTCCAATCATTTTTCAATGCATGCAAGACTCCGATCCTGATTTACGGTTTCATGCACTTCGAGCCCTCCAAGCCTATGATTGGAATAATGAGCAACTGATGGACAATGGTTTCTCTCGTTTTCATTTACTAAATCTCATCCGCCAAAGCTTTACCACCGAAACAGCGATCAAAAACAAAATTCTTATGGTCGAGCTCCTGGCTCAGATAGATCACGAACATATTATTGAATTCTTAGTAGAAGCGCTGAACTTGGCTGACGACGAATTAAAACCCTATGTCATTCGGACCATTGGACGCTTCTCTGACCCACATATCCACTACTATATCGCACCACACCTTGAGAACAGCAATGCTTGGATTCAAGTCTATAGCATTTGTGCCTTATGGCAATTCCCTAGCTACCGACTAGAACTTTTAGTGAAGATTGTTCAGCTAATGAATCGCAGAGACACTGTTGGTGTGCAAGCCAGCACATACTTACTGGGTGAGATTCGCTCGGCCCAAGAACAAAAAGTATTACACCAACGGTTGGACTATCCAGATCAGGCCGTCAATATCGAAGCGGCTATTGCTCTACTTAAGATCAATGATACTACGGGGACATCCATATTGATCGATCATTTGCTGACCAGCCCAGGCGCATTTGAAATGATATGTGATCGTCTCAATTATGATCAATCACACATTGAGTACATCAAAAAATCACTACAAAAAGCTGCCAGTAGACATATCAGCTTCCTCATCGACAAGATCATCCTAGGTGAGCAAACACATGCATCTAAGCTAGAAGAGCTCTACACCCTTTTGGATGCTGATGAAGAACTCTCCCACTTAGAAGAATTGAAAGCTACTTGGTCGACTTAATAATTTTGTCTACCAACCCATAGTCTAAAGCTTCTTGGGCTGTCATCCAGTTGTCACGATCACTATCTTTAGTGACTTGAGCAAGACTCTTGCCTGTATGCTTTGCTAAAATTTCATTGAGCTTCTTTTTGGTGCGCAAGATATGATTAGCAGCAATTTCAATATCACTGGCCTGTCCTTCAGCTCCACCAAGTACTTGATGAATCATTACTTCACTATTAGGTAATGCAAAACGCTTCCCCTTAGATCCAGCAGCCAAAAGCACAGATCCCATAGAAGCTGCTAAGCCAATACATACAGTAGATACCGGTGCCTTGATATGCTGCATAGTGTCATAAATGGCTAAGCCAGCCGACACTGATCCCCCAGGAGAATTGATATAAAACATAATATCCTTGGTAGGATCTTCTTTCTCCAAGAAAAGGAGCTGAGCCATAATGCTATTAGCTACATCATCGTTGACCTGAGAACCTAAAAAAACAATGCGCTCTTTGAGCAATCGAGAGTAAATATCATAACTACGCTCACCCTGATTAGACTTCTCAATAACGTATGGAATAATAAAAGACATAAATCTATAAGTGTTAAACAGATCAATTGTAGCAAACAGGTCAATCGAGTGCCAAATGATCAAAATAACAAAACAGGTTTATTATAGTGTGCTCATTAAATCACTTCCAACCAGCCTTCAAACTAGAGCCATGGGAAGCAGTAATACTTAGTTACAGAATCGACTTGTCACAATGGCAATTATTGGTTAGTCTGGGCGGGCAAACCTAAATGGAGAGGTACTCAAGTGGTTGAAGAGGCGGGTTTGCTAAACCTGTAGGTCGGCGCAAGTCGGCGCGGGGGTTCGAATCCCCCCCTCTCCGCCA
>CAZDKI010000010.1:0-48082 GCA_964506115.1 uncultured Candidatus Peribacteria bacterium | reverse complement strand
AATCCTCCTGTTTGTAAGATTATGGACTTTGGCAAATATATTTATCGCCAACAGAAGCTAGAACAAAAGCAGAAGAACAAGAATCCTAAAAATGAAATCAAAGGAGTACGTCTTGGCATCGCTACTTCACCACATGATTTAGAGATTAAAGCAGCACAAGCAAAGAAGTTCTTAAGTAAAGGCGCGAAAGTAAAGATTCAATTAATGTTTCATGGTCGTGAAATCAGTCGCAAAGAATTGGGCCGTGCGAAGATCAATGAGTTCCTGACATACTTAGAGGGTGAATGTCAGGTAGAACAAGACATTATCAGCCAAGGAAAGTTGATGTCGATGCTGATTAAACCAAACGGGTAATCACAGCTCAAGTTGAAAGTGGAGAGTTGCCACGAAGTGTCCCTTTGGGAAGAGTTTTGCGAACTAAATTCAGGCCTCTGGCATCAAGCCTCTGGCCTAGTTTTTTATTCCCTCTCAAATTTAATTGACAGTCCGAAATAACATGATTACTATACCAGCGCTTATTTTTTGCTATGAAGCTCAAGACATCATCAACAGCTAAGAAACGTTTCGCCCGCACTGGCAGTAAGAAAAAGATCAAGTTTATGCGTGAAAAAGCCGCCAAGAATCACTTGCTCAAGAACAAATCTAAGAGACAGAAGAACTTAGAAAATGGTGGTGCTGTAGTGAATGAAACCAATGTGCGCGCAATTCGTCGATTATTACCTTACAGCTAATATATGCGTATCAAACGTGGTGTCGCTGCTCATAAGCGCCACAAGAAAATTTTAAAAGCGACCAAAGGTTACCGAGGTCTCGCTAGTAGAACATTTAAAATGGCTCGCCAAGCTTTCTTCAAAGCTGGTGAACATTCATTGATGGATCGCCGCAAGCGTCGTCGTGATTTCCGTAGTTTATGGATTCAACGTATCAATGCTGCTTGTCGCATGCATGATATGAGTTACTCTCAATTCATTGCTAAATTGCGTGCTAAGAATATTGAGCTCAATCGCAAAATGCTCTCAGAGATCGCTTTCAATAGTCCTGAAGCATTTACTAGTTTGATCAAGTCTCTTTAAACTTCGTAGATAAAGATCCGAGCATGATTTAGCTTGGGTACTGAAGGAATTACCTTTACTGGTTTCCACCCCTCAATTTCAAAGGCGTACGAGATAATCTTGGCGCCTTTTTTCATTTCCTGACGATATTTATTGGCATTGCGTGCCAAAGGTTTAACCAACATATAGCACAGCATCACATCTACCTTGCTTAAATCAGCATAATCACTATTGCGAAAGAAAAGCTTAATTTGCTTACGATACTGACGTGTACGTAACCAAGCTAAAGCATAAGCAATAAAGAACAATTCATAACCAATTCCTTTCACGCCAGGTTGGTCCTGACAAGCTGTAATAAGCATCCTAGCATCACCACACCCAGGATCCAATACTGTCATCCCCTTTTTCAATCCAGCCGCCTTTACCATCTTATTCACAATCACCTGTGGAGCAGGTACAAAAGGAGCTCCGATAAAACAAACATACGCAGTTAAAAGCAACAGCAAAGCTGCTAATCCATACAGAGCGATCCAAAGAAAGAAGAAAAACATAGCTAGAGGTTAATAAATTTATTCCAAAGTGGAAAAAACTCTCACCTCTCCACTTTCAATTCTCAACTTTTTAATATTTGGTCTTCAAATGCTTGAGCAAATATCTTTATATTATTGCATAAATTGGCAAACCAATCGAGTCCAAGCTCTTCTTTCTTGATCTTGAGGATTTGACCGGAAATCATCCAGCGTGGATTCTTGGCTAATAGTTTCATAATTTCTCTCGGAGTTGTGCGAGGTCCTAAAGCCAATTCAATCTTTTTTTGACGTTCAAAGTACGTTTCCTTGATAGCTAGCAAGTTGGCCTTGGTAGCGTAAATCTTCAGTTCCAAAACTTTGAGCAAACTCAGTGCCTCAGTAGGCATAGGCCCAAATTTCTCCACCATTTCTTTCTCTAGTTCAGCAAGAAGAGTGAGATTGTCACAACTTGCTAGTTGTTGATAGAATTTAATTTTTTCTATGCGATCATCAATATACGCATCCGGAATAAACGCAGTTATTGGCAATTCTATCAATGTTTCTTCTTTTGGTTTATTAATAAAATCAATCTGGCTCTTACCAGATTTGAGATTTTCGACTGCTTGTTTTAGTAATCGAGTAAAGTGGGTTACACCGATAGCATTGATACTACCATGCTGATTGGCACCCAAGATATCACCGGCACCGCGGATTTCTAGATCACGCATAGCGATTTGGAACCCGCTACCCAACTCTGAAGCCTCTACAATAGCGCGTAGACGCTTCTTGGCAGTATCATCAAGCTTCTGACTATGATACAAGAAATAAGCATACGCTTGCGTTTTACTACGACCAACGCGACCACGAAGCTGGTAAGCCTGTGCCAAACCAAGTCGCTCTGCACTATCCACAATCAAAGTATTAGCATTCGGTAAATCAATACCATTCTCAATAATGGTTGAGCTGATCAAGACATCATATTTGTGGTCTTTGAATTGCAAAATTCGATTTTCCAAGTCATCATTTGCCAATTGACCATGAGCCACAATAAATCGAGCCTCAGGTACTAAGGATTCTAATTTTGCCTTTACACTCTCAATTGTTTGTACACGATTATGGAGGAAATAGGTTTGGCCTTTACGTCCTAACTCGCGCAAAATAGCCTCTCGAACAAATGACATACTAAATCTGCGAACCTCGGTAAGAACAGGCAAGCGTCCAGGTGGTGGTGTTGTGATAGTCGAGATATCACGCAAACCGGAGAGGCTCATATTGAGTGTACGGGGTATAGGTGTAGCCGTTAGGGTCAAAATATCGACACTATGACGGAGCGCCTTTAATTTCTCCTTTTGCTTCACTCCAAAACGTTGCTCTTCATCGATAACTACCAAACCTAGATCACGGAAAACCACATCTGATTGAAACAAACGATGGGTACCAATAATAATATCTACATCGCCAGTTTTTAGCTTGGCTAATGTGGCCTTTTGTTCAGCTGGACTATTGAAACGTGAGATCATACCTACACGGACACCAAAAGCAGCCATACGTTTTTGGAATGAGTGATAATGTTGATCAACCAAAATAGTAATCGGCGCCAATACTGCTACTTGTTTACCATTGATAAAGGCTTTGAAAGCAGCACGCATGGCCACTTCAGTTTTACCAAACCCGACATCACCACAAAGCAAACGATCCATCGGACGTTGCTTCTCCATATCCTTGAGAATCTCTTGTGTTGCCTTTAATTGACCAGGTGTCTCTACATAACCAAAACCAGCTTCGAACTGGCGCATGCGCTCATCTTCATGCGTGTGAGCATACCCCTTAGCGGTTTCACGTAAAGCATAGAGTTCTAACAGCTCCTTGGCTATCACCAAACTTTCTTTCCGAGCTTCTGAGGTCACTCGAGTCCAATCACCAGAACCTAAACGAGTAAGTGGTGGGGCGTTTTCTCCAGTAGCACCGATATATTTATTCACCTTATCGGCCTGTTCTACAGGAACAAATAGTTTGTCACCTTTAGCATAATCAAGCTGTAAATATTCACGCGTCACCTTATCTACAGTTTTTTGAATCACTCCTTGAAAAAGAGCCAAACCATGATCGATATGAACTACTAAATCTTGGGGATTGAGACTAGCCAAAAAGGCAGCATCTACTTGAGACTGAGAGAATTTCTTCGGCTTCTGAAACTGCCCAAATATCTCTTGATCAGTGACTACCAAAATTTTGAGCGGTGCGTTCTGAAAAGCTTCTGGGAAATAAAGTACTTGCGAGGTAAAAGTATCTCCTAAGAGATTTTTACCCATTTTCTTTTCTACCAGATGAACTTTAGTAAAGTGAGCATTACTGAAACCTTGATCCAAAAGCAATTGCCACAGTTTCTCGGAATCTTCAGTAAAGATCACCATTTGCCAGTCCTGGGCTATTTTGTCTTGGAGGTTCTTAGTAAACTCTAATGGAGAGTGAAAGCGCAGTACTGAAGTAAAATGGAGATCAACAGTACTACCATCATTACTATCGTCAGCAAAGGGCATGTAGTGAATACAAGCCATTGATTCAGGCAAATTAGCAGGTGTACTCCCCAATTCATCCAAAACCACCAAACTTTCTTTGAAATAGTTAGCTAAAGTGGCATTGTAACCCTGGGTATCTACCGGAAAAATTGCCACTTCAGTATGTTCTGCCCCCTTTTCTTGAGTCTGAGTATTGAAGTAAGAAATAGTCTCTACACAATCATCAAAGAGCTCAATACGAATAGGTTGACTACTATTCACTGGGAAAATATCAATCACACCACCACGTTTGGCATAAAAACCAGGATCCAAAATCAACCCATTAGCAGCCTGATAACCACTATCGATCAATTGATTAAAAAACTTTACAAACTGAATACTCTTACCTTTCTTGATAGTAATTTTAGCTTTATCAATATCATATTGTGTAGGCAATCTCAGCTGAGCATACACTTCAGGCGTAGTCACTAAAAAAGGCTTCTTACCATCGGCCAACATTGATACCAGGCGCATCACCATTAAATGATTAGCCCCAGTAACAGTAGCTTCATTCAAAATAAAGAAATCCGGAACTTCCCAAAGCACACCATCTGATGCCAAACGGTCTAATAAAGACGCATCATCACACAACCATAAAACAGGTCGTTGTAATGACTTATTGATATGATAAGTAGCTAAAAGTTTACTAGCAGTACTAGCAACCCCGGTCATGTGTAATACCTGACCAGAAGCTAACTTCTTGGCATATTGTGCAAACGGCAAAGCCGCGAGTTCGCAAACTGGGACGGACATTAGATACGTCAAAATACTGGATGCGGAAAACCAAACACAGCGGGAGTATAGACACGAATACATTTTGCTGCAAGCAAAAAACAAGTGGAAAGTGGAAAGTTGAAAGTTTTACTCCAATATGCAGAGTGGCGGCAGGGTCTTTCTCCCGCAGGCGCGGGATCAAGATGACTCCAGTAAGCTACAATTCGCCATTCGCCATTCGCAATTCTCAATTCGCAATTTTAAAAGGGGTGTTTACTGACATTCAGAAATGCCATATCCTTTGGCTGTACTTAGAACTGACTTTATTATTATGCTTTTTAGTAAAAAGATTGCTATCGATTTAGGCACTACCAATACTCGCATTCACTTACAAGACCGTGGAATCATTGCTCAAGAGCCTTCTATTGTGGCTGTATCTGATCAGAAAACTATTCTCGCCATTGGGGAAGAAGCAAAAATTATGTTGGGACGCACTCCAGAAATGATTAGCGCTCATCAACCATTACAAGATGGTGCCATTGCTGACTACCGTGTCACTGAAGGCCTCTTACGTCACTTTATCAACAAAGCCGTTGGTCGGTTTCGTATATTCAATCCTGAAGTGATGATTGCTGTATCCGCTGGAATCACTAGTACCGAACGACGAGCAGTAATTGATGCAGCTGTCTCAGCTGGTGCCCGTGAAGCGTATCTCATCAAGCATCCCTTAGCTGCTGCAATTGGCGCTAATATTCCGATTGCGGAACCGGTAGGAAATTTCATTGTCGACATCGGAGGTGGCACTACTGAAGTTGCGGTAATCTCTCTTGGTGGCATCGTAGTATCTGAGTCAGTACGGGTCGGTGGCAATAAATTTGATCAAAGCATTGTGGAATATATCCGCAAGCACTACGGACTATATGTCGGTCCCCGCACAGCTGAAGAAATCAAGATCACTATCGGTAGCGCTATCCCTCTCAAAGAAGGGCTGAGAATGAATATTCGTGGTCGTGACTTGGTAACCGGACTACCAAAAGTAATTGAGGTAGGTACCAATGATGTAGTGAAAGCAATCAGTGATGAATTGGAAAAGATTATTCTTGCCATCAAAAAAGTACTAGAACAAACACCACCTGAACTGAGTGCAGATATCATTGATCATGGAATTGTTTTAACTGGGGGTGGAGCACAGCTAAGAAACATTGCTGAACTGATCAGTCGGCATACCGGAGTACCTACAGTTGTAGTAGATGAACCAATGCTCTGTGTAGTCCGTGGGGTAGCAGCCGCCCTAGAAAATCTAGACTCTTACAAACGCAGTCTGATCGGTAGCAAGCATCGCTAAGCTATTCATGAAAAAATCCCCTCTTTTTTATCTCACAGGCGCTTGGTTAGTTTTATTGCCCTGGCATGCTTTCCTAAAGACCTGGCTTTCTAGTCTCTTTTTAGGTAGCAATGCTGATTACTTACCAACTCTAAGTAATGTACTCAGTACTTGGAAAGAAGGGCTACTTTTAGTACTTCTGATTTGGAGCTTATGGCAATCGCGAAAAAGTAATTGGGTACAATGGTTGAACCAACCCAGCACTATTATTCTTGGGCTTTACATCATTAGTTTGCTCATATTTGGCAGCCTGCATACGCCCGATTGGAAAACTTGGTTATTGGCACTAAGAACCGACCTATTATTCGTTCCAACATTGATTTTTGGTATTGCGAGTCAGTTTATTTTTGATGCTGAACAAAAGAAACAGCTTTTAAAATGGACTTGTTACTCATTGCTACTAGCTACTAGCTTGGGTCTATTAGCGTGGATCTTTGCGCCTGATATTGGACTTGATTTTGGCTATAGTCCCTATGAAAGCTCTTACGTCGAGAACAAACCATTACCCATTTATCACTGTTTATTCATTCAAGATCATTGCATCCCCCGGTTACAAGCAACCTTTTCTGGGCCAAATCAAGCAGGGGCGTTGATGGCACTACTGTTAGGACTAATAGCAATAGTATTTCAATTCAGCTGGTGGTTACTTATTCCTCTCTTTGCTTTAATCATCACTTTTTCGAGATCTGCTCTGATCGGCGTAATAATTGCATCCATTTATTGGATACCGCGAAAGTGGTTATGGAAAAGTGCCATAGCCGCAGTAGTGCTTTTAGCTGCCATCCTTTTTTGGAAACCAGATTTGGTCACTCATGGTTTATCGTCTCTTGAACATTGGGATAAAACCAATGCTGGCATTGAACATATTATCCAAGAACCATTAGGCAGTGGCCTAGGAACTGCTGGTCCAGTATCTAGAAGAGTCTTTGGCGAAGAAAAAGCACTTATCAGCGAAAACTGGTATCTACAAATAGGCGAAGAGGCTGGTATATTCAGCCTCCTACTGCTTCTTCTCTATACAGGATGGATAATTAAAGACCGATTACGCAAAACTGATCGTCAGACAGCACTAATAGGTAGTGTACTTTTAGCTCTCAGCATTCAGGCCTTATTTCTGCACCTATGGGAGGACAGTGTTGTTACTATGCTCGTCTGGTTTTTTGTTGGGCAAAATACTAATGATTCACTGGTTCCATCTACGAATAAATGAGGTCACTGCTTCAGGGTCTTTAGCTGTGGAGGTGCGATCAAGAAACTTGGTTAGATCTCTTCTATCATTTGCAGTTGATCCATTTTCGATAGCTTTCAAAGCCAGCAAAGTGCCAACAGGTTCTCTACTAGCAATACCTACATTAACATCACCTTCATCCAGAACTAGCCCTTTCATTATTTCTCGACGGATCTCTAAAGCTAACCTCATACCGGCTTCTAGTGAGGGTTTCATTTCAGTCACTGGAGTCGTTTCGGCTACTACTGCTTCATTTGGTGTAGTCATAAAATTGAAGTTAAAAACACAAGAAAAGAGATTATCAGACCCCCTTTAAAAGTGCAAAGACCTGTTCAGAGTTGAAAGTTGAGAGTGGAGAGTTTTGCGAACTAAATTCAGGCATCAGGCTTCTGACTTGAGCCGTTTGTGACTTATCTGCTCAAATCATACCAAAGACGCGCTCCGGCCACGATGACGAATAAAGCGATAAAGAAATAAATGCGGTAGCGGTAAATAAAATACTGCATACAGCTTATTCAGGGATTCGTGCCTTTACACTTACTTCACAGCTATAGTTATCAATAAGCTCCTGTTGTAAGGATGCAGCACGAGTAATAGCATTGGCAATATTACCCTGAATAGTAGAGCGATGATCTTTATTTTCAGTATCGGTAAGAGCCACGAGATAGTTGAGGCTAATTTGGCTATTACGGAAGTCTGTATTAAGTGTACTTGGTTTCACTGGATCAGAGAACAAATAGCGATAAAACTCCGGCAGTTTTTCCTCAGGGATAGTCGTCAGAGGTGAGGTTACTAATAAATAACGCTTATCGGTAACGAAGATAGTAATGAGGGCTTTTTGATTGTAAAGCTGCCAATCCTCATACCCATTGCGAGTAATTTCTGGATCGAATTGGGCACTACGGATAGCTTCTTCTACGAAGACTGCCAATGAGCTCAGTGGCGCTAACGTAAAATATTCGTCGGTATTCACTTTCTGGCCACAGCGAGGACAGTAAGTAGTTTTTTCAAAAAACAGCTGAGGGCAAGCGGCACATTTTACACAATAAACTCGCTTTTCGTTACCTTCGAAATGTTTCAAAGCTTGTTTCAGCTTTTCTAAAGGAATGGCAAAACTAATGTTCTCTGCTTTATCAAATTTACAGCTAGTAATACCCAAGATATTGCCATGCTCATCCACCAATGGTCCTCCACTATTGCCAGGATTCACGGCTGCATCGGTTTGAATATATTCTCTACCACTCAAGACTTGATTAGTCGCGGATACAATTCCTTCAGTAATACTCATTGGTCGTCCTAAAGGAAAGCCAATAACAGTAGCTCTCATTCCTGTCTTCACTACTACATCATGATCAAGATTGGCATCTGGAAGTGGCAAATCTGCCTCTAAAGACAAGAAAGCAATATCGTCACCGATATCAGCATAGACTATCGGAGCCAACATGCGCGTACGATTAGGCCATTCTACTACAGCCTTGGTACTGCCACTGATCACATGTTGATTAGTCACCACAATTTTATGCTTCTTCAAATAAAAGCCACTACCAGAGCCAGTTGAGGTAATTACTTTTACAATCAATTTACTAGTATCGAGTAATGTGGAGTTCATAGTCTAACGATTAAAAAGTGCAGCCCAGAAACCTTTGGGAAGAGTTTGCATTCTTCGTACTTCTTGAATAGCTGTCCATAATTTTTGGTATGCTTTATCCCAAGGTTTACCACTAGCTTTCAACATATGGCTGACAACACACTGCTTCAAAAATGGTGGCAAATCATAGTAATATGGCAAACGGAACCAAAATAAGAGGATATAAATAGACGCATAGATCTCTCCTGGTTTTTCTTTGACCAAGTAATCATGGCAAGTATTGAGATCTTTATGAATCGCTGATAGTTCTGCTTCAGGACGATCTCGGAACAGTAAATGTGGGGTATAGATACAACTCAAAAATTCTTCTTGAGTAAATGCACGGTATTTAGCCAGTAGATCAGCAGCACGGCGAGCCTTTTCTCGAGAAGAAGTATCTTCAGTAAACTCTTCCACGTCTCCCAGAATTTCCCGGCGTAAACGTCCACGAGGGTTGAGCGCAAAATCGAGATAACGAAGGGTAACTGAAAACATAACCCAGACATGAGATTCCCAATGTTTTTGCTCAAAGTAAGGAATATATTGCTCCAATTGACTCAATTGCTGTTGAAAAAGCGGCCAAGCTTGATCTTTCTTACTACTGGCCAAGGGATAAGTAAATGGGGTTTCGATCAAGGTCGCGTCTAATTCTCGAGCCCACTGCTCTGCATAGACATCAGCCTTGGTAGCCATCTGCTTCATAGTGTCATAAACCTTGTTTGGATGACACAATGCCAATGGACTTTCGTAATAGAAAAAGAACTCGCTATTTTGATAATTCACTTGCGCCAAAGCAAGCTCATACATGTTGAGTTTCGCAATCTGATGCATCAACCCAATAGAAGGATTGTCAGTACGTAAAAAAGGCACCTTAATCTCGTATCGATCCGGCGTAATCGTGATATGTAGCTGCGCACAGCCATGAGGAATAATAATCTCTTTATGACCATTCTCATTTTTTACGGTCATCTCTTTAGGATTGAGATAAACGAGTAGATGGTCAAAGACCTCAGCATACTTACCAGCCTCAAAAGCATCCAGTGCTTTCTTCCAGGCTTTTTTCTTGACGCTGGTAGTACGGTAACTCAGTAATGGTTTCGAATAGATAGGTGCGTTTTGCATAAGAAAAATTTCCTCAGAAGTATAGTAAAGAGATTAGGAGAAGTAAAAGGATGATTAATATCTTCAACTTAGCTAACCTTAGTCTCATGCTAAGTCTTAGTCTTCTACGAGTATCGACGAGAAAGGATGAGGAATAAGGAAGGGATGAGACTTAGACGAAGACTCGTACCGCAGATAAAGCGGTACTAGTGGTGACCCTGAGAAGAATCGAACTTCTATCTAGGCCTTAGGAGTGCCTTGTTCTATCCATTGAACTACAGGATCAAATGCAATTGCGAATGGCGAATTAAACTCAACAATAATTAGTTGCTTTTAAATTCTTCATTTTCTTCTTCCTCACCTGCTGAATCTCCAGTCTCTAATACATCGACACCCGTGTGGCGATAGAGTTGGTAATAGAAGAATTCAGTGAGGCCACTGAAGAAGCCGATACTAAACCACATGATAATCGGCAAACCGAAGAATAACGCCAACTCTCGACCTAAGAAATATACGAGAGAAGTAATACCCAAACCTAACAGCAAACTAATAAAGGCACCATACACATCCACAATAAATTCAGCAGGGCGCACTGTAGCTCCACTAAATACTAAGATAGACCCCAATGCTGAACTAATGATATGTACAAGCGCCACTACCAGCATCAAGTTGATATCCACTGACTTGGCAATGAAATATGCCGGTATACAGACTACAAAAATCACAATATTCATGATCGCTACTTGTAGCAGTCCTCGATAAGGATTGTCATATTTATCCTGATCACACATGCTCATGAGGAAAACACTCAAGCCATTACCAATCAAATTGGCTAGGAAAAGCACACTAATTCCCATGAAGATAGCGAATGGTGAAACAAAAGCGGTCGGATCAGAGAGAGCATTGAGTAATGAACCAGCCAAAATGATACCAATCAAAACAATCAATCCGCCTGCTAGACCACCAACAATACCCGCCAACATGCGATAAAAAACGATTACTCCCTCAAACTTCCGCGGACCAAATGAATACTCATGATTCTCCATAGAAATACATAATCTTTAATATTGTAGCATAACTGAAGGATAAAAGAGCAAAGATCCGAACTCAAAGATTTCGTATTGGAGCTCTTTGATCTCTACACTCGCCCCTTTGATCTTTATTGTCAGCTTCTCCATTTCACAAACCACAGCACGCTTTCAAAGTACATTCGACTGACTGGCATGGCAGTGAACAGTGGGTAGAAGGCAAAGAAACAAACAACAAAAGCAATCAAGATTACTACAACCAACCATCTCCAGCCTGGTTTCTGAGATAGCAACCAGAGATTGTAGGCTAGTAAAAGTTGCCACACTGTAGCTACCCCCATGAAATAATAGAGAAATGAAACTCTATTAATAAAAATCCACGGTATATACATCAAAATAGAGCTGTACAACAAACATTTTTGCCATAGATCTTTGGGCCAGATGAAAAAGAGCGTGAATAAAAATGAAGCAAAAGCTGACCACCAAATAAATGGTGTGCCCATGGTCAGGATGCCCTTAATCATGCCTGCTGCATCTTGTTGATAATAGTACCAAATAGGTCTAATCATTAGTGGCCAGGTCCACCATGTAGAACCATATGGATGCGTATCTTTTAAATTTTTGTTAAACAGAAATGCTTGGTTATGCCATTCTCGAAGACCATCCCAGAAATTGTGAAATGGGACGTAAATATCTTTACTCAACTGCGCCCAGTTGGCACCTTCGCCAACAAAGGTCATAACGTACGTAGCAGCTGCAAATAGCAATGCCCCAACCACACTAATCCATGTCCAATGAGAAATAGTTTTCTCTTTTTTGGTCCCTCGGTATTGCTGCCAACACTGACAGAGAAACCAAATACCGGCCAAAATAATACTAGCTAAACCTAACCATTTCACCCCCATGGCACAACCAGCAAAAATGCCTGAAAGCAGAATCAACAAACCCTGCTTCAGTTTCTTTTTTTGATCGAGAGCAACTACGAATGTGTAAAAAGAGGTAAAAACAAAGAAATACAATATTCCATCCATGAGACCCAGGCGACTGTAGATGAAGAGTAAACCGTCAAATCCTAGTACTACCAGCGCGATAAAAGCCGCTTGCCAGGACTTCGTAACTCGTTTGACCAATAACCACACTATAGTGAGCAATCCCACGTTGCTCAAAAAAGGCACAATTCTCCAACTGAATGTATAACTACAAGGATTAGTCACTGGGCAAAGCAATGTTTGAGCAGTAACTCCAACCTGTTGATAAGGAGCAGCGGTGTGATAACCAAATAACCATTCAGCAAGAGCAATAAGCCATTTAGCCAGAGGGGGGTGAATATCAAAATAACCCTGACCAGCTAAATACTTCTGGGCATCTAAGGGAAAGTAAACTTCATCAAATACCACCTCAGCCGGTTGACTAATATGCCATAAACGTAGAGCTGCTAGAATCAGTAAAAGAGCTATCCCCGCTATATACCAGGGATTTGCCTTTAGCAAACGCTGATACCAGTATTGGAAAGAAAGTTTTTTCATAGGGGATGTATATGCCTCCACCAAGATAAGCCGGATTCTGTCTCCTCCTACTAATGTAGAAGAATGACTACTATCTATCTGGTCCCATTTTCACAAACGGGCTCATGCAGTGGGCGAAAGAAGTCTTGTGAAGCGAAGCGATTCTTCTTTCTCCATTCCACCTTGCAGCTCATAGGGTTTACCGATACATCTCACTCACATGAGAGATTTCCCCTGAAGGGAACTTTTCACCTTTCACCGTGAACCGTAATGGTCCATGGGTAGTATTGTCTCTGTGGCACTATCCCTCAGCACTATGTTTACCATAGCACTGGATTCCCGTTAGGAATTATGATGCTTCCCGGCTGTCCGGACTTTCCTCTCTATTATTGCTAATAGAGCAGTAGTCTTTTGGTAGAGGCGAGACGATTTTAACAGATTTTATTGCGATAGCCAGCACGAAAGATTAGTTGAAAATTGAAAGTGGAAAGTTGAGAGTTACTATAACCTGGGTGAAGTGCCTTGCCGACACTTCGTTTGGCGGATATCCAACCACGAATTAAATTCATGTTGAGCGCAACGCAGTGGAGCCGAAATATCCGGCCGACACTCAGCGTTGGATGAATTAGATGATGCCCGAAGCTTGAAATCTGAACGCAATATAATCCCTCTGTCCTCTATTATTCATTTTTACATTTTCATTCGTTTGCTTGGTGAGCCAATACCCAACTTCTCACTAAAACCCTCTTACTAATTAGCTTACAAAAAGCTATAATGGATAGAACATAAAAATAAATGCCGATTCTTCTGACGATATTTAACGACTTGTGGCAGTGGACGCAAGAACTCGCTGTCTGGATTTGGATGCATCCAAGTGTTTTGGTGTTGATCGGCAGTGGAGCCTTGATACCCGCTTGTTTTTGGTTTTGGCTTTACTATCGCCAGGTGTACATGGACAAAGACGATACCAAGTTCATGGTAATCACATTTATATGGGGCACTAGTTCGGTGTTAATTGTTCTCATAGTTAATTACTTTAGTAAGATTTTACTGGGTATAGATTTAGCTGACATCGTGCAGGATGCTAGTCGCAATGGTCAGGTATGGTTAGTTATTGTTGGCTTCATGATCTTGGGAGGACTAGAAGAATACGCAAAATTTTTGATTATAAGTAGGATCAATAATAAGCAGGTAAGCTTCAACCGTATTGTTGATGGCATCGAATATGCTATCGCTGGAGCGCTGGGTTTTGCATTTCTAGAAAATATCGCCTACTTCGCCGTAGCGGCAAATGAATATGCTCCTGGTGGACTAAGTAATATCTTGGCACTCATTACCAATGTAAACTTCATCCAAGTGGTAATTGCCAGAAACAGTGGAACAATGCTCATGCATACAATTTTTTCTGCTTTCATTGGATATTATTATGGTAAGGCAAGAGTACTAGAGCTAGAAGCAGAAATCAGTGAAAAGAAAAAGCTCCATAATTACCTCTTGGTAAAAGGCGTACAAAGTCGCGTACAACGCTTGAAAGCACTTTGGCAAAATCACCACTTCCCCATCCCTCATAGTATCCGCATACGCAAGGACGAGCTCATTGCTGAAGGACTTATAGTGGCCATGATATTGCATGCCCTCTACAACTCACTACTGCACTTTGATTTGGCATGGGTTATTGCGCCAATAGTAATGCTTGAGTTCGGCTTAATCATGTATGAGCTGCACCTTGAGAAAAATCTCTATGTCTATGATCTTGAAAAAGCTGAACGTAATGAAATACGCCTAGAGCTACGACAGGGAGCTTTGCTAAAAGCTCTTAATCAGACACCTGATAAGGTAATTAAAAAATCTCCCAAGAAATCAGTGAAGTAGTTGGTTCAACCAAAAATTTACAGGGTGCTCTACATCGACAAATCCAATATTACCTCCTAGTCTTTGGAAATGATTGCAGGCACCCCGGGAATTGTCTATTAACTAAGAAACACCGATATTAGCCCCTCTTTCGTTAATTACAGCTACAAATAATTGCCCATCATTATCATCTTTCATACTCCCATGATCAGCAGAATTGAGAACTTCATCAAAATAATCTGCTAATTTCAATGTAGGTACGGTAAAACGTGAGAAGCAGTCCATATTGTCAGTCAACAAAATTGTTCTAAATTTCTTTCGAAGCTTATTTATTTTAGTTAACGTAGCTTGATTGATATGCATTGACTGACAATCTTCTACAAATATCTGCCATAGTTTTGGTTACTCAACATTGATTCGTTCAGCTAAAAACTGATTTATCTCTTCAGAGCTCAGTTTTCCTCTCATCCAAGCTTGTAATAAATGCCTGTCAGTGCCAAATAAATGATATTGAATCTGAGCAAAGACATCAGGCTCTACACTGCGCCAGAAGCGATCAAAACAAACCGTTCCATCATAGTCGATTAAAAGCAGCGGTTTCATCAGAAGTGGCACTAATACAACAGTTAACATCTCCCCCCTCACCTTGTCTACTTACTAACTAATTAACTCCCCATATACTTAAACTGACTAGTGAACGCTTCTTTTTCTTGTAGGAATGTTCCATTCTTGATTGATGCACGAATGGTGCGGACTTGGTTGAAGAGAAAATGCATATTATGCATGCTACAGAGCCTTGCTCCCAAGATCTCATTTTCAACTATCAAGTGGCGTAGATAACTCAAACTATAGTTCTGACAGGTATAGCAAGTACATGTTTCATCGATAGGAGCATCACTCAAGCGATACATTGATTTCTTCACATCGATTCTGCCGGTTGGAGTGAACACACCACCATGACGACCAATACGTGTAGGTAATACACAATCAAACATATCGACACCACGATGAATCGCCTCCCACAGGTCTTCTGGGGAGCCCATACCCATCAAATAATGAGGCTTGTTAGTCGGTAGGTGGGGGGCAATCGTATCCAGTACGCGATAAGTCGATTCTTTGGATTCGCCAACAGCAAGACCACCAATCGCTATTCCTGGTAAATCAAAACTACTAATAAATTTAGTCGACTCCACTCGCAGCTCGTCATACGTTACTCCCTGAATGATAGGAAATAATGCTTGTTCCTTTGGTTTCTTTTGAGCAGTAACACAACGCGCCAACCAACGATGCGTTCTTTCCATTGCTTCACGAGCATAAGCAAAATCTGCTTTACCAGGAGCGCATTCGTCAAAAGCCATAATAATATCGGCGCCAATATTAGCTTCGATCTCCATCACTCGTTCTGGGGTGAAATAATGCCGAGAACCATCATGAATGGATTGAAATTCCACTCCATTCTCATCAATTTTGTTGATCTTTTTTAAACTAAACACTTGGAAACCACCCGAATCAGTCAGAATAGGTCGGTCCCAACGCATCCATCGGTGTAATCCCCCTTTATCAGCAAGAAATTGATCTCCAGGTCTTAGAAATAAATGGTAGGTATTGCCCAAAATAATCTCTGCACCTAATGTCTTTAGCTCCTCTGGGGTAAATGTCTTTACGGTAGCTTTGGTACCTACAGGCATGAAAACAGGTGTCTCAATCTCACCATGGGGAGTAGAAAAAATACCTGTACGGGCATAAGTGCCAGTAACCGGACTGCTAGTAATTTGAAAATCAAACATAATTGGGTACAGGTAAAATTGCTTCTTGAGTATCTGCCTTGATTTCAATCGGCGTCTCTAAATCACGAATAATGATCATATTCTCTTCAGCTTTGATTACTTGGGTGATGGGCAGCATTAGCTCATGGGCCAAGGGGCGAAGCTGGTGATTGACCACCATCAAATTGGTAATCTGCCCGGTAGTAATATCAAAAGTAAAATCGCTTACCTTGCCTACCAAAACACCACTTTCGGTCTTACAAATTGCTTTTTTGAGATCGAAATATTGAGCCAAAACTGCTTCAAGTCTGATCAGCTCTTCAGGATCACTGAGACTGTCTTCTGATTGGACATACCAAGCGTTGCTAATCTCCAAAACATCCTGCCAAAGGACTAGCTTTCGCTTCCTCAGGCCAATCTTCACCCAGAGGGCAGCAATATGGAAGTCCTTCCAATCAATTACAAAGCTCTGAGGGACGGCTATCATTGTTTCCCCCACCACACTGACTATAGGCAAATAAATGGTTGTGGAGTAGTTTTTTTTCATAATGCTGATCTAGTACCTCGATGTAAAACCAATGCCAGAATATGGTGAAAACCAGCTTGACGCAAGACGGCAGCACATTCGACCAAAGTGGAACCTGAAGTAACTATATCATCAACCAACACGATCAGATTATCTCGATTGACCAGCGGTACAATATCGCTATCAACAGCAAAAGCACCATGAAGGTTGTGCTGTCTATCTCCCTTACTCAAACCCACTTGAGTAGACGTATACCTGGTTCTCTTTAAAAGAGGCTGTACTTCAACTGGCCAGCTATTAATTACCACGCGAGCCAGGTCTTCCGCTTGGTTAAACCCTCTTTGCCAGAGTTTAAACCAATGAATTGGTATAGGTACCAAGGTCACTGCTTGGGTAGTATTAATCACTCGGGTAAAAGCATCACTCCAAAGTGATTGAAGAATAGCACTAGCACCAATGTATCTTTGATATTTCCAAGCAAAAAGCAATTTACTGAGAATTGAGGATGGGTCTTGAGTCGCAATATAAGCATCTAACTGGTCCAACTGATAAATAGTAACATCAGTAAGCAGACTAGCTCGCCACTCAGCCTGACAGGAATAACACAACCAACCCGCTGTAGAACCACAATTCACACAGCATGGTGGAAAGAGTAAAGCATTGAAATAAGCAAAAAGGTTCATCATTTTTGCTTATCATAGTTCTCCAAAGATGAAATCTTTAAAGTTTCTTAGTCATATAGGTACCTTCGAGTTGGTAACCTAACTTGCGATAATATCCGCGGACACCAACACCACTGATGACCGCAATTTTAGGAATCTTTTCTTTTTGAACAATCTCGTCCACAGCTACCATCATCATCCTACCATAACCAATATGCTGTGAAGCCCCAACCTTCCGTTCTTCTAAAGGCACGGCCTCACCATAGGTATGCACTTCACGAATGATGGCACTATCCGTCAGCTCTCGGATAAAATGTTTTTTTCCTGCAATAGTATGATAAGGAATACGCAGACGCAGATGCGAATAGAGTATATCGCGAGCAGCGTTTTCAATACTGATAAAATATTCTATCCCCTGAGATGCTTCGTATTTTTCAATATACAATTGAGCATCATTAACATCATGCGGACGATCGCGAACCTCACGACAACGAATACATTTACAACGATAGCCTTTTTTCTTCATTGCTGCATGTACTAACTCACGGAAGTTTGTATAATGACTACCGTCTAATACATTGGGCTGAGGAATATCACGACCTAAACGAACAATTCGCACCCAGTAAGGAATGTCCTTCTTCACTTCAGTAAGCATCTCAATCAGATCTTCATCGCTATAGGTATGAAATTTACCTTGATCAAACCAATCTTTCAGTTCAGCGTCGATGGTGACCACACAAGGATAAATTTTTACTTGGTCAGGTTTGAACCCAGGATCTGTCCACAAAATTCGATACATTTCTTGATCACGCTTTAAGTCACTACCGGGTAGATTAGGCATGGTGTGATAATGCACTTTGAAGCCTGCTTCCTTTAGAAGGAAGGTGGCCTCTTTTGCCTCGGCATTACCATGTCCACGTTTGGTGAGCTCATTGACATCGTCATAGACACTTTGGACACCGATCTCCACACGAGTGCCACCAAGTTTTCTTAAATGAATTACTTCATTTTCGTTGATATAGTCAGGTCTTGTTTCAAAAGTAATACCGATACAGCGGATTTGGGTAGTTTCATTGACCAACATTTCCTTTGCCAAAGTAGTAGGTTTTTTGATTGAAGAAGTAAAATGCTTTACAAATCGCAATCCTTCAGCTTGCATTAAAGGAAACTCATTCATAGCTTTGAGTGCCTTTCGGACCACGCTACTTTGATAAGATCGTGGTAAAAAAGAAAATGTTCCTCCCATTACAATCAGCTCCACCTTGTCTACCGTATGCCCTCCCGTACTCATGGCAAAAAGCCTTTTAGCCATTTGGCGATAACTATCCCACCCCACGGTGATCGCGCGCATCACTGCTGGCTCATTGGAATTGTAACTCTTGGGCACCCCTTCTTCGGTAGGGCAGTAAATACACTTGCCTGGGCAGGGATATGGTTTGGTGAGAATAGGAATCGGTGCTACTCCAGACAACGTACGAATAGCGCTTTTCTTGAGGATGCGAGGAATCCATTCATGTTTGGGCAATGCTCCTTTCGCAATCGCTTCTTGGTAGGCGCTAAGAATAATTGTTTGCGCTGGACACGGCACCTGAAACTTGCGGGCAGCTTCACGTTTGAACTTATCAATCAAGATACGGTCCTTGGTACCAGTTTTGATGATTTTTTCTAGTACATAGATGCTAGCCTCATAGAGACTTGGCGTCATTTTCTGATATGCTTTCTGTGGTACTGATAGCTCCATATGCAAAATCGCAATTACAAAACAGATTTACAGTGTGTGTACAATAACATAGCCAGCCACTTTTCAAAAACTCGCCACTTTATCTGGCCAGAAATGTATGAATTTTTGCCTTACCTCCAATCAGGAGCTCATGTAATTGATATTGGCTGTGGCAATGGCCGACTGCTTGGGCTGCTCAAGGACAAAAATTGTACTTATGTCGGCATTGACCAATCTGACGGACTATTAGAAGAAGCACGAAAACTATGGCCAGGCTACAGCTTCGAGCAAGGTGATATGGAGGTCTACCATTATGGCCGCGATCGCTTCGATGCTGCTTTCTTTATCGCTAGCATTCATCATCTAACCACCAATGCAGCTCAAACGAAAACATTACAAAGAGTATCTCAAGCCCTAAAGCCAAAAGGCTACATTTTCATTACTACCTGGAATATGTGGCAACCTAAGTATCGCCGATATATCCAAAAAGAACCATTTCATCATAGTTATATTCCTTACAATAATAGTCGGGATGTTAGTCACCGTTTCTATTATGCTTTTACTAAAACTGAATTAGTGAAAGTATGTAAAGATGCCGGCCTCAAAATTATTGATGTTTGGTATAGCAATAAAGACCAGCGAGTCACTAAAGCCGATGGCAGAAATATTTGTCTTATCGCTCAAAAAGCTAACGCTTAGCAGGTAAAACTTGATAGGCCTTCACAATACCATGAATCAGTAACAACGTATCGATAAGGGAAGTAATTTGATCAACACTTGTTACTTCAAGGACTAACTCATCAGTGATTAAACCTTGTGCGTTAGGTGGAAGTACTTTGATAGTGACAAGATTGATATTGTACTTAGCTAGCTCCATCAAAATATCACGCAGCAATCCAACTCGATCCATAAATTCCACCATCAAAATAATTTCATAACGGGTAATAGTGCCTGGTTTTAACCAACTAGCATGCACCAAACGATCGGATGAAAGCGACTTCACACATCGACAATCAAGCCTATGGATAGTCACTCCCCGGCCTCTAGTGATATAGCCTACAATTACATCTGGATTTTTAGGCACACAACATTTAGCAAAAAGTACCATTACATCTTTTTCACCTTGAATATAAACCTGTTGTTTGTCTAAAGGAACGGCTGCTTCTCGAGGAATAATCTCTTGGCCCTGGAGTAACTCTGCATCAGAGAATAATTTTTTTAAAATTGCTCGCTGCGAAAGCTCTCCCTCGCCAACCGCTACCAAAATATCCTCGAACGATTTGTACGAAGGATACATCTCAATCACAGCAGTTTTTTTCTCTTCGCTCAAGTCAGTAATATGCCCTTTGCCAAAAAAGACCAGTTCTCGCTCTAATAAATCGCGTCCAGAATTGAGATTAGCATCACGATCTTGCTTGCGAAACCAACCTTTGATTCTACTTTTTGCCCTAGCTGTAGCAACTATTCGCAACCAATCACGTTTAGGGCCAGTAACCGTTTTACTCGTAAGCACTTCCACCACATCTCCTGTCTTGAGTGGCACTTCCAGGCGAACAATTTTACCATTTACTTTAGCACCATGACAGCGATACCCCACATTACTATGGACCGCAAAAGCAAAGTCGATAGCATTAGCACCTTCAGGTAGATCTTTTACTTCGCCATCTGGTGTAAAAACAAAAATGCGTTGGTGAAAAAGATCAATTTTCACGCCTTCGATAAACTCATGACTATCTTTGATTGACTCTTGCAGCTCACGAAGGCGCTCAAGCCAGTCCATATTATGGCTATCCATATTACGAGTCACGCCCTTGTCTTTATAAAGCCAATGCGAGGCATAGCCATGTTCGGCTTGATCATGCATTTGCTGGGTACGGATCTGAAACTCTACCAAAGTACCCTCAAAGCAAAACACCGTGGTATGAAGGCTTTGGTAGCCATTGACCTTAGGAGCAGCAATATAATCTTTGAAGCGATCAGCCTTTGGCTTCCACAACTCATGAACCACACCCAAAACAGCATAACAATCGCTAATCTTATCCACTATCAGCCGCATCGCAAACATGTCATAGATCTCGGAAAGCGTTTTTTGTTTTCTTTCCATTTTACGAAACACAGAAAACAAATGTTTTGCCCGTCCTTCAATTTGAAACTTAGCTCCTGGTAAGCGTTTTTCAATTTCTACAGTAAGAAATTTTTTGATATGCAAAATCAATGCATCTCGTTGTGACTGTCCACTAGTAAGTTCCTCAGTCAGCTTTTGGTATTGCAAGGGAAAAAGATAACGGAAGCAAAGATCTTCCAATTCCCACTTAAAACTCCAGATACCGAGACGCTCAGCTAACGGTGCATATATCTCCAATGTCTCTTTAGCAATACGCACTCGCTTCTCTGGGCGCACAGCCATCAGAGTTCGCATATTATGTAGACGATCAGCTAATTTGATCAAGATCACTCGCAAATCTTCAGAAAGCATCAAAAGCATTTTGCGTAAGCAATCTACCTGATATTGCTCCATATTGAGCTGATATTTCACCTTAGCTAGCTTAGTTACTCCAGCTACTAAGTTACCAACATCTTCACCAAAAAGAGCCGTGATATCTTCTAAAGTCTTACTCGTATCCTCAGGTACATCATGAAGCAAGGCTGCAATTACCGTATTTTGGTCAACTTTCAGCTCAGTTAACAACATTGCCGCTTCCAAGGGATGGGTAACATAAGGCTCTCCGGATTTGCGCAATTGTCCCGCATGAGCTTCCTCAGCAAAAGTGTAGGCAGCACGAATTTTACTAATATCCGCGTGCTCATCATGTTTGACTACTGCCACCACTAAATCCTCGAGAGTAATCATTTTTTCATTTTTGGTGATGTAGTCTCACTGTAACTCATTTTTTGCTATTCCATCAATGGCTTATGAAATTTACTCCTCTCTCGCAACCAACCTTGCCCCAACTCTGGGAACTGATACTGACAGCTAAGTATCCACTGACCAATGAACAAATTTACTTACTCAACCATAGTAGAAAGGTCGAGCATATCAAAGCAGTGACCAATTACCCTACAACTGTTGTAGACAAAATTGCAGCTGTCTTAGAAATTGGTCGGCGAACATTTACACATTTTCAAAATACGCCATATCTCAACAGTCCATTAACCATCTATCAATACACGAGAGCAATGATTTATGCACCTCAAGAAATAGTACGAGCACTCTACCTCAATAGTCAGCTCCAAGTCATTGGTGATGAAATCATTGCGATGGGCAGTCTCAATACAGCGCAAATTAATGTTCGTGAGTTATTACGACCAGCAATTCTGTACAATGCTCATACATTTGTGATCATCCACAACCACCCAGCCGGTGACCCAACGGCTAGTCCGGATGACTGTCGGCTCACCAAATACATTGCTACCATTGGAGCAATGATTAATATCCCTCTTCAGGATCATCTCATTATTGCTGCTCAAGGTTATTGTAGCTTGAGAAGCGAACATCCAGAATTATTCGGCAGTGACAACTAACGGCCAAAGCCAATAAACTGCAATACAATATTGACGCCACTCCAAGCCAACATCACAATGGCAAAACCGATAATTATGTTGATAATATTACCTTTGGCACTACCAATAGCATCAGCCTTTCCTTGAGCAGTGACTAATTGGACACCAGCATAAATTAAGGCTCCAATAGCAATCAAAGCTAAAAAGTTAAGGGCATTACTAATCACAGTATTAAGTAAGTTTTGCGGTCCACTACTACCTGGCAAACCATGATTATTAGGCAAACTTAACTGTAAAAAAGATCCCGGCTGAGTAGTAGGTCGAGCACTAGTAACAGTAGTAGTACCTGGTTGAGATGAGGAGCCAGCCGCTGGATTATTAGCTGAACCTCCGAGTGGTGCTGCCACACTACTACCATTAGGATTGGGCGCTGCCGGTATTCCTCCAGTGGCAGGATTATTAGCACTACCAGTTAAAGGTGCTGCAACATTAGGTGGATTAGGAACACTAGGAAGCTGCTGAGCATAGACTATAGAGCTAGAGCTAAGCAAGATTAATGAGAATACAGATGTAACCAAAGATGATATACGCATACTAAGTTTGGAGAAGAATACTGTTGAGAATAGTGACGATACTAAGTGCTGCCAAAGCTAACACCAAACCAACAATACCAAACAGAATGGTGTCTTTAGCCTGTTTAGCCTTACCTGAGTCACCTTGAGCCATAATATATTGGTAACCTCCCCAAGTAACTACAATTACTAGGACGCCGGCGAGAAGCGGCAACAACCGTCTCACTAAGAAATCAAAAAGGAAATTGACTAAGCTACCAATGCTCGGTCTATCTTGGGTAGCAAAACCAGGAGTCAAAACATCGGTACTCTTCGGTGGCACGATACGATCAAAGATCGGTCTATTATCCGAACCTAAGTTGCTCCCACTACTGACTGAACCAGCTGACGAAGCAGAAGGTTGGCTAACTGGAGCAGCTGATGCTGAAACTGAGGGTGCTGCTGAAGCAGTAGTATTAGCTGAAAAAGCTTCAAGTTCAGCACGAGCTGAATGACACAGATGCTGATTATTATCTCTTACTGCAGTAGAAAGTTGAGCCGCTGTAGTAGGAACAGGTGTGCTTGATTGCCAATTCACCACACCACCAGTTTCAGTCATGAGACAAGTGAAGTAAGCCTCAAATTTTTGAGTCCACTCTGCATTGTCACGCATTTGGGTACCTATGGTACTGGTAAGACCAGAACGCCGTACATCTCGGATTACAGTGGGATAGAGAATGGAAGCATCAGTACCGATGCCATCACGCATAGCAGTTACCGTTGTATATTCACTGGCGCAAGGATGGCTATCATTAGATTGTAACTGTGTTTTCAACTGATCTACGGTAGTCACATTGCCTGTTTGCCAGTTGTTAGCCGTATTGAGACATGTTCCTAAGCGGTCTAAGAAACCGAGCATATCTCTTCGTGAAGGATCACGGTAAGAGACCCTAGTATTGAGCTTAACTTCGTTAATATAAGTAGTTACTACATTTTCATCTGCGCTAACAATTACTGGCAATGAAATTATAGAGCTCACGATTAGAGCAGCCATCATTGAACAAGCTACTAATCTATACGCCAACTTCTGCATCATGTTTTTAGACATAGATCTATGAGCCATAAAAGAGTCTAGTAGTGAAAATAATAATCATGTAAGCAAATGAGCCAATGACCAAACCAACGATAGTAAGGACAATCACCTGTTTTGCTTTACCAATTTTGCCATTGTCACCACCAGCAGTCATATAAAGCACACCCCCATACATCAATGACAAGACAGCGATAGTAGCTAAAAATCCAGAAATATAATTGATGGCATTATTGATAATACGATCGATTGAAACTCTACCAAAAGTAGAGAACGGGGTAACATTCACAAATCCAGGACCAGTATAGATGGTAGGGCTACCACCACCCACTGGAGCACTGATAGGGGCTGGTGGGATTACACCTACTGGAGCAGAGCTTGGGTTTGATGATGCAGGTGAGGATGAAGTTGATACTACAGGGACAGGACTAGGACTTGGTGATACTTGAGCAAAAGCTATTTGATTGTCTCCTGAATAACCAGTTACACTAGTAAGCAAAATAGCCATGCTTGCTAGAAATAGTGAAAATACTCTTTGACGAAAGGACATTGTCGATTTTAATAGAGAAAGTGTCTTCATAAATTATGGTAGTCGCAAAGTAGTACCACCTGGCCCAACATTGAGTGGTCCAATATTCAAGCCAGGATTGACCGCAGCACTGATATTGAGCAAAGTGGCTACTATAGCGTAGACACTGAATACGATCAAAATACCGATAACTGTACCCCAAATGAGCTTTTTAGCTTTATCAATTTTGGCCTGTTCTCCATTGGCAGTGATATAGACAAATCCGGCATAAATTAAAAACATAATCGCTACCATACCAATAAAACTCAACGCAAATGAAGTCAAAAATCCAAAAGCATCTCTGGTACTGGTAAGACGACTAAAAGAGGTTCCTTGATACGCATTGACGTATTGTTGTGGATCTAAAGTAGGAACCCCACGTGAATCATTAATAAATCCACCATAGGGGCGTTGCTCAGTAGTTCCATTGTTGCTTGTACTGGTAGCACTGGGCGATGTTATTGGTGCAGCAGAGTTAGATGCAGTTGGTGGAACTGATGCGGTAGTTGAAGCAGCTGGATTGGCCGAGACGGAAGGAGATACTGAGGATCGGCTACTAGGTGCAGTACTAGGATTCCTCCCCCGGACTGACGCACTTAATTCGCTATTATTTGCTTGATTAGGAAATTCAGCACCACAACTAGTTTCTATTCGGGTAAGCTCGGCATCACTCAATCCTCCATTAGGAGCCAACGCCACACTTTGCTGTCCAATACAATCATTATAACTAGTATAAGCGCTCGCAACCGGAGTAGTAATTACTATACTTGCAGCGAGTAGTGGAATCCCCAGAAATGATAGAATTATTTTTTTTAACATAGTCTAAAGCGTAATAGAAGCTCCAATACCACCCTGTGGCACACCCACTCCAGCAGCACCTCCAGGAGTACCGAATACTTGCACAAGAGTAGTGACGATGGCAAAAGCCAAAATCACAATTACAAATCCAATCACAGCACCAACGAGAATACCTCGACCACTTTTGAACTGATCACCATTACCAGCAGCACTCAGCATTTTGAAACCACCATAGACCATTACAGCTAGAGCAATTAATCCCAAAAAACTGAGAGCAATATTGATATAAAACACTCCAACTGACTCAATTCTTTGAGCAGATAAGAGCCCTGAACCTTGCGGATAACTAGGTAATAATGCTGAGTATAAGTAGTGCATAGACATAAAACTAGAATATATTGCTAAGCAAGGTTCCCACACCGGCACCAACACCGAAGTTCACATTGCCTCCACTAGAACTAATACATACACCGCTTTGTGGAGTAGCACATTCATTCACTCCTGGGCGAGTAGCAGCAATGATAGTAGCCACAATGGCAAAGGAAACAATGATCAAAAAGAATCCCACTACTGAACTCGTAATAATTCCTTTGGCTTTCTTCTGCTTGCCAGAGTCTCCCATAGCAGTGGTATACATGAATCCACCATAGATCAACATAATCAGTACCCCCAAAGCTAAGAAATCCAAAAGGAAATTAACCACCATCACAACATAAGACTCAATAGAAGGATATACCGGAACGGTAAAGGCTGGTGGCGCAGCTGGACGGGTATCAAAACCATTAGGTCCTAACTGAGCGTAAGGATTAGCATTATTAGTATTACTAGCTGGTGGCAATCCGGTATCTTCTTTCTCTGGTGGCTTCACGGCTGCAGATCGAGTGGGCTCAGGACTCTTCACTACTTGATTGAGTAAAGACTGAGCTGAAGAAGGCACTGCACTGACACTAGCTGCCTGTACAGTAGTTAGTGGAGTGACCAGAATAATAAGAGCAAAGATGGCAGTAGTGAGTCGGACAAGCATATGTTCAATTTTTCATAATATTTTACCACATTTCTCCCTACTCTACCACCACTCTATCGACGGCTTCATCTACCTGTCCAGCAATATCAGTTACTTTTAACTTAATCTGATAAACACCTGGTTGAGCAAAGGTATGCTCAATACTTCTTCCAGTACCTTGGGTACCATCGTCAAAAGTCCATTGGAAATCCGTGATACTGCCAGTAGAACCAGCTGCATTGAACAGTACATCCAAAGGGGCACTACCACGAGAGCGGCTCATTTCGATTTGAGCCACCGGTGCAGCCACACGAACAGCGACAGGTAAAAGCTGGTCCGTAGTCTGGTTGGCTACATCACGCACAGTTAAAGTCAATGAATATACGCCAGGTGAATTGTAGGTATGAGAAATCTTGGCATTGCCAATTACCTTGGTACCATCACCAAAGTCCCATTCGTAAGCAATAATATTTCCATTAGCAGAATGTGATCCTGAAGCATCAAAAGAAATCGTAAAAGGAACGTTACCTGAAGGTGTACTGGGATTGGTAATAATTTGAACCACAGGTGCCTGTAAAGTAGGTGCAGTCACCTTCACTACCATAGCTACAGATTGGCTTTTCTGACCATCATTGTCAGTAGCAATTAAAGTAGTAGTGAATGTACCAGCTCGAGTAAACGTATGATCAATTCGTTGACCAGACATTTTCTCGGTACCGTCACCAAAATCCCAATCGTAAGCAACGATCTGACCATCGACATCTCGTGAGTTTTCAGCAGTGAAGCTGACAGGAAATGGGAATGATCCTTCTAAAGCACCACCATTGCCAGTGAGTGCCGGAGTAGATCCGATCACTGCTAAAGGTGCCTGCTTTGGATTACCGACAACGACCGCAATCGTTTCTTGGCTGATATTATCCTCGTCATCTTTTAGCTTAACAATGACATTGTAAGTACCATTTTCTTTGAAGGTATGGTTAACAATCTTCCCCTGCTCTGGTTTGTCCCCATCACCATAATCCCAATCATAACTAGCAATCTGTCCATCATCAGTAGAGTCAGCGGCACTCAAACGTACGGTCAATGGTTTCACTCCTATAATTGTTTTTTTCCCATCTTTTTCTTCAATCGGTGGTGTACTAGAGAGCTTGATTTTAGGTCCATTTAGAGGAGCTTGCGCCTCAATAGTAATGGGATAAATAGTTTTATCAAAGTTGTTGTCTGTCAAAGTAAGATTAACCGTATATGTTCCCTCTTTGGTGAATATATGTTCAGCAGTATTCTCAGTAGTCACTGTACTTTCATCACCAAAGTTCCATTCATAAGCAGTAATCTGACCATTGGGATCCACTGATTCTGAAGCATCAAATTTCACAGTCAAAGGCACTGGACCACTAGTAGGTAAAGTAGTAACTGTAGCAGTAGGTCTAATATTATTGATCACTACCGTAGCTGTCTTTTCAGTATCATTGCCTTTAGCATCGGTGATAGTAAGAGCTACTAAAAAGCGACCTTCAGATTGAAATTCATGCTCTAAGGCAGGACCGGTACCTGTCTGCCCATCACCAAAATCCCAACTAAAGAAGTTTCCCGTAGTGGTAATGCCTTTAGCTTCAAATTTCACTGCAAAAGGAGCCGCACCAGTTAAGCTAGTTGGATCGGTAACAATCCTTACTCCAGTATCTACTGGCTTAGTAGGCAAACTAACATTACCTAGGAGCAGCGTAAAGATAATCCACAGAATCGCTGTGATCACTAAAGTAATACCAGAACGTAACAGTAACCGACGCGCACGACGAATCTGATTAGGTTCACCTAATGCCGCTAAGTGTAAGAATCCACCAATGACTAAAGCAATAATGGCACAAACAAATATCACACCAAAGACCACATTAGATACCCGAGACAGCACAGCCTTGATATCGGTATCCACTCCGAAGGCAGACAGAAGATTATTGTTTCCACTACTAAGGGCAACAATAAACAAAGCAATGATGAAAATAAAAATGAAGCCCAAACCAAACCAGAGCAAAATTTTACGAGCTCCCTGCTCTCCCCGTTGTTTTGTAGCAGGACGACGTGTACCAGTATCCTTCACGGCAAAACGATCGGCTACTTGATTCTGATTATTAGATTTACGTTCCGGTGGAAAATCAGTATCCATAGAGTGGGGGTAGTTAAATTATTAAAGAGTAATCGTAATCAATTGCATTTCGCTGGTAGCCTGAGCGCCATCCGAGGCACGGACCTTCAGCTGTACTTTATATGTTCCCGGTTGTTTGTAAATATGACTAGATTGAGGAGTACGAGTGAGAGCATTGGTACCATCACCATAATCAAAATTATATTCAGTGATCTGTCCCCCAATGTATTCGGTAGCCGAAGCATCAAATTGTACAGTTAGTGGAGCGGATCCAGTGCGAGGACTGACGACCATTCGTGCTTGAGGAGGGATCGCTTTCACAACAGCCTGTACTTGGGTACGATGAATTTTACTAGCTTGGCTATCAGTAATAGTGAGAGTAACGGTATAAGTACCTACTTTAGTATATTGATGCGTCACTTGAGGATCAGAAAGTAGCGGGGTGCTATCACCAAAATCCCAGGCATAGTCAAGGTGGTCTTCGCCACCTAAAGCATTGACTGATGCTGATCCATCGAAAGTAAAGAGGGTAGCAATAGAACCATCCAGTGGGAAACTTGGACTATAGACAATAGCAGCAATCGGTTCTTGTCCATTACCTACATGAACAGGATAAGCAGCTACAGCATGTTCCCCTTCTCTATCCTCTACTTTTAAAGTAGCAATATAGCGCCCCGGTTGAGTGTAAGTATGCTCTCGTAGTTGCACGCCCTGATCAATTTCTGTGCTTTCAAGTACAGGAGAACCGTCACCAAAGTCCCAACTAAATTTAGTAATAGTATTAGAATCATTACGGGTAGAAAGACTACGGAAACCATTACCCTCAAAGGTCACATTCAGTGGAGCTGGTCCAATCGCTCTGCTATTAGCAGGTATTTTCATCGATGCTACCAGCAAAGAGGTAATCGTAATATCTTGCTTAGCTTCTGCAATGAGTCCGGCACTATCGCTAACCTGCAAAGTTACTGTATTAACACCGACTTTATCTAGCACCTTACTCAACTTTGGGTCTTTAGTACCAACTACATCGTAAACACCATCACTCTCAAAATCCCAGCTATAGAGCAAGGTATCATTGGTATCTGGATCAGCAGAAGCACTAGCATCAAAGTCTACCCGGTTTGGAATATATGGATAGAAAGTATACGTATAACTAGCTTGAGGAGCACTAGACTCGACAAAGAATCGTTGGCTTACTCGACTACTAGTAATACCTAAATTAGTAGTAACCTGTAATGAAACCTCATAACGACCTGGCTTAGGAAATTGGTAAAAGAAATTTTTATCAGTTGAGGTAAAGACCGTTTCATTGGTAGCTGAAGTAATGCGCCAATTGAAGCGACTAACTGAGCCTTGCGCTGCTGTAGAATTAGCAGCGTCAAAACGAATGCGAGTAGCGGTGGTGAGAGCAGCATCAGTCTCTTCATGCTGGAAATCAAAATCTGCAGCAGGTACATTGTTTTCACTCAAGATCAACACCTTGGTCATTTGACCAGCATTTTGAGCTTCATCGGTTAACTTCAATACGATGTTGAAATTGCCTGCTTTTTCGTACGTATGAGTAACTTTTTCTCGAGCATTTAGCTGACTTTGGTTCTGAGTTACAGTTGGGGTGCCGTCACCAAAATCCCATTCTGCTTGGACAATTTGAGTGCGAGCATTAAAGCCAGGAACCAAAGCTCCCACACTATCTTGAGCAGTAAAATCAAAAGCAGTAGGACCAAAAACACTTTGACTAAAGAACATCTTGTCCGGATTAGACCAAGCAGGTTGGGTGGCTGAACGAATTTGCAGTTTGATCACCGGAGGTGATGCCAACACTTTCACTTTCTTTTTAGCCACTCCGGCCAACTGACCATTCTCAGCTCTAAGTACTAGTTCATATTCTCCAGGAACATCATAGACATGGGTGACCACACTATTATCCGCGCCTGTGTTTTGTTTGCCGTCACCAAAATCCCAAGTAAGCTTCAATGCAGCATTGGTAGAAGGATCATACGAAGATAGTCCAGACAAAGTAATTGGTTCTTTTGCGGTGAGAGTCACTTCATCTGGGACAGGACCAAGCAATGAGTCTTGATCAGTAACAATTACAGCTACTGGATATACTGGTACAATTTTCACTTCACTAGTAGCTGCAGAAAATCCCGATGCACTCTGCACCATCAATTTCACTAAATAGTTACCCGGTTGCGTATAGGTATGAGAAACAAAAGGACCAACAGCAAAGCTACCATCCCCAAAATCCCAGAAGTATCCTTTTGGATTTGGAATAGTACCGATTGGATCTTGAGAAGCTGAAGCATCAAAGTTGATTACTTGAAAAGTAGAATTAGATGCACGTGATGCTTGATTGCTTTGTAAGTCAGCCTTCACTTCACTAGCGCGGTCTCTACTGGTAAAAAGTGATTGAAGAGCTTGGTAAAGAAAGACTGCTGATTCCATTTGTTGCTGATAAGCTGCAACATTAATATTGCCATTAGTAGTAGTACCTAAATAGCCAATCGCCATTATATTGTCTCCCACACTACGCAAGCTTTCACAGATAAGCGCCATACTAGGGAAAAAGAAGGTATCCACTCCCTTTACATCATTCAAAGAAGTCGCTGCTAATATCAATGATTCAGACATGATATGAAGACCGAAGCCACTCAAAGTGATAGCTTGTTCAATCGGAATTACCTGCTGGCGAGATTTCATATCATCACTCACCTTCTGAAGTGAAGCAGCGTAAGCATCGATAGTACCAGTAATCGATGTCTTGTCTGGTTGAACTTTAAGAACATATTCAGAAACTTGTTTCAAATAAGTAGATACATACAAAAACCATTGTGCCTGTAGCTCCATATTGCTACGGACATAAGTTAATTGTTGTTCTAAAGATGAATTATTAGTAATTGGAGACGGTGATGCCGCGCTACCACCCTGAATTTGACTACCTGGCTGAGTCAAAACATTTCCATTGGAGCTAGAAGTAGCTGCAAAACTAGTGAGAGGTGTAGCGAGAACACCAAAAGCAACTAAAATTGCAACAACTTTTTTCATGGGGGGGGGATAAAAGAAAAAACAAACTAAAACCTCAATCCAACACTAAAACCTAAACCAATACCACCTGCAGGTGCTCCTAAAGCAGGAAACCCACTTACAACACTTGAACCAGCAACAGTAGAATTAAGCTGAGGACCGATACCAGCAATTAACGTGTTCACAGCTGCATAAGATAAAGCAATAATCACAATACCAATCACAGCATAACTAATAGTCTGCTTCCCTTTCTTGGCCATATCAGCTTCACCAGCCGAAGAAAGATAACGAAAGCCGCCAAATACCAACATCATAAAGGCAATCAACCCAACGAAGCCGAGGAAAAAGTTGATAATTTGCACAATAAGTGGTTCCAATTGAGGATTATTGGCCTGCAATACTGTTCCTTGTGGGACATGGATACCATAATTACTAAATTGACCAATACCTGGCAGTACAGCGCCACGTCCAGTAGCACCGGCAATACCACCCGCAATTCCACCGGCTACTGCACCAATAGCTGCCCCAATAGCAGATCCTGTTCTACCACCAATCAAACCACCAACAGCACCACCTAAACCAGCACCGGCGCCAGCACCAGTCAAAGCTCCTCCCACTCCACCGATCACACTATCAATAGAGTCAGCGTGCGTAGTCTGAGTCAAAACTGGAGAAAATAAAATTACTATTGCTGTAAGCGCTGCCACGGATTTGATAATAAGCTTTCTAAACATAAAGTGGATTAAAGTAGAGGTTTTATTTATTAAGGCAGATCAATACCATCTAATGGTGAACTATCATCTGGCACTAATTCTTGATCTGCAGGCCCTGGAACAGGGATGGTGGGTGAAGTTGCTCCAGTCTGTCCACCAGTCAAAGCAATATTAACAATTGTATAAGCGAACATCGCCACAATAATACCAATGATAGAACTCCAAATAGCCTTAGTTGCTTTACTTACTTGACCAGAGTCACCACGTGCAGTCATATACATATATCCGGCATAGACTAAATAGACGACAGAGACTGAACCAATCAAGGAGAGAAGTACGTTAGTAACACTAATAATCAAGAGGTTAGCTCCTCCAATATCGATACCCTGAGCAGGATCAAATACAGCACCAATTGTTTGAGCCAAAGCAACAACCATCAAACCAACCACCGCGAAGGTAATAGAATCTTTTGCTTTTTTAATTGTACCATCATCGCCACGAGCTACAATGTAATAGTATCCGGCGATCACGATATAAACGGTCGCTACTGAACCAGCTAAACCCTGCAAAATACCAATAATCAACATAAAGAAGTCAGGCGCTGTAGTTAGTTGAGGCACGCCTGCAATATCAGTAGGAAGTGGAATTGCATACGCATGAGGGATAAGCCAATCAATTAAGTGTTTCATAGAAGGAGATTATTGCGCTAAGCGAGGTAATTCATCAGTAATAATTTTGACGAGCACAAATGATAGTGTAACCACAATCATACCAGCTACTGCACCAAAGATTTTGGTCTTTCCTTTCCCTTTGGTTTCAGCATCCCAGCCCCAGATATACTGACTGGCGCCATAAAATACAAAAAATATGGCAATTGCGCCAGCTATTCCCAAGAGGAAATCAATCGCATAATTAACCAATGGGCCAATATCTGAAAGATGTGGATCATCTAAAATATAGTCTCCTTGATTGGGTGTAAGGGTAGTAGCAACACCGTACACAATGTGTGTAAAAAGGCTTGAGAGCATGAAATAAAAAAGACTTCAGATTATTATAACAGGATTTTAGTAATTGTACCAACTTCATCGGTCCGCTGTATCAGTCCCCAGGATTGGAGATGTTCTAAAGTAGTTTCAGCTGGATGATGAAAAGGATTTTTGCGCCCCACACTAATGAAGACTTCTTGCGGTTGAACTAGATTAAGCAATAAAGGGGAGGAGCTTGTTTTACTACCATGATGACCAACTTTCAAGTCCGTCGCTTTTAATTCAATACCGTAGTAAACGCTCAGTAATAGTTCCAATGCTTCCTCCATATCTCCCGTAAGTAACATTTGGTAACCTTGTGACCTGAGCATCATCACCGTGGAAGCGTTGTTTACATTTTTAAATGTTGACCCATTAAGTGGGCTGAAGGGAAATAAAACATCTAAGTAAAGGTCATTACTTAATCGCCAATCCCACTCAGCTTGCGGTTCAAAAAGTAAAATGCCTTTGGTAGCAATCTCTTTTTTCAGCAATGTATACTGACTACTATTATAGTAGATATTACTCATTACCACGCCGCCGACATGATAGTGCTGCAGAATATACAAAGCACCACCCAAGTGATCAGCATGAGGATGGGTGATAAAAAGTAAATCAATAGTACGATCTGAGACCGTCATTACTTCATCTAAAGCATAGAGGATACTGGCATCAGGACCGGCATCAATCAAAACATTATGACCAGTTTTGGTGCGAATAAAAATAGCATCTCCCTGACCGACATCCAGCATTGACCAAAAAGCTGAAGGCTCAAACGAAGGTGAAAACCAAAATACTAACAACAAAATAAGATGGGTAAAAAGAAACAATCCATTAAATAGTTTCATAATAAATTATTACTTTTGACACTTTAATTGACCATATATGACCTTGCTCTTTTGGCAGTAAGCACGCTATGTGGTAATATATAAAGATTTAGTTAATCCCCCATGGCAACATCTTCAGTCAATGATGTTTCATCTCAAACATCAGACAATGTAGTTGGATTCATCAATACTGTTATCAATAAAATCCCCGCTTTATTCTTGGCGATACTAGTATTTTTAGTCGCATTTTTATGCGCAAAACTAGTAAAATCATGGGCCCAACGGTCCATCCTCAAGTCTGGCTCCAATGAGGGGGCTATGAATATCGTTGGCAAGACTGCTTATATTGGTACGATTATTCTAGGTTTAACCATTGCACTCAAGATTCTAGAAATAGACATTAGCTTTATCGTAGCAGCAATGGGTTTTGGTTTAGGCTTTGCCATGAAAGATATCTTGGAGAATTACTTCTCAGGTGTTTTGATTTTGGTGCAAAAACCATTTTCCGTGGGTGATGTGATCAAAGCTGGCGACTTCGTAGGCAAAGTGGAAGAAATCGAAGCCAGAGCTACCTTTCTCAGAGTGTTCGACGGTCAACGAGTCATTATCCCTAACTCTCAAATGATCTCTAGTGCGGTGATCAACTATTCCTCTTTTCCAGAGCGTCGTATCAATGTGGACTTTAGTGTTTCTTACGACACCAATTTGCAATCAGCTACTGATCTGGTGATCCAAATAATGAAGTCACACCCAAAAATCATGCAGGAGCCATCTCCCAGTGTTACTATCAAACAATTTTCTGACAGCAACATCGATCTTATTGCCCATTTCTGGGTAGATAGAAGCCAAGCAAACTGGATTAAACTCAAAACTCAGATCAATATGTTGATCAAAGAAAGTTTAGAAAAAAACAATATTGGTGTTTCTTACCCTGTAGTCACATTGAACGTTAACCCCCATGATTCTGGCGATTATTACAAGACGAATGGGAAATCTGCTCTCGCTCCGATGCCCCCTGCTGAAATGATCATCCCTAGACCTGACGTCAATTCTGAGGTAGAAAATTCTATGCACGTTGAGCCTGTGAGTCCGAGTGAGGATAATGTCAGTGCTCAAGGTTAATTTTATTCTATGAATCAATCTAGCAGCGACCAATCTTCTTCAGGCAACCAAAATCAATCATCCACAACTCCAATTCCAACTACAAAGACTCAACCATTTCCAGAAAGTAAAACTCACAGTAAAAGAGGTAAATACCTAATCGAAATTGAACGCAATAAATGTATTAGTGTAGGTAACTGCGTAGCTATAGCTGAAGATATTTTCGCTTTAGATGATGAACAAATTGCAGTAATGACCGACCCCAAAACACCTATAGTGAGCGACGACGAAACCATCCTCATGGCAGCGCGAAGTTGCCCTACTCAAGCAATCATTATCAAAGATGCTGAGACGGGCGAACAAATATTCCCCTAAAATATCAAGTGCGAATTTTAACGCAGAAGTCAAAATTCAGAATGCAAAATTGTAGCTCATCAATCATTCATCCTGAGCAAAGCGTAGCAGCGTCGAAGGATCTGACCCCATTCTGTTTACTGGAGTGTAACTCTTCCCAAAGGGACCCATTTCGGGGCAACTCTCAACTTCTTCTCCCCCTGTCAATTGTAGTTGTTAATCAATGCTAGAAAATCGTGTTATATTTGCGGTGATTTCCTTATCGCTTTTTCATGAAAAAACTTATTCTTTTGCTTACAGCTTCATTGATTAGCTTGAATTCGCTTTCTTTATCAATGATTCCCACGGCTTGGGCTGCAAATGAACCACAAATTATTGCTAGTAGTCCTCGCGACCAGGAGCGCATTGTCTTTCCTTATGGAGCAGCTACTAATCATCGCACCCTTGCATTTCTTTTTGATAAACAAGTTCATGCCACCGGCTTGGTAGATAATGTGATTTCAGTCACTAATACTGATAGCAGTACCCCAATCACTCCTAGTAGAGTAGAGCTGTTTAATAATATGCTTTATTTCACTAGTAACAATTTCACTTATAGTGATACTGGCAGCCATTACCGAGTAGTCATCAACCATAACCAAATACTAAGCAATGGCGAAAATGTAGCTATGGCTACTGACTATATAGTCAACTTCACTATCGCCAGTCAAAATGGCTCTAGCCCTGAGAATGCACCAGCGATGCGGATTGAACAAGGCATTCTTACTCCCCAAGTGATCTACGACCAAGAAGATAGCACTGCTACTTATAAAATCACGGTTTACAACACCGGTGAGTATGATTTTCAAGAAATAAACCTTGTAGACGTTTTACCCCAAGGATTCAGCTTTGATCGTATTCTCAGTGGTAACTTTGTCGCAACACCCCTCAATACCAGCGGCAACATTATTGCTTTTCATGCTGGATCACTTCTTCATGGCAACGAGGTAAGTACTACATTTAAAGTAAATATTTTTACCGGTACAAGTCATGCTCAAGTATCCCCTGGAGTCTATAGTAGCAGCACCATCGGCTATGGCACCTTTGTTCCTTCTGGATTAGGAGTAGGTCGCTTTAGTATCCCAACCACAAGCAACTATGAGGATAATCGTGAAGATGATGAAGACGTCACCATTACCCATGTCACATTACCCAGCACTCAACCAAGTGCTAGTCCAACAACTCAGTCAGGGGCAACTTTAGCTCATCCTGACCAAGACCCCCTGACTTGTCTGAAAATTAATGGTGCAGCTCAGCTCAGCCTATCTGACGTGAATAGTTTGATTGGAGAAAAGCGTTTCATCGACTTTCTCAATACGACTACCTATGTCCAGAATACCGCAGTGCGATTAGCCAAGGGGTATACGGATGGTAGCTTCGGTGTGAATAACACTCTCACCCGTTTCGAATTAACCAAAATGGCATTGGGAGCTAACTGTATCGACTACACCATTGCACCTGTGTCCAATACTTTCTTCAGTGATGTACCCAAAGATCAATCTGAAGTCTCATTGGTAATCGGCAAAGCCCATGCTATCGGTATCATCAATGGTATTGGTGATCGATTCTTCCCGAACAACCCAGTTAGCTATGGAGAAATGGTAAAAATCCTTCTTGGTGGTGGATTTTACTTTAGAAGAGGCATACCAGTGATTGCTCAAAGTAGCACACTCAATGGCATCACCGATGAAACATTTCGCCAGTTTGCGGAACATGCAGTCAAAATGGACTTGGTCACTATCGATACAGACAAGATATTCCCTCAAAATGATCCAGTAATCAGACGCTACATGGCGCAGGCTGTTGCAAGATATGTGGTGTGGTTGAAAAACATATCGCCGCTTTAGGGAAATTTTAAAATCTAGAATCGCAATTGGAGGCCAGAAGCCCGCTGCCCGAGGCCTGAATTATTCAGGTCTCTTTGTTTGCAAAACGCTCCGCATTCACCCCTCCACGCTCAACTCCTCTCTGATCTTTGATCTTTAATCTCTGATCTAAAAAGCATTCTTCATTAAGACAAGTTAACTTAATCAGCATGATACGGTACTTGTGCTATAGTGGAGCACGTAAACATTAACTCCTACTTACTTTATGTCTTTATCTAAGCGCTTTCTGGTCATAGCCAGCGCAGCGTTAGTACTTATTGGTATCACTCCAAATGCCCAAGCAATTATTTTGCCACCGGATTTGCCAATCATTGAATTTGCTCCCACGGTGGTAAGTTCTAGCCCACTAAATAGAGAACGTATTGTCCGATATAGCGACTCCGGTGCCACTTCAACCATTGCAGTCATGTTCAACTCTAAAATGGAGTTTACTGGATCAGCTGAAGGTTCAATGCAAGTAAGAAATTTGACTACTGGCGCAGTTGTCCCAGCCACAGCTGTCAGCATTCATAAGAACATGCTTTATTTTTCTTCTGATTCTTTTACGCATCCAGGAACAGCCGGACATCGTTATGAGGCAAAGGTAATTGCAAGCAGAGTAAAAAAGGTAGGTGGTTCGCTGACCTTAGCTAGTGACTACATTTGGCAATTCCAAATCGCTGACCGAGCACACATTGTCGCTATTCCACCGTGGATTCCTGAATTGAATGAGAATGCTCCTATTGTCGGTATCAGCAAAGAACGCTTTGACACTCCAGCAACTATTTCTTTTTTAGGCAGCAGTGACCAAAGTGCAAAATATAGAGTCAAAATCCTCAACAAAGGTGAGTATGTTTTAGATAGTATGGTGGTAAAAGATGTTTTACCAACTGGATTCACCTATGACAGCTTAACTTTTGGCACTGGTATCACCGTTAGTGGCACTAGCAACCTCACCTTCAATGTTGCCGGCCCTTTGCCTCCTGATGCAACTAAAGTATTTGATTTCAAAGTAAAGATTTCTGGTAATAGTAGTACGGTTCCTAATGGTACATATGACAACAATGCTGTCGTTACAGCCAACTTCACCCCAAGTGGTCTCGGTGCTAGTGATTATGAAATCAATACAGTGAGTTCAGCATTCTTTAATACTAGTGTGGATGAAGATATTACTATCAACCATCTATTACTAACTTTGTCACCCACTCTAGTTGCAACCTTGCTGCCAACAGTAATTCCAACATCTGCACCGCCAACTGGTACACCTACCTTACCAACTGGTTTTTCTCATCCAAGTAGTGACCCTCTTACCTGTCTTCAATTGAGTGGAGCAGCATCAATCAACTTCACTGATGTTCCTTCATCACTTTTGCAAGCACCTTATGTCAATTTCTTGACTAGTACGGTATTTGCTTCTGATCCTACAGTCAGACTTTCACGTGGTTATTCTAATGGTACATTTGGCACGAATAACACACTTACTCGCTTTGAATTAACTAAGATGGCACTAGGAGCCAACTGTACAAACTATATTAGTAGTCCTACCCCTAATAGCTTCTTCACTGATGTCCCTCGTGACAATTCTGAGATGTCATTAGTGATTGGTAAAGCTTATGCTCAAGGTATTGTTAGCGGAGTCGGTGATCGTTTCTATCCTGATCGTCCAGTGACCTATGGTGAAATGGTGAAAATTTTGGTGGGTGCTGGTATGTACTTCGATCATGGCACAGCTCTAAGTCCTCTTTCTTCTACTCTTACAGGCATAGGTGATGAGTCATTCCGTCAGTTTGCAGAACATGCAGCACGTATGAATTTAGTAGATTTAGGTAGTGGTTCTTCTTTCCCACAGAACGATCAAGTGCAGCGACGTTTCATGGCTCAAGCAGTAGCTAGATATATTGCTTGGTTGAAAAATATTAGTTTAGTTTAATCATGGTTACTTTAATTGATGGCAAAAAGTTAGCAGCAGAATTGAAAGCACAATTACACCTAGTCACTCCTCGGGGAGGCCTGGGTGTAATTTTCATTGGCGACAATCCAGCTTCGGCTATTTATATTGAGCATAAAGCAAAGTTGGCTTCCGACTTACAAATCCCATTCAAAAAACTAGCTATCAGTGAAAGTACAACTTTAGAATCAGCAAAGACCCAAGTACAACAGTTTGTAAATGACCCTGAGTTGGCTGGCATTATTCTCCAACTGCCCCTCCCCGCCCAGTTTCCTGTTGATGAACTACTGAACATAATTCCAAGGACTAAAGATGTTGATGGTTTACTGCCTGGAAGCCCATTTGTATCAGCTACAGCTCGTGCTGTGATGCATGCGATTAAAAGTACTGGCCAAGAACTGACCGGGAAACATGCAGTACTAGTTGGTTATTCTCGATTGCTGGGGAAAGCGTTGATAGATTTGTTAATTACCGCAAAATGTACTGTTAGTATTACTCATATCCATACTCGGGATTTAGCAAGTATTACTCGCCAAGGAGACATTGTTATTAGTGCGGTCGGCAAACCGGACTTGATTAGTGGCGATATGATCAAAGAAGATTGTATCGCCATTGATGTCGGAATTACTCGTACAGACCAAGGAATCAAAGGTGATATCAATTTTGCTGAGGCATCAAAAAAAGCGGCCTATATCACACCAGTTCCTGGTGGTATTGGACCGCTAACCGTACTATTTTTGATGGCTAATACTTTAGGTAAATAACCTAATTAGGAACCATTAAATTTCGCAAAGTATTAGCAACCTCCACCAATAGGGTAGGGTTCATTTGTCCTGCTCCTACATCTGCAGCCTCAGCGGTCGATGGTCCACCTTCAATGGCACCATTAGAATCAACAGTGAACCCATAGCTTATTCCGTTTCCAACAACATCAATACGCATCACACCACCACCTTTGTTTTCAATCACAGTTGCTCCCAGTGCTGACATGCCGGTAACCTTTCTTTTAGTCCCTAACGCTCGAGATAGTTTATTTACCGCCATAACATGCTCAATCATTACGTTTCGTGGATCTTGCAAAGCATCAGCATTAAGAATTACATCCATATGCTTACGTGCCTCAGCTAAAGCATTAGCCTGTGCATCAACAAGTTTCAAGGGAGCCAAAGTATCACGAGCAAGAGTACGGGTCTCTAAACGAGCCACATCATGAGGAATCTGCTTCATTATCTCTCGAACTGAATTGGGGGTATTCATGAATATTTTGATAATCATCACATTGTAGCACAGTAGGATCCTTGATGCGAGTTATCTAAATGTTTCAGCTTAAATAAAACCTACGTTTATGGTAAAATTAAGCGTTTTCGCAGCCTCAGTTATCACATTTTAAGTCAATTAAAGTAGACAACTTTTGGCTAAATAAAAACCCCACTGAATAAGAAAATCAGTAGGGCTTTTGAAGTCTAACCAAAATTTTAGATTAGAATGTCCAACCAAAAGTAGGATATACATACACTGATACAAACGCACTATTGGTAATTACATCTGACTCATTTGCAGCATCGATTTGCCAACTAGCATTAAATCCATCTAAACCTGACGTAAGCGGTCTTACTGGTTTAGTAAGCATGAAATAAGCACCACCACCCAAATTATACAAAATAGCATAATCACCAGGGATCACAGTTCCTTCTTGGCGAGCATAGAAACTTACATTCTTCTGAGTACTATTTCTAGTATTGATATTTAAAGTCGCATTTGTGAGCAAAGATGGTGAGCTAGACTCACGGAGTATATGACGATTAATTTCCACAGTTGCAAAATCATCAGCATTGTTCTGAGTATTACAACCGCTTGAAGTGGTGCTTTCTCCATTACCGGAAGCGGTCGACTCTAAACATGCTAGTGGTGCACCATTACGTGCTGACGCAAATAAAATTGTGGGAACAACAGATCCTTCAGCTACTGATGATTGCAGCGGTATAGCATTTGAAATCACAGGTGTAGATGGATCACTTGAACGAGTATTATTTGAGATCACCACCTGACTAGTCGGCATATTAGCGACACTAGTGACAGTAGCTTGGAGTCGATACGATTGTTCTACAAAAGCAGTTTTTGTAGAGGGACTAGCAAAAAATTTAGCTATATACCAACCTGACGAGACATAACCTCTTGAGCATGGCGTATCATATGTCTTGATTTCAACTCTTGCAAAGCCACCAGCTCCGACTGTAACATTACGGTTACGTGTATACCCTCCAGTAACTGCGTAACAAATCTTGTCCATATTAATAGAACTTACGGCCTCAGTAGGTGAATATCTGTTATTATTATAAGAGTCCAAACTGCCATCACCGCCCAACATTGAAAGTCGGACATTATGACCACTTTCAGCAATACCATTGGTGGTTACACGAGCAATAACAGCGGATGACCCAGCGATTACCGTATTGCTAACAATCGGATTAGCATACAGATCAACTGAATAAGTACTACCAGCTTCGACTTGTATTGGAGAGAAGAGAACCATTACTGTAAACAACATGCCAGCAAGCAACTTCATTTCAAATTTGTTAAGAAGTTTTCAATATTAAACCACATAGATATCGTTGTCAACAAACCCACTACTTACGCTGCGTTTTAAACTGAGATAATCTCAACGGACCTTTGAGCAGAATAATACCAAAATAAAGGAATTGTAGGAGGCGTACAAAATAACCAAAGATATGGATAATAAATAATCTAAGCGAGAGGTTATGAATCCAATACAAATTGAGTATTACTTGTAAACCGGTCAATATCGTCAACCACCAAAAACCTAAAAATGCGAACAAAATAGTCAGAGGTTCTAGTAAATAAAATACATAAAGACACAGTCCTTTTATTATCTGTCCTATACGTAGCTTAACTCGATACTCTCGAGCTGTAGCAAAATAAGAAAATACTCCTTTGAATATCGGGATCATTTGGCGAAAGAGATTACGAGTATCTGGAGGTGCTTGGACCAGAGTATAAAAAGGCATTGTTTTAGCTTTGAGCTTTTTAAACTGGAGTAAATAATCAAGCGGAATATCATCAATCGGTTCAGGGATGTGATTAATATGTTCCCACAGATTGGGATGAACGATCATAGTTGCCCCCATAGGGTAAGAATATTTCCAAGGTAATTGGCTAGAAGCATATTCAAAAGCAAGCATCCGTTCAATATGGTGAAGTCCAGTTGACTGCACGAGAAGATTAGATTGATGAGCCAGCTCTGCTTTCGGTAGAAACGAATAAATAGCTGCGCCGACATTGTCCTTAATATACTGTTCCGCTCGTACTAAATCTGAGAAAGAAATTCTAGCATCACAGTCAAACATGCATACATAACTTTTCTGTTTTTGCTCAGCAATAAAGTCTAAGCCATAGTTAATTTGAGTAGCTTTAGTACCATCCAGAATCGGACAGGCTAAGACCGCAATCTTTTCTTGGTACTGACTATTTTTCAGATAGTCCTGAATCAATTTAAACGTAGTATGAGAACCTGTTTCTTTGGCAGTAGTAATGAAAATTAATTGTATTTGCTGGGACTGTACTAAGAATTGTTCATAATACTGCAAAGTATCTTTGATTATTTTTTGCTCCTTATAAACGGGAAATAAAAAGATGTAATGCTGTGATAAGTGCAAATTGCTAACAACTACTTTTTGTTTGAGATACAACAAACTCAAACAACTCATTAATAAGACATAGAGACGATAAAACACCGCCATCCAAACTAAAATTGAGATAAACATTGTTTGAGATTTTTAAAAGCTTCATCTTTGTAAGGATATCCATTGGCATGTCCTTCTAAAGCAAAGTAGGAAATAGCACCTAAATATTCTGATGCTGCCACTAAACAAAATAGTCGCCGCTCATCACCAGTCGGTACACGACCATAATAAGCATGAAGTAACAAATCAACAGCTTCAGCATTGTTATTAAGAATTCGCCAAGAACCTTTTGCTAAATCAACGAGACCCAAGCCAATAAAAGAGCGTTCAAAGTCGATCAAGCCAAGCTTTCTACTAGACTGATTAAAAAGAACATTGCCAAGGTTGAAGTCACCATGTACTACGTCCTTTGCCTCCCAAGTAGCAGGTACTAGCTCTTGATCCAAAACAATCAGAGCCTTCAGTGCTAGATCTTGTTCATCAGCTGTTAGACATCCAGCTGAGGCAATGTTGCCTTGAAACAACTGTAAACGTTTAACCATATCCATGCGAACGAGACCACGAGTGCCCTGCTCTTGATGAAGTAGACGCAAAGTGATAGCTAAAATCGTTACTAGTTCAGGATCGATGTGCTCTAACCTCTCCCCAGGGATCTCGCTCATCACGACACTGAGACTGTCTTCATGAGCACCGTAAATAGCTGGTGTAACGATATTGGGATGATCAGCCAAAAGCGTCAACATAGTCAACTCTGTTTCCCAAAATGCACGCTCAGGATAAGTCTTCCTGTAAGCACGCTCGCCTCTCCACAACCCAGATCGCACTTGATTACGATAGCTAGGTCGAGTATCTAGGCTGACAAATTCAGTGGGATCAGTAGTTGTAGTTGATCGCGATCGCATGGTATTGAGATGATTGATCGAGCAAGTAATGATTTACTGAGCAATAGTTGAACTTGAAAGCAGTAATTTCTTTATCTAATTGCTTCATATACCCAATAGCAGCCTTGATCACATTTTCATGAGTAACAATGGCTATTTGAGCAAAAGGGTTAGCTTCAATTTCTATTTGTAAAAATTTCCCCACTCGATCTTTGAGGTCAGCTAAGCTTTCCCCCTCCGCATGAGCAAAGTGGTAGGGATCTTCTTTGAATTGTTGGTCAACTTCAGCTGGTATTTCAGATATGTTTTTACCAGTCATTAACCCAAAATCTTGTTCTTTGATCAAATCAGAAGTGATGATAGGTAGTGAACGACCTTGAAAGACAATTTTGGCAGTATCTTGAGCACGCGTATTGCTACTGACATATACTCGATCAAAAGCAATATCTTGCAATGCGCTACCGAGAACCTGAGCTTGAGCCTGACCTACAGCTGTTAGGGGAGAATCAGCTCGCCCACCCATCAAAATATTTTTTTGATTGGAATCAGTCTGACCATGCCGAATAAAATAAAGATGTCGCATCATAAAAGGGAATTAAGGAGATTCAGTCCTTGTAAAAAGAACTGTTTTTGCAAAGCAGGATCTTGATAAAATTTGCTAATCGACAGTAAACAGAGAGCTTCTATCCACATGATGTCGTCCGCCTTTACTTGCCAGCGTCTACAAAAATGATCAAGCCACTGAGCTTTCTTTACCCTAGCCAAAGGCAACTGCAAGATATAGCTCCTATCAGGTAACTCTTGGTAATGGCTTAATCTATTTTTTATGTATTCATAGCTGCCATGAAAGGAATGCAAAAATTTAGCAGCATCATAGCGAATATCTCCCCAGATACTTTGTTCATTCCCCCAGGCTCCTCTGGGATCGAGTAGACAGAAGACATGAGGTTCAGGGCTGTAAAGAATATTGGCACAATGAAGATCGCCATGAATATGCCGAATCACAGCAGTCTTTGCTAAATCTTGGGAACGAATCCTCACTTGTTCACGCAACTGTGACCACCCTTTCAGTAATTGACCATTCACTTTGATCTGATCTTGGAAGAGGTTTCGTTGATCTTGATCAGAAAGGTGTCTTTGCCAAGATTCAACTCGATCAATAATCCTCGCACCATACATTACTGCTGTCTCGGCTTGGTAATAATCAAGGAGGTGGGGTGGCTGATATTCGTAAAAATGCTCCTCAATCCACTGCCAAAAGGAAGCAATAATGTACTCAATACTATCAGTGCTTAATGTTTGCCATAAAAGATAATAAGCTAATGAACGAGCTGGTATATAATCCATTTCGATCCGATTGCTAGTCAGCTTTTGTACCCTGGGGAAGCACTCCAATGCTAAGCTAGACTGGTAATAAAAAAGCTCATTTTTCATGGCTAAACTATCACCAGACTTTTCAATCAGTGGGCCTACTTGCTGCACAGTATGTCCATCAAGATAGTGCTGAAATGAGTGTTGGTGCATATGCTGCAGAGTCCCCATATCGTGCCAATCTGCACGATAAAAAGCGCCTATAGGACAGACTCGAGTGTACTCAGCAAGTAAAGCACTAATATTACCTGTGCTAAGGGCTGCTTGGTCACTTAATACAGACCTAACAGCCTCCTTTAAAATTTGGGGATGAGAAAAATAGTAAACGCCAGTAATAGCAGATCGTAATTTGCTCTGCTGTGGTTTGTCTTCAAAAGCACATGCAATTCCCTTTTGGACATCTACCATACACCAATGTTTAACCTGATCTGCCAAAACTTGCGTAAGAGTCACAAAGCTATGCTGGAAATCAATTGGCTGAAAAGGCTGGTCGAAAATGGCATCAGCTAAATGAACAATCACGGGTTCTAAGATAGAGATTGTCTTTAAGGCACAAAGAGTGGCATCTAGTAAGCCCAAAGGTGATGGTTGTTCAACCAACTCTAGACAATATTTCAACTCGTACGCAGCAACGATTGTTTCAAACAATTCTCGTTGTCCCGGTGCTATTACCAAAATAATTTTCTTTAAAGAAATGTACCGATACGACTGTAAAATATGATCGAGTAAAGGCTTATCATGATGAACTACCAAAACTTTAGGAATTCCATAACTCAGAGGCTGCATGCGTGTAGCCAAACCGGCAGTAGGAATTATTAAAATCATGGCTAATAGCGAGGTAAAGACTCCACTAAATGCCGGGCATAAACTAAGCTAGTAAAGGTGGGATTGAACAAACCACCACTTTGCCAAGTACTACTGCCAGCGACATGAACATTGCTAAAGTCCCTCATGGTCAAGGTCTCATCCACTACAGCTGGATAAGTCAGTCCACCAATCAAATGCCCGCCATAATACTTCTGATGATGACGGTTAAGCAATCGCCAACCAAGATCTTTAAACACCACCTGCTTTAAATGTTGTAGAAGCTTAGTCCGCAAACGATGTATTGCCTCAGAAAATTGTTTACTCACTCGATAATGCCCGCCGCTAAGGAGTTGTAGTCGTGAGTTTGCCATAGGAGGAAATTCAGCTACGGCAACAATACGTAAGAAATGATGAAAAAAATCTGCTTGACTCAATTCAGGTAGCCTATTAAGACAGACCTGTACTAGGTTTTCTCTAGGTGGCGCACTATGAAATTCTAATCGAAAACGTAGTCCATCAATGTCTCGGTCTTGAAAGAATAAACTGGCCAAGCCGGTACGCGGTATCACCATTTCCGGAAGCAAAAACCCAAATGACAACTGTAAATGATCAGAAAAATAGCTGCCAATAGATTGCATATGTTCAGTGTACATACGATGTTTGGCAAAGGTTTGCTGAATCAAGCCGATAGTACCTGGGGTATGACAAGCAAGAATGAAATGCTTAGCGTTAATAGCTGTGGATCGACCAAACTGATCTCTCCCCACAACTGCAGTAGCTTGCTCGTGAGCAATATCTAAAAAATCTACTTGGAGAAAGTCTGGCTTGGCAGACAAGAAAGGCCAATTAGGCTTATGATCTTGCCAATACAGATCATATGGTTCTCGGGTATCAAAACTCGGCCCAAGAAGTTTAGTATGACCAGTAGAAAAGTATTGTAATTGAGCGTTGGGAAAGTAAGATTGAATAAGCTCAGTAAAGGGTTGAAATGCTTTCGAGTGAGCAACAGGCTTTAAAGACTGGATCTGCAGTTCAGATAGCAATTGTTTTTCGTATTTTTGATAATGATCAAGACTGAAAGGAAAGCCCTTAATATCTCTTTCGCTTGGAAAGGATATCAAACCGGTAGCTTTTTCTTGCCACGTATCTTGAGTCCCCAGATATGATCCAAGTTGATAGGAATCATGACTAGCAAGCTGAGGATTATGACCCGATACCCAAATAGAATGTGAATCTCGCAAAAGGTGAGCAATGTATTTCCCTACTATTCCCCCACCAACGATACAATAGTCGTACATAGCGCTAATTAAGCTATGATCGACAGTAGCTATTAGGTTGATATTTACCTAGGGTAAAAAAATTAACCATTGATGAACATTCATCAACTTTTAATAAACAAACAATTCTGTTGACTATCAAAAGAATTTCAGTATTCTGGGCATGTGCTTTTGCTATATGTATCCGTAGCTCAGCTGGATAGAGCGCAACCCTGCGGAGGTTGAGGCCAGAGGTTCGAATCCTCTCGGATACACCACGATCGC
>CAZDKI010000009.1:0-51834 GCA_964506115.1 uncultured Candidatus Peribacteria bacterium | reverse complement strand
CTACCTTACGGTAAGCACCAACAACCATCTTCATTGCTTCTTGACGTAATACAGGCTCGTTAACACCGAATGAACCTTGTACACCTTCAGCAGGAGCACGGCGTCCATTGACGATACCAAGAGCATAGGCCATTTCTACTTGATCGTAGAATGAGCTACCAGCTGGTACATCTTCAAAGTGAGGAGCACCAGGAAGAGCTGGAGTATTCAGAACGTCAGTAAGAGCACTCTTACCTTCGCCTGACTTTTTCATAGCGTTGATGACCATTTTCATCATTTCGCCACGAGATACATTACGTTCAGGCATGTACATACCTGTTGTGCCAACACCACTAACGATACCTTGCGCTTGCAAATCATGAATAAATACCGCAAATTCATTAGTATCAGCAACATCTGAGAAGATGCTACCAGCTAATGCTTGTGGCAATACCCCGAAAAACATAGCTGCAGTAGAAACTGCTACAGCTATCTTGCGAAGTTTTGTCATATTAAGACGAGTAATTAAAAGTAAATAATTTTTAGATAAAGATTTATCTAGCGCGAATAACTATATATAAAGAGTTTATTCGCAATGTTTGTCTATTTTGAAAGATAGACACGAGTACTAAGATATTAGAACCAGTAAAAAAACATAATTGTTAAGTGAGACTCAAAATCTCACTTTATTTCACCCGACATGTTAAGGAGCATAAGCGTTGGCCATGGAACATTTCCAGGGTCCAGCCTCTTGTCACGATCTTATTACGTGACAGTAATAAAACCGTTACAAGAGACAACGAAAACACTAAAAATGTGAAGAGCACGCGTATCGCAAGGGAAGTTAGCATAGTGATTTCCTTGATGTCAACGAAGAAAAAGCACTTATACTCCAAATTTAAGTGCAATTTACCTAAAACAGCAATTTTTTAGCCCTAGAACAACAGCTTTGAACAAGTTTTAAACACCGGTTAAGGTTTGTTTGATAATCATTCTCAATTCCATATTTAGATTTGACACCATAGACGCTTGATAGCGAATTATAAAAATTTCTCTTTGTTCAAATTATGTTCAGTCAACGTCTCAGCATAATACATTTGACCATTACTACCGGTTAAATAGTAGAAATAGTTCGTTAGCGTTGGTGACATAGCAGCTTCCAGACTAACCAAACCCGGATTACAGATTGGTCCAGGAGGTAGTCCTGTATTCTTTCTAGTGTTGTAAGCAGAATCTTTTTGGAGATCCTCATAAGTAATAGGAGCACGCCAATCCCCTTTCATATAACTCACCGTTGCATCTACATCCAAGCGCATCCCAGCATTGATTCTATTGTATAGGATTCCAGCTACTATCCGTTTATCCTCAAGCGAGACAGCCTCTCTTTCTAGAAGAGAGGCCATAATAACGATATCTCGGGGCTTATGTTGTTCTAAAAAACCAGCATATTTACTAACTAAGGGCTCAAATTTATTGCGGAAGTTTTTAAGTAAAAGTTCTACTATTTGCTTAGGAGTAGCTGCGGGACCAAAAACATACGTATCGGGAAAGAGGAAACCCTCATAGCCTGACACGTTATTAAACAGACTAGGAGCTACAACCTCACAGCTTTTAAAACAGGTGAGGATCTCTTTCTCACTACTCAACCCAGAGCGAGCTAGTGTTTTAGCAAATACCTCTATTCTCTCCCCTTCAGCCAAACGAACCTTTACATCATCAGGGTCATTACCAAGAACAACAATGAGAGACTCAACTGTAGTATCAGTAGGGATTGTATGCGGCCCAAACTTTAAACTAGGCTTAGTAAATCTAATATAAAGAGGATAGTAAATTGAGGCTAAAAAAGCTTGGTTTTTCTCAATAATATCTCCACGAAGATCATTAAAGCCCATCCCCTGTTCTACAACTAATGTATTTCCGGGCAAACTCAAGGGAGACGATAAAAATCGATGAAAGTCCCAAATCAAGAACACCGCAAAAAGAACTACTATCAATAGTATTTTTCTCATAAGCTATTTAATAAGGACCCCCAACTAATTTTTCTGAATCCTTGAGATCAAATTTCTGCCAAAATTTCCACCAAGGTCTGCCCTCATAGAATTCTTTCATTGCCAATAATTGTCGCGCATCCATATCACGGACCTTATAGTTCTTTTCTAAATCAAGTACTTTTTTCTTAAGACGTTCTTTTTCATCAGCGCCAGACTCTAGTTGCTTTACCTGACTCTCCAATTGACCCATTTTATAGGCTAGACGAGCCTTATATTCACCAAAGTCTTCAATCAATTTCATTTTATCATTCTCCAACGAAAGTAACACTTGCGTAAATTGACTAAGATCTAATTTTTGATCGTGGTAAGGGATCATTGGCAAAGAACTCTCATCCCCCTCCACTAGATCAGATTGCTCTGTAGCAATAACCTTATCAGCTTCACGTTCAAGCGCCTCACCAATAACCAGATCAACTCCAAGGTCAGTTTTGGCAAAATCAATCACATCAGCAACACTGAAGCTATATTCAGGACCATTTACACTTTCTACCTTGGAAGCATGTAAGCGGCCAGCTTTAATATAATTACGCACGCTCTTCGTGCTGCGCTTGATCAGCTGAGCCACCTGGCGGAGATTGAGTTGAGTACCTGCACTCATAATAAATTGTTATCTTTTACACCCTAGCAAATTTTCCAGTGATGTACAGATGGCTTAAATGATTAGCGCTTGCCTATTAACGTTTTTACCCTGGAAATTATTCCACCCCACCCCTTTTCTACAATCAAGAAAATAAGCAAAAAATAATATATAAATAAGACAGAAAGCGGCATCTTCCACACCAATACTAGATTGGAAGAAATGGTAGCCAAAGCTTGAATTAATTCCAACAAACTACTTAGCAAAGTAGTAATAAGCACAGCAACTATGTCTTGGATAAATGGTAAGAACAAAAGAATAAAGAGGAAATAGAGCGCCATGGAAAGTAAGGAGATTAAAGGGATCAGTAAAATATTCACTAGCAGTGAAAGGGGATACCAAATTGAAAAGTGATAAAGTGTTATTGGTAAAATTCCCAACGAAACGGTGATAGTAGCAGCAAGTAAGTTACGTAAACCTTGATAAGGAACAAACCTAAAAAGCATTATCACCCTAGTATTCAAAAATAATAAGCTTGCAGTAGCCCCACAAGAGAGCTGAAAACCAACATCATATAAAATAATGAGCGGATTGAAGATGAATACAGCAAGCAAAACAAAAACAAAAGCCCGCTGACTCCAGTATTTTTGACCAGAAATAGAAGCAACAGCGCCCACAATAGACATCAATGCTGCCCTAATCACAGCAGCAGACATTCCAACTACACCACTAAAAAGAGCTATAAAAATTATAGTTATCAGATAGCGCCAGCGAATTGGTAAGAAATAGAGAAGATTAAGAACGATATGCGCTAATAAACTCATATTAGCTCCAGAAACAGCCATCACATGGCTTAGCCCAACTTCTTTGAAGTTATCTTTTGCTGCTCGCGGCAGCAAATCTGTATCACCCCACATGATACCAGCAAGCAAAGCTGCAGCACGATAGTTCAGCTTAATAGTTAAAATATTCGATATCGTTGATCTAATTCCATGAAAATAACCAAGGATAGAAAAATGGCTTTCGGTAAAGAAAATTGTAGACACTTCCAGGCTAGCAATAATTCTTTTTACTCTATAATAACTATCCAACTGAGGATCCAAATCAAAGTTAATTTCGCCACTAACAAGCATTCTATCGTAAAGAGCAGTTTTAGACGTTGGAATTTTTACCAGCATGGAAGCGTTAACTGTATCAATTTTGGCTATAGCAAAAACTTCAGCAGGGGACTGTCGCAAGATTTCTACTATAGTAATACTCAGATTTTCATTCTTATGGAGTATACCTTGGGCAGTTTCTAAATCTGTACTTAAACGAGCATGAGCATAATAAGTATAAATAAGAATTCCGAGAACTATAAAGATGCCTGACTTTTTCATCGAGTAAAAGTTAATTTTTGAATAGTAACCAGGCAAAGATGAAATCGGGGGTTGGTATTGGCAATTGACAAAACACCTCAAAGTTATCTATTGTGAGGCGCAAACTTAAACTTTTATGATTCACCCTGCACCAACGGTAAGACAAGAAACACCTGAAAACCCTGTAGGTAATAGATTATCTTTAACTGGTAGACGCCTAGCTATAGTTCTAATCTTAGCTAAAGCAGTGACCGGCTGCAGTTCAACTGTCGGCAACCCCTTTGGTACCGTTGCAACTTATGACGCAGCAACCAACGACCTTATTGATGCAGTGGCACAAGACGCACCACCTCCTCCCTTGGATAGGCCAACAGCAGACAACCCAGATAACCCTCAAATGGATGTACCAGGAGAAGTCCCAACTTCAATGGACGCGTCTGTAGATGTCCCTACGACTGACTTACCAGATGGTAATAGTCCTGAATCAGCAACTGATACTCCTCCTGATACGACCCCTGACACACCTACAATTGATGATAGACCAGCTGATGTTGCCCCTGAAGCAGCAACTATGGATGGGGGAGTTGAAGATAATGGTCCTGATGGTAGCTTCGGAGGACCCGATACTGACACTCGTGATACCGCAGAACCTGACAGGCCTGATGTATCAGAAGATCGTGCAGATGCAGGTCCGGATGTTGAAATCATGGATGAAATGGCCACAATCGATGTTGCTGATGTTACAGACAGTCCAGACAATCCTGATACTACTGATGCACGTAGTGACACTCCAACAGAAGTTAGTACTGACGCTGGACGAGATGCAGGAGTCGATGCTGGCACAGTTACTGAAATAACCTACACCACATCTCCTTTTCCTTCATGTACCCGCATTGTTGTCGAAGGTATCCCAGGCTGCTTACCTGGCGCAACCACATGCACTTACCGACTGAGCTCGGGCGGATGTGTTAGGTATATCGCTGAAAGTGTCACTATACCAACGACAGGAACACCTCGATATAATTTTACCCAGATGCTTAGTGGTGCACCCTTGCAGGCTTTCGATGCCCCCAACACTGGAGCTTGTCAGACACCAACAGTATCCCCATCAACATATACCGTCAGAATGACAATTGTCATCGGTGTTATCACGGCCAGTTGTTTCGGCCCAACTATTACAGTAACTCTGTAAGCTCCATTACAATTTGCTTTAAAAGACTTTCTTTTTTACAATCAGAAAGTCTTTTAAGTATGGTAAATATTCTACTCTGGTACTTTACCAATTCATTATTTATTTATTCTCATGCCAACAGTCGACACTTCTCCTAATACAGTTAAAGCTCTTTTACAGCGTGGAACTAGCGAGGTGATTATTTATGAAGAATTCAAAAAGAAGTTAGAAAGTGGCAAGCGATTACGCATCAAATTAGGCATAGATCCTACTGGAAGCGCTCTTCACATTGGTCATGCTGTTCCTTTTAGGAAATTACGCCAATTTCAAGATGCAGGACACCACTGTATTTTGATTGTTGGTAACTTCACTGGAAAAATTGGCGATCCAACTGACAAGGGGGAAACTCGCAAGCAACTGACCAAAGAAGATGTGGAAGCAAACTTCCAAAACTACATGGATCAGGCAGGTAAGGTTCTAGATATGGATAAATTAGAAGTTGTTTACAATGCAGACTGGCTAGAACATATGAGCTTTGGGGAAGTAATTGGATTAGCTTCACATTTTACTGTGCAGCAGATGCTAGAGCGTGACATGTTTGAAAAACGAATGAACGAAAACAAACCCATTCATCTCCATGAGTTTTTCTACCCTTTAATGCAAGGATATGATTCTGTGATCCTCAAAGCTGACTTGGAAATAGGTGGCAGTGATCAAAAGTTTAATTGTTTAGCAGGGCGAGTACTACAAAAAGCCTTTGGTGAAGAGCCTCAGCATGTAATGACTATGCCTATTTTGGAGGGCTTAGATGGCAAGCTCAAAATGAGCAAGTCGCTTAACAATTATATCGGCATTCTAGAGTCACCTGAAGACCAGTATGGAAAGGCTATGTCTATTCCTGACCAACTAATCGCACGCTACTTTGAACTGGCAACCAACGTCTCTATGGAAGAAATAGCAGCAATGGTAGAAGCAATTAAAAATGGCGGTAACCCTAGAGACGCTAAAATGCGCTTAGCTCGAGAAATTGTCAGTATTTACCATAGTCCAGAAGCAGCCCTGGAAGCAGAGAAAAACTTTATCCAACTTTTCCAAAAAAAAGCCCTACCTGATGAGATCCCAACACATCAATTACCAGGGGTGGAAATCAGCTTAGTAGAAGCATTGTTCCAGAGTGGGATAGAAACATCTAAATCACAATTAAATCGCCTCATTGAACAGGGGGGGATCAAAGTTAATCAAGAACCGGTGAAGGATCGGGCTTATACTTTTACCCCAAGTAAAAATCCTTTAGTCGTTCAAGTAGGCAAACGGAAGTTTGTTCAGTTCGTTGCTGCTTAATGCAAGAAGCGGAGATTGAAACTAGCATAGTTACTAGTAGCTTGGTCTAATTTGATCAGCACTTGATCCAGATTTCTTTTTGATTCATCGACGATACGTCCATGACTAGAAATAGTTGATCCAACTTGGTTTTGTAATGCCGCATAACGATTTGCATTACTAGCAGTAAGCTGCTCATTGGCAAATGTGGTGCTACTGCGAGCTTGGTTTTGCGCAATATCTAAAGCTGTCGATTGCGCATACGTAGTGGTCAAACCAATACTTAGAGCTACTAAAGCAATAAAAAAGAGTTTTTTAATCATAGACTAGAAAGAGGGGATTGAGGGTGTAGAAAAAGCTGTTGGAATACTAGTAGGCAATGCTGTCGGTATGCTAGTTGGGAAACTAGTGGAGCTTGTTGGCAAGGCCGTAGGGATGCTGTTAGAAAAACTACTCGGCGCTGCCTGAGGTAATGAAAGTAGCCCCTTGGCAGCTTGGAACTCTTCAGGAAATGTTTGCTCTGCAAATCGCTTAGCCACAGTACCCAACTGGTTACTATTATCAGGTAACGAGGGCAGGCGAGAGTCATCTAAAAGACCTTGTTTATATTGGTCACTTAAATTCCGAGCTCTTTCAGATGGATTCTGGGACAGAGTGCTAGTATCAAGTCCTGATTGGCTCAAAGCAGAGGCTGGAAGGGGATTGGAAAAGCTACTATTACTGAGATTGTTAATCGATGGTAAAGACGAGCCGGATATATTGAGTACAGATGGTGGAGTTGGAAGCGCCGTAGAAGGTAAGCTCTGACCAATAAGCAGTGGTGTCGCAATAAAAAATGTACTAGCTGCGAGGATGATTTTCAGCTTCATAGATTATGGTGTTCGGGGACGTTGGGCTAACATTAATTGTATCTGAGCCAACTGATTAGCTAGGGTGTTCATCTCTTCGGTATGCTTCTTGAGAGTCTGGAATCGCTTTTCCATAGTAGTATCGAAGTTTTGCCAAATACGCTGGGTAAGAGCGTCATATTTACCCTGTAACTGGGCTACATTTTGACCATAGATGCCATTGTTATTTCTGATGAGGTTAATACCTTGTCCTAGAGCAGTAGCATTATTATCTAGAACGGAATTATTTTCTGCTAGATCACCAGCGGCTAATAGTTCATTTTTGACTGCTTCCAGAGTCAATCTACCACTGGCTGGATCATAAGCAGTATCAGTATTGGCAATACTAACTGCATTGAGAGGCACGCCCGAACCGGGTGATAAAAGTCCGTTACACACCGGATTGGATAGTGATGGGGTGTTAAGAAAAGCAGGTTTGGCAGTGACGTATGCCTGTAAGCGATGCGCGGCATTTACCGTCTCACGCATGTCATCCTTGATTTCATTTAAAACTCCTTTTAGATCTTCTAATGACTGACAGAAGTCCTTACCATCATCATCACCACTAGAACAGTTCGCTAGGTTTCGAACACCAGAAGCCCAATCCGCCTGGGACCTCGCAAAAAGGCTCTCATTACTACCATTAGTATATGCTCTATTAGCTTGAGTAATTGCACCACTGATATCACTAGGATTGGTCACACCGGCATCAATTAAAGAACTAGCATCGCCATTTACCAATGCTGGAGCATCAACAGCTGGTAAGTTGTTCCCTGCCATTACCAGGTCTACAGCTTCGAAACCATCAGACTGAGCTCCTCTAAGCGTATTCTCTGGGTTGGTACCACTGAGAGCATCCACTGGGTTAGACGGCACATTTACTCTTTCTAGGGTCTGTCGCAGCGTGTCGTTTGCAGACCGTTCTAACTCACGTCTTCTGGTTCGTGTCTCAATGTCTAATTGGTCACGTGCAGCATTAGCCTGATCTGAAAGCTGAGATTGATTAAATGAGCTGGGGACATCCGCTGGTACATCTACCTGAGCACTGACATAGGGCGTAATGAGTCCCACGGTCAAAGCGATCAAAATTATTGTTTGTACTCGATATGTATTGAAAATAGGGAATTTCATTTTATCTCGTGCAAGAAAGAATGGTTGTAGGTAACTGGTTGAGCATGCTATCTAACTGATTCTTGTACCGCTCCAAACTACTTTGGATACGTTCATAGGATCGCTTAGTCTCTTCTATTTTAGTAAAGAGCGATTCGTAATAGCCCTTCCACAGTCTAATATCGGCTGCAGTAGCCAAGGAGAGCGTTTGAGCAATATTTGTTTCATTCAAATCATGGGCGCTACTTAAGTACGCCCGGCTCAGATTCAATGCCGATTGACCGCCTCCATCAGGAGATGCAGTGGCAGTTTCTGTAGGTTGAACGTTACTAGAGGGTTCATTAGACGGTAAAGCTATTCCTCCTCGAGAGGCTGCTATCTGTTGTTGACCTTGGCGTAAAATCGTATCTCTTAATGAGGCCTGTTGGCGAGCAATTTCTTGTTGCACTTGTTGAGGTTGTTGAGCAATCTGGTCAAGAGGGATGTTGAGCGTACGCAAAGCTTCATCTGGAATACGAGTAGGGACAGCTGGAGCAGATGGCAGACTCGGCAAAGTTTGGGCATGCACTAGAACATTTCCCATAATCAACGTGCCGGCAATTAAACTAAAGAGAGACCATTTCATCTGCCTGGATTAGTGGGTAACTGAACTAAAATTGCATTTGAAGTACTATTGAGATCATTCCAATACTGATTAATTTCTTTATGAATTGTATTCACTTCATCAAATTTATCGGCTAGTTTTTGTGTTTGTTTGGTCACTATCTCTGCTCGCAATACCATAGTAGCAGCCAGTGAATTGTACCAACTTTGTAAGGCATCCTGACCATACCGATCAACAGCTGATTGACCCAACTGAGAAGGACGTGGTTCAGCAGAAATTGTGCCTGCAGGTAAAGTACCAGTACTACTAACACTGGATTGCGTGTTTTGCCCGGTAGCAGCATTGTTACCTAATGGATCTGCGGGCGAACCACTATCAGGATGCGCAACTTCTCCACCCAATGCACCTATTTGCTGTCGAATAGCATTGTGATCATTGGCTGTATCTGGATTGAATTGCTGCAAAAGAGTAGTACCTGATTGTCTCAGGGTAGCAGGATCAGCTTCTGGTATTCTAGGTGCTTGAGGAACCCTAGTAGCAAGATCATCCCGATTGGGTATTGCTGGCGCCTGATAGCCCTCAGTGAGACTAGCAGGACTAAAGTCAGCCAGGCTCAACATTGTCCCCATCACCAAGCTCAGCATGACAGCGGTAAAGATTGATTGTGACCAAGATACTAATCGACCTTTTTTCATAGAAAAATACTTCATACTATGATAACACATAATTTATTGTTTGAGAACACAAATTACCTAACTTTAACTGCCGTTAGTTTTCTTTGCTAGTACTTATTCTGACTAGTTTATAAAACAAAACTCCCTTTTTCCACTTTAATCATTTGTGCATCTTTAATTTTCTTGATGTTACCCGCTACTGTAATGAATAACTGGTAATTGGCCTTCCAAGAAAGTACTAAAGCCTGCCGCTCATCATCAAATTCAGACAAGACATCATCTAAAAGTACAATCGGTTTCTGTTCTAATTTTTCAGCCAAGAACGTAACCAACATAGATTTCAAAGCTAGAATCAACGTTCTCATTTCACCCCGAGAAGCAGTGGTAGTCCAAGGACCATCTGAACCTTCTACAAAAATAGCGAAATCATCGCGATGAGCTCCAGAAAGAGTAAATCCGCGATTGCGTTCTAAAAATGCATTTGTCTCAGGATCGAACAGTGATTTTTGATACTGCACTTTTAGCGGCAATTTCACATGAGAAAACTGTTCGTATACGCCAGCCAACTCTTTGTCGAGGTAAGCTAATAGTAAAGCCCGATATTGCTGTAGTACTGCTGAATATTGTAGATATTGTTCATTCCAGAAGCTTAATTCTCCCATAACTGAATCTCCTCTCTGAATAGATTTGAGCAGTGCATTACGATTTACTAATGTCTTCTTCGCTTGACTATAAGCCTGACGATAGAGGGGAAAGACTTGGAAGAGAACACTATCCAAGAATGATCGCCGGAGCGTTGGGTCTAAAATGAATAGATTCATATCTTCAGGACGAAACACAACTACAGGGATCTCACCAATAAAGTCTGCTAAGTTAGTGGGGATGTCGTTTCGCCAAAACTTAACTTGGGTTTGACCCGTTTGGGCCGAAGCAGCCACCACTACTCGATGAGTGGTACCAGTGTCAGTGGCCAAAACAATAGCTGCGAATTGGTTTTGGTCAGCACCGAAGGGTAACCACAGCTGTTTTTTTTGATCACGAAATGATGAACCACAAGCAGCAATAGCAAGCGCTTCTAAAAGATTAGTTTTCCCTTGACCATTTTGACCATAAAAAACTACGAGAGGACACTCAAACTTTGCCGATACCGAGGCGATATTTCTAAAACCTTGAAGGGAAATTTGCTGAACCATGGAAAAGATTGAGTATATGCCCTATTTTATGCTAGGATGAATTGAAGAACTCAATTGGCAGATTACATGAAAAAACACTACACGTATATTGTCGGGAGTCTACTGGGAAGTTTAGTGCTTTTACAAGGCTTAAATATTGCATATTTACAAGACGCAGATGCTGCCGATCCACATTTTTGGGTAGTAACTACTGAGGAGGGAAACAATACAACGGGGCCGTTACTTGATCGATACATTGCAGACATTAGACCAGTACTAGTTAGAAAATATCCTAATATTACCGTCGAAAAAAAGCTCCTCTCACTCGACCAAAATCAAAGTACCAATCGACAAGCTTACACGGTAGCAACCACACTAGAAAATGGCTTTTTTAACGAAAATCTTAAGGGCGCTTTACTAGTAGACTTACCCTTACCCAATACAGAAAATAAAGGTACGACTCAAGTAAGTTTGTTACCCTATAGTGATTTTGAAAATAAATACTTTATCTTCAATACAGCTCAAGAAAAGTTTCTTAGCCAGGAAACATTGGTGCGGGAAAATATTCATCCAGAAATCTTTTTGGGTTATTTACCTGACCTGACGCCCGCAGGATTTCAGGGTTACTTTGATGCCAATCATAGCTATTACACCAACACAGCAGTATACAATCGAGCTATATTTTTCAATGACCAAATTCATGATACTCAGCTACTGAGCAATCTCGACCAAGCCATTCACTCACCAGTAGACACGCAACCATTCAACCCTCAAAGCTACGAAGATACTATTAAAGCTAGTGAAAAAGCTTGGAAAGATGCTCTGCGCAGCAGCCGTCGCTGGCAAAGCCTGCCCAGCATTAGCAGTAGCCAAATCAAAGCAACGTTTGATTCTTGGTACGATGAACCTGTATTAAGCACCATGGCTGCCGTATTACCTGAAGTTAGTCAGTACTTTCTTGAATTAAATGAAACGCAAGATCCAGCCATCATTAGTACACAAGAAAACAGATTAGGTGAATTCCTTGCTCAGCTGGGCGTATTTTCTTCTACGATCGCCATCAATCATCGGCTTTTTAGCCAACATCCAGCCCCCCTAATTCCAGAAAATGTATGTACCAATCTCAATCCACTTCCAGATAGTGGCAATGAAGAAATCGAAAGGATTCGCAATCAAATCAATACATTGAAAGCATGGGTCAACACTATTCCTCGTGGATCACTATTAGCACAGGCTGCTAATCCTAATTTGTTTACCGTAAATGGCACCCTGGTAGGCAGATATTTTGTGATTCGTCCTGGGGCATTGGTAAGAAGTGTTAGTGATGAACCAACTACAATTAAAACTATCTTGGTTGATCCATCAGCTGTAACTACTCAATTCACCGTTCCTCGCGGAGGATTTAACCACCCTGGTATTTTGGAGGGAGTCGATAATAGCTGGACAACAAATAACATCGGTGACGAACAAATCAAAGAACTGATTGGTTGGCATTACTTTCTCAATCCTGAGGATGAATATCTCTATTTTAGTAAAAATCGTCTTCCAGCCTTGAATCAATTTTCTAGTCTCCCCGACACCTACGAGATCACTTACAACAATTTGGACTCTGCGATCTCCCAATATTTAAATGGTTCTTGCTTGAATAATCGTAGTCCAGAGACTAAAAGTTTACTTAGTATTTATACCGGCCATATCGGCCTAGTAGCAAATACTAGTAATTTGACAGCTTTTCAAGAACTACGATCTGGAGCCAGCTTAGCTTCGCTAGTAATTTCTGGTAACATAGCTAGTCAGAATCACAGCTTTGATGACAGTAATATGCAATTTCCTGGCTTGAAGGATTTGCCTTTATTTAGTAGTTGGGCAGGCGGTGATATGCTTGGTCAAGCATTGATTCCTGGGCTCAATGAAAATGTTAATTTACTTGGCGATCCCTGTTTACTGTTACCTTCTTAAATCTGTTATCGCATGCTCAAAACTAAAGTCCACATTGTCACCTTAACAAGCATTAGCTGCTTACTGATGGTGGTCGGCCTCAATCAATTGCTTGGCACATCACTGCAAGCAGTGGCAGAAAGAGAAAGTTTTCCCGACACAACTGCTTTCGATCAAAGTACAGGCACAACTATCAATAGCAGCCTCGATCAGATCACCTTCATCAGTACCATGAAACAGGACGAAACTGACCAAGAAAATATTGTGGCTTTTGATGAAACCGGTAATGGAGCCATAATTACCCGCGAGAACGAAGAATTTAGAACCTATGCTGGCCTTAAATTACCGCAAGCTCCCTTGGCCATGCTCAGTGCGGATCTTTCCAACGATCAGAAAGAAGATTTAGTAAGTATTTTACCTCCACAATGGATCAGCTCTAAAGATTGGCGACGTGCGAGAATCATTGAAGTAGGTTCTGATTACATCATTACAGATCAGTTATTACGAAAAAATATTCTTACTCAATCGACCGTTATTAGCACTAGGGGCAATCAATACACAATCAAAAGTAATACTGGCCCAACTGATGACAGTCCTCGAAATGCGATTTATTTGGACAAGCAAATCGCTCCAGAAGAAAATCCCACTTTAGCTGACTACAGAGAACTTTTCAGTGTAGGGCAATATGTGAGTTACTTGATGCCCATTAAAGCAATCAGTAAAAATACCGCTTTACTGATAAATAAAAGTACAGGATCACCCAACTTGGTCACGATGGCCTGTAAACCATTTATTCCCCAAGATATAGCAACGCCAACAGCATTAGCTATCGGTCAATTTGGTGGTGATACTAATTTAGATTTGAGCCTGATTACACATACTACCGAGGAATTACAAAGTAGCAATGTTAGTACGACATACAATACTGACAACCATGTACTGACATTTACCATTGCTGTGCCTCCAAGCATGATTCGCTCAAGGAATCTGACCGGCAGTTATATTAGTTTTACTAGCAGCCCAAATAAGTTGATTCCTATCCGTCAAGGAACTGAGAACCAATTGTTAGTTGATGTCACTTTACCCGCTACAGGGGAGGGGCTAGAAGCATTCCAAACAGCATTGCTCCCTGGTGATGTTTTTTGGCTGACACCAAACACTGACGACACTAAACATGAACTAATCTATTATGGGGATGGTCAAGGCTGTTTTAGTTTCACTGGGAGTTTAAAAGGCTCAGTACTAGAGGCGAGCTTTGGGCAAGTCACTCTTCCCAATGCTAGTGAGGTTGGGACAACATCACGTAGTGTCATTACTGACCTTAATACTAATTGGTTACCCATTGATAGCCTAGCGAACCGAGCGGTACGTATCGGCGACAATCAGTATACAATTGAACACAACGACCAGTATCATCTCTATTTAGAGTCAGCAGCAGGGAATATCAGTGCTCGCGTACCAGACGCACTTCATCAAAGAGCTAGTACTACTTATGAAGTAATCGCCCTTGAACCTCTACCAGTGAGCTCTGAGGAAAGCATAACTGAAGTAGTCACATTGGTCATGGATATTCCCAACTCAATCCAATCAATGATTGGTGGAACTACTTTAGCGAGTAATAAACCTCAAGTAAGAGCTATCGATATTGATCAGGATACTGATAAAGATATCATTTATTTGAATGCTGGTCGTATTTTCCTCAAACTCAACAATGAAAATTCACTCTAACATTATGCGAGTTTTCGCGACACTCTTAACAATAAGCATTGTTTTCCAAAGCCTGCCCGTAACAGCACTAGCTGCTACTAATCAACCATTGGGTGTTGTCAATATTATCAATATTGAGCAACAGAATGATCAAGTTGCTGTCGGATTTCAGCCACTACCCGAAGGATTAACTGTTACGGCACGAGTAGATAGTAATGGCCAAGGAGATTTTCTTACGATTCAGTCCGCTTTGGCAATTACCAAAACTGGCGTTATTGCCATTAGTAGTGGCCGCTATAATGAACATGATTTAGTGGTGCCCAGTGGTGTTATTCTACGGGGGGGCTATAACAGTAGAACTTGGCAGCCAATAGCTAATGGTCAAAGCATTCTTTTCGGTCTCCCTGGAAAAACTTCCATAGTCCTTAGTAATGGCAGTGGTATTCAAAATATGTTCTTAGAACAAGCCGGGACTGCGGTTCGCGTTGCAGAGGGGGCTAGCAATATCAATCGTGTAGTAATTCTTCAAGCTGAGCAAGCTATTGCTGTATCGCCATCAGCCTATGTACGAGTAGCCAATAGCAACTTTGTAAACAACAAAGTGGTCTTGAATGCTAATCAAACCAATAGAGTTTTCTTTTATAATAGTATTTTTCAAACCAATGATCTTTTGCTTAATAGCAATGTAGAAGGTAGCAGCTTTATCAAAAATAGTGTTTTTTTCCCTAATAAAGCAACTTTAAAAAACATCCAAGACCAAGATAATCTCGTCGCAGTAGAGAAACCACTGCCCAATGCTGGCTGGCAATTCCCAGATGCCAATAGTGGCAATAGGGTCAACCAAAGCTTCAGCTTTGAAGGGATTAATGATGAACAAGCAAAAACAATTCCAGGGCCAACCCTAGAAAGTACTAGCAGCATCAATGCTCTTTATCTTTATTATCAGATCAACCCTGGAGATATTTTGCGTATTGTCGATCGCCAGAATTTTTCTAAGGTAGTATTAGAGACTGGAGATCAAGGTGGGACGTTTAGAGGATGGATGCCAATTCCCGAGACAACGCACATCTCCCTTTTGCTCTATAGCAATGGTGACCAAGCTCTTCCTTTACAAATTGGAATAGAAGCTACCGCTAAGATTCCACCCTCCACGTATGAGACCCTGGGCAGCATAACCACCCAAGGAATATTCAGTAGAGGATCGGAAGCAGACTTCTTTTACCGTCCAGCAACTCTTACCAACAGTGAATCACTAAATAATACTCAAAAGGAACAGATTGCTAGCATTATAAAACCGGTTATTTTGGCAGGTAAAGATTGGCTCACTGGTAGTGATATGAGCACGGAAAATATGTACGCCCTTACCCATAGTAAGGGGTTTATTAGCCAAATACTTACAGCCAATGGCGAAGGTAGTGCCGGTCAGAATTTCGAACAAAGAGCCAAACAAGGTTCCTCTGATGGCAGAGTACTATCTTTATTGAGTGATTATATTAACTTCAGTACTGTTTTTGGCCTAGAAGAAGACTGCAGTTTAATCACTACTTGTCCATTCAAGGCTGAAGGACTGAAGGAATTTCGACCATGGAAGCATCTGTCTGTGAGTACCAACGATCCTATGATCACATCACATGTAGGATTACTTAATCAAGATGGTTGGAACAATGGCACAGATCCGAATGCTTATCTAAACCTAGATTTTGGAGAGCTTGTAGCTCAAGGCAGCATTAATTGGACAGGACAATTGATAACACTTCCGACCACTCAAGCGCACATCGCCACATTTACTAGTACGGATGAATCAAATCCTCATCAAAATGCGGTCACTATTTTACAAAATCCTGATGGCAACTTGGAAATAATCAGCTGGGATCAGCATGCTATTCGTACGGTACGCAGTACCAATGGGATTGCCTTTAGCCCTGGACGAAAATACCAATTTCAACTGAGCTTCCACAACAATGCAATCTCCTTACGTCGTGATGATGGTGTAGTCTTATGGCAAAATGAAAACTTTAATTGGAGCGGCGTTCGATTTATCAAGGTGGGAAAACCTCCATTAGACAATGTCACCGCTCAGGTTGCTCAAACTTTTGGTAATATCAGCGTGTGGCAAGATCATGACATAGGCCGATCAACTTTCTCTACAAGTGGCACAGTTGTTGAACAAGCATTAACAAACAGTCAAAGCAGCCTAGCTGGTAGTGTGACTTTTACAGTCACCTCATTTTGTCAGAATAACAGCCTTGTTTTTAGCAATGGAGGCTCAACTCTAGCGACCATAACTGGAGCTCGGGAGGGAAATCGTTGTCAGCTTACAATGAATAGTCCCTTAACCAGCTCTGCTCAAGCTACAGTAGATTTAGCTGATATTAACCAACGCCCTTTACAATTTATTTGGCAGACCAATCCCTTTTCTGGACTAACCACCTTCAATTTAATTAATGATAAGAAAGAATTACTCAGTACCTTACTTTATTTTGGTAGCAAAGCCATCAGTGAAAGTATCAACATTGATAATGCAAAAGTAGTACTAGCTGACAGTAGTAGCACAATCCAATTGCAATATTTATTGCAACCAGAAATCAACTTGCAAAATTTGATTCAACTGATACCAGTGCAGCGGTATGAAATTCTTTATAGTACCGTGGAAAGTAACTTGCGTCAGGGCCAAGCAACAATAGCTACAATTACTGTGGATGAATTACGTAAGACACCTGCTCCAGAAAAATTATTATCAGGGCTGACACCTGGCCAAAGATATTATTTTGCAGCTCGGGCAGTGCTAGATGATGGATCAATGTCATCAATATCAGCAATCCGAGATTGGCAAGTACAAGACCACTCCCAGATAAACAGCCTTAGTGCCAGTAGTAATAATCAAAGTACCATTACCTCGACATTAGCTTTAGGTAATAACCTCAAGTATCAAACTGCATATGCTGCTATAAGCGACAATGTTACTAATAGCTCAATTACAGGGGACCTTATTCAAAATCACTTGGGCGATCCTCTAGAGCTATCAGGTACTAGTGATACGCAAGCTTGGTCACTAGGCAAAGATATTAGTATATCTATGCACGAAAAAGCGAAGCATATTTATGCATATCCCGGTGAATATATCGTTAGCAGCATCCGTACCCTAATGGATGGCTCTATCATCAAGCAGGTAGGGATAGTAGCAGTTGGTGGACAAAGCCATGATCATCCTCGAATTTCTGCCGAAACTTGGACTACTAGAAATAATACTCCAAATTGGACAAATAAAGCTCAGGCAGAAAAGATACCAGCCATAATCGGTGTCAATGAACCAATCTATTTACTTGGAGCAGCTGTAGATGTGTCTGGTAGAACCGACAATGCATTTACCTGGAATTATCAGATAGATTGGGGCGATGGAACCATTACTGACGATGCTGAGGCAAAACGAGCATTCAATAAGACACGACGGGTTGCGGGTATTGCTGAAGAATTACCAATTCAGCATAGTTATCAAACACCAGGCATCTATACTATTGTTAGCCAGGTAACCGATGAACAAGGAAATATTGGTATTTTCCAAAATACAGTTTTGGTAACAATGCCAGAAATTTACCCCAATCAAATCCAAGGTATTGCAGGTAGTACCAGATTAGTAACTGTTAGCGGTGGGACTGCGCCTTATAGTATTACCTTCCCGGATAATACCACTTTAAATTTACCCAAACAGGGACTAGTCGCTGTGCCTATTTTAGCTAACAGCAGCCTAGTCATCCGTGACCACGTTGGCAACACTACAACGATAGACGTAAGCACCGGTGATAGTGAGACTAAAGACATATATTTGCCAAAAGATCATGAATTAGTAGTAGAACCAGCAAGCGCTAAAGTTCGCGATATCATCGCTATCAGCACGGTGGGCGAAGATCATCTCACAAGACAAACTAAGTCTCATATCTATTACTTTGGTGATAGCTTGCCCGCTACTATGAGTACTAGACTACCAGCACTCAATAATGTGATTACGTATACAAATGATCCAACTGTAACCAGTGAGCCATTCCTTAATATTGGATCATTTGGTGCAGTACTTAGCGCTATCGATAGTGAGGGCCAAGAACAAAAGAAATTTTTCTCTTTACAAATAACTGAGGCCAGATTTACTGGTCAAAGCCACGCAGGAATAGTAACAGGAACAGTATCTCCTCACTTACACACTATTCCCAACAGCATCGAAATTTGGAAACGTGGCAGTGAAGACATTAAGCTAGCAACTGTAACACCAAATAATAGCGGTAGATTTATTTATTTTTTGCCCAAGGATATCTCCGAATCAGGCTATCTCTCACTGCGTGTTAAAGACCAAGTTAATCAATATACAGACTTGAGCTCACCTCAAGGATATACTTTGAAGAACCTACCATCAACTCTCAATGGGCTCCTAGAAACTGGCAATGGGTCAACTATATTTGGTGAAGCCAGTAGGCCAGCAACCAATGTAGAGTCACCAACCTTCTTTGGTAGAACAAAACCAGCCGAGAGTGGATATACCCTTACTATTGCCAGTGAGAATCCAACTGATTATCCGGTCAATATAGATAAAAATGGTGAATGGATAGTAACGAGCGAAAAGAAATTGGAGGAGGGGACTCATCAGTTCACACTCAAAAACACTGATGGTGAAATACGCTGTCAGTATCAATTCCTTGTTGATCGTACTGCTCCCACGAAACCAATAATCACCGTAGCATCTTGGTCAACTATTCAAGGACAAACTGAACCCTATGCATTTGTGGGAATCAAAACATTAGGCCAGCAGAGTACTGACTATTTCGTACAGGCTGATGTGAGTGGTAAATTCACCCTTAGCCCCAATAATTGGACTAGCCAGTACTTCATAGCCGTGGCCGATGCAGCGGGCAATGTAGGCCCAATTAGTAGTATTTCTGAGAAGGAATGGTCCACTGCCACCCAAATAAGCCTCTGGCAAAAACTTAGACCATATTTATTATGGAGTATGCTTATTGCCCTAGCAGCTACGAGTATTACATACGCAAGAAGGAAACATGGTTAAAATTCAGAATGACTACTTCGAATTGCTAATTCAGAATTGCGAAGTGCGAATTTTAAGCTACGTATTTCCCGCATTATGACGTTAAATCTTCCAGGAGCTTTTGAAAAGATTTTACATCCGAAAAAGAGCGATAGACTGAGGCAAAGCGGATATATGCAACTTGATCTAGTTGTTTCAAGGCCTTCAATACATCTTTACCAATAGTTGTTGAAAGTACTTCTTTTTCTAAAGACCACTTTTCCTCTAGTTTAGTGAGTAATTCATCCACTTGCATTTGGGTTACTGGGCGCTTAATGCAAGCCTTCCAAATACCTTCTTCTAGTTTTTGGCGATTGTATGGCTCTCTAGTACCATCTTTTTTGATCACCACAAATCCTTCATAGCGGACACGCTCTATCGTAGAAAAGCGAAATTCGCATTTATCACATTGCCGACGACGACGAATTGCTTTGTTATGTTCTGCAAGACGAGAATCAATAACAGCCGTTTCCAATGTATGGCAGCGTGGACATTCCATATAAATGAGGATGCAGAGTTATTGTTATTACTCTACTTTCGCCAGTGAGAATACTATAAAGTGTTTTTGGGGGGAAGTTATCTTTTAGACCTATGAAAATTCTTCATTTTTCAGATCTCCATCTCGGTATGGAAAACTATGGACATATTGATCCTACTACAGGACTGTCTAGTCGCTTTCAAGATTGGAAAAAGGCTTTAGATGATATGATTGCCCTCGCCAATAGTGAAGATGTAGATGTGGTGATCTTTAGTGGTGATGCTTTTAAGAATCGTGATCCTAGCCCAACGTATCAAAATGCTTTTGCTCGAGCACTCAAGGCTTTTAGTGATCCCAATCGCCAAGTGATTCTTCTCGTGGGTAACCATGACTTACCAAATATTGAGTCTAAAGCTCATACCTTGGAAATTTATCGGTCCCTCGATCTGCCAAGGGTAAGAGTAAGTAAAAAAATCGAACAGTTTACTATCAACACCAAGTCCGGTCCACTGGGTATAGTTACTTGGCCTTGGATTACTCGTAACTTTTTACTAAAAAATGAGTCATATAAAGGTAAAAGTTTGGAAGAAATTGATACTACGTTGTTAGAAAAAGCGAGTCAGCTCTTTCAAGAAAAGATCACCGAGTTAACGCCTGGGATTGCACATGTAGCTATTGTCCACGCCACTGTTATGGGCGCTACATTTGGTAGTGAAAGAAATGTGATGATCGGTAAAGATTTAGTTGTACCTTTGAGCCTCTTAGCCAATAGTCAGCTTCATTATGTAGCATGTGGTCATCTGCATCGGCATCAAGTACTACATACTGATCCTTATGTAGTCTATGCCGGATCTCCTCAACGTATCGATTTTGGTGAAGAAAAAGAGGACAAAGGCTGTGTTTTAGTCACTATTAGTGAGACTAATTTCAAAACGACGGTGAAGTTTATTCCTTTAGAGGTAAGAGACTTCTTTACTTGGCATATCAAAGATCACCTAAGCCCCCCAGAACAAGACGTACAAGGTAAAGTAGTACGAGTGATAGTTTCAGGTGAAGAGGAATTTGTTAGTAGTATCGGCATGCAAAATATTAAAGATTATTTACAAAACTCATATTATTTTGCCGGCATCGAACGTCGAATCGATGAAGGAAAAGAACTAAAAAGAACAGCGAAAAACCATGTAAACAAGCAAGAAAGTATCTATGAGCAGGTCAAAAAGTATCTTGCAGTAAAGCAAATCGACCAAGTAAGTCAGGATTTAGTAATCACAGAAGCGAAGAAAATTTTTTCTTCCACAGAAAGTGAATAAAGTGGAAAAGTTTTACGCTTTTTTTGCAATCAACTTGTTAAATTTTTGTTTCATTTTTTAGTCACCAGCAATACCTGTCTAAAAAATATTTCATTTGCACTTAAAGCTAGGAAGTTTTCCACCGTGGAAATTTGTTTACTAGAAAGTAGATTTTTTTAGAGACTTTAAGAAGTATCTAGTCCAAGCCAAAAAGTTTACATTAGGCCTAAATAGAAGATAGTAATGCCATTTGGGTTGATGAGAATAGTTATTAGACAGCAAAAAGCATCAAGTACACAAGAGCCTATTACTATTATTTCTTATAGATATATATAAAATACATATAACACTAGAAAGCTTGCAGGGTGAAAAAAACTTGATACTCTATCAAAGGTAATAAAGCGATTTATGAAATTTGTCTGCTCAAAAGAAAATCTTACTCAAGCTTTGGATTTAGTAACCAGAGCAATTCCGACCAGATCAACACTCCCCGTACTCGGCAATGTTTTAATCAAGGCTGAAGAAGGCGTTGTAACATTGGCTACCACTAATTTAGAATTAGCGATCGTTACAAGTTTTTCTTGTGATGTTCAAGCTTCAGGATCAATCACGGTTCCTGCTAAACTTTTTAGTGCTTACTGTAATCTGCTGCTCACTGAAACAGTAGAGATTGAATTGCAGGAATTGAGTACATTGCAAGTCAAAAGTGGCAAAGATCTCACCACTTTTAAGGGAATCGATGCTCAAGAATTTCCTCTAATTCCTCAGGTTGAGGAGAAATTACAATTTACTCTGCCTTACGATAATATTGCTAAAGGATTAGAAAAAACTGTTTTTGCTGCTGCTAGTGATGAAACTAGACCTGTATTGGCTGGTGTTTTGATGTATTACAAAGATAATGTATTAAAATTAGTGGCTACAGATAGCTATCGTTTAGCTGAAAAAACAATTCCATTAGCTCTCGATCATAAAGACGAAATGAAAATAATCGTGCCTAGTAAAACTGTTTTGGAGCTACAAAGAATTATGGCTAAGAGACAGGATGCTGTACAAATTGTGGTAGGTGAGAATCAAGTTAAATTTGTGGTTGGGGATGTAACAGTGATTTCTCGTTTGATTGAAGGAAATTTTCCTCCTTACGAAAAGATTATTCCTGCTAGTTTTAGCGCTACAATCGAAGTTTTCCGCGATGACTTTATTCGGGCAGTTAAAAGAACTAGCCTTTTTTCTCAGACAGGAACCCATAATCTTTATATTGAATTGAAAGATGGAGAATTGATTTTGTCTGGTGAAACCCAAGAAATTGGTAAGGACCGATCTGTTCTTTTAGGTGAAATGACTGGTGAAGAAAAGAAAATTACCTTCAGTGCGCACTTTTTGCTGGCTGCATTGGAACATATCCCTGAAGATAAAGTACAACTCAATATTAATAGTGATAGTAGCCCAGGATTGCTTCGCGGCAAGGAAGAGGGCTATATCAATATTATCATGCCTCGAAAAGTTTAACTGTTTACCTGTTACATGAAAGCTAAACTGTCTGAATGGTTTGTTTTATTACAGATTGGATTAGATATTGGAGTGTCTCTCTTTGCCTTCTTTTCTGCATTTGTCTTGAAAGTAAATGGTCATATCGGTGGTAAAGAGTATGTTCCGGCTTTGAGTAATTATTTGCCTTTTTTTGGAGTAATTCTTTTAGTCCAGCTGATTGTCTTTTTTTCTTTAGGTTTATATGCATTCAAACGTAGAAGCTTCTTAAGAGAAGTTAGCTTGCTTTCTTATGCTACCTTGATTTGGGTAGGAATGGCGTTGGCAATCCTATTTTTAGAACAGCAATTTTATTTTTCTCGTCTGCTTTTGGCTACAGCATTTGGTATTTTCTTTGGACTGGCTTTAATTGGTAGAGTTTTGATTCGTCTCGTTAAGCGACTTCTCTACCGTATGGGTGTAGCAGTTAGGCGGGCGGTAATAGTGGGGAGTGGTGAACAATCCCAATATTTGGCTCATGAACTACATCATTTACCAGGATACCGACTTGCTAATCTCCTTCCGGATGAGCAGATTGAAATTCAAAATTTCAATGAGTTGTTTGCCCAATTCCAACAGCCAAATGGCAAGGATTTAACTATTGATGAAGTGTGGGTGGCAACTGATCGAGTAAGCCCAGCAAAGCAAGAAGATCTCTTTGATTTTTGTGCTGATCACAAGATCCTATTTCGTTATGTACCAAGTATATTCGCTAGCAGTGCTAAAAGACTTGATGCTTTGTATGTTGGTGATTATCCCTTGATCGAAGTTTCTGCTACCCCTTTGAAGGGGTGGGGGAGAATTGGTAAGCGTTTGATCGATATTGTTATTAGTCTTCTGGGGATGATTGTTCTTTCACCGTTATTTTTGGTGATTGCAATTTTGATTAAAATCTTAGCACCTGGTCCGGTATTTATTGGTCTAACAAGAGTAGGTAATAAAAAGTATCAGACCCCATTTACTATGTATAAATTCCGCTCCATGATTGTTGGCGCTCATCAAATGAGAAAAGATTTGATGGCTCAAAATGAACGTAAAGGAGGACCTTTATTTAAAATGAAAGACGATCCTCGGGTGACCTCGATTGGAAAAGTGTTGCGTAAATTTAGGTTAGATGAGCTTCCTCAGCTATGGAATGTTTTGAAAGGGCAAATGACGCTGGTTGGTCCAAGAGCTCATGAACCAGAAGAAGTGGCTAAGTATACTACCAAACAATTACGACTTCTGAGAGCTAAGCCTGGCATGACTGGGATGGCTCAGGTCAACGGAGCTTCAGATTTGTCTTTTGATGAAGAAGTTCGCTTGGAAAGTTATTATATTCAAAACTGGTCACTGCGCTTAGATTGGCAGATTTTGTTTCGTACTATTTGGGTAGTGATTAATAAAAAAGGAGCTGCATGATAGAAATTTTGATCAATGCATTACCACTATGGTTTTGTGGATTAGCTATTCTATTGGCTTTTCTTGCTTTCGGCTTGCTACGAAAAGCTGTAGTACTTTTTCCTAAGTGGGGATGGAAGGATCGTGTCGAGAAGCATAGTACTCATACTGTGCCTCGACCTAGAGCGGGAGGAATTGTCATTGCTGCATTGTTCTTTATGTCTCTACTACTCATTCTTCCTTGGGATCAGCATTTATGGGGATTTTTACTGGGGGGGGGGCTAATAGTGGGAATTAACTTTATTGATGACAAATATCGATTACCCTGGTGGGTGAGATTGTTGGTTGAGATTGTTGCTTGTCTAGTGGTAGTAGCATTTGGTATTCAGATTTCTGTGTTAACCAATCCATTTACCAATGAAGCTTGGTTTCTTTTTCTCAATAATCCCTGGATGCCCAAGGTGATCACTGTATTTTGGATACTGCTTTTTGTGAATATGATGAATTGGGTAGATGGTATGGATGGTTTGGCTAGCGGTATTAGTTTGATTTCAAGTTTGACTTTAGGCCTGCTCAGTCTGTTACCTTTTGTTAATCAACCTACGATTGCTCAAGCTGCGTTTCTTTTGGCTCTTTTGCTTTGTGTGTTTTTGTATTTCAACTTCTATCCTGCCAAAATCTTATTGGGAGATAGCGGAGCGACCTTTTTAGGCTTTACCCTTGCTATCTTGGCTATATTTTCTAGTGCCAAAGTGGCTAGTTTCTTTTTAGTCTTGGGTATTCCTTTACTCGATGCTTTTTGGGTTGTGGGCAGGAGAATTTTGATCGATAAAAAATCACCTACTCAAGGTGATAAGAAGCATCTACACCATCGATTGCTTAATCTTGGATTAACTGTCCCACAGATTTGTTTATTGCTTTACAGCATCGCTGCACTATTTGGTATGGTATCGCTTATTCTACAAGGTGCCAGAGCTAAATTGGCTGCTATTATAGTGATGTGTCTCTTTGCTATTATCTTCTTTACTACTATTTATTTATTAGAGAGAAGAAAGGCGAATAAACTAAAATAGAAGACAGAGCTGGTCCGGTAGTGGGCAACATGATGCCTGGTAAAACTGATATGCTTGCTAGGGGAGAAATTTGTAAGGGCGTACGAGCTTGTTTTCCGGTCCCTTTGCTTACTTGAATAGAAAATGGAGTGCTAAGGTTTATAGCCCTTGGAGTATTTGATGATGTTGGTGCAACTAAATTGACGATTCCACCCGTCTTGGTAGTTGATCCTTTTACGCTGATACCAGTACTGCTTCCTAATCGAGCTTCTTTAGTAACTGTTGGTTTAGGTGTAGTCACAGGCTTACAAAGGGTTACTTTGTTAGTAGGGTCTAGTGGATTCGTCTCACCACAGTCTACACTACCATTATGGTTGGTATCTTCGTTGCCATCTAAAATGCGATCACCGTCAGTATCAGCGGCCAAAGCATTGGTTTTACTGAGTCGATCAAGATCTGGTTGGAACTTTTTTGGATCAGTATGTTTACCCTGAGGGGTGGTTAGACCTATTTCTAACCCATCAGAAAGTCCATCGCCGTCGGTATCGAAACGATTAGGATCACTTTCACTGGGATCTACTAGCCCACTATGGTTAGTATCTTCTTTGCCATCGACAATACCATCACCATCAGTATCATCTTTAATGGGAGAAGTATGAGAAATCTTTACTTCCAGGCCATCGTTTAAGCCATCACTGTCAGTATCTGCAATGGTAGGATTGGTTTTGAAAATAAATTCTTCTAAATTAGTTAAGCCATCGCGATCTTTATCTTCATTGGCGTCACGGGGATCGAGTGGGTTGAGTTGATTATTCGTTTCATATCCATCTGGCATTTCATCATGCTCTGTATCCGCTAGACACGGGTTAGTTTCGCCGCCATCGGTAGTACCATTGTGGTTTAGATCTTCATCGCCATCGCGTAGCCCATCATTGTCAGAATCTGGGTTAGTAGGACTAGTACAACCGCTACGCACTTCTACGCCGTCATTGATATCATCACTATCAGTATCTGCTTGGTTTGGGTTCGTACCCAAACGGTCTTCCTCAGTGCTATCTAAGCTGTCGTTATCGGCATCACTGTTACCAATACTGACTCTTACAATACTGGTGCTGGTACGATTACAGCTATTAGTTACTGTTAATTGGAAGCTGAGTGTTAAGCTTCTTTCACTAAATGTGGGAATGGTAAAGTTGGGCGTTGGACTCTGATCATTTCTAATATCCACACGTGGACCAGTAGACATTTGGCGCCAATAGTAAGTGATCGGTAAATTGTGAGGGTCCGTGCTAGCACTACCATTCAAGGTAATAATTTTACCAGGAGTATTGGTAGTAGTGATTGTATTTCCAGCATCAGCATTTGGTAAGTCGACAGAGCAAGTAGGTGTTGCTGATGGTGTGGGTGTAGGCGTACTTGAAGGTGTGCTGGTTGGTTGGGTGATTGTGGACTGAACTAAAACAGTGTCTGCGACGCTATCTGTAGTTCCATCATTAACAATTAATTCAAAGCTATAATCTCTGCTACTACTAATACTGCTAGGCAATGTGACTCGAGCTAGGCTAGCTGAACTGTTGGTTTGGTTAATAGTCAACGGGATGTCGTTAGTACTACTAGGTATATGGCGGAAACGGTATTGACGAACTGAAGTGGTCGGATCGAATGTACTGCTGCCTCCATCCAAAGTAATCTCGGTACCGGCTGGAAAACTGGTCCCTGACCTCACGGTAATTATAGCTACTGGAGCTTGTTTAGTTCGAGTAACATGAACAACCACATCATCACTATTTTGGGCGCCTTGACTATCTGTGACTTGTAAAGTGAAATGAAGGTCCGCTTGTAATTCAGCAATCGGGGGACTAATGAATTGTGGTCTGCTGGCTGTTGGGCTACTTAACACTACATGATAACTATCACTTGTTGCTTGACTCCATTGATAGGTCAGACTATCGCCATCTGGATCAGTAGACCCAGTAGCATTGAGTTGTACCTGTGTACTACTAGCAGTGGTTTGATCAATACCAGCATTGGCTATTGGAGATCTGTTGCTTGGTGTAGCTGGTGAAACTGTTACAGTCACTGCGGCTTGATCACTCAAACCAGCCTCATCAGTAACCGTTACTTGAAAAATTAATGTTGTTGTTGTGGCTACCGTTGGCGTTGTGAAGCTGGGGCTTACTGTAGAATTGCTACTAAGAGTAACAGTTGGACCGGTCTGCTGTTCCCAACTGAAGTTGAGTTGATTAGCTGTGCTGTCAGGATCTATTGCTACAGCTGTCAATGTTACTAGGGTTCCTGGTTGAGGTGATTGGGGTGAACTGTTAGCTGTAACGCTTGGTGCTTGTTTTTCGCTGACAACTACATTGTTGGAGAATCCTGAAGAATTATGGTCAAGTGTCTTTATGGCAGATAATGTGTCACCTAAAATGAGGTTGCTACTTGGTAATGAAAATGTGAATCGACCAAGTTGAGGATCTTCGTCTTCACTACTATCTACAAATCTACTTTGTAATACTTCGAATCCTTCGCCGCCGAGATTGTCGGGAATGATTGCCGGACTACTGGTGTTGTTGGCTTGGTAGATAGTGATTTGACTCTGACTTTCAGCAGTTCCTGATAACTTAATAGTGTTGCCAATACGGTTGGCACTAGTTAATTGAGCTGGCTGCGCTTGATTATTCCCTCTGCTGGCGATAGCTACTCCAAGGCCTTGATTATTGAAGATCCGGTTATTGCCAATTTCATGACCAGTACCGCCAATGATACTGATACCATTACGACCAGCATTGGTAATGATATTGTCAGTAATTTGGGTGTTTTGGCTTTGTTCACTAATATTAATGGCATCATTTTGAATCCCAGGAATGAAGTTGGCTAGGTCAGTTACACTGGCAACACCAAATAAATTTTCTTGAATGGTGTTATTGCTGCTACTGCCTTTTAGTTCCAGGCCATTATCTGTTTGTCTACCAAATATATTGTTTCTGATCAACACTCTGTCGCCATCAGTTATTGTGATGCCTGTGTGATTGGGTTGAGTGCTTGGATTGATCTGACCAAAGCTATTGGCGCTGATTTCTACCGTGGTATTGTGAATACTCTGTACCACAATAGCTGGGCCAGAAAAGCCTTGGAAATCAAAGTTTTTGATCGTAATATTGCCGATATCTTCACTGACTAAAAAAGCACTGGCAGGAGGTGTGCTACTTTGAGGTATAATTCTAGTCTTGGAGCCATTAGATTTGGCACCATCGATCTCAATGGAGCAATTAGTACATTCTCTACCAAATTGGATAGGTATTACTTGGTCAATTGCAATTTGAGTGATGTCATCGTCAATAGAAATTTTGAAATTGCGATTATCATTACCGTCGCGATTCAAACTAAATGCGATTGCAGCATCATTCCCAGAACCTAAAAAAACTTCGTGTAAGTCACAATCATTATTTGAGGCAGAAACTAGCGCACAAGGTGTCTCGTGAGTAACCGTAGAAGTATCATCAACTAGGATAGCGTAGTTGTCCGCGAAGGCTTCAGGAGTTAAATGAAAAAAACAACCAAAAATCAGCGAGGTAATAATGAGAAAGCTGGTGATGTGGTGTTTTTTGAAGAAATCCATTTGTTTTCAATTCAGAGTTCAGTCCTTCGGCAAGCTCAGGATGACTATGCAGAATTTTACTGAGGGGAAGGAGAAAGAGGGAGTTGGTAGAAAGTTTTTAGTCTTTTACCTCTTCCCTCTTGGTTGTTAACGTTTGATTAGACTTACCATTACTTCTTCTTGCGAGTGAATACCCATGCCAAGCTGGACACTAGTGACACGAGAATTAGTGGTTCAGCACCAGTTTTTGGCAATGCTGGCGGTGGTGTTGGAATATAAACTGGAGCTGGAGGTGCTGGTAATGGGGCTGGTGGAGGCGGTGGCAATTGTTCTTGAACAACTACTGGTTCTGGTTCAGCACAGTTGTTGACATTAGGCTTCTTGTCGAAGACTTTAGTTACATCCACAGTCACATACTCAGTAGCGAAAGCACTTTGAGAACCAATACTCATGTTGACTCGGTTTGGTAGCTGAACACCGATATTTAGGAGACAGATAGCATCGATATCAGTACCTGGTGCTTTTGCTTTGACATTAGATGATTCATCTTGAAGACGGATGTAGCGTACCCATGACATCCGAGCTTTGCTTAGGTCATAACGGTTACCGTCACCAGATCGAGGAGTGATTGTCTTGAAGGTGGTACCATCTTGAGAGACCGACACCTTGAGGTCTTCATCTGCTTGATCGGTGTCATCTACTGATTGGTTGATAGTGCGGAAAGCAAAGTCGTCACCACTACCGTTAACGATCACTTTTGTTCCAAGGTCGATAGTCATTTCACCATCTGATCCTAGAGATACGAACTTGTTGTCTGGAGCTCCTAGAATGTCTTCAGCTCGACGGTGGCTGTTGTTTCCTGTGCCAAGATCATCATCGATATCAGCGTCCTTAGAAGCGTAGAAATCATCATCACGAGCAGGATTGCTACCTTCATCGAGATCAAAGAGATCGAGATCAAAGTTGTCATTGTCAGCGATGGTGCCATGGTAAGTCACTGTGGTAGGTGTGGTACCAGTTGGAACAGTAATATTACCGAAGTTGAATGCTGTAGTAGTAAGAGATTGAGTAGCTCCAGTTGGAAGAGCATTGATTGTCATGCTCTTGAGCATACTGTGGAACAAATCTTGTAGTGACACGCTGGTAGCAGCACTTGTACCACTGTTAAGCATTGAAAGTGTATAGTTTACAGTATCACCTGGCTTATAGATCTTCTCAGTTGAACGATCACTGGTGGTGACTCCGTTGTCAGCACGTTTACTTAAGCTCACAACTGGTGTGCCAGTATTGTTAGCAGGATTGACTGTAAGTGTAGCTGTGTCGGTTTGACTGATTGCTACAGCATCTGTGCTGCGAGCACCAGAGATTGAAGTTGTATTGACTACACTTTGAGCTGTAGTAGGTGCTGCATTGGCAGGAACACGTGCTGTGTAAGTAATTGTGATACTGGTAACTGCAGCATTGATTGTGCCAGTGAAAAGAGTATTTCCAGCTGGTGGGAATGTGGTAGGACAAGCAATTGTTTGTGATCCAGCAGGCAACACGCTTACTGAAGTACAAGTATAATTACTGAGTGCTACAGGAGTGGTTGGGAATGTGTCAGTCCAGTTGGCATTGTTGATCGCAAATGTATTTGGCTTAGTGAGAACGATTGTGTAAGTAACATCTTGAGTAGTAGCACTAGAAGTGACTGCTGTAGGATTTACTTGTTTATCGATTGAGACTTGACCAGGTGTCGTAGCAGTAATAGTAATTGCTGCTGGGTCATTACATTGAGCAACCGTAGTGCTACAACCACTACCATTCAAACCTGCTGTATTGGTAATAGTACCAGTAGCTGTGCTTGAGATAGTAGCCAATGCATAGACGTATGCGTATTGGTTGGCAGCGATCGTTACGTTGCTAGTATTGAGCACTTGAGTACCTGATGTAGTGTCAAATGTACATGGGCTGCTGCCGGTAGTAGGACGAGCGGCACTGCCACCTAATTGAGCGATACCTGCGTAAGCTAGACAGCTATTAGCTGAGGTAGCGAAGGTCATTCCAGTAGGAGCAGGATCACGGAAAGCAAAAGTTGCGCCACTGCTTGAGGTAGCTTCGAAGCGGAATTCCACTGTGCTGCCAGGTGCTACATTAGAAAGACCCGTTTCACTGAAGGCACCAGTACAAGTATCCACTGTAGTACCAGTACAAGCACGGATTTGCTTATGGAAGGTGGGGACTACTTGTTGAGGAGCTTGAGTAGGTGGTGTGATAATGAGTGTAGTTGAATCTTGAGCGGCAACAGTTGTTCCACGGTTCAATCGAGCTGTGTTGGTCAAAGTTGTATTTGTGGTGTCTGTTGTTGTGAGCGGAGGTACAGAACTTTGGTAAGTGATAGTTACTGTTAATTGATCTGTAAAGTTTGGAATATAATCAACCATTGTGCCATCCCAAATTGCTACCGGTGTCGTATCGGTGCTGTTGATCGAGCTAATATTGGCACAGTCTCTAGATGGACCAATTGGGCTAGCATTTACTTGGACTGTGACTCTACAGTTGCTGTAAGTGGCGAATGTGCCAGAGCGAACTGTGCGAGGGAAATTATCAGTAATATTAACAGACTCAATATTATCTTTATCAAGACCGGTCAAAACCATGACAATCTTGTAATTTACAGTTGTATTAGTAGTTGGAGCAGTAAGTGTTTGAGTATGGAGATCTCCAGGTTGAATCGTTTTTATCAACTGAGATACAGGAGCAGCTGTTACAGTAACACTAGCTGATGGGCGACATGGTTCTGCTGTTAAACATCCATGTTCACCAGCAATCATAGTTGCAATATTGGTGTAGACACCACTTGTAGATGTTGTACGGACTCTAGCGATAGCGTAAACAGCACGCTTTTGACCGTTATTGATTTGTGAACCACCTGTGGCATATGAAATGTTTTGACCAGAGATTGTACATGGTCTTGCTGTTTCTAACGCCAATGCAGGTCTAGCACCTGTAGCGAGTGACTGACTATTGGTAATGCCGCTAAACACTTGGCATGAACCTGATACCCATTCTAACTGTGAAGGCAAGGCATCACTAAATGTTGGGTTTATCAAATCTCCTGTATCGTTTTGCATTTCAATTTTGAACTCGACATATTCTCCAGGAATACGATTAACGTTGTTGGCAAATGTAGCTGTATTACAGCTTGATGAACTAGTACACTCGCGGACAGTCTTGGATGTTCCGATCGATCCTGATGCAATAAATGTATTAGCACCAAATTCTGAAGTGGTCTGTAGCAGAGCAGATACAAATATTGCTTGATATTGTCCAGGGTGAACACCTTCAGATGGTGATTCAACGTCAGCGCAAGGGGTAATATTAGTAAATACAAGGTCCATCAGTTCACAAGAAAAGGTAAGAGGTGCTGCGTCGTATCCAGGGATAAATGAGCTACCTGCAGGACCTGCGCTTTCATAGTTCAATCTTATTGAACCTGTTTCAACTGTAGTAACCGTACTTGTTAGTAATCCACCATTAAATGTCGTATTGAACTCTCCAGGAGAACATTCCCACTGATCAGAATCCGTTGTAGCTGTCTTTTCAAGGTAAACACCACAAAGGAAAATCGCGCCTTGACCATATGTTGCACGACTAGGATTATTAATATCTCCACCCGGTCTACTATCAGTGTCACAATTATTCGCTGCGTTACTAGTGTTAATTACTGGTGTGGTACTTAATAGTTCCGCCGGACAGTTCACTGTAAACACTTCTACCCAATATTTCCCGTTTGCCAAACCACCAATGTCACCACGGATAGTTTCAAATGTTGTTGGGTTTTCAGTAGCACCACTACCATGAATGACAGCAGTATTGAGAACACCATTACCACCCAAGTCAGTATCATTAGAATCGTTGAGTGAAATATCAGTGTCATTGAGTGTTCCTGATCCTGTAAATTGCACAAGACCATATTTTTGTTCACTAATGTCAGTAATAGATTTCAAATCGATACCGATACCACCCTCTGGGCTAGGACTGATATCACCAAATGCAGTCCCGTTGTAATTACCATTTCGCAAAAATAAATTCTGGAAGATAGCATTGTTGCAGTTATTGATCACTACCGTGCCTCCGCCTAAACCAGGGGCAGTACAATCTGATCCAACTGGACTGGTCTCAGGTCTATTAATCGTATCTACGAGCACACCATCAGCTTTGTTATAGTAAATAGAGTTCTTAAATATTTTATTATTATATGAAGGAAATTGTGTTGCGCCAGGAACTGGAGGAATTGTTTTAAACTCACCCTTTACCTCTATTCCATATCCCCAGTTGTTGAAAATAGGGTTACCAATATAGTTATAACTAACAAAGTTACCCTTGGTACTATCTAATACAATTGCACTACCTCCACATGCACGGCCTTCACTCTCCAATGTATAACGGTCAGCAGTACAGGCATCATCAAATGCAGATCCTGCAGGTGGCCAGATGTTATTAATTACATTGTTATCTATTAAATTAACACTTGCAGGACCACGGAATGAGTCATCAATATAGATACCGTAACCAAAAATTGCCCATTCTAAGGTACTTCCTAGAAGATTACCACCGATAAGATTGTTACTAACTATTCCACTAGAACGTTTAAGGTAAATTCCAGTATCGAAATGGTTGGCATTACCTAGGTTTAATCCAAGCCCGGCATCAAAATCTAGTCCGCTACCAAGTGAATTAGCGATGGTATTGCCATCAATCTTTAGCTGACCAATACTACAAATGTCGATTGCTGCGCCACTCCAAGCACCCTCACCAGCTATACTAGTGTTGACTGCAAAGTTTTTAGCAGTACCCATCACATTGTTACTGATGATTACCTCATCAGGGTTCACTGATGAAATACAGCGAGATGATGTTTGAGTCTGGGAAAGGACAACTGAGTCATCGAAAGAATATAGTTGGACGGGGGTAACTACGTTGTAGAAGTTGTTTCCACTAATATTGATGTTTGCTTGAGTAACTTGGGCATCGAGACCTAAACGAATGCCGTGGAAGATAAAGTTATTTTGAACCAAAGTTTGACCATCGGTCGTACCGAAATAGTTATCCGTAATTGTTAAGTGGCCGATATTTCTAAGACCTGCTCCTCCGTCAGCACCAATAGCTACAGCTCCTTGTGTTCCAGATAGAGCTTGCATTTGAGTAAATGCGAAGTTGGTAATAGTGATATTTTGTTTTACATGACTATTACTTTCATTCAAGTTAAAAGCATAAAAACGAGTAGCATGCCCGGTATTGCCATCCGTAATGACTGTTTTTGTTGTCCCATTAGATTTGATTCCATTAAATATCAACAATCCTGTAGAGTTTCTCAGTACATGAATAACATCACTGTCTAGGCCGATAGTAGGAATTGCGTCTGAAACAACAATTGTAATCTGATCCGTAGTTGTGTCACTTTGTGCGCGAATTGCAGCTTCGTTGATATTACATCCATTCGTTGCTGATGGATTATAACCGACAGCACTAGTTTGAATGGTACAGTCTGTTGGCGATGAGTTTGCTGAACCATTTTGTCCGACAAAAATGTATTTACCTGATGGTGCTGTCGGTGGTGCTGCTGCTGTAACCTCTCCACCTTCCTCTGACGCTTGGCTGGCCACATCTCGATAGAGCTCCGGTGTTAGATTGATTACAAAGGCAAATACACTCATGATAGCGATCAGCTTCACGGCTGTTTTTTGCTTAAGAGCAAACAAACTAGAGAGACGATGGAGGAATGACATACTGTTATGTTTATGTTTTTATTTTTTAGGGGTTTTTTGGACCTTCCTCATAGTTTACCACATTTTTGTTTGTAATACCAAGAGGTTTGGGGAACACTTTATTCATCCAGAGCAAAGCGCAGCGGAGTCGAAGGATCCGGCCGACATGTTGTTCGGGTGAATTTTGATGCCAGAAGCCTGATGCCCGAGCTCAGAGAGTGGTCATTCCCACTTCGCAATTTCAATTCTGCATTCTGCACTCTGAATTCTGAATTTCTCTTTTCCCTTTTCATTCGTTGGCCTATACTCGACTCCGAACTTTCAAGAAATTATGCCCTTAACTTATTCATTTTATCTTTCTCTCGCTGCCTTTAGTCTTGGTGGTATTTTTAGCTTGTTTTTTAGCCGATGGAGAGCGGTTGCCAGAGCAGCATCTTTGTTTTGGGGCGTATTGGGCAGCAGTTTTTTAGTATATTTAAGTTGGCAGATTTTTAATGCTGGGATTAGTTTAGACTTTCAGTTATTTCAGGGAATAATGACGATTACTACAGCACTGCATATCGATATATTTACTGCGTTCTTTTTACTTTTGATTGGAATTGTGGGTATTGGCTTTTTTAGTTTTTGGTCTACTGCGAATCGAGATGATGCTCCTAGCGTTCAAGCTCTAGCACATGGTGGGTTTTTGTTTTTAAGCTTGTTGGTAGCTAGTAGTAATGTGTTGTTTTTTTGTTTTTTAATGCAGCTTTTCGGTCTGGTTGGTTGGGTTTATCTTTTGATGGACAAAGAAGCTGGTTTACAACGGAGACTAATTACTAAGTTTATTGCTCTCTTTGAAATCAGTGTTATGGCTTTGACTATTATGTGGTTGTTGTTGGCCTCTTCTGCTCAAAATCTTTATTTTGGTGCATTGGTCCAATCAGTCACTTACTTAGAAGACACAGTAACTTGGGTTGTTACGGGATTGTTATTGGTGGGCATGATTACACTCGCTATTAGTGCTAAACAGCTGGTCAAGGCTTCTAGTGCTTATATAGCAGGGATGTTTAGTGTGTTGATGTTTATTCTGATTGGTTATCTCTTCTTGAGAGTAGAGCTGTTTTTTGTACCGGCAGTATCGCTGTGGTTGAATATTGGTATGGTTATCCTAGGACTAGGGATGCTACTGTTTTTTAGTCTCTATGCTTGGATTAAGAAAACGGTGATTACATTTTGGTCATTAGCATTGTCACTGCTCCTGACTATAGGAGGCTTATTCTTCTGGGCTTTGCAGGGGAATATTGCGGCTATGGTCTCTATTTGGGTAGTCGCTCTCTATTGGGCTTTAATCGCTGGTGTCTTGAATGGTGCATTATACTTTTGGGCAAGACCTTACCGAGGACTCAATCAATTGCGCTTGGGGGTATTGGTGCTTAGTTTATTTATTACTGTATGGTTTGCTTTCCAAGGACTATGGCAATCAATTGTGCTGGTGAGTGATCCTGTGTGGAAGGTAGTGATGTTGACTACGCTTATACTTTCAATTGCTATCGGTGGTTTTTATGCGATGATTGCTGGAATGAGATCGTTTCCAGAGGGAGGGGAGGTCTTACTTTGGAACCAAATTACTCATTGGCCATTGATAGCCTGGACTGTAGCAATAACGGTACTAATGGTTGGTAGTGGTATGATTACTGAATTGCTTGCTCAGTATACGCTGGCATTTTTAGGTTTGAGTGGGACATTAGTTCAAGGTACATGGACATCGTTTGCAGTTAGTATTCAAGGAATAACCAATACTATTTATGTACCGTTTGTGATCATACTGGTGGTGTTGTTTTGGCTAGTAGCAAGTTTACTTACAAGTGGAAAGACAAAAAAATCTACTGCAGCTAACCTTTAATCATATATGTCACTCTCTGTAGTTCTCATTTTGGTTTTACAAATAGTATTTATCTGGTTACTTTCACCGCTGCTGATAGGGGCCGTGGCTGCTATAGTTCAACGAGATCCCAAGATGTTAATGAAGCCATATGCCGACCTGCGGGCAGGTGGTCGTAAACCAAATCAGCTAGCACTAATCGCCTGGGCTGCTTTAATGGTTTTAGTACTTTTAGTTCCTAGTATTAGTTTGCGAGCTCCTTTAGATTGGATGGCTGATACTAGTTTTATGTGGGTGATGCTTCTCGCTAGTCAGCTTCTTTTAGTCACGAAACCTTTTAAGACCTCGATAGTTTTGGGTAATATTGCTTGGTTATTCATGCTTTTGAGCGCTGTGTTCCTTGGTGGTGCTTTTCACAATACAGTTTTGCTGAGCAATGGGGTTTTCTTTTCATCACTAGTACTTATTATCGGACTAGTTTTGGCTGTACTTACTTTAGTCTTATGGAGTCGATTTATTGTCACCCCTGCTGGCAAATATGACTTTAATGCCTGGATAGGTAGCACCAGCATATGGCTACTAGTACTGTGGATGAGCGCTTTATTCTTTCCTGCGCTTTTGGCTTGGAATTGGAGTGGGGCGGCCATACTATTAGCTATTGGGTTTTTACTGCTCAAATTTTTAGTTGCTGTGGTGATTTTGGTTTTGGCGGCATTGATCCATCGTCTGTTATCATTAAGAACTGTTCTAGTACTGCAAGTGATAGTTGCTCTCATTAGTGCAGGCTTATTTGTTTATCTTGTTTTAGCTTAATCCTCTATGTCTCTTTATCTATTGGGTCTACCTTTATTGTTTATTCTCTTGTCTTTAACTGGTCGCTGGAGACAAATTTCTCTCTTGTGGTTGGCTTTGCCTGTATTACTGCTTCAAGCCGTACTTCTCTGGTTCATGCCAGTAGGTGAATTTCTGCTTTGGGCACAATCCTTACAGTTGATTGGTTTATTTACCTTTGCTGGAGGGCTCTTACTCAACAAAACTGATTCTAAGAATCGTTTGATGGAGCAACTATATTTTGCGCTTTTTAGTTTTTTCTCCCTTGCCGTATTACTAATGCCAGGATTATGGCAGCAAGCGGCAATGGCTATTATTTCGTTATTGGTATTAGTTGTTTGGTTCTCTGGTCAACAAGAAGCTAGAGTTAATTTGGGGATAGCAGTAATCAACTGGTTCTTTACTGTGGTCGCTATGGCTCTTTCCCTGCATCTTTTCACTATTGCTAGTGCCAACATCATTGGTATTATTTTGATTGTTATTGCTTTGTTAGGATTAACGGTTTTTTATTATTACCGATTCTGGCTTACGCTCTGGTTTTTCTGTCTTCATTTAGGTTTAGCTCTCCTTTTGCTGTGGTCACCAATTGGGTCTTCTGGATTGGCTGTATTGCTGCATTTGAGTGTTTTCTTTGTGGCCCTGATGTTCGTCTCGATTATTCAGTACCTGTTTCAAGAAAGTGAGGATGAACTACACGAATATGAAAACGGCACTATTATAACTCTGGGCTTCTGGAGAGCTTTAACCTCTATCAATGGTTACGTTAGTCGGTTGCGCAAAGGAGTAACTGCTGAAGCGAATCTTTCTACTGTAGCTCTATCTAGATTTTCATGGTCACATGCATTTTTGGTGCTTGCGATCATGCTCTTATGGAGTATGCCTCCCACGGGACTATTTTTAACGACGTTTTTGTTATTTTCACAAGTAGTGGCGATTTTTACCTCTAGCTATTGGATCCTGAGTCTGATCGTAGTGGTATTTGTCATATTCACTATTCTGGGCACGATTCGCTTAGCTAATTTGTGGCATCAAGGTATTCCGGTGGAGCTTACTAAAAGAAGCAAGGCATTGGTTTCTCTATACGCCGTGCTTCTTCTGATAGTATTGGTTGGTTCTACCGTTTGGTTACCGGATCAATTGATGAATGGATTAGCTGTTATTGCTGAAAGTATTCATTAGTCTATGAGACCAGCAATGATGTAAGCGGTGTCAGCACGAGTAAGTGCTGTGTTTGGTTGTGCTTTGTTGTTGGTAGCGCTGAGTAGATCTTGGCTAAGTAGATAAGCGATGTAAGGAGTTAAGTCACTCTTGCTCTCTAGATCACTATAACTAGTCTTTTTGATTTCAGAAGTAATACTGAATCCTTTCAAAATCATTTTACTACCTTCAGCTCTGGTTACGGATTGATTTGGTTTAAATAGTTTATTGCCGTAGCCTTTTACCAACCCACTATTGTAAGCGTTGATAATGTAAGTGAAGAGCGCATGTTTAGTGGTCACATCAGTAAAAGGAGATGTCTTAACGGTCGCTAGTGGTTTGTCCAATGCTTTGTAAATCATTTTGAGCAACTCAGCTCTAGTGACTGAAGCGTTTGGGCGGAAGGTGCCATCTTCATAACCGTTGATCACACCTGCTGCGGCCAACTTTTCGATGGCTGCATATGCTTTACTACTAGTACTAACATCAGCAAATGTTGCTATTCTTGGTACACTAGAAGGGCTTACTGATGGTGTGGGGACGATGGATACTGTTGGTAATGCTTGAGGAGATGGAGAAGCTGATGGTGCTGTGCTTGTTGGAGAACTAGATGGTGTTGGTGTGGCAGATGTAGCTACTGCTGTTGGTGATGGACTTGGAGAGATGCTAGCACTTACTGAAGGTGTGGCCGTTGGTGTAGTCCGAATAATAGTGTCATTGATGATCTTTGTACTATCTGTTGTTTGTTCGATAGTAGCTGCTCCTACTTTGATACGAGCATCGTTGAGCTCGGATGGTGGGAAGTAGTTGTTATATTCATCCGGTTTGGTTTCGACGACTGGAGATACAGGCTTGGTGGTGTCAGGAACAATAGGAGCGACAATTTCCTTAGTGGCATTAGTAATCTCACGTGCGCCGTAATAAGTTTTCTGCCAGTAAGTACTATTTTTGATGTCTTCTTCTTGGACTTTACCAGTATAACTATTAGCATGAGTCATTTTGACATCATTACCACTAATAGTAGTAATAATACCGACATGTGAGATTGCATCTCCGCCTGAAGTTTTGAAAAATACCAAGTCACCAACACCGAGGTTGGCAAAGGCAATGTTTTGCCCTACGCTATATTGATCTCGTGATGTTCGAGGTAGGGTAATCCCTAATGCCTCCTTCATGACAGCTCCGGTGAAGCCTGAACAATCGTAACTACTTGGACCCTGCCCTCCTAATTGGTAACCAATGCCTAAGCGAGCTTTAGCAGAAGTGACAATGGCACTTTTTTGATTGAGAGAAAGAATGCTAGCCTTAAACAAATTCTGGATATTGCTACTACCAAAAATAATAGCAATTACGAGACCTAATCCAATGATGGTGATATCTACTTTCTTGTTGCTTTTCTGACCAACTGTTCTTTTGGTCAAGCTTCTTCTAGCAATCAAGGTGCGAGGATGGGCTGCTTGTGCTTGCTTTTTGCTTCCTAAGCTAGCGATCCAGTTCCAGAATAAATTTGGTTTAGTTTTGGCTTTTGCCGTGCGAGCGACCCTTTTGTTTTTTGATGTTGGCATATTTGTTTTTGAGACTTCAATTGATTATACCATATCTTTCGGCCTGGAGGTAAGTATTACTTCAGAATGGGGAATAAAATTGCGAAGTACGAATAGCAAATTTTAGGGATCAGGATGAATTAATTGGTAAGCTTAGGAGACGACACCCTAGTCATAGAGACTCTCAACTTTTTCCCGATCTTTATTGCAAGCAAGGTTAGACTAATCAATAGAGTGAATAGGAGTGCTAATTGTAATGGTTGACCTGCTGCTGTCAGTTCGTAATCTATAGACCAAGGAATAGTGGGGTAGTCAATGCGTTGTTCGTTTTCAATGCCGCTGGCTACTGATTTTTCTAATTTTAGATCTGCTAGTGAAATAGTTGAGGATGTCTTTTGAAAGTGGAGAGTAACCATAGAACCACTGGTTGCTTTGCTGGTTTTTCCCAAGCTGGCGATTCCAATAACTATAGTTTGGGGGTCACTTTTCTTGGGTGAAATGAGATAGGTGATCTGATCGTTGATTCCTTCGAAAAATTGGCCTGGTGTGTGTGACTGATAGCTTATACCTTTGGGAATGTGAAGTGTGGCACTGATGCCGATGAGTGGTCTGCTGATCGAAGTACCTTCCAGACTAAGACTAAGTTTTGTTGACGAATTTTCTATCACACGCAGATGGATGCCTTCGCTATCAGCCTGGCTGATGGGAGCATGAAGAACTAGGATAACAAGGAAACTGAAACTAGTAATAAGAGAATTTTTCATAAATTGGTAAGAAGACTAGGGAACAAGTTAATGCTCCCTAGTGTTTGGTTACTGATATGTTTTTGCCCAATCGACTGCTAAATCCAATAGATCTTCACCGCTGATACTGCCATCGAAATTGGTATCTGCTTTGGCACTAAACTGATTGTCGGTGGTTTCTAGTGTCCACATGCGGGCTATTTGCTCTAAATCACTACCATCTACCCGATCACTACGAGTATTGTCTGATTTTAAGCCCCTAGTTTCTATACCACTAACCTGTTGATTGTTGCCGCCATCACTGCTACTGATGCGATAATTGTAGGTTACATGGGGAACTATGTTTCCACCTAGCAGAACCGTGTCTCGATCAAGGAAACTAGTCTCTGTGGTCACACCAAGTAATTGCCAACTACCCTGACTGTCTTGGCGTTGTATTTGAAATGGGCCGCCACTGCTGCTGTCCCAATTGAGTTGAATGCTATAACGTTCACTGCCCTGACTAGAGCGTAGATTGCTAATATTGATAATATTGGAGTTGGCAATACTAAATGTCGTGGTTGGCCAACTAACATTGCTTAAGTGAGCAATGGGCGTACTGAGAAAACTGGTTGGCTTCAGGTCAATACTACTGCTTCCATGGGCTGTGACCTTGGTGTGAAATTGCAGTGTAAACAAATATCCATTGCCACTCTTCCCAGTCAAAGGACTCTCTGTACGAGCAGCGCCAATGACAATAGTTCCAGGTTGGTTATTTTGTAGACCACTTTGGAAACTAGTGTTTCCACTGCCTTTGAGGAAGTCACCTTCGCTTGCAGATACGAAAGTCAGTTGATCGTGATCGTAACCAATGTCTAGTCCATAGTTACTAATATTGGTCGCATTTTGAATAGCGAAGCTGACAGTAATCTCTTGGTCGTTATGAACCACGCTGGGACTGACGGATGTGGTTAAGGTCAAAGTTGCAGGTACACTTGTACTGGTTGGTTGAATAATAACACCACTATTTTGTGGTGAACCCACTATCGGTCCTCCTGTACTGCTAGTCGCAGTGGCAACAGTTCCTGCGGTTCTCCAATTGCTTGCTTGGTCACCGTCACCAGTAAGTGAAATACGTTCCATACTCGCATGAGTGGTGTTGGAGCCTGCAAACCAAGCGCTACTGGAACCGTTAACTGTATCAATGACATTTTGATTGGTATCCTTTAACACTAGACTATCGCCAGCATTGCTGAGTGATGTGCTTTTGACCAAGTCAGCTGTAATGCTCGTAGCAATCTCCCGACTCTCAATTAAGTAATAACTATGAGCAGCAATTGTGCCTTGTAAAGGATAGGATTGAGCCCCATTATCATCATCGATAGTCCAGCTGGTGAGGTTAATAGGAGCATTAGTGTTGTTGTAGAGCTCAAACCATTCATCACTAGCACTATCGCCTGAGCCGGCCCAAGCAACTTCACTAATCACTACATCACGCAACTGTGCTGCCTGTGTCATCGGTATTGAACTCAAAAGTGACTGTCCGTAGCTAAAAATAGCTAGCAAAAGAAAGATGGTACTAACTTTTTTGGTCATACTGTACATATTAAAAATTCTCCTTTGCGCAAAAGAGTAATTTGATAGTAACAAGCCAATTATGAAAAAAATCTTTTGCTCTCTGAAATTGGTCTCTGACTGCCAGTAGTGCTCACCTTTTCCTCTGGCATGGTTATCTCTATAGTGAGTTTAATTGCTTTTGGGAAAATTATGTCTATGTACTTTTATCATGTGTTGCTACCAGTAGATTTCTGTCTCAAAGTTGGGGCTCTTACCTATACTGCTAGTATTGAGATTGCGCCGGGTACTTTGGTAAAGTTACCTTTTCGTAATAAAGAGAGTTTTGGCATCGTAGTAGAAAAAATATTACCACCTATTAAAGTTGATTATAAAATTCTCGCTATAGAAAGTGCCTACGAGCAACTACTGTCTGCTCAGCAGATTGCGGTGGCTCAATGGATGGGGACTTACTATGGAGCACCGCTGCTCAAGACCTTTTTGGCATTTTTACCTCGAGAACAATGGAAGATTAGTCGCCAATCACAACGTCAGTTGAAGCATTTGCCTCAGGTGGAAGCTAGTGCAGAGAATCATGTTCTTACCGCTGAACAACAAGCAATCGTAGATCAAATCGTAACCAATGATCCGACTACTTGGTTGCTCCATGGAGTAACTGGGTCCGGAAAAACCGAGATTTATCTCCAAGTAGCAAAGGCTGTTTTGGCTGTTGGTAAACAAGTAATGATTCTCGTACCTGAAATTGCTTTGACACCTCAAACCTGCGCTCGTTTTGAGGCTCGATTTCCTAATCAAGTGGCCATTCTCCATTCAGGTGTGACCTCAGCGGGTAGGAAAAAACTTTTTCAGGAGATACGTTCTGGCACTAAAAATGTTGTTTTGGGGGCACGTAGTGCTTTGTTTGCGCCTGCATTCAAGCTGGGATTAATTGTGGTAGATGAGGAGCACGAAGCTAGTTATCACCAAGAGCAGTCACCTCGCTATCATGCTGTGGCGGTGGCGCGAGAACTACGTCAGAAAACTGATAGTATATTGATTCTCGGCAGTGCCACTCCACGATTGACTACTGTAGTTGATCAAGACCAACGAATCGTACGGCTTCCGGAGCGGGTGAATGGTCAGATGCCCCACATCGAACTTGTTGATATGCGCAACGAATTAAAAGCGCGCAACTTTTCGCCCATCTCACAACGACTACAAGAAGAGATTCAGACGGAATTGCTTCAACAAAAACAAGTATTGCTCTTCCTCAATCGACGAGGTTTTGCTACTAGCTACCTCTGTCGTGAATGTGGCAAGAGAGAAGTTTGTCCAGAATGTGATATTAGTTTAACAGTGCATTTGAAATCCACGCTGGCAGGCTATGATCCAGAGGCTAAACTGATTTGTCACTATTGTGGTTTTTGCAAAGTACCGCCCAGTGTTTGTGGTCATTGTGGAAGTGTTACCCTGAAGGCCCTAGGCAGTGGTACGCAAAGAATTTTAATGGAGCTGGAACAGCTTTTCCCTACTGCGAGGATAGTTAGGGTGGATAAGGATACAATGACCTCTCCTGAGAAGTATTATGCGTTTTACAGGGATGTCTTAGATCATAAGTATGACATCATTCTGGGTACTCAAATGATTGCCAAAGGACTGCATTTACCTAAAGTTAGTTTAGTGGGGGTATTGCTTGCTGATCTGTCTTTTCACTTTCCAGAATACACTGCTCAAGAAAAAACATTTCAGATTCTGACGCAGGTGGCTGGTAGAGCTGGGCGTTCAGGGGAACAGGGTAAAGTACTTATTCAGACCTATGATCCTGATTATGATGTTTTGAAACATGTGGTGAGACATGACTTTGAAGGGTTCAAGCAATCTGAACTCAGCTTTCGTCAGGAATTTTGGTACCCACCATTTTGTAATGTGATTCGCCTCACAGTTTATGATGAAAAGGTGACTGAGGCTGCTAAAAAAGGAGTGAAATTGTTAGAGATGTTAGAAGCGCAGAAGATTGCTCGCAGTTTGCAGTACGAAGTATTGGGGCCAGCACCTACTTGGCAGTATCGAAGAGTTGGTCAATTTGCTTATCAAGTGATGATTAAGTCTCCTCTTGAAGCACAGACTATGGAGCATCTCATTACCTTTCTGCCCCCAGATGTAATGATCGATAGAGAGTAATATTCAATTCAGAATGCTGAAGACCTCCTTTGCATTTTTATGTTTCCAGTTAATATGCTTTTGTAATCAATGAATTATGGTGAGCTTATATAGTCGAGTAACGGAACTGCCACGGGTGGGAGATGTGATGGCTAAAAACTTACAGAAGCTTGGTATTTTCACGGTTGCTGATTTGCTCATGCATTTTCCGCGTACGTATGACAATCAAACAGATATTAGGCAGATTGTGTATGCAGTTCAGAATGAACAAAATACCTTAAGAGTAACTATCCACCAGATTAAGAATGTACACACCAAGAATCGTAAAGTGCTTACTGAAGCTAAGGTAAGTGATGAGAGTGGTGCTTTGGCGGTAGTGTGGTTCCATCAGCCATTTTTGATCAATCAGTTGAAGCCGGGTATGGAAGTAATTCTATCTGGTAAAATCAAATTCGCCTTTGGTCGCATGAGTATGCAAAATCCCAGTGTGGAAGTGGTAAAGGATGAGCAAATTCATACCGGCAGATTGGTTCCGATTTATCCGGAGACTGAAGGAATATCTTCACGCTGGTTACGCAATCAGATTCACCAACATCTATCTTTAGCTGGGCGTTTTGAAGAATTTTTACCAGAACATATTCGGGAGAAGTATACCCTGGTTCCACGAGAGTGGGCGATTACTCAAGTGCATTTTCCCCAAGGAGAGAAAGAGTTACAGGTTGCACGGTTTCGTTTAGCGTTTGAAGAGATGCTTTTGATGCAGTTACAGGTACAGTTAAAAAGAAGAGCGTGGCAATTAGGAGAGCACCATGGAAAAGCAATGCCTCTGCGTACTGAGGATATCAAGCTTTTTGTTAGCCAATTAGCCTTTGCTCTTACTAATGACCAAAAGGTAGCGAGCTTCGAAATTCTTAAAGATATGGAAAAAAATATTCCTATGTTGAGAATGTTACAGGGTGATGTGGGTTCAGGTAAAACCATTGTTTCTGCCATTGCCCTTTTCCAAGCTGTTAAATCAGGTTACCAGGGGGCGCTGATGGCGCCTACAGAGATTTTAGCTCATCAACATGCTGAAACGCTCCTGCCACTTTTCGGTAAGTATGGTATTCGAGCAGAACTTCTAGTGGGGTCTACCACGGAGAAACAGAAGGGAGAGTTGGTTCTAGGATTAAAAAATAAAACGATCGATATCATCATTGGTACTCATGCGATTATTCAAGAGCGAGTAGGCTTTGCCAATTTAGGTTTGGCCATTGTGGATGAGCAGCATCGCTTCGGTGTACAGCAGCGGGCACAGTTAAAGACCCATGGCTCGCCACATTTGTTGTTGATGACTGCAACTCCAATTCCCAGAAGCTTAGCATTAACTCTCTACGGTGATCAGGATCTGTCCCTAATTAAAGAGCTTCCCCCTGGAAGACAAAAGATTATTACCAAGGTGATTACTGAAAAAGAACGTAAGCAGGCGTACTTGTTTATTGAGGATCATATTAACAAAGGTCGACAGATCTTTGTTGTCTGTCCACTGATTGAAGAATCTGATTTCTTAGAGGTAAAGGCTGCTACTCAGGTGTACGAGCACTTGAGCCAAGATGTTTTTCCGCAAAAAAAGGTGGGACTTTTGCATGGCAAAATGAAGCCTAAGGAGAAGGAGGCAATCATGCAGCGGTTCGTTGATAAAGAAATAGATATTTTAGTCTCTACCTCGGTAATTGAAGTGGGTGTAAACGTACCCAATGCTTCGATTATGATGATTGAAGGAGCTGAACGTTTTGGATTAGCTCAATTGCATCAATTTCGTGGTCGCGTTGGTCGCGGTCAGCACCAATCTTACTGCCTACTCTTTACAAGTCAGGGTGGAGATAATAGTTACGCTAGACTGCAAGCGATGGAGAAACATCATAGTGGCTTTGACTTGGCTGAACTGGATTTACAGCTACGTGGGCCTGGTGAAATCTATGGGACCAAACAAAGTGGACTACCTGATTTTAAAATGGCTACCTTAACTGATAGTGATTTGATTTATAAGACACGCGAAGCCGCCACTAATCTGGTCGCAGACGATGCTAGTTTAAGCAAATTTCCAGCCTTGAAAGTAGAAATGGATCGTTATCAGGCCAAACGCCAAGTGGGCATGATTGAGTAACGCTAGACCTATTCATCAATTACCATAAAGTAATTTTTTTGAGGATTGGTAGGATCAATGAGCACTTTTACGGTATCGTTGACTGCAATGTTTGGTAATTTGTTAAACTTACCGCGGTACTTCTTGCTCGAGAATGAATAATGCTGACTCGTACTTTTATCTGTGTACGAAGCTTTTACGTAATAGAACTTGTGAACAATGAGACCTTGGTGAATATTGGTTTGAATAACATCAGTGACGGTAGCATCGATAGTATTATTCAATATTCGTAATGAGCTGATCTGTTTGTTTCTATATACTGCCAAGACGAGAGGTATCAAGCCCATCAATAAAAACAAAAGAGCAAAGCCGCCAAGGATAACCGCCACCAAGTACAGCTCGGTGAAGCGGTAGATGCGTGCGTCTTGAGGTGCTGACGGTGGATACAAAACTGTCATATTGGCTCCTATCCGTTCACTTGGATTCGGATCTGATATCGATCCACTTATTTGATGACCTTGACCTTTGTTGTCTACGAAAGAAACTATTGGCGTATAGACTAAATACGTACCTGAACGATCGGTCTTGCTGGCACTTTTGAAGCTAGTAACTATGCCATTAGCAGTCAATGCCTTACTAGAAAATTGATACCAGTACAGGCCATTTTGAATGGCAAAAAAACCAAGACCTATGCCAATCAAGATACTCAAAGAACATAGAAATACAGTCGATCGTCCCGCCATAATTATTCAGCTGAAGCGTTGAGTGGATGGTTGTTCGGTGTATTAGAGCTATTGTATTGATCAATCATGTTGTTGTAAGTCTCTTCGGTTTGATATAGACCCTCTAATTGGTCTTCCTCTTTGCTATTTGGTGCTAGGTTGTTGAACGCTTTAGCAGCATCGAGAAATGTACCTGCTTTATCTGACCAGCTTTTCCATGCTTGATATTTACTTTGGTTTGGGCCACTTTTCATCTCGGTGAGGGCAGTGTTTTTGAACTGGTCTAGATTAGTCTGTAAGCTTTGGATTTGAGTACTAACGGTGGTTTTGTTAGGAGCTTCAACATGCATGCTTTCCATTGTTTTCTTAGCCAAATCCATCACTTGTAAAAGTAATGCTTCATTTTTTCTTTGAGGATCTTTGGCAGCTTCAGAAATATCTTCTTGGCGTTGCACATTTTCTGCTTGGTCTACAGCTTCAGTAAATTTTCCGCTACTAAGCGTATATTGTTTGACTGCTGTTTCAATCTCAGTGTCAGCTGCCTTTCCTTTGGCATACTGATCAGTGAGATACTCTTTGTTCTTGTAGTATGGAGCGATTACTGAAAGTTTATCAACAACTTTTTGAGCACTGTCTTTGAACTCACTCAAGGTAGCATTCAATTCTGGCTTTTGATTACCTTTTTGCATTGCTTCATCTAGCTTGGCAGTACAAATGTTCCAAGTGTTAGCTTGGGAGAGCCCTTGGTATGTAGTTTTTTTTGGCTCCTCGAAATTGGTGGTGTCATAATATTGGCTGATTGCCCGGTCTAAATCTTCTACAGCAGTGTTGTGACAGTAAAGCACGCCATTCCAAGTATCTACTTGGTCATTTTTACTAAACGTATTATAGCCAGTGTAGAGCAGTCCTAGGCCAATGACCCCGCTAATAATTCTAGTAATCAACCGTGAATCTAATTTCCCAAAAGGAGAAGTAGTATCTGTTGGGGTAGGATTAGGAGAAGTATTTTCGTCCATGGGAAATTTATTATTTACTTAAATATAGCCTTTCCCAAGTTGATTATCCAGTCTGCCTTGTAATAACAAACAAGAATATTCGTATTAATAGCTAATAATGAACAAGATAATGAGTTTTTTGAATAGTCCGATAATTTACTTAACCCGAAAATTGTGGCAGTACGCGGGGACGAATAGACGCAAGGTCGTGCTGTATTTCCTGATGTTTATCACCGCTAATGGTATTTTCTTTTTTGAACCATTGGTGATCGCTTATATTCTCAATACCATTCAGGTACAAGGTATTACTGCTACCAGTATGCCTTTTCTGTTGGGAGCGTTGGCTTTTAGAATTCTCATAGAAATTGTTTTTTGGTCATTCCATGGACCAGCTCGGGTAATTGAAAACAAAAATGCGTTTATTGTTCGCTCTAACTATAAAAAATATCTACTTGAAGGGGTCATGGCTTTTCCAATGGATTGGCATAGCGATCATCATTCGGGCGATACTATTGATAAAGTGGAAAAAGGAACCACAGCACTTTATCGATATGCTGGTGATACCTTTCAACTGATCGAGTCAGTAGTGAAATTGATAAGCTCTTATTTTGCGTTAATCTATTTTGATCTGAGTGCTTCGTACATTGTGCTCTTTATGGTGACAATTACCGTTATCTTTATTTTACAATTCGACAAAATTTTGGTGAGACAATATAAAGAGATTTATGGAGCAGAGAATAAAGTATCAGCCAAAGTATTTGATGTGATTAGCAATATCACTACGGTGATTATTTTGAGAATAGAAAAATTAGTGGCATCAGCTATCTATAAAGAAATCCTTAAACCATTTAAGCTTTTTAGTCGCAATAATGTGGTCAATGAAGTTAAGTGGTCTTTGGTGAGTCTCTCTAGTGTGTTGATGACGGTTTGGGTTCTGGGGGCCTATTTTTACAGCCATTTGGCTACAGGTGAAGTGGTGTTGATTGGCACTGTCTATGCTCTGTATGGCTACATTACCCGTATTACTGATCTCTTTTTTCGTTTTGCATATATGTATGGGGACATTGTCCAACAAAAAGCTGCTGTACTCAATGCAGAGCAAATTGCTAATGAATTTAGTTCATTAAGAAAAACAAAAGATGTTGTTCTGGGCAGTCGCTGGCATAATCTATCGATCAAAAATCTTAGCTTTGCTTATCAAACAGCCAAGAAAGGCCAATTACATTTGGATGATGTATCTTTAACTATTGCTCGAGGTAAAAGAATTGCCGTAATTGGTGCTAGTGGTAGTGGTAAAACAACTTTTCTTAAGATCATTAGAGAACTTTACCAACCAACTCAAGGTCAATTGGAATTAGATGGAAAGATACTTGAGAATGGATTCCAGTCTATTAGTGAATCAATTGCGCTTATTCCTCAAGATCCAGAGATCTTTTCTACTTCTATTCGAGAAAATATTACGGTAGGTATCAACCATACTGATGCTTATATCAGAAAGTTTACTGATATGGCCTGTTTTACTGATGTGGTTAAGCGTTTGCCACATAAATTAGAATCATCAATTTTTGAGAAAGGGGTGAACTTGAGCGGTGGAGAAAAACAACGTTTAGCTTTGGCTCGAGGTCTTTTAGCTAGCGAAGACAAAGAAATAATTTTACTCGACGAGTCGACGAGCTCAGTTGATAGTAAGAATGAACTAAGTATTTATCACAATATCTTTAAGACCTTCAAAGCCAAGACAATCATTGCTTCAATTCACCGCCTGCACTTACTCAACTTATTTGATGAAATTTATTTCTTCCAATCCGGTAAGATCATTGCTTCAGGCACACTGAAACAGTTGCTAAAGCAATCACCAGAGTTTCAAGATATCTGGGAGAAATATCATAAGGTGACTAAGGAAGAGGTTTAGTTCTTTCTTAGTCTCTCTTGGCAACAAAAATCATTTCTGGGCTTGTCGGAGTTGCTAGGCTGCTATCCCAGTCTCCGTATATGGCTTCAACTCTGAACCTAGCATTGTTGAGCGAGAGTGTAAGTTCGTTTTGTGATCGGAATATCAATTCATCTGTTGAGGTGACGTGCGTGCCGGAATTAAGGAAGTGAAAGTGGAGTTGGTATTGTACTCGATTGGCTTTGATGTTGAGTAATTGGTAATACCAATCTATTGGACCAAGCTCTGAGTCTTGGGCTCGGCGAGGAGCTTCTGCAGTTGGCCATGTCTGATAAGGAGGAAAGATCGGTGTACGACTATCGAACATGATATATCCTCCTGATTTTAATACTTTATAGGCAGCTTCAAGCATGATTTCCCATTCCTTATCATCTAAAAAAAACTGAGCCACGTGACTAGTCATTAAGACCAAATCTGCTGTTAGATTTGTAAACTGCTCATATCCTCCTTCAATCCACTGTACTTTTTTTGCATACGGTTTCTTGCGGGCAATGGCGAGCATCTTGCTAGCAGGTTCTACCCCGATCATACTGTATCCCAATTTAGCTAATTCACATGTCAAAAGGCCGGTGCCACAGCCAAGATCAATGATTGTCTTTGGCTCTAGCCTGGCTATTTCAGTAAGCCAAAAATCACTGTCTTTCCCAAGTGCATTCAATGCATCGTAAGCGGATACTAGGAGTGGATCAGAAAATTGTTTGGAAGTATTGGTCCTGGTGGTTTCTTTAGAATCTGAAGACATGGCAAAATAATTCTATAACATCGTTCGTATCTTAACACTTATTTCTTACCTAAGTCTCAGTCTGAGTCTCAGAGCCCAGATTTATCTCGCAACCTTGGCGAACAACTTTTTCCAATCTAATGCTGGAAACAAAGTCCGAGTTCCATTGAGTATATCTGTGATTGCTATCCACTCAGCATCAAATTCGTATGTGTCCTCTACGATATGGACCATTTGCTGGTCATACAGTTCTTTGCGGGCAAGATCACCAGAGTAAAGGTAGATAATCTCATGTCCTCGCCAGTCTTCATGGCTGAAAATATTTTCTATGACTTCAATGAAGCGAAGATTCTTAATTTCACTATGGAGCTCTTCGTTAATCTCTCTGCGGATTCCAACTTCGGCTGTTTCAAAGAAATCTAAGCTACCACCTAATAACCGGTAGAATACTTGATTGGTGATTTTGTTGATTCCCCTTGATGCTAAAATTTTGCCGTCATTATGAAAGAGACAAAGAACTTTCACTTTGATACGTTCTTCCTTTTCTATCGGCTTTCTAGATGGTTTCATGGAGGATGAAGTTAATTCCCTTTATCAAGAAACTACTCATACCTTCAAGGTTCAGCCACATTGTATTTACGATATTCTTATGCCTATGTTAGAGACTTAGGATAAGGATGAGGATAAGCATCTCGCATGTGCGGGATGGCGGAGAGGGGGGGATTCGAACCCCCGCGCCGACTTGCGCCGACCTACAGGTT
>CAZDKI010000008.1:0-73670 GCA_964506115.1 uncultured Candidatus Peribacteria bacterium | reverse complement strand
GGGGAGCCAGTGATTATCCACAAGCCATAAGTATGACATGGTCTTTTTTGCATTTGTTACCATTGGAAAATTTAATACTAAATGATTAAGCTATAGATAATTAAATGTGTTAGTAGAATGAAAATACTAATTAGTGAGCTCAAGGAAAAAGTGATGGCATATTTGCTTGCAACTGGTTTGAATCAGCAGGATGCTAAAACACTTATGGAATTAGTAGTTGACCAAGAATTAGTTGGTAATCAATTTAGTGCTGTTGGTGAACTTTCTGGTAAACATGCGCGTTTAATGGGTGATGGAATCATTGGTAAAGAGGAAATTGCAGTTACCAAACCAGCTTTAAAATTAATAAAAGGTAACGGTCGTTCGGCCCCTTTAATTACTGCTGACTATCTAGATGAGGTTGTTGCCAATGCTAAGAAACAAGGTATCTATGCTTTAGGTATCTACGATAGTACTTATAATGAGTTTTTTGATGTGTTCTGCAGACGTATTGCAGCACAAGATTGTATTGCAATTATTGTTGAGAATGGTGGGCCTCAAGGTGTTACGCCATTTGGTGGTAAGACGGACATTACTGGTACCAATCCAATCGCTTACGGTATACCAACAAATAAGTATCCAATTGTATTTGACGCTGCCACTGCAGTGCATGCGTACGGGCGTATTAGACAAGCAAAAGAAAAGAATGAGAAATTACCTGATAATGCTTATGTCGATAAACAGGGGAATGTTACTACTGATCCTCAAGTAGCCTATGCAGTCTTGCCTTTTGGTGGTTTTAAAGGATTTGGAATTAATCTTTTGATAGATGTGTTAAGTGGAAGCTTGGTGCGGGGGAAAAGTGGTTTGGACCAACCTTCTGATAGTCAACGTTATATTGGAACGCTGATGATTGTGATTGATCCAGCTTCTTTTGGAGATATTGCTGATTTTAAAACTTCCACTACTAAACTTGCATCAGATATCCTGGCGGTAGAGCCAATAGATCCAAGTCAGCCTGTTCGTGTGCCAGGTTATCGTGGCTCGAAACGACGTGAATCGTTTGAACTGTCTGGAGAGATTGAGATTGATGATAAAGATTGGGGAAAATTTGAATCTGCTTTGAAATAATCACTCTCAAAAGTTCTCAAGCTGACCAATAAGGGGAGCCAATGATTATATAGAAGCCATTAAACACCAAGTGGTATATTTTTCATTTGAACTCTAATTCATTAAAATAGGCAAAATATAAAACCACATTTAGAATACGAAAATAGTAACCTCAATAGAAGCTACAGCAATTATGTACTCACCATCAGTCGAGCTAATTGGCTGTATTAAATAGTGTCGACAGAGTAGTACTACGGAATTTCTCTATTCTGTAATTTCGCGAGGTGACAAGAATGAGCAACTGCTCGATAAGATTGTAGCTCAAATTTTTTGCTTTTTCGTTTGAACAATGATGAGAAAGGAAATTCCTTATTGCCTTGGTGTGAAAGGAATAAAGGCGCCTTGCTCATTAACTGTGTATACCTCATGGCCCATGGAGCTATAGGCTTGGGCTATTTGATTCAAAAAGGCAGACGCGAAACTACCATTTGCCATGCCTTGAGGATAATAAAGAGGTGCTAGCTGTAGGAGGGTGGCAATGAGTGCAAGATCTCTTGGACTATGAGTGCCTAATGTATCTGATACTTCTCTAATTGATAAACGACCACCAGAGCTTCTTAATTGACCTCTAAGTAATACATTGAGAGCCTCTATTTCGTGTCCAAAAGCATTCGCTTCTTCTTCAACCAACGTGCGACCCCGTTCATTTTGTCGAATAGATACAAATCTTTCATATCTAGTTAAGGCTTCTCCACTAAGGGATCTTTTGTGTAAAAAATCACTAAAACAATGGTGGCCTTCATGGTAAGCGACCAACATATCCATGATCGAATTGGGATTAAAGTCATCTGCTAATTGCATTGTATGTTGGTCAACAGAATAGGTTGCTGCACTTACATTACGCACTTCATTGGGGGCTAAGTCTGCAGCAGTACTAACACGTCCAGTGTTGTAAAAAAATGAACCTCTATTGGGCAACCGCAAATTGCCATCTCTAGTTTCATTGAGTGCGCGTTGATAATTTCTTGAATTGTTTGTACGTCTGTTAACTTCGACCATCATAAAAGGTCCCCAAAACACAGTAGGGTTGATATATGGAGCAAGTCCCCCCATAGCCTGAACATCTGTAGTGAGCCTTTGCTTAAAACGATCAAAGCCAGGTTCGACTCGCTCTATAAGCTCATCTACTTTTACAATTCTATTACTAATCTCCTGCTCTCTAGTTACTGTCTCTGCCACTTGAGGAGTACTTGTTGCTGGTGAATCATTATCTTGGTGGAATTTAAGTGCAATTCCTACACCAGCTACTGCCAACGAACCGCAAAAAGCAGCAAGCAATTTAAATCTATGGTGTCTTTGCAGTAAGGCCTGATGTTCAACAAACTCGGCCTTTTCTTTCGCTTTAAGTTGATTTTTCCTTTCAACTTTTCTGTTCATACGCTCAACTTCTTCTCTAGCGAAAGCTATTTTGTCTCTCCCCACTTTAGTGAATATCTCCGGTAATTTCATATACAAAGTTAATAAGGATAAATTTATTTAAGCAGTAATATACAATATCTTCTTTTTAATGTCTATGTTCAGTTCTAAAGATATTTCACTATAGAAAAGCCATTAATTTCTTTTAGTATATCTCTGAAGAATTCAGCACAAAATGTTCGCAAGCTGAACAGGAGGGGGAGCCACGAGTACCGCATCTGCGGTGCGAGTCTTCGTCTTGTCCTCATTCTTACTTTAATTGATGGAGTGTATTTCCGGTACTCGAAGATAAAGACTTAGCTTGAAATGCCGACACAAATTAAGGAAGAGAAAATGTGTTAAATCCAGTACCTGCAACTTTAGTTAAAGTATGTTATATTGACATGATTTAGATTCTAAAATGATAGAGACAGTCTCATATAATGGAGATGTTTACGATCTGAGTGCTAGAAAGGAGGTACTAGAATCTCTTAGAGACCGATCTAATGTGTTGGTTAACCCTACAAATTGTGTTAATGAGATTGGACAATTGAACAATATAGTAACTGCCAAACTATTACCTTACTTACATCCACGTAGGGGAGGATTCGTACACAGTACTGACCTTCTGACTGCTTTAGCTCCTGTTATTCAAATGGGATTAACTCCTTGTGAGGTCATAGCAAAAATAGACAGACTGCGCTTTCATAGTCCTATTTATAGTAATTTAGATGTGTATATGATGGAATTTGGTCGCGGGAGTATTCCTGAAACCAATCGCAAACTCAAATTTGAACTTCATTTAGTAACAAACACTGGCAAAAAATTAACAATATTAGGGTTTGAACGAGCTTCTGAGCAAATACCTAAGACGAGAAATTGGTGCGATGATTCTTGGGAAGATAAGCTATCGTCGGATTATCCAATTAGTGAAAGTAGAAATGCTAATGGTACTGTGACTTACACAGTGATAATGCCTTCTAATAGAATAAATAAAACAGCTATTGACCAGCTTACAACTTATAATTCGTCAACAATATTAGACTTAATGATGTCTGCTTTTGTGAGACTAAGGTTTTTTACAGGTATAGCTAAACCTGGCCAAATACTGTCTGCGGCCACTTTTGAAAACTTTGATATTTCTAATGTTTGTGAACTAGGAGAAACTGGAGGAAAGATTCAGCTTACTATTGTCGAAAAGTGTCGAAAAGGGAAACGCAATAATTTATTCATTACTATAAAAGCGGACATCTTCTCGCAAAATACACGAGTTGCGGGTGGAGATTGGGTTCTTGTTCAAGCATGTTAGTTAAAAATTGTTTGTCAGATTTCCAATCCTAGTATATGAGCTAATGGAAAAAGTTCGCAAGTTAACCAATAAGGGGAGCCAATTGATCATCTCTGGACTTCCCTAGTTTTATTATTTAAATAATAAAGAGGTAGAAATCAGGAACACCTCAATCCATCAGTTTGAGATATAAAACCTTAGCGTACTTTTCTAAAAGTGAGATTGATGCGATAAGGACCAACTATTTCATGCTCGCCTGGTTTCAATGCATTGATCCCATGATAAGCCAAACGACTAGCTCCTCCCCAGACAACTACATCACCATTAAACAAAGAATAGCGTTTCTTTTCCCTGTTCCTTTCTAATCCACCAAATAAAAATATCGCTGGCAATCCTAGAGAAACTGATACGATTGGCGCACTGAGATCTGGTTCATCTTTGTCTTGATGTAGGGAAAGTTTTGTACCGGTCTGATAGCGGTTAATTAGACAGGAATCTGGGTGGAATTGCGGATAACCTGCTGCTAATGCTGCGGACTGAGCAAGAACTGTAAAAACCATCGGCATCTCTGGCCATGGTTCTTTAGTTAAAGGATCGATCGCTTCATAGCGATACCCGTGATGGTCTGTAATCCAGCCGTATTGGCCACAACTTGTTGTTCGTACTGACATTGACCTGCCCCCAGGCGTCGTCATTTGACGCAATGGTGAAATCCCCATAATGGTATCAAGCTCAGTAAGCAGATTGTCAACAAAGGGCAAAGCAAAACCATGGAGGATGACAGCACCTTGCCCGATTGATTCTTCTAAATTGAAAATAAATGACTGTTGCATAAAAATACTTATTTTCTGATACTGTATTGTCCATTTTAAAAAATGATTTGTTTATCAGCTGCAATTATCTCGATTGCTGGAATGAGACCGACATGGAATTTTAATTTATTCGTCTAAATCCCTAATCTTTTATACCATTGAGATGGTTAGAGAAATGTTTAGTTTATCTGTGGCATTGGAAGTTTACAAATTAGTGATAAAATGAGTGATGTAGTGTTGGTGATCAAAATGTCACTAATATTAACAATCCTAATCTTTAAACAGGATAATATATGAAAACAATGACCTGTAAACAACTTGGTGGAGCATGCGATCAAAAATTATCAGCTGGGTCGTGGGATGAGATGGTAAAGACAATGACGAAACATGTGATGGAAAAACATCAAGACGTTGCAAAAGATATGGAAAAGATGCACAAGGAAGACCCTGAGAAATGGGGCAAAGAAATGAAACCGAAGTGGGAAGCAACTACCAACGATTAATTGTTGGTTGTCCGCAAAGTCATTTTTACGTGAGACTATCACCAAGATTGCTGCCATTATCAACCTTGGTGATAGCTTTAAAGAACTCCTGTAGCAAACAGTCTGGGGAGCCAGTGATTATACAGAAGCCATACAACGGTTTTTTATTGTTCAGTCTTTTTATAAAGAGCTGCTTGGTACATCGTCAGAAAGTGAGTCTGTATCCCAATCTATATGTCCTTGTAAACAGTGTAGTTTTATATGATGAGGCCTACCAACAGGGGAATAATATGATGATTCATCATAGTTCTGACCCAAAGAAAACTTATCATTAATTTTAATGATAACCTCATTTAAGTAACTGTTATAATAGGCAGCATTATAACGGACTTTTGCCCTTGAAACATGCTGGCCATCAATAACGATTGTACAATGGGTTAATGAATTTTCGTGTGATGTGAAATAGAAATTGAATTCATCTTTTGGCTCAGTGGCATTATATAGATATCCTCGCAATGTAACATTAATGGTTGATCCAGGATTAGGATTGAAGGTGAAAGATTTATCAATTGGGGCAGGAATTAAATTGAATACTGACGCAAAGTGGCCTACTCCATATATGATAATAATAATTGCAATGATGATGAATAAATTTTTAAGCATTAATGTAAGATGTGATTCATTTTATTTGCTTTGTGTGGGAATTCGAAAGCTTGTCACTCTTGGCTGAGCGTTATTTTGAGTAAAGTAAGAAACTAAAATTTCAGTTATAGTTCCCCACTTTGGATCACTAGTAATATATCCCTGCCCAACATCAAGTTCTACATGAAATGGTCCGGCAGATAACGTCCTTACAGTATAGGATGTTGCACAATGCATTTCGCCATCTGGAAATGCAGCACATACATCATAAGGTCCAGATAGTGAACAATTAGGAGTCAGCGTGGATCGAGTATCCTGAGACAAATCTACGACAGTACAAGGTTCAGCCTGTCTAGATCGAAACCTTTCGGTTTGAAAATTGATCCTTGTTAAATCAGCAACACATCCAGTCAATAATATTCTCTCATCCCTCACATTGGCTTGAGTCAATATAATTTCTCTCATTTGTGCTCGCATTTGCGCACAAGGATTCTCAGTTACTGCGTCAACAACTGTCGACGCATCACAAGGATGAGAAAGGTCTGCTGGATTAGGACCACAGCTAGCGATACCACAAAGAGCAACAGCTGCAGCAGTAGATTTTATGAAAGATGTTTTTGAAAACAGTTGCTTCATGCGTTTATAATTACTGATCTGTGAATATACAACCATATCTTTTACAAATCAAAAATTGCATCTTGAAAACAAGGTTTAAAGGATAAGATACCTTCCATTATCTCCTGAGAAAGTTGCTTTCTAAAAGTTCACAAGCTAACCAATAAGGGGAGCCAGTGATTATATAGCTGCCATTAAGTCAAACTTTAGTAGGTGTTTTTTGAATTTAGATAAATGTAATATTCGGTTCAACATTAAGAGATTGTCTCTGAAGTAGAACTTCAGCAATTTGGGATCTGGTATCATCCAGCCTATCTAAAACGTCTGTTTTCAAATGTGACGGCAAACTTCCTACGACAGTAATCCCTGTTGAAGTAGGAATGATATCAAGGCTGTGTGTAGTAAAGTCTTCATCCAATCCTTCTAATCGATGTGCTGATCCAATTAGTAAGAGATTATTTTCCCCAGCTGTTGTACGCATATTGGGACGGATGGCTTTTTGATCTCTCCACCAGGCCACATAATCTAATAATGATGTTGTATCGTCTTTTGTGAATCTGTAGTTTGGCGCAAAGTCATTGTGTTCACACCAAGCCGTAAAGATATTGCGCCCGACATCACCATCCAATTCGACAGGATCGATATCTGTTTCTTGTAATTGTGCTTTCCCTTGGGACGAAGCCTTGAGAATGTTGAGTAATAATGTTCGAAAGAGTGATCCAAATGCACGAATCTTGGCACTACTTAATGAGTTTAAACATTCCCTAGTAAGAAGGGTATCTGCATTGCTACCATAGTGTGCTCGTATTCTTTTGCAAAAACCTTCCCAATAGATCGCATCTGTTTTGCCATATCCATCTAAGTAAAGGCTATCTATAGGAACATTCTGACCAATACCCTTAAAGAGATTGTGTACAACTAATAGTCCACGCCCCAATGCGGGTGAAACATGCACAGCATCCATATGCTCATGTGTGTGTTTAATTACATATAAATTCTTCACAAATATTTTTAGTTGGATGATAATTTGACCTTGTATCGATACACTGTCAATAGTGCCGGCACTATTGACTGTGGCATACTGACGACTTTGAACTGTCTGGAGAGATTGATGATAAAGATTGGGGAAAATTTGAATCTGTTTTGAAGTAATCACTCTCAAAAGTTCTCAAGCTGAAAAGTAAGGGGAGTCACGAATCCACCATGATTCGTCTTGTCCTCATCCTTATCCTAAAAGTTTAGGATGTTTTTTCACTTAACTAAAGTTATACGGATTCGAAAGACGAGTATCAGGATAAGGTGAAGAATCGTTTTGAAGTGGGCGAGCCATTCATGTATGTTTCTTTTATTCTAAAAAAGATTTAGTTAATGACGTAAATTTTATGCTAAAGCCTTTAAAACTTAGATTTCTTACCTGGAAATTTCTAGAAGATGCAATTGAGAAAACTTCACCAAGTGGTTTAATTAATTTAGCTACCAAGGCAGGTTATATAACTCATGAAAAAACTCACACAGGATTGATTGAACAAATAGTTGATCAGCCTGCACCGTTTTTATTGATGGTGGGGATTTTAGATCGACCTGAATTATTGCAGAGAACTGCTATTTCTATGCCCGATGACGTTGAATATATAATCAATCTTGAAGCTGCAATTGCACTTAAGAATAAAGATCAGTTAATTAAGCTACTTCGATTAATGGATAATAAAGTATTTATTGTATCTTACGAGCTGTTGCTTAGGTCTTTACAAGATCATTCAGGCACTTTCGACCAATTAGACTTTACCGATAAGTATCCAGAAGAGTTTGTTTAAATTTTTACTTTTCTAAAAAAAACTTCAGGATAGCTATCAGTATAAGGGCCAATTAACTATGAGCAGTAATTAGTGCTTGAAGCTCCCTGATTCTTTTTTCATAGCTGCGTATGGGAGGTGGTAGCAACCCACGTTCAATCGCGCGTTTATAAAGAATTGGGATTGGTGCTAGCCATTTGCCATACATTCTATAATAATTTTCCATTATTTTAATAAATATCGCAAAGTCATCATCTTCGATTTGCCCTATGTTTTCACGAATAATCTCTAATGCACAATTTCTGATTTGTTCAGGTGAATTTTCTGGGCCATCACAGGTAGCTATTGCGCTAATGAAGTTTGCCGTAGCAGCAAAGATCCTTTTAGCTTGAACAGTATTCCCTTCATCTTCCAAGGCATAAGCGTGTTCTTCAAATATTCTCATCATACAATTTCTAGTTGCTTCTGATTTCGCTGGGTCTTCTTCATTGCTGCTATTGGGTATAGCAAAGTCGATAGTTAATATATCTTGAGAAACCCGTACAAAGTCACGGTGGGAGTAATACCCTCCATGTTGATCAAAATAGATTTCAATATCAGTAGCAGCCATGTGACCAATAGCACACATTCTAGTATTGCGAGCTCGTCTTTCTTGCAGTAATTGATCGAGATCAATGAATCCGTGTTCATCCGTGGTAACTGGCAACGGAGTTTGAATTGTTGTTTCTAATGTTGGTATGAAGCTTGTCGCATTAGGTAGAACCATTTGGCGGACTTGGTCGGTATGAGTTTGAGCAAAAATGTGAGTAGTGTCTCTGTTTCTTACTTGCGGTACGCGCACTTGTTGTGCTCTTCCTGGATTCGCAGGTAGTGAATTAACAGATTGACTACCATTTTGACTATCGGTTGCACTACTATTTTTGCATTGTAAAAATCCGTAACTGCCAACACTACTTTAGATCAATGCTGCTAATGCACGCGATTTCCAGGGGCGAGAAGCTGGTTGCTCGAGATGCTTCAAGCGAGAAGATTCCATAATGCATAAAATAGTAGGTTTGATACTATATACCGAAAATGCCAGTGTCAATTGTCTTTTCTGTAAGCAATTCCCTTGAGTGGATTAACTTATTTCGTTGGTTCGTTAAAACGAAACTGTTGCTTGTAAAATGAATTACTCATAAAAATTAGTAAATCATTGTTACCTGTAAGTATAATGAGAGCGACTTATACATTGAAACTTATGAATATCATCATCACCATTCTTCAAATTCTTTTAGGCCTATGGAATATCATTGGTGGTATTTATATGAGCACCCACGCGCAAGAACTGATTAACACATGGGCAAGTAGCTTTTTCCCTTCTTTTTTCTGGATCATTTTGGGTATTATTCAGATTTTATTCTCAATCGTATTACTAGTATCTGTAGGTAATGAAAAGTTGAGGAAACTGGCTCCTATTTCGGCCATCGGCCTAGCTGTCATTTCACTGATGGGGCTTTCATTTTATATGTCTTATGATGGATTTCCTGGTATGCTTTGGGGAATAATCCCTGCAATACTATTGGCATTGATTGCTTATTGGAGAGGTTCGCGATAGTAAGCTTTTCTTTAATAACATTGTGTCATCTTACAATCTAGCCAACTCATTTATATGTTAGCCCAAATGCAATCACGCCCATCTCCTCAATTTGCAGTATCTTTGTTTGCTTCCAAAAAGATGGCATGGTTATGGCTTTTACTTCGTGTGTACGTAGGTTGGGAGTGGTTAGTGGCTGGATATAATAAACTCATCAGTTCGGCTTGGGTGGGGGAACATGCCGGTACTGCTATAACAAGTTTTCTCACGCAAGCTTTACAGAAAACCTCTGGTGCACATCCCGATGTTTCGAGCTGGTATGCTTGGTTCATTAGCACCATTGCTTTGCCCAATGCTACTTTGCTTTCATATGTTGTGACTTTCGGTGAATTACTCGTAGGTTTCGGCTTAATGCTGGGAGTTTTTACTACATTTGCTGCTCTCGGTGGAATATTTATGAATTTAAACTATTTATTCGCAGGAACAGTCAGTATCAATCCAATGCTATTGATCATCCAGATACTTCTGGTTCAGGCGTGGCGTGTATCAGGTTGGTATGGAGGTGATTACTTTCTCTATAAATACTTGAACAAAGCTGCAAGGCAAGGTCGTAAGTAGGTTTGTTCAAATATTTGAAATCAAAGGCAGAGATTCATCCTGATTCTCAGTCTTACTCCATATCTCATTTGAACACACGTGTACTTTAAGCTGTACTAATTTTTTGCTATCGTCGCTTTGTTAAAACTATTCTCATGTCTTTCACTGCTGATCAAAATAAACAAATTGCTGATTTGATCTTTCCTCAGATTACTGAGACCTTGGCGGATCTAGAACAACGCTACCCAGTAAGAAAGCTTCCAGAAGGAGCTGTTGTCACCAGATTGGCGCCCAGTCCTACTGGCTTTATGCATGTTGGGTTACTTTATTTGGCACTCATCTGTTCTCGGGTTACAGCGCAGACTAATGGTGTACTCATACTGCGTATTGAAGATACTGATCAGAAGCGATCAATTCCTGGTGCAGTAGAGTTGATAGTGCAATCCCTCAAAGATTACGAGATTACTATCCATGAAGGTCTAAGTAGTATGGAAAAAGAAGTAGGCGACTATGGTCCTTATAGCCAGAGCAAACGGGCTAAACTGTATCAGATCGCTATTAAGTATTTGATTGAACAAGGTTTGGCTTATCCATGTTGGCTCAAACATGATGATTTGGAAAAAATTTCTCAGGAGCAAAGTCAAGCAAAGGTTCGTCCAGGAATATATGGTCGATTTGCCAAATGGCGACAAGCCTCTGCTGAAGATATTATTGCCAAGCTCAAAAGTGGTGAGCCGTATGAAGTAATTCGTTTCCGCAATCCCGGTTCTGAAAAAGTACGAAGAAATGTAGTTGATTTGGTCAAAGGCAAGATGCAGCTACCAGAGAATGACAATGACATTGTGCTCTTCAAAGCATCAGATGGTTTACCAACATATCATCTGGCTCATGCAGTTGATGATCACTTCATGCGCACTACACACGTTATTCGTTCAGATGAGTGGGTGGCATCGATGACTTTGCATTATCAACTCTTTGAAGCATTTGGTTGGGCTGTACCGCAGTATGCACAGATAGGGCCAATGGATAAACTCGATAATGGCAATCGCCGAAAGCTTAGTAAGCGCAAAGATCCAGAAGCAAATGTGCAAGTATATGACCAATTGGGTTTCCCTCGTGATGGTGTATTGGAATACTTACTCAATATTGCCAACTCTTCATTCGAAGATTGGAAGCGTGTACATTTAGATGCCAATTATAGAGAATTTGAATTTAAATTAAGCGGTCTAGGCAAAAGTGGTGCACTCATCGATACCAAGAAAATCGAAAATATATGCAAGAATATTATTGGTAGAATGAGTAGTGATCGTGTCTATGAGCTCGCTCTTGCTTGGGCTCAAAAGTATGATCAAGAGCTGGCTGCAAAAATGCAATCTGAAAAGGCTTATACATTACAAATTGTTGGTATTGAACGTGGAGGTGTAGAACAAAGAAAAGATCTGGCTAAGTGGTCAGACCTTCGTGGTGAAATAAGTTTTTTCTTCACTGATTGGTTCGAGAAAGAGTGGAATGAGAACGGTCTGACAGTAATTGCTGAGAATCTCGCCACCTTTTCACCTGAAACTATTTCCACAGCTTGCAGCCAGATGCTTGCAGGTTATAACCCTGAAGATGATAAGGAAACATGGATCAGCAAGCTCAAGACTATTGCTACAGGACTTGGTTACGCTCCAGATGTAAAGCTTTTCAAACAATCGCCGGAGGTCTACAAGGGACATTTTGGCGATATTGCGAAAATTTTCCGTGTTTATCTAACAGGCAGAAATCGCTCACCGGACTTGTATTGGGTGATGAAGGTGCTGGGTGCAGATACTGTCAAACATCGTCTGCAAAAGGGGATATCTGTCTAGATTTTTCAGACAAGCTTCATGAACGTCTTGGTTTTACTAATTAGAATTAGTTAGTTATTTTATTCATGATTATCATTACAACTTATGCCAACAATTAATCCTCATATCAATTTCAATGGAAATGCCGAAGAAGCGTTTACGTTTTACAAGTCAGTATTTGGTGGAGAGTTCTCGAAAATTATCCGCTTCAAGGATCTCGCTAGTGCTGATTTCCCAGTGGCTGCTCATGAGGAAAACAAAGTAATGCTCATTGTTTTGCCAATTGGTCCAACCTCGCTGATGGCTAATGATGTACCAGAACATATGGGACGAACAAATGAAAACGAAAATAGAAGTAAAATTTTCATAAAAGCAGAAAGTTCTGAAGAAGCTGAGAGGTTATTTAAAGGGCTTTCAGTGGATGGAATCGTTGAGCTCCCTGTTGCTGGTGAGCCAGGAGGCACCTATTTTGGAATGTGGAGAGATAAATTTGGTATTGAGTGGATGGTTGAGTTTGACCCTAAAAATAACGGGTAAATTACTCATGAATGTACAAGAGCAAATCGAAGAGTATATCAGTAGCCAACCTGAACCAAAGCAGAGCGACATGCGAGTGTTGCATCACAATATCCTGCAAATAATGCCAGGATGTAAATTGTGGTTCTTAGATGGTAAAAACAATGAGAATAAGACTGTCTCTAATCCTAATATCGGTTATGGGTTGCATACCATAAAATATACTGATGGAAAAACTAGAGAATTCTACCAGATTGGTATGTGTGCAAATAAAACTGGAGTTTCTATTTATATCCTTGGCATTAAAGATAAGAAATACTTAGCTCAAACGTATGGTGAAAAAATTGGTAAGGCGAGTGTGAGCGGCTATTGTATTAAATTCAATGCGCTCAAAGACATAAATATAGATATACTTGAATCAGCAATTCGGTATGGGATTGCGTTTCAGAATAAAGCCTAGATCTTAGCTGGAAATTGATTTTAATCAATGGGCAATAAATTTAACGCGAAGTCAAAATTCTATTGAAACTTTAAAAGGGAAAAAAGAGATGAAGTTATTGCGTTTGTTGCTACTCAGTACAACTTTGCTGTACCTAATCCGTTCATATCTCAAAGTGCAGAGTAGACGGTTAGTAATAGATTTTTTGTTATAATTTAACCATACCGCTAAAGCATTCTCATGGCTGAAAATAAAACTAAACCTACCACTACAAAAATTGAATCTTTCTTGGGAACTGTCAGTCCCAAGCGTCAGGAAGAAGCAAAAATCCTCATTAACATGATGCAGAATATTAGCGGTCATTCACCAGTTCTGTGGGGACCAAGCATTATTGGGTTCGGGTCCCAGCATTACTGCTATGATAGTGGGCATGAAGGTGATATGCCCTGCTTGGCTTTCAGTCCACGCAAAGCTGCTCTTACCGTCTACTTCGAAGGATTCAGTGATTATGCTGAACAGCTTTCAAAGCTTGGTAAATACAAATCAACAGTAGCTTGCCTTTATATTAATAAACTTACAGATGTGGATCTTTCTGTTCTGCGTCAGATGTTAGAGCAATCCTACCGACGGAGTATAGAAAAGTCCGATTCAAAAAGGTGTTGAGTCATACTAATGATTCTTAATTTCTACTAAAAAAGACCTAGTGTGTAATCTAGGTCTTTTTTAGATAACTACGTGAACTATTTAACTTGAACTGATACTGTACAATCTTTAATTGTATCATCTGAAGGTCCTTCTTGAGGTGCAAATGTAATTAAATGACTTTGATCATTTAATTGCCATTCATTCGAAGGCATTGCTTGTGTATCTGCATACTTTTTTACGTATTGATCATAGTTAGCTTTGTTCATGACAGCATAGCTAAACCAATCAGTATAGTTAGCAGTGCCAACAACTACTTTTTCATTTGGAAGCAAAGCATCTTCATTAGCAGATTTTGGTTTAATATTTGCTACCAATGGACAATTGGTTGTAGTTAGTAATGCATAACGATTAACTGGGTCTTGAAAGAGAACCTTGGTTGTTGAAGAAACGGGATCTTTAGTAGGAATATTAACATTTGGATTGGATACGGTTTCACCGCAAGCAGTCAATAATAAACTTAAGCTGGCTACACCAATGATAAGCTTTTTCATAAAATGAAGGTAAATACTAGATTGAATGTACTCCTCAATACATACTCAAGTAAAGCTTCATATATTGGTTAGTACTGAATACTACTTAAAATATGTTTGGATGCTACAAAGCCTATATTCTATATTCCAAAATATCTCCCGGTTGGCAGTTGAGTGCCTTGCAGATAGCTTCTAATGTTGATAGTCGGATCGCTTTTGCTTTGCCATTTTTCAAGATAGATATGTTTGCCATGGTGATGCCCACTTTTTCGGTGAGCTCAGTGACACTCATCTTCCGCTTTGCCAACATGACATCAATGTTGATGATAATAGCCATACTATTAAACGGTTAGATCGTTCTCAGACTTGATATCTACTACATTTTGCAAAACACGTTCAAATATCGCTGCCGCAGTAGCGACAATAACCGAGCCAAAGGTGATCAGTATTCCTATGAAAACCGCTCCTGCGGCATCATCATCACCATGATTCAACATAACGAAGAGTTCTTCTATCACCACAAAACCAATGATAGCCAGTGCACAATACTTTATCGTTTGTAGTGCTTTTATGCTTTCTCGTGAAAGTATTTTATTTTGACCAGCATATCCCAATAGTTTGAATGCCTGAAAAAGTGCTACAAAAAAAGGAATAGAGCCTATGTAAACCAGCAGTATGAAAGGATCAGTATAAATCTCAAAGTTAGTAGCATGTGCATTCACTCCTTCGACTTGCGGTTCCCAAAGGAGGAGAGCAGCGGTGCCAATACCGATAAGCAAAACCACGATCTGAAGAAATAGTGTCGGCAGTCTTTTCATAGCTAATTTTATAAATTTCTGTAGTCACCTTAGTTTAAAAAATTATTGTTAGTCAATATATATTTATTGTATATCAGTAGTCAGAAAATATTCCCAAGTTTTCAGCTCATCAAACGACTTGATAAAGTGAATAGTAAGAGTGTCTAAAATGATGGTAAGAGCTATAGTCTTCCAAGTTTCCTAAATAATCAGGCAATTGTAATCTTTTGAGCTGGAAGGGGATTAACTGTATTTGCTCTTTTTCCAATGACGTTCGCCAGTCTGTAGGTGTGTGCTCTAGTAAAATAAACATACCTTGATTGGTTTGCACTTTGCAGTAGAAATTTTCAAATTTATACTTTTCTAAATGACCGATATAATAACGGTCAATAATTCTTTGGATATCACTCTCAAGTAAATCACTGAACATTGGCGCTGGTAATGATTAAGAATCGTAAAATGTCTCTCATAAAAATGCAAAAATTATCTACCTAACTTCGGTCTTAGTCTGATGCCCCGTCTCCATTGAACTGCTCCCATCACTAAGTTACTCTAGCATTAGCACTAACACATACCTGTATGAGAAAGATAATTGTGATAGGAATGATTACATTAGATGGTGTAATGCAAGGCCCTGGTGGTCCAGAGGAAGATACCAGTGGTGATTTCAAGTATGGTGGGTGGGTAGCACCTTATACTGATGAATTTGCTAATGAAATATTAGCAAAACAAATGCAACCAGCAGATTACCTTCTTGGTCGTAAAACTTTTGAGATTTGGGAACCATATTGGCCTCATCATGGAGACTTTTGGCCTGCTATCAATGAAGGCACAAAATACGTGCTCTCAACTACTAGAACTAAATCAGATTGGAAAAATACTGTGTTTGTCAAGGGGTTAGCAGATATCGAAAAACTTAAGCATAGCGATGGTCTAGACCTTCATGTTTGGGGGAGTAGTAAGCTCGCACAATTGTTATTGAAGCATGGCTTAGTAGATGAACTCTGGCTCAAAACCTTTCCGTTGATACTTGGTAAAGGAAAAAAGTTGTTTGATGATGACGCCACTGCAACTGCATTTACTATAACAAGCTCTACGATCACACCTAGCGGTGTAATTATTGCTAACTATCAGCGATCTGGCAAAGTTAAAACGGGTTCTGTTGAAGTTTAACCAAATTAAGTGCAGCTTATATTCAATAATTGTGAACATTTATATTAAATTCTCATTATGAAAAACGTAATCGAAAAGGAAATCTCAGGTGGTGTAGTCCACACAATGCCCAACTATCTCCGCGATGCTTTTTTCGCTGATAATGCTGCTCTAGCGAAATGGGAAACACTTACGCCGCTTGCTCGCAATGAATGGATTTGCTGGGTGACTTATCCTAAGCAAGAGGAGACCAGAATGGATCATGTCACAAGGATAATCAGAGAGCTCAAAGAGGGGAAGAGACGCCCTTGTTGCTGGCTTGGCTGTATTCATCGTACTGACAAAGCAATCAGTCCATCAGTGCAAGGAATTCTGAATAAACAAAAAAAGAAATCTACCATTGCAAAGTAATATGAAAAAAGCTCAAATATATATTGTTCTATTCCGAGGTATCAATGTCGGTGGCAAAAACAAAGTACCAATGGCAGATTTGAAGAAATGTTTAGAAGAACTTGGCTTTATGGATGTGATTACCTATATCGCTAGCGGCAATGTCATTTTAAGATCTGCTAAACAGCCAACTGCAATCAAGTCACAGATTGAAAAAGCTTTACCAGCAAAGTTTAAACTAGATAGTGACCTTATTAAGGTTTTGGTGCTGACTCAGCATGAACTGGAAACCGTGATAGAAAAAAAACCAAAGGGTTTCGGTAGCCAGCCTCAAAAATATTACTGTGATGCTATTTTTCTGATGGACATTAGCTCAGAGGAAGCAATGAAAGTATTCAACCCTCGACCAGGAGTAGATAAGATCTGGCAAAGTGATGCCGTAATCTACTCACAACGTTTAAGTGCCAAACGAACTCAAAGTCGCCTGAGCAAGATTGTAGGATCGCCCCTGTATAAATCAATGACTATCCGTAGCTGGAATACTACATCAAAGTTATTACTGCTACTTAAAAAGATAGATAAGGACTCTGCTGTCTAATTATCTACTTATGATTGTAGTGAGCTATTCTTGTGCCGGTTCCCACAGTTCGATTTTGTTGCCTTCAGGATCGTAGACCCAAGCAAATTTACCGATTGAGTCTTCCTGTTTCTTCTCATCAATTTTTACACCGTTTGCTGCTAATTGTGCCAACATTGCTGTCATATTACTGACTCGAAAATTGAGCATGCAATTTTGTGTTGTAGGGAAATAGCTTGAATCAGCTTTAAAGGGCGCAAATACGGTAGGACCAGCTCCTTGTTCCCATACGGCATTACTACTCATGCTATTGATACCAAAATTCTTCTCATACCAACTAGCCAGCGCATCAGGATCCTTACTACGAAAGAAGAAACCTCCAATACCAGTAATCTTTTCCATAAAAGCTAAAATTATAACTACTTCAAAACTAAATTAAAAAGAATATTTAGTAAATATAGAGTGAGTGATACTTCTAGAGAGCTCAGTGCATCTGCATTAGAATCTAATCAATACGAAGAAGACGGAAATGACTAAAATCATCTCTTCGAGTACAATCGCTGATAGAAAATTAAAGAAACATTATGAACATGTTTAAGCCAGTGAAGGCAAAGACTGTAGAAGAATATCTCAAAGCTGTTCCACCAGAGCGTACTGAAGCTGTACAGTTTCTTCATAACTTCATTCAAAAAATAGCTCCGTCACTCAAGGCGCATTTTGCTTATAATATGTTGGGATACGGTAGTTTCAAATATAAGAATTCTAAAAAGGAAATGCTTGATTGGCCAGTCATATCATTAGCTAATCAGAAGAACTATATTAGTTTGTATGTTTGTGCAGTCAAAAATGGTGAATATTTGGCTGAGAAAAATAAAGCAGACCTGGGAAAAGTAAGTGTAGGAAAAAGCTGCATTCGCTTCAAAAAACTTGAAGACCTTAACTTAAAAGGTTTAGAAAAAGTACTCAAAATGGCTGAGCAGTCTCCTGGATTGCTAGGCGTGGGCGCTTCTGCATCTAAATAATCATTATGGAAAAGCATCGCATCTATACAATAAGCTTCGCTAGTGTTTATCCAATGTATATTGCCAAGGTTGAGAAAAAAGGACGTACAAAAGCCGAAGTTGATACCGTTATTCGTTGGCTCACCGGCTATAGCCAGAAACAGTTAGAATCCCAACTAGCAAAAAAGACAGATATAGAGACCTTTATTGCTCAAGCTCCACAATTGAATCCTGCACGCACGTTAATTACAGGTGTAGTTTGTGGTGTCCGCATCGAAGAGATCAAAGAACCTATTATGCGAGAAATTCGCTATCTTGATAAGTTGGTAGATGAACTGGCAAAGGGAAGAGCAATGGAGAAAATCCTTCGACAGTAATGAGACTTATGAACGAGTACTACAGAAATCTAGTCACCTACGAAGATTTAGAAGCTCATAAATTAGTGGTTCTAAATGCAATTGAACCGAAAGATAAGCTTCAAGTTGAAAAAGCGATCAAGATAGTAGAGGAGTATCACAATACACCAAGAACTATGTATGAAGGCACTTACAATCGTCATCCGCTTAGAGTAGCTAGGATTTTGCTGGAAGAATTTGGTGTGAAAAATACTAAGGCTGTTTTGATTGCTCTTTGTCATGACCTGGGTGAATGGTCAGATTATGATGTGCAAAATTTAGAAAAGGAATTTGGTACTACTATCAAAGCTGGAGTTGAAGCTTTAACATGGAGTCCAAGTGAGACTTGGGAAAGTTTTTTCCAAAGCATTATTTCAGTGGGGGATGAAGATTTACTAAAAGTAAAAATGGCAGATAAATTAGACAATAATCGCGCAGCTTTATTTTCGGACGATACACATAAACAAAAGGCAAAAGAAAAAACAGAGTTGATTATTCGCCCATTTATAGAAAAGCGCTTTCCTGAGTACTGGAGAAAGTTTGAGGAATCTTTACAGTGGCTAGAGTAAAATCAATAAATCAATTTATTTTACCGTTAAGTTTTTGATTAACAGTTGATAATGATCCCGGAATATCTGATACGGTGTTTTATCAGCACTTTCTACCTTTAAGGCTTGTATTTTAGCCAGCGAAAAGTAACCATAGTTACTATGATCCTGGCTAAGCAGTACGTTGCCTGAAGTAGCTGAGATTTGAAAGCAAAACTTCCGTTTCGGTAATGCATTTTCGTTGTGACAAAAATCGAAGTAGCCTATTAGTTTTGGTTCACTAGTAATGGTTAAGCCTGTTTCTTCTTTGACTTCACGGCGCAAACAAGCAATTAAGTCTTCACTATTTTCTTTTCCTCCACCGGGCATTTCCCATACGCCTGAACACCAATCACTCGCTGCTCTTTGAATGAGAAGGACTTTTTGGTTATTGTTGATAATTTGTGCACACACGCCGATTGGCCACTGGTTATTTTCAGCTTCTTGGAGTAATTGTTGTAGGTTCATAGTAAGGGAAAGCTATGTATCGTTTTTGTATTTGACGTATTTTTACCCACAGGAGTGACTATAGCCACTAGCGCATACAAAGTAACGTTTTTCTGCCACTCAATTATTTTACTGGCGCTTTTCACATCCTCTTTATTTAATAATTTGACGATAGTAGCATGAGGTTGATAAAGATCTAGAACATACGGATATCCCCACTCAACAATGTTTGTTTTTTCAGCTTCAGTGAGCACTGTCTTTTCGTCTTTGTAACTAGCTTTTATTTCACCATTTCTGAAGGGGTTAAGTAGTGCTAAGGTCTTTTTGTGTAGTGCTAGTAATAGAGGATTTTTCTCGAATTTTATGGCTATATAACAGTTTTTGATGCTGATACCAGCGGGTAAAACAGCTAATCTAGTTGTAACTTTTGCTACAGTTGCCAGACTAGTTAAGACGGTATTAACGCTTTCAGAAGGAAAAACTGCTTGGTAAAGGGTAAGGTGCGGAGTAAAAGCAGGAAATTCACTGTTCCCTTGAGTCTCATATTGCTCTGAAAGGGTGCTATGGAGCTGCACCAATTCACTTTTTTCTGGTGCTGCTATTAACAAAGCAATGGTGATCAGTTCTGTGCTCATAAATATCAGATATATTCTGTTACCGACGTGCGTCCTTACGAGTAAATGGCTGCTCCACTTCTTCATTGAGTAGTTGATGATATGTTTTCACTTTTCGATAAGCATTCCCCCATATTTCTCGTTCTCGGTATTCACGCAAAACAGTTAGATCAAAAGTTGCTATATATACCCCTTCTTTGCCCTCTGCTTCAACTAAAAGAGGATCATGATAAGAGCCTTTCACCCGCATGCCATCAAAAGCGATAGAATGACCATTCTGCTGTGGACTAGCATAATTAGCCATTGCTACTCCAACCATATTCTCGAAAGCACGAGTGCGAAACTGAGCGATCCGATTTTCTTCGATTTCACAAGCATTAGGTACCAAAATAATTTCTGCGCCTTTGAGCATCAGAATTCGAGCTACCTCTGGGAACTCTCGATCGTAGCATGTCATAATGCCAATCTTTACTTTTCCTTGAGCAGTATCAAGATCACTGACAAAGTACTGCTCACCTGGAGTGAGCACTGCTTCCCAAAGGGCATCAACAGTATGTACTTTTCTATAAGTACATTGAATAGTGCCAAATCTATCTATCAAAGTAGCTGCATTGAACAATTTATTGTCAGCTCCTTCTAGGTACGTAGCTACGATTGCCACTTCCATAGTTTTTGCCAGCTTGATGAAGTGTTGTAGGTAGCTTCCTCGACTGTCTGTGGCAGCTACCTGCCATTGTGCGAAGCCCGCAGCATCTTGTGGTGGAGCTGTGTAACCAATATTCCACAGCTCAGGGAAGAGAATAATATCTGCATTTTGTTGCTTGGCTTCTCGACAATATTGGGTAGCCTTCTCGGTATTTGCCTGTACATCACTGTCACCAATCATTTGTAATAAAGCGACTTTTAATTGAGACATATCAATTGATTACTATTGTATTTTGGTAGCAATCTTCACAATAGATTTTGAGTCCCTGATCATTGTGATAATTAGTATGGATGTCTTTGTGACACTGAGTGCAGGTGGTCTTATGCAGACGGAAGTTTGGTCGGCGACGTTGACGAATTTCATGTCTACAATGATAACAGGATCTTGGTAATGGAATTTGTAATTGCTTACTGAGTGATAATTCTTGTTCAGTAATACGATATGCTTTACTACAAGTGAAACAAGTCTGGGCATCTTTGGTAATGGTGCTATCAGTATCATTAATATTGTCAGGCAATGTACTTACGTATGATGAAATAATAAATTCCGGCTTTTCCATTGGGAAAACATCATTGGCAAACGTTTCTTCGTAATGAAATGGTGAAAATTCATCCGCAAAGAATTCACCCCAAGCGCCATCTTCCTGCATTTCACGAATAATATGTAAGACTAAATCTTCGTATGCTTCTTTGCTGTATTGTTTATTGAGAATACAATATTCTTTGTTTATTAGACCAACACAGCCAAAGCAGTTTTTACAATCTTTGAACCTCAATGAATAAAGAACATTATCTGAGCGAACGCAAAAAGAACTGCAAATAATGTTATAACTTCGTCTAATATTCACTCCTTGATAGCATAATTCCGAAGAGTCGGCGCTAAATATGTCTGAGACGTTTTTGCACAAATTACCACTGAGTAAATTACGGCAATCTTCACTTTTGTTTACATAAAAGCCAGAGGTATTTTTGCTATATTGTAAATCATTACCCAAACACTCTTCAGTCTGCCGATTGTTGAGATTTTGACGCACCGTGTTTTGATACCAGGTTTCAAACTGTTCCACTAACTGTTGCCATCTGCTAAAAGAGGCAGTGTAAAAATTGTCTTGCCGATATTTTTCGTACTCCTCCTTAGAATAAGCTTTATTGAAAATGTAATATTCTTTATTTCTTAATCCTGAGGAAAAGAGACAGTGGCTACAGTTGCTTAAGTCATAACTAAAGTAACAATCCCTGCTGGACCGGCAATTCACTAAGTAACTACTATTGTAGCAACAATAACAATTAAGCATTTCAGTACATAGCTCTACATTTTCACAAAATGTGCAGTCAGCACAGTTTCTTGATGCTTGTATTTGGCAACAGTAGTAGCAATCTTCATTGTTCCCACCACCAAAAAGTAAATAGCAATTCTGGTTTTTAGCAGCATAGTTTGTGTAGGCACTATTATTAGCGGCCCCTGCGCTATCATTATTCAATGCTTGCCATGGCTGAATTTTCATCAATTGGCGGAATTGACTGAAAAAGCTTTGATTTTTATCATAGTCCAATTGGCTATTGGTCTTATCCAAGTAACAATCAGCACAGTACACGATATAGTCACTGTCGGGTCGGTACATAGTAATAATCTCTTTCTGACAAGCATCACAGGTACGACTATAGAGATTGGAGTAATTAATCCAACGTAGACGCTTTTGATTACTACAATTACTACAATGAGTTGGTAGGGGTAATGCAATTTTCTGTTCACCAATGGTGGCTACCAATTTGTTATGATTTTCTAATTCGATTGCTGATAAAGAAAATGTTTGTTGGCATGTTTTACATTCTCGCTCCATGGCTTGATTGATACTATTTTTTGTAGACTATCAGCAACTTCATGCAACCACAAATACTTTTGTTTCTAAAGCTTTTTCTTGCTACTGCAGATAGAAAAGCTTAATCATTTATTGACATTCTTTAGTATGATTCTATGCTTCTGCCGTACATAACTTATTGCTGCTGCTGAGATTGTAGGGAGATAGTATATAAGCATAACTGTCTACTCTTCATGGAAACTTTGATACGCCTTCAAGGAAATATTTGGAAATTTGCTCTATTACTTATTGCTAATAAACGGGTATTCGCAGCTATTCTTGGTGCTTATTATCTCACAATTCCCGAAGTTACTGCTCAGACTATTGGTCTGATCCTTGCGATCAGTAGTGTGGCTGGCTTTGTTTTTGAAATTCCAAGTGGTTATATTTCAGATAAAATTGGGCATAAAACAGCGCTAGTAATATCCAGAGTGTGCATGGTGATTTCTACGTTATTTTTTCTTTTAGCTAACAATGTAATCTTATTAATAATCGGATCAGTATTTTTTAGTGCTAGTGAAGCTTTTCATAGTGGTACCGGCAGCGCTTTTATGCATGATACTTTACGTGCTTTGAAGCGCGATCAAGATTATACCAAGATCATGGGAAAGGTGAGTGCTGTTGGGTTCTCAATTCCCATCTTTTTCTCTGCTTTTGCCCCTTTTTTGGTGGAGATCAGTTATAAGGCACCATTTGTACTATCATTAGTCATTGATAGTATCGGTTTACTAGCAGCAACCTCTTTAGTGACACCGCCCGGTCGTCAAAAACACATAGAAGAGATTCGCACAACGAATTTTAAACAAGTGGTGCAAGAGGGATATCGCTTAAATTTTTTCCCAATTGTGATCGTTTCTGCTTTAATGACCGGAACTTTGTTTGCTGTCGGTTCATTTCGAGCGCCATATCAAGTCTTTCTAGAAATACCTGTCATTTGGTTTGGTGTGTTTTTTGGTGCCGGACGCTTACTTGCTTCATTGATATTGGCTTATAGCGGTAAGTTAAAGAATTTCTTTAATTTAGTTTCTTTTTATCAGTTTCAAATAGGGGTTTTTATGTGTTGTATTTTTGCTCTTGGTTTAATTACTACACCGTGGATTGTATTGGCACTGTTTATTCTTATTAATGCTTATAAGTGGGGTTTGAGTCGTCTGGATGAAGGATATCAACTAGAACTGATTCATGCTAGCAAATTCAAAGCCACCCTGCTTTCTGTGTCAGCACAGTTTGATCAAGCCGTTGGTGCTATAGTTTGTTTTCTCTTGGGAGTATTGATCGAATCATCATCATATGCAAAGGGTTTTTTGATCATCGGTATTAGCTTGTTGGTAGTACTGTTACCTTTATGTGTATTTATTAGTTTCAAATATAAGAAGTACACCCCGAGATTAGAACAGTTCTGATGATAATATTTGCTATTTGAGGTATACTTAACTATAGCGTTACGAATGGGATAATACACAAAAACATATGTCAGAAATCCTTGGTCATGGCGATAAAGATAATGGCCCCTCACGAGCTGCTATAAAATCTTTAGGAGTAGATCCTGTGGTAGTAAGAAATGTAATGAAATCATTAACTGCAGGGACCGGCCTGGTTGATGAAGGAGATCAAGCTCTCACAGAAGACAGTATTCGTATCAATGTCTGTGACCAACTGCTTGATAAAGTTATGGCGACTGGACATGGGCATATTGTTGAGCCACTGAGCACTATCCAGCAAAGAATAGAACAAGTAGCTGATGCTGCACAAAAAAGCCGTTTGCTAGCTAGATTAGATGAGGCTGAAATGGTCGTTTTTCAGGTTCGCTGTGGTGGGCATGTTGTGCAAGTGGCCAGTGAATCATCAGGCAAGCTTAGTGAGAGCTTTAAAGATGCTTTAAAGGAGTATCTGACTCCTTATATGTTTCATAATATTATGCAAGCTGAAGCTGGGCTCCTTCGCAACCAAAGAGCATTATTGGTGGGCACTGAAAGAGCTTACGATGCTATAGTTGCTAACATTGATACCATTGGTAAAACTGTTCATCGCACCGAATCTGAATTAGCTGATACAGCTTCATGGATTACTTACAAAATTAATCTTTTTCCCAATGGCGCAAAGAAAGCAATCTTGTTATCACAGTTTATTGTTGCTCTTCAAAAAGCTAAAGAGAAAATAGCTACAAGATCAAATCAAACTATGCCATCTGTAGAAATTACTGAGCGAATACGCAGAGACATTGCTGAGCAGCTGTATTTGGATACTATTGAATCTAGGGGAGTACTCAATGTGGCTATTGTCAGTGCTTTGAGGACTCTGCTCTCAGAAAAGGATTTGTCTGATTTTTTGCAAAAATATGTAGCTATGGCTAGTACTTATCAAGATATACTGACTGGAAATGAACATGCTCTAGATCTTTGTGAAAAAAATATTGACGATCTCAACGGGAATCATAGAGATAATAATGAGTACCCTGAATGGGTAATTCAAAAGATCAATCTTTTGCCAGAAAGCCCAGCAAAAAAACGTTTGTTATTAAAATTCCTGCGAAGACCAAGCTAAAGAGTAAAAGAGCGGTCGTGAAATCTTCGCGAGTTTAATAAACATTATCTAAATAACATTTATCACAAACAACAGTTTCGTCTCGCTTCAGTGAATACGTTGTACCGATAGCTGTTTTGCAGTAAAGTTGGCGGAAGAAAAGACCATTTTGTTATCTACTGATTTTTGGCTGTCTAGTCCTACCACAGTTATTTTTCTGCGGACTATATCAGGATATTTTTCGTTGGGCGCGATGGTTAATATTAAGTCATCTTCTTCCGTGGTTTGATTGTAACGAATATGAATAGCTTCATCTGTCTGGTGTTGAGGAAGGTTCAAATATGTACTGACTATAACCGGGATCATTGCCAGTAATTCTGCTTCTCTTTTGGCAGCAGCTAATCTTTGTGCTTGGACTGTTTGGCGTCTTTCTTCAATGTCTACTAAGTCCAGGACTGAATCGATTTCTGCTAAAACCATTGCTAAACAATGAATACGCGCTTTATTGCTATTTTCAGGATTGTGGAGACTAGTAATAAGTCTATGAATCTTCGCGGTAATACTATCAACTACTACTAATACTTGAGCCAAAGTACTTACTGAAGCGTCATTGGCTGTCATTAAGCGTACCAGTCGAGCAGCATCTACGATAATTTCGCTTCCGAGTGTAGCGCCATCAAAATACTCAGCATACACATCTGTTATTTTGCTAATTCTATACAGGTAACCTTGCCATCCATATCTTTGCGTTGCAGCACTATATGGTTCTTGATCTTGGTCAGTGCATGTAACTTTGAGCCGAATAATGTCCCGCTCTCCAAGCGATTCAGATAAGGTCATCAAAAAGAAGTTTGATGAATAATTATAACTAAATCAGGACTAAAAGACCACAAATACTTCTCGTGGGCAGGTAATAGTGAGCAACTAGCTTTCTGTTATATATCACACTAAACTAGTAGTGCCCCCCTAAAGCCTCTAGCACTATAGTAAGATTCTGCACCGTTGTGGTAGATAAAGACGTGATTATAACGGCGATCAGCATAGATTGCTCCACCTAGTTTTCTAATATTTGCCGGTGTTTGTATCCAACTAGATGTTTTGGCATCAAAGCTGCCAAGATGCTGTAGTACTTGATATTGATCTTCAGTAAGTAACTCTATCCCCATAGTAGCTGCTGTATCTAGGACGTTACCATCTGGTTTGAAAGTCTTTCTAGAAATCCATGCTGCCTTATCATAACAAAGGCTACGTCGCCCCTTTGGGCTCTCTGCTGAGCAATCAAAAAAAACATATTCATTTTTTTTCTTATCACATCCTACGACATCTGGTTCACCACCACTCCTTTCCATCTCATGCAATGACCATAACTTTTCAGATTGGACGCTGAGTTTTGCTTCTATTTTTTTCCATACTAAGCCCTTATGACGTTGCATATTTTCCTCAAAACGAGCCTTAAGTATCTTAAGGAGCGCCGTGCTTTCAGCTGATGATAATATTCTTTTGGCTGTTGTGATTTTTGGCATGGGCTTGATATAAAGCTAAATTAGTTTTCTAAGTGACTAATGAATTGCTCATGTATTGTTGAATTTACCGAAGCAACGACAAGACTAGCCCATCCACGTTCAGCTTGTTTATAGTTAAGTGCCTTACCTTTTATGTCAGTAACTATGCCACCAACTTCATTAAGAATCGCTTGTCCGCCTGCGGAGTCCCATTTGCTCACTCTTGGATTGGTACAAATGGTACATTCAGCTTCGCCAGCAGCAATGCGGGCAATAGCTAAAGCAATACTACCATCTTCGATAAATGCTTGTGCTAGTGCGGTTTTTACAATGATATCTAATGGTCTTTCACTATCTCTTGGACTGGGTAGCTTGATGATAATCCTGCTTGTTGCTAGAGAAGATCGTTCATTTCCGAATATTTGTTTTTTGTTACCATCTTTTTCCATGAATGCACCTTTACCTTTGATTGCATAATAAAGGACTTCACGAGCTGGTGCGTATACCACCCCAATTTCAGGGATACCATTGTTTACACAAGCAATGCTGATTGAAAATGAATCTTTTCCAGCTAAAAAAGCCTTAGTATCATCCATAGGATCAATCATCCATACTCGCTCATCATACAAGTCTGGTGTAAAATCGTTTTCTTCAGAAAGAATGAGGTCTTGGGGAAAACTTTGTGTGATTTGAGCCCGGATAAAACTATCAGATTCTTGATCTGCTTTAGTCACTGGATCAAATTGATCTACTTTAAACTTTAGTTTCAACTCATCTTCTGATAGTCCCCAATATTGTAAAAGAATTTTACCAGCTGCCAATGCGCTCTCAATTGCTACTGCTAGTCTAATCTCATTACTACTTTCTCTATCCATAGGGGTGTAATGTTCTTATCTTACAACTAGAGTTGCCTCTGGTTGTGATGACAGTGAAATAACAGTAGCTCGAAGATGATTGGTGCCACCATGGTCAAATAACCTGGCGGTAAATACACCTGCTAGTGTGAGACCGGCGGGACAATTGGTATTTGCAGGCACAATTGTTGTAGATGTGCCTGTAGAATCAAAACAAACTGTATCCATAATCACAGTATTTTGAGCAGCAGTTCTTGAGTAGGTACCATCCTGATAGTTATCAATCTCTCCATCACCACCGCTCATTGATAATCTTACGGTAGCCGGTCCAGTCATAACTCTACCTGACTCTAGTATTCTTGCTAATATTACTCGTCCCTCTGTTCCACCATTTTGGCTTCCTAGTAGTTCTGGTGTGGTAGTATCTAAAGATACTTGCACTGAAGAACCGTTCGGATAAGCATGACTTGCTCTAGGTTGTTTTGTACAAGCGGACATGAGAATTGCTAATGCCAATGCTCTACTACTATTTATTACCGTTTCTTGAGGTCGATTCTTCATAAAAATATATTAGTGGTTAATATAACACTTCTATTCATGTGAGTGAAGTGTCCTGCTGTTTGTTGTTTTTATTCCCGGTCGAGATAAATAGTCGTACTTCGTCCTGGAATATTGTAAGTCAGTTGTAAAGTTGTGTGACAGCTGATACCTACCTCAGTTGCATATACCGGCAACATGGCACTTGTTAGACTGGCATCTGATAACATTTGTTCACCATTTACATCAATTTTTATTGTGACACCATCGGGTTTGATATCAAAGAAGTAGATTTTGCCATCGTCACGTTTTTCGAAAGAGCCTATTGCGGTACCATTAAACATGAATTTGTAATTATCTTGTCCATTTCTACTGAGCTGACTAGCTTTAGAGCTCTCTAATACGACATTGTTGAATGTTTGTGTAAATGTCCCACTATTTCCTGAACGGGTAAAGTTGAAGTCAATACTGCTGCCTGAGGTTACCAATAGAGGTGTATTTGATAGTGTCTGCATGTACTGGAAAAGTATTTCACTGGCGCCCTGATGCCAATGACCAGTGAGACAGGCTATATCAGTGGATGTGACCGCTGCTCTAGGTGTGAAGCTAGGTACTGGTGATATGAAAATTGGAGTGCTCGTAGGATCAGTTGGTGATGGGGTAGCTATTGTCGTTGGTGTTGTAGTACGTCCATCCCCACTAGTACCGCCGGGACAAATAATTCCTGTTGTATCCATACTAGGCGTTGGCGTCATGAGACAGCGAGGATCTATGCTTGCAGTAGTTGGGAGTGTTGGTGTTGGACTGGGAGTGGGGGCCACTTCGCCACAACCAGTACAGAGCAGAACAAATCCACTGAGGATAATCACCTTGTGCATAGACATGTATTTAAAATGTTGACGTCAATATAGTCCCAATGACGCATCCCGTACAAGTAATACTAAGTCTAGTTTAGAGAAGTGCTATTTTTTGCTACAGTAGTTCTGATCAATTAAAGCTCATTCGTATGCGTAAAATTATTGTGCTCTCCTTCGTGTCGCTTGATGGTGTGATGCAAGCTCCAGGTGGTCCGGAGGAAGACTCCACTGCTGGATTTACTTACGGTGGTTGGACGGTTCCATATTTTGATGAGTTTTTGGGTAAAGTAATGACTGAACAAATGGAAAAACCATTTGATCTTTTATTAGGTAGAAAGACTTTCGAAATTTTTGCTGCTTACTGGCCAAATCATCTAGAAGATGGGGCGGGTATAAACAATGCCACCAAGTATGTAGCTTCACGTACTTTGAAAGAACATAGCTGGCAAAAATCAGTGTTCTTGAATGACGATGTTGTTGCTCAGGTTCAAAAGCTCAAGCAAACAGATGGACCAGATCTACAAGTCCATGGCAGCTGTGAATTGATCCAGACTTTATTAGCTCATGACCTAGTGGATGAGCTCTGGTTAAAAATATTCCCAGTTACTTTAGGCACCGGAAAACGTTTATTTGGTTCTGGTACCATTCCTGCTAGTTTTACACTTTTAGAATCCAAATCTTCACCAACGGGTGTGATCGTCGCTTCTTTTAAACGAGCTGGAGAAGTGAAGACGGGATCTTTTTAAATTGGCAAATTTAAAAGATATGCTACTTGGCTGGAGACTAGTCTTACGCATGGTGAAATTAGAGACAATGCTTGGAAGCTATTTATTTTGCGGTCCTTAATTTACTAAATAAGTGTTTAGTATTTTTATATTCTGGGCTTTTTATGGCTGCAGAACCGCGCGTTACCGTAGCTACACCTACTTTAAGGGCTTGGGCAATTTTATGTTGTGCTTCACCTTTTTCTAATCTTTGCACTATTTCAATTCTTTGAGCAATTTCTGCACGTTCTTTATTGGTAAGCAGTACGTCGAGTAACGCTGATAACTCTTCAATCGTAGCTGCTTTCTTCAGTAATTGGGCTAGTATCATGTCATAATTATGAGTGATACATTCCTAACACAGAGTGCTAAGGGCAATCAAGTACAAAAGAACTACAGCACCAGACTTATACTAGTAGGTTAGTGAGTAGAAATACCTCTAAACATATCAGCAGCTGCTTTGGCCATTGTTTCAGACCAATCATGTGTGTGACCGTGAAGCACATACTCATGTACACCTAGCATGCCTACTAGCACTTTTCTTAATGCTTCATCAATGAATTGATCTTCAGTAGCTCCGATCAAGCTAACATCGGTGGTTTTTTCATAGGTAAGTCCTTCAATTACTCCGGGACAAATTGCTATGATTGGTGGAAAACTTTGAGGTGAACTCATTTGAGCACGAAGCACAACATTTGCGCCCTGACTGTAGCCAATTACTGCTTGAGGCCGAAGTGTTTGTACATAATTAGAAACACAATTTGCTGATGCATTTAATTGCACTAGGTTCGTCTGTACTCTTTTACTCCGATTCATTTTGCTTATATCTACTCTAGCCCAATATCGTCTACCTTGTGGGGTGCTATGTGATGGGATGAGCCCCACGATTGATCGGCGAGTAAAGGCTGCCAATGCTCTTAGCTTTTCAACAATAGCTTCAGGTTTCAAAAACGCGCCTTCTACATACAGTAAACATTCCTCAGTCTCTCTCCATTCCGGATCTTCAATAGTTGAGCATCCGTTAGCAGTATCTATTGCCCGAAACATTTTCAATTAATTAATAGAAGTGTGATTTTGACATAAAAGCATAGAGAAGGAAAGGGGGGAGACTAAGACTTAGACTGAGACTAAAGTTAATTCTCAATCTTATTCCTTCCTCAGTCTGAGTATTAATCTTGTTTTTGTTTTTCCCTCCCACGAGTATACTTATTCAAGTAATTCCACAACAAAATGGCGAAACGTAAATTTTCCTTAGCAGATCAAGATGAAGCTTTAGTAGCTTTAATCAAAACTGCTGAGCACAAAACATTAGCTCGGTGGACGATTGCCTGTGCCGAACGCGTAATGCCTTATTTTGTGGAAAAGTATCCGCAAGATTATCGTCTTCAACAAGCATTGGTGGCATTACAGCATTGGATAGATACGGGCATTTTTAGCATGAAAGTGATTCGTACAGCTTCATTGTCAGCACATGCTGCGGCTCGAGAAGTAGGCGAAGATACTCCAGCTCGGTCAGCAGCCCGTGCGACAGGGCAAGCTGTGGCTACCGCGCATGTACGTACACATGCTATTGGTGCTGCCCAATATGCGCTCCAAGCTCTATCTAGGTCAAAACAAGATGACTATGAAAGAATTATTGCTCAAGAACGTGCTTGGCAGTACCAAAGCTTATTAAGTTATATCCAAATAAAGAACTGAAATTTTCTAGTATCTTAATTCAATTCCTCTTCTTTGCACTAGTACTTCGTCTTGAAGGTTAATATCACCACCCTTGTAAACCATTCCAACTAATCCTCGGATGCCAAGAGCTAGATCAGGAAATGTCGATGGGTCGATGCCCGGGAAAGCAGTTGCCAGTTGTTGGCCAGCTGAGACACACGGTACAGTTCGCGTGATCACCATTAAACGACAATCAGGGAATTTAAGTAAAGAAGTGGGAACAATACTGGTGAATTCTGAAATGCCACTGACCACAATATTGGCACCGATCAGTTCAGCAATTTGCAAGGCTACTGCTTTAGTTCCAGGTAGTCCATAAGCTGTTGCCAGCTTTATCATTTCTTCTACTGAAACACCACTCCACATTCTAGTATTCAGTACCATTTCGTCTGCTCCAGGCAGATTAGCACTTACTATTTCTGGTTTAGTAATCAAGAATGATGTTTTTTCTTTCACTGTTGGAACCTTTCCTAAAGACTGACAACGGTCTTCATCAATACCTAAAAGCGTACAGTGAATACTTCGACGATCGGTTGCACGTTTATCTAAAAGTGAGCTAGTCAGTAGCCTTTCTACTTTTCCGGTCAAAGCTGGGTGTTCTGCAGACATAATATAAATTGAGAGTGTACGCTAGCGTATCTTAGTTTTGCTGTCTACCACTAGATTTTCTCGCGATTGTAGCAGTTGTCACAATAAGTAATCGTTTTATCTGTTACTAGATAAGTTGAAAGAGTCGGTTGCTGACAGTTAGCACAATTTCTCTTAATCAAATGACGGGGATTTCGCTCTTCAATTCGGCGTTGTTGTCTACAAGCAAAACAAATTGCTGGTAATGCCAATTCCTGCTTTTGGTAAAAAGCTAACTCTTGCTTGATCATCAAGAAATCCTTGTGACATACGGCACAATTAGTCTTATGTCCCAATGGGGTAACTGTACTGGCAGCATTTTCGCTAAGCATAGTCTGAATTTTTTTTTGCTCAGGTTGAGGAAAGTGATTATGTACTACGCTATCAGTAAATGTTATAGGTGAAAGCTCGTTGGGGAAAAACTCCGCCCATTGATTGCTCGTCATCATTTTTTGAATCAATTGTGGTAGCAATTGTTCATATTCTTCTTTGGAATACTGTTTGTTGAATATGCAGTATTCTTGGCGTCGTAGACCGACACAGCCAAAGCAGTTGTTACAATTGAAGCAGTGATCGCAATAGATGATATTGCTACAATTGGCGCTGAAGCTAGAACAAATATTATTTTGGCCCATACAGCTCTGACAGTTGTACATCAGTTCCGAGCGACCGGAGAGATTGCAATCATATGAGTCTTTCATGGTGACACAATCGTAGAGATAGCCACAGTCTTCGCTGTCGACAACGTTGTAACACTCCTGGCAATTTTTGCTATGCACTAAGAAGTCACCCGTACTATTCTCACAGAGAGTAAGAATACTGGCAGGATGAGGTTGAGTAGCAAAAAATGAGGCTACTTCTTTTTTCACCTCTTCACAACCAGCCCATGTCTCCATGCGCTTTTTATAAACAGCAATTTTAGCTTCATATTCTTCTTTAGAATAGGGGTGATTGAAAATGTGATACTCTTTATTGCTCAAATGAAAGCAACCAAAACAGTTGTTACAATTTCCACAAAAATCACAAAAGTAAGAAAAGTTGAGTCGATAGGAATGTGTACTATATGCAGTCTGATAACATTCACTACAGGAAATGATTTCATAGCAGAGTTCACAGTCAATACTCCAATAGGCATCCATGGAGTTCCGCATCTTGTTGCTATCCACCATATACATTGAGTCTTGAGAACCGATACTTGAGAAGACTAAATAGCAGTTTTTATTATTCTCTGCATCGTGTGCATAGGTGCTATTTTCACTATTGGTATTAATCAATGACAGTACTGGTACAGTTTGTAGGAGTTTTTTGATGTTTTCAAATGGAGATTGATCATTCCAAGCGATTTGATAGTGCAAAGCATCCCATTTGTCTCCCCACCAACATTCAGGACAGTAGACAGGATAACTCGTATCTTTGGGATACACGGCAATGATGTCTTTTTGGCACGAGTCACATTGTCGTCCATAGAGATTGAGACCATTTCGGAAGCGCAGACGACGTTTTTGGCGGCAGTCAGGGCAGTGTGCGGCATCTGGGATTGAATACTTCTGATTAGCAAAAACAGGAGATACTTTCTCATAAAACGCTTTTTCCTTATCACTAAATGTGAATAGTTGATTACAAGTATGACAATTTCTCTGCATAACAGATAACTTTAGTTACTTACTAAGTTGTTGTCTCCAACTTTCATTACTGATCACATTTGCGTGACGCAACAATATTTTCTTAGTCAAAGCCAGATGCACTTCAGGATCAGCGTCGGTGCATAGGTCTTCGAGAACCGTTATTTGATAATCTTTATCTGCAGCTTCACAGGTAGTAGATAGCACTACTCCACTTGTGGAGATACCGGCTAAGACTAAATGTTTAATGTTTTTTGCTCGTAGTAATATCTCCAGATCACTACCACTAAAAGCACTAACACGTCGTTTGATTACTACAACATCATTTTTTGTTGGCAAAATCAATGGCTTAGGATCAAGAAAGGTAATCGGTATGGTTGTAGTCATTGACCCAAACATTTTATTGTTAGCGCTCACTTCCGGTCCTTGAGTTCGGAAACCAACGGCAATCAGAAATACTGGTATGTCATTTTGATGCGCAGTATCAATAGTTTTCTGTACATCAGCCAGGTAGACCTCCTTGTCAGCTACGCGGTCGATAATTCCTGCTTGCACATCCATGATCAGAAGTGCAGTTTGGAGAGAGGTATTTTCCATAATTATTTGATCTGTTTTCCACACCTTAAGTAAAATTGTCAGTTAGTTCAATCAAAACTAGCAACATCAATTTTAGTTTGATTTTATTTGTGTTAATTTTGGACATAAGAACTCTTCTCAGTCTATGAAACTCTATCGTTTTAGCCCAATAATTAGTAAAGAAGCTTTACTGCAAGCAATCACCCATATTCATCGTGAAAGTTACCGTCTTTGTAAGCAATCTTTAGGTCAGTATCTACCCAATGCTGGGAATGTCGGCATCTTTTGCCACTACGATGATGAATACAATATGCTAACAAAGTTGAGGCAAGAATTAACAGTAGAAAGTGGTAATATTAATCAAAAGTACTTCAAGCTCCATCAACCAGTAGTAGTCGCCTCTGATGGAGATATCCCTGAAGCAATATACGAATATTTGTATATTCGGAAACCTGATCCATATCGCTTTCATGTTGGTGATATTGATTTCTATTTGGCGGATGAGCACTATCAAAAGCTGAAACTTGAATTGCAGGCAAATGTGGAAGCAATAAAAGGTGCTCGCATTTTCGATCGTCCAGACTTGGATATGATTGAGCTCTATGATTCCGACAGTGATGTGCTGGCTTACATCAGTACTACTTATATGACTGATCTGGTGAGGGTAAAACAATCAAATAGTATTTAACTTTAGCTGACAGATGGACTGGTTGTTTATTGTATAGTGTTATACTAAATATTGATTATGAATAATCCTGAATCTCCTCCCGAAAAAGTTGTTTTGCCTGTTTGTGAGCATGTTGAATTAGGTCTAGCTGGTCTTACAAGAGTTGCTCTTGCTGGTACTGGTATATCTGGAAAGCCTGTTGTCCAAGCCATTAATGAAGCTATAGGGGGAGTGCTGGGGTTCGGGACTTATCCAGGGGAGAGTAGATTTAAATTAGGTAGCGTGCTGACTCATCCTAAAAAGATGCATGGGGTATTGAAAAGAACCGCTGAGTTTCCTAGAAACACTAGAGCTGATGATAAGCTAAGAAAGGTTTTTGGTGGTGTACCATTTGCACAACAACCAGGAAGCCTGGAGGCCACTGCTTCTCGCAAACTAGCGGCTACAAGCTTAAGTATGGAAGATCCTGCTTTTCATGATCTCATCCATGCTCAAGCTGCTCGGTTTGTTCGTGGTCTAAGCGGGGCCATTTCCTCGCCTGGAGTTGATATCGTGCCATTGAGTGAAGCTATGACATACAATGTGATTGCCTATAGAATGCTTGGCGAATCTGCTGATGCTGCTCGAGGCTTGTTGCCTTTGTGGAATGAATTAAATGATGCTATTACGAAATGGATAATGGCAATTTTTGTTCCTGCTGAAAAACTGCCTAAAAAGCTTATTGCAATTACGGATGAGATTCATGCACTTTTAGCAGAGCCAATTAGATTGGCAAGGCAAGCATCTGCTACTAGCGAGAGGAAAGATACTCTTAGTAGACTAGTAAAACTGAGCGATGATGATAAATATGTTGAAAGTTACCTAAGTGGTTTACTTTTTGCTGGGCATATTACTACAGCAGCAGCTCTTAATTGGTTATTGTACTGTCTTGATATCGATCCTGAAGTGAAGGCAAAGGTATATAAGGAAGTTGCTTCCATAGAGACTTTGCCTAAAAGATTGACTGATTTTGCTACTGCCTGCCCTTATACGTACCTTGTTATATGCGAAACATTACGTCTGTATCCAGTAGTACCATTAATTGGTAGAGGTACGAATCTAACTCAAAATGAAGCAATGGGTAACGCCATTTTGCGTCCAGGCGATATGGTGCAATGTTTTGTCGCGACAGCGAACTGGAGTCCGGAAATTTGGGGAGATGATGTGAAACGTTTTAAACCATCGCGATTTGCTAAAGAAAACCTGCACGAGGTTCAAAGAGAAGCCTTTATGCCTTTCGGTATTGGTGTAACTAAATGTGTTGGAGAACTTTTGGCTTTAAATGAAATGTTGGCAGTATTGATGGAATTGGCTAAACAACATATCGCAGTTGAGCAGGCTGGACCTGTAGATATCGATACTAAGCCAAGCTTAGTACTATTACCGAAAGGAAATAAATGCGTGATGCGAGCTGTTCAGTACAGCTATTAGTACACAATAATACCTTTGTGAGCAAAAAACTTTTTGAATTTTTTGTAGCTCAATTCCACTGACTTTTGATTGAGCTGATTCCGACCGCTGGGATTATGGAATATCAGTGTTTTCTTCTCCCTATCGTATCCAATAATCAGTACTAAGTGTCCACCAGTCTTGGTAGGATTATTTTCAGGATTATGAATTTCCGCATTGACTGAAGCAATCACATAACCCTTCTTATTTAACGTATATATTATTTCAGCAAAAGTGAGAGCTGAACTGGCCTTGGCTTTTAATCCGTATTCTTGTTCTACAAAAGCACAAAAAGGTTTATAAAAAAGCCCTGGAGAGGTCTTCAGTGGTTTTTGATAACCACCATATCCTAAACATTGTTTTGCTAAAGTTACTAAGGGAACAGCCACTTCTTGTCTATGAGCCAAAATCATCTTGAGACAAGACATGCCACAACCATTCCAGCTCCACTCCGCATATTCTTCCCGTGATGCTGCTCCTGAATTTTGCCATTTGGGGTCTTCAGTCGCCGATATCTTTTGGGCCAAGATTTCACCAGCCAGCTCAGCAGATTCCCACTGACTAAAGTAAGGTACATTTTGGTGGACAAATTTCTTTGCTATCCCCCAAGTTCTCCAATGAAATCTACAGAAGTTGATGACTAGTCTAATCTTTTGCTTATACATAGGATTTAACCAATTTTTGGGCCACCAGCATTTTGCAAAATTGAAGAGTTGAAGGCATAGGTTGTGCTCTGACTAGCTGCAAAGCGTTCTTGGGCTAGGCTGATCAGTTTAGTAATTAGTTGCACTCCTGAAACCCCACTCTTTTTCCAATTATGATGATAGAGACTTCCTGGTAAGGTGTTTACCTCATTCATATATACCTTTTTGGCCACACTATCGATGAGAAAGTCGATTCTAGCTGTACCTGAACAGCCTAAGGTAAGGAATGTTTTACGACCTAATTTTTGAACCTCCTCCATCAATGCCGGTTCAATCTGAGCGGGGATTTCACTATAGGAATTGTTGGCACCGCTACTTTTACCAGCACCTGATAAGTATTTGTCATTGAAGTCAAAAAACTCAGTTTTGTTCATTGGTTTTTCTACTGATGCTAACTGTAAATCTTCATTGCCCATTATTGGTAATGTCACTTCGATCAAGTTTTCCACACCTTCTTCGACAAGCACCTTGTTGTCATAATGAAAGGCAACCTCAATAGCATTAAGCAGTTGATTATTATCTTTTACTTTAGAAATACCAATACTTGATCCGAGATGCACTGGTTTAACGAATAACGGGTATTTAAGTTTACTAATTTTCTCCTGCCAAACAGTATTGTCTTGGTCCCAATCATGTTTGGTAAACCATACATAAGGCACTACCGGCACACCTTCAGCAGCTACTACTTGTTTCGTTAATACCTTGTCCATTGCTACAGCAGAGGCGAAGAGGTCACATCCAACAAAAGGAATATTGGCCAAACGTAGTAGTCCCATCAAACTGCCATCTTCACCATACGTGCCATGCATAGCGGGGAAAGCAATATCAATGGATATAACGGTCTGCCTCAATCCTGGCCAAATGAACTGTAATCCATGATCAAAAGAAAGCTGCACCCGTTTTTGTTTGGCAAGTGCTTCTTGCCAATTAGCTTGTTTGAAATAGCTAAGCTCATTCATCGCTTGGTCTACATACCAAGTGCCGTCTTTGCCAATATAAACTGGCCATACCTCGTATTCACCAATAGCTAGTAAGGAATCAATAATTGGAATGTGCGCAGTGATAATGGACACATCGTGTTCAGCACTACGACCACCAAAGAAAACAGCAATAGTCTTTTTCATAGGGAATTAATTATTGATACTGGTCTGGCCAATCATTTTGCAGCAATACTATATCATCCTTGATTGTGAGGTAGGGGAGAGCGGCAAAGGCTGCTAAGGCATTATCAAACCAAATAATTTGACCTTGATACCCAGCTTGTTTTAGGCCTTTCTCGATATATTGTGTTACTGAATTCTTGATCAAAACTACATGTTCGATCTTTGCTGCTGCCAACTGTTCGCCAATAGCGAGATGTACTTCATCTTTACGTGAGCCCATTTCTACTAGCCCAGGAGTGACGTAAAAGCGTCGATGAGTATGGAGAGAACCGAGAAACTTGATCACAGCGGCTACACCATTGGGATTGCCATTATAACTATCATCCAAAGTGATGATGCCTGAAGCATCTACTTTGGGTTCTAAGCGATGATCAAAGGCTTTGGTTTTCGCAATCCCTGATTCAATTTGTTTATCACTTAGTCCTAAGTGATTAGCAATTGCTACTACCGCACTTAGTGGACCTACTTGATGTAATCCAAGTAATTGCGATCGCAATTGTAATCTGTCTTTGCCGTTGGTTAAGGAAAAGGTTGTTCCTTGTAGATTACTTTTTGCATCCTGCACTTTCCATGAATCCACACCCTTTTGACTGTAAATATGATGTTCCGGTTTAGCATATTTGAGTGCTAGTTCACTATCGCCATTGATCCATACAGGTTTATCACCCAAGTAGTCAGCTAACTCATAAATAGTTTTTGCTGTCTTGGCCAAAGTCTTGAATTTTTGTAAATGTGCTTCATTGATGCCCGTGATTATACCTAGATCTGGTTGTACTAATTTACACAGTTTGCGCACATCACCAGGATAATATTCTCCTAGTTCAAAAATTATTACTTCTTCATCACCTTTTAAGCTTTTTACGAACTGACTAATGCCTAGTGGAGTGTTGTAACTATGAGGAGGCGCTACTACATGTTTACCTTCAGCTAGCACTATTTTGAGCATCTCTCGCATTGTGGTTTTGCCGAAACTACCAGCAATGCCGATTTTAATGCCTTGGTGTTTTTTGATGGTTTCTTTTGCTTGCTTAACAATAAAATATTCAATTGGTTTCTGAACTACTATCCTGATTATCAGAAGGGGAATGAGGATGAGATACGCTAATAGATATGGGGTTAAGAGGATCCCTGCTAAGGAGATGATTCGTACTGGAAAAATCTCTGCTAATACAAAGTATTTAATTGAGGAACCGTACAGGAAGATAGCCAATATCCAAGCTGTTATTAAAAGTAATACTGACTTTCCGGTTTTTACGAAATGCTTTCGTTGTTCTACATAACGAAAGTCTTTCACTTTGTGATACCAATGAAGGTAGTCTTTAATATGGTATTCACTAGCCTGTAGCATATAAACCAAAGACCGAGGATAGCGTGGATGATAACATGAAATCCAGCGTTTTAGCATAAAAATGCTTTAATAGTTTTAACTACTTCTGAAGTTTTTTCTTGATGAACGAAATGACCAGCATCAGGAAATATTTGTAGTTGAGATTGGGAAATAAGAGTGTGTAATTTCTGGCCATCAGTTAGTGGTGTTGCCTCATCATTTGCTCCCCAGATTAATAAGGTTGGTTGTTTGATTGTGGCTGCGAATGAACTTAAATCTTCATTGATTATTTTGAGAAAAGTCTTTTGTAAGGGACCAGCATTGAGGTAATCACTGCCGATGGCGTAATAAAGTTTTTTGCGTAGTTGCTTGCGCCAAAAGAGCAAGGGGGGGATGTACATCACTATACTTCCAATCTTGGTGAGGATTCGGGTGAAAGTAGTTCGCAGTGTTTTAGTCTTAGCAATACCAGCTGATCCGATGAGTACTAGTTTATCAGCTTGGAGTTTGTTCGTAGCCAAACCTTTAATGATTACTCTTCCCCCAAATGAATGACCTAAGAGTACAGCAATATTTAGATTAAGCTTAACAATGAAATCATGTACGAACTGAATGTAATCACTTAAGTTCCAAGCATCTTTTGGTAATTCAGTTTTGCCAAAGCCAGGCATGTCCAAACGTACCACTCTAAACTCCTTACTCAGCTTAGGACTAAGTGCATCAAAAGTATGGAGATTATCTTGCCATCCGTGGAGTAGGAGGATGATTGAACCGGAACCTTCATCGAGATATTCAGTAGCTAAATTTTGAACAATGACTTTCATGGAGATGTAGTCAGTATCACTTTGATCAGAGAGTAACCAATCTCTTTTGAAAGTACAATTAGTGCCTGCAATTATTGTCAGATTACTACCACAATGGCCAAATGTGTGGTAATGTTCGCAGTCATATTACACCTCAGCATGCGTTCAGAGTTTGAACAATTAGTAAGACAAATTACCGATGAGACGTTAGCTCGCGATAGTGGTCTTCATATCTCCTCAGAAACAATGGTGGCCTATCATCAGTTATTGGCCTTATATGACAGGACTATTGATCCAGCTTTAAAGGCTTTATCTACGAAAGATAGATTTGCTACACAGTACTGCATATCATTTATTACAGATTGTATGCGTACGATTTTGATGTTGCGTGCTTGCAATCGAGCAATATTAGCCCGAAGAAAATCTGGAGCCAAGAATATCCATGTTGTTGAAGCAGGCATGGGATCTGGGTTACTTTTAGCAGCTGTAATGGCTATGGATGAAGGAGTTACATGTACAGGTTATGATAAAATGTCTGGCAATCATGCAGTTACTGCAAAGTTACTGAACGAGTTGAGATATGCAGAACGAGCGCGATTGTATCGCATAGATTTATTAAAGCTCAATCATCGGCCAAAAACAGATGTTTTGATTGCTGAACATATCAATCAAGGGCTAACGGCAGAACATGCGACTAGAATTCCGCGATTATTTGATATCGAGCCTGACTATGTCATTCCTTATGCGGTTACGCCTAGCGTTTATTGGAATGGCATCAAGCGTACTGACCGAGGTAATCAAGTAGTTTTAGCAGATCGATTCGCCTCCAACAGTTTTGAGGTGAAAGGTACTTTAAAACTACCTCCACTAGCTGTACAACCTGTAGCTACTAGCTGTGATATCGAATGGGGATCACCTAAACTAGGAGGAGCATCCCTACTACAACTCAGTAGCAATTGCTTAAAAAAAAGTGGATGGGAAAATCATTTAGTGCAAGCATTGTGGCTACCTCAGCAAAGTTTAAATGGGGATAGTATCTGCGCCATTCAAAACACCTCCACAAAACCACAAATAGCTTCCTATGCTATTGCCTATCCTATCGGTACATTTGCGGATAGGGATCCAATTCTACCTACTGTAAAAGTAAGTGGCCGTGGCGTGCATTCAACTGTTCAGTTCAGAGGTAGATCACAACTTGCTGATTCTTTAGAGCCTGTGCGTCATCGATGGTGGAAGATTTTTGCCTAAAAAGTATTTATAAGCTAGTTATTAGTCAGTATTATTTTTATGCATACAACAGAGTTTCGTCTCAAGCTTTATCCTCGAGATTTTTCATTGGTAAAGAGTTTTTACCAAGATATCTTACGCTTTCCTGTTGTTGAGGAATGGGATAATGGGGCATCTGACCGAGGAGTAATGTTTGATACAGGCTCAGCCATTATTGAGCTTCTTTCAAGAAATCAAAAAGCTGCTACTGTATCTGGCTGTGCTCTTTCCCTTGCAGTTGATGATGTTCATAAGCTATGGGGCAAATTCAAAGATGCTCCTTATATCGTTCATCCTCTACGCGACAATAGCTGGGGAGACACCTCTTTCGCCATTCATGATCCCGAAGGCTTTCAGATAACCTTCTTCACAAAAAACCAAACCTTAGTCTCAGTCTAAGTCTTACTCTAAGTCTTACTCTTATATCCCATGGTCCTTCTCCACAAACCGCCAGATTTTCACCCAAAATTTACTGCAGCAGGATGCTTCATGCTCTGCCTTGATGAAATTTTACTTTTGCTAAGACAAGATTATAAACCACAAGGTGGTACTTGGGGCACACCAGGAGGCAAAGTGGAAAATGGTGAATCAGCACTGACGGCTGTAAGGCGAGAATTAATGGAAGAAACGGGAATTGTCGAAGAATATGAAATGCGCGAACTAAAACCAACCTATGTTCGTCTACTTGATCTCGATTTTGTGTATCTAATGTTTGTGTTGCAGGTGAATCAGAAGCCTGCGATTAAACTTGATCCTGTATCACATAAAGATTATGCCTGGGTAAAATTAAATGAGGTGTCTCAACTCCCATTCATTCATGGCTTAGATGAGCACCTCATATTGTTGCAACAACAACTTTAATTCTGTTCAACTGGCCAAGCAGTAACCATCAGTAAATCTTTTTCAGCTGTTTTTGGCATACTAGACCAAATCTCTTCAGTAACGTATGGCATAAAGGGGTGCAGCAATTTGATGAAGGTGACGAAAGTAGCATAGAGAGCATACTGTCTTGAGACTTTTGCTGATGCATCTTCGCCTGTAAGAATTGGTTTTGATTCTTCAATAATCACATCAGCGAAGCGATGCCAAATATAGTGATAAATCTTTTCAGCAGCCATGTAATAACGATACTCGTTGATGTCCAGAGTGAGTTCCTTCGCGAGCGCTTCAATTTCAGTAAGCATCGCTTTATCTGATTCACTCAAGTTACTTGGTTCTGGTAATGGTTCTTCTACAGCTGTCAGGACGAAGCGGGCAATGTTCCATACCTTGTTAGTGAAATGTTTGTAACCTTTAATCTTGTCTTCTGAGAGAGGTACATTTGAGCCTGCTGGATTACCGACGATCAAAGCCATGCGCAATGCATCGGTTCCAAACTTGTCTGACATATCGATTGGACTGATGACATTACCTTTACTCTTACTCATCTTTTTATTTTGAGCATCATTGACCATGCCATGGAAGTAGACAGTTTTGAAAGGGATTTCGCCAGCTAAGTATGTTCCAAATATGATCATTCTGGGTACCCATTTGAATACTAGATCGGCACCTGTTTCCATCAGATCTGTTGGATAAAAGGTTTTGAAGTCAGGATTGTCAGGATAGCCCAAGGTCAGTAGGGGCCATTGTCCAGATGAGAACCAAGTATCAAAGGTATCTGGATCACGTTCCCAGCCTTCACCTGGCTGTTCTAGACTCACTTTGGCTTCGCCTTCTTTGAACCATGCTGGAATAGGAATACCCCAGACGATTTGACGAGAGATATTCCAGTCGATGGTATTGTGCATCCAGTGAAGCAAAATTTTCTTTTCAAAATCAGGAACGATATTGATGAGGGATTTCTTTTCGACCACCTCGATTACTTTTGCTGCCAAAGGTTGCATTTTGACGAACCATTGATCACGGACTTGTGGTTCAATCAAGTTTTCACATTTGTAGCAACGCTTAACCACATGGACATAGTTTTCATCAATCTTTTCTACTAGACCTTTAGCAGCTAGTTTCTCTATGATCTTTGCTCTAGCATCAAGAATCTTCATTCCAGCAAATTCACCAGCAATAGGTAAGAGCTTTCCTCGCCAATCAATCACTTGTTCACTATCGAGATGATGGCGCTGAGCCATATCAAAGTCGACATAGTCATGCCATGGAGTGATAGTCATCACACCAGTACCAAATTTCATATCGATGACGGGATCCTTGATCACAGTAGCTGTCACAGGTCCATTGATCCATTCCAAGTCAATCTTTTGACCATGCGTATATGCTGCATAGCGTTTGTCATCTGGATGCATGACTACATATTTGTCGCCAAATTTGGTTTCAGGACGAGAAGTACCGATGACGAAGGGACCGTATTTAAGGTAATAAAATTTACCAGTTTCTTCGACTGAAGTAGTTTCTACATCAGAAAGTGAGGTCTGATGTTTTGGACACCAGTTAATCGTTCTTTTACCACGATAGACTAAGCCATCTTCGTACATTCTTACAAAGGTCTTTTGTACTTGTTCTACGACATCTTTGTCCAAGGTAAACTTTTCACGTGACCAGTCACATGATGTGCCTAAACGGCGAACATCATTAACCATTGCTTGTTTGTTTTCGATGGTGAACTTGTAAATTTCATCATAGAGCTGTTGTGGTTCCATACCAAAACGGGAGCGGCCTTCTTTCTCTAATTTTTTCTCATACACTACTTGGGTTTCGAACCCAGCATGATCTGCACCAGGTAAAAGTAATACCTTTTTACCGCGCATACGTTCGAAGCGCGCAGCTGTATCTTTCAAAGCGATATCCAAAGCATGTCCTGCATGTAAGCGACCATTGGCATTAGGCGGTGGCATGATACATGACCAAGGAGTTTGATTTCGTGCTGGTAATTTTTCTGGTTGGAAGTAGCCACTATTTTCCCACACGGCATAAATCTTTTTTTCAGTCTCTTGAGGATTGTAAGGTTGCGTAAATTTAGGATCCATAAATAAAAAGTTGTGGCTCACCTAAAATAAACATAGTTGATTTGAAAATCAAACTTAGTTACTAACCACTAGATCGCAACGAAAAGCTTTCTAGTTTGCTTTGAAGCTACGAATAAAATTAGCTAGTTCATGGACTGCTGCATATTTTCTGCGGCCACCGTCGTAATGAGTATCTTTAGCGAATTTTTCACTAGTACGGAAAAGTACCGTGGTAATATACCAGGTTACATTGCCATCATGTGTCATGTGGTCCGTTTTACCATAAGCGGCGAGTACTGCATTTGCTATGTTATCAAGATCCATCCTAGGTTGTGCAGCTAATTCTGTTCTCAACTGTTCTGTAATTTCCCTTTTCTCTGAGGTGAGATCGATATCTTCAGCTCTCGCTATTTCTTTGAGGCTGGTAATATCGCTAGCCAAGCTAGGTGCATTACCTTCATCAAGGTGCTCTTCGCTATCCTTTAGCGAATGCATTTTTCGCCAATGTTTGGGAGCGACTTTACTGCCATCGCCGGGTGTTAACACAAACCAACCTATGTTTCTAGCTACTGTTTCTACTTTAGGATGTAACTCCTGATTAGCTTCAGTAAATGTTATCTCTACCACAGTATAAAGCTTTTTCTGCAAAGCATGCAGTGCGACTAAGACAGCCTTACGATCGCTCTCAGTACTATTTAGTCTTTGCGTTACTGCTATAGCGCTCTCATAGGCAATGAATAATGGATCGTTCTCTCCTTGTGCTAACACGATATTTACAATTCCCCGTAGGCGCTCAGGATCACGTAAGAATACGTTTTGATCATTATCAGTCACGATCAGTGTATCTGTTAACCCTCGTCGGAACCAGTTGTGTAGCTGTGCAGGGATTGATGATGTATATCTGAGCGCTTTTTCGAATGGTAAATCTGTATAGGTAATTGGATTTAGGTTGAAAATATCTACGCCAACATGTGCTTTTGTTCCTTCTGCTAGTCTGTCAGCAATGATCATTACCATTACTGCTTGTTGATAGTCTGATCCACGGATAGCTTCAGCATGACGTCCTTTTGTATCTGGCCTAACTTCAGTTATGCGGCCAAACATTGTCCGTTCATCAGTAAGATCACCTGTACGTCGTGCTGTGAATTGATGATAGGGGAGCCGTAACGCTCGGTTATAAGCCGCATTCTGGCCAAGTGAATCTCTGAAATTGTCGTTTGTAAGCAGCTCTTCGGTTACTGTATCCTCTCCAATCTCGTCCATAGTACTACTCAAGGCCACATAAAATTCAGCACTTGCCTCTATTGCTTTAGCCATACGGCTATGCCTAATCCAACCTGTTACCATTTCGAAAGCTGCCTTCCTAGGCAATCCGTTTACTTGGGCCACCAATTGCGCTACTTTAGCTTCCAAATCATCATAAGTACTAATTCTATCAATCCCATTTCTTAATACAAAGGCTTTGAGATCCATAGACTCGCCAATTGCTAATATTTCTTCTATTGCTCCACGATGAATAGCTCTACCTTCAGCTAATGCTGCAGCGTGAGCATTATCGATGTACCCACCACTCCTTAGTCGGTCTAGTGCTAATTCTGCTAATGCTCGTGGTGATGCGTTTTTAGTGGTCATACACTGTAAATATTACTTATAACTATACAATTATTATACTTGCTTAGCAATATTAACCATCTGAGTAAAATGAATGGTTAATATTGAAAGATCATTAGGGATAGCTAGTGACACTTCTTTATTGTCTGCTGTTTTTTTATTCAGAAAAATTTTGATCTAAGGCTTTTTTAAGTACTTAGCAATAAATGCTTAGATACATTTCCGCACACTTCTTCTGAATTGGTTTTTGAGGTCTTCAACTTCTGCTTCTTGTAGACTAGGAAATTGCACTATATGTGAATAGGTTGTTTTTTCCCTACCAATATGACCTTGTTGATGAGCAGCAGTTATCTTTGTTCTTAAATCTGGTCTGGTAATTTTTAGTGCTTTTTGAAAAAGTTCGACACGGGTATCGGCTACTGCTCTTTCAAGATTGAAGGGAAATATTGCAGAAAATCCACGTGATGCTGAGTGTTTTACTTTGTCACCAGCAAAGAAAGCTAAGATGAAATTACTAATAATCTCAAACGCTTTTGTTCTCTCATCAATGTCGGTTGATGTCTCCCATGAATGTAGAGCTGCTTCGATTGGCATTGGAAATGCTGCTGCCATTTCTGTTTTACGTCCTCGATAATTACTGAGTAGCTTAATAAATTTACTTAAAGCTGCTCGCAATCTCAACCGTTGACCATCCTTCTGTGTAGAGGCGGATTGATCTATCCACTTGCTCACAATCTTATCTAGGTCAGCATCTTCGAAGTGATTATAAATCTCGACACCGCCATCACTCGTCCCAGGTACAGGGACAGTACCTCTCCAAAAAGCGGCAGCACAAATAATAGTAGCAAGGCGTAGTCGTGTATTCTGATAATCAAAAGGTGCTATTAGTCCTTTTGCTAATAATAGTGCTGCAGTATCAGTGGTATTGAGACTTCTAGTGGCTGAAAATAAGCCTAGATCATAGAGATCCAGTATAGCTTGTACAGCATAAGGAAAGTTTTGATCAAATATCCATTTTACATAACTTCTCCGAGCTGCTGCATAGCGTTTCCTGTCCTTCGTTCTACTTAATCCCATTTTTCGACTCACATCACCAGCTTGTCGTACATTAGGATCATCACATACTAATACCAACTCTTTGAAATCAGCTAAATTTCGATACTTGGGGTGAAATTCAGTTTCAATATCTTCAGGTCTTATGACTAGATCTCGTAAAAGCATGGCAAAATATTACAAGTAATTAGACATTATTTATTGTTTTTCGTCAATATTTTGGCTTTGTTTATTACAAGGTACTTACAGTGTGATCGTAAAAGCGGTACAATACTTAGATAACGTTTTCTATGGAAGAATTAGCTCACATTGCTCCTGGCGAGGATAGGGCTGGATACAAAGAACTACTGCAGAAAGAATTAGCAGCTCATATTTGTCCACTTTGTCCTGAGGGACTCAAAATGGGGAGCAATGAGATTATTCGTCATCAGTTAGGATGGAACCTCATTCTCAATGAATTTGCTTACGAGTATACACGAGTGCATGCTTTGATTATTCCTGAGGCTCACAAAACTAGCTTAACTGAGCTATCGGCTGCAGATATGGAAACTGTGCGTCAGTTGGCATCTTGGGCTATCGATCATTTCCAAGTAAAAGGTGGGGCTTTGACTGTACGCTTTGGTGATGCTCATTATAGTGGTGCGTCAGTACATCATTTACATTTTCATCTAATCTCACCAGAGCATAACGTTGCGCGTGATGATAATGCAGTAGTTTCTTTTGCTATCGGTTTAAAGGAGGGTAAAAAGTAAACTTTAACTATGAGAAGAGTCGACAACTATCGGGATAGTACGCAATTACCTCTAGCACTGGGACCGATGAGTGCGCAAATACAGTTACTGCCTCCGGAGTTGAGAGATCTAATCGCGATTACTTTGGCTGAATCCATGGATGCTATCCCCCCCGAATATGCGCAGCAATCTTTTGCTGCGACCGAAATTATTATTGTTTGTGCTGTAAAGGGTTCTTCTGGATCCAGTGTCGTCTCTAGTATTGGCATTTATGCTACTGCTATAAAAGCTAATGTCATCGGAGCTCAAGTTGATCCCGTAACTAAAAAACTTCCCAATTTTTCTGATTCAACTGAAGGAGAACTGAGAATCATTATTGGATTTGGTCTGAATGCAGGAAGAACTCAAAAAGTGGTACCTACCACGCCTGAACTGATAAAGGCAATGAATGATTTTTGTGCTCAAAAGATGCTTGAGGGTTCAGAACAGAAAGTAGCTGCTGGTGGTATAAGGAAAATTTTGTCCGCTCTTATCACTAGCCTAAATCCTAGAACTTGGGGCGATGATTAAGATTTGATATGAGATATAGTTAGCTAAATTCTATTTATTGCACAAGTACATCTCCTGGTGTTCTATGGCCTCTTTCTGATATCTTAGAAAAAGATACATGTATTTTTAACAAAAATTATATGCAAAAAATTACATCTCATTTGTGGTTTGATAGTCAGGCGGAAGAAGCAGCAAATTTTTATGCTTCTTTATTCAAGAATAGTCATGTCGGTACCAAAACGTATTACTCAAACGTTGGTAAAGAAATTCATGGGCAAGATGCTGGGAAGTTGATGACGGTACAACTTGATTTGGATGGTTGTTCATTCATGGCTCTCAATGGTGGTCCTTATTTCAAATTCACTCCTGCAGTCTCCTTTTTGATCGCTTGTGAATCAAAAGAAGAAGTTGATGCTTTTTGGAAAGAGCTTAGTAGTGGAGGAAAAGCATTAATGGAATTGGGCAAATACCCTTTTAGTGAATGGTATGGTTGGACTACTGACCGTTATGGTGTTTCATGGCAGGTGATGCATATGGGAGATTGGGAATGGACTCAAAAAATCACACCTACTCTTATGTATGTTGGTGCACAAGCTGGTAAAGCAGAAGAAGCAATGAAGCTTTATACACAAGCATTCCCAAATAGCAGTATTGGTAATATCAATCGCTACAATGCCGGAGAAGAACCGGACGTCGCTGGTACTGTTAGACATGGCAGTTTTACTCTTGAAGGTCAGGTGTTTGCTGCTATGGACAGTGCCCACGAGCATAAGTTTACTTTCAGTGAGGCCACATCATTTCTAGTCAAATGCAAAGACCAAGCAGAGATTGATCATTTATGGAGTCTACTCACTCCCGGTGGTGATCCAGCATCACAACAATGTGGCTGGCTGAAGGATAAATATGGTCTATCATGGCAAATTGCCCCAGCCATTTTAGATGAAATGCTCCAAGACAAGGATCCAGCAAAAGTAGAGCGAGTTACTAAAGCTTTTCTTCAAATGAAGAAGTTTGACATTGCTGCATTAGAGAAAGCATTCAATGGTGTTTAATTCTTATTTTTAGCATTCTTTAACACAACCTGATCCTTTGGCAATGTCTCTTAAATTCATCCTAAGCGTAGCCGAAGGATCTGTCACTATTTTGCTTTATGGAGTGTAAGTTTTACCTGTTGAGCCATTTGCTTCTTTTTAATCGTGACAGTAGGATGTACCAATCTGCCCTATTAAATTAGCTAAATTTTGTCATGAAAACATTTTATCAGATTTTAATTAATACATTTGTCGCTTCTATTACCAACCTTACGGTTTGGTTTGCGATTGTGTTTTTTGCTTATTTACAAACACAATCTGTATTGAGCACCTCTATCATGTCTGGTGCTTATTTATTGTTGGTTGCTGGTACTGGTTTTTGGTTAGGTAGCATTGTTGATCACCATCAAAAGAAACAAGTAATGTTGTGGTCAAGCATTGTCTCACTGATTCTTTATCTCCTCAGCTTTGGTTTGTATATTTCGGTTGACGCCAGTGTTTTTACCTCCGTAGCTAACCCTATGCTTTGGGTTTTCGTGGTTTTGATATTGATGGGTGTATTGGCTGGTAATTTGCGCAATATTGCCTTACCTACTTTGGTCACACTTTTGGTACCTGCAGAGAATAGAGATAAAGCCAATGGTTTAGTTGGTACTGTTTCTGGAACAGCTTTCTTCATTGTTTCTGCTATTAGTGGGTTCTTAGTTGGATGGGGAGGAATGTATTATGTCTTCTTGATCGCTATTGTTCTTACCTTAGTTGTTATTATCCATCTTCTTTTCCTACAGATTGAAGAAAAGAAAATCATTCATTCTGCTGATAAGCCTAAAAAAATCGATATCAAAGGTACTCTTGCTGCTATCGGAAAAGTACCTGGACTCATGGCTTTGATTTTATTTACTACCTGTAACAATCTCTTGGGTGGGGTCTTTATGTCTTTGATGGATGCGTATGGTTTATCCTTAGTGTCTGTTCAAATCTGGGGCCTATTATGGTCATTCCTGACTTTAGGCTTTATTGTCGGTGGTTTAGTAATTGCTAAATTCGGTCTTGGTAAAAATCCTCTGCGTGCGTTATTTATGGCTAATATTGTTATTTGGTTTGTAAGCTGCTTCTTTACGCTTCAGCCTTCTATTGCACTGTTAACTGTCGGATGTTTCTTTTATTTATCAGTAGTGCCTTTTATTGAAGCAGCTGAACAAACTATTATTCAAAAAGTAGTTCCTCATGATCGCCAAGGACGGGTATTTGGTTTTTCTCAGAGTGTGGAGCAGGCGGCTTCGCCACTAATGGCTTTCCTGATCGGACCAATTACCCAATTCATAGCTATCCCATTCATGACTGATGGGCGTGGTGCAGAACTAATCGGTTCTTGGTTTGGTACCGGACCAGCGCGAGGTATTGCTCTAGTCTTCACTATCGTCGGCGTAATCGGCTTGATCTTTACTATTATTGGTTTCCGTACCCGTTATTATCGTCAATTAACGGGTTACTACTTGGAAGCTAAATAAATTTTCAGCACTATAAATAGTGACTGAGGTTTAATCAGTTGGTGAAGTCAATTGCTGACGAGTGAATCCAACTGGTACATGCCGGTTCATCCCTGCCACATGTTGAAATGCACAGTAACCTCTAGCAATTCTTCGCATTTCAGAATCGTAGCCGTTGACGATTCTACAGATCTCTTTATTGATATCGGTAGAGCATTGTACTACCTCAGTTCGACGCATATGTTCAGGTGATACAGAAAAGAACCAGCTAGCAGGAATGCGACATTCAGTATTGCGCCCACTCTCCACATCTACCGCTATTTGATAAGAGCATAGTGTATAATCGTCATTAGTTGCTCTGCGCAGTTCGATGCAACTGTCGCTCGTAGTATTTACTTGTACATGTGCGAGTTCGGTTCTCCACAATTCATTGTGTGCATACTCTCTAGCTTCTTCTCTGGTTCGTGGTTGAGAAGGCGTCTGGGGAGTGCTACTTGGTTGAGATGGAGTAACAGGTTGTGTTGTTTGCTCAGTAGGGCGAGGATTAACAGTAATTGCTAGCTTGTCACAAGCTGCGGAGCTAAGTACTCCAACAGTTAACAACGCTCTCAATGCTTTTCGTGTTGATGAAACGCTTATTCTTTCACTTGTTCTCGGACTGTTAGATAGCATCATGGTTTTTATTTAAAGTATTATTTATACAACTTTTATGCGGGTTTGTCGAGAATTGAGTTTTTAATAAAACAACATATCTCTGAGTACCAATAAACTATACCTCACTAGTTTAAAGAAATGTCGTACTTTAAGTACTGTCCACATTAAACTGCTGCGCTTATCTTTACTGTCACAAAATTGATTCAAAAAGTTTTCTTTTTCTGCTTGGATTACTTTAAACATGGCATCAAATGTGTCATTTCTTTTCATTTGATCCCAGATCCAGCGATAACGTAACTGTTTCTTATAGTAATGCATCAGCTGGTTATAACTATTTACTTTGTTTTGTAGATCAGTAGAAGTGAATGGGTTTCCTTCGAAGTAGTCTTTAATTAATTGCGCACTTTCGATACCAGAAACAATTGCTCCTTTAATACCATCAGCAGCAAATGCTCCGCATAAGCCAGCAGCGTCACCTAATAAGAGTACATTGTCGTCAACAATGTTTTTTAAAGCGCCAGAGAGAGGTATAGCACTGCCAAAAGCATAGATTGGTTTGCCTTCGGGGGGATCGATAGTAATAATGTTCTTTTCTACTAACTTTTTTACAAAAGCTTGCAGTAGCGGACCGCTTTGTTGCATATCTTTACCATAGAGCTTGGCTAATCCTAAACGGAAAGCAGCTTTTCCAGCGATCACAGTTGGTGATAACCAGCCACCATAACCGAGCGAAAATTCGCCAAACCAAAAGTGATAAATAGTCTTTTCTGGATGAGGACCTAGGTGCACATAACCATGATAAACTTGTTCGATGCCAAAGAGATAACGGGTATTTTTACTGAGCTTAGGATTGCCTTCAGCTACTTTTGAATGGCCACCATCGCTACCAACTAAAAATTGAGTAGTAACACTCGATACTTCACCTTTTTGTTTCAGTTGAAGGGTAATGTTCTTCCCGTCTTTTTGGTAACTTTCCAATGAACATCCTGCCAATACAGTTACGTTAGCTGGCAGTGATTGAGCCAATGCTTTTACTAATTCACGGGTATCAGTTTGGTATATCCAGTTATGGTCAGTTTGCGAAATGAAATAATCATCAAAGTTACTAGCAACAACAGCAATTGAGGTAATTGGATTGGTGATGTATTTATCAATAGCAAAAAAGCTCGCAAATATCTCACGAGTGTGTTCGGTGATTAGGCCTGTAGATTCCACACTACTACCAATAGTTGGTTTGCGATCAATAATGAGAACACTGAGATGTGGAGGTAAATGTTTAGCTAAAGTAAGTCCGGCAAAACTAGCTCCACAGATAACAATATCGTAATTGGTATTCACGAGATAAGAGTAAGTAACGCAATCTGACAATAACATTTTAATGCAGAATTCAGAAGTCAGAATGCAGACTTTTAGTAAGAATTATATGGTCTAGCGGTGTCATACTGACATTGAGCTAGCCAATGGGGAATGCCCCTGCCAAACCTTCAACTGCAGCAATACAAACTACCAATTCATCCTCAGCGTACCGTCGTGGAATCGAAGGATCTGGCCGACATACAGATTGATTGAACTAGGAATCCTGATGCCGGAGAACTTAGATTATCGATTTTAGAATTTAAACTAGTAACATCCTATGTAATCAGCTATTGTTAAACCCTTAATTCAACTCATTATGATCTATACTTATAAACAGCTAACTGCGAACGATTTGGACCAAATGAAACAATTACTCAAGTTGTTTGGACAAGCTTTTAATGAACCTTCTAGCTATCAAGATCATGTACCCAGTGATACCTATCTCCAATCTCTACTTAGTCAATCTCACTTCATAGTCGTAGTTGCACTTGATGGAGATACTGTTGTCGGTGGTTTGGCTGCGTATGAATTGAAAAAGTTTGAACAAGAACGCAGTGAAATGTATATCTACGATTTGGCTGTTTCCGAGCCGCATCGTCGTCAGGGTATTGCTACTCAGCTAATAAATCATTTAAAAAAGATTGCTCAGGAGCATCAAGCTTACGTGATTTTTGTGCAAGCTGATCGAGATGATCTTCCCGCAATTAAGCTTTATCAATCTTTAGGGACACAAGAAGATGTTTATCATTTTGATATTTCACCATTGTCAAAATAAATGTTATCCCAAGTATGCTACAAACTAACTTGATGTAATCAAAATATTCCCATGACACTTTTCATTGTTCCTGGGTTTAAACAGAAAACTACTGATCTTGCTTGGTTGAAAGTAAAAAAGCTTGCACAGAAATCTTTCCAACAGGTCATTCTATTTCAACCTGATTGGAATTATCACACTTTGACTGATTGGGTAGCTGCTTTTGATAAATTTCGCCAACAATATTCGGGACCACAAATAGTGCTGGGGTTTTCTTTTGGTGCCATGATTGCTTTCCTATCCAGTATCAATTTGCTCACGGAGACAGCTATATTCTGCTCATTGTCACCTTATTTTTCTGAAGATATTTTTTCACTGAAACCCTGGTGGAATCAAGCTGTTGGCAAAAAGCGTATGGCAACTTTTCAAGAAACTAACTTTAGTAAACTGGCTGCTAAAAGTCATTCAAAGAATTATTTACTAGTAGGTGAGAAAGAAGTTCATCAGTGTTTCACTCGCTACCATGATGCTTTACAGCAGCTGTCAGATTCTTCTGGTATTGTAGTTCCTCAAGCTGGGCATGATATTGGCCATTATGAGTATCTTTCAGCTTTAGCTAAACTATTTACTGTACTTAAGCGCTGAATCAATTATGTTTACCATCGATCGAGATTATCTGCCGCCTGCCCAAATCGTTTTACCATTTTCAGCTAAATCCAAGCCAAAACCAGTTATCGAAGAGGGATATTTATATTCCAAGCAAGAAACAGCTATCCATGGACTCGAGAAACATTATGGTATCGATTTTGGATTGCCTTTCGGTACTCCAGTCTATGCTGCTCGTGACGGGTATGTACTCCAATCAGAACATATTAGTTTTACTGATGCTGTAGAGGGGAGACCATCAGTTGGTTTTGGTTTAGGCAATTTCGTGGCTCAGCTTTGTTTTGCTGACAATGGCAATCCTTTCTATCTCACCTATGCTCATTTATCAAAAGTTGAGGGCACTATCCCCAAGTTCGATCCGAAATGGGAAGAAGATGGTAGTTGTGATCCTGTTGTTTTGTACCAAGACATTGCTGAATTTCAAGCAAAGTGTCGCAAAATCTCCCGTGGTGAATTGATTGGGGCCGTCGGCGTTAGTGGTTTAGCAAAAGCTAAAGGTAGTCTGGAAAGTTGGGATGACCCTCATCTCCATATGGAATGTTTTATGCGTAAACCACCTAATTTTACCAAGGATGCTACACGACGATTTGATCCTTTTGATCTGTATCAAGAAGCGGCTGCTTATCGTGACTCTTTGAAGCGTGCTTTAGGTAATAATGATTTGTGGGTAAGGGATAAAAAAGGAGCTTGTTTGTATGCTGCTTAAAAGTAAAAGATTAAAAACAATCACAACAATCGCTAAAGTTTTTAATTATTACCTTTTAGCTTTTAATTCCCAGGCAATATCTAACTCACTGCCTAAGATTAAGAAAAAATGCTAGGATGCAGCCGCTATTTTATTTCAATGCCCACTACTGCTGATCTGATCGCTTTGGCGACTAAAAACATTAAGGATATTCTCAATTTATCGATTAAGCATGATCCCACGAAGCATCAAGCTTTAGTGGTTTATGATACTGAGAATGGCTTAGCTAATATCTTATTGGCTGCTTATAAGGAAGCTTTACCTCTCGCCAAATTTGTTGATTTTGATCAAGTAGATAAGCAGGCAGTGTTGGCTGAATTTGATGCCTTACGTCCTGATGATTTGGTAGTGATGATTCAATCATCGAATTTCCGCTTAGATGATTTCCGTATCCGTATTCATCTCTTCAATAAGAAGCTGAAGGTTATTGAACATATGCACTTGTACCGCAACAATCCTGATGTCTGGGATGTGTATGTCAATGCTCTGGAGTACGATACCGAATGGCTACTTCCTACGTCTGCCAAAATTAAGACCCTGCTTGAAAGTGCTAAAGAACTGAAGATTGTGTCTCAAGACTGTGAGCTGAAGGTGACTGGTGGAGTGGAAATACCGAAACTGAATGTAGGGGATTACACCGGCATGGAAAATATTGGTGGTACTTTCCCTATTGGAGAGATATTTACTGAAGGAAAAGACTTTGCTGGCATGAATGGGTCAATCTATATCTATGCCTTTGCCAATCAAGACTTCTCTATCAGCATGCACGATCCTTTTCGTTTAGATATTGAACAAGGTTTAGTGGTAGGCTATGGAGACAATACGCCTCAAGGTTTTATCGATATTTGGAACTTAGTAAAGCAATACGAACGTCCTTTGATGCGTGAAGTAGGTTTCGGTCTCAACCGTGCCATCACCAAAGAACGTTATTTAGGTGATATCACTGCCTTTGAACGTATCTACGGCATGCATTTGTCTTTCGGGGAGAAACATAGCGTCTACAAGAAACCTGGCATCAAAACCAACAAATCTAAATTTCACGTAGACCTCTTCCCATTCGTCACGTCAGCTAGCGCAGATGGGCAGATGATATTTGAAAATGGGAAATACGTGATTTAAGTTCCGAAATCAAAGAGCAAAGATCATAGTTTTAATTCAATTCATCCTGAGCGCAGTCGAAGGATCTGGCCGACATACGGCTTGGCTGAATTTTGAAGCCTGAAGCTAGTGGCCGATGCCTAGAAACTTAGATTCAAGATTCGCGATTTTAAAATTGCTCTACAGTTTTCAACTTTAGCAACATTTCTTCGATAATTTTAGCTGCTCGACTCGCAGAAAACTTTTTAGGAATGTGCAAGAACGTGTACTGAGATTTTAATTTACCTTCTTGAATGAGGTTGCCGATATGCCAACTGATTAAGTTACACCAAGAATTGCCTAATGCTTTAGCAATCTTTACTTCCTCCACCAGTGGTAAGAATGAATTAAGTTTACATTCCTGCCTGAGTGGGCTATTCAACATAATTGCTTGATTGCGAAATTGATTCTTAGCGATAGTTTCTATTCTTAACTGCTCTTGGTCTTTACCAGTATAGTCGCCTAAACCAAGAATGTAGTCAGGCTGAGTTCGGATTAGTTCAGCTAAATAATCTTCAATATTGTCTGGTTCAACAACGAATTTTGAGATTGCCGAATCTAATGCTGATTGAACTTGTGCCGAACAGTTACGAAACGCAAAGCAGCAAATGAGTGTTTTAGATACTGACATGATCTGCTACGAAAGCTTTATTGGTATTGATTGCTCTCAATGTCGCCAAGTATTCATCCCTAGAGAGAACCTTTAGCGACTTAATGTCCTGATCTTTTCCGTCACGAATAAACCGTGATGCTAGTTCATCTGAACTTACGTTCAATAATACCTCGAAGTAGAAGCCAACATTAGTGTGAATATTGAGGTATATAATGTTCAAGTAAATATCATCGATGTCACTCATGCTGATACACGCTTCTTCTTCTAATTCTAAGAGGAATGACTGAAATACATCTTCGCCAGTTTTGAGCTCGGGCTTAGTTTCCATAATGCCGCCTATGAAGTCTACTTTATTGAAGTTAAGCGATTTTCCAGATAGTTCTACCAACAAATATTTCCCATCACTGGTTCTAATTGTTCCTTGACTGTGACACCCTTTGCGGAAATATTCTTCGGTGAGATATTCATATCCTTGAGCTTCCACTAAACATTCCCTTGTTTTGAAATCAAAGATACCAAAGTCTAGTTTCAATTTATCACCATCTACTATTAAACTATTCAGTCTATAAGATAAACCATTATAAATGGTTTTCCCTTGTTCCTGTGCAAAAGTTACTTTAGTTTTCCACAGTTCTTCAATCTGATTCTCAACTGCTGAATTGATTTGTCGATTGGATTCACTGACTGAAACTAGTAAGTCTTTTGGGCGAAAATGTCCATTGGCTAAAAGTAATGGTGTCATCAAATGCTATTCATTGATCACACCATAATCTTTATCAATTTTTATTCAAGCTAACCGAAATAGAGCTGACCTAAAAGTAGGGCCGTAGTTATTGTACCTAGGGTAACGGTAATTGTATAAATCAACATATACTTGGCTAGACTTTTCTCAGCAAAGAAACGAATTACAAACCATTTGACCCACAGACTACTGATAATAGCCAAGATCACACCAGTCATTGCTTGAGCAGCGCTAATACTATTACTAGCAAATAGCTGACTAATGGAAATGCTCATTGCATCTACATTGGCCAAACCAACTAGAATGCTAGTGACATAGAGTCCACTGGCCCCCAAGAAAAGGGTGCTGGTTTTTGCTAAGAAGGCAATGATCACAAAGACCAAAGCGAATGTCAGTGCTGACTTGAGTTGAAAAGGGTTTTTAAATCCTCCCATACTTTCACTACTAGCATTCTGATCTTTTTTAGGTTGCCATCGCCAAATAAAAAGTGCACTTATTGAAGCGAAAGTAATCATTGGGCCAACCAATACTTCAAACATGTTGTGGTTGATGGTAGTGGTAATTACTAAAGTACTGATGGCTGAAATGGTAGTAGTGAGAATACAGCCTGTTAAAAGAAGCTTAGTTGCCAGATTACTCTTCTGTGAAAGCTGCGCCATGCTACTAGTAACGGCAGTTGAAGAGATTAATCCACCAACTGCTGATGTAAGTAATACACTGCTTCTTGAACTCAACAAGAGATGAAGAATGTAGCCAACGAAGCTAATGCCTGAAATCAAAACTACTATCCACCAAGCGACATAGGGATTAAAGAAATTCCAGGGGTCAATGTAATTGTTAGGGAGGAAAGGTAATATTGCGCCACTCAGTACCGCGAACTGTACTGTTGCCAAGACTGCTTCTCGAGGGATAATGCCTAGTAGGTGACTGATGCTAGTTTTGAACGAAAGAATTAAGCCCACAACAATGCCTAGAGCCAAAACGATCCGTGGATCTATAAACATAGTTAAACCACCTAGTACAAAGGTTAAGAGTAATGCCATCGCTGTAGTTAGCCCCACTAGGTTTTGAGTAAATCCCCGAATTATCTGTTCTGCTGTGATTACGATACCCAGCAAAAAGAAAGCAACAATAAAGAAATTGCCAATGCCATTTTGTTGTACGACAGCACTAACAAATCCTAATAAACTAACAAAAATAAATGTGCGTAAACCTGCCAACACTTTCAATTGGTTATGGACCTTCAATGACTCACGTTCAGCTCCAATTAAAATGCCAATTGCCAAGGTAATCGCAAATGGAGTTAATAATGTGGCAAAATCTACCATGTGTTTTTGTTTATCTTCATTGAATTATACCATATTAAAGCCATCATCTGCCACTGCCTTTTATAGTTATCGTACTTAAGACTGAAGCTTGATCTTTGCAATGCACTTTAATTGCTCTGGGCGTACTAAAGTGTTTTACTAAAATTACTTAATAATCACGCTTTTATGTCCAATATTACGCCTTTTTTATGGTTCAATGGTAAAGCAGAAGAAGCAATGAATTTTTATACATCAGTATTTAAGAATGCAAAAGTAGGTGGTGTCAGTCGATATGGCGAAGGAGCACCTTTACCCAAAGGAACAGTAATGTCCGCTAGCTTTGAGCTTGAAGGTCAAAAGTTTCATGCTTTGAATGGTGGTCCAGGATTCGAATTTACACCTGCTATTTCTTTCTTTATCAATGCTGAAACCCAAGAAGAGATTGATCGTCTGTGGGAAAAATTAAGTGAAGGTGGAGAGAAGCAGCAATGTGGTTGGCTTAAAGATCAATTCGGTATTTCATGGCAGGTAGTACCACCAATTTTGCAAAAATACCTGAATGATAGCGATTCTGAGAAGTCTCGCCGAGTAATGATGGCAATGATGAAAATGACTAAACTTGATATTCAGAAGCTTCAAGATGCTTATGATGGTAAGTAGTCTTATTCAGTTTTTTCAATAGTAGCTGCTCTAAATATCCCTTTGATGGGGTATTTCTGCCATTTATCGCTACTCAGGGTTTCCAAGGGGACCAATTCACCGACTACTCGGATTTGGTCTCCAGTGCGCATTACAGCAATAGTTTCTAAAGGGGCTAAATCTAGTGCGTAGTAAGTGGTACTGGTTGTCTTTACTCCTTGGACACAACCAGTCTCTTGAGTCGCACTCGACTTCGGTGGCACACAGACATATTCGCCTTCAATTGTTTGAGTCTTGGTTACTTTAATTGGTTTCGGCTCAGCTAATTTAGTGATGAGGTTGTCTATGTCTTGGTGAGAATCAATTGGTAGACTAAATCGTTTATTAAGAGTTTTTAATAACACTTTGCTACCGCTTTCACTGATACCCTGATTGTTTCCTAGATCGCGCTTATTACGGTCAGGTATAAACGTGACTGTTCCACTTTGAACAATATATTTCCCGCCATTGGCCATCACATTTTGAAAATCATCTACTTGGAGATTGGGATACTGTTCCAACAACGCATTAGGTTCCACCGGGGCAGCATGAAGCTGTTCAAGGAAATAATTGGGGATATTTACTTCAGGTTGAGTACTAAAATAGTAAAAGCCAAGTATTCCGGCAATTACTAATACAAATTCAAAGACGAATACTGCAGGAGAAAATTTTTTAAATACTTCTAATGACATAAAGTTTGATATAAACAAGCTGTTATTATTTTAGCATACAGCTCTAGATATGATACGTATTGCAGTTAGCGAACTTTAATTACTAAATTGCACGCTATTCACAATCGGCATCAAAATTTGAGTTGCTTTGGTAGCATCGAATTCTTTAACTGGAGGATCGTAATTGTCAATATTGCCAGTGTGAATTACTAAAGCCAACTCATAACAAGTACTATTATCGATAGCTCGATAGAGTTTGTTCGTATAAAGATTGCCTGCTGCGCCCTCACTAATAGCTAAAGTACTAAATTCAATATTGTTAATAGTGGTCGTCACCGATTTATTTTGTGATCCCAAATCTGTGTAATTTAAGCAGGATTTGATGCTGTCTGCTTTTGTAGAACTACTAATGACTAGAAAAGCTTCATTGAAGTTCGTTCCTTCGCTGGCAATAATTTCAGCTGGCACACCGAGTTTGATCAGACTAGTATCTAGATTCCCACCACCAATGCTAGTTCCTGTTTCGGCGTGGATAGTATTAGAATATTGCACACTAATACCATTGCTATTGTAGGTACTTTGAGTGGTTTGAACTGTGTCTAGAAGCTTAGCTTCATTGATGAGCCATTGGTTGTTTACTTTTTGGACAATCAAGTCTACTGGATCCTGACTAGCTCCATGTTCTTGATCGAGCGTATCACTGGTGACTTGGATTACATTGCCCATGACATGGTATTCAGTGTCCGCTGATTTGGTCATTTGGCTAATCTCGATTCGTTCTGGCCATGGACTAGAGGTTGCTTTTCCAATTGCTAAATCTGGTTCCAATACCCAACTATTAAGCAAGTTAGTAGTTAAATAGGGAGTATAGGTATTTTTGATCATCTCACTAGCCATTTGTGGTTCAGCGGTCAATGAGACTTGTTTAAGTGATTTACCAAATGCTTCTACTACCATACGTACTTGATTTTCATCAGCTTGCACCGATGTGTCAGGAGTATTTACTGCTGTAGTGCAACCACTAAATAGTATTACTGCCCCCACTACTAATAACTGTTTCCAAAATGAAGTTTTCATAAAAAAGAATTATAATATTAAGTCAATAAACCATGAATCAATACGATCAAGAAAATCACTAAACCAACACTCAATATACCAATGATGATTTTTAAAATAGTGACCGCTTGCTTAAGAGCAGCTTTCGCTGTATTCAGTGAAGCTATTTGTTCTTCCAAAAGGCCTTCACCAAAAAGTTTCTGAGCAATTGGTGCCACCACACTAAGAATGGACTTTAACGGTAGTGACTTTGCTCTCTTAACCAAATTTAAAATGGTACGAATCTTCATAGAATAGTGATGATTGTCTGTCCGATTATACACCTTTTTTTAAATTCAGAATGCAAAATGCAGAATAAAAATTGCGAATTTTAGGCCTGAGGCTTCATACCTCTTCGTTTGCAAGACTTTCAACTCTCAACTTCTTTCACTGTCTCTAGAATCAGTGTAAATTAAAGCGGTTAACATCTTTCTACTACTATTTATGAACACCCAACAACTTACCCCTTATCTCATGTTTGATGGCAACTGTCGTGAAGCGATGAATTTTTACCGCAATTGTCTTGGTGGTGATCTTAATTTGAAAACAATTGGCGAGTCTCCGATGAAGGACAATATGCCAGCAGAAAAGCATGAGCTAATTATGCATGCAGCATTAGTAAAAAATGGCCAAATGGTTCTTTTCGCTTCTGATCTGATGGGACCTGAAGGTCTTACTCATGGCAACGATATTACCCTTTGTCTCAATTGTACTAGTGAAGAAGAGATTCAGACTACCTTCAAGAATCTTTCTGCTGGAGGAAAAGTTACTCATGAACTTAAAAAAGAATTCTGGGGCGATACTTTTGGTATGCTTACTGATAAATTTGGCCTTAATTGGATGTTCAATTATGGTCCTGCTCAAGCTGGGAATTAATTCTTAACTTTTAAAAAAAGTATATGACTTATACAGGAGGTTGCCATTGTGGCCAGGTGCGCTTCGAAGTAGATGCTGACATTACTCGAGCAATGCAATGTAATTGTTCGATTTGTTCCAAGCGGGCAACGTTATTAGCCTTTGTTCCTGAGGATCAATTTATTTTGGTTTCTGGCCAGGATAATCTCACGGATTATCAGTTCAACAAGAAGCAGATTCATCATTACTTCTGTTCTACCTGTGGCGTAGCCTCTTTTGGCTCGGGAGCAGGTGCAGATGGTAAAGAAATGCGTGCCATCAATATTCGTTGTTTAGATGACTTTGATTTCACTAAAGTACCTGTCGATCACTACGATGGCAAAAGTCGTTAGCAACTACTAACTAAGCGATTTAGGGGCGATCTCAACTTTGAAGCAAGCTCTTGAGATAGCTCCTTTTGTCGTGACCGCAATACTAAACGTAGAAATATCGTTTTCACTTACTACTCCATAACCCACTGAAGAATGGGTAACCAATAGCACTTCATTACCATCAGTGATCTTATAGGGATATTCATAACCACTCAATGTCATACCGTTGTCATACCTATCATACCCATCATAAAGCGATCTAACGACGAGCCTAACTTCTCTACTAGCTCCTTTTTCAGCTGGATATAGTTGTCGTGCATGATCGGTCCAGATTTTATTAGTTGGTAAATCTGACATTACCAGCCCAGTATTAGAGAAACTAACTGTATGTTGATTAGGTATGTTAGTTTGGCTAATTTCGATGCGTGGGTGATTAAGTAATCCGCTCATCAAGCTTCGAATAAATAGCACTTCATCTTTATTGCCGTATTCAAGCAAAGTGCCGGGGATATCTGCTAGATGTAGTTTCATAATATGAATTATGTGATAGTATAATACTAAAATGAAAATCTGGCAACCTGGAGGTGGTGTTTTTAATGCATATATATCAGTTATACTATGCTTTGAACTAATACATATTTATGCCTGAAGACTTCCAAGAAGAATTTAAAGTTACTGGTGAGGAATTACTCAAGACAGTAAAAGAATTAATCGCAGCAGGAAATGCACGCCGTCTTATTATTCGCAACGAAAAAGAAGAGACCTTAATTGAGATTCCATTAACTATCGGTGCAATTGGCGCAATTCTTTTGCCTGTACTCGCTGCTATTGGAGCGATTGCTGCCTTAGTGACTAAATGTAGCATTGTTGTAATTCGCAATAAGCCTTAAGTGATTTAAATTCATGCCTCGTCGTAAACGCCAACACTTAGCTGAGCTTAGTAATTTTTCTAATTTTCTTGATCATCCTCAAGACGTGAAAGGAAAATGGGGAGAGACAGTTTTCCACAATAATAATCCAATCGTTTTAGAATTAGGCTGTGGTAAAGGCGCTTATGCTTTGGCATTGGCAGAGAAATTTCCGCATCTCAATATTATTGGTATTGATAAAAAAGGGGATCGTTTGTGGCATGGTGCTAATAATGCTCAATTAAAAAATCTCTCCAATGTTCGGTTCGTGCGTTTAGCCATTGAAAAAATTCCTGACTTTTTTGCACAATCAGAAGTGTCTGAGATTTGGGTCACTTTTCCAGATCCATTTCCTCGCCGGGGTGAAGCGAAGAAACGCTTAGTCTCCCCTCAGATGCTTGTTCGCTATCAACAGATTCTGAAACCGGCTGGAACTATGCATCTTAAAACTGACAACACCAATTTGTTTGATTATGCATGTGGAGTATTAACTGATCAATCTCAACCAATTATTCGTCGAGTTGATGATATTTATTGTGATGCAAGTACAGATGAACTACTCACCATTCAAACTACTTTTGAAAAGAAGTATCTTACTTTGGGCAAGAAAATTCATTACGTTTCTTGGTCATTAGTAACTCATTAATATGGATACCTTCCAGTCGGTACACGAAGCATTACTGGCATTAGCTAACACTAAAAAGGCTCAATTATTGCAAGGCTTCTTTCGTACAGGTAAGGGTGAGTATGGTGAAGGGGACCAGTTCTTAGGTATTACAGTACCGGCCCAAAGATTAGTTGCAAAACAATTTAAGCTACTACCTCGGCCAGAAATTACCAAGCTCTTACGGTCACCAATTCATGAAGAAAGATTAGTTGCTTTAGTTATTTTACAACTACAATTTGACGCTTCAGATGAAGTTGGTAAGCAGACTATTGTGGATTTTTACTTGAACAATACTGACAGGATCAACAACTGGGATCTCGTGGATATTTCTGCTGATAAAATACTGGGGAAATTTCTATTAAATCGACCAAGAGATGTGTTGTATCGTCTAGCACAATCATCAGTGCTTTGGGAAAAAAGAATTGCTATAGTAGCCACTTATACATTTATTCGCGCACAACAATTTGATGATACTATAGCTATCTGTGAGCTACTACTCACAGACAAACATGACTTAATTCATAAAGCTTGTGGATGGATGTTGCGCGAAGTGGGTAAACGGAATCAAGAAGTACTAAAGGTCTTCTTGGCTCGCCATGCTGTCAGCATGCCTCGAACAATGTTGCGTTATTCAATTGAGAAATTTTCATCTGAGGTCAGAGCTTTTTACTTAGAAGCAAAACGAAATAAAGATTAAATATTGCATCTTTCTTTAGAGCACTTTAGAGTCAGGTAAATTTTTTCTATGAATATTGCTGAATATCAAATACAGTTTGGTGTTTACTTGCAGCAGTGGTGTGCAAGAAAACGGAACCAATTAAAAAATCTTTCTTTTTCTCATCCATTACAGATATTATTGACTCATGGAATAGACTTAATCAGTAGTGAAGGAAAAAGAGTTAGACCATATATTGCCTACTTATCCTACTCATATCATGGTGGTAATAATCAAAATACTATTTTTCAATTAGGATTGGTATTAGAACTGTTGCATGTATTTGGTTTGATTCATGACGATTGGATGGATTCTGGAAAAATTCGTCGAGGTCTGCCCACCAGTCATATTTTGATGGCAAAAGTATTAGCTGAGCATAAAAGATCAGGCAATTTGACACACAATGCAGATAGCCAGGCTATTCTACTTGGGGATCTTTTATTTGGTTGGGTATATCAAGAGTTGGCCAAGCTCCCAAGCAATGAAGCGATGAATATATGTTTCCATCGTATGGTGGAAGAAGTGATTCTGGGGCAAATGATTGATATTGATAGTACTTCATGCGAAACAATGACCAAAGATCTCTTGCTCCAAAAAATGCTGCTAAAGACAGCAAGTTATACATTTATATACCCCTTACAGTTAGGTGCACTTCTAGCTGGCAATGCTGATCTCAATGAGCTTTATTATCAGCTTGGTACAGCATTAGGTTTAGCTTTTCAAATTCAAGATGATCTTTTGGATATACTGAGTGACAATAATACCAAGACCGCTTTCTCCGACATCATGAATCATCAGCATAGTGTTTGTACTCAGTACATACTTGAGCAGGCCAGTGAATCTAACCGTAATCTACTGCTTAGTCTATGGGGAAGGCCACAACTCACTGCTGAAGAAATGAATAGTTTAAAGGATATGTTTGTTCAATCAGGTGCCGTAGCTTTTGCTACCAAAGAAATGAACCGCTATTTTGATCAATCCCGTCAGTATCTTCAGCAGTGGGGTGATTCAAAATCAGCTCATGAGTTAAATGGTTTAATCACCATGATTCATAACCGCTTATCGTCATGAGTAGTGATGCTCGTTATACACAAGCATTAATTGAGGCGAAAAAGATTAACTATCGTCATGGTACTAGTTATTTTTGGGCCACTTTACTTTTCCCACAAGAAATTAGATCTGCTGTCCATATATTGTATGCCTTTTTTCGCATTCCAGATGAGATTGTTGATCAAAAGCGTTTAGATCAATCTGAGGCATTGGCAGCTTGGTTTCAAAGATGGCAGCAAGCATATTTAGCCGGCGATTCCTCTGAACCAATCTTGTACGCTACCAGCAAGATCTTTCACCAGTATCAAATTCCTTATCACTATAGTGTTAGCTTCTTTGATGCAATGCGACAAGATTTGGTCAAAACTCGATATGAGACCTATCAAGATTTAGAGCAGTATATGTATGGCTCAGCAGCTGTAGTTGGCTTAATTCTTAGTCATGTAATTGGTTTTAAGGACACGACTGCTTTAGTAGAGGCTACTCAATTAGGTTATGCCATGCAGTTGACTAATTTCTTACGCGATATTGACGAAGACTTTCAGGAACGAAATCGTATTTATTTTCCTAGAGAAGAACTAGAACGATTTGGTATCACCGATCAAGACATTGCTCAAAGAAACTTTAGTAGCAACTTTAGTGCATTTGTTGATTTTCAAATTAAAAAAGCACGTCAGCTTTATACGATAGCTGACGTAGGCATTACTAAACTAGATCTTCGAGGTCAGAAAGCAGTAAGAGTAGCTAGTCGATTATATGCTGCTATTCTTAAGAAAATTGAAGATCAACAAGGAAATATCTTTTTGAAGCGAGCGCGAACTTCAATGGTAGAAAAATTAGTTATTATGTTAAAAACGACTTTATGAAGGTAATTATTATTGGTAGTGGTATTGGTGGTTTAGCAACAGGCTGTCTACTAGCCAAAAAAGGTTATGAAGTATCGGTGATTGAAAAAAACGAGATGCTAGGTGGTCGTGCTAGTATTTTTGAGTCGCATGGCTATCGTTTTGACATGGGCCCTTCATGGTACTTGATGCCGGATGTATTTGAGCATTTCTATAAGTTGCTTGATGAAAAAGTTTCAGACCACTTGAACCTTGTGAAGTTAAGTCCTTCGTATCGAATCTTTTTTAAAGATGAAGATAAATCTGTTGATTGTTATTCTGATTTGACTAAGGACTTGGAGACGGTAGAGAAATTAGAACCAGGAGCAGCAGAAAATTTGAAAAAATATCTTGCATTATCTGAATACCAATACAATATTGCTATTCATAATTTTATGTACAAAAATTATGATAGTTGGTGGGACTTTATCAATTGGCGAAGTGCAATTGAAGGAAGCAAATTGTCTGTTTTTCAACCAATGCATAAATATGTTCGGAAATTTTTTCATTCTGAATGGATGCAAAAAATTATGCAATACCAATTAGTATTCTTGGGTAGCTCGCCATACAACACCCCAGCTTTGTATAATATTATGAGCCATATTGATTTCAATATGGGGGTATTTTATCCCCAGGGAGGCATGTATGAGATTATTAAATCACTGGAAAGAATTGGTACTAGCTTAGGTGTAAAATACCAGTTAAATTCAGCAGTTCAGAGCATTGTTGTTGAAAAATCTCAAGCAACAGGCATCATTAATGACCGTGGCCAATTTGAAGCAGCTGATATTGTCATCTCCAATGCTGATATTCATTACACTGAAACTCAATTATTGGCAGCAAAGTGGCGCAGCTTTAAGCCAAACTATTGGTCAAAAAGAGTATTAGCACCCTCAGGATTTATTCTTTACTTAGGAATTGATGGAAAGATAGAAAGTGTAACTCATCATAATTTAATCTTTTCTCAAGATTGGCAAAAGAATTTTGACCAAATTTTTGCTAACCCACAGCTACCTACGGATCCATCTTTTTATGTTTGTGTGCCAAGCAAGACAGATCCAACTGTAGCTCCACAAGGAAAAGAGAACGTGTTTGTGCTAGTACCTATTGCTGCTGATCTTGAACTTACGCCAATCGCTTTAGAAGAATATAAAAATAAAATTCTCTCCACCATGGAGAAGACAATGAATATACCCAACTTACGAGGCCGCATAGAATTTGAACAGATATTTAGTGTCCAAGATTTCAAGGAAAGATACAATAGTTTCAAAGGGTCAGCCTTAGGTTTAGCTCATACCTTTAGCCAGACAGCTATCTTTCGACCTAATAATGTCAGTAAAAAGGTGCGTAATCTGTACTATGTAGGGGCTGGTACTAATCCTGGTATTGGCATGCCAATATGTTTGATCAGTGCTGAGTTAGTTTTGAAACGCATTATAGGAGATCGTTCTGATCATCCCTTAGAATCAATTAACTAACTTTGGTAAACAAAATTGTAAGAAAAAGTACAAATCCTGCCGCAATATTAACTATGGGAAAATACTTATAGATTTGTAAAAGTCTGGCAGGTGACTGCTGTTGAAAAGTAATCCGCATCATTATCAAATACACTATCCCTAACAGGTAGCCTATTGTACCAATATAAACTGCAGCAATAAAACTACTAATGAGGTAACACAGCGTACAAAATATAAGCGTTCTGTTTTTGCCAAAATACGTCGCTATCGTCTGTATGTTCGCTTGAAAGTCTGCTTCAATGTCAGGTATAGCTGAATAAGCGTGCATGGCCATAGTCCATAAGCCAGCAGCTACTAGTATTGGCCATTGCAGTTCCTGAGCATTAGTTAAAAAATAACCAACCAGGGCAGGTAAAACATAAAGTATATTGAAGAAGCTATCGATCACAGGCCTAGCTTTGGCTCTTAAAGGTGGGGCTGAGTAAAAAAAACCTAGGAAAATGAATAAGAACGCACTCATTTGGACTCTAAGACTGGTAAATGCCAGGGAGAGTATCCATGGTAATGAAGCAAGCACAATAACCGCTACTAAAGAAGCTCTCTCTTTGGGGTGTAATAGATGTTCATATGAGTGCTTTTTTATATTAAGTTTATCAGTCTCATAATCAAAAATATCATTGATGCCGTAAATAAAGAGATTCGCAGGAAACAAAAAATAAAGTCCCCAAAAGAGTAGTCCCAATTGGTTGTAATCACCGAGGGAGAAACTCCCCCCAGCGACTCCAAGTAAATAGGGCCCAAACAAATAGAACCAAAAATGGGGGCGACTAATCTTGATCAATCTTTTAACAACACTCATAAAAACTGTTTAACTATTCAAAGATAGTTATTGTTATGGAAAATACAAGCTTGTAGGTGGTTGTTATTCACAGCAAAAAGTATAATTGCTCTTTTTAAGCTCTAAATTGTTAATTAAACCTAATCATGTTACAAAGGATACGTTGTTATTAGCATTTCTATGCGCTTGATTTCTTGGAATGTAAATGGTGTTCGTGCTGCAGCCAAAAAAGGATTCTTGGAATGGTTGGATCAGACCAAGCCAGATATCTTGTGTTTGCAAGAAACTAAGGCTCACGTAGAACAGTTAGGCTCTGAATTAACTCATCCCGATAATTATCAGACTTTTTGGAATAGTGGAGAGCGCAAAGGCTATAGCGGAGTTGCTACCTTCTCACTTTTAGATCCAATCAAAAAATTAAGCTTTTTTGATTATCAGATTTTAGATGCGGAAGGACGTATCTTACTTACTGAATATCCTGAATTTTATTTGTTTAATGTTTACTTTCCCAATGGTGGTAGTGGCGATGAAAGACTCAAATATAAGCTTAACTTTTATCAAGCATTTTTCAGAATAATGAATGACTACCGGAACAAAGGTAAGGGCGTGATTGTTTGTGGTGATGTGAATACAGCTCATCAGCCAATTGATTTAGCTCGCCCGAAGGAGAATGAACATGTTTCTGGCTTTATGCGGATTGAGAGAGATTGGTTAGATCAAGTATTTACGGCCGGCTATGTGGATACTTTCCGTTACTTCAATCCTGATCAAGTGGCTGCCTACACTTGGTGGGATATGAAAACTGGTGCTCGTGCTCGCAATGTTGGCTGGAGAATTGACTACTTCATTGTTAGTGAAGATCTTATGCCTAGAGTCAAAAATGCATTTATGATGCCCGAGATATTAGGATCAGATCATTGTCCAGTTGGTATTATTTTTGAATAAAGCTCATGCAGCTCGTAGCGACAATGGCATTTGGTTTAGAACAAGTAGTGGCTCAAGAAGTGAAGAAGCTGGGGTATTTCTGGGACCGAAAAACTGATGGCAAAGTATTCTTTACTGGTGATGATGCGGCCATGGCGCGAAGTAATATTTGGTTACGTACAGCTGATCGAGTATTTTTACAATTAGCTAGTTTTCCTGCTGAAACATTCGAACAACTGTTTGACCAGGTGAATGCTTTGGATTGGGCTCGTTATATTGGCATAGATAATGCCTTTCCAGTTTACGTAAAGAGTAAAAAGTCTCAACTTTCTAGCACACCAGCTTGCCAAAGTATTGCTAAGAAAGCAGTAGTGAAGAAGCTTCAGCAGCAATACCATAGTGAATATCTTTCTGAGAAATCAGCTACTGTAGCTATTCACATTTGGTTGGAAGAGAATAATGCTTTGGTCTTGCTCGATACCAGTGGGACTGGATTGCATCGTCGAGGTTATCGACCAGCAGTGGGAGTGGCTCCCCTGAAAGAGACATTAGCGGCAGGAATGATTCTTCTCAGTAGCTGGCAACCATCCCAGACATTCTGGGATCCATTTTGTGGTAGTGGCACACTTCCTATTGAAGCAGCGATGATCGCAATGAATATTGCTCCAGGCCAACGTCGCGATTTTGCTTACCAAGAGTGGGATTGGTACGATCCTAAATTTGATGAGCAAGCAAGAGAAGAGGCGTTAGCTGCTAGGATAGATATTGAATGTAAAATTATTGGCTCTGATTATGATCCAAGCCAATTACAGCTTGCTCAAAACCATGCTGCCAATTTAGGTTTAAGCAAAATTATCTTTTTAGAAAAAAACATGCTTGACTCTTATCAGCCTGAGTTACCATATACGGTGATTACTAATCCGCCTTATGGTATTCGCCTTGGTGATCCCACTGAGATTCGCCAATTATACCAAAATCTTGGCCAAAGAATCAAAGCATCTGCAGCTAATCCTTGGTCAATATTAAGTGCTTACCCGGAAGTAGAAAGAAGTTGTGGTGAAGCGAAGAAACGGAGAAAGCTCTACAATGGAGATATTCAATGTTATCTCTATCAGTACTAACTTTTCCCCTTCAGTTTCTTTTTGCGCGCATTTTTAATTTCGCCAAGACGTATTCTGCTGAGCTTGTGGACAATTTGTGCATATTCTTTATCGGGCAATTTGCTGCTCAGTATATGTTTATTTTCAGGTGAGTGCTGGGGAGTGCTCGGAGCTACATTATATATATCTTGTTGGAGCATTCCGATATGGTCAGCTTCAAGTGCTGATTTAACGATTACATAATCAGCACCTTTATGGAAAAGATTAAAGCCTTCTTGACCAGCTTCGGCAGAAGCTACAAACATTGGACGATGGTGCTTGGGTAGCTTTTGGATATGATCTAGTATGGGATAATTATCTATTGTTTTAGGTAGTAATGAAATCACCATATCTGCATTGGCAATATTGAGTTGATCAAAGAGTTCTTCTTCATGCACATCACCAAAGACAGCATGAACATTTTTTTTACTTAAATCAGCAATTACTCTAGGGTCATGATCAACCACCACAAACTTTTTCCCAGTTTTAGTAAGAGTATCAATTAATTGTTGGCCACTATAGCCACAACCAAGCATAATAATGTGATCGAAGAGCTTTTCTACTACATGTTTCTCATACTGAGAGTGTTTTTTTAGCGATGGTATTCGTTTAATGAATGGTCTAAAAAAAGTATAAAGCTTATGGTTGTAATTAGTCATGTATGAAGAAATCGAGATGGTTATGATAGTAATCATACTGATAATGGAAACGACATTGTCATTTACATGTCCCAACTGTGCCCCCATGGCAATCATAATTAATGAGAATTCACTAATTTGAGCAATGCTCATGCCAGCCATAAAGCTACTTCTGCTATCTAGTCCCAGGAGTCGCATGATCACGATCACGATTACAGGATTACCAATTACCACAAAAAGTGATAGTGCTAGTAATGGTGTAATCATATTATGAATAGCAGCAAACATCATACCTGCTCCTAAACTGACAAAGAAAATAGTAATAAAAAAATCGCGAACGATTCTTGTTTTGTTACTGATTTCCTTGGCATAAGGCAAATCAGCTAAACTTAAACCGGCAATAAAAGCTCCCATTTCTCGAGAGAAGCCAATGTACTCGGCGCCAAGCGCGACAATAAAACACCAGCTCAAACTAGCTAATACTAAAAGTTCGCTTGATTGAGCTACCCGGAAATATAAAGCTCCAAGTACCTTCCTCAAACCCAGGATAGCAACTAAAGCTAATACTACCCCTTTAAATAATAACAAACCAAAGTCTAAAGCCAAATGATCACTTGCTTGGGTCTCCACGCTTTTTAATAAAACTAAACCGATGATGGCTGCTAGATCTTGAATAATTAAAATACCTACGACAATTTTTCCATATAAAGAATTTAATGTCTTCTGATCAGAGAGAGCTTTGACTACTACTACAGTACTACTTAGTGTTAAACAAAAACCAATATAAATACTAGGTAGAAAATCAAAGCCAAAAATGTAAGCTAGTGAGAATCCACAAATACCAGTAAGAATAATCTGTCCTAAACCAATAATGATTGCCATCATTCCCAATTCTCGAATTTTCTCCAAACTGATTTCAATACCCACTAAAAATAGCATTAACATAATGCCCATATCACTGATGCTATGAATAAACTCAGTATCGTCGATTAGTCCCAAACCATATGGTCCCACCAAAATACCGCCAAGAATATAAGCTAGTACTAGCGGTTGTCTCCAAAAATGAGCAAGTACACCAGCAATTGCAGCAGTAACTAATATAATACCAATTTCCATTAAACCATGCATAGGGGGGAGAGCGCTTAAATAAGCTATCGTATAATGATACCAGACTATGAATGATGGCTCAATAGCTTAATACTAACTACTTGTTGAGAGTGGCGAGTTGAAAGTTTCGCAGGCCTTAATTCATCCTGAGCGGATCCCGCGGATGCGGGAGAAGTCGAAGGATCTGGCGGACATATAATTTCTCGGCGTGCAATTGTCCACTTTCTAACCAACTCATTGTCAATATCTTCTTCCTCGTATGTTTTGCTTGAGTAATTCACCAATGCTAGTGTTCACTTGAACTAAAACAACTTTCTTTTTGACTACAGCTCATTATTGCTTGCTCAGAGAAAGTTGTGCTCTTTGAAAATTCGGCAGACAGAATAATGTGAACGTTTTTGTTATGTTTTTGAGTTCTATTCGTATTGTTTTCTGTGTCTATTAGTAAA
>CAZDKI010000007.1:0-85795 GCA_964506115.1 uncultured Candidatus Peribacteria bacterium | reverse complement strand
CTCTGTTCACCAGAGCGCAGACAATCTAACGGAACTTTTTTAGTTTGTAAAGGCCTACTATCGCTAATGTTATTATTTGGCTTAAAGATAACTTATAATGACATCTTTGTATGTGGTTTTGTGAGCTAAATTTAGAATTCAGAATTGCGAAGTGCGAATTGTTGCCCAGTAGAATTTAACTTTCACTTTTCAACTTTCAATTTTCAACTCTCTACTCTCAACTGGAAATGTTGGCTTTTTGGTCCAAAAAATAATGGTGAGTTGACGGTGTATTAATCCTCACCTAATATGGTAAGTGATCATTCACCATATGCTTATGACTCTAACTGCTCGTCAACAAGAATTGCTTGATTACATCCGTGAGTACCAACTTCAAAATGGTGCTTCCCCCACACTTAAGGAAATGCGTGTCTTCTTAGGGGTAAGTTCTGATAATGGGATTTTGAAACATCTTCATGCCTTAGAAAAGAAAGGTGAACTTACGCGTGCCAAACGTGCTCGTGGTGTTAATTTGCTTGCCGATATCAAGGAAAAAATGATACGCAAAGCTGATATTTCTCTCCCTCTTTACGGTAGTGTTCCTGCTGGTGCTGCTACTTTGGAGGAACAAGTTCCTGATACCTGGGTGTCGGTGGCAGAAAATTTAGTCACCGAACCTGAGTCTTGTTATCTGTTAAAAGTAAGAGGCGACAGTATGCTGGGTGCAGGTATTTTGCCTGGCGATACTGTTGTTGTGAATTTCTATCGTACTCCCAAAGCCGGGGATATTGTTGTTGCTTTGATTGATGGAGAAAGTACAGTGAAGCGTCTAGTTCAAGACGGAAAGTATGTGTACCTCAAAGCAGAAAATGCAGCTTACCAAGATCTACATCCAGTTTCTGAATTGTCTATTCAAGGTGTAGTGGCGGCTTTAATCCGTAACTATTAGCTTATGATACTCCGAAAAGCGATTTTACATATTGATTGCAATGCTTTTTTTGTTTCTTGTGAACGACTCAAGGCGCCGGAATTAGTAAAGGAAGCGGTGATTGTAGGTGGGCGTTCATCTGATTCGCCTCGTAGTGTGGTCACTTCAGCTAGTTATGAAGTGCGTGAGTTTGGAGTACATGCAGGTATGCCTTTGTTTCAAGCTAAAAAGCTTTGTCCTCATGCGCATGTACTGCCAAATGATCATGATTACTATCAAGAGATTTCCGAAAAGCTTTACAAAATCTTGAAGCAATTTAGTGATTCAGTAGAAATGGCCTCCATTGATGAAGCATATGTTGACTTAACTGGTCTGGATCAAATTTGGGGCGATGATTATTTATCAATGTTGCATCAGATTGAGAAAACTATTAATGCCTTGCTGCAGATACCTGTCTCACTAGGTTTGGCTGACAATAAGGTTACAGCTAAAATTGCGGCCGGTATTAAGAAACCGGGTATTACTATTGTGCCTAGTGATGAGACACGTGCTTTCTTGGCTCATTTACCAATTGAGAGTTTCCCTGGAATTGGCCATGTTTCTGTTCGTCAGCTACATCAATCGGGAGTAAAGACTATTGGAGATCTCCAGCTATGGTCATGTAATGAGATGGTTCACTTCTTTGGTCAATCAGGACAAAATCTCTACTTGGCCATCAACGGTTACGACGATCGGGAAGTACAGGCTGAAGAAGGAACCCCTAAATCAATCTCGTATGAGCAAACCTTCATGCAAGATATTATCCACCATGATGAAGTAGTCGGTCATCTACGAGTAATGACTGCTCAGGTATTACGACGACTACGTAATCAACATTTAAGTACTAAAGAACTGCGGGTAAAGGTTCGTCTGCAGGATTTTACTACTCATACACGCTCATATACTTTGCCTGAGTATGCTCAGTATGATCATGATATTTTCCCAATTATTCGTAATCTAGTTCAAGATCTTCTAACAAAAATTCCTCAATCAAAAGGGATCCGGTTAGTTGGTGTCAGTGTGGCTCAATTGGATACTATTTGTTCACATTCCCTTTTCAGCTCTGAACGTTTGTCACGATTACAATCCACTATTGATGAGATTAATAATCGCTACAATAAGCTGTCCGTATTGCACGGTATTTAATTGATTTGATTGATAATAGTAACAGCTTCATCTGCAGTGAGATCGCGATAGAACTTACCAATGTTTGTATAAAAGTTTTGTAAAATAGTTTGTTTCTCCCGTTGATATTGTTTCAGCATGTCTGTTTGTAAACTTATGGCATTGATTTTCCAACTGGCACTAAAATTATCCCAGTTGTTGCTATCTGCTACTTGTTCAGCGTGAATAAATGTTGCTTGATCCTTACTCAATAGCGATATTAAAAGAAAGTGAAAAGCAATGATTTCATGAGGATACCAAAATTCACATGTTAATTTTCCTTGTAGACATTCGCCCAAACCGGCAATGGCTTGAACCCAATTGCGTGGCTCACCCCAAGGATCAGGATGACGAATGAAGCATTCTTGATAGGGATCATCAGGTAAGCTGTTTTTACCAATAGCAAAAAATTCATTATGAATAATTACCTTAGAGCCGTTTACTTCACTCTCTGAATCCTTTAACTCTACTTCTCCATAGCAATCAATCCGGTCAAATGAGAGCCAATTGTGAGGAAGATCTTGAAGGGTTGAGAATGCGAGAACAATACAGTTCATTGTTTTTAAGTATTGAACTTGAAAAACATTACATCTCCATCTTGTACAACGTATTCTTTTCCTTCAAGGCGCATTTTGCCTTTTTCTTTTACACCACTCCAACCGTTGTGAGTGATAAAGTCTTCATAGCTAGCTACCTCAGCTTTGATGAATCCTTTCTCAAAGTCAGTATGAATCACACCAGCTGCTTGAGGCGCAGTAGCTCCTTTCTTGACTGTCCACGCTCTAGCTTCGATTTCTCCAGCTGTGAAGTAGGTTTGTAAGCCGAGTAAATCATAACCAGCTTGAATAATACGTTTTAGTCCGCTTTCTTTTAGGCCATATTCTTCCAAAAATGGTTTACTATCTTCTTCAGATAGTTGCGCTAGTTCGGCTTCTACTTTGGCACAGACAGTAATGATTCGATCTATACCTAACTCTTTAGCAATTGCAGATTCGTCGATAGTTTTGATTTGGTCCTCGGAAATGTTGCCTACAAACAGCACTGGCTTGGCTGTGATCAATTGTAATTGCTTGATCATTTCTTTTTCCTCAACAGTCAGTTCAATTGTATTGGCTAATTTGCCACCTTCGAGTACTGGGAGTAATTTTTCAGTCAAAGCCAAAAGAGCAATTGCTAGTTTGTCTTGTCCTTTTGCCTTCTTGCGGAGGTTATCCACTTGTTTGGTTAAGCTCTCTACATCAGCCAAAATAAGCTCGGTATTGATGATCTCAATGTCTTGTTTGGGATCTACATTGCCATTAACGTGAGTCACATTCGGGTCGTTGAAAAGGCGGAAGATGTGGATGATTGCATCTGTCTCGCGAATGTTAGCTAGGAATTTATTGCCTAGTCCTTCACCTTGTGATGCTCCTTTGACAATGCCAGCGATATCAATGAATTCGACAATTGCGGGAACGATCTTTTTCGTTTGGACGATTTCAGCTAGGCGTTGTAAGCGATGGTCAGGAACTTCAACTACCCCGACATTAGGATCGATAGTACAGAAAGGGTAGTTGGAAGCCTGAGCTGCCATACTCTTGGTCAATGTATTGAATAATGTAGATTTTCCTACATTTGGTAAACCAACAATTCCGAGTGCTAAACCCATAAAAAGATCAATGGTTAACGAAAGCCGGGGATAATATACCTATAAGGGGGGGGAGTTGAAAGTGGAAAGTTGAAAATTGAAAGTTAAGCTCACCGGGCTAAAATTCTGCCGTCTGAACTCTGAATTCATTAGTCGATCATATTTGCCAATATCTTACTGATCTCTGCTCGGGTTACAGATTGAGTAGGATAAAATTTACCGTTGCTGCCTGAGACTATACCATTAGCTGCTGCACTATCTGTGTAAGCGCGCTCTTCAGGACTACTTACATCTGAAAAAGCTTGTGGGGCATTAGCAGGTAAAGGAGTAGGTGATTCACCAAAGGCATCTACTATGTATTGTAAGCATTCGATCCTGCTTGCTTTTTGGTCGGGGTAAAAGTAAGTGCTGCTTTTGATAATACCTTGAGTATAGGCGTTGTAGATATGCGGATAGAGTGAGTGGGTGGTTGGGACATCGCGATAGGGAAGCGTGATTGGTGATGGTGGATCAACACATCTTATTGGTTGGTAGTCCGGTGTGCTATTACCTTGAGTGTTATCTAAATCACAACCGTAATGATCAGCTGTTTGCTCAGCTCGGCTTTTGAAATTGGCGCTATTAAGAGCCATCTTCAGTACTTCAGCACGAGTAATGCCATTGTCTGGCCCGAATTGACCATTGCCGTAGCCGTGAACAATACCTTTATTATAAAGGCCTTGAATGTATTGATAAGCCCAGTGATTGCTTGATACATCACTAAAGGTGGTGCTACTAGTTGAATTAAGCTGAATTTGATATTCAGCGTACGCCTGGTTTTGTATTAGCACTCTGATGCTATAGGTTCCTGGTTGTACTGGTAAAGTAGAAACTAGACAGTTGGCATTAGGTGGGCAGGGAACATAGTAGTGTTGATTCCAGCTACCTAAGATTTTGCTTTCTTGAGGAGCTAATGACAAAGTTCTGAACTCTTGAGTACAAATCTGATTAGGATCGGTAAAGGCTACTGGTTGGCCACTACTTGTATGAATACTAAAAAATTGATGACAATTACCAGTCTCAGGGATATTGATTGTTTGTGCTGAGGTATTAGTAATAGAAATCTCTACAGCTTGCCCAGTAGTATAAGTATTGGGCATGTTGAAGTGGATTGGCGAAGTAGCTGCGAAAGCTGTTTGAGGCAATAGGATTGCTGCAATTAGAAGGAATTTTTTGATAATCATAAGTGGTTGAATCAATAAAGCATTGCTATTCATAGCATTATTTACTTTATCTTGAAACTGTAAATTTGGTTTTGATCATAAGCAAACATGATGTTCATTGATTTTCTCTGTACCACTAATCATCAGATTAAAGTAGTGCTTGTGATTGGGGTGTTTTGTCAGTATGCTTGGATCTGCATTACTGAAATTTTATGGCTTCTCGATCTGTTGTAGCTGTTATTAAAACTCGACCAGATACAGTATTGGCTGACACAGCCAAAGTTATGGAGATGGCTGGTTTAAAAAGTGCTCTTGATCCCACCAAAACCACCATTCTCAAAGATAATATTTCTTGGCATTATCCTATGCCATCTGCCAATACCACTCCATGGCAATTAGAAGGAGTGATTCAAGGTCTCCAAGCTAATGGGTTTAAGGATATTAGTTGTGTGCAAAATAAAACCGTAGTTACCAACGCCTTCAAAGGCGAAGACTTGAATAAGTATGTACCGATATTCAAGAAGTATAACATTCCTGTTCTTTATAATTTCAAAGACGAGGATATGAATTGGGTTGTTTATAAGCCTAAGTTCAAGACTTTAGTACTTCATGAGATTTTTCCTGAAGGTATTTTGATCCCTGATTACTTCTTCGACAAAAATATTGTGCATCTACCAACGATGAAGTGTCATATTTACACGACTACTACTGGTGCAATGAAAAACGCATTTGGTGGCTTACTCAACACTCGTCGCCATTATACACATAGTTGGATTCATGAGACTTTAGTAGATTTATTAGCTATTCAACAAGAAATTCACAGTGGCTTATTCGCTGTCATGGACGGAACTACCGCTGGTAATGGTCCTGGCCCTCGTACTTTGATCCCAGTAATTAAAGACTATATGTTGGCTTCTGCTGATCAGGTAGCTATCGATGCAGTCGCTGCTAAAATGATGGGTTTTGATCCAATGTCTCTCAAATATATTCGTTTAGCAGATGAATTTGGTCTGGGTAATGGACGAATGGAGAATATTGAAATTGTAGGGGAAGATATCAGTCAGGTGAATTGGAAATTTGCAGTAGGCAATAATGCTGCTAGTCGGGTGGGGAAAACTTTATGGTTCGGACCACTTCGTCATATTCAAAAACTTTTCTTCCATACACCGATGGTCCATATGTTTGTAGCTGGCTCTGAAGTTTATCACGACTATATTCGTTGGCCACGCAAGGACTTCCACACGTTCAAACATTGGGAAAAGACTACTCATTGGGGCAAAATGTTTGCTGAATATCCTGAAAAATAATTTGAGCTCTTATGACCATTATTTTGCTTGTTTGCGCAATTATGTTTAACGCTAGTGCTAATATTTTAATGAAATTAGGGGCTAAACAAATGGGAACTGTTGGTTTTGGTATTGATTCTTTCAAATTATTCATAACCAATCCTTTTATTTGGACTGGTTTGTTTTCATTTGGATTAGCACTGATGTTTTATACGTATGTACTGACTAAGATGAACCTGAGTATTGCCTATCCACTGATGACATCTTTGGGATTTTTGATAGTCGTGACTTTTTCTATATTCTACTTACATGAAACTGTTCATTGGATTCAAATAGTAGGGATGTTTGTAGTGATATTTGGCTTATATTTAGTAGTTCAGACATCACATTGATATCATCTTTCGTGAGATTCTGATAAAATTAGTTGATATTATACTTTTGTGATGGATTTAACCGACCGCCCTCGAAATGACCGAGATGCGTTAAGACTACCTTCGCGTCAATTGGATAGAGCTCGATTGATTGATGAACAAAACTTACTTCAGTCGCGCTTTTTGCAATTCGATGCGCTCTCAGGTTATCTGCGTTTACAGGAAGAGCGGTTTTCTCAACTTAATGCTTTATTAGGCTATTTCCGCTTGCAGGGTATGTTAACAGCAGTTGTTATTGCAGAAGCAACTAGAAGGTTTAAGTCGTTCAAAAAATATGAAATCAACTTTATAGCTGCTAATTTTAATCAGATCATTACTGATCCAGCTTTGCTGAATGCTCTAATCATGGGAGGAGATGCTATTGTTTCTGCTAATGGTGATGTTGGGCAAGTTTATCCTGTGCAAAGACCGATTGGGATTGGTGGTATGGCAGCTGTGTATGAAGCTTATTTTTCTGATGGTGCTGCTTTAGAAGCAGCTGTGGTTAAACAGTTTATACCTAACTCACCATCTTCGGATGCTCCAGAAGCAGTTGCTGAGCATGTATTAGATGAAGTAGATAGAAGACATAGCCATCGTATGGAGGCATTCAATATTAAGCGCTTTTTTCCTCGGCCACGACCTGGTTTTGTAAGGCCTCTTTTTGTTGGCAGACGTCGCCAGGATGAAGAAGAGTTGGTTGTGTATGAAAAAGTTGTTAGTCTCAATGGTCGGTCCTATGATCTTGCGGACATAAGTGCCAAAAGGCTTTTACCACCTTCTGCTATCTTGAGAGCATTCACTCACGCTGTATTCAATTTAGAAGGGCTTCACGAAGATGGTGTGGTGCACGGAGATCTTACTTTACTTAATATGTTTCTTAATCAGAGGGGAGAAGGCGTTATCGGCGATTTGAGTACCCTTTTTTCTTTAAAAGACCCTGTTCGCTTTCAAAGAAATACCAGTGATGGAATTGGTTATTTGCTGTCTAAGGTAGATTTAGGCTCGGATACCCTGGAATTTGATATTCCACATAATCGTACTTATTTTGATGCGGACTTAATTGAAAGGGCACTTCAGTCTGGTAACTCGCTCAAAGTAGTTGATTATCTTGCATTAGGAACCGGCATATTACTGATATTAGAAAATTTGGGCCTCTTAGTCAGGGCTAGTAATAGTTGGGATTATGCTCCATGGTTTCAAGACCGTATGGCCTCTGGATATCCGCTTCCGTCGGCATTAGTAGATTTAGTTGCTTTGGCTCATCAACTAAGAGCGATTGATAGACGTGACCTTTCAGTGTCACTGGTTGTTGTAAGTAAAATCCTTCACAATATCGTGGCTGGTTTTCAAGAGAGTATTGATCCTCTTTATAGAAAATAGTAAGTTCAGGCTATAGTTTTTTGCCTTCATTTTAGGCTTTTTCTGCGGCGCTATAAGCTTGTAATTTAGTAAGGATCGTTTGCAGTTGATCTTTGGTATAGCCGCCTTCTCCATTTGACTTCATTAGTGGGTGAGCTTTACTTACATGATCAATAGTTCCATTTGCTAATAGCTTGGCTAATAAGGTCGTGACATTTTTGCTGGCAGCATGAACCCCCAAGTAACCAGTATTTAATCCGCGTTTATCTAAGTCTGCGACAAGTACAATATCGAGAGCACGGATTTTACCTGAAGTTGTGTGTGTGTGTGGTTCTAAATCCAATTGTTTTTTGCACTCTACCTGGGTATAAGATGTTAAGTGGTGCTTGTCTACAATTTGGTCAGCGTAGTAATTAGCCACTATTTCTTTAAGGCGTCTCATGGCACCAGGAGATCGTTCAACAGCAAGCCTAAGGTTGAGAACTAATTGAACACGAAGCTCACTGACTAATCGTAGTTCTTTTGTATAAGTATCTTTGGTATCTTCACCTTTTACGTCTACTTGATCAGATTTTCCTGATATAACAGCTTGCCAATCTGCTCTTATTTGTGATCGTGTTTCTTTACTGGATTGAGTCCGTAGTGCATTTTCTGTTTTTTCTAATTTACCTAATAATTGTGTTAAATCATCTAATTCAGTGTGAGATATCTGTAGTGGGCGACTCCTTAAAGTAATCAAATCTTTTCTGGCTTGTTCACTCTCGGATAATTTATTTTCCTCGATATGAGATAACGAATCACGCATACACATTAAATTAATATCTCATAATTATGACATATTAATTTAACCCTGTAAAAGGTGACCTTAGGGGACTAAGCTAGGATAATAAAGCGTTATTCCTGACAAAATTGCCCACAATACAATTGTTGTTGCCAGCCAAGGATCTTTAATAAACAATTTTTCAGGTTCTTCAGCACTCTTTTTTACTTGAGTCCAATAAAGGATTCTGAATAAAGCAAAGATGATAAAGATAATGGAATAGCCGAATAAAAAGTTCTTGGTAGTCGTGTAAAGAGCGTAAAACACGATTACTCCTGTCGCACTGATATTCATGATCGTAGCCAAGAAGTTGTCCGTATATTCAGCAAGTACTGGACGACTGTGTGCTCCGTGATGAGAGATCTCGGAGAAACGTTTGCCACTAATGATAAAGAGAGCTAGAAAGAAAGTGATGAAGAGTAGCCAGCTGGTGATTGGTACTCCGATTGCTTTGGCTCCAGCATAGACGCGCAGTAAATAACATGCAGCGACGATCAGTAAATCGATTAGCACAATGTGCTTCAAATAGAGTGAGTAGCTGAGATTAAGTACTGTATAAATCACCAATACCACAATAAACATTATTGGTAATTGTAGTGCGATGAGTAAACTGAGAATACAACAGACCAAGGCTAAAAATAGTCCCATTGGTTTACTTACTTTTCCAGAAGCTAATGGGCGATTCTTTTTGGTAGGATGAGAACGATCGCGCTCAATATCTACATAATCGTTGATCACATAAATGGTACTAGCCATCAGTGAAAAACTAATAAAGGCTAGGAAAGAAGCTACTAATGCCCAACTATCTAATATACTCAACGAAAAAATGAGGGGAACAAAAATGAGGCCATTTTTGAGCCAGTGGGTTGGCCGTAGTAGCTTAAAGAGTGAGCGGATCATGTTTTAGGTATGAGAAAGGTATTCGATCAGTAAGCGTACACCAAAGCCCGTTCCACCGTGACCATCATATGCTTTGGGACTATTACCAAAGGCTGTGCCAGCAATGTCTAAATGGAGCCAAGGAGTTTTACCCGCAAACTTTTTCAAGAATGCTGCTGCAGTAGAAGCTCCCGCTAGTCGAGTTTTGACATCGCAATTCACCATATCTGCTTTTTCACTCTTGAGTCGTTTTTCGTAATCAGGATGAATAGGTAGTTCCCACACCAGTTCGTCAGTAGCTGTTGCTGCTTTTTTGATTTTATTCAACAGCTCTTCATTGTTGCTAAATACACCAGAATAACGGTCTCCAACAGCTACCATGCAGGCACCAGTTAATGTTGCGAGATCAATCACCGCTTGTGGTTTATAATGTTCGACACCATAACTAATGGCATCTGCTAAAACTAGTCTACCTTCAGCGTCGGTATTGGTGATTTCAACTGTTTTGCCATTGTAAGCAGTAATAATATCACTTGGTTTGTAAGCGTCACTACTGACTAAATTTTCTGCTGCTGCCACAATTGCTACTACGTTGATTGGCAATTTGAGCTCACTGCACGCAGTGATAGTCCCCATCACCGCTGCTCCACCGGCCATGTCCATGTACATTTCTTCAATGTAATTCGTTGGCTTAATATTGTAGCCACCACTATCAAAGGTGATACCTTTGCCGACGAGCAGGATAGGAGCTTCACTTCTTTTGCCACCACGATACTGCATAACGATCAGTCGAGGTTTGTGCGCACTACCTTTTCCTACAGCCCACAGTAAACCTAACTTTTGTTTGACAATGTCGCGGTCACTCAAGACTGTACAAGTAAGCTTATATTGTTTGCTCATTTGTTTAGCATGTTGGGCTAAACTCTCCGGGTAGATATTGTCAGCAGGAGAATTGATGATGTCACGGACTTGGTGCACATGTTTAGCCAGTGTCAGGATACGAGTTACTTTACTTGCTAGACTTTTATCTTTGCTATTAGTGACAAAGTTGAGTGAGCTAAGCAGTACAGAACGTGTTTTGCTTGTTTTGAAACTGTCAGTCTGATAATTGGCTAAACTAATTCCTTCTACTAAAGTCAAAAGATGCTCTTGGCTGAGGAGACTATTAGTAATAGTGACAGCCTGCTTTTTGATTTGGCGCAATTTCTTCGTGATCAATGCACCTATTTCTCTAATGTCCTCGGTGGTTATATTTTTGATTTCACCCAACCCTACCAAGAGAACGGTTCTGGGAGTGGGGCCATCTACGAAACAGTAAAGCATTTCTTGAGCTTTACCCGTAAATTCTTTATGCATGTATAAAGAATTTATGTATTTATCCAATGAAGCTAGGCCAGTTTTTGCTAAGCTGTAATTCTTTGCTGGTTTCTTTTCTAAGTAGCAAGGGATGACTAAAGTCTCAGCTGATTTTTTATTTTCGGCTAGAGCGCTCAGGTAAGTAATTTTCATAGAGTAGGGGCTTGGTGTAAGGCGATAATAATTTCACTGAGGAATGATGGCGTAATTTTCTTTCTGGCGACAAAACCATCCTGCATTTCATGCCAGTAATTGATTTTCTTTTCACCAAAGTGCCAACTAAGGGCGACTACTCGGCCTTGGTAGAGAGTAGGGAAATCAACTGTGCCGTTGGCTGGGTTGCGTAAGATGCAACCAATTTGGCTTAGCTCAGCATGATAACGATCAGCTAATTCGTGGTAGTAATCAATAGTGGTATGGTCGTCGGGATGTACTTTTTGAGCAGCTTGATACAATTTTATACAGTCACTAACAATAGGACTCACTAAGGTTAGGGCCTTTTGTGCTTGTAAATAATGAAAGTACTTTTGTCCGGTAGAAAAGGTGTTCATAGGTGTAGCGTTACTTTCTTAGCTTTGCGCTCAACTAAACTGAAACCACATGATGTAAGTGGTTTTAGTACTTAGACTATTCTAACATTGGTAATGCTTTTTACCATATCGGTTTTACTTTACTTTTGAAGCAAACTATTTATTTTCTTCTTCCCAGCTAATAGCTGTTACTGGACAGTTATCTATCGCTCGCTGGATTTCTTCAGCTGTGTTGCCATTTTGGTTGACTACTACTGATGAAATTATCTTAGTCTCAGGATCTTCTTTGAGTTCAAAGGTCTGAGGGGCTTCGTTGGTACAAATATTGCAGGCAATGCACATACTATTTACACAAAGTTTCTTGGCCATGAATATCGATTAACTAGTACTGGTTGCTGGTACTACGCTAATTTTGTTTGCATCAATGTGAAGATTGCCAGTGAGAGAAAATCCAGATGCTTTTCTGTGGCCGCCACCATTCATCAGTTGAGCCAATGCTGACAAATCTATATCGTCACGTAAAGTACGGAATGATCCTTTTACTACATTGTTGCCACGTTCAGAAAGAAGCACGCTGAATTTGCTTTGAGGGATGCCGGTCATAAAATCGACAACGCCTTCAAGTGCATCAGGGCCAGTTTCAGTCTCATTGAAGTCTTTTTGGGTGACACCAGAGACACTGACTTGTTTTTCTGAGAGATGCACTCGCTCTAATACTCTACCCCAAATCTTTAATTTGTTGACGGGCATTGAGTGGAAATTGTTATGAACAATAGCGCGGAAGTTGGCACCACGTTTCAACAGATAAGAAGCTAGTGAAAGTACTTCTGGAGTAGTATTGCTGTGCTGAAAGCTACCACTGTCAGTGTAAATGCCATTGAGCAAACAAGTAGCGATGTCCGGGGTGATATGAATACCCAACATTTGCATCAAGTGAAATGTTACTTGCGTAGAAGATGTTGCTTCCGGAATCACAATGTTGATATGACCAATACCAGCATTAGAAAAGTGATGATCGATATTGATTACGGTTGCTTTTGATTTGAGCAGGTCAAATTTTTCTTTGAGCCCATGCATATAGTCGCCTTGGTCACATAAAATAGCGATATCAATGTCTTGAAAGTCTGGGAGTTCGCGAGTGATATATTGATGGCCAGGAAGGAAATTATATTTTGGTGGTAATTCAGAGAGACAGAAATGCAATACTTTTTTATTTGCTTGTTCGAGAGCAAGGCGCCAGCCTAAATGTGCTCCGATAGAGTCGCCGTCGATACCAACAGGGTCGATCAAAAGTACTGTTTTTGCTTGTTCAAAAGCTTGTTTCAATGCTTTACTTTCTTTTAAAGGAATGTCCATAAGGGGGAACTTGATTATTCATATATCAATGTCAGATATTTTGCTTTTTATTTTGAGGGAAACATCATTTCTTTTCAGGTTACCCTATGACAATTTTGGCTTCGAGTCAAATTGTTAAGTGCTTTTATTTTGGTTAACCAGCAATTTCTGAATGTTTTGGCTTAAATGCTCAGCATCCTGCCATTCGTTGATCTCTTCATAAGGGATTGAAAGTGGAGGTAACTCATTGACACTTAAAGGAGTGGCAATGAGTAAAAGTTCGCATTTATTGATTGCTTCATCCAACAATAGATTCATTTCTCGCGTGTGGTTGAGGTGAAAATAGCGAATAGATATCTCGACCTTTTTTAGTAGGTCTTGGGCTTCACTAATTATGCCTTTGCTACTACCGGTGCTGAGAATGAACACTTTAGCACGTTCACTACCATACGAATGATAGGCTTCATATAAGTGTTCACTGGGTATAGGTAGTTCAGCTAAGGTTTGGTAACCCATTAGTACATGGTCAGCAACAAAAATAGTAGTTCCAGTATGTTCTACCTCATGCTTAAGCATAGCTAGGTAAATATGGCTATAGAGTGACGCTAGATCGGAAGCAATATAACTCTGTGCTTGAGTGGTCGCCCTGAATAAGGCTGTCTCATCATGGTGGTGAATGATGATTACATGGTTATGATAGGCATTTTGTAGTTGTGATAGTAGCGAGAATGGAGCAATGATTGCGGAGCTACCTTCTTGTGCCTGTACGTCATAATGTTTACAGCTAGTGGTCAAAGCAATACCAAGTGCATTGTACTGAGGGTGGGGATTGGCAATAGTAGGATGGTCGACTTTTCGCAGAGCTAAACAAATGGCATCGAAACCACTGATATAAAGTCTTGAGCTATCATAAGCAATTGGTTTGATTTTGCTTAGACTTTCTCGATCCAAGCCACGAATGTAGCCAAGTCCAGCTGTAATGCAATCTTGATAGGTGGTTTTGGGGAAAGCCGTATCGGTAGGTAAGTAGTGAAAAAGAGAATCAATGTCTAAGCCAATGAGAGCGGCTATTGCTCCCAAGGCTGTGAACGGACGGAATGTTTCTACTGGTCCCCAGATTTTACTAAAGCTATCCAATGCAATTGGAATATAGTTTCGTTGCTCGTCATACCAAGGATGTGCACGTAACGTGGGAATAGTATTTTCGTTGTACAAAATAATTCCGGATTTTTTTATTAGTGGTTGATACTCACTGACATCATTAGCTTCAAGTGCGACTAAGAAGTCATAATGTTCTGATAAAGAGGCAATTTTTTCACTACTCATTCGCAGCTGACAATTCTCACTATAAGCAAATAGTCCTATCTGAGTGCCACTCAAACCGAGGATACGAATAATGGGGAGGGGAAGAATGAAGGAGAAATCTTGATTCATAGTGATTTAGATCAAAGAGCAGAGGTCAGAGATTTATTGAAAGTGGAGAGTTTCACTCCGTTTATCAATGTAAGTGCCGGATCCTTCGACTACGCCCAGGATGAATTATAGTAAGCAATTCAGGTATCAGGCCTCAAGCTTCTGGCCTCTCAATTTAGTGATGAACCATTAATTACATTTATATCCCTTTTCCCTGCTTCGGACAAATACTAAAAAAGCCCAGAGATATTTCTCTGAGCCTTTTAGGGTGATTTAGTCTTTGACTAAAGGGCGCAAACTGAGAAAGCACAGTTGTGACATTTAGCACAACCTTCTTCTTTGACTAATTTATTCTGACATTCTGGACAAATGCCTTTTTTCATTAGCTCGGCTTTAGATAAAGATTTGAGCTCTTGTACTTCCAAGTTGATTTGGGCATCGATGGGGGTTTCGCTGTCATCAACTTGTTTTGCCTTCTTGTCATCCTTGCCTTTGACACTGAGTACTTGTACTTCACGGCTACCATCACGATAAACAGTACATCCCTTACAACCCAATTCCCAAGCTAATAAGTAACCGTTCATGACATCTTCCTTCGTAGCAGAATTAGCAAAGTTCACGGTTTTGGAAATGCTATTGTCGATGTGTCTTTGGAACGCAGCTTGCATTCGAATATGATCCTCAGCAGAGATATCCATAGCAGTGACATAGATCTTTTTGATGTCTTCAGGGATTTCTTCAATGTCTTGGATAGTACCGTGTTCAGCTACTTTTTGCATGAGCTCTTGAGAATAAAGACCACGATCTCTCAGCTCTTTTTCAAAGTGCTTGTTACCATAATAAAGACTTTGGCCACCCATTACATTTTGTTTGTAATAAGAAAGAGCAAAATATGGTTCTACTCCACTAGAGACATCATAGATCATGGCAATTGAGCCAGTAGGAGCAATAGTAGTTAACGCTGCATTGCGCATCTTTACACCAGTTTCTTTGAAAATACTTAATTCGTAATTGGGGAACACACCTTTTTCTTCAGCAAGCTTTTGAGACATCTCATGTGAAGCTTTCTGAATAGTACTCATTACTGCCTCAGCTGTACGGATACCTTCTTCGGAATTGTAAGGCACTTTGAGTTGGTAGAGCATATCAGCAAAGCCCATGATGCCTAGCCCGATACGACGATTCCCTCGGAAAGTAAGGTTTACTTTTTCTACAGGGAAGTCAGTCAAATCAATGACATTGTCTAGCATATGAATAGCAATGCCAGTCACTTCCTTGAGACGTTCGTAATCAACTTTGCCATCGACTACAAATTTTTCGAGATTGAGGGATCCCAGATTACAAACATCACCATCGTGAAGGAATTGTTCTCCACAAGGATTACAAGCTTCAATTGAGCCTAATTTGGGTACTGGATTTGTGCGATTAACTGCATCCAAGAATACGACACCTGGTTCACCATTGTGCCAAGCTGCGGTAACAATTTCATGTAATAGTTCTGATGCTGTTAGGTTCTCGTCTTCGATTTTGTCGATAACCATGTCTTTGTTGCGGTAGACACGGCGAGGCTTCATCTTTACTCCGTTGAACTGACACATCCAAGGATCTTTGCTGTTTGATTTCACTGCTGCCATGAATTCATCGGTGATGCCGACAGAAATGTTGAAGTTCTTGATTCTGCCTTCCACTGCTTTGCAATGAATAAATTCAAGAATATCTGGATGATCGACGCGCATCACAGCCATGTTGGCCCCATGACGACCTTGCTGTTTGATTACGCCAAAAGCTTCATTGTAAACATGCAAGAAAGATACTGGACCACCAGCTGTGCCACGTGAGCTCTTACAGAAAGCGCCCGCAGGACGAAGTAAATGAAAAGGGAAACCGAGACCAGAACCTGCTTTTTGGAGCAAAGCTGCATCGCTCAGTGTTTTGAAAATACCCTTCATGCTGTCTTCCATATGCAAAACGATACAATTGGAAATCAATGGAGTAGGTGCACCAGCATTAGCAAGTGTGCGACCTGCTGGAGTGAATTCGAAACGACTTAGTACTTCCCAGAATTTACCAGCGACATGTTTGATTTCATTCTCAGTTTTGCCATAGTTTTTCTCAATTGCTGCTAATGAGTCAGCTACTCGGTGGAACATGCCTTCAGGAGACTCCACAATTTGTCCTTTGATGTCATCACGTACCAAATAACGGCCTGCAATGACGCGCAGGGCATTCATAGTAAATGGCAATTTAGTAGTAAATCCATTCATTACTGCCATTTGTTCATCACGAATTTGACGACGCTTCTCACGGTAAAGTATATAAGCTTTTGCTGTTTTGGCATGACCCTCTTCGATCAACACCTTTTCGACAATGTCTTGGACCTCTTCTACTGAAGGGATAGAAGTATGCTTAAACTTTTGGTTGAGCATTTCTGACACCAACTGTGCTAAACGATCAGATTCGATCGTGTCATCACCACCGACTGACCGAGCAGCGCGGAAGATCGCCTGACTAATTTTTTGGACATCAAAATCGGCAATAGTGTTGTCGCGTTTTTTGATCTGAAGGATTTGGGGCATGAGAATAACATTAATGCTATATCTTGTGGTTGAAATAAGTGTTCAACACAAGATCTTGTACACAAAGTAGACTCTATCGATTCAAGGTTCAAGGTGAGTTTTGATCAATTTGTTTGGCCTAATTCTAAAATATTTTTTAGTAATGATTGGTAAGAAATCTTTTGGTTTTGGGGGCTCGTTTTCCATTACTATTGTTTTCTAAAATTTGGGCCAATTTCCAAAAACAGGTATAGTAAAGACGATTAAATTCATGAAATGTCTCAGCAGGAAAATGGTGGAAATGGTGGAGCTCTCTTGGGTGTAGCTGTGGCTGCAGCAATTGGTGCAGCTTTAGGATTGGTGTTGGCCCCAAAATCTGGCAAACAATTACGCAAGGATATAGCAAAACAAGCTACTACTCTAGCGAAAAAGTTTGGTAAAACACGTCATCAAGTACAAGAGATTGTCTATAGTACTTTTGGCAAAGTAAACAATGAATTAGAACAAAACTATATTGAAATTAGAGCTCAGGTATTGGCGATGATTGAACAATTAGGAGCTAAATCCAAGCTTACCCAAAAGAAGTATTACGCTATTGTAGAAGAAGCTGTTGCCTCCTATTCTAAAGCTAAAAAATGGACAGCCGCAGTAATGAAGAAACTGGTTGAAGACCTCAAATTAGAGTGGGAAACGATTAAAGAAGGGAATAAATAATTCTAATTGCGAAGTGCGAATGGCGAATTTTAGGCATCGGGCCTCAGGCTTCATAATTCATTTGCTTTTCCTTCGAAGACGATAGTAACAAAGTCCTGATAGTCCACTGCTGAAGACAAGGGCTAATGCTGAAGTTGTACCTGTTTTTGGTAATTCAATTGGTGTTTCTACAGTTGGTTCAGGTAGACGGGCTTGTACGGTAATAGAATCTAACGGTGGTAGGGGTATTGGAGAGAAAGTTTCTAGTACTCGTGCTTGTTTGCTTGTCCTACAATCACTGCTTTCTATTGGTGATTCAAAAATATCTGTGAAATTTACTACAACAGTGCTGGTGCTTTCGGCCAGCAATTGGTTAGCATTGGAGAGTTTAGCTGTGTTTTCTACTAAACCACCCAGGTGTAGTAAACAAATAGCATCGATACTTGTACTACTAAGTGCACCGTTGCTACTGCGATCTTCGATCTTGATGTAGTTAGCCCAAGCGATATCGGCATCACTGAGATCAAAACAATTGTTGCGGCCATTGCTGTTGCCTAATTCTTCGAAGCCGGTATCGTCGTCATTTTGACCTACTAAGATGCGGTATCTAGCACCATTTTGCATATTCAATGTAGCGAGACAAAAGTCTTCGCCATCACCATCGACTACCAATTTGCCATTTCTATTAGTATTAACTGTGATAGATCCACGGCTACCTAATGCTACTCCCTGGCCATCTGGTGCTCTTAGGATATCACTGGCATTGTTATTTTCATTACCTCGTAAACGGCTTCTAACGACTCGTTCTGGGTAAAAATCTTTATCTGATTTGTCTGCGCTTTTGTGTAAGCGGAAAGCGCTTAGTGGAAAATGATCGGCATCAATAATGGTTGTGTCGTAGTTAACAGTATGATTGAGTCCACCCGAGATTAGGAGATCATTGATTTGCAAGGGATTGATACTAGCTACTGTACCACCACTACTTTGCGCAGAGTTGTTGAGTAAATATTGATTGTTTCCCTCATCATGAATTGAAAGTAATTCGCTATTTTGAGCACCAGTATTAGTAACTGTTAACCGATATTGGACATGATCCCCGGGGTTGAAGACATGATTGTTGAGACTATTGAGTGCTTCTTTACGGAAATTAATAATTGCTCCAGCAGGTGTAAATACCGGAACACTAACTATTGCACTGTCTTGGCTAGTACTAACATTGCTACCTGAAGTAACTGCAGTATTACTACAAGTAACTGCGCTAGTGAGGTCACTTCTGACTTCAGCTCTAAGCCGGACAGTAGTGGAGCTGCCTGCAGCTAATGTACCTATAGTCCAACTTGCTGCAGTAGGATTAGTCGTACTGAACTGACCATTATCTAAAAGTGTAATTTGTCGGGTTGATAGCACACAACTAGGGATAATATTAGTGCCAAGAGTGCTATTTGCTAAATCATCAACAATCTCTACATTGGTAGCGGCTATATTACCATTGTTGCTAACTGTGAGCGTGTAAGTGACCGTCCCGCCAGGAATGATCTGACTAGTGCTTGCTGATTTCTGAATGCTAAGCTGCGGTGTCATTACCGTGACGCAAGCGCGATCGGTTAATGGACTTACAGATAATGCTTGTACTGAAGCGCTGTTACAGATTGATCCAGAGTAATTGGGTATGGTTTTTCCGCTTAACTGAATGTAAAGACTGCTATTACTTGGCAGTGTTGTTGGGAGGTTAGTGATTGCACCATTACTATTGAACTGACATTGGGTAGTGAAATTTATACTATCGTGATTGCCCTCAATGATTAAATAGTCATTCGCACTATATAAACATGTCCAACCACTGGCTGTCAGAGGAGTTGGTAAGGTGTCAAGAATAGTAATATTCTGAGCAGTGCCTGAACCGGTATTTTCTATACCGATCAAGTAAACTAGTTCATTGTCGGGTCTGACACTCGGTCCAACAGTATTCTCTGTGCTTTCAATGATAGTCCCATCATTGTCTACATAAGCGTATTTTAAAATGTGTAGATTTGGCGTTAAAGATGGTGTTGATGACGGGCTTGGAGTTGAGCTGGGTGTTGGACTTGTAGTCGGAAGTGGACTAGCAGTAGGTGACGGTGAACTTGATGGTTGTACATTAATATCAAAGAAGGAGCTGTTGTTGCCGGGTGTATTATCTGGTTGAGCAAGAGTCGTCAATGTAGCGCTATTGTGGATTAACCCATTACTATTTGCTATTACAGTGATTTGTAAATGAGTATCTGTGCCTGTGGTGATTTCTGGTAGTTGCCATTGACCATTAGTTGGGTTGAATGTGCCACCACTCGCTGTGTGAGAAATATAGGTAAGCTGATTAGGTAGTATGTCAGTTACTACTGAACCACTGCTATTTAAGGGCCCAGCATTATGAACGGTAATCGTATAAGTGATGAGATCACCAATAGTCGCTTGAGTGCGATTGGCTAATTTGGATACAGTTAATTCAGCAGAAGATGTATGTATTCCAGCATCAATATTGCTAAGAAATGTGTTGGAAAAGACCGGTAAGACGTCTGTATAACCTGATCCAGCTATGACGTCACTGTCATTGTCAGGATCTCCGATATTAGGATTAGCGAATGTGTATTGTCCAAAGGCATGGAATTGGAGGATATATCCAGAGACATGAAGATTGGGAAATGAGTATTCGCCATTTTCATTGGTGATTTGAGATGCAATAATAGATCCTGTGCCATCGATTAGATCTACTGAAATACCCTCAATCCCAGCTTGTTCAGCATTGTCACGAGTATCGTTGTGGTTGGCATCAAGGAAAACCTGTCCGCTGATTGTTCCACTGTGAAATAAACCAACAGAGGTACTTGTGTAGTTATCTCCATCTAGAAAGACAGTAAAATCTTGAGCGGAATTATTAGTCGTGACTACATAACCAGCTGGAGGGACAACTTCAACTCGATAGCTACGTCCGCTCTCAAATCCACTAGAAAATGTATAATTGCCATTGTTGTCTGTCTCGGTGGTATTTATCAGATTGGGAGTTCCGGTTACGTCGTAAAGGTTGATGGTTACTTCGGGGAAATCGGGATCCTCACCAGCACCATTATAGACATTATTTTCCAACCGATCATCAAAGACAAATCCGCTAATTGTAGTCGGATTATTGACCAAAAAAGCAATATTCATTTGATCATCTTCAAACGCAGCATGATTGTCGGGTGTTGAATCTTGATCGGGAGAACCAAAGGTGCTGACTGGAACTGTCATTCCAATGATTTCAGCACTGATATCTACTGTGCCAGCACTATCTAAATTGATAATCATCCCAAACACTTGAGAAGATCCACTACCTAGGTTGGCAATAGTCCAGATACCGCTTCCACTGTTGTAACTATTTCCTCCCGCTCCAGGACTGGAGCTAAATAAAGAATAGTGGGAACCAGATGCAGGAATACTTACCTGAACATTGGTAGCATCAGCTGGACCGAAGTTGTTTACTGTGACATGAACCATAGCAGTATTTCCTACTAACGATCCTGGAGGTAGGGTGGTATTGATAGAGAGGGCTAAGTCAGTTTGGTTATTGATACCAATATCTAAATTAAAGCTTCCGCCGGTATCTAAAACTACGCCAGAGCTCAAACCTGAAGTGAGGCGAAAACCACTAGGCATAGTTGGAACAGTGATGGTGTAAGCAATGGCACCGATCTCATTATTTTCAGGAATAGTAATCGAATAATTACCGGAGCCGTCTACTGTACCTGTATAGTTTTGTGGCCCGCTGGCTGCGTTTACTACTACACTGCCAAGTGTAGTAACTAAAGCTTCTGATACTTGCTTTGTACCATTGTCCGCTGCTCCTCCAGGACCATTATCATAAAAAATATTACCGCTAATAGTAGCTTCGGCTACTTTTACGAAACTATTGAGTGGGATCCCAGTGCTTACTGGTGTGCCATTAAAAAAAGCATTGCCATTTCCTTTTGCACCAAAGGAAAAAGGGGTGAATCCGTAGCTTGCTTTTGTGCGCATCCCGCGTAAACGGAAATAAAGGGTTTGACCTACCGAGATGCCGCTTGGCCCAGTTAACTGAATATTGGTACCAGAAAGTAGAGCGATACTGCATGGTGCTCCTGAACCAATAAAATCAGCATTATAATTAGCTGTACCTGTTGTTGCTGCTACATAGGTACACTCTAGATCCGTGAATGTTGTCATACCTCCAGTTGTGATATCAAAAGCGGTAAGTGCTGGCATTTCGATAGTTACTGTGGGAAAGCTAGCGGGAAGAGCGCTACTATCATTAGTTACTTCTATATAGTATCCAAATGGGGTGGACCGCCTGAGAACTAAGCCTGGTGGTGAATTGGTAGTATCTTGTACAGTATCGTAAATATCATTAAAAGCATGAAAACCTCCACTAATTGTTTCAGCAGCTTGAGTTACTGGTGCTTGGGATGGTGCGAATAATTGGCTAATAGTTAAGCCAGCTATTACTAGTAGTGCTACATACTTTTTGTAATAACTAAACTTTTGTGAGTTCTTGGCTACAGAACTTAAGGGGATCGACATGGGGGTTGATATTTGTATTTCCTAATAGTATAGCATAAATACCAATTTTTACTAAGCTAAAAACTGAAATTGAGAGTGGCTCCGAAGGGGGCCCGTAGGGAAAGTAGAGAGTTGCCACAAAGTGGTCCCTTTGGGAATAGTTTTGCGAGCTAAGAGTTGTTTTTGGCTCATCAATCAATTTAGATTCTAGATTTTAAATTATTAACAATCCCATCATGCGGAAAGCATTGAAAATTCATGTCGCTGCAGGTGCTGTGGTCACCTATGACGGAAAGGTCTTGCTGGTTAGAATTAATAAACCTAAAGATAAAAGCGGCCTCTGGGGTTTTCCTGGAGGAAAATTGGAAAAAGGCGAAAGCTTAGATGAGGGCATGATGAGGGAATTGCTTGAGGAGACAGGTATTAAACCTCATTTATACGACTATCGACCTTTAGGCATTATTCATGAGAAGGCTGAAGCCACCTGTAAACATGTATATAGAGTTGAACTGAAGCAGGATGTTCATCACTTTTCCTACGATTTAAGTGAGATTCTGGAGATTCGTTGGGTGCAGTTGGATATGATTACACTGAAAGAATTTGCGTTTAGATCTAGCTGGATTGCACCCTTCTTGGAGCAACTAATTTCCAATCAACTACCTGATAGTGGCCTGCCACTCTACCAATAGACATTATTTACTTGAGAAACTGGTGGATATTAACTATAACTAGCTTGTTTATCTTTGCTTTATGAATGCTTATTTGAAATTGGTTGGGGTTAGTATGGTAACGATATTGTTTGCTGCCTGTGGCAGTACGCCTGAGGTTCCTGTGATGGATACAACGGTTTCCCCATTGCCTAGTGCTAGCATTGAAGTCATGACCACCAGTTCTCCCTCACCTAAAGCAATGATTAATGTGGCTTCATCTTCACCAGCTGCAGTAAATGATGTGGTTAATGAGTTTAGCTTTGAGCCTAACAGTAAGGTGAAAAGTATCGAAAAAAACACTTTTTCAGTGCGTCAGGGTTTCTCATTAGATGAGCTAGTAAGTAACTCTACAGGGTGTGGCGTGAATTTAACTAAAGAACACTTTGCCACTGTGCTCAAAATGTATGCACCAACTGATAAAGCTACAGAGTATCACTTTGTTTATAATGGTTCTTCACAGAGTCCTAGTGAGTGGGTAGTAATAGCAATGGCTAATAAACCTAACTATCAATCCCTAGCAGATTTTAAACAAGATTTTGACATTTGTGACGCTGGAGCATCGCGCTATCCGTTCCAAGTAAGTCCTTCATATCTACTTTTTACCTCTAGCTGTGGAACAGGTTTAAGTGATGGTAGTGGTTTGCCTAATGGATGTGCTGAAATTCAACAAGCAGTAGCCTCAACAATCAAGATTGATAACAGCTCAGCTGTTTCTTCAAGTCCAGCAGCTAGCACTGTTTCCGCTAGTGATTCACTCTATACCAATACTGAATACCAATTCTCATTAGACTTTGGCAGCTGGGGAAAACCCAAGATGAGTGATGTGACCGCCACATATAAATCTTTGATGCCTATTAAAGCTGCCTACTCTTTTACTGCAGCTCAAGATGCCGACAAGGTGTTGACGATATTTATCGTCCCTTTGGCTTCACAAGAAGATCCAACAATTGTAGATGCTCCAATGGTATCGATGAAACAAAGTGCTACCTATGCTTTTTATTACTCAAGTAGTGGAGATAATACTGGCGCTCCTGAAATGGAGGATGCCAAATGGGATGCTATTTATAAAGAAGCTAAGGTGATCGTGAAAACGTTTAAGGTGTTGTAGTTGTACAGCAAAATAGACTTCTTATTTGTAATAAGTTATCCCTTATTTCTTCGAGTCTAAATGAACAATATCCCGAGAATAAGGAATTAGGGATGACAAATAAGACTCGCCATAAACCATGACGGTTTATGGACTCGTGGTAGCCCCACGGGGAATCGAACCCCGATTTGCGCCTTGAGAAGGCGATGTCCTAACCGTTAGACGATGAGGCCGTAAAAGCAGCCGCATTCTACGAAACTCGTCTGACAAAGTAAAGCTTACTTTTTATGTTGCTTGCCTCTTTTCCAATAGCTCCAGATAATCAGTCCCAGTACACAAGCAAAGATAGCTAATTGGACCAAAGACTCAGTTCGATCTAGATGATTGACTAATTGCGAGACTATTTGTACTCCACTATAGCCCAAGTACATAAAGATTAGGTTGCGAGGAATATTGCCTAAAAATGTTCCTAGTAAATAAACTTTGAGATCAAGTTTAATAATGCCGCAGGCAATAGATACAGGAGCGCTCGGAATAATTGGCAGCGCTCTGATAGCTGTCAGTACCCAAATATCCCAATGTCCTTTGTGGAAGCGTTTACCGAAATTCTCTACATGAGTGTGGGAGATACCAAAAAATTTACCCCATTTCTTTAAAATCACATCCTCAGCTACATCTCCTAGGTAGTACAGTATCCAACCTCCAAGTGTTTTTCCTACTGCCCCAAGGATTGAGAGCAGTAATAGGTCGTACATGCCAAGCCCTTTGCTTACGGCTACTGAACCAGTAAGGGTTAGTAAAGAAGGGGATGGAATAGGAGCTATTACTTCTTCCAAAAAGGCACCTAGTCCTACGAAGAGCGGTAGTGGGACTTTATCAATGAGAGCTTCTAGCCATTGAGTGATTTGAGTAATGAAATGCACGAGAAAAATATCAAAAGTGTCTCATTATTATCACGAAGCAATAATCCCGTATAGCCATTAACTATACTGATCGATGTACTTTTCTACATTAAATTTTCTAGCACAGCCATTTGCATTCATATAACGGACTTTGCCAAAGATAGGGTGCTGAAACCATGCTCGGTCATGGAGTCCTCCAATTGACCAAGCAATTCCCACGTAGCCATTGGGGTCACGCCCATCTAATTCATAGGTATCGTTAAGGTAAATTGCTATTTCTTGAGCTTCTTGTGGAGACTTTGTCCATTCTAGAATCTTTTTAGCCCAGTACATGCGCATATATCCATGCATTTTACCAGTGTTTACCATTTGTCGTTGAGCTGCGTTCCATAGTCGATCATGTGTTTGCGCAAACTCAAATTGCGTTTGGTCATAAAGGTAAACACGTTGATCGTGGAGATGTTTTTGCAGTGTTTGTTGTGCCCATTCAGGAAAGCCGGCAAAAGAATCGTAGTTCTTGTTATAAAAACAATAGTTATCTGCAAGTTCACGCCTAATAATTAGTTCTTCTAGGAAAGCTGCTTTTGCCTCGGGAGCTGCTGTGCTTTTTTCTACTTCCAGAGCGATTCTTTGAGCTGATATCTGACCGAAATGAAGATAAGGTGAAAGATTCGATTGCCCATCAAAAGTTGGGTTGTTTCTGCTGTTGGTATATTGGTTTAGACGATTCTGAATAAATTCACTTAGTGTTGCTAGAGCTGCTTTACTTCCGGGTAGGCACCATTGTACCGGTTGAATAGTAAAATTAATTTCTAAACTGTTTTTGACTTGAGACCAGTTTAAAGACGGTTGACTATAAGGGTAATTCAATTCGTGACTATGGACTAAAGGAATGTCAGTGAGAAATTCTTTTAAACATCGGTTTAGCTTAGGTCGAATAGTGTATGCGCCGAATTCTTGTTTGAAAGAAGCATGCCAACATGGAACAATATTGTGGCTGTCGATCTCGTAGAAAGGAATAGATATCAGTTCTGCGATCGTTTTTTTCCATTCAGTATAAATTCGCAAAGGCGAAAAATCGCTCACTAATGTACCTGCTTTGTACTTTGCAATAAATTGAGGAATTGTTTCTTGCGGCGCACCCAATAACACATGAAAAGGAATATTTAGCTGATGTAGCTCAGTTGCTACTTCTTCTAATCCTCTCAGCATGAAGCTGTATTGTCTCCAGGTTGCTTGAGCGAAATGGGGGACTACATTGAATAGTACCAATAGCGGCTGTTTATAAGTGTCAGCTAAATATTGCGCATACAGCAGTGCCCAATTGTCTTGGACTCGCTGATCTCGACTCATCCAATAAATTACTGGACCAGAACCATCGGGGTGGTTGTTTAAAAACCGAATACGTTGAGTAGCTATATTCATGGAGGGGTGCTTTGCCATAATGATACCACCCTCCCACCTGGGGGGCTAACCCATCCACTAGTTTATAATAAATAGTAAATTATGAAATAATTATTATTGCATAAATGGCAGCCCGGAAACATGAAGAATATATAATCCACTGTTTTGGTTTACAAAAAGCCATAAATCGGTTAGGTTGGCATCGCGCAAAATCATTATTGTTTCATTTATGTTACGAAATATAGCAGTTATTGCCCATGTAGATCATGGCAAGACCACCTTAGTAGATGCTTTGCTTAAGCAAACACAAGCAATCAAAGAGAAAAGCGGAGAAGAACAAAAACAGATGATGGACTCCAATGATTTGGAGCGGGAACGTGGTATTACTATTTTTGCTAAGAATGCATCATTTCGTTATAAGGGAGAAAAAATCAATTTAGTAGATACTCCTGGCCATGCTGATTTTGGTGGAGAAGTAGAACGTACTCTTCGTATGGTAGATGCGTCTTTGCTTTTAGTGGATGCCAAAGAAGGACCTATGCCTCAGACCCGCTTCGTATTAAAGAAGTCTCTTGCCCTCGGTCATCGTGTCATTGTGGTGATCAATAAAATAGATAAAAAGGATGTTCGTCTTGACTGGGTATTAAACAAAACGTTCGATTTGTTTGTCGAGCTTGGGGCTAGTGATATACAGGCTGATTTTCCAGTAGTATATGCTGCTGGAGCTTTGGGTAAAGCGGGAATGGCTCCAGATCTCAGCACGATGACTGATATCACTCCATTATTAGATACTATTTTGGCTAATGTGCCAGAAGGTACGCGTGATTCTAGTGGTCCGTTGCAAGCTTTGGTATTTGCTCTAAAATATGATAATTACAAAGGCCAACTTGGCATCTGTAAGTTGTATCGTGGCCAAATGAAAAAGGCTCAAGATGTTTTGCATATGATGCGTGATGGTACACAAAAGAAAGCAAAAGTAGCAGAGCTATTGGTATATGAAGGTATGGCTTTACAATCTGCTGACCAAGTGATGGCTGGAGATATCGTAGTAGTTTCTGGTCTGGAGAATCTTAAGATTGGTGATACTATTGCTGACAAAGATCAACCTGAAGCATTGCCAATTATTGCGGTAGAAGAGCCAACTGTAAAAATGGTATTCTCTGTTAATACGAGTCCTTTTGCTGGTAAAGAAGGTGACTATGTTACTACTCGTCAAATTCGTGAGCGACTCAATCGTGAGCTGATGACTGATATGGCTCTTCGTGTAGAGGATGCTGCTTCAGCTGATCAATGGATTGTATCTGGTCGTGGTGAGCTCCATTTGTCTATTTTGCTCGAGACTATGCGCCGTGAAAGTTATGAGCTCCAGGTAGCTAAGCCAGAAGTAATTTTCAAAGAAGAGAATGGCGTGAAGATGGAACCATATGAAGAAATTACTTGTGAAGTGCCAAAAGAATTCGCTGGTACTATTATTGAGAAAATGGGTAAGAGAAAAGCAGAAATGACTGATATGCAAATGGAAGGGGATCGTAACATTATGGTGTTCGTTATTCCTACTCGTGGATTCATTGGTTTCCGTAGTGAATTTTTGACTGATACTAAGGGGCAAGGGATTATGAATAGTATCCTTCTTGGTTATCGTCCTTTTGCTGGTGAAATTCAATCTCAACCCCATGGTTCTTTGATTGCATTTGAAACTGGTGAAACGAGACCTTATGCATTGTTCGCTATTCAAGAAAGAGGAGAGCTCTTTATCGGTGGCAATGTGCAAGTATATGCGGGTATGGTAATTGGCCAGAGTGCTAAGAATCTAGATATGGAAGTCAATGCTTGCAGAGAAAAGAAACTGACTAATATGCGTGCTGCTGGTAGTGATGAAAATATTATTTTGACACCTGCAAAAATAATGAGTTTAGAACAAGCTCTTGAATATATTAGTGAAGATGAGTTAGTCGAAATTACCCCTGAGAATATTCGTATTCGCAAAATGGTACTGGATCATAATGCTCGTAAACGTACTCAACGTTAGATGTTAAGCTGATTTACTTGTTCTGTCCCCACCTATTTGATCGTTCATAGGTGGGTGAGCTTGTTTTTCTGCTAATGCGACCACAACTGCAGCACGTGTAGCTTTTGCAGCATTATCCCAATTGCTGTTTAGTTTCTGATACAGTTTGGTACTTTCTAATAATTGTCTACGAATAAAAGAATTTATCGCCCGCAGCAGTTGCTCCAGGGCTTTTTTACGTTCATCTACAGAGGTCCTTAAGATGTTACTTAACGGGGGAATAGTTTTAACGACTCGTAGACGGTATATCGGTTGGTGGGGAAATAGTGAGTCTTTGTTAAGAACATCTACTCCCGTGGGTAATGGATAGGCGCCAAGGTATGCCTGTAATTCAGACATTACAGGTAAGGATGTGAGTTCATTTGTCATCTCAACCCAATCCTCAGTCAAAGCTGAAACTATTCTACTTTTTTCATTTGCTTCACTAGAAATTCCTTTGAACTGGACGAGTCGTCGTAATTCTTGATCGGCTAGCCTACGGTAAGTATTTGCCACATGTTCTCGCAGTTCTGCAATCTTTGTCCTTAAAGCATTATTCCTTAGTACTTCAGATACCGGAATTCTAGCTTCTTCTAAGTAATGTGGTGCTAATGAGCCAGTAACGTGTTTCATTAATGCTACTTCGCTCTTTCTGGCAGTTGCTGGGGTAAGGATTGATACTTGGGGAGCTCCTAGCAAACTCTCGGCAATAATTCCTTCAACTTGAAGACGTTCAACGTCTTTAGTTTCGACTTTATCCGCTAATATTGTGGTAAAAGCTATTTGCGGATCTTCACTTGTATTCATAATTATGATTCTTAATCATATTATACAATATTAGTTATGATCAGCAACTTTGGTGTGGTAAGGTAAGGAATGGTTTGACACCTGTGCATGTTATTTGCTAGCCTATTTATGTCGTAGATAGCAGGCATGTTGGTTCTGCCAACAAATAAGTCCCGCTGAGACATACATTCAGAGTCGTTTTTCATCAAACTATTCCTGCTTTGTGTCTCTCCGATACAAAGTTTCTTTTTTTATTTACCCATTTATGGCTGTTTCCAAAGCTAAAAAGTCGGAAATATTGGCCAAGCTCGAAGGAAATTTCCAGAAGAGCACGGCTGCTGTTTTCGTCAATTTCCAAGGAATGACTGTAGATGATACGGTAAAGCTACGTAAGTTTCTCAAAACTAGCGACGTAGATTACCAAGTTGCAAAGAAGACCTTGATGCGTCTCATGGCTCAAAATGCCAAAGTAGATAGCTTCGACGATTCTGTGCTTGAGGGCTCTATCGGTATTATCTTCGGATATACTGATGAAGTTTCTTTGGCAAAGATGGTCAAGGGTCAGACTAAGCAATTTGATAAACTCAAAATTGTTGCTGGTATCATTGAGAACAAGATGGTCGATGCTAATACAGTCAATACTCTCGCGAGCCTTCCAAGTCGCGAAGAACTTTTGGCGAAGTTGGTTGGTACTATGTTGTCACCTTTGCGTGGTTTCGTCGGATCACTTCAGAATCCAATTTCTGGTTTCGTTCGTGTGCTTCAGGCTTATTCTGAAAAGAAGCCAGCCTAATTATTCACTATTTATTTAATTTTATTTTATGTCAGATGTTACTTTAGGTGCTGATGCACAAAAAATTCTTGATCTTGTAGAGAAGCTCTCTATCGTAGAGTTGGCTGACCTCGTCAAAGTGATGGAGGAAAAGTTTGGTGTTAGTGCTGCTGCTCCAATGATGATGGCTGCTATGCCAGGAGCTGGTGGTGGTGCTGCAGGCGCTGCTGAAGAGAAAAGCACTGTTAACGTAGTACTTGCTGCTGCTGGTGCTCAAAAAATCAATGTAATCAAAGTAATCCGTGAGGTTACTGGTCTCGGTCTTGCTGAGGCTAAGGGATTAGTTGATGCTGCTCCAAAAGCTGTTAAGGAAAATGTTAAACCTGAGGAAGGTGAAGAGCTCAAGAAGAAACTTGAGGCAGTCGGAGCTACTGTTGAACTTAAGTAGTTTTTCGTTAGCTTGTTAATTAACAAAAAAGCTTTCTTCTTTGATAGGAGAGAGCTTTTTTTTGTGCACAGAAATTTTAATCGGCAAACGAATTAATAGGTAATAATGAAAAAGTAAAAATTAGGGGTGTACTTATTCATTTTTACCTATTACCTTTTCATTCGGTGGGAAAAAAACTATCTGCTTAAATGAAGTGCGATTACTCGCTCCGCTACATGATAGTTCAAGGTTAACTGGTTGCCTGAACATGTTGCGGATACATTGGTGCGAGTGCCTGGCATCATCCCGACGCTTTGATTATTCATCATTGGTTCACCGTTCATTGTTGTGCTGCTAGTCAGGTTGGTAGCATCAATATTGTCGAAATAGATAGTGTTAGTAGCATCTGCAGTATATTGTCCTTTGATACTGCCATTCATGCTGATCTCCATGGTCAAATTCATAGCCACTTCTGGATCTAATCCAGGCCCAGCTACTGAACTTTGTACTTTTACATTGCTGATTTGTTGGACAAAGGTGTTGTCAGCGTTGAAAGTGAAGGCGGTGGTGCCTGAGCTTACAGTAGCTTTGATGTTGGCTGGGATAATTTGATCATACTGGTTCTGTAGGTCAGCTGTAGTTTGATTCCAAGTGCCTGTGAGACAAGTTAACTGGGTGCCATTGGTCATAGAAATTGACGATTGCCCACAGCCGCTAAGCGTAGCAGTAAGTACAGTAAGAGTAACTAATGCAGAGAGTTTCATATTAGCGATAGTTATTGAATTGTAATGCTGTATCCAAACTTTCTTCTTGAGATCGAAGAAAAGTAATAATTTCTTGCAGCTCATCTTTACTCTTCGAGTTCACTCGTACTGATTCACCCATGATTTGACCTTTGCTTTTGGGAAACTTATCACGAAGCAAGGCAGTAATTTTTTTAGCAGTTTCTTGTTTTAAGCCCTTTTTGAGTGGAATTATTTTTCGTACATGAGCATTCTGAGCTGGTTCTATCTTTTTACTTAGGTCTAGTGTTTTAAGTGAGATGCCTCGTTTCACTAGCTTTTGTTGTAATACTTCAATAACAGAGTTGAGTTTAAACTCATCTGCAGTGGTGATTTTGAGTTCATCTTTCTCATGAGTGATTTCTACTAGTATTCCTTTGAAATCAAAGCGGGTAGCAAATTCACGTCTGGCTTGATCGAGAGCATTGCTTAACTCCTGTTCATTATATTCCGAGACGATATCAAATGAAGAAGAATCAGCCATTAGTTGAAGCGAAAGTTAACCAAGTTATTGATCAGTTCAAGAATGTGATCAAAATTTACATAATTTACTAAGTCTAGGTTGAATACTCTGCCAATCAAATTGATAACACTGACGGCTAGGATAGTTACTATCAAACCAATAATAGCGTAGCGAATAGTTCCAGTAGCTGATTTGACCTTGTCCTCTTTACCTCCAGAAATGATGAATTGAATACCACCCCAGAGCATAAAAACTACTGATAAAAATCCTGCCAAAATAATAGCGTAAGCAATGATTTGGTTGATTAATACTCCTGTATCAACTGTTGTAATTGGTTGGATGCCCGGAATCGAGGAAAGAGCGTTGATAGGAAGTATACCGGTAGAACTGCTAGGAGCTGAACTAGGTGCTGTTCCTAATGCTAATAAATAATGCCACATAGATGGAAAGGGGGTGAATGATTAACGAAGAGAGGTGCTACCCGCACTAAAGAGCCCGTTGATAGTCTCAATAATAGCGTCAAAGTTGAGATAGTTTACCAATTGTAAATTAAACACACGGCCCACTAAGTTGATTACAGTGATAGAAAGGATGGTGACGATGAGACCAATCAAAGCGTAACGAATACTGTGTACAGCGCTTTTTACTTTGTCTTCTTTGCCCCCAGAAATAATGAATCTGATACCACCCCAGAGCATAAATACAATTGAAAGAAACCCTGCAGCGAGGATCACTAAGGCAATGCCTTTGTTGATCAGTTCCAAAATACTATATCCTCCATCAGAAACTGCTAAATCTACCCCAGCGCTAGTTGTTGCTGCTGTTGTGCTACCTACTTGTACAAGATAATTCCACATAGAATTTAATTAAGTGTAGAGTTGTTTTCTTCTAATTCTACACCAGGACGAGCTTTATCAATAATTTTCATATTGATATGGGCACTAGTTTTGGCTCCAATCACACGTAACAACATACGTAAAGCATTGGCAGTTTGCCCATTCTTACCAATCACTGTTCCCATATCTGCAGCTGCTAATTCTACTGTCAGTAAAACACCGAGCTCATCGATGCTGCGAGTTACATGTACTTGCTCAGGGAAATCAACTATTGCTTTGAGAATGTATTCGAGGAAGGCTAGATCCGCCGATACTTTTTCGTCACCAGTCATGGTAAAGCTTGTTAAGAAACGCGCTTAACTAAATCAGATACGGTTTTGGTTGGTTGTGCTCCTTTGCTTATCCAATAGCTATAACGATCAAGATCGATTGCTAGCTTTTTAGGTTTTTCAGTTGGAGCGTAATTACCAATAATTTCCAAGTAATTGCTTTTAATTGGCTCAGTATGCTCAGTAATCACGATGCGATAACGAGGTTGATTAGGGCGGCCGACACGGGCAAGACGAATACGTAACACAAAAGAATAGTTAATAAAGTTCGATGCGAGTATAGGTAGTTTTTGTGTCAATATCAAGTCAAATCCGCTGTTTCGAATCTAGATAAAGTAAAACCAACAAGATTCCAATTCCACTACAAACAGCGATGTCAGCTAGATTGAATGTGGGCCAATAAGGCAACTTAATAAAATCGATTACACCGGGAGCATGAAGTCGGTCAATAATATTACTAATAGCTCCGCCAATAACAAGACCTAAACTAATAGTGAAAAGTTTCTTCCAATCGCCCTGATAAAGAGTGCTACCAAATCTCATCAGAATAGCCACCAATAGAATCCCCACAGTCATAGCTACGGTATTACTGAGAGGTAGGCTAAAAGCGATACCAGTATTGTAGAGATAAGGCCAATCATTAATTGTGACCAAATACTTGCTACCTTGATCAATGATAATAGTACCAATAGCAATGCAGGTTTTTGCCCAAAATGGAGAAATCATCTTACTAGTGTTGTTTATTTACAGATCATTACGCATAGCAGTAAACCAAATGTTGGCCAATGCCTCATAGCCAGCCGCATTGGGATGATTGCCATCATCAGAAAGTGTCGCTGAATTGGTAAAGATCGTTGTGCTATAAAAATCAACTACAGTAGCATCGTACTGGGCTGCTTTTTCTCGAATAATTTGATTGAAGGCTGTAGCTATGCGAGACATTCTTGCTCTTTGTGTATTATTTAAACCCATTCCGTCACCTTGGGCTACTGGGCGCAAACTCTGGTCATCTACCAAACCAACATAAACTTTGATACCAGCATTGTGAAGACGGGAGAGGATAGTATTCATATTCTCGCGATAGTTGGCGATGGTCCCGGCTGAAGAGTCTGTGTCATTCCAACCATCTTGCCACATATCATTGCTCCCGATCAGGACAGTGACAATATCAGGATGAGCACTGAGTGCCTGTGGTAGTTGGTCACTGACTAGGGTACTAGAATCCACTCCTGAGATGCCAATATCGTGCATCTGTGAACCTGCTCGGAGTGTGTTTACTTTAGTAAGCAATCTGCTGGTATATCCTTGACGATCTGTTTCATCGCGATCGCCGGCAGTGAGACTATCACCGAGAGCATAAATACTAACCGAACCAGTCCTGATAGTGGTATTGTTATGAGTTTGACTGCTTGTAGTCACTGTCGGTGTACTTGTTGGGCTTGGCGCTGAGGTCGACATTCCAGTCGAGTCGGGATGAGCTGAGTCATCGTCACTACCATTGTGATGGTCAATTGCTCTTACTAAGACCTTACTCATTTCTGCACGAGTGAGATAATGGTTGGGTCTAAAAGTGCCATCTGTGTAACCACTGACTAGTCCAGTCTGTACTGCCGCAGCAATATAGCTGCTGTACCAAAGATCACTACTGACATCTTGAAAATTTTGGGTACCACCGGGCGTAATACGATACAGATTTAAAAGAATTTTTATTGCTTCAGCTCGAGTGATTGGTCGATCGGGGAAGAAGTCCTTGCCTAAATTACAAGCAGAACTAGTGCTACCACTGACTATTTCAGCTGTAGCCAAAGTATTGATATATGCTGCAGCCCAATGATTAGCAGATACATCACAAAATCGTTGATTGCTACCTGATGCCAGTACCAAAAGGCCTGAGCGGGTACCAGCATTGACAGCCATTTTGGCTAATTCAGCTCGTGTGATTGTTCTAAAAGGGAAAAATTGCGCATTGTTACTTACAATCTCCTGATCTACCAAATAATCAGTATAAGGTTTGAACCAACTATCACTAGCGACATCACTAAAATTTGCTGCCTGGACTACAGCAATATTGGCAAACATACTGATCAACCCCAAACTAGCAAGTAAGCGTTTCATGTAGATAGGAGGTAAAATACAACTCTTACTCTATATGAGAAAGGAAGATTTGAAAACAACAGAAGAAATGCAGAGTTCAGAATTCAGAAGGCAGAATTTTAAATTCTAAACTCGAGAATTTCAAGCCTCGGGCTTCATAATTGATCAAGCTGTATGTCGGCCAGATCCTTCGGCTACGCTCAGGATGAATTTGTTGGCAGACTCAAGATAAATACTCACAGTTTGCAAAACTATCAACTCTCCACTCTCAACTTGATTAGTATGCTCCTGGGAAATTCGTTGTGACAGCTGTGCTGTCTCGATAATGAGTATAGGGTAGATTGGAAACTGTTAGTGAAGTTGGGACACTTGGAGGTGTTGGTACATCGGTCCAAGTGAATGTAGATAATGGTACAGCTAAACCAGCATAACTACTTCTGTTGGTTAATTGGAAGTTGCCAATGGTAGGATTGTTTAGATTTGGTTGAATAGTATTAATCGCATTATTAGCTACTAATTGAGCGGCATTACAAGTAGGATTGCTATCTAAACAACCTTGTTCGCCACCGATACCTAATGGGGTAGACGGTGAACCATTCCAAATGATATTACCAGCAATTATTAAATCAGAATCTGCAATGGCCGGATTGGGCGCATTGGAGCCACTTGGTGTGCTTCGTGGCCCATAAACAGCAAAGATTTGGCTCGCCGGATTGGATGGATTGTAAACAATATTATCTAAAACACGTACATGTTTATTTCCTATAAATACTTCTTCACTGGTAGTAATTGGTCCCCATCCACCTTGTGATCTCCGATTGGTACAGTTAACAATTTCCCCATCGCACGAACGACCACCAAATACTACTTCAATGACATGTGATCGAGATCCTACTCGGTACATTGTGTTGTGAGCCATTAAAATGTTGTAACCACCGTTGACACCAATGCCGGCACCTTCAGTATCATGAATAATGTTATTGATGAAACGAATATCATAAGCTTCATAGTGTAGCCAAGGAGCTGTCATATATTCAAAACCTGTACCTTGTCCTGCAGTAAATCCTCCTGTGCCACAATCGTAATATTCATTGCCTTCGATACGTAGGTAAGCTGAGCCACCTTTGGCATACATACACCAGTCTCCACTGTCATGGATTTCTGATCGGACCACGTGTCCATACTGAACAGCAACGAAATCAACAGCATTGTCATCGGCTCCAGAAATGTCTGAGTCTTCAATGTACATGTACTGAGTTTGGTTCACTTTCAGCGTTTCATGGGCTGAGCGTCCAGCTGAACGTAAGGTAACATTGCGTAGTAGAATATGGTCGCCTAGTTCGAAATGGAAAACATCATTTGGTGAGTTGTAGGCGAGATTGATGAAATAAACATACTTTAAATTACGAGAGTTGAAGTTGCCATTAATAGTTACTGATCCTTCACCCTGGAAGATGATGGGGGCTGAAGCACTACCTAGACGATCCTCCATGTAAATATCAGGAGCTGAATACGTACCTGAAAGTATATGGAAACGATAACCATTTGTTAATGTTGTGTTTTGGGGTACCAGTGACCAAGCGTGGGTGAAAGTACGGAATGGTTGTGATTGAGTCCCAGGGTTCGTATCACTACCGCTAGTTGATAGCCAGTATTCTTGTACATTCACGGTGCCAATATCATAAGTGAGCGCACTAGCTGATGGTGTGGATGATGGTGCAGGACTAGGGCTAGCAGATGGTGAACTACTAGGTGATGCTGTTGGACTTGGAGACGAGCTGGGTGAAGGTGAGCTAGAAGGGCTGGGTGAAGCACTTGGGCTAGCGGATACAGTCGGTGATGCTGTTGGGCTGGGTGTAGCCGATGGTGTTACTGACGGACTTGGAGAAGGCGATGGGCTTGGTGATAACGTAGTCGTAGGTGTTGGACTGCTGCTTGGAGTAGTAGTCGGGCTAGCTGATGCTGTCGGTGTGGTTGTAGATGGAGCTGCGGTACCATTGATCACAATCTGAGTACTAGAATTGGTAGGAGGAACGAAGTCATTGTATGATCTATTACTTCTTGATCGTCGTGATGATGTGGTTGTACTAGTAGCAACTGAGCTTTTAGCTGCCATGATCTCGCGATAATGCTCACTGTAGTACGTCATTGCTCTAATAATGATTTGACTAGCTTCCGCTCTAGTTAACCATTGATATGGATTGTTGTTGGTAATCAGTCCTAGTTGGTTGGCGAGAGCAAAGTTGGTGAATGAGTCGTCGCTAGGTGAAAGCGAGTATAGTTTTAAAATCATTTTACTAGCATCAGCACGAGTGATCGGCAAGTCAGGGTAGAAATTGCGGTTCAAGTTACATTGATAACTCAAACTACCATTAACGATTTGATAGGTGGTAAGGGTAGCAATGTAACTAGCTGCCCAGTGATTGGCGGGGACATCACAATAACTAGTATTAGGATTGGTCAAAGTACTAAATATAGATTGGTATCTGCCAGCACCAATTAACATCTTACTTAACTCTGCTCGAGTGAGTGGGCGCTCAGGAAAGAAATAAGGATTGGAGCTAATTACACCAGCAGCTACTAACTGACTAATAGGTGCGTAGGCGGGGTTGGTGGGTAATATGTCTAAAAAGGTACTAGCTTCAGCAGCAATAGTTTGACCTTGAACTGCGATACTGCTGATTACTAAGATGAATGCTGCGATGATTGTAAATAAGCGATTCTTATGCATAGAGTTTAATTGTCTAATCCAAGTAAGTGACGTAGTTGTTGGTCAAAACGATGCACTCCTTCCCAGAGTCTACGTAATTGAGACATTTTCTCAATATTGATAGCTGGACTTGGTACACCTGGGAATATCATTGCTTTGCCCGGAGCTACTTCAGCTGCTTTCTGTGGGACGTATCCAGGTATGAGAGATTGCCATTGATCGAGGTCAGCTTGGGTCTTGATATTGCCTGATTGAATCAATTGATCCAACTGAGCAGCTGCAGCACTTTGTTTATTCTGTTCCAATGCTAGTTTCAATCCCTGAGCTGCTTCGCGTAACCCGAGGCTGTTTTGTCTAGCAGCAATTACTGCCTGTAAGCTGGCATTGTCGTGGATTTCGCCGCGATCGAATAGCTGGTAGAAATCTCTAGCATTAGTGATCTCACCTTGCTGGGCAAGCTTTAACATGAATTCGTAAAGGTCGTGTTTGACCTGTACTTCATTCATTTCTTGCACCTTTAGTGCGAAGTTATGGAGTAAAGGATTATTATTTCTAGCCAAGGTAGTAATAGCTTCTTGTTGTGCTTCTAATGAAGTAGCTTTTTGAAAAATCTCCACAAAATCTTTAGCTGTGGTCTTGGCAGCTTCTGGATCTACCTGCCCTTGTTGCATTCTCTGCACCAAAAATGTCTCGAACATGGTAGCGAGCTGCTTACGTATCGCTAATGGATCTTGGACCGGTTGGCGTTCGATGATGGGTTGGGTTTCTAGTTGATCCATATACTAAGCAATATTGTTGATATTGATATCTCCCAAACGTGCGAGAATTTCTGGACCTACATATTTTACATTTCGAGCATATTTGAGACGCGACATTTCAGTAGCTAATTTAGTAATTTCTTTTTCACCTTTATCGAAGTCTTTGATGGTATTCAGACTAAATGGGGGAGTAATGATGTTGCTTACAGACATTTTGATACAAGCATTGAATCCTCGCAGGTTGATCAAGTCATTGCTAGCAAATACTGGGCCCATTTCTTTTTCCATGTATTCAGCATCTTGAGCACCAATTTTGAAGTTGAGCATGGTTCCCACATTACCAAACACAGCATTTTTTACCTTTTCATTGTTATCTTTTACTAGCTGAGCAATGTACTGATGGGCAACGATTAAGCCTAAGCGATATTTACGAGCTTCAGAAAGGATACTTTCAAAAGCATCAGTGACGAAGTTTTGGAACTCGTCGACATAGAGAAAGAATGGTTGGCGTTCACTTTTGGGGATACTAGCTCGACGCATGGCAGCTACTTGGATTTTGTTGACGAAAATCATACCAAGTAAATTGGCATTGATATCACCAATCAAACCTTTCGCTAGTTTTACGAAGATAATTTTTTTACTATTCATCGCTTCACTGAAGTCAAAGCTGGATTTCGTTTGACCAACAATATTGCGCATAGTGGTATTGGTCACGAAAGCACCGAATTTAGCGGCCAAGAAAGGAATCATTTCTTCTTTTTCACGTGCACCGGTGGCGGCCATTTGTTTGGTCCAAAAAGATTTAACAATAGGATTTTTCACCTTGCTCACTTTGTACTGTTGCCACTTTTCATCGGTAAACAAGCGGACAATATCGGTTAACGCTCCACCTTCTTCTTCGTCATCCATTAAAGTTAAACAGCCATTACGGAAGTAATCTTGAATACGAGGACCAAAAATTTCTGGTCCGAAAAGACCAATCATCATATTCATGGCATCCAAAGCAATGAAATCTTTTTCTTCAGGTGTTTTGGCTTCAAGCATATTGATACCCAAAGGAAATTTGGTATCAGATGGGTCGAAGACGATGACATCTTGAAGACGTTCGGGAGGTACCCATTCCATACAGTCATCGACTAATTCACCGTGAGGATCTACCACACAGAGTCCATGCCCAGCTTTCATGTCTTGTTTGACCAAGGCCTTTTGCAGTACAGATTTACCCATACCAGTTTGACCGATGATGTAAAAATGACGGAAGCGATCTTCGAAGTTCATTTTGACCTCACGTACATTGCCTCGATAAACATTGTAGCCTAACAAAACACCGTCTTTTGGCAGTACTGCAGGTGCAGCAGCTACCCGGAAGTTTTGCCAGTGAATTGATGGAGTAGTGTTGATGTGACTATTAGGGAAGTGAAAGATACTAGCGATTTCTTCAGTATTGAGAATTGGCAATTTATCACTCTTCCCCATGCTCATCTTTTGGTACTGCTTGAGTGTTCCGGCAGAATTAATCTTATCAAACGGTTCGATTTCGTTGAGGGCTGGATCAGAGTATTGGCCAAATGATGAAAGTACTGCGTTGACTGCGCTCTCGGCTTTTTCATCGGTATCTGCAGCAGCTACTACTCTAATAATTGTTTTGAAGCCAACTTTACGTGCTTTCTCATTGATCATTTTCATCTGCTCTTGTTCTACATCAGTTGGGACATGCTTATCTTTGTCTTTATCACCTTTGAAAAAGATTTGAAAAAAGTCCCCTATCGCCATGAACAATTTATTGCCGTCGATTTTTTTGCCATCACGAATACGTCCTACAGACTTGAGACTTTTGTTGGTCCATTTCTTATCCGCAGGCATAAGAAGGATTTGTAAGGCAGTGCCTTCGTTGATTTCTAATTGTCCCAATGGATTGATCAAGCTATTCATTGGATCAGCACTGAGATTTTTGAATGTGCGTAGGGGGTAGATATATTTTTTGCTGAGGGTAAGTGTCTGGCCATATTTCTTAGCTCCTTCGAAAAAGATACTTTGATCTTTGCGATTAACTTTTTCTATATTGGCGTCTGAATAAAAAGCGGTAATTTGTTTTTGAATCAATCCCAAATATTCTGGCAAAGCAATGATAAAGAAGTCGATTTGGCAGCCATCGGGATTGCTAGCGAAGTTTTTTGCTGAAAGTTCAAAACCAAAGAAGTTTTCATCATTAAACATTTTGAAAAAACCGCCTTTCTGCGTTTTGTGAATTGCAGTAAGTACTTGTTCCATTATTGCTATCACTTCTTTATGGTCTCCTGGTTTGTTGTTGGGATCGGCTTTAGGAATGGTGACAAGATAGTATTCTAACTTTTCCGCTCTGGCCTTATTTTTGGCTACACGACGCATGCCAAGCCATATTTTGAGGGCTTGCCAGAGGACAAAACTAACGCCAAGTGTTAACCAAATGAGGGAATCGAGGGACATTTTTGTTTGTATTCCTTACAGTATAACACAAATTAGGTCGCAGAGGTAAGTGCACTTTTAGTTGAAAGTGGAAAGTTGAAAATTGAAAGTTTCGCAAGCATATGGGTGTCATCCTGATCCCGCACCGGCGGGAGAAGGATCCTGCCAACATAAACTTTGGTGAATTATGATGCCCTAAGCCCGAGGCCTGAAATTCGCACTTCGCAATTGTTATTCAGCCTTAAGGTATTTTTGTGCTTCTGTATTTACTACCGCTTGCACATGATCTAAATATTGATCTGGGTCAAAATTAACGATTTCATCGCTATATTTTTGCATGTCTTTGTCTAACTTGTCTTCTTCTCTTAACAAGGCTAGCAATTGTTGAAATAACGTCGGAGTGATATTCCCTGCTGTCAGCCTGGTTTGGATATGTGCTTTTAGTTCTTGATCAATAGTGGAAATAATGAGCAAATCCTGGATTTCTTGCAGCAAAGCTGATGGTATAGTGTTGTTCATAGATTAGGCAGCTTGTTGATGAGGACTTTTTCTTGCTTGGTCATTGAAATCAGCGACCATTTTATTAATCTTTTTGACTAAAGGTGTTCTCAATGCTTGAGGTATATTGTTGATGCTTGGAATGATTGTGAAGATAATATTACTATGCTCGGTTCTAGAAATCTCTCTTCCTACTTTAGTTGCAGCATTGATGATCGGTGCGATCTGTTTGGAAAGTTCAATCAAACTAAGTTGAATAGTATTATCTAATTGATTATTACTGAGGATGGTAGCTACTTTATCTAAATCTAAACCTAATCCAGGTTTAGATGGATTTTGCCATAATCGATCGATCTCTTTTACGGCTGCATCGGTATGCATTCTCTCTCGTAAGGAATCGTTGAGTGGTGCCAAAGCTTGGTCAACCCCAAATGGGTTTATTCTAGAGGCAAATTTCTGACGAAGCGCTTTAATTTCTCTACTGATATCATCGGAACTAAGGGTGTCGATTTTTGCTGTAAGCTCGGTATTTTTTGCAGTAATTTCAGCTTGCATTGCTGTTCTTACATCATGTTCCTGGATGTGCATATTAACATACTTCATGATTGTATCTAACACTTCAGGGTACTTAGCTTTTAACGCTGTTTCTAACCTATCTGTCGCCTCGGTACTGATCATGACCCCTGGTTTGCTATCTACTAATATTTGGCGAATGGCTTTCAATTCGTCATTTAATGCTGGATTCTTCTCAACGGCCATGATTGTGATCAACTGATCTATATCTGAACCGAAGAACTCTTGAGGTAAAACATCACGTTTTTTTGCTTCACCACCGAGATTAACTGAAATAATTTTACTGACTAATGCTTGGTTTAGTTTGTCATCAGGAGTTTCAACAGTTGGTTTGACAGCGCTTGCTAGCACTTCTGCTGCCGCTGCTACTACGGCAGGTTTCACTACATCGGGTACTTGATCTACCACAGCTTCGCTTGATTTTCTATTGCTAATAGCACGATTAATTTCGCTGCCTAGCACGTTGATCAAATCGGTTAATGCTTTGTCTCGAGCATCAACGTCAGTGCTTGCTAGTTTGTCAGCGATTTTTTCTTCAAGAGCACCCACATCACCACGAAGATCTTTGTTTTTCAGTGCTTCTTGATACACTGCTTTTACTACAGCTTTTGCACGGTCAGTTGCTAATTGATCCACGAAACTTTGCCATGTGGCTAATGCTTCGGTACGTTTTGCTGGTGAGATATCTTCATCGAATGCAGCATCAAGAGCAGAGTACATTTCTCTACTGAGCTGAGGAGCGTCTAATACCAATGCACTGATTTCACGATTAACACGACTCCGTTCGGTAAGCGTAGCTTTTAATTTCTCCACTGTTTTACTAATATCAGTGCCTTTTTCTAACGACTCTAAGGCATTCGCTTTCAAAGCAGCTTTTTCAGCAGTAGTTAAGTCTAAATTGCCTTCGATGAGGAAGTCGACCATTTCAGCTGGGCTTCTTACATACGCTTCATCAAGGTCATTCGTGGTATCGGTTGATTCTTCACCTGCCTCAGCTTTTTTACCACGTATACGGTCGAATATTGCTAAGAACTTTCGTTTCGCTTTTTCTCTGAATGATTCGGTTTTTTCATCAGTTTTGGGTGCTTCCCACTGACTGAGGTCAGGAGCTACGGTTTGACTACCGAGTACTTGGCTTTCACGCGATAGTCCTGTTTTGACAATGACATTCATTCGTTTGAAAAGCGGTAAAAGACTTTCATTACGAGCATCACTAAAGTTTGCTTGGTTGGTTAACACTTCTTCGACTTTGGCCTGGATCGCTTTTAAGTCTCCACGGAGTTTCTTGCTACTGATTGCTTCATCATAAATTGCCTGCATTGCTTTTCTGGCAGCATCAGTAGGTAGGTCACTCAGCAGCTTTTGGTACTCTGCTTCATTAGTTTTGTAACCAAGATCATTGGTGTTGAGTGATGATTGCACGGCATCTTGTACTATCATTGCAAATATTGGGCTCTTTTCTTTGAGTTGGCGCTGTATTTCTTGATGACGGTCTTGGGATGTCATTAACTTTTGTAATTCAGCTATGACATTGGTATTTCTAGTGGCTGTGCGCAGGAGTTCCATGACCTTTACCATCATTTGGCCCTTTTCTGCTTCAGTAAGAACCAAGTTTTTTTCAATCAAACCAAACATTTCATCACGTTTAGCAATTTGTTCAGCAGAAAGGGGAGTAGCATCTACTTTATTTAATACATCAACTGGTGCTGTGACTGTAGTAGCCACCGGTGCAACACCTAAGACATCAGCTTGTGGTGCTGGATCTGGAGTAGAGGCAGGAGCAACTATTGGAGTACCACTAACTACGGTTACTGCTGCAGGAAGTGGTTGATCTGGAGTTGCTGGGTGAGTATTTATGACTGTGTCAGGAGCCTGAGCAATAGTGGCATCAGGTGTTTGAGCTACAGCAACAGCTGGCATACCAACTATGGTTGGGATTGTAGCCGTAAGTCCTTGGTCGGGAGCTTGTGGAGATATGGGATCCGATGTTTGTGATGGTGTAACTACTGTTGTATCAACAACAGTTGCTACTGGATCTGGTTGTGTTTGATCTGGTGGCGTTGTCAGTGGTGCTACTACTGCTGCATTGTGTTCGTTAATTATTTCTTCGGCAGCTCGCCAATACTGTTCGATTGCTGTAGGAATTAATTTACCAAGGGCCACTTCCATTTGACTGTTATCGATAGCTGTATTGGTAGCAAGTGCTGTTTCCATCAAGGTGTCAGCTTGTTTTAACGCTTGGTTATGTTCTTGTAACTCAACAATGTTTTTCTGTAGGCCAGCTTTTACTTCTGCATCAGGAATGCTGTCTATTTTTGTTTGGAGGTCAGCAAAATCAGTAATTGATACCAGCTCTCCGCTCATCAAGAGTTCACTTACTTTGTCATTGCATTCACTTACCAATGCGTCAATTTTGGCAATGTCCTCAATGGGACCTTCTGTAGGTGGATTACTAAGGAGTTGGCTATTATGCTCGTTGATAAGTACTTCGGCTATTTTCCAATATTCATCACCTGCAGTAGATGGTAGCAAAGTTTGAATAGCTAATTGCAACTCCATAGGAGAACTTTCAGCTGCTGAAGCTAAAGCCTTTTCAATGAGGGTGTCAGCTTGTAAAACAGCTTGATCATGTGCATCTACTTCAGTAAGTCTTTTTTGAAGATCAGCCCTTTCCTGATCATCAGGCAACGTGTTTATCTGAGTCTGAATAGCTGCTATTTCTTCTAATGTTGAGCAATCGGGACTAATCAATAGCGTATCTATATCTTTGTGACAACTTTCTATCACTTTAGGAATCCGCTCACGTTCCTGATTTGCTCTTTCAGTTACTAGACGATTATGTTCATTCTCTTGGTTAAGACTCTCAATACCTCGGTTGATTTGATAAGCTGTTTCTTGTTGAGCTGACAACCACGCGATTGCCTCTTTACTATCAGTTTTTAAGTTCTGTTTTCTCAGTTCTTCTACTAAAAGATCGGTTAATACGTCGGTATCAATTAGATCATTAGTAGAATTGTCAGACATTGATTGCAATAATTTGCTTGCTGCTTCATCTAGATCATCAACTTTGTTATTAAAGTCAGGATCACTGATCGCTTCATCGGGAATATCCTCTATTTCACTATCTTTAATCTCGATAGAAGCTGCTTTTGAAGGAAGGGGAGGAGGAACTCTTTGCGGATTTTTAGTCCGACTCTCAATTGCTTGATTATGAGATATAAATTTCTTAGTTATGCCCTCTAGGATTACTTTTCTTTGAGCATTATTAAGACCAGAAACAGTGTTGAGTAAAGTCATCACTGTTCCGGCTGCACTTTCAGTTACTGGTGTATCTAATTTTCCCAGATAGTTGGCAACCAAAGTCTGTACGGGGTTTAAGTCTTCAGCTGTTTTTCGCATTCCTTCCCATTGTTTTTTTACTGATTCCAAAAGTAGAGGATTCATTCCTTCTACTCTCCCTAGCTCAGTGAGTGCTTGGTCAAAGGTTGTTTGGATTGCTGTTGAGTCTAAGGTAGTAGACTGAAAGGCTACATCCAATTTTTTAGTAATATCATTGATATCATGCTCAATATTGGGATTTGTAGCTAACGCTGCCTCAATACTATCTTTAAAGTTTTTTCGTGCATCAGCTGATTGTTTTAGTCGTCCTTCCTCAGCTTGAACTAAACTAGCTTTTTCTGCTGTTCGCTTTTTATGATCTGCAATTTGGTCAACTAAACTTTGTTTTAATGATGCAATAAATTCAGCAGAATAAGAATTGCTCAACTCTGTATCTATTTGTTTTTGTAATGAGTTAACTTCTGCTTCTGGTATCGCGGTGTCGGCATGTTTGGCAATGAGGTCGTTTAGGACCCCTTTATATTTACTTTCAGTGGCAGCTATTTCTGTATCACGAGTTTTATTATTGTACGATGTTATCCTTGCTTCTAGTTTTTGGCGCAATCGGATATATGATTCTGTAGCGTTGTTGATAGTTAAAGCAGCTAATTCCTGTCTAAAAGGTGCTAACGCTTCAGCTGTTAAACGTTGAGTACCTGCTTGACTGATCAGCGTGTCTAATTGTTGAGCTAGGCGTTGTTCAACTTTTGGTAAAACGTCTTCATTGTGTTGTCTCAAAGCTTGGCCAATTTTGTCAGCAACTTCATTTTTCTTGTTGGTGCGACGATTAACGCCTCCCCAACTAGTTTCATATCTAGCACCTACGAGTTGTTGTAAGGCAATGGTTCCTTCAGGTATTGGCTGATTAGGAAACTGTGCAATCAGTTGCTCAGCTACTTTTGCCGCAAATTCATTGGCGTTAAGTTTCTGAAGCGTAGCTAGTTCTTCCTCTGCTATCGGTTTGATCTGATTCTTAGTCTCAATATTTGTTGGGGCTACTGTAGTTTTGGTATTAGGTAATGATGAAACATAATCTTTGTGATCGACAAAGTATTGTTGGATAATGGACGTTAGTTCAGCCTGTTTGTCAGATAATCCTGCTGTATCTAGTTCATGTCTCATTATTAATAGTTGGCCATCTATCATAGTTTGAGGGACTTCTCGGTCCGGGAATTGAGCGACAAGTTCTTCAATGTTTTGGATAACAGTATCTTTTACCACTTCATATGCAGCCTCTCTCTCGTTGAGAGTGTCTTTTGCTGTGGTTTCTGCAGCTTTTGTTTGTGGAGCAGCTTCGGATGATGCTGGTTTTTGACCAAAAACTTCTGCATATTCTTGAGGGGTAAATGCATAGCGTTTAACTGTTCCCGCAGGTAAATTTGGATCTGGATAATCAGCTGGTGCTTGAATAATTATTTGTACGCCATTATCACTAGATACTACTCTTTCTACTTTTGCTGGGTAATTTTTGCCATGAGCATGAAGCGTTACTGCAGCTCCTACTTCTGGAATTCGTACTACATCCGTATGTAGAGCTTCACCCATATGACTAATTCTGCTAGCTATTACTATAGCAGAGCCGCCTACTACTTCAGCCTTGGTAATTTTACCTGTATCTTTTGGATCAAGTGCTTCTGGAGTTTTTTGTGAGCCTTCATCAAGGCGTGGTTGTTTAAGGGTTTCCGACATATATTTCTGTTATTTAGGAGAAGATACGAGTAATTTTCTTTGATTGAATGCAGTGAATACACTAAGCAAATAACGTCTTAAGCGCGCCTCTGTCATTCTAGGTCTGTAATAACCTAGTTGTCTCCTCAGTGTACTAACTACAGCATTAGCGACTTCTTTTTCAAAAGTACTTGTATCAAACATAAAATCTTTTCCGCTGATTACTTTTGCTAATTCAGCTTTAGTCTTTATTTTCATTGAAGTACCATCAGAGTTTAATTTGAAAAGGTCACTTGAAGTATGTGCTTGTCGATAATTAATTGGTCGTTTGTCAGCTAACTTTTCATTAATGATGTCGTATGCCAAGCTAGCTAATATAGCTGCCATAATCATAAATCTATCGAGATTTTCGGTATTCTCTACTTCAATACTAGTTAGGTATGCATCACGAATTTCGCTAGTTAACTGGACATTCTTTTGAGTAGCAATATCTCTACTAGTTAATGCTGCTGTAATTGCTGATGCGGATTTCTGCCATATTGAATAAACTTCATAATCAACCCACTTTTGTCTGGATTCTACTGTCAATAAAGCCGTAGCAATTTGCATGCGTGATTTTTGCATTGCTAGTTGGGTGGGATCACTGGCAACTTCTCTGCCACCTTCTACCCAGGTCAAATGTTGTTTGGATGCTGTTTGATTCATAGACTAGCTAAAAAGTAATCTCTGAGTAGTACTACGCATCTTTCGACGAGTAATCACTTCTTCTTCCAATAAATCATCACTGCACATGATTCGCAGATCACTGGCACTGAAAATATTGTCTGGTTGAGAAAGAATGAATTGCATCGCACTGACCTCTCGGAAGCTTTGAACCCGATCGCGGTCGTGAGAAGTCTGTACATACACTTTTTCCCGCAGCAAAATTGCCAAGGGAAGCTTGGCTAATTCTCTTGCAGAAAAAGGCATATCCACCTCATGGGTAAGCAAAAATTGAATGATCTGTTTTTTGTTTTTGGTCTGTGCTCGAGAAGCTACAGCGCTAGCTGGGGGCATGGGGGTTTGTTTTGGTTTCTTGGTATTGTAGCATGATTTACTCCTAAAAGTAAAAACCAGTTTACCAACGAATTAATAAGTAATAGGTAAAAACGAATAACAACACTCCTGCGGTTTTAATTTTTACCTATTACCCTTTCATTTGTTTGCAATCTAACGTCTATAGCAAAAATACCTTCCTTGGTTTATGATCGCCACGAATTAAAAACTATCCATGGCTTTCAACCTCCGCGCCAAATTGTCTGCTAGTGTGTTTGTAATTATCGCTGTTGTTTTGGTTATTCTTGATGGTTTTGTTTTGATTCAGGCAGGAGACGTAGGCGTGATTTTTGATCGTGGACGAGGAGTGTTACCCGGGGCACTGGATGCTGGTATTCACTTGAAGATTCCATTTTGGCAGACTGTGACGCATTACAATATTCGTACGCAAGCATACACAATGAGTTCTGCGCAGAGTGCCTCTGACTATAGTGCTGATGAGAGTGTACAGGCTCGTTCTCGGGATGGTCAGGAGGTAACTATGGATGCTACAGTTTTGTTTCATTTAGCAGCTAGTGATGCTCCTGTTATCAAGCAAACTTTAGGTTCTGAAGAGGATTATTATGATATTGTGATTAAACCTAAGGCTCGTTCTATTCTCCGTGAAATTGTAGCGCGCTTTGATGCTTTAGATTTAGTATCTGAGAAGCGTACCGAGATTGTTGCTCAAATGAATACTGCGTTAACGGCAAGCTTAGCTGAGAACAAATTAACCTTGGATGAAGTAGTATTACGTGATGTTAATTTCTCAGCAGAGTTCTCACAAGCAATTGAAGAGAAGCAAATTGCCTTCCAAAAGATCAAAACAGCTGAGTATCAAAAGGCTGAAGCAGAACAATTGAAAGAAAAGAAAATTATTGAGGCTCAAGCTGAAGCTGAATCAATTAAGCTCAAAGGAGAAATGTTGAAAGCAAATCCTGGGGTAATCCAATTCGAATTTGTCCAAAAGATGGCACCAGAAATTAAATGGGGCATTTTACCTTCTGATAGTGTACCTTTGCTTGATCTTAAGAGCTTGCAAGGAAGCCTATAAAAATTGCGAATTGAGAATTGCGAAGTGCGAATTGTAGCTCAGTGGTGTGATTCTGAATCCCGCAGAAGTAGGAGGAAGAAGCCTGCCGACACTGCGTTTGGCAGGCTTAATTCATCATGAGTGAAATGCAGTGAAGTCGAAGGATCTGGTCCCTTACTGTTTACTAGAGTGAAACTTTCAACTTTCAATTTTCAACTTGCTCTTCCTGTTTATAAATCCTTTCTTATCAATTTGTTTTGCTAATTTTTCAGTGCCTGATTCTACAATGCTGCCTTTTTTCATAATATGTACGTAGTCTGGTTTGATTGCTTCTAGGAAACGATTGTAATGAGTGATGATCAAGAAACCAGTTTTATTGGTTTTGCGCATATGGAGCACGACTTTACCAATGAGCTTGATCGCATCGATATCTAAGCCAGAGTCGGTTTCATCAAGGATGGCGTATTTAGGTTCTAGTACTAGCATTTGGAGCATTTCCATTTTCTTTTTTTCACCACCGGAAAAGCCTTGATTGAGAAATCTTTGGGCGAAGGTCTCATCTAGCTTCAGTAAAGCCATTTTCTTCTGCAAAATACGATAGAAGTCTAAAGCACTAATTTTTTCACCTTTGACTGCTTGCCAAGCAGTACGGAGAAAGTTGGCTACTGTGATCCCGCCTATTTCTGGAGGGTATTGTAGTGAAAGAAAAAGACCTGCTTGGGCCTTTTCATTTGGAGGAAGCTTAGTGATGTCTTTTTTATTAAGACTAATCTTACCTTTGGTCAGCTGATAACTAGGATGTCCCATTACACTATTAGCGAGTGTACTTTTGCCAGATCCATTTGGCCCCATCAAAATATGAATATTACTAGGCTTTACCTCAAGATTGATATCTTTGAGAATAGCTTTGTCAGCAACCGAAACGAATAAATTTTTGATAGAAAACATAATTTTTAGATTAACGATGAAGATCAGAGATCAAAGTGCAAAGATGTGGAAAATAAACTAATTTGAATTGGTCCCAAGCCCTGATCTCTGATCTTTGCTCTCAACTCTTTTTTGCAGTGCTTTTTGAACTGTTCTGAGTGACAGCGTAGCACATTTTATTCTCACAATACTGAGGGGAATGCCTAGTAATGCCAATACTTTTTCTTTGTCCCAACTCATGATTTTGTTTACAGGTTTGTTTTTTACCTCATCTGACAGCATAGACATTGCTGCTTGGCTGATAGCACAGCCGTGGCCGCTGAAGTGAATGTCGGTTACTTTTTTTTGATCTTTGCTGAGCTGCAAGTAAACGGTAATTTCGTCACCACAGAGTGGATTGAGACCTCGTTCTTGGGCATCACAAGTGGTAACCGTTCCATGGTTGTGCGGTTCGCGATAGTGATCGAGAATGTTTTCTCGATACATTGCTTGTTCCGGAGTTAGTGGGCCATCGCCAATACTGGAGCGATCGATAGGTGTACTCATGAGTGGAAAATAGCAATTGCTTGATGAATAGCTTTGATTAACTGATCAATGTCGGAAGAGGTGTTGTAGCAAGCCAAGCTCAATCTCACTGTACTACTGACACCCAAGAGTTTCATCAGTGGTTGAGCACAATGATGTCCTGCACGTACAGCTACATGATTTTGAGCTAATATCTGGGCAACATCATGTCCATGAATGCTTTTTAGATTGAAGCTGATCACCCCTAGTCTTTCTGTTGTATTTAAGGGGCCATAAATAGTAATTTGGGGGATTTTTTGTAAGCTATCCAGTGCATACTGAGTCAGTGTTTGTTCCTGTTTAAGCGTTTCTGAATTGTCTAAAAGATGCTGAAGATAATGAGTAGCAGCACCAAGACCAATGACACCAGCAATGTTGTTCGTTCCCGCTTCCAGACGATCAGGTAAATCAGTCCAGGTAGCATTTTCAAAAGTTGCTTCTGCAACCATGTGGCCACCGTATTCGACTGGGGGAAGTTTTTCTAATAACTCTTTTTTCCCGCACAAAACGCCAACACCAGTTGGGCCATACATTTTGTGTCCTGAGAAGACAACAAAGTCAGCATGTAGACTACTGAATGTGAAGCGGAGATGAGCAATACTTTGGCAGGCATCTACTACGACAATTGCTCCTTGAGAGTGAGCTGCGTCGCTGATTTTGGCAATAGGATTGATAGTGCCTAAAACATTGGACACATGAGTAATCGCTACTACTTTTGTTTTGTTAGTGAGAATTTTTTCATAAGCTGCCAAATCTAAGGTTTCAGTAGATAATAATGGAATCACTTTTAAGACTAGCTGATATTTCTTAGCGGCTTGTTGCCAGGGCAGAAGATTACTGTGATGTTCTAAGCTACTAACAATAACTTCATCATCTTTTTGTAGCTGGCTACAGAGAGCTTCAGCTAAATAATTGAATGTAGCAGTAGCACCTTTGGTAAAGATTATTTCTTCATCATGGACATCTAGATATTGAGCAACAGTATGACGTGCATCTTCATAAACAGTCGTTGCTTTTTCACTAATATCATAAAGTCCTCGGTGGGTATTGGCACGGTAATTGCTGTAGTAATCCACCATACTGTCGATTACCACTTGTGGTGTCTGGCTGCTAGCTGCATTGTCTAAATACACCAGATCAGGATGTTTGGTGAAAATGGGGAAGTCTGATTTATATGGCTGTGAAGTACTCATAGTGCTAATAACTTTGGTAAATTATCTTGGATCCATGTCTTCAAATTGATGTCAGTGAGTTGAGATAGCTCAGTTTGGATAAAGCTTTGGATTAACATTTTTTTTGTTTCACTTGGAGTCAGTCCTCGTGTTGCCATGTAAAAAAGTTTCTCTGGGTCGAAATTGCTCATACTGGCGCTGTGGCTACATTGAACTTGATCGTTGATGATGTTCAGCATGGGCACTGCATCGATCTTTGCTTGAGGACTGAGCATGAGCGTTGCCTCTTTCTGCTCACTAAAGCAGTTGTTAGCTTGATCTTGTACGGTAATCATTCCCCGATAAATCATATGACTGTGATCGTCGAGAACAGCTCGGGCGAACACAGCTGAATTACTAGATGCTGCTTGATGAGTAATCTGAGTATAGAGGTCATATTTTGCATTTTCTGCCAGCACGCTGAGATGATAGTGATATGCTTTGCTCTTAATGCCTTCCAAAAAGGTATGGATGCTCCGTTCACCTTGGTAGTTGCGTTTGGCAGTATCTAAGTAAAAGAGCTCGGAGTGTGCGGCTACATAATAGTGATGGTCACTAAAGTGGACATTGGCATTTTCTTCATCAATTACAATATGGTTGAAGTGAGCATTTTCCTCAACAAAAGCACTGAGATTATAAATACTTTTAGTGGTACCAATAGTTTCTGTAATCAAAGTGAGTTTACTATTTGCTTCAGCAACGATGATGATGTGCCCGAGATTAGTGTCCGTTGTCAGATTGATTTTGATGCTACAAGCACGATCTTCCGCAAAGTTTGTCGGAATAACAATGACTATCCCATCTTGTGAATGAGCTAAGTTGAAGCTAGCACTCCGAGCTTTCGAAGTATAAGCATTGAAGTGTTTTTCGAGGTACTTTTGGTAGAGTGGTTTTGTTAATGCCTCGGAAAGGGGAATTAGTTTAATCTCTTCAGGGCCATGCCAGGTAAATGTGGGTGTATGAGTAGTGGATGTAATCTCATGCTCAAAAAAGGCAGGCATATTCAAACCATATTTAGCTTTGAGTGGTAACGAAAGCGCATGTTTTTTGGCTGCTTTTTGCGCTGTAGTGAGCCAGGGTGGTGTTTTCATCTTTAGCCGATAGCGCCTTCCATTTCTAGCGCAATCAATTTATTCAATTCTACAGCATATTCCAATGGTAAAGCTCGGACAATGGGATCGATGAACCCGCTGACTATTGTCTGTACTGCCTGCTCACGACTAAGGCCTCGGCTCATTAAGTAAAAGATATCATCATCACTGATTTTGCCTACCGTAGCTTCATGCGCGACGGTGCTGCTATCATTTTCAATTTTCATGAATGGATAGGTGCGAGAAGCAGAATGGGAGTCAAAAAGTAAGGCATCACATTGGACGTTGGTGGTGCTATGTTTAGCATTAGGAATGATACGGACGAGGCCACGGTAAGTGGATATTCCTCCGGCTTTGCTAATACTTTTGGCCCGAATAGTAGATGTGGTGTGTGGTGCTACGTGAATCACTTTGCTACCCGTATCTTGATCTTGTCCTGGTCCTGCAAAGGCAATTCCTAAACTATCAGAATGAGCACCTTCCCCGCGAAGGATGCTACATGGATAGAGCATCGTCACACCACTACCAAGGTTGCCATTTACCCACTCGATGATGCCGTTCTTATCGACTACGGCACGTTTGGTGTTGAGATTGAATGTGTTTTTACTCCAGTTCTCAATACTGCTATAGCGCATATGAGCACCTTCATGCACATGGAGTTCGACGCAACCAGCATGCAATGCGCTCGCTTCAAAACGAGGAGCAGAACATCCTTCGATATAGTGCAACTTGGAACCTTTATCAACAATGATCAAGGTGTGTTCGAATTGGCCTCCTGCTTGTGCGTTCATCCGGAAATACGCTTGGAGAGGAATAGATACCTCTACTCCAGGTGGAACATAAATAAATGTACCGCCACTCCATACTGTTGCGTGCAACATCACAAATTTATGATCATTGATACCAATACAATCCGTCATGAAATATCGCTTCACTAATTCTGGATATTTTTGGACGGCCTTGTCCATATTCTCAAAAATCACCCCTTTGTCTTCCCATTCTTTTTTGAGATTGTGATAGACGATATCACTGTCATACTGAGCACCTACGCCAGCTAAAGCATGTTTTTCAGCCTCAGGAATACCTAGTTTCTCAAAAGTATTACGAATATTTTCAGGCACATCTTCCCATTTCTTTTTTTCAGTAGTGTCTGGGCGAATGAAGTATTGGATTTTGTCTAAATCCAGCTTTGCTAAACTAGGTCCAAAGTTTGGCATTGGAGTCTCACAGTAGAGACGATACGCTGCTAGTCTTTTAGCTAACATCCATTCTGGTTCATTTTTTTGTTTGGAAATTTCACGTACGACCGATTCATTAAGCCCAGTACCAGCGTTAAATTTGACCTGGCTTTTGTCAGCTGTGTCGTAGAGTGAACGATCGAGAATGAAGTCGGAACTGAGGCTCATGAACTAAAGTTGAAAGTGGAGAGTTGAAAATTGAAAGTTTTTGGACTATTTGAAGTCGGAGGTGAAGACTAGGCAGTTGTGGCAAGCGAAGCTGTCGTTGTAACTATATTTAGTTTCTCTACCTTGTTTCGTTGCGGTAATGAGGCCGTATTCGGTTAACAAACGGACATGATGTGAAATAGTTGGTTGGCTGACTGCTAGCTCTTTTTCTAAGCGCTTTACTTGATCGATACCAGCCCGAATCTTGGTAAAGATTTGAAGGCGAGTGCTATCTCCTAAGAGATTGAAACACTGTGAGCACGACTTGGTGCAGCTGCTAGTAGACATAATTGATAGATGATTGTCTATGGGATAGTATTGTTGATTATGATTAAAGTCAAAATCAAACTTGAGAATAGCGAAATGCGAATGGTAAATTATCGCGCAGGGATGTCATCCTGAGTCCCACCTTAGTGGGAAGAAGTAACCTGCCGACACTGTGTTTGGCTGAATTTGTTTCTTGTGTATAGTTGTATTAGAGTAAATGCCAATTATTTATACATATGCGATCATCTTTGGATGAGATGGGTGAAATGAAAAGAGGTGCAATCTGTGATATGGTTGCTAAAACTGCAGCGAGGCTTCCTTTGGTTACTTTAGCTGCTAGTAACGATGATCTATCTTTAGCTGCTCTTGTGAGTATGCTGGCAAGATTGTCTGAAGCTACCCGCGGTAACATGCGGGTGCTTGTTGATCGTCCAGTGACACCTTATTTAACTGTTTCTGCTAATGATGGAGCAGTAAACTTGCTCACTCCTCAATCGATAGCAGTAGGCTGGGCAGCAGCCAACGATATCGATGTGGTTGCATGTGCTGATACAGTAGCTCCAGCTGCTGTACTGATTGACCCTTGGGCTAGCAATGTTGGTCCTAGTATTTGCCGTTGGCATTTAGTAGCGCGGAAAGCTTTGTCAGCGATGCAAGAGGCTCCTGGTGCCACTCATGTTGGAGTTTTTGATCGTTGGACTGCTAGCGGACGTGGTGCCGCTTATTCACTTGATCATGTCACAGATAATCAAGTGCCTAGAATGACCATCCATATGGGATGTAATGTCCCAGTCTCTGGTTCTCTAGAGGTAGGCAAGGCACCATTTCACTGGATGCTTCCTACCAAATAGCCAGTAATTATGAGTGAGAATAGTTCTGCACAATCAACTCGTTGGGTAGGATGGTTTCTTTTGCTAGCGGCCAGTATTCTGATTTTTGTTGCGGGGTATCGCTATTTTTCTACTCAAGAGCTTCTCTCCAATGGTGTATGGACTAAGGGGACTATTAGTGGTCAAAATTTTCAAAATGATCCTGACGGGTACTTCTATAGTCCAATTGTTACTTTTGCTGATAAGCAAGGTATTGTTCGTACTTGGATTTCAGAAATTGCTTATAATCCACCACGATTTGAGATTGGTCAGGCAGTAGATGTGGTTTATCGACCTTATGATTCTAGTATCGCTTTGATTGTAGAATTTTGGGATTTATACCTTATTGATTTGGTATTGGGTGGTATTGGGGCTTTACTAGCTATTTTGAGTTGGCCTCTTTTGTGTTCGAACAAAAAAGTAGCTAGTGATGTTACTAACTTGTAGTGTTGTTGCTGTTTGTATATATTAGTGCCTTTGATATTAAGCAATGCCTCTCATTCACCCTGCTCCTCCTGTTCAAGGAAAACCACAAGGGCGTGATGTCGTTGGATTGCCAGCTTCAATTATTAGAGCAAATTTGGGAGTAGGAAATGTAGTTGTTTTGAGTGAGGCGTTGAACTCTTCAGGACGAGCTGTAAATGTATTGGAAGCTGTATGGCAAAAATTAGAAGTGCGAAATCAATTAAGGGTTTTATTTGAATGGCCAGAAGTAGATTTGCGAAAGATAGCCGAGCTATCGTCAGAGAAAGCATGTGAACGTGCTTTACTGCTTCATCGCCAAGCTTGGCAATGGTGTCTTAGGGCTGACAGATCAGTGACTTGTATGTCTGCTGTTTCGGTACATCCAACTGGGGCTATATTTACGAATCCAAGCAATGATTTTGCTCACTGTCTGTCTCATTGGAGTTTTTTATATAGTAAGGTGGGCGAACTAAAAGAAGCAGAGCCCAAGGCGAAAATAGTAGTCATCACCTCTCCCTGGAGTGCCTGTGGAAAAGCTCTCTATTCGCTAACGAAGCGAAAACCGCCAATTCCTGTTGTTACAGTCTTATTACAAAATCTGGGTAGCTCATCAACTACAAGTGGTATTGGGAGTAATGCTGAATTTACGCTGAAATATTAATATTGCGTAACACACTCTCGACTGTAATAGTGTATTGATTTTTTATCATGGGATTTGATGGTGTTGTTTCGGTGAGAGAAACTGTAGAGCCGAGCCATGAGGTGGAAGAACCTTCGCTAATAGGCATATTGGTGGCAGAGTTACGATCCAAACTAGGATTGCTTTTTGGTGGACAGGAGACTCGTGCTGATCGTTTTTTCGCTCAAGCCGGTGTCCGAATAAGAGCGAGAAGATCAATGCGCTTGGTTGATGGTGAAAATACAATCAGGAAGGAAGTCTTTTTTATTCTTTGTGAAGCTGTGGATTGTTCAATTACTGTGATATCTGACCATAGAGCTGATGCTGCCAGGGGATGTGAAGTTTTTTCTCTTCAATTGGAATTACCAGATGGAGAGGACAGACAAACATTCGATTTGTTAGGCGAGTTTATTACTCCTAACGGAGTGAGAAAGAGTTGGCTATCGAAAAGGCGAGGAGCTCTTCAAGGTAGAGGATTAGATTTGACCGCCAGTGCAGTAGAATTCGTCGATTCACTACTGTAGCTGTCATGCTTGTGAGTCAGGCAAATGGTTCAATTTGCACTAAATGTAACTAGATTCTGACATACTTAATGTAAATAAACGCTATGGTTGATAGATATGTATCTCTTGTTGATGATTTAGACTCTCCTGATAGAGTGGGTGGTCGTACACCCTCTGGAATGTTCACTCGAGGTGATTCTCCTCGCCATGATGAAGTAGTTATTCCACTCAATGATGATGTCGTAGGCAGTGGTGGTGGAAAAGTGCTTCCTTTCAATAGGGCACCACGACAACCTGAATCTCTTACTAAGGCGGAAATTTCTGGTTTTATAGCTGGATTTAGAAGTTTACTGGAACAGATAATTAATTTCCGTGAGGCAAGTGAAGAAATTTCACTAGTAGATGAAAATGCTGCTGAAATAGTTTTGGCTGATTCTGATATTCGTATTGGCGTTCGTTTGAATCATGATGGTGGTCGTGAGTGCTGGGAGGTGTGGGCTAGAAGTGAGCATGGTTCTATCAACACCCGTTCAGATGTATCGCCAGATATAAATGTCCGTTTACAGTTTTTAAATTTGTCTCTTAGTGTGGTGCCCGCTCGTATCAGTAGTCCTGAAGTAAGGTTGGCAGTACTGACACATAACTATGCAAGTAAAGAGATAACTAAATCCCATGTTCAATTAGGTGATGAACTCACGGTAAATAATCTTCGAACATCAGAAGCTTTGGTCTCAATGCGAGCAGTGTATGGCTATATCTTGAGAGCATTACCATTGGATATTGCTTTAAAACAGTTAGTAGGTTAAATCACTATTTTCATGCTACCAGGTTTGGCTTATTGTCATGATATAATTTCTAATCATGATTGATTCATTGCGTTACAAAAAATTGTCTGGAATACTTGCACTTCTGCCTTTGCTCCTACTGTTTCTTGCTGGATATCTTTATTGGGAAGTGCAGCATTTTGTAATTACTGCTGTTCCTGTCTCAGGAGTAGTAGTGGGATATCGACAGCATCATGATCGCAATGGGACTACCTTGGGTCCTAACTTTCTTTATCTTGATCAACAAGGTCAGCAGTATGTCCTTCAATCTGCTAACTTTACGAACCCTCCCAGATTCAAAGTTGGGCAAACGATAGAGATATTTTATGATCAATCTCATCCTGAAAATGCTCGAGTAAATGATTGGTGGGAGCTCTATAATTGGGTAATTATTTTAGGTAGTATCGGTGTTATTTGGTTCGGGATTATTCTTGCTACTTTGGTTGTAGTTCTACGGAAGAAAGCTTTAAATAATTGGTTAAAAAGTAATGGACAATTAGTAGTTGCTAAAGTAATAAAAATAGAACCGGATGACAAAATTATTCAAGGTGGAAAGCCTCTCTATACAAAAATTATCTGTGAATGGACTAACCCTGCTACTGGAATAGTTCACACTGGGCAAAAAGGCGCATTACCTCTAGATACAAGTAAGTATATCAAGAATGATCAAGTAAATGTTTGGGTAGATCCCAAAAATCCCCAAAAATTCTTGATTGATATACCATCAACAAGTTAACTGTATTTCTCCCCAATTCTGAATTCTGTATTTAGCGACAGCTGCTGCATGATTGTAAATTGTGGATTATTTGCTATTATACTGACTCCAATTTTTCTTATGCTAGGTGAAGATTTATACGTGGTGACTAATAAAAATTATGATGATGAAGGTGCCTATCCTGATGCTACAACAAAGTTAGAAAAGATAACGGCAGTGGGTGAGCGAGCTAAGCGTAAGGTGCATCGTATTAAGTTGAAATTTCGTCCAGATAGTAATGGTATTGCTACTGCATCAATAGTTGAGCAAATGCGAGAGGAAATGCATCGGATTGAGCCTGGAAGCGATATTGTGACCGTGTTAGGTGATGGGGGGAATGGAGTAGTGTTGAGAGGAAAACAACTTTTGAATCAAGAGGATCCTGCTCATGCGGCAGATAGGTTGTTTATTGCTCCAGGAGGCACCATGAATCTAATTGCCAAAGCTTTAGGGGTTAAACTAGAACATCTACCTCTATTTTTGGCTGGTTATAAATGTGACCAGGAGGTTTTATTGCGTGAACTTGTAATTCAGAAGCGTGAAGGTGGTGAAGTGCATATTCCTTGGGCGGCATTTTCTGGAGTAGGTTTTGATGGGCGTTTTCTTGAGGCATATGAACGAAAATCTCGTACTAATCATGTGTTACAAAATGTTTTTCAGGCCGGAGTGGATTTAGCTCCAGAAGTGTTGGGATCAAATGACCAATTTACTTGGCATATGGCTCTTGCCGTTTCTCAAATAGGATTGATCAAATTTCCACCTGATGAGTTAGATGTCTTGGGCAAACGGGATTTTCACCAGATACAATTAGGACCAGTGGATGGCACTGCTGCTGCTATCAAAGGAATTGCTTTGCAGGTGACAGGCTTACATCCAGCGATTGCTAAATTTTACTGGGAAAAGAGAAAATTAGCTGAACTGCTAGATGTTTTTCCTGGCCATGCTACTTTTCGAGAAATTATTGAAAGTGTACGACCTCGTGTGAACAATGGTCAGATGCTTGCTCATCAAATAGCGGGAGAATTTACCTGTCATGGTGACGGTTTCCCATATCGTTTCAAGGGTGGAGCTGATCACTATGAATTCATTACCCTGGAGGATGCTGGAGTGAAGGCTTTTTCACCTAAAGCAGTAAGTAAACTAAGACTTTTTTAAAGTGAAAGAAGCTCCTGAATTTTTTTCGGCAGATGATCCTCCACGACTTAATACTAGATTTATACTCAAACCAGTGAGGGGAGATGGTGGGGCTTATTCTTTAAACGTGGGCGTTATACCCATGATTAATGATCAAGGTGAAGATCCTGATTTCCCACCACAAGCGTATCTTGGTGAACAAGTTTATTCTCGAAATAAGCTTAGGCGTATCTATATTGGTTTCTTTTTATTAGCTATTGGTGCTGGGTATGTCGTTTTGAGTACCGTTGATTATTCTGAATGTTCCAGGAGTAGTTATGGGTGTACTTGGCAGTAAAGCGTTTGACAGCAGCTAATTGACGGTATTGGGTCTTTGATTTAACGTGCATATTTCTAGTTAATGCAACTACGATCAGTTCTCAGATCCATAATACTGCAGAGCTAAAAGTGCATTGGATGAATAAGGATCATGTTGTTTGGGCATTATCTTTTGCTGATCTCAAAGATGTATTTTTACGAGCAATAGAAAGTATCTAAAGCAATCAAGATACTATCTCTTTGATAGTTTTTGCGTCGTCACCAATAAATCTTTGTAAGCTTTCGGATCCAGGGCTAGTTCTGAGAGGTTCAAGAAAGCTTTGAATATTACCCACAAGCCCAACTATTCTATCTAGTTGGGCTCCGTAATCTAAGCCGTACTTTACTTTTAATGTAGCTTGATAGTCAGCAGATGTTTGTGGCAGTCCGTGCTTTTGAAAAAAGTGAGCATCATCTCTGATAATTCCTATTAATCGTGTTTCTAATTGTGCCTCTTTATCTTTTAGTTCCCAACCAATGATAATCTTTTTATCTGGGAAGATTCTTGTCAAAATGGCTTGAACCATATTGATTATACCATCTTGAGCTGTATTTGATTGTTTTGCATAATCCGAAGCTGCTGTGTTGCTGATTATAATCAGGTAGCCTTTTAATTTAGCAAACCATTGGGATAAGTCTCTCAATGCAGTAAAAAGCATCATGTCAGCTGCATAAACTTTTACTAATGTTACTAGTTCTGCTGCATTGTCAGGAATGAAGTGCTCGTTTAAAAAATTGGGATTGATTTGATTAATGCTGACAATGTCAGCTTGAATTTCATCAATAAGTTCTCTTTCTACCGATGTTTCAGCGTGCATTATCAAAGAGGTTTCTTTAGTAGAAGCAACTGCTAATTGCTGATCTTTACCCCTCACCGGATCTGGAGCAGGATCACCTGAATCTAAAAGTCTATTTGCTGTCACTTTTCTGTCGGCAATGGCATGTTGCTGACGAGTATATCTGAGGAAAGGTCTGAAGTATTTTTGGTAGTGTTCAGGGTTAAGTATTCTAGCATCGCTAGTACTATCCGCATCGAATGTTGTTGTTACCAAGGTCATGTCGTGGATGGTTAACGTTAGGTCTGTGGTTGCATCAAGAGGGGAAGATAGTTTCGCTACTTTTCCCTGTGCCTCCCGCATTCTATAAAGATCTATTGAGTAATAGAGAGGACCATTTCCATGGTTGATTACATGATCGAATAATTCATCACCGATATGATCTTTTTCTTTGTCTCGTTTGACTATTGATAGTGAACAATTTGTACTAAACCATGAATCTGTACTGAAATTAAGTAGTATCCATATTATTTCTTGGTCTGATATGTTGTCTGAGCGATGTTTAAATAGTTCATGAGTTGATCTCAATCTAGCAATCTCAGTTTCTGAATAACCTAGTTCATCCAATACTTGATCTATGTCAGTATAGGGAAATTGAAAATCACCTCTAGAAGAGTAAGGGTTCATTTTCAGAGCGTCTTTCTGGATCAGCATTTCTACAGCTTTGAGTGCGTTCTTGGCTTCAGTTACCTCCCACGGTTCACCATACGTTACCCCACTAGTGTAATGAGGAACTAAATTGAATGCATCTCGCATCACATCTCTCAGGGTTACGTCACCACTCAACCGTACCGTTTCTTTTGAAATAGCACGGGTTTCTGGTGCTAATAGTTCTCCAATCCAATTCAATGCATAAAGATAATCAATCATTTGTGCATATGCAGCGTCTTTATGTTCCAGTACTTTGGCACGCATAGCATCAAAGCGTGGTGAATCTGTGGCTAATGCTTTGGCGATGGCCTCTGAAATATCAATAAGAGCATTGCGCAATGAATCTAAAGCATAGGGTTTGCAACCTCTATCAAGAGGAATTACATCATTAGCTACAGTAATTGCTCCCAATGGTGATGCTAAGCTGATTTCTCTGAGAGTTCGAGCTGTGATTATTCTCGCATTGATAAGTTCTTTACGAATTTTTACCAAGACATCAGTGTTTCTTTCAGCGCCGCTAGCTTGGGGAGTGCGGTCTGGATGTGAAACTAAAATTGCTCTTGTGTACAACTCACCTAGGAATTGCTGTTCGTCAGTTTCAAATAGCTGAGCTGAAAGCATACAAAAAGTAAAAGTTTGCAATATCTAAAAACTATACTCCATCAAATGGCTTAGGGCCAGTGAGATTTGCGTTCGGTGACAGATGTTGAAAAATGGTGTATTTTCACATTACTAATGTTTTATCATATGTCAGATCAGTTGCACCAGTACCATGTTGTTGAATCAGTAGGGCCACCATCTGTGCGAAGTTTACTATTTGCTTGTTTATTGCCATTAGGTGGATGCTCTTACGAGCTTGCAGATACTGTCTTTGTTGGCTGTGCTCGCAGAGATATTGCCAATGTTACTGAATCTGCCTGTAACAATGCAGGTCATCATTTTGCTAGTGGAGTTTGTTATGACATCATAGATAATGATCCTGACGCTGCTGTTAGTATTCATCGTGATACCCAAGCTTGTTCTCAAGCCGGTGGCCAAATAGTGAGATTCACTACCTCTTCAATGGGTGAGCATATTACACATACTGCAGTGCCGGTCGGAAATAATACAGATGCGGGTACAGATGCTGGAAAGGATTAGTGAGTGCGTGGCAATTTATGAGGTAGTTTTAAGCCGTCATGAGTCACTACTTGTTTTTTCGAGCTCGCTTAAACAAGCTTAAGGAGTGAGGTGGGATAACGAATGACAAATAAGACTCACCTGTCTATGGCGGGCTGGTGGCGGGACTGGCGAGACTCGAACTCGTGACCTTCCGCGTGACAGGCGGACGCTCTAACCAACTGAGCTACAATCCCCGATATGTTTCACAACCGAAATTACATTGTCACTGCACCCATTCGTATGAGGCATGGGGAATATAAGGAAATAGGAGATTAATGTCAAAAGAAATGAATTGAGTTGAAAGTTTAGCGTGAAAAGTTAAGAGGTGTTTAAAAATATGGATTGGGCAGGTAAGACTAATTATGTTAATTTAGACACTCCATCATGTTCTAACGAAAGTTTAAGAAGATGTAGGTTTGGTAGTGGAACTAAAATTATTCAAAGAAAATTTGATATGCAAGGATCACCTGAATTAGAAGCAGATGTAGCTAGTCTACAAGGATATGGACGTTTTAATAATGTACTCCTGTATGTATTAGATCATGCTTGGGATATTGATCGTCGACGGTATATTGAGAAGGATGATGTTGTGGTTACAAAGGTGTGGTTATTGGCTTTAGCTCTTGCTAGTTATGTAAATAAACATGAACTTGCCAAATACTTACCTAAAATTGCTATTAATGAATCCATTCATTTAGCTGTTCATCCCGAAAGAGATTTGATCGTTTTTTCATTATCAAAAGATCGAGTGCAAAAAGTATCAATTGATATCCCTTTCGCTGTTATTGCTACTGCTGAATTGTCCGTTAGAGATATTACTACATGCTTAGAACCGCTAACTAATCAGGCTAGGGACATTATAAGAGCAATGGAGTTATCAGAATAACGGTATATGTCTACTTTGAGCAGGTTTGGAAGCTGTAAGATGGGATTGTTCTCCATCAAGTGCATCGCCCAAAACTTGTAATGCTTCATCAATCATCGCCAGCATATTTTCCTGCTTTCTCAGCTCAATCATATTCTGGTTGCATGTAGCAAATCGGTCAGCATTTTCAGGTAAGAAATTAGGAATAGAGTCGCATGAATTTTCCGCTGTAATACCTCTTTCTCCCCCAAGTCCTTCACTCCATAGTAGTTGTTTTAATCTGTCGATATTTGCTCTAACAAGTATTTGTACTCGGGTTAGTTTGCCTATTGCTATAGATCTTTCACGGAAATTCCTAGTGCCTAATTTTAATGTTACCAATCTATTCTCATTATTTCTTTTCTTTAACTCTGCTTCATAGGTAGTAATTGCCTGAATATATTCAGGATCAGTCATAAGCTCTGCAGATGACATGCCCCGCCAATATCCTATTGATGCCTGCTGTAATGGATGAAGAGGTAAGTGCTGATATCCCAACGATCTACAAATTGAGGTCACAATATTGATAACCACCATTGGTGATGATAAAGCTCGATTGGAAATTGTAAAATCACTTATTGCCTGGTCAAAGTCATGTTTCTCAAAAGCTGTGAAACCAGCATTAAAGTATTGTTCTGCGGCTCGATTTCTCGCTTCATTATCTGGTGGCAGTTGCGCGAGCCGGTCGATGATATATTCTTTGCTTCTGTCACTTGCCACATTAGTAGCGGTTGCCAATAAAGCCACTAACGCTAATCTAATCCAACTTGGTTGAGCTATTTCGTTTGCGGAGCTAGTTAAACGTGGATACGTGTGCATGAATTTATTGATAGCTAGCATTATAACTTAGATGTAATAAGTGTCAATTGGTGCTTTATTCTACCCTTACACTTACAGTATCTTATACTGTTATTTGATCGAGCTCATTTGAGTAACCTTGAAGAAAAAACGACGAATAACAAATAAGATCCGAAGGGAAAGCCTTTGGCTCTTGTCCTCTAGCGTGAGCTCGTGGAGCCGACCAAGGGATTTGAACCCTCAACCTACAGTTTACGATACTGTCGCTCTACCGTTGAGCTAGGTCGGCATTATGTGAGATTAAGACAAAGACTAAGAGTTAGATAAAGGGACTACCTTCGTCTGCTTCTTAGTCTCCGTCTCAGAACTGCTTTGCAGTTCTAGTCAACCATTTGTACTAATACATCACTGCGTACCAATTCACCTTCTTGACGACTGAAAGCTGAAATATTGCGAATAATATTGAGATAAGGCATTACTTCAGTTTCGATTTGGGTGCGGGCTAGTTGTTCTTGTTCTTCGAAGTCTGCTTCTGGGTCACTAAAGTCCATTGCTGACATACTAAGTTGGTCGAGCATGATTGGTTTGACCAAGTCTACTATGCCGCGGACATTGATGAAGGTAGCACCGTTGACTGCTCCAGCTTGTTTGAGAAAAGCTGGATAGTTAGCTGAACCAGCTAATGGTTTGGTTGGCGCTAAAAGACTCTTTAGTGCTTCTAGTGAGCTGCTTACTAAGAGATCCTTGGCCCGAATTGTGTAGTTGAAAATGTAATCACCAGGCATCAATTGACCAAAAGAATTGATAGTAGCATTGCCTACTGTTTGTTGATTTACTTTCTCTGCATCAGCTTCATCAAGTCCATCATTGAAGCTTTTCATGAGAGCTGTAGTTACTTTCTCCATTGTTGCCTGTGCTTTAGCTGTATCACTGACTTGGGTAAGCAAACTAATACTTACTGGTGCCATTGAAAGTGGGTGAGGAATGATAGCAAAGGCGCTATTCTCTTGGAAAAGAGGAGCTAGGTCATTGGCAACACTCAAACCTGTAGCTTGTTCGATTTGAGCCACAATAGTGGTTCTTTCATTCATAGCTACTGATAATGATTCATCCATTGCTTGCATCAGTGGTGCCAATAAAGCTGTAGGAGCAGTGATGTTGTGCATTTCTGCGTACATCAATGTGTTTTCTGGTACAAGGGTATTGTATACTAAGCCGCTATTGCTATAGACCTTAGCTGTCTCTGGGTCAGAGAAACTAGTGAATCCACTCATCATCAAACCTTTGGCAGTGAAATTGACGCCGATGATTGCTTGGTATTTGAGAAGACTAGAACCAGCTAATGCTGTTTGCATTTTGTTGTTGAACTCTTCCATCATTGGTTCTTGTTCTACTCCAAGTGTTTTGTTCAATGCTTCTTGCCATTGCAATTGTTTTTCACCATTGGTGTAAAGAGTAACTAACTGATCTGAGCCTAACTGAGAGTGCAGTCTTGGATAGCTCGTTTGATTACTGAGTGACGCATGGTTGCTACTGTCACTATTGCTCAATACTTGCGTCATGGTGGCATTGTCGCTAGTCATGACTAAGAGTTGATTTTGCAGATTGGACAAAAATAATTCTTGAGCTGGAGCTGAAGGATCATTTTTGTCGGTAATTTTGATTGCAGTAACCGTATGAGTGCCAACTGTATTGTCAGTGCTCACCATATCTTGATTGCTCTTCAAACCGCTTTTAATACCACCTTTAATTGCCACCATCTGTTGATTGGCATCTTCACCTGCCTTAAGCGTAAGAGCACCAATAATACTAGTAGTGTCTGTAAACTTAGTAGCATTGCCACTAATATCACGAGGAATCAAGGCAAGTTCTACTTCATGCGTACCAATGAGCTCTAGCAATGCTTTTGCTTCAGCTGGTACTGGTTGTTCTGATTCAACTTGAGAGATCAACTTACTCCAACCCTGCTTAATCGTTTGCACACTTGCACTGAGCTGAGGGTTGGCCATTACGGTAGCAATATTGGCAGCATTGTTGAGATCGAAATGACCATAGACTACTGCTTCTGGAGGTACTAAATCGACAAAGCGACCCAAAGGATTAGTAAGTGCTGTAATTGGGGAAGCATTGCCAAAAGGCCACCAACTTCTTTGATTGGCCATATAGCCATAAGTGGTGCCACCTAGAAGGACAACGATGACTAGACTAATTACAGCTATCGATGATCGACGCATAGGGGATAAAATTAGAAAATACACCCGGAGAGTTTACCGTGTCTCCTAAATTAAGTAAAATCACCTCGCGTACCAATTTTTATCTATGATCCTTGATGTGCTCAACCCCGAACAACAGCAAGTAGTTACTCATGCTCAAGGACCTCTTCTGGTACTTGCTGGTGCCGGTTCTGGCAAAACCAAAGCTTTGACCCATCGCGTAGCTTATCTGATGGCTGAGAAACAAGTCTCTGGTGAGCATATTTTGGCGGTGACTTTTACCAATAAAGCGGCCCAAGAAATGCGTGGTCGTGTGGAGAAGCTTTTAGCTACCCAAACTGGTTACGTCGGACAACCGTTACTCGGAACATTTCACTCTATTTGCGCCCGCTTTCTGCGAGCTGATATTCATTACTTAGGCTTCAAAAATAGCTTTGTGATTTATGATACCAATGATCAGCTACAAGTAGTCAAAGGTGCAATCGAGAAGCTCAAATTAGACTCTAAAAAGTTTGTGCCACAGGCTGTATTAGCTCAAATTTCCCAAGCCAAATCAGAGCTGCTTGATCCCCAGGCTTATGCTCGCAAAGCTAATGACTACTTCCAAGAAACTGTGGCTAAGATTTATCCTATATATGAGCAAGGCTTATTAGCCAACAATGCTTTAGACTTTGATGATTTGATTTATAAAACCGTACTTCTTTTCCAACGCTTTCCTGAGGTATTGGACCGTTACCAAGAGCGTTTCCATTATATTTTAGTGGATGAGTACCAAGACACGAATCACTCTCAGTATACGTTTCTCCATCTGCTTGCTGAGAAGTACCGCAATATTACGGTAGTAGGTGATGACTGGCAGGGAATTTATAGTTGGCGTGGTGCTGATATCCGCAATATTTTGAATTTTGAAAAAGATTATCCTGAGGTGAAGACAGTGAAATTGGAGCGGAACTATCGCTCTACCCAACTGATTCTTGATTCATCTCATGCCATTATTGAGAAAAATCGTCAGCGTACTGAAAAGAAGCTGTGGACTGATCGTGAACAGGGGGATTTGATCGAAGTGATTGAGGCTCAGGATGAACGAGATGAAGCGATGATTATTGTCGACAAAATCAAATCAGCCAAGATGTCGCTCTCACATCAAGTAGTACTCTATCGTACCAATGCTCAATCGCGTCCGATTGAAGAAGCCTTGTTGCGAGCTGGACTACCATATCAAATTATTGGGGGTGTTCGTTTCTATGAGCGCCAAGAAATCAAGGACATGCTTGCCTACTTATCATTAGTGGTAAACAATCAAGATGCTATTGCTTTGCAACGCATCATTAATGTTCCTCCTCGTAAGATTGGTCGTCTGGCTTGGGAAAAGATTCGTCAGTTCTTCGGAGTAGAACCAATTGCTGTCCAATTAGGCCTGGCTCGAGCATATGAAATGGGAGAATTGAAGCCATCGACGAAGCACTCAATTGCTGCTTTTATGGCTTTGTTAGAGAAAATTCAAGAATTGGGTAGAACCTTACCGGCAAGTGGAGTGATCCAAGCCGTTATTGATCGTGTTGGTTACCGTGAATATTTGTTAGATGGTACCGAGGAAGGTGAAGAACGTTATCAAAATGTGAAAGAATTGCTGACGGTAGCTAAGAAATATGATCACTTAGTGCCTGAACTTTCATTGGCGACATTCTTAGAAGAGGTATCTTTGATTTCAGATTTGGATAACCTTACTGAAGAAGGAAAAGAGTCTGTTACTTTGATGTCTGTGCATGCAGCCAAAGGATTGGAATTTCATTCAGTGTATGTGGCGGGTCTGGAGGAAAATATTTTTCCTCATTCTCGAAGCCAATTAGATCCTGAGCAAGCCGAGGAGGAACGGAGGTTGATGTATGTAGCGATGACTAGAGCTGCAAATAATCTTTACTTGTTCTACACCAAGCGACGCTCGCTCTATGGTACTTTTCAGGCTAATCCACCTTCCCGTTTTCTCGCTGATATTCCGGGGCATATGATGAAGTTTGGTTCACGGGGAGGCGAACCAGTACGCTTTGCTAGCCGTACACCAAGTCTGGCTGCTCTTCATGGCGGAAAAATGCCTGACACTAATGCACCTATTACTGCTGAACAGTTGTACAAGGTGGGGGATAAAGTTTTGCATCAAAGCTTCGGCCAAGGAATTATTGTAGAATTAAGAGGAGATGTGGTTAGTGTCGCTTTTCCAGGTAAAGGGGTGAAAAAGTTGGCAGCCTCAATTGCACCATTGCAAAAAGTATCCTGAATACTATGCATGCTCGTTTTTATCAGCGTCGGTTAAAAAAAGTGCGTAAGCTACTGATTATTGCTTTGCCTTTTTTTGCTTTTATCGCTAGTGCCTGGACTGGATATCAATACTTCTTGGATACTGATCCAATCAATAAATTCTATACCTTAACTATTGATGGTGTCGATTATTCGATGCATTGTACTGAGGTTACCGTGGGTGAATGTCTGACCAAAGAAGGAATTGTGGTTATGGAAAAAGATTACTTGTTTCCCACAATGACTGATCGATTAGTCAGTGGGATGCAGATTATTGTGAGAAGGGCTGTGCCAGTTACCGTTATCAACTTTGTAGGGGAAACAGTTATGATCAATACTAGGGGGTTACAAGTTAGTGATGTGATTAATGAGATTGGTGTCACCTTGAAACCGACAGAAAGAGTAACACCTGCCCTTAATAGTTGGATTACACCCAATATGGAAATCAAACTACTAGCTGAGAGAGAAGAACTTTTTGAGCGAGATGTCGTAATTGCGTTTGCTACTGAAGAAAAGAAAGATGCTGCTTTAGCTTATGGTAAAAGAGTAGTGGAACAAGCTGGAGAGAGTGGCAAGAAAACTGAACAATATCGACTGGTGTATTCAGGAGATATTTTGAAGGAGAAAACATTGCTTAAAACAGAAGTGAAGAAAGAACCTGTCGAAGAAATCGTCCGTGTCGGTACTAAGCTACCTGATCAAGAAGAGTCTCTTGAAGAGGGTGTTGCTAGCTATTATGGATCATCTTTTGAAGGTAGACGCACAGCTTCTGGCCAGATCCTCCATCTCGCTGCCTTTGTAGCTGCTCACAAAACCTTACCTTTTGGGACTTTAGTCAGAGTAACTAATGTAAACAATGGTAAGAGTGTTGTAGTGAAAATTGTCGATCGAGGTCCTTATGTGACCGGAAGGGTGATTGATCTTTCAACTGGTGCTTTTGGTCAAATTGCCACCTTATCAAGTGGGGTAGCTCGGGTGCGATTGGCTGTGCTCAAGGAGTAATGTATGATACGCGCGTCTAAACCTTTTCTATGGAATTTCGTTTATTGTCTGAACAAAATCTGTTAGTTACTACCGACCATGCTGTCGTTGCTCTGTTGGCTGATGTCAATCAATATGAAAAAGTAGTTACTCAAGAAAAACCAACTGTGGTAATTGCTTTTGAGACTGTTGTAACTAAGCGTAGTAATCGTGATGTATTGGTGTGTGATTGGCCTGGTGAATATGAGAAAAGTGAAGTGTCTATTATTGGTCCTTCAGCTGGAGCTTTTTTAGCTTCACTCGAAGGAAAAACATGGTTAGTAATCAAAGACCACCATGTCAGTAGTCTTGACCATGATGCAGAACAATTGAATACGGTAGAAGGTGTGATTGTTTGGTTAACTGATGCTGCTTTCAAACCAGAAGTACAAAAATTGATCGATCATTTAGAACCAGCTCATTTAGTTTATGTTGCTACTGGTTTACATTATGGTACTGAGTTGATGCCACCAGCCCCTGAAGCTACTAATACATTGTCGCTCAAAAGCAGTGATTGGTCTGTTAGTGAACAAATCATTCCCCATACTTTACAAGCGTAAGTGCTATGATTCGCTTCTCCCAAGTAGTGAAAATCTATGGTGAAAAAGCTGTCCTAGACAATGTTTCTTTTGAAATTGAAAAAGGGGAGTTTGTCTCCATTGTGGGCAGAAGTGGTGCTGGTAAAACTACTATTGCCAAATTGATCTTGGGTGTAGAAAAACCTGATTTAGGTTTCGTCAGTATTGATGGTCTGCTCATCGCTGATATGAAGGCTCGTACGTTACAGGTATTACGTAGAAGTATTGGTGTTGTCTTTCAAGACTATCGTTTATTACCTGATAAAACAGTTTTTGATAATGTCGCTTTTGCCTTAGAAGTGTCGGGGGATCTTAGTGAAAAAGAAATTCAAGAAAGAGTACAGCATGTACTGCATCGCGTGGGACTATCACCTTTAGCCTCCAGTTTCCCCCCCACTTTATCCGGAGGTGAGCAGCAAAGAGTAGCCATTGCTCGTGCTTTAGTGCATAAGCCAAAAGTTTTGATTGCCGATGAACCGACTGGCAACCTCGATCCCGAAAGCACCAGAATTATTTTGTCACTTCTCCGTGATATTCACCAAGAAGGCACCACGATTATTTTGACGACACATGATCCTGATGTGGTGAATTTCTTCCAAAAGCGTGTCCTATTCCTTGAAGCTGGCAAAATTAAATCTGACAAAAAGAACGCTACCTACCCGGAACTTTAGAGGAGATCCGCTCAGGATGAATTGATTGACGATTTTTCGTTCGCAAAACTCTCAACTTTCCAGTTTCAATTTTCAACTCCCTTATGTTCTATCTCATTCGTCATGGTGAATCTGTCGGCAATGCTGCCAATCGTTATCAGACTGCTGATGTTCTTTTGAGTGATATTGGTCGTATGCAAGCAGCGAAAAGAGCATTGAGTCTGAAGAATAAGAATATTACTCGGGTGATTGCTAGTCCATTTGCTCGCGCATACGAAACTGCTCAGATTATTCAGCAAGCTTTGGATCCTAGCCTTCCTTTGGAAAAGTACCATTACCTTCATGAGTTAGAACCACCTACAGTTCTGAAAGGACGCTTAAAAACTGATCCAGATGCTATGGCTATTAAAGCAGAGATTACTGCTAACAGATTGGATCGTCATTATCGTCATAGTGATGAAGAGACGCTTTTTATGCTTCATCAGCGAGTACTCAACTTGCTAGACTACCTTGTTCCTTTCGCTCAGCAAAACATAGTATTGGTATCTCATGGGGGATTATTACGTATGCTTTTGGCACATCTTCAGACCCAGCTCGATGCTTATACTGCAGCAGCTAAACATTTGACATTAGAAAAAGATACTCTGTCGCCAATCAATAATGTAGCGATGATTACTTTTGAGTACCAAAACGGACAGTGGCAATTAGACCATTTAGATAATATTTTCTAGGTATAGTCGATTACCAAGCCTAAGTGTTTGTATAATCCATATGTGGAACGAGACGGACACTATTGAATGGATAGAAAATAAACCAAGCACGCCCCTCGATATTTCTTCGATGTAGCATTCCCCAAGAGCGAGAGTCGTTGGATGCATGTCTATTGTCACCCATCACGAAATAATTGTCTGCAGGAATATTAATTATTTTGTTTTCGTGAGTAGGTAAGTAGGATTGGATATTTTCTGCAGATAAATAAGGCTCACTAATAGTTACTCCTTCGGGATGTGCTTGATCATGAATGATTACTTGGCCATTGAGGAATTCAATCTTTTCACCAGGTAGGCCGATAATTCGTTTTACATAAAAAGTATCCGTGTTTTCTGGTGGAATCAATACAATAATATCTCCTCGTGCCGGCTCATGGAGGAAGTAGCTTAGTTTGTCTACAATCAAGAATTCATTGCTATGCAGGTTAGGTAACATACTATTGCCACTCACCTGAAAGGGGGAAATCAACATATAGCGAATAATCGCTACGATGACTGCAATTATTGCAAAGTTATAGAGTATGTCAGCAACTATTTTTAGATTCTCTCGCCACTTGGGTACTTGGTTTTCCATGGACTCAATAAAATAAGCACAAATACTATACCAAGAGTGCTCACTTTCTGCTAACTTGAAAGTGATTGCTTTTTGCTATGCGTTTTTTTGATCGTTTGTTTTTTAAAAAATTTCTTGAGCCGGAAGAGGAAATTGTGTTTGTTATTCACAAACACTGGTGGACTATTGTTCAAGCCGTGGGCAAATTTATCGCCTTGGGTTTGATTTTTCCTATTATGGTATTGCTACTCTACTGGCATATTTATGCTTTCATTTTTCTCATTCCATGGTTTATTTATACCACTATTATTGGTGTACAAGACCTGATCAATTGGTATCATGATGCTTTGATTTTAACCTCCAAGAATATTATTAATATTGATTGGCAAGGTTTTTTTCATAGCAGTGCTAATCGTGTATCGTATGACAATATTGATGGCGTGGAATTTGAGACTAGCGGTATTATTGCGACACTATTTCAATTTGGAGATTTGAAAGTGAAAGTAAATACTAATGAGTTGCTATTAAAAATGGTGCCCAAGGCTCGTGATTGGCAGAAAGTGATCTTGGCTAAAAAAGATGAAATTGTGTCCGCAAAAGAGGAAAAGCCTGATGAAGCTTTGTCTCATCTTAAAACCGCACTCAATACTCTTTTGTCTGTTACCCCTGAGGCTGATCCTATTTCTTACAATCTGCATGCTCATCAGGTGATGATTATGAAGCGTAAAAAAATGTCTAGCAAATGATTGATCGAAGTAGCATCCCGCATTGGGAAATTAGATTGTTTGAAATGTTGCCAGCAATAATTACCTGGTCAGTTTTACTTTTGCCATTACTGATCTCTTTTTACTTTCCAGCTGGAGTAGCTATTTTTGTAATTTTGTTTGATATCTATTGGTTACTGCGCTCAATTCGATTAAATTTTGATTTGGTTCAGTCATATCGGCGCTTAAAAATTGCTCTGAACACTAATTGGCATCATAAATTACAAGCACAATGCCCAGAGAGTGCGTGGCCGTACCATGTGATTGTCTTACCTTATTATAATGAATCTGAAGAAATCATTAGAGCAGCATGTGAAAGCGTGACGAAACAAATATATCCCTTAAAAAGAATCTTTATTGTTTTAGGAATAGAGGAGCGTGGTGGGCCTGGGATTTTAGCGAGTGCTCAAAAGGTACAAGCCGAGTATAAAGAACTATTTGCTGACGTCTGCCTTTTCGTCCATCCTGATGGCATTGTTGGCGAAGTGAAAGGAAAAGGACCGAATATTAATTTTGCTGTGCAAGCTTTCGAAAGAGAAATTGTTGATACTCAGCACTTGGACCCTAATGATATTTTGATTAACTGTTTAGATGGTGATGCCAAGCTGCATGTACAACACTGTGCTCACTATTCCCATGCGTTTTTAGCAAATGGTAGAGATATAAAGGCAATCTATCAGTTCATTCCTATGTATCATAATAATATTTGGGATACTCCAGCGATTATGCGTGTAGTGGCTACAGGCTCTTCTTTTTGGTTGATGATGGAGGCTAATCAACCACAAAAGCTCAAGACATTTGCTTGTTATGGTATGAGTCTGCCTACCTTACGTGCTAATGATTATTGGGACAAAACCAGTATTATTGAAGATGGTGTGCAATATTGGAGAAATCTGATTGCTTTTGATGGTCAAGGCTATGTGAAGCCTGTGTTTACACCTGTATACCAAGATGCTGTGCTTAATGATGGTTATGTGAGAACCTATATTGGCCAATATATTCAGCTTCGTCGTTGGGCTTGGGGAGCCTCTGATCTGGCATTAATTATGCCTGAGTTTTTACGAAACCCTAAGATCCCATTGGTGGTAAAGATTAGTGAAACACTTACTTTATTGGGGGGGCACATACCACGAGCTACTGCTCCGCTGCTTTTATTTATTTCAGGTTGGTTTCCTTTGCTCAATGAGCAATTTAGAGGGACGGTATTGGCTTTCAATTTACCCATTATTACTAGCAATCTTTTGACCTTAGCAATGCTTGGTCTTTCTAGTGCTATTGTTGTCGGTATGATGCTTTTACCAGCTCCACACCGCAAATATCCTTGGTATACTCATGTGATGCAGGTCATCCAATGGGTATTTTCTCCATTTGTGACTATTATCTTTGGGGCTATTCCTGCAATTGATGCTCAAACTCGTTTAGCATTGGGGAAACGTTTGGAGTGGATGGTGACAGAGAAGAAGCGATCATAGACATTAGTTATGGTGTTATTAAATTGACAGTAGTGAAGCATAGTGGTTACGCTCCTTACTTGTATATAATTATGATTCTTAATGAAGAATAGGGCGTGGAGGTAATGTTTACTTTGAGTCCTGTTGCTAGAGCCGATTAAAGTGAGACTGGAAATTGTGAATAAAATAAAAAAGACCCAATACTTTGCAGTAAAGGGTCTCTTAGTCTAATTCACCGAAACTTATAGAGGATAAACAGCTAGGTTGTCAGTTTCATCTGATTCTGGAATCAAGTTATTATCATCGAATTTAGCGATCAGGTAAGGCTTGTTGATATAGTCAACTACTCCACTGTAGCTGAAGCTAATGGCAATACCTGTACCCGCACGGATTGCTTTCATGGATACTGATTTGATCAAAGTATCTGAGCTATCGAGATTTTCATCAGCTGAAAGATAAACACCAATAGTGCTAGCATTACTGCGTACTTCGCCAGCATTGAATGGATGAAGACTGCTATTCAAGCGACAAGTGATCACTCCTCTGCGAGTATTACATGCCTTGTCTAAATTGTTCCAATAACCTTCGATATCAGCCAATCTTGTTGGTGTAGGTGATGGCTGGATACTTGGAGTTGGACTAGGTGAAGGACTAGGGCTTGGACTCACGCTTGGTGATGCTGAAGGACTTGGTGATGGACTAGGACTACTACTTGGAATTGGAGAACTTGAAGGTGTGGGAGTAGTAGATGGGGATGGGCTTGGTGAAGGAGATAATGTTGGAGTTGGGGAACTACTAGGTGTAGGTGAATTGCTTGGACTTGGATTCACACTAGGACTTGGGCTAGGGCTTGGGGTGACAGTTGATGTACCAGCAACTGCACCAGCAACAGTATTAGTACGATCATTACCAAAGAAATCACTTGTGACACTATTAGCTAATCTACCTACTGGAGTACTGCTGCTTGGAACATCGCTCCAACTAAATGAAGGGATGCTGAATGAAGGAACAGTATACACATTGCTATTGGTAGCTAAGGCATAATTGCCAGCAGCTGGGTTTACTAATTGAGGTTGTACCGTATTGATGGCATTGTCTCGTAAAAGTTGGTTAGGGTTACAAGTAAGGTTACTGCTTGTACATCCAGTTTCAGTACCAAGACCTAAACTAGCGAGTGAGTTCCAAATGATATTACCTTTGATTTGCAGGTCTACGTCAGTTTTTGCTGGACTTGGACCTTGAGCGCCATTAATAGAAATAGTACGAGGACCATAAATAGCGAATTGTTCTGGCCATTGAGCTGTATTATAGCCCGGAGCTACCATGACGATGTTGTTGTAGAAATAAACATGATTGTTTCCAATATATACCGGGTCTTCACTAGTGCTACCCCATGCACCTTTTTCTAAGTTTGGTATACAAGCGGCTGCATCATTACCATCACAGCTTCGACCACCGAAAACAAATTCAACCACATGAGAACGACGTCCTACATTATAGAGTGTATTGTAAGCCATCAAAATATTATAGCCACCATTGACACCTAGTCCAGCACCTTCGGTGTCGTGGATGATATTATTGGTAACTTTGATATCATAAGCTTCATATTGTAACCATGGGTCGCTCATGAATTGGAGACCTGTACCTTGGCCTGCAGTAAATCCACCAGTGCCACAATCAAAGAATTCATTACTATCAACAGTGATATATGCAGATCCACCCTTGGTGTACATACACCAGTCTGAACTGCGGTGAATCTTGGAACGGACGACATGACCATATTGGACAGCGACGAAGTCGATAGCATTGTCACCCGCACCTGAAATATCACTATTTTCAATGTAGATATGACTGCTTTGATTTACTTTTAATGTTTCTTGAGCACCACTAGCGCTTAAGATGATGTTCTTGAGAAGGATGTGATCTGCGCCTTCGAAATGCATTACATCATTTTCAGATACGTATTTGAGATTGATTAAATAAACATAGTGAAGATTTTTGCTGTTGATGTTGCCATTAATAGTAACATCACCTTCACCTTGAAAAATGATAGGAGCATTAGCAGTACCAATGCGATCCTCTAACCAAAGATCAGAACCGTTGTAAGTGCCGGACATTACATGAAAACGAAAACCAGTTTGTAGTGTGGTATTGCGTGGAATCATTTCCCAAGCACGACCGATGGTAGCGATTGGATTTGCTTGATCACCACTATTATTGTTGTTGCCTGTAGGACTAATCCAATAGTCATTGACATTAGGATTACCAATATCATAACTAAGTGAACTAGCTGCGAATGCCTTTGGGGTTATACTTTCACCCAAGATACTTGATGGTACTACTGCGGTTAAAGTGAGCACACTGATACTAAATATACCGGCGAGGAACAAATTCTTTTTCTTCATAGAAAGTTATTAGATAAAAAAAGCACAAGCAAAAACAGCCACTACAAAAGCAGTTTTGGCCGACGGGTCAATTTAAGAATAAGCTGATACATGGATGGGGGAGGGGGGGAGGTAAGAATAAGAATTAGAACAAAAACAGGAGTCGATACTAACAGTGGAACAATCGGAATACCATGTATATATGCGTGTTGTTTTTGACAAAACTAAGCTTTAGGAACTTTATTTTGGAAATTTGATCCAGACATAAATATAGTCGAGGGGGAGTTACAGTTGAAAGTGTAAAGTTGAGTGTTGAAAGTTTCGCAAGCACTGAGTGTCATGTTGAAGGATCCGGCCGATATCCAGCTTGATCAATTATGATGTGAGACCGACGCTTGAATTTACAATTCGCACTTCGCAATTCTCAATTCGCAATTTTGTTCTCTAGTGCTATGATCCTGCCCTAACTTAAAAATTATGGCATCTTCATTTGGCAAAAAATTAGGTCTATATGAGCAACATCTTGGGCCTGAAGCTTTGTCTGTACGGCTTAAACGTTTAGCTGGCAGTGTGGAAATTGTTGGTTCTTGCGATTTGGAGACTCTTACTGCTACCCTTAGACATTTAGATGCTGAGGTTAGTAGATTAGGGGCGGTTGCTCGTAGCAAAGAGGAGGATGCTCGCAAAGACACTTCGGCCGCACAGAGATATGCTGCTGCTATTGCTAGGAAACAAGATTTATTAGCTGTGCTGGCTAGTATGTATGGTCCAGCTCTTAACGATCAACGTAGGCAAATTGGTTCAATTTGTCGAGATTCACTGGTGCCGATTAATGATGGAAGAGGAGTTTTACTTTGGACTACAGGAATTGATCATGTAGAACTTTTAGCCTCCCTGGTTTCGCCTCTTAGGAAGAGACCTAACCATTATGTTGTGAAGCACAATCCTTTTAATCATATTACTGCAATTGTACAAAGTGCCACTGATTGGAGAGCGGTACACAGAACCTTGGTTAATTTGCCTGCTAGTGATTGGAATCCAGTTTTTGTTACTGATCATATATTGGGAGCTACAGCTACTTGGCCACAGGTTCAGGAAGCCTTCACTGATGAGTATCCTTATGTGACGGCAGCTACCTTTCAACTAATTGCAACTAGGATTACTCACTCTGTAGCTCAGTCTCGACAGCGCGATTTAGATATTCAAAGAGCCTTGCTGGAGTACGCCCCTCAAGTAAGGTCTTCAATTGGAGCTTTAATAAGGTAAGTCACCACTTTCTCTCACTAAATCCAAAGCGATTTGGTGTACTCGTGAGTAATATTGTCCATAGTCGTACCAAGAAAATTTCTTATAGCCGTTCTTATAGATCCAACTATTAGGAGAGAGCTCTTGGTAGGCTTTGATTAATGCTTTGTACTGTTTGAGGTTGAGGGCAATAATCTCATCTACATCGTCTTGAGCACTCGGTTTTTCTTTGGTTGTTAATTTCACTAAATAAAGATGAGTGGTTAGTTCGTAATCATTATGATCATAGTCAGTAGCTTGACCGTGAATGGCTGCAATATGTTTGATTCTAGCAGGGGGTAGTATCAGTCCACTTTCTTCTGCTAGTTCTCTTCGGGCTGTCTCTGCAAGAGACTCTTTTTTATTTGGTTTGCCTCCTAATAACCTCCAGATGTTTGTGGGATATGAGTGTTTCCTACTGACAATCAATTTCTGGTCTGCAGTTAATAGTACTAATAAGACATGGTCTTTGATTAGCAAGTTGCCAAATGGTTTTTCGATATCAATGTGAAAAGTAAACTCCTGCATTTATTTTTGTTTCACTAATAGTTCAAAGTAACGATCGGTGTTGATGTCAGTTTTAGTAGTAATATTCTCGCTACCTTGGCTAGTACTTCCTGGATAGTCAGCTATTAGTTTTACTTGGTCGCCTAACTCAACTGTATGTGTGAGAGTTTCTTGTTCTGCTCCGGCTTGTTTTTGGAGCAAGAAGCGATAGTTATCACCAGTTCTCAGATCTAATTTTTCTGGTAATTGATAGCTAAATGAAAAGTCTGTTTCACCTCCGACTGGAACATCTACTTCGCTGAACCATATGGTATATCCATTTTCTTCGCTTGATTTGAGTGAGTAATTGAATCCTTTATTGTCCATTAATGTGCTTCCTTTGGGAACAAAAATGCGCACGATGTGTTTGGTGAGACTATCTCCAATCACATGCCAAAAGTTTTCTCTTAGTTGGCGAGGGAGCTTATCTATCTGGGGGAAGAGAGCGCGAATTTGGTCTGCTTCCTTTTCGCTCCAATGGTGTTGCCACTGTCCCTGCACACTAATAGTTATAGTGCCATCGTTATTAATAGTGGCCGTATGTTGATAGTCACGACTTAAGAAGCGATCACCTTTGTTGCCGCCAACATTGATTGAATTGATATGGAGATAATCTAATTTTGGTTCGGGAGCGAGTAGCTTCCCATCTACTCCATACTTTTCTACTAATGTTTGCAGCTCTGGATCAAACAAGGCTACTTGTACATGTTTCTCAGCGATCATTTGAGGCACAAACTGAGCTACTTTCAAAATGTTTTCTGGAGTGGTTACCTTTGCGAGCGTTTCTTTAATAAATGCTAATAATATTCTCTTGGGTGTTTCTGGATCGTCTTTATTGGTTTCAATGTAGTATTGGAGGATAGTGAAATAGTTTTGATCGGTCAGGGTGACATCAAATTCAGAGAGGTAAATTGGACCTAATACTTTGAGTAGCGCTGGCGCAATACTTTGATCGATGGCAATGATCCCATCAAGACTACCTTGGCGGGCCTCACCATAAGCCCAGTTGATATCCTGGCTAGCTTGATAGAAGTCAGGATTATAATTAGCGTCTCGTAATGCCAACCCTTTCATATATGGCTGTAGTCCTTCAGGTGCTACTTTGCGATTGAACTGTTGCCAATCAACGGTGTAGACATCTTTGGGAGTGACTGACAGCAGTTTGCCATTTTGGAATGTTACTTCAATAAAACTACCCATAAAGCCACCAGTGCCTCGACGTTCGGTCGTGTTCTGTAAGACTATCAAGTAGCGTTTGGTGCCTTTATCAGCAGTAATTTCTAATAAAGCTGGTGAAATTTGGTCAAATAAATCGAGGTATTGATCTAAGATCGGCAAATCAGCTTTGAGCTGATTAAACTTCTCTTGATAATCCGCTGGTAGGATACTGGGATCGACGTTTTTGATCGTAAGACTGGCTAACTTTAATTGATTCGATGCTTTTTTGAGAGAGGGTAGTGCTAGTTTCCAGTTGGCTGTACTGAGAAGCACTTGAGCTCCTTCAGTTAATTCATTGCCTACACTCGCTAGGTTTTCACCAATACTGAGGAGCTGGTTGCTGCTAGTAATCAATGAGCTGCTCAGTACACTCTCTCCGTGGTTGATGACTTGCAACGATTCGCGTGCTTCTAAAAATGCTGACTTTGCTGAAATAAAATGAGCAACAGTAGCTCCTAGATCAGCTGCACTGATATCATCTTTTGCTTGTTTGAGTTGATCTAGGCCAGCAAAAGTTTGTTTGAACAACACATTTTTCAAGGTATTGCCTCCTGCAAAAACAAACATGGTTTGTAATATAAAGAAAAGTAGTAAGCACACTATCAGGGCTTCTCGAAGCGGCGCAAAGTATCCAGTCCAGCGTGAATGATATTTGCCAATACGAGTAATCTCTTGATGCTTTTTGCTTTGAGTAATTACATCTAAATTATTTTCAGCGATTGGTGACGGTTGTTGTTCAAGTGCTGTCTGGTCTATTAATGCTGTTGGCTCGTTGCTGCTAGCCTCTATGATTGTTTCAATAGGCCGAATAAGCGGTGACACGACAATGCCCTGATTCCGAGAAGGAACTTTGGTCCAGCTTTGGGGAAGCGGGGTGGTGGTAATGTCTTGGAGGGAAGGGGGAGACATTTTTGAAGATCAGAGAGCAAAGAGTAGAGATCAAAAATCAGTTGAGAGTTTCGTAAGCACTATGTGCCATGTTGAGCTTACTAATTAATTCATCCTGAACGAAACGAAGTGGAGTTGAAGGATCCGGTTTATACTTAGCTTATGGTTTAAAATTTCCCATCAATGATAAAGGAAATGAGGTCTATTGGGCCCCTTTGACTCTGCTTTCTTTTGCAATACTGCGACTATTGTTTTGCCTTTACGCTTGCCAGTTAGTTTGCCAATGGCAGTAATAAACTTGTATGCGATGCGCTTTAGTAAGGACTGTTTATCTGGTGTGAAGGTCATGGTGTCGATTTTGACTACTTCAAAGCCATGAGATTTGGCTAATATCTTGATCTCCTTCATGGTATAAAGACGATTATGGCGACCAAAAGGTCCATGCCAAGAATAGGGATCGTCTATATTTTTGCCTAAAAGTAATTGTACTGCTCTTACCCAATAGAGAGCGCTGGGGACTGAGAATAAGAGAATACCGTCCAACTTGAGTGATTTATTGGCTTCATGCCAGGCAAAACTTGGATCACAAGTAAGGTGTTCTAAGGTCTCGGTCCATACCAAAGTATCAAAAGTACCTTTTTCAAATGGCCATTCATTCATTTCAATATTTACCTCATGCATGGGGACTGTCCAATGCTTTTCTTTCTCATCATTTTCATCGATGAGATTTACTTTGAAGTGAGCATTCTTGGTAGGGCCGGTGCTACAAGCTAATGTTTGATCTAGACGTAAATCTTTTTCTTGGCCAGAGACCCCAATGCCAGTGTAGTCGTAGCCGAGCTGTAATAAGTGATAGGAAAGGACAAAGGGTTTTGCTCCAATATCTAGTACCTTACTTTGAGGTGGTGTGTAGTGTACTACTTGGTCACGGATATAGCTTAAGCGGCTATAGTGATCGTGGTAGTACTGTTCTAATTCTTTGGCCTGAGCTCCTTCGAAAGTAAACATGTTAAATCAATATAGTGTAAATATCTTGGGTTTCGTTGTCGATCAAATACTGTAAGCTTTGGAGTTCATGGACACGACTACGACCGCGCTCAGCAACTACGAGAGTGGTGAGTACATTTTGACCTACGGTTAGGTCACTTTGTTCAGGGAAGTCACAAATGATGACATAGTTACCTTTGCGTTTAGCAGGAACTGTATCATGCACAACTACATTATTATTATGTTGGAGATATTTCTTCACATGTTGTTTTTTGCTGGCATCAACCAAAACTAAATCTTGGCTAAAGTGATAACTGAGCATCTTCCATAACTTGCGCCAGCGAATACGATTACCAATGAGCAGGATATTGCCGGTAGAGCCTTGAATCAGACTAGCGATAGGGGAGGCATTGAATTTGCTGCCTTTCTTTTGCCAGAAAATATTTTGATGAAAAGTTTCTTCTAATTGTTGTGCTGTACTAAGTGTGCCTTGACGAGCTTCCCAAAGATATGACCAGATGATACCCAATAAAAGTCCTAACAATGCACCAAATAACCAGGCTTCATCTGTGGTCAGGAGACTAGCATAGAAACTGACACTTTCATTGACTAGATTATATTTGGTAGCACTTTCTAAGTTGTAGGTATTGAGTCGTTCCTCAAATACAGCAATGAAGGCACCGCTTAACTTTTTTAGATTCTCTTCACTCTTAGATCGTACCCTTACACTCAAGTTGGCACGTTCTTCGCGACTAACTGAGAAGTTACCTAATAGTTTATCTACTAGACTTTGATCCTCATCTTTATTTACCCCAGCACGTTTATAGATATCGTCGACAAAGTAAGGGTCTTTTGGCCAAGCGCTAGTAGTACGAGCAAACTCGATACTGGCGTAGTTGCCATAATAGTTCCCATAATTATAAGCTTCAGTTGGTGTCTGGTCGTCTCTATAACCTATAGTGAAAAATATCTCAGAGTGGTAACTCGGCTTAGCTAAGAAGATGCTATAGAGCACCATCACTAGAGAAGTGACAATGGTAATTAAGATTACATGCCATTTTCTGCGCCAAATAGGAGCAAACAGAGCGGATAATTCCATAAGGGGAAAAGTAAAAAATGAGTCGCGGCCACTATAGCAGATGGGAGTTGAATGTGGAAAGTTGAGAGTTGAGAGTTTCTTTTGGTTGGGTAGTGATTATCATCCTTACCCGCCTATCCTTTACTTGGCGATCCAATATTATGGCATGCTTGATTGTAAATTCTAAGGTCAAGAATTAGAACGTAGATTGAAATATGAATTAGCTGGTAGGTTTATGAGGACTCCCATGAGGGATAATTTGCACTTCGCAATTCTGAATTCGCAATTTTATTTTGCATTCTGCACTCTGAATTCTGAATTGGCCCCCAAAAGGTGCTTAAAAAGTGATGATTATTTGCCTAATTTTGGCTTCCGGATTTGATTGTAGAATAAAGTGTTGGATGGGTCTTGACATGAGGTATCTCCTTCCCTAGTATAGGCCCGCTTGAAAGAGAGCACGTTTGAGTTTGGCACAGGACACTAGCTATTCGACAACCGGCCTTTTGAAGACCAGTCTTGAGTGGCAATAGATTCTCTACTAATCTCTTGTACATTAACAATTTGGTTCACAGAATGTTTTTCTCAAAACATCTGTGTAAGTAAAGCGATTTAGTTAGTTTAAATTTTGAAGGTTAATGTAGTGTTTTTTGTTTAATGTTTATTTGTTTATTAAGTTTGTTAGTTTATTCCTAGATTACTAGTCAAACTTAGGTGTGTGAAATAAGTTACTTTAAGAGCATACAATGAATGCCTAGGCGCCATGTTCCGATGAAGGACGCAGTAGACGTTGCGATACGCTTCGGGGAGCTGTCAACAAGCTTTGATCCGAAGATTTCCGAATGGGGAAACCTTCTTCCAGTTAAATGGAAGAATCCCGCTTTATGCGGGGAGGACACTTGGGGAACTGAAATATCTCAGTACCCAAGGTAAAGAAATCGAATGAGATTCCCTTAGTAGTGACGAGCGAAGAGGGATCAGCCCAAACCATTTCCTTTTAGGAGGTGGGGTTGTAGGACCGCATCAGTAATAATGTTTATTTAGTCAAAGGACCCTGGAAAGGGCCACCATAGAGGGTAATAGTCCCGTCGACGAAAAACGAATATGTTACGCGGTATCCTGAGTAGGATCGGACACGTGAAATCCGGTTTGAATCTGGGGAGACCACTCTCCAAGGCTAAATAAGACATGGCGACCGATAGTGAACGAGTACCGTGAGGGAAAGGTGAAAAGAACCCCAGTAAGGGGAGTGAAATAGATACTGAAATTGTATGCTCACAATGAGTAGGAGCTCCGCGCAAGCGGAGTGACTGCTTGCCTTTTGTATAATGAATCTACGAGTTAGTTGTGTCGGGCGAGGTTAATTTCTTTAAGGAGAAAGGAGCCGAAGCGAAAGCGAGTCTGAATAGGGCGTTTTGAGTCCGACACACTAGACCCGAATCCGGGTGAGCTACACATGGCCAGGTTGAACTTCGTAGAAATACGAGGGGAGGACCGAACCCACCGTTGCTGCAAAAACGGGGGATGAGCTGTGTGTAGGGGAGAAATTCCAACCGAACTCGGGGATAGCTGGTTCTCTGCGAAATAGCTATAGGGCTAGCCTCATGTGGTAGCTCTTGGAGGTAGAGATCTTTTTAGGCTAGGGAGCGTGAGCTTACCGAACCTTGAAAAACTTCGAATGCCGAGAGTGAAATCATGGGAGTCAGACAATGACGGCTAAGCGCCATTGTCACAAGGGGGAAAGCCCAGATCGACGTCTAAGGTCCCTAAGTCAAGTCTAAGTGGTAAAGGATGTGAGATTTCATAAACAACCAGGATGTTGGCTTAGAAGCAGCCATTCATTTAAAGAGTGCGTAATAGCTCACTGGTCTATTGAGATTTTGCGCCGAAAATGTAACGGGGCTAAGACTTGCACCGAAGACACGAATCTTATTCTTTTGAATAAGGTGGTAGCAGAGCGTTCTCATCAGCTGTGAAGGCACTTCGTGAGGAGTGTTGGAGCGGTGAGAAGTGCGAATGTAGATATGAGTAACTTTATGGTTGTTAAAACCAACCACACCGCATACCCAAGGTTTCCCGGGCAACGACAATCGACCCGGGGTTAGTCGATCCTAAGGTGAGGCAGAAATGCGTAGCTGATGGATATACGGTTAATATTCCGTAACTGTTAGTAGTTCGTCAAAAACGCATGACTTTCAGTGGATGCATTGTTTTATTGAGCCGCAAGGCAATTTAGAAGATGCTCCGCAAGAGGTTATGTTGTTAGACGCGGAGGGACACAGAAGGACCAAGAGAGCGCATTATTGAATTTGCGTTCAAAAGGCGAGGCGTAAGGTATAGGCAAATCCGTACCTTTGCTAAGTCAAGCTTATGGAGAATGTTCTGCTTTTAGTGGAACTCAATTCTCTTGTTTTCATCTGTCAAGAATAACTTCGTTGTCGAGAACTATTGGCAATCGTACCGCAAACGAACACTCGTGGGTGAGTCGAGTAGACTAAGGTGATCGAGTAACTTCTTCTCAAGGAACTCGGCAATACAGCAGTCGTAACTTCGGGATAAGACTTCCCCGCATCTTTATGATACGGGGCGCAGCTAAAGAACTCATGCAACTGTTTATCTAAAACACATCTCTCTGCAAACACGTAAGTGGAAGTATAGGGAGTGAGACCTGCCCAGTGCTAGAAGGTCAAGAGGAGGGGTGCAAGCTCTGATTCTAAGCCCTAGTGAACGGCGGCCGTAACTATAACGGTCCTAAGGTAGCGAAATTCCTTGTCGGG
>CAZDKI010000006.1:0-90590 GCA_964506115.1 uncultured Candidatus Peribacteria bacterium | reverse complement strand
AGAAGGAAGATACTCATCGTATGGCTGATGCGAACAAAGCATTCGCTCACTTTGCGAAATATATTTAAGCACCAGACGGACATTGTCTGATTGCTAACAAGAAAAGCATCCAACTATCGATTATGAGGTTGGGTGCTTTTTTTTAAAAGGTCAGAAAGCAAAGTGCAAAGATCAGAGATTATGATAATCTATTCTTGAATTCATCCTGAGCCTGCCGAAGGATCCGGCCGACACATAGCTCATTACCACCACGAACATTATGCCAATCCAAGAGTCAGACCTCAAAAAAATACTTATAGGACGTATCAGCATCTTCATCGATGCTAGTAATGTATTTTTTATCAATAAAAAGCTGCGTGTTAGTATTGATTATTCAAAAGTAGTGCAGTTTTTCAAATCCTTCGACAGCGAAGCAAAATGTTACTTCTATTCTGCCTTTCAAGAAGATTATCAAAAACAATTAGATTATTTTGACGAGTTAACCCAAGTAGGCATTGTAGTAAAGAAGAAGCCCTTAAAGTTTATTAGCTTGCCAAAAGTTAAAGGAAAGAAAAAAGAACTTGATAATCCAGAGGATGAAAAAGAAGAAGGATTCTATAAAGGAAATATGGATGTAGAATTAGTCCTCGACGCTATTAGACTGATGTCTCAATACGATACTTTTGTCCTCTTCTCAGGCGATAGTGATTTTTATGCATTGCTTAAATACCTAGAAGAACACAACAAAAACGTAGTAGTTCTCTCTCGTCATGGATTCGTCGCTGAAGAATTGAGAACAGTGGGACATTTTATTGATATAGGGGATTATTTGAGAAGAATCCCCAAACAAAAACCAAAAGCTAAAGAGCACAAGAAACATAATCACCCCAATACTTTCTCAAAACACCGAGCTAAGAGCGATCAATTATGAGTCGAATAGAACAATGTGCTTTTTGTGACCAAGATGCACTCAAATCCCAGTTAGTTTACGAGGATAAACTCTGGTTGATAATTTTTGCGCGGCGCCCATTAGCCCAAGGACATGTTATGGTCATACCAAAAATGCATTTCATGGACTTGAAAGACCTTGAAGCTGAAGAACTGGCAACTATTGGAATCATCATAGAAAAAGCCTCAACAGCACTATCTAGAGCCTTTCAAGCTGGTGGAATAAACATATTCACCAATATGGGGAAATCAGCAGGACAAAGTATCCCCCACTTCCATGTTCATATCATCACTAGATTTGATAATGAATTAATCAGCCCATTCCAAATTTTAAACTCACCAGAAGATTATAAAAAATTACCAAGATTAGACGAAAAAGAGCTTTTAAAAAAAGTGGAGATATCTAGAAATAGTCTTATCCACAACAACTTATTATCTTAGAACTGTCTAAAAAAGCTTAAAGATTAAATCGAAACATTAGCCATATCTGTCTCCAAGTACCCAGGCCTGGAGTTCTTCTTGTTAAGTACCAACAGACAGAAAAGCTAAAAAAATTATAAACGCATCAATATCTACAACTGTCTTTTTACCTAACGCTCTTTATTCTTTAAGTTTAAGAGCTTTTTTATCTCATACTTCATTAGCAAGCACTGTTGATTTTAAAGTATTTATGGTAATTTGATCACTCGAATTTTAAATTTTGTTTATGATCAATTTTCCTTCACCTGAGTCTACCAACGGATTACGGCATTATGAATCGACATTATTCCGTTCACTCCTTTTAACTGCCTTGGTAGGATGTAGTTCGACAGTTGCAAATACGCCTACACTCGATGCTGGAAATGATAGCGGCGATGCAAATACATCTGATACTACTAATGATGTTGATCAAAGTTTGCGAGTGCATTTATATGCTACATCTCAAACCACATTTCCAGGAAACCCAATTGGCCTTTTTGCTAACGTAACTATTGGTGACAACAGAGTACTTACTGACAATATAGGTCGTTTGGTTATTGATGGTGGCGATGGCAATATTGGTACCCGCCCATATGGCCGAACAAACAGTGACTCTGTAGTGATGATGGATCATGTGTGCGTTGAAACATCTGGAACTCATGCTCAGAGAGGAATATACGAGCAAAGAACGAGTGGCAACTGGAACACCGTGAGTGTTCAATCTCAACCTTGCGACACCAGCCATCAACTTGATACCGGCTGGAGTGTCGCCCAATTTTATGCCCCCACAGCTATCAGTTCTGCGCAAATGAATTTCTTAAATGTAACTGTACTTAACCGTGCAGATCAACCAATGATGTCTCGCACTATCACCGTCGACGAAATGGCTAGAGGCAGTAATGTAGCAATTACTCCTGCTACCCCCGCCCTTACCCAAGGCTCAAATTTTTTCGCCATTGTTACCGCAGTAGATTCTCGTCAGCCAATTGTATGTTCTATAGCTGGTTTACCTACTACTAGTAATGGCGAAGATGGTGTGACCAGTGGCTGTAATACAGACTTAAACGGCCCCATGAACGAATGGGTTCGTCCTCAGACTGCTATGAATCGGACTAATCACTCAGATGGTTGGGCACTATACGCTGACCAAATCACAGGCTGCACAGTATGGTCACGTGGTTACGGGACAGTTGAAGCCAGTGTACCATTAACGCTCACTAATCTCGGTGCAGGAATGTTTCTTTTGGGTGGGACTGCCAACACCCCTGGAACTTGCCATTTTGCAGCGAATCTCAATGGCAGAGGTGAGAATTACCAAGGTAATGCAGATCTAATTGTAAGGTAGTTACATTTTTGCATCAAAGAACTATCGGCTCACCAGTATCCTCCTCCTTTCACTATCAACTCCTGTAACATTTCATCTTGCCACTCTGATCTGAAAAGTGCTTCATTGTTAACAAGAGTGGGTGAATAAAATTATGATTGCGCAAGTCGCATTTTTCTTTTAGAATGCCGGCGCTTCATTGCGATTTCGAAGCATGAAGTATCCTTATTATTTGTAATTACTTATTATTTATTCCTAAGTTATGGCTGACCTCACGAAACTTCGTAATATCGGTATTATCGCCCATATCGATGCTGGTAAAACTACTGTCTCTGAACGTATTCTTTTCTATACTGGTAAGACTTATAAAATCGGCGAAGTACATGAAGGTGAGGCTACTATGGACTGGATGGAACAAGAGCGTGAACGTGGTATTACTATCACTTCAGCAGCTACTACTTGTTCATGGAAGGATGTCCGTATCAATTTGATCGACACTCCTGGTCACGTAGATTTTACTGTAGAAGTAGAACGCTCTCTCCGTGTACTTGATGGTGGTGTGGCTGTATTCGATGGTTCACAAGGTGTGGAACCTCAATCAGAAACAGTATGGCGCCAAGCAGACAAATACCATGTGCCCCGTATCGCCTTCGTCAACAAAATGGACAAGACTGGTGGTGATTTCTTCATGACATTAAACTCTATTCACAAGCGCTTGAGCCCTGACGCTGTTGCTGTTCAATATCCAATCGGAAAAGAAGGTGCTTTTAAAGGTATGGTCGACCTGGTAGAAATGAAAGCTTATACATTTGATGGTCAACACGGAGAGAACATTGTAGAAATGCCAATCCCTGATGACATCAAAGATGAAGTAGATCAATACCATGCGATTTTGGTAGAGAAAGCATCTGAACATGATGATGAATTGATGAGCAAGTTCTTAGAAGGTCAACAACCAACAGCTGCCGAATTGAAAGCTGCTCTACGTAAGGCAACTATTGCTAGCAAATTGTATCCAGTACTTTGTGGTACAGCTCTTCAAAATAAAGGTGTCCAGCTCGTTTTGAACGCCGTAGTAGATTATCTTCCATCCCCTCTTGATTTGCCTCCAATTCAAGCCACTGATGAAAAAAATGTCCCAGTAGATGTAAAACCCGTAGATAGTGATCCATTCTGTGGTATCGCTTTCAAAATTGCCTCTGACCCATTCGTTGGTAAGCTCGTATTCTTCCGTATGTATTCAGGCACACTCAAATCTGGTAGTTATATCCTCAATGCCTCAACTGGTAAAAAGGAACGTATCGGACGTATCGTTCAAATGCATGCTAATAGTCGCCAGGAAATTGAGGAAGTACATGCAGGTGATATTGCTGCTGCTATCGGTCTCAAAGATACAGTGACCGGTCACACTATTTGTGATCCTGATCACCCAATTCTACTTGAAGCAATTACTTTCCCAGAACCAGTTATCCAAATTGCCATCGAACCTAAAACTAAAGCCGACCAAGATAAAATGGGTATTGCTCTTAGTCGTCTTGCTGAAGAAGATCCTACTTTCCGCGTTTCTTCTAATGAAGAGACCAATCAAACTTTAATTGCTGGTATGGGTGAGCTTCACTTGGAAATCATCGTTGACCGTATGAAACGTGAGTTCAAAGTAGAAGCGAATGTTGGTAAGCCTCAAGTGGCTTATCGTGAAACTATTCAAAAAGCAGTAGAACAAGAAGGTAAATACATCAAACAGTCTGGTGGTCGCGGTCAATACGGTCACGTATGGATCAAGCTTGAACCAGTTGATCCAGGTGTTGGTTACTCTTTCGAAAGTGATATCAAAGGTGGTCTTATTCCTCAAGAATATATTCCAGCTATCGACAAGGGTATCAAAGAAACTATGAAAGGTGGCGTACTTGCTGGTTACCCAATGGTAGATATCAAAGCTACTGTATTCGACGGCTCATACCATGATGTGGACTCTTCTGAAGTTGCCTTCAAGGTTGCCGGCTCAATGGCCTTCAAAGACGGTGCGAAGAAAGCAAGTCCATGCTTACTAGAACCAATCATGAATGTAGAAGTGACTACTCCTGAAGAATTTATGGGTGATATCATGGGTAACTTAAACTCTAAGCGTGGTCGTATCGAATCCATGGAAGATCGTGGTTTGGCAAAAGTAATTAAAGCCAAAGTGCCTTTGGCAAATATGTTCGGTTATGCAACAGATCTTCGATCAATGAGTCAAGGACGCGCTGCCTATAGTATGGAATTCTTCGCTTATGAAAAGGTTCCACAAGCCGCCGCAGACCTAGTTATCAAGGAACGAACTGGGGCTTAAATTTCACACTTTACAAAGCTAGACATTTTCGTTAAAGTCATGTCGCTTTTTCCCAGCAATTTTTCGGCAACCCGTTAAATTCATCAATTCATTTATTATCATAATTTTATTTATTTATGGCAGACAACCAGTTCCAACGAACGAAGCCACACGTCAATGTCGGCACAATCGGTCACGTAGACCACGGTAAGACTACACTTACAGCTTCTATCTGTGCTGTGAGCTATGCTCAAGGTCTGACCAAAGTAGCTCCTAAAGCATATAATGATATCGCTAAAGGGGGTACAGTTCGCGATGCGTCTAAGATCGTTACTATTGCAACTGCACACGTTGAGTATGAATCTAATGCACGCCACTACGCACACGTTGACTGTCCAGGACATGCTGATTATGTAAAAAACATGATCACTGGTGCTGCTCAGATGGATGGTGCTATCTTGGTAGTTTCTGCTGCTGATGGTCCTATGCCTCAGACTCGTGAGCATATCTTGCTTGCTAGTCAGGTCGGTGTGAAGAATATTGTAGTATTTTTGAACAAAGTAGACTTAGTAGATGATCCTGAACTTTTGGATTTGATCGAAGTAGAAATTCGCGATTTGCTTACTAAATACAAGTATCCTGGTGATCAGATCCCAGTAATTCGTGGTTCAGCAATTAAGGCTCTTCAAAATCCTGGTGATGCTGAATCTGCTAAATGTATTTTGGATCTTTTGACTGCTTTGGACACTTATATTCCAGAACCAGTTCGTACATTGGACAAGCCATTCTTGATGTCTGTTGAAGATGTATTCTCTATCAAGGGTCGTGGAACTGTGGCTACTGGTAGAATTGAGCAAGGTATCGTAAAAGTAAACGAAGAAGTGGAAATTGTAGGTCTTCGTGATACTCAAAAGACTGTGGTTACTGGTGTAGAAATGTTTAAGAAACTCCTTGATCAAGGTCAGGCTGGTGACAACGTTGGTTTGCTTCTCCGTGGTATTGAACGCGAACAAATCGAGCGTGGACAAGTATTGGCAAAGTCAGGTAGTATCAAACCTCACACTGATTTCGATGCTGAAGTATATATCTTGAGCAAAGAAGAAGGTGGTCGTCATACTCCTTTCTTCAAGGGTTACAAGCCTCAATTCTACGTCCGTACAACTGATGTAACTGGGGAGATTGAATTACCAGAAGGTGTGGAAATGATCATGCCTGGTGACAATGTGAAGATGAAAGTGAAACTCAGTGTGGCTATCGCTATGGAAGAAGGCTTGCGCTTTGCTATCCGTGAAGGTGGTCGTACCGTAGGTGCTGGTGTGGTAAGTAAGATCACTAAGTAATTTAAAGCGAACTCTATTATATGGCACAAGCAACCAGTCCTAAAATTCGAATCAAAATCAAGGCTTACGACCACCGAGTGATCGATTCAGCTACAAATATGATTATTGAAGCGATAGAACGCACTGGAGCTTTGATTGCTGGTCCGATTCCTTTGCCTACTCGCATTAAAAAATTCACTATTCTCCGTTCTACATTCGTAAACAAGAATTCTCGTGAACAATTTGAAATCCGAACTCACAAACGAATCATTGACATTACAGAAAGCACTTCGAAGACAGTTGATGCTCTAAGCAACATCACCCTCCCTGCGGGAGTTGAAATCGAAGTGAAGATGTTGACAGCATAGAAGTTCTTCTATCGCTCATTTAACCGCTCTTTATTTAATTTATGAAAGGTATACTAGGCAAAAAAATTGGTATGGCTCAGATGGTAGATGAGCAAGGTCTGATGAATCCAGTTACACTGGTAGAAATCAGCCCAAATACAATTCTACAAGTCAAAACCCAAGACAAAGATGGCAAGAACGCTCTTGTACTAGCTACAGGTAGCCGTAATAAAGCAAAGAAAAATCCTTATCAAAGCTTTTCTTTCATTCGTGAAATTAGTTTTGAATCAGTAGAAGGAATGGCTGTGAAAGCTCAACTTGGACTTGAGCTTTTTCGGGTGGGAGAGAAAGTAAATGTTACTGGTGTATCCAAAGGTAAAGGTTTTCAAGGTGTTATGAAACGTTATGATTTCGCCGGTAATCCAGATTCACATGGTCATGAAGATCATCGTGAGCCGGGAGGTTTCGGTGGTCGTACTTGGCCTGGTCGTGTACCAAAAGGTAAACGTTTGCCTGGTCATATGGGTTTAGACACCGTTACTCGAAAGCATCTCTTGATCATCGCTATTGATCAAGAAATGGGTATCATTGCTATCAAGGGACCTCTACCTGGTGGTATCAATAGCTTCGTTAAGATTTGGCAATAATTATATGATTACTATTCCTCTCTACAATTCAGAAGGTAAAAAGCTTGAGGACCTCTCACTGTCATCAAATGTATTTGGTCTCAAAGTAGAACCCGCTTTATTACATCTCGTTACTACTATTTTCTTGGGCAACCAAAGAAAAGGTACAGCAAAAGTAAAAACTCGCGCCGAAAGACGCGGTGGTGGTAAGAAGCCTTTCAAACAGAAAGGTACTGGTAGTGCCCGTGCTGGTACTACTCGCTCTCCAATCTGGAGAAAAGGTGGTCGCGTATTTGGACCAACTGGTGAACAAAATTACCATCGTGATTTACCTAAAAAGGTACGTGTGAAGAGTCTGCTTATGGGACTCTCAGCAAAAGCTCAAGGTGGTAAGATGTGGGGACTCGATGATCTCAATATCAAAGAGATTTCTACAAAGGCATTGAGCTCTATGTTCAAGAACTTACCTACAGCACGGTCTATACTCTTAGTTCTGCCAAAGAAGAGTGAAAAGTTGTCATTATCTGTACGTAATCTTCCTCAAATCACCGTTCGTCTTTATGACAACATCAATACTTTAGACATTCTTAACCATGATACATTGGTGGTTGCAAAAGAAGCATTGCCACTAATGGAAAAGAAATGGGGAGAGCTTTCATTCAAAGGCGTATTGTCTGATGAAGAGCTAACAGCAACTATGAATAAAGTAGCTAATGGTGAAACTAGCAAGCCCGTAAAAGCAAAGAAAGCAGCTAAACCTGCTAAGAAAGCTCCGGTAGCAAAGGCTAAAGCAGCTCCTAAGAAAAAGGCTGTGACCAAGAAATCTAAAGCATAATTATGAACAACCTTTATAGCGTCATCAAAAAGCCCGTAATTAGTGAGAAGAGTGTTAGTAACACTGCTTCTAACCATTATGTGTTTTATGTCCAAAATAGCGCCAACAAAATTAGTGTAGCTAGCGCCATCAGAGAAATTTATGGCATTACTCCTATCAGCATCAAGATCATCAACCTACCTAAGAAGATTAGTGGACGTGGTCGTGTAAAGCGCTTAGCAAAAAAGAAAGCAATTGTTGTACTTAATCCTAATGATAAGTTAGATATTGCTAAGATGAAGTTCATCTAAACATTTTATTTTCACGATTAACTTTTATTTTGTGTCTATTATCTCTTTTAAACCCACCACTCCCGGACGCCGTCATGGAAACAAAGAAGACTTTTCTGCTTTGTCTGGTGGTAAACCACTCAAAAAGTTGACTGTTCGCCTCAAGGAAAACGGTGGACGAAACAATCAAGGTCGTATCACTATTCGTCATCGTGGTAGCGGTGCTCATCGCCGTATGTACCGTGTCATTGATTTTAAAGGTAAGATGGATGTTCCTGGTGTAATTAAGAGTATTGAATACGATCCAAATCGCAATGTCCGTATCGCTCTCATTGTTTATCGTGATGGAGACAAGCGTTATGTATTGTTACCTAACAAAGTAAAGGTTGGTTTCGAATTACTTACAGCTGACAAGGCTCCCGTACAACCAGGCAACCGGATGATGCTCAAATCAATTCCTGAAGGACTAGACGTATTTAATCTCGAGATCACTCCTGGTAAAGGTGGTAAATTGGTTCGTACCGCAGGTGGTAGTGCACAATTGATGTCGCTCGAAGGACGTTATGCTCAAGTAAAATTATCATCTGGTGAAATTCGTTTGTTCCACAAAGATTGTATGGCAACTGTAGGTACTCTCAGTAATGCTGAATTTACCAATCTTCGTATAGGTAAAGCTGGTCGCAACCGTTGGAAAGGTATTCGTCCTACTGTTCGTGGTAAGGCGATGAATCCTAATGACCATCCTCATGGTGGAGGTGAAGGTCGTAATTCAATTGGTCTCCCTTATCCTAAGACTCCTTGGGGTAAACCTGCATTGGGCACTAAGACTCGTAAGAACAAGCGTAGTAATCGTTGGATTCTTCGGGACTCACATGGTTTAGCTAAAAAAAAGTAAGTAATAATTTATGTCTCGAAGTACTAAAAAAGGCCCCTATATCGACCCTAAGCTGCTCAAGAAAATTCAAGCACTCAATGCTGCGAATGATAAGAAATTGATCAAGACTTGGGCACGTGATTGTACCATTCATCCTGATATGGTTGGTCACAATATCGCAGTTCACAATGGTAAGACTCATGTACCAGTATTCGTTACTGAAAACATGGTAGGTCACAAATTAGGGGAATTCTCTCCTACTCGCACATTCAGAAAACATGGTGGCAAGATCACTACAACTGATACTCCTGCTGCTGCTTAATAATATTTTTATGAGAGCCTATTCACGTTACATTCGTATTTCCCCTTATAAGCTACTAGTGGTAGCTGGCATGGTTACTGAGAAAGATGTCAATTATGCTTTAAATTTCCTCAAATATTTACCAAAAAAGGGTGCAAGACTCCTCTACGATGTAGTAAAGTCTGCTGCTAGCAATGCTGAAAATAATTTCAAAATTGCTCCCAAAGATCTCAAAGTAGCCCGTATCGTCGTCAACAAAGGACCATCTCTCAAGCGTGGTCTCCCAGTATCCCGAGGTCGCTGGCATCCAATCCTCAAGAGAACATCATATGTTTCTGTTGAGTTAGCTATGAAAGAATAACATTTAGATTTATGGGACAAAAAGTTCACCCTTACGCATTTCGCCTTCCTCTTATCCGCCCTTGGACCTCAAACTGGTTTGCTAATCGCAAAACTGATTATGAAGCCAATGTTCAAGAAGATATCAAACTTCGCAAGTTTTTAGGCAAGAAGCTTTCTGATGCTGGTGTTGCTGCTATCGAGATTCATCGTAACAGCAAGAGTATCACTGTCATCATTCGTACTGCTAAACCTGGTGTTATCATCGGTAAGAGTGGTGCTACGATCGAGACTCTTCGCGATCAAGTGAATAAGTTGATGGGGAAATTGATCGAGATTAAAATCTTTGAAGTTAGAAAGCCAAATACTAACGCTGTATTGGTAGGTCAGAAAATTGGTAATCAGATCGAACGCCGTATCGCCTATCGCCGTGCTATTAAAGGAGCAATTCAAGAAGCAATGGAAGATGGCGCTCTTGGTATCAAAGTAAGTATCGGTGGACGTCTCAATGGATCAGATATTGCTCGCCGCGAAAGTTATAAAGAAGGCAATATTCCATTGCATACACTCCGTGCAGACATTGATTATGCCATTTACCACACTCAAACTACCTTTGGTATCATCGGTGTCAAAGTGTGGATTTATAAAGGCTTAGTATTCGAAGGTCAAGCTGCTAATGATCAAGGTGATCAAGAGGTAAAAGCTGGACTCGGCGCTAGCAAAAAAGTGGATATGCAAGACACTCCAGCTGACACGGTTGCAGCTTAAGTGAATAGAATTGACTAACCGTAAAATTTACTTATAATGACTGGGCTTTAGGCCCCAATATACTCTATGTTACAGCCCAAAAAGACCCAATATCGTAAGTGGCACAAAGACACTTTAGCAGGAAAAGCCACTAATGGAACTAGACTTACTTTTGGTAAGTATGGCCTCAAAACCATGACTCGAGCACGTATTACCTCTCGTCAAATCGAGGCTGCACGTCAAGCAATGGCACGTGCAATCAAACGTGGAGGGAAAATCTGGACTCGTATCTTTCCTCACAAACCATTTACTAAAAAGCCTCTCGAAGTACCGATGGGTTCTGGTAAAGGTAACGTGGAATTTTATGCAGCAATTGTAAAACCTGGCCATATCTTGTTTGAAATCGATGGTGTTACTGCTGAGCTAGCTAAAGAAGCATTCACTCTTGCTGGCCACAAATTGCCAATCAAGTTTAAAATCGTAGAAAACATCTAATTTTATGACCTATACTACTGCTGAGCTACGCGATCTCGCGATCGAAGAGCTAAATAAAGAACTCCTCAAGGGCCAACAAGAGATTTTTCGTCTCTCGCTCATGGTTCGCACCGGTGCTGAAAAAAATACCAGCCTACTTCGTAAAGCAAAGAAGTATGTAGCTCGCATCCAAAGCGTAATTAATTCTCCTAAAACCGTATGAGATTCAAAACTGGTGTCGTAATTGGCACAAAAATGGCAAAGACTGTTACTGTTCAAGTGGAAAGACTCAAGTCTCATCCTAAGTACAAGAAACAGTATCGCGTGAACAATAAGTTTTACGCCCACAATGAAAACGAGAGTATCAAAGTAGGAGATACAGTTATCATTATGGAAACTCGCCCACTGAGTAAACTTAAGCGTTGGGTAGTAGTAACTGAAGCACAAAAAGCAGCATTTACGAAAGAAGCTCACAAAGCCAGCACAGAAGCAGTTAATACTCATGAGATCAAACCAAAAACATTTACTCTGGAATATAAGAAACGCGTAAAGAAAGCAAAACCAGCATCAGAAGGAGAAAAGAAACCTGAGTCTGAAGCAGCAGGTGCAGAAGCTCCAGCAAATAGTTAATTAATTAGCCAATCTGTTCTAATATACTTTTATGATTCAACAGCAAACTGTAGTAAATGTCGCAGACAATACCGGCGCTCGTCAGGTAATGTGTATCAAAGTACTAGGCTCTACCAAGAGTCGCTACGCTCATCTAGGCAATGTAATCATTGCTGCAGTAAAAGACGCATCTCCTACTGGGACTGTAAAGTCTCATGAAATCGTCAAGGCTGTAGTAGTGCGTACTAGAAAAGAATCTCGTCGTCCAGATGGTTCATATGTTCGCTTTGATGACAATGCAGTAGTTATTATCAATAACGATGGTGAGCCTCGAGGTACTCGTATTTTCGGACCAGTTGCACGTGAATTACGTGATCATGGTTATATGAAAATCATCTCCCTCGCTCCCGAAGTTGTTTAATTTATCCCAAGCTTATGAAAATCAAGAAGAATGACCTTGTCATAGTCATCACTGGCAAAGACCGCAATAAAACTGGAAAAGTATTACAAGTACTACCAAAAGAAGAAAAGATATTAGTAGAAGGTATCAATATGCTCACTAAGCATGTCAAAGCTCGCGAAGGTGTACCAGGTGGTATTCTCAAGAGTGAACGTCCAATCAATGCTTCCAATGTCATGTTGATCGATCCAGCTAGCAACAAACCTACTCGCGTCGGTTACAAAATCGAAGCTGGTAAGAAAAAAGTTCGTTTTGCCAAGGTGAGTGGAGAGATTTTATCTTAATCAAGCATCAATCAATTGTATGAAATTCCGCCAACAATACTTTCAAAAAATCGTCCCAACCTTGCAAAAGGAATTGGCTATCAAAAACATCCTAGCATTACCACGATTGGATAAAATCGTGATCAATGTCGGTATCGGTAGCATGGTGACTCAACAGCAAGTCAAAGACTTCACTTCAGTAGAACGCAGTATCGCTGCTATTACTGGTCAGAGACCTGTAACTATCAATGCTAAGAAATCAGTGTCTAACTTCAAACTTCGTGAGAATACACCTAACGGTATGAAAGTAACGTTACGGGGCGAACGAATGTATGATTTCTTAAGTAAATTAATCAACATTGTATTCCCTCGTGTACGTGATTTCCGTGGTGTATCAGCTCATTCTTTTGACCAAGAGGGTAACTACTCTATTGGCATGAAAGAAAATGGTGTATTCCCTGAAATCAAAGTAGAAGATGAAATCAAAAACTTTGGTCTCGAGATTACTTTAGTAGTCAAAAACAGCAGCCCAGAAAAAACTGCTCTTTTGTTACGCAGTTTTGGCTTCCCTTTCAAAGATAAGAATAATAACTAATCCTTATGGCACGCAGAGCTTTATTAGTCAAAGCGGCACGGACACAACGTCGAGTAGCAAATGCTCGCAAAGAAGGCCGTAAAGCAAAAATGTGGGTGAGAGCCTACAATCGATGTAAAAATTGTGGTCGTGTAAAAAGTTATCTTCGCATGTTTGGCCTTTGTCGTATTTGTGTACGAGAGAGAGCTAATCGAGGAGAATTGGCAGGCGTGCGCAAATCATCATGGTAATCTAAATATATGCATAGCGATTTAATAGCAGATCTACTTACAAGAATCCGAAATGCCAGCCGAGCTGGACTATTCGAAGTCAATGCCCGCTTTAGTGGTATTTGTCTTTCTATCAGTGAAATTCTCGCTGAAGAAGGATATGTAACGTCAGTAAAGAAAACTAAAGACGACAAGAAATTTGATCAAATTACGATCAAGTTAGATAGCAGCAAGAGAGATATTGAGATCAAGCGTATCAGTAAGCCAGGCCAAAGAATCTACGTCAATAGTGACAAGATTCCTCATGTTCTCAATGGTTTGGGCATTGCTATCCTATCCACCTCAAAAGGGATTATGACTGGTAAGACAGCTCAAGAACAAGGTGTTGGTGGAGAAGTGCTCTGTGAAATTTGGTAAAAGTTTTAATTCATTGCTATGTCACGTATTGGAAAACTTCCGCTCAAAATCCCCGCTCAAGTCCAAGTGCAATTACAAAATACTACTGTAGTTGTTACTGGTCCTAAAGGAACGTTACAGTTTGTCGTTCCTGCTGGTGTCACTGTTGCAATTGCTGATGGTCAAGTGACTGTCACTCGCAATGATGATCAAGACCCAACTGCCGCTCGCCTTCATGGTACCGTACGCACATGTATCGGTAACATGATCAAAGGTGTAGTAGATGGGTATGAAGAAAAACTAGAAATCCAAGGTGTGGGTTATCGTGTTAGTCTTAAAGGTACTAACCTCAACCTCAGCTTAGGTTACTCTCATCCTATCGATTTTCCAGCTCCAACTGGTATAGTCTTCACAGTTCCCAATGAAACTTCAATTGTGGTAACTGGTGTAGACAAAAATCTCGTTGGTCTTACTGCCGCTAAACTTCGTTCATTCAAGAAACCTGAACCATACAAAGGTAAAGGTGTTCGTTATGCCGGAGAATACGTCCCACGTAAAGAAGGTAAAAAAGCAGCTAAATAACATTGTATGAATTCACGCCAATCTATTCGTCTCAAACGTCGTAATCGTATCAAAGCTAAAATCGCTCAATATAGCGATCGCCCACGCTTAGTAGTCTACCGCAGCTTGAACTATATCTATGGTCAACTAGTAGATTCTGAAAAACAAGTCATCCTTGTCAGTGGTAGCGACCTTGTTGAAAAAGTAAAAGGTTCAAAAGTAGAAAAAGCACATGCTATCGGTAAACTTTTAGGCGAAAAGATTCTTGCTCAAAAGATTACTGAGATTGCTTTCGATCGTAATGGTTACAAATATCATGGACGTATCAAGGCGCTAGCTACTGGTTTGCGCGATGCTGGCCTTCAATTTTAAATCACATTGTACTTTCTATGAAAAAGAATTCATCTAATCGTTCTCAAAAGCCTCGCAGCGAATTTGAAGAGCAAGTTATCCAAGTAGACCGCGTCACTCGTGTAGTGTCTGGAGGTCGTCGTATGCGCTTCCGTGCTACTGTTATCGTTGGTAATCGCAAAGGAAAAGTAGGTATGGGTATGGGTAAAGCTGATGAAGTAGTTTCTGCGGTACGTAAAGCTGTCAATCAAGCAAAGAAAAATTTGATATCAGTTAATATTTTTAAAGGTTCAGTTGCTCACCGTGTTCGTACCAAATTTAAGAGCTCAGTAGTAATGTTGTTACCAGCTCCTACTGGTACTGGCGTAATCGCTGGAGGTTCTGTGCGTACTGTAGTTGAATTAGCTGGTATCAGTAATATTCTCAGTAAAGCACATGGTTCAAACAATAAAATCAATACTGCTCAAGCAGCATTAGCTGCTCTCTCTGAATTGCGTGCAGTTGCTGAAGAAGCACCAGCATCAGAAGAAAAAGCTGCCGCTTAAGTTTTCTATTCCATTTTAATTTTGTTATATGTTACATACACTCGCTCCTGCTGCACATTCTCGCTACAAAAGTAAACGCCGTGGCCGCGGAGATTCTTCTGGTCGTGGTAGCTTTTCTGGTCGTGGTTGTAAAGGTCAAAATTCACGTGCTGGTACCAAGTTCCGTCAAGGTTTTGAAGGTAACCAAACTCCATTAGCACAACGCTTACCACAATTACGAGGTTTCAGAAATATCAATCGCATTAGCTACCAAGTAGTTAATCTTCGTGATCTAGAGAAATTAGGTATGGCTACAGTGACCTTAAAAGATCTCAAAGATAAAGGTTTTATTCATTCAGTCAACAAACCAGTTAAGTTATTGGCTCAAGGTACTCTTTCTAAAAAAGTAACAGTGGAAGCACATGCGGCTTCAAAAGAAGCTACCTCAATGGTAGAAAAGGTTGGTGGTAGTGTTACTATTTTGCAATAAACTTGTAATCACATGAGCGCTATTTTTGTTCACCTCAAACAAGTATTTCATAGCAAGAGCATTAGAAACCGCATTCTATTTACTTTGTTTATAGTTGCGGTTTTTCGTTTACTAGCTCATATTCCAGTTCCTGGCGTCAATATTGATAGCATCCATAGTATTTTAGATAGTAATCAATTATTGGGCACTTTTAGTTTACTGACTGGTGGTGGTCTAGAACGTTTCTCGTTGATGTTGATGGGTATTTCTCCATATATTACTGCTTCTATTATCGTTCAGTTATTAGCGGTCATCGTTCCTTCACTAGAGACGCTCTCTAAAGAAGGTGACGCGGGACGTGAGAAACTCAATCGTTATACTCGCTATCTCACAGTACCTTTAGCTTTCCTTCAGGGTTATAGCATGATCCGTATCTTGGATATCAGTTTGGCTAGTACTCAAACACAAATCATTCCTGATACCTCTTGGGGCAATATGTTCTTTATTATGCTCTGTATCACAGCTGGTACTATGGTAGCCATGTGGCTCGGTGAACTGATTTCTGAAAAAGGAATTGGTAATGGTATCTCTATTTTGATTTTTACTAATATCTTAGCTGGTATCCCTAGTATTCTTGGTCCAGCATTAGACCTCAGTACCGCTGATCAAGGCTATCTCTTTACCTTGATTGGTATCGCTATTTTCACTATTGCTCTCACTGTTCTCATCATCATGATTACGGAGGCACAGAGATTGATCCCAATTACCCATGCAGGGTTACAAGCACGAGGAACAGCTGGTAGCTCTACTCTGCCTATTCGTATCAACCAAGCAGGTATGATTCCAATTATCTTCGCAGTATCCTTCATCTCTTTCCCTGCTTTAATCGCTAGCTTCTTCCAGAATGCTAAGACTCCATGGATAGCTGACAATGCGGCATGGTTAGTGAACAACTTCAATGCCAACAACACTGCCTATCTAGTGATCTATTTCTTATTAGTAATTGTCTTTACTTTCTTCTACGTATCGATCACATTCAATGCTGATCAAGTAGCTGAAAATTTACAAAAACGTGGTAGTTATGTTCCTGGTATCCGTCCAGGTACAGAAACAGCGACTTATCTCAAAAGTGTTTCTAGCCGCATTACCCTCCTAGGCGCAATCTTCTTGGGCTTCGTAGCAGTAATGCCAATGTTAGCTCAAATAGTTGGTACTCAATTACAAACCAATGTTCCCCTCCTCATTTCAGGAGCAGGGTTGATCATTATAGTAGGTGTAGTATTAGAAATCGTAAGACAAATCAATGCTCAGTTGGTGATGCAAGACTACGAGAAACTCTATTAAAGAAGATCAAAGATACGAGAGCAAAGGTCAGGGATTTTAAAAGGATTCAGAAGTAACTTCTGAGTCTTTTTATTTTTTCTGGAATTAATTCATGTTGAGCGTAACGAAGTGGAGTCGAAACATCTGGCCCGACTCATGACTGTGAGACTTTCCACTTTCTACTCCTTAAGCGTATAATGAGTAATAGTACTAATACGAAAATGGACATTCTCCTCTTTGGTATCCAAGGTTCTGGTAAAGGCACCCAAGCTCGGGCACTTTCATTGGCACTCAATATCCCTATTTTTGAAGCTGGTGCTGAGCTTCGCAAGATTGCTACTCATAATACTGAAGAAGGAAATACTATTAGAGAACTGATCAACAAAGGCGCATTGGTGCCACAAGGTATTGTTCTTTTAAAGGTGGCAGACTTCTTAGACCATCCAGCAACAATCGATGGTGTCATTTTTGATGGCGTACCTAGAAGCTATGACCAAGCACTAGGGTTTCAAGATATGATGGAAAGCAAACATCGTGAAACAATAGCGATTGTGATCGATCTCGATGAAGAAACAGCAATCTACCGAGTGACAAATAGAAGAATTTGTAATCGCTGCCAACAGACTTTCCCACCTGAATACTTACATCAAATTTGTAACTCATGTGGTGGGGTTTTGATTAAACGAGTTGATGATCAAAAAGAAGCAATCAAAAAAAGAATTCAAAACTTTTATCGAGAGACTGTACCCGTGATCGATTATTATAGGAGTTTAGGTAAATTGCTGACAGTGGATGGCAATCAATCAGTAATTGATGTCAGTAAAGATATTTTTAATCTATTATCTCCTTTGCTTAAAATTAACCACCGAAGAATGGAAAAAGTGAAAGAGGGCTTTCAATCCTAACTATCTTTGAGCTTGTTGTTCTGTAGTTGCAGTTAATAAAGATGGTTTAGCTGCTAACAGCCTACTAATTTCATCAAAATAGTCACCAATTAATGGCAACGCAAAACTATCTACTATAGCAGCATTAGCAATATATCCTGCTGTATAGTAATGACTAGGGATATGAATGACTGGCCTATAGGCAAAATCAGCTGCACCTTCCAAAAATAATAAAGCAGCACTATATAACGACTCTGGATTGGAATTACCACTACCAAGATTCATCATTTCAACTCTCATATGAATATAACGAATAATTACTTGAGTCATAACGATGCCTCGAGCCAATGGTCTTATAGTAGGATTATCTGTTCCTATACGAGGAAGGTTAACAATGTTAGCATTCCACTCTTCTCTAGATAATCTGCCAGTTAAAAATTGACGAATATAACTTTCTAATCGTCTCTTTGTTTCATCTATCACCTCTTCATGACTTTTTCCGGTGCTTTGAAATTCAGCTAATGTTTGTCTGTAAACTTGTTCTATAATGCCATGATCAAGTTCAGAGTCACAGAGAGTATCAACCACTTGCGCAAAATGCGTTTTTTGTTCTGGAGTAAGAATATTAGTCCATGCATAGAGCATCAAATTACGACTCGCTCTATCTATTTTCTTTCTTTCACCATCAATTGCATTTCCGGCATGCATGAATGTTGTATTTCTTACTTCATCAAAATACGCCTCTACTTTAACACGGCGAAGTCTAGCATCTCTTGGTCCCTCTCGATTGGTAGTAGCTTGATCAGGTGTTAGCATTCTATCTGATCTTACAAAAACATTGTATAATTCTCTTATTTGAGAAATATCCAACCGAAAGCGCCCAAATAGTGCTTGACGTTCAGACAGAGTTAAGACCGTTAAACTATTAATTAACTCAGTACCAAATCTTTGCTGAAGAGGACCAAGGATTCTTTCTTGCGCACTATCAACAGCTGGAGGTTGAACAACATCTAGCATAGCAGCGCGTGTGGTATTTATAGCCCTTGTATGAGGAGACATGCTTAGACCCAGAAGAATTGCTCCTTGTCCAAATTTACTTAAATTACCAAACTGCATAGATTTATTTAAATAGTTATGATTATACAGTTTCGTTTACTATTGTCCATTAACCCCCCAATGAGTTAATTATCTTTGCTAGATTATACATAATAATTTTGCTGAAAATAAGAATCATGAGCTATAGTGTCGACACCAATTATTTATGTCATGTTGATTAAAAGTGCTCAAGAAATTGCCATTATGGCTGAAGCCGGCAAGAAATTAGGAATGATTTTGCAAGAACTCCGTAAAGAAGTACGTCCTGGTATTACTACCATGATGCTGGATGAACTTGCTGAGAAATATATTTTGCAATCTGGATCTAAAGTTTCCTTTAAAGGGTATCAGGGATATCCATTTACGCTCTGTGCTTCGGTGAATGATCAAGTCGTACATGCTTTTCCTAATACTACCCCCCTTAAGGAAGGCGACATTGTAAGTTTAGATTTAGGACTGATTTGGCAGGGATGGCAATCAGATTCTGCCATCACCGTTCCTGTGGGCAAAGTGAGCAAAGAAGTAGAGAAGCTTATTGCAGTCACTGAAGAATCACTTTGGAAAGGTATTGAAGAAATCAAAGCTGGCAACACTGTTGGTGATATCGGTGCCGCTGTACAAGAACATGCCGAACGTGCCGGTTATGGAGTAGTTCGCGCTCTTACTGGACATGGCATTGGTAGAAAGTTGCATGAACCCCCCAGTATTCCTAATTATGGCAAACGCCGTAAAGGTATCGTTTTACAAACAGGAATGGTAATTGCAGTAGAACCAATGATTACCATGGGCGGTTATGAAGTAGATATTGATGATGTGAACTGGGCTGTGACTACTCGAGATGGATCACTAGCAGCTCACTTTGAGCATACAATCGCCATTACTGACAAGGGACATCGTGTCCTTACTGCTGCTTAAAACTAGGGAAAGAGTGAAATCAAAAAAAGACTTGCACAATTAAAACATCTAGTGTAGATTCTTAACGCTTTTTACAAGCCTATAGTTAATAGTCAATGGCTAAAGACGTCATTCAGATAGAGGGAATAGTGATCGAATCACTACCCAACGCCACATTTTATGTAGAGATTGCTTTCCCAGGAAAACCTGGCGAACCTCCTCAAAAACATACAATTTTGGCTCACGTTTCAGGAAAGATCAGAAAAAATTATATACGCATTTTGCCAGGTGACAGTGTTTTAGTAGAAATTAGTCCTTATGACCTAACTAAAGGTCGCATTACCTTCAGAAAAAAATAACTATGAAAGTACGAGCCTCTGTGAAAAAAATCTGTCGTGATTGTATGGTTGTTCGCCGTCAAGGTGTAATCCGCATTATTTGTAAGAAGAATAAGCGTCACAAGCAACGTCAGGGTTAATTGTTCTGGTTAATTACTCTTAAAGCTTTAGCTCATGCCAGTCCGTATCGCTAGTGTGAATCTCGATGATCGTAAAAATATCGAAATTGCGTTGATGTCTATTTATGGCATCGGTCGTTCAACCAGTGCTCGTATTTTGAATGATCTGGGAATCAACTTAGACAAGAAGGTCAAAGACCTATCAGAAAAAGAAGCAAACGATATTCGTACCGCCATCTCTGGTCTATCAGTAGAGGGTGATCTTCGTCGTAGTATTGGTCAAAATATCAAGCGTCTCCAAGAAATTGGTTCTTATCGCGGTGATCGTCATAAGAAAAAGCTGCCAGTGAGAGGTCAACGCACAAAGACCAATGCACGTACCAAACGTGGCAAACGTGTCACTATGGGTAGCGGTAGAGTAGCTCTAACTAAAACTTAAAACTGTTAATTTATGGCTGAGAAAACTCCAGAAACAGCTGTGGCTTCTACTGAAGCTGCTCCTGAAAAAAAGATTAAAAAACGCGTGTTACGCAATGTACCCGAAGGTGAGATTCACATTCGTGCTACCTACAACAATACGCTTATTACAGCTTGTGACTTAGAAGGAAATGTGTTGGCTTGGGCTAGCTCAGGAGCTTCTGGTTTCAAAGGCTCTCGTAAACCAACTCCATATGCTTCTTCAGTTGCTGCAACTAACCTTGCAACTAAACTAAAGAACTTTGGTTTCTCTAAGGCTCGCATTTATGTTCGTGGCGTTGGTAGCGGTCGTGAACAATCAATTCGTGCGCTTCAATCAAATGGTATTTCAGTAGTGTCAATCAGTGATGTTACTCCAGTCCCTCACAATGGCTGTAGAAACAAAAAGCCTCGCCGTGTTTAATTCATTTTAAGTTTATTCTTATCTCATGAGAACTTCATCTGGTCCAAAATGCCGTCTATGTCGTCGTGAAGGACACAAATTGTTTTTGAAAGGCGAACGTTGTTTGTCTCCAAAGTGTGCAGTTACTATCCGTCCATTTGCTCCAGGTATGCATGGCAAAGACAGTTCACGAAAGTTATCAAACTTTGGTAAACAGCTTCGCTCTAAGCAATCTGCAAAGCGTATCTATGGTTTAACTGAAACACAGTTACAGAATTATTATGCCAATGCAGCTGATCTCAAAGGTTCTACCGGAGATCACTTGATGGGCATGCTTGAGCTTCGTCTTGATTCAGTACTTTTCCGTTCTGGTATCGTGACTTCGCCAAACTTGGCACGTCAATTAGCTAATCATGGTCATGTGCTAGTCAACGATCATGTAGTCAAGACTCCTTCACGTATTCTTGTTCCTGGTGATACCTTTGCTCTCAAAGCAAGTGTCGCTCAAAAAATCCTTCAAGGTGGTAAATCGATCAAAGTCCAATTACCTACTTGGTTGAAATTTGATGCTAAAACACTCAAAGGTGAAATCGTTAGTGCTCCTAGCAAGGAAGATCTTGCTAAAGTAAATGTGAATATCAAAGAGATAGTTGAATTCTACTCTCGTTAGTATATTTCCTTACCTGCTTACACATGATTAACTTCGAACTTACCAAAGTCACCAACCAATCACTTGGAGACAATCGTAGTTTAATTACGATCACTCCATTGCCACCTGGATATGGCATGACCCTTGGTAATTCTCTCAGAAGAATTATTTTATCTTCTATTCCTGGTGCTGCAGTTACCGCAGTTAAGCTTAAAGGAGTTACTCACGAGTTTACTACTCTTCCTGGAGTAAAAGAGGGTGTGATTGATATCATTCTCAACCTCAAGCTTCTCCGCTTAAAGAAAACTTCAAGTGGTAGCGCTTCTCTGACTCTCAAAACCAACAAAGAAGGTAAAGTAACAGCAAACCAAATCAAGACTCCTTCTGAAGTAGAGATCGTCAATCCTGATCTCGTAATCTGTACCCTAGAAAAAGGTCACAGCATTGAGATGGAACTGAAAGTAGAAAATGGCATTGGTTATTTACCTAGCAATCTCCGTGATAAGAGAGAGTTAGAGGCAGAAATGATTGCTGTTGATGCTTTATTCTCCCCAATCAGCAAAGTGCGCTATGAAGTCACCAATACTCGTGTAGGTCAAATGACTGATCTCGATCGTCTTGATATCGAAATTGCTACCGATGGTACAATTTCTCCTCAAGAAGTAATCAGTATGAGCGCTCGTGTTTTGCGCCAATACATGACACTTTTTGATGCTGATGTGCCAACTACCAAGAAAGAAAGTAGTGAGAAGGCAGCTAAGAGCGAACCTAAGCATGAACAAAAATATACCCCGATCGAAGCACTCAAAATCTCTCAAAGAGCTGAGAATGCATTGATCAACAATGGCATCGGTTCTGTTGAAGAACTTTTGACCTATACTGAAAAGCAACTAACTAATCTTCGTGGTTTTGGTAAGAAAGGAATCACTGAAGTAGTCAAGGCTCTTCAAAAAATGGATTTACACTTAAGTGAATAATTAATTGTTATGCGTCACAATCGAAAACGAACTCTACTCAGTAGACCAACCAAAGCAAAACGTTCTTTGCTCCGCAATCTCGCCACTTCACTCGTATTACACGAGAGTATTGTCACTACTGCTGCTAAAGCAAAAGTGCTCAAGCCTTATATCGAAAAACTAGTTACTATTGCTAAGCAAGATGATCTAGTTACAGCTGCACGTAAGCTTAATGCAGTATTCTTCGATGAAGAAGCAACTAAGAAAATGCTCCAAACATTGAAACCACGTTATACCGATCGTAATTCTGGTTTCGTAAGCTTGCACCATCGCCTACCTCGCGTCAGTGATGCTGCTCCTCAAATCGAGATCACGTTTGTTTCTTAAATTTTGTTACTTGTATGAAAAAGACTTCAGTCGTTAAATCACATACCACTACAGCTACTTGGCATGTAGTAGATGCTAAAGGCCAAATTCTTGGTCGTTTGGCTAGCCGCATTGCTTTGGTACTTCGTGGCAAGCATCGTGCTCAATTCACGCCTCATGCATCTCATGGAGACTATGTAATCGTGATCAACTGTGAGCAAATCAAAGTCACAGGCAAAAAGCTCACTGACAAAATGTATTACAACCATAGCCAATACATGGGTAATCTCTATGAAGAACCACTCAAGGATATTCTCAAAAAGAATCCTGAACGTGTGATCACCAATGCAGTAGAACGTATGTTGCCTAAGAATAGATTGGCTAATGATATGATCAGTCGTCTCAAAGTAGTAGTAGGCCCAACTCACAAATACGAAGCTCAACAACCTACACCTCTTACTCTAGTTTAATTATATGACTCCAACTAAATCTTCTTCTAATTACTTCTACGCCAACGGTTACCGCAAGACTTCTACTGCAAAAGTACGCTTATTTCCAAAAGGAAAAGGTGATGTCTCGATCAACGGTTTACCTATGGATAAATACCTCAAGACAGGTGCTCAATTCCAATCAGTTTTAGCTCCGCTCAAATCAGTAGGTATGGAAGGTACTGTAGATATGACTATTATGGTGGCTGGTGGTGGTATGATCGGTCAAGCTGAAGCAATTCGCCACGCAGTGGCTCGTGCACTGACAGCATTAGACCTTACTCTTCGCCCAACATTGAAGAAAGCTGGATTCCTCACTCGTGATCCAAGAGCAAAAGAAAGAAAAAAGCCAGGTCTCAAGAGAGCTCGCCGCGCACCTCAGTGGAGCAAACGTTAAGGTTCAAGTTTCAATTCAAGATTGCAAAAGAGAGTACTCACCTACTCTCTTTTTTTTATAACTATTTATTTTTTCTCTTTACCAAAGCTAAACAAAATAGATAACACATCCTTGAGCTTGTCTGCTCAAATAATCAACATCCCATCACCGAAACTAAATAGTCGATATTGGTTATCGATCGCTTCTTGGTAAATATGCCGCCACGCTTTATCCCCTACCATACTGGCAATCAAAACTAATAAACTAGATTGCGGCGTGTGAAAGTTGGTAATTAACATATCAGTAGACTTTGGTCCATTACCTGGATACATAAAGATTCCCGTATTACCAACATAAGGAATAAATTTTCCCTTTTGGTAAGTACTTTCTAAAGTTCTTAGGCTAGTAGTACCTACTGCGCAGATTTTTTTTCCTTGTTCTTTCCAGTTATTCAAATCATTTGCCACTTGCTCAGGCATCTCAATATATTCTTCATGCATAGTATGCGTCCTAATGTCTGCCGCCTGAATCGGTTTAAACGTGCCTAATCCTACGTGTAAGCAAACATAGTGAAGAGGATGTTCCTTTTTAAGCTTTTGCAGCAAGTCATCTGTAAAGTGTAATCCTGCAGTCGGAGCGGCAGCTGAACCAACTGGATTGGCAAAGACAGTTTGATAGTCTGCTATGGTTGCTTTCGATCCAGATAAATATGGCGGTAATGGCAAGGCACCATAGTCAGCAAAGAATTGAAAAGGATGAGGGTGTTGCCATTCTAATAAACACACACTATCTCCTTTTTCTCTTAAGGTTGCCTCCGAGCCATCAGGAAAACGAATACTTTGGCCAACATGTATACGTCGACCCGGCCTCATCAAACATGCCCACAGCTCATTAGCTTCTTGTCTGACAAACAAAACTTCTACCTGTGCTGTGCCTTCTACTTTTTCTGCGATCACGCGGGCTAGAAAAACTTTAGAATGATTAAAAACCAAACTTACATCTGGTTCTAATAATTGTGGCAGATCCGTAAAGTGGTGATGCGTAATCGATTCTGTTTGGCGATTGTATACTAAAAGCTTAGCAGCATCGCGCTGAGCTAGGGGTTCTTTGGCTACCAACGATTCTGGATAAGTGAAGTCGTAGGTACTTAAATCAAATATGCTTGGAATTTGTTCACTATCGCTTCCCATTGAGATAAAGATAATCGTTCTGGTCGTAGAGTAGGATCTATCGACAGCTCTTGTAGCATATCGATCAGTTGCTCACGAGACAAGTTGATTACCTGACGAAGCGATACTTGGATTTGCTTTCGCTGATTGTGAAAACACGCCCGGGTAATCTTGAAAAAAATCTCTCGATCTACTTGAAGCACTGGCTGTTCGTGAGCAATGATTTGAATGATTGCTGATTCTACTTGAGGTGGTGGGAAAAAGGCTCCTTTGGAAACTCTACGCACAATCTTTGCCTTGCCATACATCTGCACTGCTAAAGAAAGTAACGAAGTATCAGGGGCAACAATCTTTTCTGCTACTTCTTTTTGGACCAAAAGCACCATCCGTTTTGGTTGATGAGTAAATACATGTAAGAACAGCCGCAAAATAGTACCAGTCAAATAGTAAGGAATATTAGCGATTACCTTATATTTTTCTTTAGGCGGATATCCTTCTAAAACTGAAAATTCATGCAAGGTCAGGTTGTCATCCTCACGAGCCAAAGAACGCAATAAGGGAAAGCATTCCTCATCGATTTCATAGGCTTCAACAATAGCTCCTTGTAAGAGCAATTCTTTGGTCAAGACACCATTACCGGCACCAATTTCCACAACGGTCTCATTGGGCTGGACCTCACCTGCAGCCAACATGGCCATAAGTGTCCCCCGATCATGGAGGAAATGCTGACCTAAATGTGTTTTTGGTCTAATAGACATATTTAAACACTCAAAGCTGGATCACTGGGAATACTACTTGGAACAGGAATACTTTTAATCAGATTTTGGGCGGCTCGAGCAATTGATCCTTGTTTATCGTACTGTATTGCCTTTTGATAAGTAGCGATCGCTTGTGCTGGGTTATTTTGAGCACGGTAGTAGTTACCTAAGTTCAAATAGGTAGCTGCAAGAGTAGGGTCTAATTCTACAGATTTATCTAACGATACTTTTGCTTGTTCATATTGTCCTACACCTAACTGTGACCAACCTAATAGGTTGTATGCCATAGCTGAACGCGGAAAACGAGCAACCGCTTGAGTGGCTAAAGTAAGAGCTTCTTCCGACATCTTGAGTTTGTCGATATAAAGCCACACTGGTCGCACGTACAGATCAATATAGTCTTGCCCATCAGAGGTATTGATTGCTGATTTGTACTCTTCTACTGCCTGAGTAAAATTATTCAAATAGACATAGGCATCGGCAATCTTTTCATGAGGTTTGAACTGAGGACGATATCCTTTATCCAAAGATAATTGGAAAGCCGCAATTGCCTTACTATAATTTTGTTGATAGAAATGCGCTATTCCTAGCCAGTAATAGACCTCTGGACGATCATTGGGTAATGAATCGGTGAAAATGGTAATCGCTTTTTCGTAGTTACCTTTGATCAGATATGCCGATCCGAGCAAGGTCGATACATCAGTGTAGTCTGGTGTCTTGTTGAGTACGTACTCAAGCTTGCCGATAGCAAGATCTAGCTCACCAAATGACAAAAACTGTTTAGCAATCAGCGCTGCCAAAAACTCCGGCTTACCATCTTGGTAAGTATCAAATAAAGTATACGCATCCAAAATTTTCTGCGCATTTTGGGTCAATTTGGCATCGACATTAGGTAAGGCCTTGAGATTATTCAGAAATTGAACTGAAGCAGTTTTATCACCGAAATAACTAGTGATTAAACCTTGGTAATAAATGGTAGTCGCGTCACTTTGATTGGCTTGATTAAAGGCATCTCGCGCTTCAGCATATTTTCCTTGGCTCAAGTAACCTTTTCCTAAACGAATATTAGGATCAGTGCTGGTCATACCCGGTGTACTAGTTTCCGCAGGAACCACAATCTTTTCGGGCGCTCGTGGTGTAACCACTGGAGATGGTCGCACCGAAGGTGTAGTGACAGGTTGGGCAGTACTAGCAGGAGTAGCGGTCACAGAAACTGTCGATTGAGGGGCAATATTGGGCAGTTCATCCAATGCTTTTTGGTCCACCACCCAATCAGAAGGACTCTCTGGCACAATATCAGGTTGCGTCCAAGCATACAGTCCATATCCACCAACACCGAGGAGTACAATTCCAGCTAACAGAAGAATTTTTTTATTCATACAAAAATCAAAATCTAAGCAGGAATAGATTACAACGTTGGAGAGAAAGTTGAAAGTTGAGAGTGGAGAGTTTCTTTGAGCTTGATTGTCGTACTAAGAACACCAATCAATTCAGGATGAATACTACTAAATTCATGTTGAGCAGAGCGTAGCGACGTCGAAACATCTGGCCGACATGCAGTTTGAAAAAATTATGAAGCCTGATGCCTGAGGGCTGAACTTAGATTCTAGATTTTAGAAATAAGTCTGATACTCCCCTGAATCAGAATCCAAGACAACAAAAAAGGCCCAAGGTTTCCCTTGAGCCCATTCGGCATTTTGAACTTGAAACAATCTACTTTCTTACCATTTCTTTAACCAAGCGAGGTGCAGTCAATGCTAATGCAGCTAGCAACATACTAACCAGCATGCTCAATGCCATTGTAGATTCAGGACCTACTTGGTTGAGTTGATCAGGAGCAGCAATTACCTCAGGAGCACTAGTAGCCATAGGTGCAGCACTTGGTCTTGCAGTAGCACTAGGAGTAGCAGCTGGTCTTGCAGCTAAAGTCATTTGAACTGAGCCAGATACCGTAGGATCACTTTCTAAATTTGCAGAAACAGTTACATTGCCGGCTTGAGTACCAGCAGTAATTGTTGTCGAAGCGACACCTGATGCATTGGTCATTGCACTGAGGGCACCTAATACTGCATTACCAGTAAGACCAAATACTACTTTAGTATTGGCAGCTGGTTGGCCATTTTGATCTTTGACTGTAGCTTGTAGAGTTGCCTTGTCATTGCCATCAGCTTGCAATGTGTTCTTGTTTAAAGCCAATGCCATAGTCAATCTATTAGCTGTAGGCACTGCACTCGGAGTCACTGAAGCAGTAGGACTAGCAGTCGTAGTGGGTGTAGCACTTGCAGTAGCTGAACTAGTTCCACCAGCAGTAATAGTAATATCAGCATTGGTTACTTCACCTAATACTTGGCTATCATCAGTCGCACGATACACTTTAGTACTAACGCCATCGGTAGTCTGGAAAGCAAGCTCAGTACTACCAGCTTTCAATGCTTTGAAATCGATAGTAGCTACTTTTCCTGGAGTAGCAGTAGTCTTGTAATACTTACTTTCACTCAGAGCCAACTTAGAGTATTGAATCATGCCTGTTGTAGTATTCACTGGACTACTAGAAAGCAATACTTCAAACAAATCTCCATCTTTGATTTGTAATCCAGTCTTGGTCAAATCACTATCTTGTACTTCCAAATAACTAGGATCGTATTGTAATTTGAAGTCTACTTGGCTTACCTCAAGTCCTTTGGTATCCAGGAGCACTTGCATCGTTACTTTTTCACCCACAGCAAATGTGCCAGTATCAGGTGACAGGAGCAGAGTCGCCTGTCCTGTAGCAGCGCTAGTAGCTGCATGAGCCACTGGAGCCAATAAGCTAGCGACAGCTAAACCAACTCCTAGATATTTACTGAGCAAGCTCACTCGCTTCGTCATAGTAGATCTGGTAGAAAATGGTTGTGAAGACATAAAAAGTAATTAGTTTTTGTTAGACATCATTGTATTATAGCACTTATTTGTTTTCAGACTAGAGAGAATGTATTGTCTAAGCCATAGAATTGTTTCCTATTATTAGACTAGGTATTTATTATGAAGATCGCCATCGCCATGTCCGGAGGAGTAGATTCATCAGTAGCTGCTGCTATTCTCAGCAGTCAGCATCAGAACGAAGCTTTTGGTATCTTCATGAAGAACTGGTCAGACAATCACGCTGAAAAAACAGGCGAATGTACTTGGGTAAAGGACCGCTTGGATGCTTTAGCAGTAGCTGCTCAATTAGGGCTTGTGCTCAAAACTGTCGATTTCGAAGACCAATATCGAAAATTAGTACTTGATTATTTTTATCAAGAATATCAAGCAGGTCGCACCCCCAACCCCGATATTCTTTGTAATAAACTGATCAAATTTGATGCTTTATTAAAATACGCAGAAGAGCTAGGAGCAGATAAAATAGCTACCGGTCATTATGCTCGCGTAACAGAAAGTACAGACGGCTATTTTCATTTACTTAAAGGTAAAGATGCCACCAAAGATCAAAGCTATTTCCTCTGTCAGCTCAATCAAGCACAGCTTGCTAAAACCCTTTTTCCAGTTGGTGAAATGGAGAAAAAAGACGTAAGAAAATATGCTACTGACCACAACCTTTACACGGCCACCAAGAAAGATAGTCAGGGGGTTTGCTTCATTGGTAAAATGGATTTACAAGAATTTCTGCGTTTCCGCCTCCCCCCAAAAGAAGGATTCATTCTCAATGAAAAGGGTGAACACATTGGTACTCATAATGGTGCTTACAACTATACTATTGGCCAACGCTACGGTCTCAGTATTCACAATACTTCTGCTCACAGTGAACCGTGGTTTGTTGCCCAAACTGACGTCGGAGCTAATGCTGTAATAGCTGTACAGGGCCATGACCACCCAGCTTTATATGCTCAGAAGCTTCAAGCGAGCAATCTTCATTGGATTGGAAGAGAACCAACATTGCCCAACCAATGTTTCGCCAAAATCCGCTATCGTCAACCCGACCAAGCATGTACCATTAGCGAAACGGGGTTAGTCACATTTGATCAACCACAAAGAGCAATTACTCCCGGTCAAAGTATCGTCTTCTATCAAGGCGACGAGTGCATCGGTTCAGGGACTATCGAGCATCAGGTGAGAGCATAACTAATCCGGCAGACACCATTTTTGATCTTAATCTTCCGAATACTGATTGAACCAATATCAGCAGTGTTATTTACATGTGTTCCGCCACAAGGGATAGAGTGTGCATTGCTTGCTTCAATAGTGACCATTCGACGCTCCAAATTACTAATATCCGTAGACAAAGGAATAGCATTGTTCTCATATTCAAGCAGGGCTTGATGAATTGTTTCCTTCATTTTTTCCCTATCCCCGAGGCCCATACATTGATATTCAACATAAGGTCCTTCCGGAAAATGATAACTCTTGATCGGTTTGAACTCCGGATACTGTTGCTTCATCACCGCATCCAGCAAGTGCGCTGCAGAGTGCAATCGAGTATTCAGCCACCGCCTATCCCAATCAATACTAAGAACCACAGCATCCCCCACATTAAGTCGATCTCCAACAAATGTCCCATAATGATAAACCTCATCATCAACAAATCGAACATCCGTAACTACAAATTCAGCATTACCACCCTCACTCTGATCTCGAATCTCTGATCTTATAATTTTTCCATGATCAGCAGGTTGTCCTCCCCCTTGCACATAAAAAATAGTTTGTTCTAAAAGAACTGCCTGTCTACCATCATCAAGCGTCTTCACTCCAGTTACCTTTGTCTCCAAAGTACGAAGTGCTGGTGTAATCCAATAAGCTAATTTCATTTTCGTTAGTATTAATTATCAGTAGAGTAATTAAACTGTTCAAAATAGTAATAGTATCTATACTAATAACGTCAATAAAAATTGATGACATGAGAGAATTATTACAAAGACTAGGTTTTAGTGAGAAAGAAATTACCGTTTACCTTTGCTTGTTAGAGTTCGGTCAATGTAATGCGAGCAAGGTTTCTCAGAAGTTAATCATTCCCAAAGCAACCGTACTTTTTATTCTCAAGAATCTAGTAGATCTTGGCTATGTACAACGCTCTCAAAAAGGACGAACCCAGTACTTCGAAGCCAAGCCAGAGGATCTCAAGAAACATAAACAACGCGATTTAGAAGAACAAAGTACTAGTTTAAACAGCGTCATTCCTCTCCTTGAAGAATTCAAAACTCCTTATAGTAGTGAACCTAAAGTTACTTTTTACGAAGGAATTGAAAATTGTAAAAAAGCGTACAATTTAATACTGGAGAGTAAAACAGCCGTCCTCGAATTTGGCGCCCATGAAGACTTAGTAATGCGATTTGGCGAAAAATTTATGAACGCTTTCATGGCTGAAAGAGCTAAACGGAATATTCACCTGGAAGCAATCTGCAGCGATACCTCGATTAGCAAATCACTCAAGGTTCAAGACCAAAAACAAGCAAGAAACATTCATATGTTCTCCCAAAAAGACGGTCAGCTTTACTCTTCAATAGCCATCTTTGATAACAAAGTTTTACTGCTCAATCTCTACTATGACGCCTTTGCTATCTTAATTGAAAATCAAGAAGTAAGTGCAACCCTCAAGACCATTTTCAAGCTGGTTGTCCACAACTTGGTTTAAGAAACTTCTTTTAAGAAGTTTTTAATAGCCGCATAGCTGGGAATTCCGGTACGAGCTCCCACATGCTGAACCTTGAGAGCAGAAGCAGCTTGAGCAAAAGTAATCGCCTCTATTAGTGAATAGTTTTTTAAATACGCATATAGAAAGGCCCCATGGAAGACATCGCCAGCACCAGTAGTGTCCTTCGCTTTCACTCTAAAGGCGGAAACTTTGTTTACTTTATTATCCTCCCAATACCACACACCTTTATCTCCACAAGTAATAATCAAAACCTTAGGTTGATAACGGTTATGGAGTTTTTTAATTTGGTTAGCAACAGTATCTTTTTTCAACTGTTCAGCAATAAAGGTCTCAGACATAATCATAATGTCAGCTAGCGGTAACAAAGCTTCTATGTCAGGGGATGCATGCCCTCCATCCACAGAAACCAAACCTCCATTCTTTTTTACCTTTTTGGCAGCTGCAAGTGCCGCATGCGCATGATGCCCATCTACATGGAGCAAGCTAACATTGTTCCAAAAACCAACTTTAACCTTATTGATACTCAGTTTATTTTCTAAATCGTAATGACCAATAATTGTACGGGTTTTCTCAGTAATTAGGACCGAAGATAATGACGAGGTACCCTTAGGTTGTTTTTGGATATAAACAGTGCCAACATTATGATTCTTCAAATCAGCAACAATCATTTTACCTAGAGCATCATCGCCAACAACTGAACACGCCCGGGTTATCATTCCTAATTCAGCCAAAGTAACTAGAGCAGTCATTGCTGAACCACCACCCTGAAGACTAGCCTTAACACTACGAACTTTAGTATTGGCTTTTGGGAATGTAGTTACTAGCTGGAGGTAATCCATTACTGCAGCTCCTAATCCGACAATATATTTTTGTTTCATATTTAGCAGTTCTTTCTATTGTACCATATCTTTTATGCCCCATAATTCAGTTGAGTTACTTAAAACTGTTAAACGCACACTTAACTACTACATTGTTCATCCCGCACACTCTATGAGATAATAGGATTTCTGTATTTGCTATAATCCAGTACCCTTATGGTTAAACGCCCCAGAGAAACAATTCCAGTTCTTAGAGAAAAGCCAGAACGCCAAGAAGTGAGAGATATCATCTCTAGGGCTGACACACCAAGTGATATCGAAATAATTCTTTATGCTGAGTTTGCTTCAGCAGTTGAAGGGGTGCAGAAATTTGGTTTCGATACCAGCACCTGTCCATCTCTATCCACTGCCATAACTCGCCTTCGAAATGTTAAGGAACAGGTCCAGCTCGGAAAGTACAATGATGCAGTCTTTTTTATAGTTCCACCCTGTACATTGCCCCAGATCAAACATGCTTTGGTAAGCAGACATCGAGGTCTTCCGAAATGCTTTTTCTCTACTTTTAATTTCCGTTACAAAAGAGCACCTAAAGGACATCTTTGGGGCCCAGAAACAAATGCAGCTTGGCAGTTTTGCATAGCTGAGGGTTTTTCAGAACCTGAGGATGATCATCAAGTAATAGTAAATCTACCTGATGAGCTACCCAAAGAAGCAGTTGAACAGCAGAAAGCATATTTTTCTACTCAACATTTTGCTCGTAAAGAACCTGTGATGGAAGGCATCATTAACTATTTAGCGATGTTACTACGCTTGATTGCAGCAAGGAAAATTCCAGCCAATCATACTGCAACTATTTTAAATGCAAGCAAGATTGTAGATGCGCATTCAATGATCGGGATTGGATCTGTTCACAGAAGAGGTGATGCATATATGATCAACTGTACCGCAAACGATACTGTTTTTTACTCCGGTCAAAATCATATTCGTCGCTGTTTTACATTCTAAAAGAGATTGATTTAATCAATTAGACAGATTCTGGTTAAGCAAACGAATTAAAAGTTAAAAGCTAAAAATTAAAAGGCGCCTCCCATCAAGACTGAGATAGTTCACTACCAAATCTCAGAACAAATTCTTATTTTGACAAGATCGTTCTAAAGAGACATAATCAATACTTAAAATTTAATTATGTCATCACCAGAAGTTAGCGCAGCGCGGGAGAAAGAGGATCGTGCATTAAGAAGTCTGTCACTAGATGAACGAATGGTGCTAACTGATCTCGCCTTAGCATTATTTTTACGCCGAAAGGATAAGGAAAGTCAGAGTGAGGAGAATGTTCACGCTCGCACCGGCACTTTATTAGGTAAAGGCATTAATTGGAAATTTTTACTTGCTGATGAGAGATTTCAAGCAATCATAGCGACTCTTGAGGCTCGAAATGCAGCTGGAGAAGTACTAAGTAGCGTCTTGGTTCACCGCATATTAGCTGAGCAACAACCTCAGCCTAAAGCACCTGACCACATTACTCCCCAGCCAGCTCCAATAGCTCCACCGGCTCCAGTAAAACAAAGCCGTTTGCATTTATTGTTGGCTCTAGGTCTCGGAACTGTCTTAGGTGGGGCAATTGTTGACTCTTGTCATAATCTACCAAACGCTAGCATCAGCTCCAATAAATAATTGAGTTGTTGATAGACACCTATCAAGAAATTCAGTTAGCTTGGTAGATAAGCTATTGTGCTATTTAATTAGCTTGCTAAACTGATAGCGTTAACTTCCGCTTGTGACTATTTTATTAGTTTTATTCTTAGTAATCATTGTCGCACTTTTGAGCGTCCACTTGCTTTCTGCTGTTCAGCTCTACAAGCAACGTAGTTTGGGGCCAGCAGCTATGCCCTCTATCTTTGTCATCTCTGTACTATGGATGCTGCTCTTTGCTGGTGCTTGTATCAACTTCTTTACTTATTACCTTAGCCACTAAGTATGCGTTACAGCTATTGTCGTTTTGCCGGTCAAGGTAAAGATGAAGTGATTTTGTTTCGTTCTCATCGTCATGTGCTACGCCTCATCGGCAGAATTTTGGAATTATTTGTCGTTTATGTGGGTGCCGCTATTGGACTAGGTATTGTTGGTTATTTGATTCTTCGGGTAACTGGCCTCCCTTACGAGAACAGCCTTGGTAATGCTTTTTTCTCATTGTTTTTCTTAGCAGTAGTCACTAGCATCATGGCTGCTTGGTCACTGTGGTACCGCTCAATCTGTATCATTACTGATTCACGCATTGTTAAAATTGTTCCTAAAGGTTTTTTCTACAATTATACCCGTGAATTGAGACTGGATGGGATCAAGGATACCTCATTTAGTTATGAAAGTTTTTTCAACGGATTATTCAACTATGGTCGTCTCCAAGTAATTGGTGGTGGTCAATTTACCGCTCAATATATTCCCAATCCTCGCGACATTCACCATTACCTAACCAAGCTGATGCGCACTATTGAGGAAGCAAAAGGTACGGGTAAAAGACCGGTATTTGCTGAATTTATTCCTAAACCGGAGTGGAAAGGAAAGAAGTTTAAACGCCTTACATCTTCACAAGATTAAGCTATGAAGCTTACGAAACTGTGGATAATTCTTTGCGGCAGCACTCTTCTTACTGGTTGTAGCCTTTTTGAAGCTCCTGCTTTGGAAACTCCAAAATCAAACATCATCCCTGATGGCCGAGCCTTAATTGAAAAAAGTCTTGATCAGTTTTTTCTTACTCGCCAAGGAACATTCCAAATCACAGCTGATCTCAAAATGATTAGTCCCGCTGCTCAAGATTCGATTGCGTTGGCCCTCAATGGGCAATTCGATCATCAAAGTCAGAGTGCTCGAGCTCAAGGAACTTTAAGTTTAGACTTACCTACTGAGAGTGAGAGTATTGGCTCAACTGAACACACGAGAGGGATAGCTAATATTGATACCGTAGGTACTAGCAACCAAATTTTACTACGCTTAATCAGTACTCAGTTCAGTGGGCCAAATAGTGCAGATCTCAATACTAATGTCGCACCCCTCAACAATATTTGGTTCACTATCCCAGGGAGCAATACGTACTGGCCTCCCCAAAAGCTACTTACTGCATTTTTTGCTGACCAAGATACCAATTGGAAAAATTATAGCCAATACCTACAAATAAAAGATGTTGCCTTGGTACAAATGGCGGATGAAAAAGCCTATCAAATTGATTTTGATCTTAATACCAGCCAACTGCTCACTTACCTTGATTTACCCCTGACCACTGAACAAATGGACCCTGCCACTCGCGCAAGCTATAAGCAACTGATCCCATTACTTCAAACCCATTCCACTATATTCATCAGTGCTAATACTGGCTCTATCAAAAGTCTCTTAGGTACAGTCACTCTACAAGGGCAGCTTAATAGTGAAACCTCAATCAACATCAATTACAAACTCGAGTTACAAGAACAAAATCTCAGCTCACCGATTACTATCCCTGCCCCTGAACAAGTGATCGATAGTCAAAATTTAATCAAGCTATTGAGCAGTGGCCAGTAGGCTAGCACTTTCGACAAGCAGAAAAAGGCTATTAATATTGCGTAAAAAACTCTAGAGCTTGAGAATATAAGTAATGAGTGATTATTCTTAATTGCATTAATTCTCTTTAGCAGTATAATGGTTTGAGTGCTAAATACTTTTACTTTTTACGAGCCCCCTTTTTATGAGTAATCAATTCAATAAATTTACCCCTGAAGCAAAACAAGCTTTGATCGTAGCGCAAAAAGCCGCTGCCGAAATGAAGTTACCATTCATTGGCACCGAACATATTTTGCTAGGCATCTTAGATCAAACCAATGCTTTGGGCTGTACCATTCTTACTGGTATGGGCATTACCAAAGATAATGTTAGCAACATTCTTTATATGCGTACCGGCCATCAAGTGGCCGACAAAGATGTCCTTAAGAATGGTCTCTCTGAGCTAGCAAAACAAATCATCGAGAATGCGACAGCATTGGCTTTCAAACACGGTCATAGCTTTGTTGGTACCGAACACCTTTTACTAGCATTGGTTTCTCAGAAACAAACAGCAGCAGCTTCCGTACTAGAAAGCCTCCAAGTACCTCCAAGTAAAATCAAAGAACATATCGAGAAACTCTTCCGCGAACAACGTCCAAGTGAAGATCAAGTTGAGGGTGAAAAAAACGACCCTTTAGAAGCTTTTTTTGGCAATTTTTTGGGCAACATGTTCAACCAAATGCAGGGTGTGAATACACCACCGCGTACCAGTCGTTCAGCTGTAGCTGAACGTAGCCGTAAGAATGAAAATCGTGATAGTCCTGCTCTCAATTATTTCACTATTGATTTAACTGCCAAGGCTCGCAGCAGTAAAAAGATGGACCCAATTATTGGCCGCGATAAAGAAATTGGTCGCGTAGTCAGCATCCTCAATCGGCGCACCAAGAACAACCCAATCTTGATTGGTGAACCTGGTGTGGGTAAGACCGCTATAGCCGAAGGACTAGCTCAACGAATAGTCAGTGAAGATATTCCTGACAGTCTACTCGGCAAGCGCATTCTTACATTAGACATGGCTGCTTTAGTCGCTGGCACCAAGTATCGTGGTGAATTTGAAGAACGAATCAAAGCTGTCATTAATGAAGCCCGTGAAGCAGGAAATATTGTGCTTTTCATCGATGAATTTCATACAATTATCGGAGCTGGTAGTTCTGAAGGCGGTATGGATGCAGCTAATATTCTTAAACCATCACTATCTCGTGGGGAGATCCAAGTGATTGCGGCTACAACGCTTGATGAATATCGCAAATATGTAGAAAATGATGCGGCACTAGAGCGCCGTTTCCAATCTGTAGTAGTAGATGAGCCTTCCCTTGATGATACCATCAGCATCTTACATGGCTTGAAGAAAGCATTTGAAGAGCACCATCAGCTCAAAATTACAGACAGTGCTATCAATGCTGCAGTACATATGTCTAAGCGTTATGTCGGTGATCGCTTTTTACCAGACAAAGCTATTGATCTGATTGATGAAGCAGCTTCTCAAAAAGGGGTCCGATCACATCGCACGACTGACACCCTAAAAAAACTACAGAAAAAGCTTTCTACTATTGTTACCAAAAAAGAAGAGGCTGTTGCTTCTCAGGATTATGAAACTGCTGCCAATATGCGGGAGCAGGAAGTGAAGCTTTTGGAAGAAATTCACCAAGAAAAACTTTCTCATACCCCCGCTCCTGAAGTAGTTCAAGAAGTAACCGAAGAGGATATTGCTCGAGTTATTGGTCTCATGACTGGCATTCCTCTTACTCGTTTGTTAAAGAATGAAACCGACAAGTTAGTAAACCTGGAACAATCTCTGGCGAAACAAGTGATTGGCCAATCAGAAGCTATTTCTGCGATTGCTCGTGCTATTCGCCGCTCAAGAGTAGGTCTAGCAAGTCATCAACGTCCAATTGGGTCTTTCATTTTCTTGGGCCCAACTGGTGTCGGCAAAACTGAATTAGTGAAATCTTTAGCTCGAGAAATTTTCAATAGTGAAGATGCTGTTATCAGCGTCGACATGAGTGAGTTCATGGAGCGCCACAATGTATCACGATTGGTCGGAGCTACTCCGGGGTATGTCGGCTATGAAGATGGTGGACAACTAACAGAATCAGTAAGACGTAAACCTTATTCAATTGTCCTCTTCGACGAGATTGAAAAAGCGCATCATGAGGTTTTCAATCTCATGTTACAAATTCTTGAGGAAGGCCGTTTAACTGATGGTAGAGGCCGAAAAATCGACTTCCGCAATACTGTAATCATCATGACATCTAATATTGGTGCTCAACGTTTAACTCGAGAAGCAGCTAAGATTGGGTTCGATAGTGATGAGGCTTTGTTAGAAGATGAAAAGAATTATGACAAGATTAAAAGCACGGTATTAGATGAGCTCAAAGAACATTTCACTCCTGAGTTCCTCAACCGTATCGATCAAACAATTGTCTTTAGGCCTCTGACCAAAGAACATATCCGAACCATTGTGAAGTTGGAAATTGAAAAGCTGCAAAAACGTCTCAACGAACACCAACTCACCATCAAGTTTACCGAAGCAGGTGAAAACTTTTTGGCAGACAAGGGCTATAGCAAAGACTTCGGAGCGAGACCGATGCGTCGCGCCATTCAAGAGCATGTAGAAGATCTTTTATCTGATGGATTGCTTAGCCAGGAAATCAAAGCTAATGACAATGTGCAATTTACCACTAGCCCAAATGGCGAAAAACTAGTATATAAGATAGTGAAGAAACCCCGCACCACTAAAGCTGTTGCCAAAGCTGCTGCTTAAACACTCCATTTAGCCGGTACAAAACATGAAAATCCTCTTGGTAGATGATGTGCCCGAATCATCATTACGCACAAAAGCGCTACTGACCACGCTCCACTACATTGTGGACATCGTCACTACCAAGGGAGATTTGGTGTGTCTTTTGAGTCAGTCTCATTATGACTGTGTGATTACTGAAGTCTTGATGAAAGACACCAATATGCTTGAAGTGTGTAAGGAAATTCGCAGCCGCAATCTTACTATCCCAATTGTTATCCTCTCTACTGTTACGGATCACTATACTACTATCTCTGCATTCGATGCTGGAGCTGATGATGTGATCAACAAAGCCACCGATCCCAGAGAACTGATTGCTAGACTCTATGCTCTCAATCGTCGTAAAGAAAAGCCAATCTCATTGGCAATTTCGACTTATAAAGGTCTAAAGTTAAACAAACGTCACCGTACTGTCCACATCCACGAAAGTGAATTAGAGCTCTCCCCTACCGAATATCGATTATTAGAATTACTAATGGAAATTCCGGAAAAGATCTTTACCCGAGATGAGATTTTGGAACAAATTTGGGACATGTATGTTGATACATATACGAATAAAGTCGATGTCTTCATCAATTTTCTACGAAAAAAATTACAAAATCATTGCACTACAGGAGAACAATACATTCAGACCGTTCGTGGTTTCGGCTACCGCTTAGCTTGTAAATAGTAGACATTTATTGTCTGCAATAACCTTCAATGACACCACTTAGTAAAAATAAGTTACGCGCCTTTTTAACCCCCATTGCTTTTTATCGAGCAATCAAAGGTTCCTATTCTTTAGAAAGCGTCAAATCACTTATTCATGGAGAGAGATTAACAGCAACAGAATGGGAAGACGCCGTTCGATTATATAAAACGCACTTAGGTGAAGAACAGCAACGTAACCAAGCACAGGCAAAAGAACATACACGGTTAGTGAAACAGTTAGCATCATCTATTCAAATCCTAAAAAAGATTACTCAAAAGATCCCTGAGATTACCGATGTTCTACTAGTAAATTCTTTTAGCCTAGGGGCCCTTAAGCCAACCAGTGATATCGACATAGTCGTGATTTGTGAACCTAAATTGATATGGTGGGCACGACTAAAACTAACGATTGCACTGGAACGAGCTCATTTGCGTAGAAAACCAGGCAATGTTGAGGAACATATTTGCCTAAGCTTCTTTGTCACTAATGATCATCTTTCAATGGAGTCGATCGCTATTACTGATGATCTTTACCTTCGCTTTTGGTCAGCAAATGCCACTCCGTTGTTCGGCAGACATCGAAGCAATTGGTTAAAACAAAACCAATGGCTCCAAGCATTTTTACCTCACCTTCCGTTACAAGCACAGCCAAAAAAAATTAACCGAACGGTATCCCCTTTTTCTTATTTAGCCAATAATCTTGTTCGGATACCAATGTACAAACGTTCCAAGGCAAAAGCAGCCAAATTAGGAAAAGACAGTTCAATTGTAGTTAGCGACCAAATGCTTAAATTTCATAACGAAGACCGTCGCCAACTTTACCGAGATAAGACTTTGGTAGAATTAGCAGCTTTAGAACAAATATTTTGACGCCACATTCAAAGGAGATATAGTAAAAATAGTTAAACTAACATTATGTTTTTATCTCATGTTTCTATTGAGGAATACGTTAATTCTGGCCGTTTAATTATTGGTCCTGAATTTGATAAAAAGCATATTCGACCCGTGGGTATCCGTATCCACTTGGGGAAAGATATTTTAGTACCGCAACCGAACCAGTTCGCCTCAATCAGTGGTAGTGAAGAATTGAAATATGACCAAATAGACCTGAGCCAAAATGAGTTTATCCTCAATCCAGGTGACTTTGTTTTAGGCTCTACCTATGAATCAATTGAAACTGACGGCAGTATTCTTCCCTTCTTGGATGGGAGAAGTACAGTGGCGAGACTAGGAATTACGACGCACATCACAGCTTCAATTTGCGATGGTGCATTAGGCGCCCCCAATGTTGTGGTTCTGGAAATTAAAAATGTCGGAAACTTCAAAATCAGACTGCGTTACAAAGACCCAATCGCAATGATGTGTTTCATTCAGCTTACAAGTCCAGTAGTACAAAAGCAGCAGGGACAATATGCCAAGCAACTTGGAGTAGCACCACCCAATTTACAATTCAAAACGGGAAAGGACCTATAGTAAATGAATTACGAAGCTTGCAGCCAGATGCTCGAGGCCTGAAATAGGTAAATCGCTCAAACTGAATGTCAGCCGGATCCTTCGACTCCACTCAGGATGCACTGGGTGGTAAGCTCAGTATCCCTCACCGTTCACAAAACTCTCAACTTTCAACTCTCAACTTCCCATCTATGTATGCACTATTAATGGCCGGTGGCGGTGGTACCCGACTATGGCCAGTAAGTACTGAAGAAAAACCAAAACAGTTTCAAGCTTTTTTTGATAATCGTAGTTTGCTGCGAACTACCTATGAACGGATTTTACCTATTATTCCTCAAGACCACGTTTGGATTGCAGCGAATGGTAAGCATTCGCAACTTATTCAGAAATCATTACCTGAATTACCATTAAATCATTGTATTTTGAGCCCGCTCGCCGTGACAATGCTCCTGCGATTGCCGTCAGTCAGATTTTGATGCAAGTAGATGGCCTCGACCTTACAAATGTCATTGTGATGCTTCCGTGTGATCATAAAATTGGTAACGAAACCGAGCTGCGAAGGTTATTACAATTAGGCGAACGTTTTCTCTTGAAAAATCCTCAGTACCTTCTGACCATAGGCATCAAGCCTGAGTATCCTGAGACAGGTTATGGTTACATCAAATGTACCGATACTTTTCTGCTACCAGAAGTGCTTGAAGCTGAAAGATTTGTTGAGAAGCCAGATGCCATTCGGGCCCAAGAATACGTTACTTCGGGACAATATGTATGGAATAGCGGTATCTATATGTGGACGCTAGGAACTATGATCGAGTGGCTAAAACAATATTTACCAGAGACTTATCAAAAGCTTAATCATAATATTCATAATTGGCACACCATTTACGAAACCTTAGAATCGATTTCTCTTGATTATAGTATCTCGGAAAAAGTAGAGCATCTCGCTACTATTCCTAGTAACAATTTGAGTTGGAGTGATATCGGCGACTTCAAAGCGCTAGGTATTCATTCTATTGGCAAAGTAGCTAGCTTAGATACTACCAATTGTTACATTCGGAATGACACCGACCAAATCGTAAAAGTAATTGGCGTTGAGAATTTAATCATTGTAAATACTAAAGATGGTTTGTTAGTATGCGATCGTAATCGTAGTCAGGACATCAAAAAACTCACTCACCATTGACGGTGCAATAATACTCACCTACACTCGGGAAGCTTAATAACAAAATTTTATGTCGACCACTGAAACTGTCTCTGTTTCTAAAGATAAAAAACGTGCGATTGAACTAGCAATGAGCCAAATTGAAAAGCAATTCGGCAAAGGCGCAATTATGACCATGGGCGATGCTGGTAGAGTTTCCGTAGAGATGATCCCTACTGGTTGTCTTTCTCTAGATATTGCCTTGGGGGGTGGAATGCCAAAAGGAAGAATTATCGAAATCTACGGTCCTGAATCTTCTGGAAAAACAACACTCAGCCTCCATGTAATAGCGGAATGCCAAAAAGGCAACGGTCTTGCAGCATTTATTGATGCTGAACATGCTTTTGATCCTGACTATGCGCGTCGTTTAGGAGTAGATACTGAAAATCTTTTGATTTCTCAACCAGACAATGGTGAACAAGCTCTAGATATTACTGAGACGCTCGTTCGTTCTGGTGCTGTAGATATAATTGTCATCGACTCAGTAGCAGCATTGGTACCAAAGTCAGAAATTGAAGGTGAAATGGGTGACCAACACATGGGCTTACAAGCACGTTTGATGAGTCAGGCTTTGCGTAAACTTACTGGTATTGTGAGCAAATCTGGCACTACAGTAATTTTTATTAACCAACTTCGTCAAAAGATTGGTGTGATGTTTGGCAATCCAGAAACGACTACTGGTGGTAATGCTCTTAAATTTTATGCATCTGTTCGTATCGATGTACGCAAGGGTGACAAATTAGAAATTGGTACTGGTGACAGTAGAGAAATCATAGGTAATCATACCAAGGTTAAAATTGTAAAAAACAAAGTAGCAGCGCCATTCAAAACTGCTGAATTTGATATTCTCTACAATGAAGGTATTTCTAAGGCTGGCGATATTTTAGAAATTGGTAGCAAATACAATATTATTGAGAAGTCTGGAGCTTTCTACAATTATGGTGACCTCAAAATCGGTCAAGGCAAAGAGAATGCGCGTCTATTCTTGAAGCAAAACAACAAACTACTAGAAGAAATTAGTAAGAAAATTAAAGCAACTTTAAAAGCAGAAAAAGAACAAAAGGAGCAAACAGCCAATACTATACAGCCCACAGAAGAATCAATAGAAGCAGCACCTAAAGCAAAAGCTAATAAATAATTATGCAGACGATTCTCTCAGGTATCAAACCAACTGGTGATCATGTTCACCTCGGCAACTATTTTGGCGCAATGAAGCAATACGTAGACCTGCAACAACGTGACAACTGCGAACGTTTTTATTTCATTGCCAATTATCATGCCCTAACCACTATGCGTAGTAGTGCTGATCTGGAACAAAACAGTTGGAATATCTTGAGAGAATACTTAGCAGCTGGTATCGATACCAATAAATCAAATATCTTCATTCAATCTGATATCCCAGAACATACTGAGCTAGCGTGGATACTCAACTGCCTTACTCCTTTGGGATTATTGGAAAGAGCACATGCTTACAAAGATGCTATAGCTAAGGGAAAAGAAGCGAATGTCGGCCTCTTTGATTACCCTGTCCTGATGGCTGCTGATATTTTGATGTATCAAAGTCATTATGTCCCAGTGGGTAAAGATCAAAAACAACACATTGAGATTGCTCGAGACTTAGCAGAAAAGTTCAATCATTACTATGGCGAAACCTTTGTATTACCAGAACCGTTGATTTTAGCTGAAGTAGAAAGTGTACCAGGTATTGATGGTGAGAAAATGAGTAAGTCATACAACAACACAATCACTCCATTCACCGATGCAAAAACTATGGAGAAAAGAATCATGTCGATCAAAACTGATTCTCTAGGTATCGATGAAGCAAAAGATGTTGATAGCAGTATTATTATCCAATTACTAAGACTAGTAGCTGATCAAGATACTATTAATCATGTGGAGACAAAGTTCCGCAGTGGTGGCATGGGCTATGGTGAAGCGAAGAAATTACTGAACAGCAAAGTGCAAGATTACTTTGCACCGATGCAAAAACGTTACGCAGAAATCACCGATGAAGAGCTCAAAATTGCTGTCAAAAAAGGCGCTGACAAAGCTCGTAGTGTTGCCCAAAAGACTATTGCCTTGGTAAGACAAAGAACCGGCCTAATTTCTTCTTACTAATATGTCTAATCGTTTAGGTGAAATCATCCTGATTCAATATCCGGAGATCACTGTTGAGCTTTATCCAGAAAGTTCATTGGCAGTAGGGCACATCATTGCCAATGAAGATGGATCACCTCTGGGCATAGTGCACACCATTGTCGCTGTTTGTATTGATGAAGGTAAAGCAACTCAGGCTCTCGGGAAAACCAATTTCACTGATGCTGAGTTACAAAAGCAATATCCCCATCTCCAAAATAGCACGAGAAAGTTGGCTAAAATCTGGCTTTATGATGACATCAGCAATCTTGCTATCAATCAAGGCATTTACACTATCGATGCAGAAGCGGTTAGCTATCAACAGAAAAATTACTGGCAATGCTTAAACAAAGCATCACTGACTATTTTGAAGAAACATTTAGAATGGATAGAAAGTAGTCAGACTAATTTTGGCATTGAAGAATTCATCAAAAGACTAAGCATCACCAACAAACCTCTGGCTTGGGAGTTGTTTATGGAAAGATTTAGTTAAAAGAAGAGTGCAAAGATCAGAGATCAAAGAGAATGCACAAGAGTAAGTTTTTAGGGCTCTGCACTTATGGAGCAGAAGATGCTAGAGTAGGGATGAGTTAAGCTTACGTCTCTTTATGTTTTTTGATCACCTACTCATTCTTGCCCTCATTGTCTGTGCTGTGATTGGTTTAGTAGGGATCACGTTGATGACACGCTACCCTCGTTTTGCTTATGTGTTGTTATTTTCAAGCATTGTCGGTGGTCAGTTAGCTAGATTGTCACTTGGGACAGATACTAGAGGTGGATCTGCAATCATTGCTACCGATGTCGTAGTAATTCTGATGTGTTTTGCCTGGGTTTGGCGGAAGTTAGTATTGGAACGAAAATTTGCTCTACCAAAGTTAACTTTTCCTATCCAAATCTTTTTAGTAGTGACAGCAATTTCAGCTGTTGCTGGAATCATTAATATTATCAACCTGGTTTCGCCAGACCTTAAAACCATCATAGTCAGTATCTCATATTACGCGCGCTTTTTAGCCTATGCTTTACTCTACTTCATTACTCATGAATTTCTAGTACAGAAGCCTCAAGAACATCGTACTTTTTTGTTTAATTGTATTTTTGTCACCAGTATCTTGGTGAGCATTGGTGGCTTTGTACAGCTCATTGTGATGCCAGACTTTACTGCTTATGCGATTCAATATGGTTGGGACCCTCATGTAGATAGACTGCTTGGTACATTCTTTGATCCCAATTTCATTGGTAGTTATTTTGCCTTTATTTTGGCATTGGGTATGGGGCTGTATCCAACGGCAACAAAGAAACATAAAGTATTGATTGCTTTCAGTGTTTTGTTTTGTAGTGTGGCCCTCCTTCTTACATTCTCTAGAACAGGGTATGTCGCATTTTTAGCAGCCTTTTTCTTGATTGGATTGATGCGCTCGCCCAAATTGTTAGTCGTAGGAACTGCCTGTATCGCTTTGGGATTAGTTTCCTCTCCTCGGGCCGTTCAAAGAATCACCGATGGACTTTCAGTAGATGAAACAGGACTAAAACGAGTCTATTCCTGGGACAAAGGCACACGTATTCTTACTAGTCATCCCCTCTTTGGTGTGGGCTACAATAATCTAGCAACAATACAAGACTACTACTCCTTGGTGGATGAGTTTGACGTTAATAATCGGGGCGGGTTAGAAAACTCGCTACTGACTGTTTTTGTGACTACTGGGATATTTGGTGGACTAGCTTATATTTGGTTGTGGTTCAGTACTTTCAAAATTGCTTTTGATATATGGAAACGAAAAGCCTTACAGAAAGTGTGTCGCAATCAAGCCTTAGCAATTGCAGCTGGATTACTAGCATTTGTAGTTAGTTCGATTTTCATGAATAGCTTGCTTTACCCTTTTATTCTAGTTCACATTTGGATCGCTAGCGCCCTTATTCCTGATCATACGCATGACACCTTTAGCTATTGATTTACCTTACATTAATCCAGTCGCACTCCAGTTGGGCCCAGTTGCCATTCACTGGTATGGAATAATGTATTTGTTAAGTTTCATCTTAGGGTACCTTTACCTGCGTAAAAAAGTGCAGAAAAAAGAATTAAAACTAAGTTTGGATCAACTCAATGATCTGATCTTTTTAATTTGTTTCTTTTTGCTTATTGGCGGACGTTTAGGCTATATAATTTTTTATAATTTTGCGCAATATTGGCAATCTCCACTAACTATATTTGCTGTATGGCAAGGTGGAATGTCATTCCATGGCGGCTTTCTGGGAGCAGCTTTAGGATTTTATTTATTTTGGCGCAAAGTTAAAAAGCCCAAGACAAAAAGATTACCATTTTTCCAATTAACAGATCACGTACTAACTATCATTCCTTTCACCTTGGCGTTGGGAAGGATAGGTAACTTTATTAATGCTGAACTTTATGGTCGGATCAGTGATTTACCTTGGGCAATGAAGTTTTGGACCAGTTCAGAATACAGGCACCCAGTACAGCTTTACGAGGCGATTGCTCACATCATTGCTGGAACTTTCTTGATCTACACCCAAGCCCAAAAGTGGCCTACCGGTGTAAGAACTGCTTTATTTTTGTTGTATTACAGTATAGTGCGTATTATGGTGGAGTTTGTGCGAGAGCCAGATCCTCAAATTGGATATCTATTCAGTTATTTCACTCTTGGCCAACTATTGTCACTGCCAATCTTGGTTTTCGGTCTCTATGTTCTAAAAGTTAGCTTGGCGTCATCAGCAAAATCAAATAAACTAGTACCTTCTCAATCTCATTAAAACCTTAATCATGAATATCTCAAAACTTTTCTTAGCTCTTACTACACTTAGCTTAACCTTGACTGCATGTGGAACAACAGATGGTACATCTATGCGAAGTAAGGCTACATTTCAAATTATTCGTGATAATGACAATAAACAAGTGAGTGCAGAAACAGTAAAAAATGAGCTTACGCAAAGATTAGTGGCAGTGGGGGGTAACGACACTCAAATCACCATAGAAGGAGACGTACTTCATGTGGATACTAATGTACCAGAGCTCAACCGCGGCATAGCGTTGGACTTGGCGACATCTAAAAAAGTAACGATTCAAGAACCAAGAATAGAATTCACTATTGCTGAAACTGATCAGACAAATAAATATAACCAGCACCAAAAAGAATTAGTGAATGCTGCTCATGCTGAAGCGGTAAAAAATCCTGATAACATAGATGCGATTGTCCTCAGCACCAGTGATGAAATTGATTTAGTAGATAAAGGTGTTCATGGACCGATTGATGAAGTATCCTTGAGTGAACCTAAGATTTGGGAAGCATTGTCAAAAACACCAGTTAATGGCATTACACCAATAGTCGAACTTTCATATGTTATTTGGTTTGCCAAGGTAACCAATATCACCGATGATGGTGGTTACAAAACATTTCACTATCAACAAGTAAGCCGAGCTCTCAAAGAAAATGGCCCTTATTTGAACTATATGCCAGTAGTAAACCTATCAGGTCATATTACTAAAACCATTGCAGTCAAAAAGAACCCTGAAGATCAAGATAGTCAGGACTATACCATCCATCTCACTTTGGATAGTGAAGGCCAACGTCTCATGAGTGAAATGACTAAGGATCAGCTCAATCGTCCCCTACGTCTTTTTATAGACGATCTACCATATACTCACATTACCTTCAAAGAAGTATGGACAGGTACTGATTTAGTGCTTGATGATCATTATAATGATATTAACACCAAAGAGGTCAGTGATCGCCTCAAGCAAGGTTCACTATCTACTCCATTGACTCTGACGAGTTTGGTACAGTATTAGTCTCAGCACGGTTCGCTAACTGACCACAAGCAGCATCAATATCAGCGCCGATAGTTACGCGAATAGTAACTGGAATATTGTATTCTTCTAGAATTCGCGCAAACTTAAAGATTTGCTTACGGCTTGATGGTTTGAAATCAGGATGAGTAGTCTTGTTCCAAGGAATCAAATTGACATGACAGTTCTGTCTACCGATTTTTTTACCAAGTGTATGAGCCAATTCATCAGTATCATTGAGCTGGTCAATCAAAAGATATTCGTAGGTCACACGGCGATGAGTCTCATCAATATGGGCTTCAATTGAAGCAAACAATTCATCTAGTGAGTACTTTTTAGCAATAGGCATGATCTTTTCACGCAATGCTTGCACTGGCGCATGTAAACTAACAGCCAAATTAATTTGAGGTAAATCTCGACCTAATTGAATAATTTGGGGGGCAATACCTGAAGTAGAAACTGTGATATGTCTCATACCAAGACCAATCATATCAGGATCATTGATCATGCGAATCGCTTCTACTACAGCTTCATAGTTAAGTAATGGTTCGCCCATACCCATAAATACAAGATTAGATAGGCGACGTTTTTCGGCCTGCAATTTGCATGAAAGCCACCACACCTGTTCGAAGATTTCTACACTAGAAAGGTTGCGTCGAAAGCCGAAATCACCAGTAGCACAGAACGAACATTTCAAAGCACAACCTACCTGACTAGATACACACGCAGAAGCACGACCATCTTCAAACTCCATCAAAACTGCTTCGATCATTTCACCATCAGGTAACTCCAACAAAGTTTTAGTACAATCATTGTTTTGTGAATGTACGGCAATCTTTTCTTTGAGAGTAAAGGCAGTAAATTCTGATTCGAGTTCTGCACGTACATCTTTGGGGAGCGTAAGAATATCAGCGAATGAGCGCTTGCCTTCATGAAAAAGTGCTTGCATGATTTGCTTATAGCGGTAGCTAGGTTGATCGTGATCTTTGAGCCACTGTTGAAGCTGAGAAGGTAAAAACATAAGGTAAATAGCTATACTGTAGTGTTATACCACAAAAGATCTAGCTGTGCTCAGGATCTAGCGAAAAAGCTTTTAGCCACCTCACTTTTTTGCTACCATCGATACGATTTTGACGTATATGCCATGTTTGTGCTCAAACAGAATTTATTTTCTCTTGGAACTCAAGACCCTCATACGCATATAGTTACTGGCTCATATATTCCTTCCAATCCCGAAGAAGCAGAATATGGCTCAGTATTTTTTACGTATACACTCAAAGATGCTCAAGAGCTAGCTCCCGAAATTCGGTCTATTATCATTGAAAGCTTTCAACAGCATTTTTACCAAGATTTAGAACGCGATCCAGAACAAAGTTTCGAAGAAGTATTGCAAGTAATCAATGACACTGCCACCAATATCAGTGATGCAGAAGGCATTACCTGGCAACAAAGTCTCAATATTTCCTTAGCAGTTTTCTCACGCAGTGATCTGCATCTCTCAGTAGGTGGAAACGGTAGTATTTATTTATTGCGCGGCAAACATTTGAGTTGTATTAGTGAAGGCTTAGTGCCTGAGGTACTTTCAGACAATAAAATTTTCCTTTCTTTGGCAAGCGGTAATTTGCTCAAAGACGATCGTATTTTACTTAGTACTGAATTGCTCAAAGACATCATTGACACTGAGGCACTCAAACAAGCAATTACTGCGCCTCATCACGAGAAACATATTCCAGCCCTTACTTATGCTGGACTTTCTGTAGTTCAATGTCACGAAGCAGTAGCAATCCACAGTGAACATATTCCAACTACTACTCAACCAAATAGTGAATTACACACACCAACAACACCATCAACCCCCATTCCTGCGAACAGAAGTAAATTGAGCAACACGGTAGACATCCTTAAAATGAATCTCAAAAAGACATTAGAACGCGTTTTCAATCGAGAGAGACCATTGGTAAGAAAGCCTTGGCAAATGAGTAAAGTGATTGCTATCGCTGTAGTAGTCGTAGTGTGTATTGGTGCTATCTATAGCATTGCTGGCTATCAAAAAGCTAATGCAATCAAGCGAGACCTCCAAACCTTGGTAGCTCAATCAGCTCAAGATCGTGAAGATGCGAAAACTCGAGCAATCTATGACAAAGAAAGTGCTAAGAATCTGTTACTTGCTGATCAAAAGAAGCTAGCAGAAGCACTACCAATGACTAGCGATGTCATTTTGACCAGTCAAATCAATGGTGAGCTCAGTGAAATCAAACAATTACTAGCAATGGTCGACAATGTTTTCCGTGAGGATAATCCTAAAATTGCTTTTGACTTAAGCAAAGAACGTAACAACTTCGACGGTAGAGGATTGGTGAGACTCAATAATGATCTCTACGCTTTTGACAGCAATGTCCTCTACAAATTAGTAGTAGATAAAATTGACCAGCGTACAGTAGTAGTCAATGGCGATACCACAGCTGAAGTAGTTTATGCTGCTCCAGTAAGCAAAGATAATGTGATTGAACTCTATACCAAAGACAATAAATTGATTGAATTCAAAGCGGGCAATTTTACCAAAATTGCTGCTCCAGGTGGAGACAGTGCTGTATGGAAAAATGCCGTAGCAATGGCTGAATATATCGACCGAAAATTCCTTTATTTCCTAGACCCAGGAGAAGATACTATCTGGCGCTATGGGCGTGATGCCAATGGTGCTTTCCAAGAGCCAGTAAGCAAAAATCTAGCAAAACTAGATTACAAGAACGCAGTATCAGTGACTGTGGATGGAGCAGTATATGTGTTATCAAACGATGGCACTATTACAAAGACTTACGCTGACGAGAAGCAAGACTTTGTAGTCGACGGTCTCAGCGAACCATTCAAGAGCCCTACCAAGATCTTAGCTGATAAAAATGCTGAAACAGGTAAACTCTATGTCCTCGATCCTCAAAATAGTCGAGTCGTAGTCTTAGGTAAGAGCGGCAAATACCAAGCTCAATATGTGCTCCCTGAAGTTACTGACCTAATTGATATGCAACTAATACCAAGTCTTACTAAAGATCAGCTTATGATCCTAAGTAAGTCAGGAAAGGTGTATCAAGTGGAATTGAAGCAATAATACAATTCAGAGTTGAGAGTTACTTTTAGCTGGCGGATTCTTAGTGTAGAATTACCATTCAATCCATCTTGAGCGCAACGCAGTGGTAGAGCTTGCCCTGAGCCAGTCGAATGGAAGGATCCGGCCTACATTGCTTAGCCTTGATGAATTCTAGATCTTAGTGATTAGGAATTAGCACTCATTCATTTTTCAACCAAAAGCAGGTATAATGATGTGATAACACAAAAATAAACATGTCACCATCGATTGGACCATTTAGGATTGGCGCTATGGGTGCAGCTTCAGGACATATTAGTCAGCTTGCGCGAAAAAAAGCCTTTCAACTGGGACAAATAATTGCTGAACGCGGTCACTACTTGATCACTGGAGCCACTAATGGTTTGCCTTTAGAAGCTGCTTTTGGAGCTGCTAGCAAGAAAGGTACGATCTTTGGCATGTCACCAGCGAAGAATGCCTCAGATCATGTTAAAAACTGGCATCTCCCTTTAGAACCACATACCTTTATTACTTATACAGGACTTGGATTCGATTTCCGTGACCATCTCAATATTTTTAATAGTGAAATTGTTATTTTTACTGGTGGTGGCATTGGCACCCTCAACGAATTTAGCTTGGCCTACCATGAAGGTAAAATTATCGGTGTACTAGAACAGAGTGGTGGCGTCAGTCGCAAAATTGAAAGTCTCGTGGATGGACTCGCCTATCGTACTTCAGCCAAAATATTCTATGCACCTGACCCAGCTCAATTACTAGATCTAACGATTGCTGAGCGAGAGAGAGGTTTGGATGAGTCTACTTATCATTACGAGTAACCATATAGCCAGCTAATGCTAGACCGAGAGCATCAGCAGCATCATCAGGAGTAGGGACAGCATCGAGATGGAGCATGGTTTTAATCATTTTACCTACCTGAACCTTGGAGGCCTGCCCTAAACCAGTAACTGCTTTTTTCATTTGTAGTGGTGTTTGTTCCAACAGTTTTATTCCAGCTTGAGCAATTTGATATAAAATTACACCTCGAGCATGTGCCACGCTCATGGCATTAGTGACATTACGAAAGAAGAATAGCTCTTCAACTACACAAAGATCAGGTTGTACTTCTATGAGTAGGGCAGCGATATCTGTACTGATTTCACAGAGTCGAGCTGAGAGATCTAGTCCACTGCTAGTTTGAATAGTGCCACATTCACGATATCGCGCTTGATATCGATCAGTTTCGATGACGCCATAGCCAATTGTTGCCGTACCAGGATCGATGCCTAAAATCACCATTGTTGCCATGCTTAAGACAAGCCGATAATATCAGCTTGCTTTAAACACATCTACATGTTCGATAAATTACAAAATCTTTACAAGTTTCAGAAACAAGCAAAAGCGATGCAAAGTGAGCTCAAGAAGACAGTCTTTACGGCTCAAACATCAGATGGAATGATTCATGTGACCGTCAATGGAGCTATGGAAATCACCGAGCTCACTATCGCAGAAGGAGCTTATGCTCAGTATAGTGAACGTAACCTCAGTAGAGCAATTGTCGACTGTATTGAAAAAGCGATGGATAAGGCTAAAAAAGCCAGTTCAGAAAATATGAAGAAAATGATGGGTGATATGGGAGGATTCCCAGGAATGGCTTAAATACGGATTGGATTGAGCGTCAGTCGTTCAGTCCTCGTAATGAGACATTGTTCACCATTGGCAGTCTCAGCAGGTGACATGAGATAAGTAGACCCCAGTGCGTTGTGGGTCAAGCCTAACGCATGACCAACCTCATGAGCCAGAGTCTCACCAGGACGATGGCTCTTTTCGGAAAGGAAAATTACTTGACCCAAGTTGGCATCGCTATAATTGATACCAATAGTATTTTCATTCTGGATTTGGTAATCCCAGACTAAAAAGACTGATACGGTATTTTGTTGAATACGACTTGCTGGCGTAGCAGCTAATACTGCCTGTTCCTCAGCTGATTGACCTTCGCTATAAGCATCGATTGTGCTACCCAAGTTTGCTGGCACATATACATCTTGTTGATCATTAAGGGTGAGGGTAACTCCTGCTTGATTGAGAATCTTTTCTGCAGTCTGGAGATAACCAACCATTGATTGTTGATCTAACTTAAATGAGCGATTGCCTTTGCTATCCATCACATGATAAAGGTTGAGAGCAACCACTTTTGTAGGTAAGAAATCAATCGCTACCGCTATTAAAGCAATATTTTGGCTATTGTAAACAGTAAGAGTGGTACTTCCTTCGTTTTTAAATACCACCAGTAACCAAGCTTTACCAGTGGAATCATAAGTAATTTGCACATCACCAAAACTAGGATTCTGTAATGCAGCAGATAATTGTGGCCTAGCTACGTTTGGTGTGATGTCGAGAATCAAACTTAAAGGACTTACCGGTGAAACCGCCAATGTGCGAGTCGTTGGATCATAACTTTCGCAAGCTGTTTGCGTTTTAAGATTGAGCTGATAGAACGTCAATACATACGGTGCAGACAGCACCTTCTTACCACTAGGTAGTGTCTCCTCAAGACTAACGAGCATTGTTCCAGGTTTGAATCCTGTCACATATAAAGTTTCACCTTTTACTAGATAGTACGCAACTTGTTCTTTCACCGTGCTAGGTGTGATGGCACTAATCACCCCCCCATTAGCTGGCTGGGCAAACAACTTGGTAGGATGATTTAGTTGATTAATCGCAATGGTAGTCTCACCCACCAAGGCAGGAGTGCCAAATGCAGCACCTTTTGCTACATTAAATGTAGTCAACAATCCAAACAACATGACTGTCATCATCAGTTTTCCAGCAAGGGTGATCTTCATTCGTTTGTAATAAAAGACTCTTTATAGAATATTTTACTTAATTTGTCAATCTAATATGCTGCTCTTACCACCTCAAATCAACCAAGCCATTGAAGCTTTGGCCAAGTTACCAGGAATCGGACCAAAGACCGCTTCCAGATTGGTTTATCACTTAATCAAGAAACCAGATACTGAAGTCCAAAACTTAGGGAACGCATTACTCAATCTCAAGAAATCGTTACGCTTCTGCCAACAATGCTTCCAAATCACCGATCAAGATCGTTGTGCTATTTGTGCCAATGACAAAAGAATCTCTACTCAAATCATGGTAGTCGAAGAACCTCTGGATGTAATGGCCTTTGAACGAACTAAATATTTTCAAGGAGTCTACCATGTTCTTCATGGCATATTGAAGCCGATGGAAGGAATTGGACCTGACCATCTTAAAATTCAGGAATTGGTAGACCGGGTAAAAAGTTTAGCTCAAGAAAATGCTGTTGAGGTCGTTTTAGCCATGAGTCCAAGTCTCGAAGGAGAGTCAACTGCAAGTTACATTGCTCAGCTTTTGAAGTTTCCTCAGGTTCAAGTATCGAGAATAGGGGTAGGCATACCTATAGGATCTAGTGTAGAATATGCAGATGAGATCACTTTGGGACAGGCGTTCCAGGGTAGAAGACCAATATAAAAATGAAACCTGTTCTTGCTATCATTTTCGGTGGTGTCACAGCAGAGCATGAAATATCGCTCCTCTCAGCCATGCACGTAATTGAGAATATTGATCATAGCCGCTATGACGTATTACAAATCGGCATCGATCAGGAAGGAAATATGTATGCAGGGCCTCAAGTTTTGATGACTTTGAAACACAACTTGGATCGAAGCTCGTTGGCTCCTTGTATAATTAGTACCAATGGGTACTTTCCTGGAGTAATGATTTTACCGCTGGGAAAGTCAGCTGTTTTTCAAAAGGTTAATATATTCTTTCCTCTTACCCATGGTCCTCTGGGAGAAGATGGCACGCTACAAGGTGTATTGGAATATAGCAAAGTGCCCTATATCAGTAGCGGTGTATTAGGGTCAGCATTAGCAATGGATAAAATAGCAACCAAAAAGCTCTTTGCAACTTATCGTCTCCCGCAAGTTCCTTTCCTTCCTTTTCGGAGAGATGAAATCCAAACAGATCTTTTAAGTGTTTGTGATGTGATCACTCGTGATTTACATTTCCCGTTGTATGTTAAACCAGCAAACCTAGGTTCACATTTGGGAATTAGAAAGGTAACCAATTTAGGCAAATTAGAAGATGCTCTTGAATACGCTTGCCAGTACAGTGATCGTATTATTGTTGAACAAGGCGTCAGTAATATTAGAGAGCTATCATGTGCTGTAATTGGTGATCATCACCTCGAGACCAGCAAGGTAGGAGAAGTGACCAGCGCTAGCGAATTCTATGACCATGACACGAAGTATCATGGTGAAGGAGCTCAAGTATTGATTCCAGCTCCACTTGATTCCCACATCGTAGCTGAAATCCAAAGTATGGCGCAACAAGCATTTCGGATCTTGCATCTAAGAGGCATGGCTAGAATCGATTTCTTCTTAAGTGGCGAGCAGCTTTTCATTAATAATATTACTACCATACCAAGCTTTAGCAGTGCTAGTCTTTTTTGTAAGTTGTTTGCTAGTGAGGGCATAGACATTAAACAATTGATTCAAAAGCTAATTGATATTAGTTTACAGGTATAAGCTGTAAACTTTATTCATGGTCAAAGCATTACCGTATTGGATAGAAATTGATCATCAAGCAATTAGACACAATATTCACTTCTTGAGAGGCCAGTTGCCATTAGCAACTAAGCTTTTTTGTGTCATCAAATCCAATGCTTATGGTCATGGTATTTTAGCTGTCGCCAATACATTAGAAGCAAGCCAAGATGTCGATGGAGTGGTGGTAAATAGTATTGAAGAAGGTATTTTACTGCGCCAGCACCAGTTTAAAAAACGCATTTTAGTAGCAAGTGCATACCGCAATCAGGAATTAGTAAGAGAAGCTCAGATCAAAGAGATCGAACTAGAATTTGCGAATGATGATCACCTGCAAATACTTGAGTACCTAGCAAAGGATAAACAACCTCTTGTGGTACATATTAAAGTGAATACAGGCCTCAACCGCTTGGGATTCAATGCTGACCAGCTAGTAGCTAGCTTCAAAAAATTGATTGACCATCCAGCAATCAAAGTAAAAGGCTTATTTTCTCACCTAGCTAACAGTGAAGACCCCCAAAGTATTCAAACTATTTCCCAATTAATGAGATTTAGACAGTTCATAAGTAAATATCCAGGATACGAAAGCCACATCTCAGCGTCGGCTGCCACCCTCCTAATGCCTGAAGCTCATTTTGATTTAGTCAGAGTAGGGATCAGTACTTTTGGCCTATGGCCCAGTCCCGAGGTAGAAACACTATGGCATAAAAATAATCCCCCAGTGAAAGGCTCCCCCTTTAAACCTGCACTTAGTTTTCGTGCAAGCATCATTCACATCACCGATTTAGACATTGGCGAACCAGTAGGCTATGGGGGTGCTTTTGTCACCAAGAGACCAACACGAACAGCAATCATTCCCTGCGGCTACTATGAAGGACTACCAAGAGTGTGGAGCAATAAAGCCTTCGTGATCATCAACGGCAAACGAGCTCCAATCATTGGCCGGATAGCAATGAATATGACCACCATCGACATCACTGACATAGCTAATGTGAACTTAGACAGTATGGTCACAATTATAGGCCAAGATGGCAATGAATACCTTTCTGCAGATGAACAAGCAAAACACGCTGATACGATCAACTATGAATTAATAACCAGACTGCCAGAATTTATTGTGAGAGTACACAGTTAATTAAATGCTGAATTATAGCTCACTACCTAATTCATCCTGAGCAGATCCCGCGCATGCGGGAGGAGTCGAAGGATCCGGTTTTATTCTGTCTAACGAGTACTGTTAGACATCGAATTAAAAATGAATAGGTAATAAGTAAAAGTGCAGGGGGGGCCTGTTCATTTTTATCTTTTACCTTTTCATTCGTTGGTCCAAAGTACGTCACACTCAATTGTAAATTCTAAAATCAAAAATCTAAATTGCAAATCAGACCACAGTCTTCAATCCTCATAATTCTTCAGGACTGCATATAGACTAGATCCTTCGACATCGCTGCGCTTTGCTCAGGATGAATTAAAACAATACCATCATTTTTTCATTTTTACTGTTTTACAATGCAAATATTGTAACTATTCAAAAATGGCTAGCATTGTTTACGGTGGCTGTATTATCAATATGGATGGCGCCGTTATCACCATTGAGACCCAAATCCACAATCGAGTGAACAAGTTTATAGTTGTCGGCTTGGGTGATACTGCTGTGCTCGAAGCTAGAGAACGAGTACGGTTTGGGATAATCAACAGTCATTACCGCTTTCCTAAAAGAGGCATATCGATCAATCTCGCACCGGCGCAGGTACGTAAGACTGGCTGTCATTTGGATTTAGCCATAGCTGTGGGTATTTTGCAGGCTACAGCACAGATTCGAATCAACCCCGATCACAAAACTATTTTTATTGGTGAATTAGGTCTAGAAGGTCAAATTCGTTCTGTTCATGGCGTGCTGGCATTGCTACAGATAGCAATCAATCAAGGATTTACTCATGCTTATATTCCCGCCGACAACCAACTGGAGGCCAGCTTAGTAGCAGACAAAATCATTGTTTTTCCTTTACAAACTCTAGCGGAGATTGAGAAAGTTATGGTTCCAGTTACACTCTATCAGTTTGCCAATAGAGACATTACTTATACAGATGATTTTCAGGAAATTGTAGGCAATATTCATGCCAAAAGAGCTTTACTTATTTGCGCAGCTGGTGGCCATAATATCTTGTTACAAGGACCACCTGGTACAGGAAAAAGTTTATTAGCCAAGGCAATGGCTAGTATCCTGCCACCACTAACATTTGCGGAGCTCATCACCATTACCACAATCCGCTCATTGAGTGGCGAACCTATTCGTACTGTCGAGCATCAAAGACCATTTAGATCGCCCCACCATAGCTCATCAGCCAATGCTATTATTGGCGGTGGTGCTATTCCAACACCAGGAGAAATTACCTTAGCTCACCGGGGCGTTTTATTTTTAGATGAATTTTCCGAATTTAGAAAAGATGTACTAGAGAGCTTACGTGAACCATTAGAAGAAAAAGTAATTACTATCTCCCGAGCGCAGGCCAAAGCACGCTTTCCTGCAGATTTCCAATTAGTAGCGGCAATGAATCCTTGTCCTTGTGGGTATAGTGGTGATAGAGAAATCAATTGTCATTGCAATGTAGTAACGAAAACCAAATACCTAAGTAAACTCTCGGGGCCCATCCTCGATCGAATTGATCTATTTAGTTATGTACCCAGATTACCACCACAACTATTATGGCAAACCACTGGAGCTGAGAGTTCTTCAGTATTACAAGAACGAGTAGTAAAAGCTCATCAAAAGCAACTTGACCGTCAGGGCAAACAAAACAGCGCCTTACAACTTACCTTACGCAATGCCTGTGAACAGCTTTTAATTAGTGCAGAGGCCCAAAACGTACTTCAGAATATGAAGCACGTACTTCAATTATCTCCTAGAGCCTGGGTAAGGCTATTAAAAGTCAGTCGCACGATTGCTGATTTGAATACCAACATCGAAGTGAATGTAGATCACTGCAAAGAAGCGCTAAACTATCGCCAGCATCAGATCTAAAAAACGGCCTCTCAGGGTGTTATGCCTGAAAGACCACTTGATAGTGATTGTAACTTAGAAGGTAACTGTAGCACCAAGTTGAACACCATCACCAATAGCAACGTTAGGTATTACAGTTGTTCCTGGAGTTTCATCAGAATCTGCTCTACGTCCGGCTGGAGCAGGGTGAGGGACTCTCTGTCCTGGAGCGGCTGGAGTGACACTCTCTTGAGGCTCCATCGGTATTGGACCAGCAATGATATCAGCTAAAGCTGCTAAAGCACCCCCAAAGACTGCGATACCAAGTCCAGTCCAGGCAGCAATTTGACTAGCAGTAATTGTGCCATTATGAGCCTCTACTTCAGCTGCGTACTCTCGTGCAAACATTTGAGTACGAGCATTTCCAGCTCCTATTTGAGCAGCATCGAGCCGACCTGCCTGAGCATCAGCAACAAACATATTTGTTATACTGACACGTTCTTGCCATCTTGGTGTATTAATCAAATCTGTAGCCTCTCCTCTTTCAGCTAAATTAACAGCACCCGCAATACCAAACGTAACTAAGCCAACACCACCTATAGTAAGCCCAGCGATACGAAGTCTGGTAGCTCTTCTATTATGCGCAGCCAAAGCAGCATTCCACGCCATATGCGCCGGAGTTTCAGGCATTGCTAGAACTCGCGGTGCAATGTTGTTTCCTTGATTAGAAAGAGGACCCTCCTGAACCGTTGTAACAGCAACACGACTAACTGTATCCGTAGCAGTTAGCTCACCCAAAGCTGCTGTAGTAGTACGAGCTGAAACAGGATGTATTAAACGTATTGTTCCCATCAATGATTCAGTGTGTGTAGTATCAGCAATATTACGGTCTAACCCTTCGAGGGCGTGGTGAATGAAATGAAGCAAATACCATTGACGATATACAGTCTCTAATGCAGCAGGGAGCGCTTGTGCCGAACCTGTTCTAGTATCTACCAAATTAACGTAAACAAGATTGCCCTCAACTTGAGCCAAACGTTGAGGTAGACTAGCAATTAAGCTTGGATTAGTAGCAAGACTGACAAAACTCTCAAAATCAATAGCACCAGTCGATGGACAGACAAAGTCGCGAAGAATACGGAGGCTGTCGCCACTAATACCAGGGTTGGTAGCACAGATTCGAAGTCCTTGTTGAGCCATAGGTCTCAAACTATCTTGAATTATTCTTAATTCTGCCCCCACTAATTCATCTTGTAATCGTAACCAGTTGATTAAGATTAAACGCATACGTGCCTTGTCAGTATCACTCAAATTGCGTAGATCAAGAGCAGTTTGAAGGTTATGACGTCTGCGTTGGTTATTTGTAGCTAAGTCTGCTTGAACCTCAGCAACCACGGAACTGCTAGCATTTGATGGCATTACTCGAGGAAGTGTTGGTAGTTGCACTCCACTTAATTGAGTGGCTAATGCCCGAATGTTAAAATTTAAAGAATTTAGACTATTTGGAGCCAGCTGGCCATGATTACTCGAATCATTGATAGCATGTAAAGAGGCCTCTACGCTACGAAATAACATTTCGATGTGAGTACGACTTCTGCTAGTTGGGTTAGCCAGAGAGCCAGAAAGATTTCCCGCATAGCCACTAAGCTTATTAGCAGCAAAATACCAATCGTTGGCAGCATATGTAACACGAGGCTCAAAAGTAATAGACGTTGCGGATAACTCAGGCAATGGATTAGTAGCTCTATCAGTAGCCGTCATTAAACCTACGGTATAACCATTTAAAGCCTGTAGGTAATAATCCATAGCATGAATAGCATACTCAGTTTGCTGAGGTGATGTCGGAGGACCAATAGGTTGCCCAGCAGTTATGTTTATTCTAGCGTTAAACCTACGTGAAGTAGCCATTGTCACATCAGTGAAAGCTTGCCACTCAGCAGTTGTATGCGTATTCGCCAAAATTAAATTTGCTGCGACCTGACTTTGTACAGTTGCTGGCAATGCATTTCTTAATTGAGCATTTGTCAATGACTGAGAAGCTCTCACATGCATTCCCATAGCAGCTGCTACGAGTTCACGTTGTCTGTTTTGCGATACCCCTGGTCTTCGTGATGCACTTAAAATTGAGTTACCATTTGCAAGCATTCTAGTACCAAAGCGAATCCACACATCGTTTGGTAAATTGAAATCAAAAAACCAATGAAAGGGTAAGTCATGATCAATTCCTACATTTTCTGGAGAGAAATCAGAGGCATCGGATAAAACATGTGTATAAGCAGTGGCCATGTCGGCAAATGCATCAGCAAATCTTACTGCTTGAGCTGTTTGTTGTTCATCTGTAGCAGTTCTTAAGTTAAGAAGAGCATCAAGTTGACTTCTTGCTGTCCTGGCACAAGCCGCCAAGGCTTCGGCATTAGACATCCACTCTTGAGTTGTATGCGTGCCATTTAACAAAGCGCATGTTGGTGTAGCAGGTGCTGCTGGAACTGTCTCATGATTATGACGTCCATGTCTTGGCTGAGCATTGACTGCACCCGGAGCCAATAAGCCCATAGCAACTAATGCGAGAGCCCGTGCTCCTGTTGGAAATTTTCTGGAACTTAATACTGAAGCACCCTGGTAATTCTCCAAAGCCATAATATTTTTTAAAGAGAAGGTTGCAAATTTAGCAATAAAGTGTAAATTTGTCAATACAACAAAAGTATCACTCTGTCTAGATAGTAATGGAAATTTTTCTTCTTTAGAAGCTCGTGATAGTATGGCGTTGCTTTTTAATTTTTAGTTATTTTATGTTGATGCAAAGAACCTTAGTTTTAATTAAACCAGACGGTATCCAACGTGGATTAATCGGTGAAGTTATTCAACGATTCGAACGTGCTGGACTCAAGATCATTGGTATGAAAATGGTACATGTAAATGAAGAGTTTGCACGCAAACATTACACTGAAGACATTGAAATCCGTCGCGGTGCTAAAGTACGCAAGATGCTTACCGATGCTATCTCTACTAACCCAGTTATTGCTTTGGTATTAGAAGGCATTGAAGCCATCGAAGTAGTACGTAAGCTTGTCGGCAGCACTGAACCAAAGTCAGCATTGCCAGGCACTATTCGTGGTGACTTCTGTCATGTCAGTTATGGTCAAGCTGATATCACTGGTAAGATTGTTTATAACATTGTTCATGCTTCTGGCGACGCAAAAGATGCAGCTATGGAAGTACCATTATGGTTTAGTGACAGTGAATTAGTGGATTACAAAACTGTTCACGAATATCATGTGTTCTAGGGTGGAAAGTCTGTAACGTTTAGAAATAGATTTCGTATTAATTAATGTCTTGGTCAAGTGGTCACAACTACTCAGTATCAAATTTTCACAAAATATTACGAGCAATACTTTGATCAATTGTATCGCTATGTACTATTCCGCTCAGGGCAAAACAAAGATGTTGCCTTTGACCTGACATCAGAACTTTTTCTCAAGGCCTTAGAGAAATTCGACAGCTTTGATCCAAGTCGCTCTGATTTCAAAAACTGGCTCTATGGTATTGCTCGCAATCACTTGATTGATTACTACCGAACCAATAAGACAACTGTAGACATTGCTGATGTAGATCATCTCCTGGTGGCACCTGAGAAATTAGTGGAAACACTCAATATCAGTTACGACACAGCCAATGTCCTCTACGCCCTCAGCAAGATTCCAGAAAGCCAAAGAGAACTTATTCAACTCAAATTCTTTGGTGAAATGACTAATCAAGAGCTGGCACAAATGTTTCACAAGACTGAAGGCAATATCCGCGTCATGCTCCACCGTGCCATTACCACACTCAAACAAGAAATCGCTCGCACCTTTTCTCCAATCCATGCCCAAACCGTCACTCGAACACATTTTCAAGGAATTATCGCACATTAAGCCATCGTTCTTGGCTCGCAAACGCTTGCGTTTACGCTTGTGGTATAAGTTCTTGATGATGCGAATAGAGCAGAGTCTCTGGTCTCAGGTATTACCAAAGATAGCGACCGCTTGTGTGGCTATCTTTGTGGTAGGTACTGCGGGATGGACTACTGTCTATGCATATCAAAGTGACCATATCACCTCGGAGAATATTCTCTATCCAATCAAAGTCATTGGTGAGAATATTATGTTGCAACTAGCGAACACGCCAGCTGATAAAGCAGAGGCTTACTTGTCTTTTGCTGAGAAGCGCACAAGAGAAGTGAAATCTCAAGTAGAAATCCAAAGAACTATCGATCTCAATACGGTGGTCGCTATTGATAACAATAATAAGCAGGCAATTATTGCTGCTCAGGGCATTAGTAATTCTGAGGAGAAAAAGGTAATTGAAAAGAAAATCGTAGCCGTTTCACAAGAACAGGTCAAAACATTGCGTCAGGTCAAAGCTGAAGCGATCAAGATTGAAGCTGAGAAAAAGGATATTTCACTAGAAATTTTAAGCAAAGAAGATATCAGCCTGGGCAGTGGTGGTAGCACTACTAACAATCAATCAGAAAATAAACTCAATCTTCCTAATAGCTCTACTTCAGAACAGATCATTGCTAGCAGTCCTGAAATCAGTGTCGTCGACAAAGTACTCAGTAATACCAAACATTTCATTGATATCCCAGTGCAAGATGACCACAGTCAAGAGCTTCCTCAGACTAGTTCAGGATCCAATATACTTGGGACCCAACAAGAATCTGTCTCTCTATCGACTGATCAGCCTTAAGCTCCAGTACATAATGAGCAGGTAGTGTAGATGGATAACGTAGACAGGTGTCACCGGTAGTATCAGTACAAGGATTAGCATGATTAACAATGCTCATCACTTTTTTATTTTGATCAAGAAACAGAATATCCAAAGGAATCAAAGTATTTTTCATCCAAAATGTACGTAGTTCAGCTTTTGGAAAAAGAAACAGCATCCCATGATCTGGAGCCAATTGTGATCTATTCATCAGTCCTTCAGCCCATTCTTGATTATTACGAGCAGTCTCTACCCAATACCAAGAAAGCTGTTGACCAGAAACAACCACCAGATGTGAACTAACATAGATCAGATTAAACAGTAGCGACCAAAATACCATGGTGACAAGCGAATACCTTAAAGACATAACGAATACTTAATAAGCCCACTTTAAAAGCTACCAACGAAAAAGTAAAAGTGCCAGGGTGCGCTTATTCATTATTACCTATTACCTTTTCATTTGATAGCCACGGAGTATTTCTGACAACAAAACAAACCTGGCTGAAAAAAAAGAACTGCTATATAGTGCAGTCGTATAAGTTATTGACGATGAATTATCTTGCTTCTGTTATTGGTCTTATAATCGGCATTGTAGCCTATATTAGTTTCCAAAAAGCTCAGAATAATCGCAAAAAAAATGAGGCTGATCAAGGAGCACAATTACTCAAAAAACAAGCCCAGTTGCGAGCTCAAAATATTCTTGATCGGGCTCAAAATGATGTTGAGCGTCGCAAAGAACTATTAGCAACGCAACTTGAGCATGATCAGATTTTTTTAGCGAGTACTAGCGAGCATCTTTCGGAAAGACAAACTAGTTTAGAACATGAACAAAAAGCGATTGGCAGTAAAAAAGAACTATTGGATGAGAAGAACAACCATTACCAAGAACTACAGGCTACCTACCAATCTATTGTTAGTCAGCAATTAGAAAAGCTTGAGAAACTTGCTAAAACTAATACCAATGAAGGATTAGCTACTCTCATGGAAGATGCTCTAGAGTCAGAAGAAGAGAATCAAACCAAACGGTGGGAAAAGAAACTCTACCATTATCAAGACAAAATTGAGGATCATGCAAAGTCGATCATGAATGTGATCAATCAACGTTACTCAGGCGAAAGTACTCGAGATCCAACTTTAATTGAGATCGATTTCACTGAAAAAGAATTTGAGCGCATTGTTGGTGATACCGATATGAGCAAGATTATTCACTTGCAAACCAGTCTAGGAGCGGAACTAAAGATGGAATTAGTAGAAAATCGGGTAAGGATATTTGGTTATGACTTGTGGCGCCGTTATATCATAAAAGGCGCCTTAGAACGGATGAAAAAGAACCCTAAACTAGCCCTTGATCAAGCAATAACGGATACTCAAAAATATACTGAGGATAGAATGATGAAGATTGGTCTCAAGGCCTGTAAATATTTAGGAATTAACGATTTCCCACCGGAACTGATCAAACTAGTGGGACGTCTCGACTATCGTACTAGCTTTGGTCAAAATATTTATCGTCACTCAATTGAGGTAGCTGTACTTGGGCGAATGATTGCCGAGGAAATTGGTTGTGACCCTTATATTTGTATAGTCGGGGGCTTATTACATGACATTGGTAAAGGTGTAGATGCCGATATTGCTGGCGCTCATGATGCCATCGGAAGAGATATGGCCCTTAATTTTCACTTACACCCAGATATTGTTCACTCTATTTACGCCCACCATGAAGCCGAGCCTTATCGTAGTGTCGAAGCACGTGTAGTCCAATTAGCAGATGCTATTTCAGCCGCAAGACCGGGCGCGCGCCATCATGAATCATTAGAAGACTACATTTCTCGTATGAAAGCCTTAGAAGAAGCTGCTCTCAATCAAAACGGTGTAGAAAAGGCATTTGTGATTCAAGCTGGTAGAGAAGTACGTGCCTTCGTCGATGCTAAGACGGTAACTGATGCGCAAACTCAAGCGATTGCACAAGAAATTGCCACTGCAGTTCAAGCTAGCAATGCTGTACGCTCAGGGGAAGTGAAAATTCAAGTGATCCGTGAATACAGTACTCAGGCCTTTGCCAATCGCTCTCACCTCAGTCACAAGCCAAAGCGATAACCAATACCATGGAGGGTTTTGATATAAGAAACACCTAATTGCTTATCGATTTTTTGGCGTAACTTTTTCACTGCAACATCGACAATATTGCTATTAGGATCTTGATTCAAATGCCAAACTGAAGTGATCAATTCATCACGTGACAGCGGTCGTTCAGTATGATTGATCATGTATTCAAAGAGCGCAGCTTCTTTATTTTTAAGGAAAATCTTCTGATCTTTATAACCCACACATTTCTTGTCCACATCATACGTGAGTCCTCGGTAAGCTAGTTGAGTGACAAAAGGCCGATTGGCTCTTTGAGCATGACGACGAATTCGCACAGCCAATTCATCAATATGAAACGGTTTCAGGATATAATCATCGACCCCAGCCGTAAACGCACTGATCTTGGTTTCCAAATCTTGGAGAGCTGACACCACAATGATCGGAATATGTCGATCAAACTTTCGAATTAGCCTAATTACGTCTAAACCACTCAAAGCAATATCTAGAAGTAAATCAGTAAGAATGACTTCATAATAAGCAGTCTTGGCTAAACGAATCCCCTCTTCGCCGCTATAAGCTATGTCCACATTGATATGAAAAGGTGCGAGTTGCCTCTTTACTATCTGCGCCAATTCTTTATTGTCCTCAATGAGCAATATTTTCATGGGTGGGGTAAGGAAGTACCCAGAAAATAGTATGAACTCATCCAAAAGCCAAAACTGCTGGATTAAAGAATGATGAAAATTAAACTCAATTTTAATCTATGTTACGTTTCATTAGTGAGTTAGTATACAAATTCCAAAAAGTAGATGATGCTTTTATGGCCAAAACTTTTGACCATATCTGGAAGCTTTTTGGTATCACTCCCAATATTCTCACCTTGGCACGCTTTATCGGAACCGCTATTCTTTGGGCCCTCTTCTTCACTGAGCAAGATGTCTCTAACTTTTGGAACTATACTATTTTGGCCCTTTTCATCGTTACAGCACTGACTGATCTTTGGGATGGTGCTTTGGCTCGGAATAATAACCAGATTACAGATATTGGTACTTTACTAGATCCCTTAGCTGATAAGATTTTGATCGGCAGCATTGTCTTCTTTCTCGCTGCTACCTTGAAACATTGGACACTCTACTTGATCATCTTTTTGGAAGGGATCATGGTGCTCTTGAACTTAGTTTTTTATATGATTTGGGGTGGAAAGATCCAAGGCGCAAACGCTTATGGCAAACTCAAGATGACCCTGGAAGTGATTTTTGTAATTTTGCTATTAACCGGTATTTATCAAAATAACCCAGCAGTACTGACCGCTGGGTATTTTGTAGGTGCCGTAGCTGTCTTCTTTGCCATCATTAGTATGGTCAAAGCAATGAAAGACAGCGGAGCATTTTAGATTACATATCCATTCCCCCCATACCGCCCATGCCCATACCACCTGGCATACCAGGTGAAGCTGGCTTCTCTTCAGGTAAATCGGTAATAGCAGCACCAGTAGTAAGGAAGATAGAAGCAATCGATGCAGCATTCTGCAATGCAGAACGAGTCACCTTGGTAGGATCAACGATACCTGCTTCAAACATATCGACGATTTGATCAGAGTCAGCATCATATCCCCAATCACCTGTTCCTTTGGATTCAGTAATCTTAGCATGTAGGCGCATAAGTACAGCTGCAAACTCTTTACCAGCATTCAGTACAATTTGTTTTAAAGGGGCTGATAATGTCCTTCGAACAATATCAACACCAATCTTTTCACTTTCATCAGTAACCTTTAAATCTTCTAACGCATCCGTACAACTTAGAAGGGCCATACCACCACCAGGAACAATCCCCTCCTCAATAGCAGCCCTAGTAGCAGAGACGGCATCCTCGACGCGGTGTTTCTTTTCAGTAAGCTCTACTTCAGTAGCCGCTCCAACTTTGATCACAGCAACTCCACCTGCGAGTTTAGCTACACGTTCTTGTAACTTTTCACGATCGTAATCAGATTTAGTATTTTCAATTTCTGCTTTGATTTGCTCTACTCTTTGTTCTAATTCTACTGCAGAACCTTTCCCACTGACGATTACGGTACGATCTTTGGTAGAGATTACTTTTGCGGCCTCACCTAGATCAGCTAATTGAGTAGTGGCCAATTTCAAACCGACTTCTTCAGAAATTACTTTGCCGCCAGTTAGTACAGCAAGGTCTTGCAACATTGCTTTACGACGATCACCAAATCCTGGAGCCTTAATAGCCAAGGATTGGAAAGAACCACGAAGCTTGTTCAAAATCAAAGTAGTAAGAGCCTCACCATCTACATCTTCTGCAATAATCACAAAGTTTTTCTTGCCTGCTTGAGCAGCTTGTTCCAATACAGGTAGAATTTCTTGAATACTGCTAATTTTCTTGTCAGTAATCAGAATCACAGGATTTTCCATTACTGCTTCCATGCGGTTAGTATCAGTCACCATATAGTGAGAGACATAACCATTATCAAACTGCATTCCTTCTACATACTCATGTGAAAGTCCCAAGGTCTGACCAGCTTCTACGGTAATCACTCCATCTTTACCTACTTTATCCATTACATCAGCAATTAACTTACCAACCTCTGGATCAGCAGCTGAAATGGCAGCTACTTGTGAAGTTTCTTCTTTTGTTGTGATTTTCTTAGCAACAGAATGAAGATGCTCAACCACCTTTTTAACTGCTTTATCCATACCATTTTTTACTGAAACAGGATTAGCGCCTTCACGAACTAAAGGTAATCCATTTTTGATGAACTCTGCTGCAAGTACAGTAGCTGTAGTAGTACCATCACCAGCAACATCGTTAGTTTTCGTAGCAACTTCTTTAACAAGTTGAGCTCCCATGTTTTCAAAAGGATCTTGTAACTCTATTTCTTTAGCGATAGTAACACCGTCATTAGTAATCGTTGGAGCTCCATATTTTTTATCTAATACTACATTGCGTCCCTTTGGCCCCATGGTAATACGGACAGCATGAGCTAATTTCATTGCCCCTTCCAAAAGTTTAGTACGAGCATCGGTATCGAACTGAATTTGTTTTGCCATATATTAATAAGTTAATAAAAGTTAATCAGGCTTTATGCTAAAACTGCCAATAGATCCTCTTCACGCAAAATTAAATAGTCCTCGTCTTTTACCTTGACCTCAGTAGGAGAATATTTAGAAAAAAGCACTACGTCACCGACTTTCACTGACAAAGGAACAATCGAACCATCAACCATTTTTCCAGGACCAACAGCCATTACAGTACCAGTTTGTGGCTTCTCTTTAGAAGCAGTTGAAGGCAATACAATCCCAGAAAGAGTCATGGTTTCTTGAGGTTGTGCCTGCACCACGATATGGTCGCGCAAAGGCTTAATTGCTTGAACGGAAGAAACTTCTTGAGCCATACAGAATAGATTAAGAATAGTATGCCATTTAGCACTCGTAAATATAGAGTGCTAGCTACCCCACGTCAAGCACGGAAATAAACTAATATTTCATAAGTATTACCAGTAGACCAAAATGTCTGCTCATGCTAATTTTTCAAAGCTTTATACTTTTATAGTATGCCAGGAGAAAGAGGATTTAATGACGATTGGAAATCACTAGAGTTAGAATTAGCCACGATAGGGGCAAGTAATGGTCAAGGAGCTCAAATTGACTCTATTACTGATGTTCGACCTGTAAGCTCCATTACTGATATCCCACCGCCACCACCACAAGACAACGCGCGAGATGAAATAACTAATGTGATTCATGCTACCTGGCCGATTCATCCTTCATTGGAGAGACCCACAAAAGCGCCATCAGCCGTAAAAGAACGAGATGTTTGGAGCAATGCTCCAGCAGCATTACATACTCCTACTATTGCTCCCGCTAGACCGGATAATAACCTTCCGACAGAAACTGAATTGACGCCATTAAGAGCAATACATCCCCTCTTTGTAAGAGAAAGTAAACCACCAAGTCCAGAGGGGGTGTTTGCTAGTGTAAATGCCTTAATGCCTTTTCATGAACTGAGTACCACGCTCCGAGCTCCTACTAGAGTAATGGATAAGGAAACAAAAAACAGTTTAGGTCCCGACCGCCCCAAGTCTGATGCCCCTCCCGCCGGAACAGAAGTTAAAGATCAAGCTTCTCTCGAAGAGCTAGCCGCAATGACTGATTCATATGCTGAAGATCCAGAAGTGCACCTTGAACCAATACCGATTGTTACTTCACGGGAAACGATATTACCCAGTGAACAGATCACTGCATTAAAAATTGCCAAAGAAACGCCTAGAGTAATCTGTACTAATCCACCATCTATCATTGCCAAGGTATTAGAGTCGATAATAATCGACGGTGTACCGGTACATGGGCGATGGTGTCAAGAAGTAAATAAAGTGGTTGTTGAGGATGAAAGTCTGCTGGAGAGAACATCTGAGCAGTTTATTACTGATCCAAAAGAACCATGGTGGAAACGATGGGGAAATAAAATTAAAAAGGCAGCGACAGCTATTACTAGCACTGTCCGAGAAACCCTCTCTGAAATTTTTACTTTTCGTACATCAACTCGAAGAGCTATCTTGGGCATATTGGCTGGAGCTGTCCTGGGCACAGTTGCCACTCAGCATCATAAAGCCCCTACTACAGAAGCTCATCAAGACGTACCAGTTGTTCATGTACAAACAACAACGCCTACAAATTCACCAATGGTAGATACTGTGGAGCAACAAGTAACACAAAATCCAGATCAAACTCCACTAGTAGTCCATGCAGCAACTGTAACCGTAGACGAGCATTCTCCTCATGTTACCTTTGTCCAAGCACTGAGTCAGTTTCTCACTAGCAACGGCGCTCGTGCTAAACTAGGTACTTACCATCATCATACCGGTGATGCTATCCGTGTATTGCACGGCTTAGAACAAAACAATGATCTTGCAGCAACGGCCTATCAGTTAAGACAGCATACTCATCGCGGAGATCACTTTCATTTCGCTGTGATGAGCGATGGTTCAGTGCAATTAGGCCACTGGAGTGGCCGCCATTCTCAGAGTAACAGATTACCAGCTCCTATTACTTTCCGCCTGCCTCAACATTAGTCACCCGAATTGCTTGGCGACGACGAATAAGTAAATGACGTAGTAGGTAACCACCAAGTACGGTGCCAAGTATGGTTAAAATGATTCCTTCTGGACCTGTTTTAGGCAACTCTACTGGAACTGGAGTGGGTATTACTACAGGAGTAGGAATAGGTGAAATTGGTAAGATTACTGGAGCAGGTGGAGCAAGCTCAATCGTTCTGGCTTGTTTAGTAGTACTAGTCACAGGTGTACGACAATCTCCACTACTGAGAGGTTCATCAAAAGCGGTAGTGATATCGATATAACTCGTCAGAGCGTTGGTTCTCACCTCACTGGCCAAAGTGACTTGAGACGTATCAGTAACACTTACACCCAAGTTGAGTAAACAAACAGCATCGACAGTAGCAGTAGCAAGTGTGTTCACGCTACTATCAGTAATCTTGATATAACGAGCCCAGACTAAATCAGCATCAGCGAGATCAAATGTTTTAGTACCTTTTACACGCTCAAATGACCGCCCGTCTTGTGAAACAGCAACACTGACCTTTCCTTGACCAAGGGCTATAGCGAAGTCATCACCATCACCATCGACAAGGAGCTTATTCACACCAAGATCAAGAGTAATCGTACCTCGTTCACCAAGGTTGACCAAGAGACCATCTGGAGCATCCAAGGCATTATCAGGGTCGTCGTTGCTGGTATCAGCTAGACGTGCAGCCTTTATTCTTACAGGGTAGAAATCACTATCATCCTTATCAGCATTAGTATCCAAACGGAATGTGCTTAATGGAAAATCAGTGTCGGCCTTGATAGTTACTGTATAGATCACTGCTTTGCTGCTCAAAGCAGGAATACTAATATTAGTCACTCTAATCAAACCTGGAATACTTTCATTGAGCCCACCAGCTAAATCATTGATTACAGCATTAGGCAAGAACACATTGCTAATGGTATCAGTGAAGTTGTAACTACTAGTCGTTGATCCGAGATTATGAATAGTAGATTTGAATTTGATCGTTCGCGCACTGTTGTCCGTACTATAGAGGTCCAAAGGATTCATAATTACTTTTTCTACACTAAAGCCTGTAGTTGGTACGGTAGTTGGTGTAGCTGAAGGAGTCGGTGTTGGTGTCACGCTTGGCGAAGCGCTTGGTGTAGGAGTGGTGGTAGGAGTAGGTGAGACACTAGGTGTAGGTGAAGCCGTTGGTGTTGGAGATGTGGTTGGAGAAGGAGAAGTTGTTGGAGCTGGAGAGGCTGTGGGACTAGGTGATACGGTTGGTTGAGGAGTTGGAGGTAAATCGTCATTAATCAAAACTGTCAGAGTATCCATTGAAGCGCTACCATCACAATCTACTTTGAGTAATGTAAAGGTAGTCGTCTCACTAATAGACCGACTCAAAGTACCAGCAGATTCAGATTGCAAAGTACTATCGACATACCAATAATAATCCACAGGAGCATCACCACTTGTACTAGCATTTACGAAACTCATCACACCAGGTTCACCCTCAATTACCTGAGTAGGTGTGGCAGCACCATTGAGCGTAAAGCTGGCATCAACAGTAGCTACAGCAGGACATGAAGGTCCTCCACTTACAGCTTCAACGGTAAATGAAGCACTGTCACCAGCCGGTGGTGGGGAAACAGGAGAAGTTGAATCATTGTAGCTGACAGCATTGTCATAGGTCGCTGGTGTACCAGTAACAGCAGCAATGTAACGAATGAATAGTGTAGTACCGGCAGTGAAAGGTTCAGCACTCAGGTCGAGAACTATTTGGCCATCTGTACTAACAGTACAAGTCTCTGATGAAGCAGTAGGAAAAGTGTCGAAACTATAGTTACAGGCTGGAATGAGGTTGCTGAGACCATCTAGTTCATCACTAAGATCAACCATAGTAAATCCACTACTCGTCAAAGGATTGTCTATTTGAATGACATTAGTAATCAGATCACCAATATGTAGGTCTGTATTAGGAGAAATACTCTTGTGAAGAGTCATTGCTGGCACCGGGGACGGTGGAATAGCTTTGATATTAACCGTCAAAGTACGCACATCAAACGAACCATCACAATCGCTGACAATATGCGTAACAGCATGAGTACCTACAGATAAATTCAGCGTAACAGCATCACTAGTTCCTTCTGAACTACCATCGACCACCCAATCAAAACTAATTGGCGAATCTCCTTGAGATGGTTGCGTATTTTCTAACAATAAACTACCAGGATATTGCTCAATAGCAGCCCCTGGATCTTGACCATCAACTGTAAAGGTAGCATCTGGACTGGCACCCGTAGTACTACACATTGGTGGAGGCGTGCCAATGACTGCGAAGTTGACCCCAAAAGCAGGCACACTCGTAGCTGGAGTGAGACTCACAGATACTGCATTGGTATGAGTAGTGACAGAGGCATCAGCAGGCACAGAGAAGTCAAAAGTAACATAAATAGTCTCACTTGGTGCCAAGGCTGAAAACCCCGTCAATCCAATATTATCACCAACAAAGAAACAATTAGATGACCCACTAGGGACAATGTTGATCGCCCAACGACAAGTAGCGGCGACATAGTCGACACCAGGCACATCCAAATCATCAGTGAATAGGACATCAGTAAAGTCATCATCGCCCGTATTAGTGAAACTAATAATAGTTGTACCAGTGCCACTTTGAGCAATAGTACTCGGTGCGACAAATTTATTAAGCACACCACTATAAGTTGGTGCCGGAGCACCAGTCACTTCAAAATTGGCAGTAGCAGCTGGTGGAGCAACACCGTTACTAGCAGCTACGGTCACACTATTAGTATGGGTACCGAGTGCAGCACCAGCAGGAACCACGAAATCAAAGCTGACAAAGACGACACTACCTGGACCTACTGAAGAGAATCCAGACAAATTGATAAGATTGCCTGTGAAGTTACAGTTACTAGGTCCAGTAGGAATCAGGTCTATTGCCCAACGACAAGTACCAGAAACGTAAGTAACATCCGGAGCACTCAAATCATCAGTGAATATTACTGCTGTGAGAGGTGAATTGCCAGTATTAGAAAATCCCAAGATAGTGGTACCTGTTCCCTGACGTGGAATAGACTGAGGAATAATGGTTTTACTAGTCAAACCACTATAGACAGGTGGATCAACTGCTTCCGCAAAGAAGTTGGCACTAAATTCTGAAGTAGAACACAATCGCATCCCTACACCTAATAGTGCCTGTATTGCCGGTGTGGGAGGAATGGTACAAGCAGGAATATTGAATGTGACAGTACTTGTAGTGGTCAACAATCCCCCACTAAAACCAACATTGGCAGGAACAGTAATAGTCCAAGCTGCACTAGTAGTATACGTACGTCCAAGGAAAATACGCCCAGCTCCATGTCCTAGTTCATGAGTATCAGCTGTATAGCTATCGATATCACACGTCTCAATGTCAGCAGGCAAATCAGTACTAGCACAACCTACTTGATACAATTCAACCATAGAGCCATCTAGACCTAGAGGTATATCAGTAGTCCCTTCCACGGTCCAGGTACTAGTACCACTGTCATAAGTAGCATCCGTAATCACTGGTGTATCAACCATTTGATTACCACCTTCAGTCACGTCACCATCGTTTTCAGAAATATTAGTATTACCTGAAGTAAAAGCAAAAGCGGTCAGATCTGTTTGTTCTTGGAGATCAATACCAATACCATCATCATCAACTGGATCAAGTCCCACTACACTACCATTTTCATAAATGACATTCTCAACCAATGGATTGAATCCACTCGACTCGGCTTCTGGTACCCCCGTTACTTCACAAAACTTGCTAATAAATATGCCATTGTCAGCATTGTGATCAATCGTATTACGGTAGATCAAATTACCTGATACAGGTGCGGCAATACCTCCAACATCACAAACCAAGGCGATACCATTTCCAGTATCACTACTAGGATCTCCTATTGAAACGTCTCCATTACTAGCAATATGGTTATTAAAGATTTCATTATCAGCCCCCTGACGAACGTAAATACCATCACCGACATTATTGGTAATTTCATTCCCTGAAATACGGTTGAGCTGAGTAGGTGTATCTAATGCTATGGGACTGGCACCATAAAGGCTCAACATTATACCAGCTGAACGAAAATCAGCAGTACAAGCAACACTAGGGTTGTTAAAGCCATTGCCAGTAATTTCGTTATTAGTAATAAAGTTTTTCTGAACAGGATGCCCACCAAGAGCATAGGTCCCCTGAACTTCAATGCCGGCAACTAAACACGGATTAGCATCATTAAATAAAGGTACTAATGAAAGATTAGCTCTTGATATGTTATTAGTAACCGTATTACCACTAACTGTAGTACCCGAAGTATTTTGAATTAAAATTGCTTTCCGATAACAACTAATAGTGTTATTAGCCATTGAAACACCAAAAACATCTTCAGTGTCTCTGCTAACGACCGCGATCCCGTATTCCCCAGTGTCATCACAAATACCTAAGGTTTGTGGACCCTCAATAGTAATATTTTCGAATCTGTTCAAATCACCATAATTAACAATGCCTTTCTCAAAGCCGGTAAACGTAAGGTTTCTAATAATATAGTTAGTCGGATTCACAATTGCGGTTCCATCTCCTATTCTGAGTCCAATTCCATTCGTTAAATAATCTTTATGAATTTCAATTTGATTAGCGCCATCAATAGTTATCGATCCCACGGTCATATTCAAATATGGGAGATCAGTGTTTAAATTTATCGTACCTGAAACAGAAAAGTCGATAAGCACATTATCAAAAGCAGCGTTAGCAGCTACAATTGCATCTCTAAGAGATCCTGCACCCGAATCAGCTAAACTTGCCACGGTAATTATTGTGTTGATTGCATAGCTTCGAAAAATCTGTTGTGGTTGGACTGCCCACAACATTACAAGGCTTAATAAAGATGCAATTAGCACTTTGTTTTTCATGTTTGTTTTATTTTCCCATAATTATACACCTTTTTGATCTTTTATGTCCAACTAAAAAGAGCTCCTTAATTTTTAAGAAGCTCTTAAATGAATATAGAGCTGGTAATTAATTCAACATCATTATTGAACGCGTACCAACACTAGTGTTTCCCCTATTATCTTGGTAAGTCCAAACAAATGTTAACGGCGTTCTTGGCACCGATACCGAACCAATAACAGCATTATAATCAAGGTCTGAAATTCTGTGACTCGCTCGAACTGTAGCGGTAACAGGAAACATCAAACGATTAGATTCACATATATAATCACCATCGATATATACGCATGACTGTGCTTCTCCACGTGAATCACTTCCACATCCTGTTGAATCAGAGCGGCCTGGAACCGTCCCGCGAGAAAGTGTGCAGGGAGTTCTAGTCCCATGAGCTAACAAACTTCGCACGGGACCAGCATCACCAGCCACAGTCTTGACGTCAAAAATAACTCTACCATTTGAATCCCCCATAAAACTGAAGCTGTAAGATGTTGCATTTCGATCAAAAGAAACAGCTGTAACAGCAGCCGGTCCAGGAACAACACGATCAATAACAAAATCAACAGGCAAAGTAAAACCTGCAGGAAACATATTTCCAGTCAAAGCGTTATCACTGCCGTCACTAATCATGTATGTATTAAGCGGGAATCCAGTTAATTCTGGTGTAGTTAAATCAATCACACCACGGGCCCTTGTTGCCTCAAGTGTAGTCATAGTAACTCCAAACATAGGGAGTGGAGCGCCTCTTGAACTAATACGCGCCTGTACAGCTCCAGATCTAAGAGTTGGACATTCTCCACTAAAATTAATAACTACTGGCACCATAGTACCATGGGCAGCAACGATTACATTATCATTACCTACGACCACACTTGTTGGTGTGCATGTAGGTCCATCAGCAGGAACATCCACAGTTGGTCCACCACTATCCACGACATCACTTGCATCATTTCCTGTATCAGGTGGACTCATCATATCATGGAGTGCTGGAACATCGCCTGTTTCAGCAAACATAACTGCATCTGTCCCAACATCCCCTGCGCCCGTCTCAGCAACATCCATAGGCTCAACTACATCTGGATTGCCTGCATCCAGTGGCATACTGCCATCACGAGCTAATGCAAGTGGAACTGGAATAAACTTTGTATCTGCGTCAACTTCAATAGGGCCACAAGCAGCAACGCCTAGCAAACTAAAAAGTGCTAATCTAGTTAATGCAGGCTGTTTGCGTCTGACCACTGCAGTGCGGTCTAGACGAGGAGAAGGAGATGATAATCTTGGAGCCATAGAAATGGTTTTAATTTAAACGAAAGCTTGTAAATATAACACTTTGGTTATTTTTGTCAATTACAAGTACACATGTTTTTTCTGACTAGATACTAGCACTTTTTAGGTGAGTGAAAAAGTAAGCTTTGTACGTCAGTTGAGAGTTGAGAGTGGAGACTTGAGAGTCTTGGCTTGCTTTTGATAAGATTTACGGCCCAAAAATAGGAAGAAATTGGGGTGATTAGAAATTGTTGTTTGGAGATTAGATATGCTATTCTGCTGCTGAATAATCGCTTATTTTTTAGTGCCATGTCTACTACCCCAAATAATGACGAAAATCTTTTAAGTACTACCGAGATTGGTCAAGTACATCAACGTGATCTTGTAACTGAAATGCAAGATAGCTACCTCAAGTACGCTATGTCAGTAATTGTCGCACGTGCCCTGCCTGATGCTCGTGATGGGTTGAAACCAGTACAGCGTCGCGTGATCTATAGCATGTACCAACAAGGGCTCCGTTCTAATGCGAAATACCGTAAGTCAGCAAAGATTGTCGGTGAAGTAATTGGTAAATTCCATCCTCATGGTGATCAACCTATTTATGGAGCCATGGTTCGTCTCGCCCAATCTTTCTCACTCCGTTACCCATTGGTGGATGGTCAAGGAAACTTTGGTTCTATCGATGGTGATGGTGCTGCTGCCTACCGTTACACTGAGGCTCGTATGACGGCACTGGCTGAACAGCTCTGTAACGATATTGAAAAAGACACTGTCGACTTCAGACCCAACTTCGATGCCTCTGAAGAAGAACCATCAGTACTCCCTACCAGCCTTCCAAACCTCCTCCTCAATGGTACCGAAGGTATTGCGGTAGGTTTGGCTACTAAGATCGCCCCACACAACCTCACTGAAGTAATCGATGGTTTGATGATGGTAATCGACAATCCTAATTGTACCGTGGAAGACTTGATGGAAAAGATTCCTGGTCCTGATTTCCCTACAGCTGGTGTGGTCTATGGTGGTGAAGGATTGAGAGAGGCTTATGCTACGGGACGAGGAAAATTCACTATGCGTGGGGTCGCTGAAATTGAAGAAAAGAAAACTGGTCGCTTTGATATCATCATTACTGAAATCCCTTATCAAGTGAACAAAGCACTTCTGATCGAGAAGATGGCGAACTTGGTCAATGATAAAAAGATTGTAGGTATTAGTGATCTTCGTGATGAATCTGATGATCAAATCCGTATCGTGATTGAATTGAAAAAAGATGCTTACCCTAAGAAGATTTTGAATCAATTGTTTGAATACACCACCCTCCAAATGGACTTTCATATGAATATGATTGCCTTGGTGGATGGACTTCAACCAAAACTAATGAACCTCAAAGGACTGCTAGAAACTTTCCTTGCCCATCGCCGTGTGGTTATTGTTCGTCGTACTACTTTTGATCTCAAGGGGGCTCAGGATCGCGCTCATATTTTAGAAGGTCTCAATAAGGCTCTCGATCATATCGATGAAGTAATTACTACCATTCGTGAAGCTCCTACTAAAGAAGCTGCTAGCAACTCATTACAAGAAAAGTTTGGCCTCTCTGACCGCCAAACCAAAGCAATTTTGGAGATGCGACTCCAACAATTAGCTGGCCTAGAGAGACAACGTTTGCTAGATGAGTATCAAAAAGTACTCGCCCTTATCGCTGAGCTTAAAAGCATTTTGGCTAGTGAGGAAAAGATCACTGCTATCGTTAAACAAGAATTAACTGAGATCCAAGCAAAATACGGTGACAAACGTCGTACTAAATTGATCAGAAAATCACTCAAAGGCTTCTCTGAAGAAGACCTGATTCCTGATGAAGCAATGGTGGTGATGTTGACTCAAGGTAACTATATCAAACGACTGCCTCCTTCTACCTACCGATCACAACATCGTGGCGGTAAGGGAGTATCTGGTATCACTACCAAGGAAGAAGATCAGGTAGAACATATCTTGAGTACTACTACTCATACTGAATTACTATTCTTCACCTCGACTGGTAGAGTATTCCGCCTCAAAACTTGGGAAATCCCTCAAGCTTCTCGCACTGCCAAAGGCCAAGCCATCGTCAACTTATTACAACTACGTCCAGAAGAACGAATCACTGCTATGCTGCCTGTAGAGAAAGAAGATAAAGAACTCAACCAGTATTACTTCATGGCTACCACAGGTGGTACCATCAAGAAAACTGCAATCGCTGACTTTGCCAATGTTCGAGCATCAGGGTTGATTGCTATCAAATTGAAAGAAGATGAACAGTTGTCATGGGTACGTCCAACTTCTGGCAAAGATCATATGATGTTGATTACTCGCAAAGGACAAAGCGTGCTTTTCCATGAGTCTGATGTTAGACCAATGGGACGAGCTAGTCAGGGGGTCCGTGGTATTCGTGTCAAAAAAGATGATGGCGTAGTACAGTTGATCAAAGTGCCAGAAGCCGATGGGAACATCATGGTATTGAGTGAACATGGCTATGGCAAAATGAGCAAGAAGAAAGAATTCGCCGCCCAGAAACGAGGTGGTAGTGGTGTCCGAATTGCAAAAGTAACCACAAAGACTGGACCGCTCGTTGGAGCTTACTTCTTGACTGCTGATGATATGCACTCAGATGTAATGGTCACTTCTAGCCAAGGACAAATCATCAGACTCCCAGTACAGGGTATCCCTGTCATTGGCCGCTCTACGCAAGGTGTGATCGTGATGAGACTAGATAGTGGCGATAATGTCGCTTCATTCACTATCTTCGTTGCAGACACTACTGAAGCTAGCGAAGAGGCCGTGGTCGAAGACGGTAAACAACCAGCTCTTATTACAGAGTCGAAATAATAGTACCAGGATAATAATAATGGAGTATCTGCTCGGCGGTATAACCACGAGCAGCTGCTCCGTCAGCACCACAACCAGAGAGGCCGACACCATGACCGCTCAGCTTCTTTTCTTCGCTTTGGCAAAGTGGATCTGCAACCGAGACTAAGTAAGGAGTATTAGTCCACCCCCAGACTTCTTGGGCACTACGAGTGCGGCCATCACTTTTATTGAAATAAGGAGTTTTCACTACTTCACCTTCATAGGTGACCACTTGGTTTTTGGTGGCATTTACTGCTTCAACAAAATTTGGTGAACGCATTTCATAGCCATAGCCTAAATATTTTTGTGAGCTATTAGGATCATCATCTAACTGATAAGGCATTCCAGGAAATTTTTGATCGCGAGTCAGATAATACTGCGCGTAGCTACGAGCAATGATAGCCATGGTCTTTTGCTTCTCAGGATGAGCCGTGTTAGACACTTCAGCCAATCCACGGAGATAGAGCTCTACTGGAAGTTCATTGATAGTAACCAATTTACCACTCAAAATACGCCACTCAATTATATTGCGGTATACATTATCATTGAGAGATTTGTTCCATTCCGGCACATTCAAGAAATTTACTAAAGTAATCTTTCCTTCTTCTCCGTCTTGAGACACCAAGCGAACGACAGTACCCTCATAGGTATTTTTACCAATTTTCACTAATAATCCTTTTGCTTGTGGGATCACTATCATAGAACTGCCCTTGAGCAATACAGCTACCGTACGATTATCAACAACCACATTGCTATTACTACTTGCCTCTGCTGTTGCTGAAGTATCAGGAGCACTTAGCTTGATTCTAATATTCTTTGTTGAAACAGAACCATTTCCAGCAATTGGACCGCCAATTTCCTCACTAATAAATTGGGTTAGATGATCACTGGACCGAAGTAACTGAGTAGCGATGACATTTTGACTTAAGGTTGTTTTCAATTGATCAAGAGGCACTCCATTGAGAGTCACATCACTCTTGGTTTGATCTAATACCTGCACATTTACTTTAGCCTTTTCAGTACTGAGCTCTACTTGATCGTTGACCACAACATAGAACTCAATCACAAAGGCACGGCCTGCTAGCTTGCTATCGAACACCAATTCCGGCATGAAAGTTGCGGATTCATTTGGTGAAACAAAATCTTGCTGTTGTTTTGCTTGTTTGAGCATACTAGCTCCTCGCTCTAGATACACAGGCCGAATAACGGTGTCTTGGTTCCAGATCGTGGTACCGAGATTTCGAAATGTCAGTGTGGGCTTGGCAGTTCTACCAGCTTCAGCGACTACACTCGCTGTCACTGATTGCGCTTGAGAACGATATACTTTCTGGGTTTCAGGGATCACCGGAACGTTTGGCGTAGAGGCCTTACGATAGATACTAGTATCAAACACAGGGAAGGTAATGTTTTGGGTTGCCGCTGCATTTCCTGACCGTAATACCGGTAAGAGATTGTAAAGCTGCTCTCCTGGACAACTAGTCGCACGCACATTGCGATGGCCAATGATATTTGGCAAAAGGTCGCCATAGAAAAGACTCATTCCTTGAGTGTCGATATTATAGGTCTGACTTTTAGCTTTAATGAGACTTTGCAAAGCTTGTAGAGCGGCTGTCGTCGGGGTTTCATTTTGAAAATTTCCTAATAAAGCTATACCTAAAGATCCGTTATTTTTACAAAGAGTGTGTGCAGCTATCGCCATATCACCACCAGCTCGGCCTTCGTAGATATGACCAGCAGGGTCGATCAGATAATTGTAGCCGATATCTCCCCAATCACGAGAGATAGTGTGGAAGTAATAAATAGATCTCACTGCCGCTTTATAGTCAGATTCATCGATAGCGCCACTCTGATCATAGTCCTTGATTTCCATATCAGTGTGGTGAACTACGATTTTGCGAAGCTTCATTGTATAAGCGATAGGCCAGGTAAAGGCCTTACCAGCAACATCAGTAGAGATTACCTGGCCTATTTTAAACTCTTCAGGGTATTTTGCTTGTAGTAAACTACAGTTAGCACCGTATTCATCAGCATCAGATTTATTTTCAGTAGTAGAGCCAGTTGGAGTAGGGGCTGTGGTCGGCTTGGCCGTAGTAGGCTTAGGAGCGGGCGTCTTCTTAGCTGCTTCAGCACGCAGACGATCACGAGTTTCACGCAAACGAAGAGACTCATCTGCTCCCCATTGAACACGAGTGATCACTGCCTCATCCGCTGACGCTTGAGGGAAAAAACTATTATTTTGAATACCCGGATCTAGTAAGTGAACTTGAATATCACTTATAGTGCCTGCTTTTACTATTACTTTTAGTTGTAACTGCTTTGATGGAGCAAGCAATGCGGGTGAACTAATACCAAGACCAGCATCAGGGTCATTAGCCAGTTCTGACCATTCATCACCATTACTAGCCCAAAGACTAATTTCACTATTTGCTGATTGCGCCCATGTAGCTTGGATCGCGGTATATTGATTGACATTTTCTATGCTAGAAAGGTAGGGGATTGAACTAGCGACCAAAGAATCTTGACCAAAAGGTTGCACAGTTGAGCTAGCCAATACAGGTGGAATAGATAAAGAAGCCGCCACTTGAGCATCACCAAATAATTGCAATAATACTTTGTCTAAACCACTACCAACGGCAATGGCTACAATCATGACCAAACTAATCAGTAAACGGCGCGAACGAGCTACACTTTCCATAAGCAATTTATCTGAATTAAATGCGAATTTCATTATATAGTACCACAATCTACTCCGGTGAGAGTGACGTGGTACTATATATTAGTTTGACATGGAAAGAAAGATGTCTGCTTACAGTATTGGTAAAGTAATCAATACTGTAGTCCCCTGCCCGGGTGTACTTTCAATGCTAATCTTGCCTTTATGTCGCAAAACAATATCTCTAGCAATCGGCAAACCTAATCCGCTACCAGGCAACAAAACATTTTTGCCTCGAAAGAAAGGAATGAATACTTTATTCAAATCCTGCTTAGCAATGCCTGGCCCACTATCAGCAATCACTACTTGATACTTTTTGCCTACGAGACTGAGCTTACAGCTAATCTGCGGCTGGATGGTGTCTGCTTGGCCATATTTCAAAGCATTCTCAATGATATTTCTGATCAAGACATTCATATCAACTTCTACGCCCTTGAACATACTTCGCATCTTGCCGTTATAAATAAATTTCACAGTAGGAAATGCGGATTGATATTCATTGACCAAATCCCGCAGTAAATAGTTGAGGTCAAAAAGTTGTAATGGATCCTGATAAGCACGTTCGTGCAGCAAAGAACCTAACAAGTCACTAATTTTTTGCGTGTTGGCATACATAACATTGGCCTCTCGGACTAACCGTGACTCTGGATCGGTTTGCTCCAATCTTACCTGCCATTGGGACAATTCTGCTTGCAGTAAAGCAAGTAGAGATCTCATATCGTGAGCCTTTTGAGCCAAAGATGAAAGTGGCAATTTAGCAGACATAGGATTTAATTAGCTGTAGCTGCATTCTCATCAGCTCCCACAGTTTTTGGTGCTTCCTTCTCGGACTTCCAGGTAATGATATTGAGCTCATCAGCAACAATCTCTGTGATAAACCTTCGATCCCCTCCTTGATCGGCATAAGATCGATTAACAATTTTACCTTCAACATACACTGCTGATCCTTTAGCTAAGTATTGCTTAGCTACCTGGGCCAATTTACCCCAGATCACCACACGGTGAAAGTCAGTAGACTTTTTACGCTCTCCATCCTGTTCATACTCTCGATTGGTGGCTAGCGGAAAAGAAACCATAGATTGACCTTTGGGCATGACCTTCTCATCCGGATCAGCTGCCAAATTGCCTAATAAAACTGCTTTGTTGATGCTTCTCATAAAGAAAAAGTTAGTAAGCACGGATCAAGATAAGGGAACAAAAATGAAATAATTCTGATTGACATGAAATTTAGGGGGATTCTGAGTCCTGCTACCTGAAATTGAATTTTAAAATCTAGGTTCCAGATTTAGAGACCAGAGGCTCTTGGACTAACGAATTAATAGGTAATTGGTGAAAATGAATAAGCACACCCTTGAACATTTACCTATTACTTTTTCACTTTTAATCCGACGGCTGACAGTATCCATTGGATTGAGTGAACCCGCATCCTTGAGCTACATTCAGGATGAATTATTGGCTGGTTCAGGAGCTCCCCTCGATCGCAAAACTCTTCCCAACGGGACCCCTTCGAGGCAACTTTCCACTCTCAACTTTCAACTAAAATTCTGCATTTTGCATTGTGAATTTTGAATTTAATTTTCCTCTTTTTACTTATTGCTAAAAGCTATGCTATATTCCGCGCGTCTTCCTTTACTTTTTATCTATGTTAAGACAATTATGGGCGCGCGTGGTATTGATTTGTATTATCGCTTTGGGATTAGGTTTAGTTAGTGCTCCTACTGGTATCAAAAATTCTGTATTGGGCGCCAATCCTGAACCAGGTAGTTTTGCTGAATCAATCCAAAATATTAAGTTCAATCTTGGTCTCGATCTCCAAGGAGGAACTCAATTACGTTACCGGGTGGATACCAGCAGCGTGCCTGTAATCGACCGTGCATCTGTAGTAGATGGTATCAAGGGTGTCATGGATCGCCGTATCAATGCTTTAGGTATCTCTGAAGCTGTTGTACAAACGTCTCAGCTTGGTGATGACCACTACATTTTGGTCGAATTGCCTGGTGTGAAAGATATCAATGAGGCGATTAATCGCGTCGGTAAAACCGTACAATTAGAATTCAAAGAACAAAAAGAAGAGTGGTCACCAGAAGAAAAAATTGCCAATGATAAATACAATGCTGATACTGCAGCTCGTGCCAAGGTAATTCTTCAGGATGCTCAAAAACCTGGAGCTGATTTTACTAAAATTGTAAAAGAAAAGTCTGAAGGAAATAATATTACCACTGGAGGTGAAATCGACTTCCAAGGTGAAAACGAAATGAATCCTGCAGTATGGCCTCAAGTTAGCCAACTACCAGCAGGTCAATTAGTCATGGTTGATTCTCCCGACGCTGTCTACGTAGAAAAAATTCTCGAAACTAGAAAAGAAGAAGGAGTAGAAGCCAACCATATTTTAGTCAGCTACAAAGGGGCAACTCGTGCCAGCCCAAACGTTAGCCGTACCAAGGACGAGGCAAAGAAATTAGCAGATGATATCAAAGCTCGCGTCAATAAAGATAACTTCTCAACAGAGGCAGCTAGCAATTCTGATGATTCAAGTAATCGTGATAAAGGTGGTAGCTTGGGAACCTTTACCCGTGGACAAATGGCTAAAGAATTCGAAGATGCGGCTTTTGGTGGCCAGAAAGGTACCATTATTGGTCCAGTGGAGACTTCTTTTGGTTTCCATATCATTGAGATAATCAACAAATCTGAAACCACTAAAGTAAAACGTCAAGAATTAGTATTAGAAAAGAAGCCAGAGAAACCATTAAATGGTTGGGTGGATACCGGACTTACTGGCAAACAATTCACTCATGCTAGTGCATCTCCTAATACCAATGGTATTGGGTATGTAGTGAACATCCAGTTCAATGCTGAGGGCCAAAAGTTATTTACTGATCTCACCAAGAAGAACCTCAATAAACCAATTGGTATTTTCTTAGATGAGCAAGAGATCTCTGCTCCTACAGTTCAAAGCGTCATTGACACAGGTCAAGCAGTTATTACAGGTAATTTTACTGCAGTTACAGCTAGTGAGCTTGCTAGTAACCTCAATACCGGTGCATTACCAGCTCCAGTCATCTTGATTGGTCAAAATACTGTCGGTGCTACTTTGGGCCAGGATGCCTTAGATAATGCTCTGAAGGCAGGTATGGTTGGTCTCCTTGTGCTTATTGTTTTCATGCTTGCTTACTACCGCCTTCCTGGTTTAGCTGCCCTCTTAGGCCTTACGCTCTACGCAATTATCAGTGCAACTGTATTCCAGCTTTTCCACATTACTTTGACCCTTGCTGGTATTGCCGGCTTCATCCTTTCTATAGGTATGGCGGTAGATGCTAATATTTTAATTTTCGAACGCCTTAAAGAAGAACTCGTAGGCGGAAAGAGCTTAGAAGCTGCAATTAAGGCTGGTTTCCAACGTGCTTGGAGTTCTATTCATGACTCCAATTTATCAAGTTTAATTACTTGTTTAATTTTGTTTGTATTTGGTACTAATATCATCAAAGGTTTTGCAATCACATTGGCGATCGGTATCGTGATCAGTATGTTCACAGCAGTTTATTTAACTCGTACTTTTGTAGAGTTAGCTTACCGCTGGTTCAAGAATCCTACGCTTTGGAAATGTGGGTTTGGCGATAAACATCCTCAGGTACAATTTGTGAAAAATAGTCATTTATTCTTTGGCTTTTCTGGTATTTTATTGATCATTACTATCGTTTCTCTTTTCACCAACGGTCTCCATACGGGTATTGATTTTACTGGTGGAACATTGATGGAAGTAAGATTCAACCAATCAGTGACCACAGGCCAAGTACAAGAAGCAATCAATCGTACACATCAGGTCCCACAGACTTCTTTGATCCCAGTAGCTCATGCTCAACAATTATCTGATATTAGCCCTTCACCAACTCCCACTAGTGGATTGCAAGAAGCAGAGAACAATCCTGATCTGAGTAGCACGGTAGTTCAACCCACTGACGGCAATGGTTTCATACTGCGTATGAAACATATTAATAACGAGACTCGCCAAGAGCTTTTAGATGAGTTTAAGAAACTCAATAACAATCAAGACGTTCAAGAGCTACGATTTGAAACTATTGGGCCAACAATCGGAGCAACTCTCAAAGCTAACGCATTTAAATCTTTAGCACTTGCTGCCTTGGTAATCATTTTCTTCATTACCTACGCTTTCCGCAAGGTACCTAAAACACTTAACCCATGGCGCTTTGGTATCGTTGCTGTAGTTGCTTTGATTCATGATTTGATCATTACTGTTGGTGTATTCTCTGTATTCCAACTTGAAGTAGATACTCTGTTTATTACTGCACTTCTGACCGTAATGGGCTTCTCAGTACACGATACTATCGTGGTATTTGACCGTGTGCGTGAGAGCGTCAACCGAACTTCTGGCAAACAATCAGTGAGTGAAATCGTCAACCAAAGTTTAAATGAAACCTTAGCACGATCACTAAACACCTCACTTACTACACTGATTACTCTTATAGCTCTCTTTATCTTTGCTAGTAGCACTATTCGAAACTTTGTATTAGCACTTGTAGTTGGTATCGCTGTTGGTACTTACTCATCTATCTTTATTGCATCACTACTACTTGTAGCATGGCACAATTTAACTGCACCAAAAGCTAGTGTTACTAAAAGCCGCAAATAACTTTCATTGTGTCGATGGATCAAAACCCCCCTCTCACAGATTGGAAACTACGTCAGCCACGCGCCCCTCATGAGCCCTTGGCTGACGTACTAGAAAAAGCTAGGAATATCATAGATCCTAGCTTTTTTCACTTTGACTATGAAAAAGGAATCCATGATCCTTATTTGTTTAAGGATATGAAAAAGGCAGTAGATAGAATCGTTCAAGCAATTAACAATAAAGAGGGGGTGATTATTGCAGGAGATTACGATCTCGATGGCATATCAGGAACAGCGGTTCTTTTAGACTTTTTCCGTCACATTGGGTACCCGGTTCACTTCAAATTACCACATCGAGTTAAGGACGGTTATGGTCTAAGTGCCAAAACAGTTGTTGAAGCCAAGAAAGAAAAAATTAAGGTGATTATTACGGTAGACAATGGTATTAGCTGCTTTCAAGAAATTACCCTAGCTCAATCTCTAGGTATCGATGTGATTATTACCGATCATCACACCCTTCCTGACAATATTCCGCCAGCATTTGGAATACTACATCCCAAAGTTGAAAATGAAAGTTACCCTGATCGTGAGCTAACGGGTAGCGGGATAGCTTATAAATTGGCTTGTGCTTTAGCAATCAAATTGTTGTCAGAGAATGAAGCGATATCATTCTGTAAATGGGCTTTAGATTTGGCAACACTAGGGACAATAGCTGATATGGGGCCATTAACTGGTGAGAATAGACAAATAGTGCATTACGGACTTCAGGTACTAGCTAAACAGCGTCGACCAGGCATTAAGGGGTTACTGGAACTAGCCGGGCATAACGACATTATCTGTTCTGCAGAGACCGTAGGATTCAAGCTAGGCCCGAGACTGAATGCGGCAGGAAGAATGGCAGAAGCAAGCCTTAGTCTCCAGCTTCTCTTAGCAACCGACTCTTTTACAGCTCAAAAGTTAGCAATGGAGTTGGAAGCTCTCAATACTGAACGAAAAAAAGTAGCTGAAGAGGCCTTTCTATTAGCTGATAAATTAGTGCAAAGCCAAGACACAGCAGGACCAGTACTGGTTGCTAGCAGCTCACAGTTTCACCCTGGTGTAATTGGGCTAGCTGCTAGTAAGATCGCCGAAAAATATCAACGTCCCGTTGCCATCCTTGAAGAGCGTGAAGATGTAATCGTGGGATCAATGCGCAGTATTCCTCAAGTGGATCTGATGGAGGTACTGGAGGAGGTTAGACCATTTTTGCTGCGCTCAGGTGGCCATGCCCAAGCAGCTGGATTTTCTCTGGCCCATGATCAAAAAGCTGCCTTTATTGCTGCATTGACTCAATTCTGTAGCTATTACCTCCCCCTTCCTCCAAGGGAATTAGTGCTAGACACTGAAATCTTTCCAGAAGACCTTACCCTGGAAACACATGCTACGCTAGAAAAGTTCGAACCATTCGGTATTGCCAATACAAAACCCCTCTTTCTAGCGAGAAATTTACAACCTATCCAGATTCAAGCCCTAGGAAGCGAAAAGAAGCACTGGAAAGTACAATTCAAGCACGGTCAGTCTGGCAAAACATTTACAGGCATTGCTTTCAATACCAGCGAACACATATTCCAACAACCAATAGATGCTGCAGTCAGGCTTAGCACCAATAGATGGAACAACACGGTAAGCATTCAAGTAATAATTGAGCATACGAGAGCTGCTCTCTAATGCAGATTGCAGAGAGCCGAATTTTTTACTGCAAAAAAGAGGGAAACTGAGCTATCAGATTTCCCCCTTTTTCATTTTGCATTCTGAAATCTGAATTAAAAAACTAGAGGTTTTTATTTTTCAGATATCCCTCTTCTAACATCGTCGTAGCTTTCATTGCGTACCATTGAGCGTAAGTTAAGCCTGTCTTCTCAAAAGGACTATTCCATTGAGACAAAGAGAAGTCATAAGCCCCAGCTGCAAAGTTATCATGAGCTAGATTAATACCGGCGAAAGAAATTGATTTTTTAAATTTAGCTTGAGCAACTACCTTTGCTTCTTCATAATTTTTCGCTGTATAGACAAAGGTTTTAGTATCACTAGCCATTGGTAAGTAGTGTCTATTTGCTAATGCAAGCTTTTTATCTTGCGTCGTTTTACCAAAGTCATCTGCGTTAATTTCACTATGAGCAATGGTAATTGTAGGATAACTATTATCACTGAATCGAGATGTAGGCATTTTTGCTGAGATATTGCGTAAACGGAAAGCGAGATCTGTAAATTCAGCTCTGGTAATTAAAGCTGTACTATCGCTTAGATTCAAAGCAGGATCATCACCAAAATTAGCTAAGTTATGATCAAGTGCATATTTGACGTAAGGAGTGAACCAATCCTCTCCTTCGACGGGAGCATCAAGTAAAACACCAAATGATCTAAAAAGCATCTTGTAGGCCTCTACACGACTAACGAATGACTGAGGTCGAAAGAACCCATCAGGATATCCATGGATTATTTCTTTTTGTTCACCTGTATTTACATAAGGAGCATACCAACTTTCTAGTGGAACATCAGGGAAGGCAATTGAGCGTGTCATTAATGGTGATGGAGACGTCTTAATGACATTGCCAGACATATCCACTGCTGGTGCAACATACTGAGTTTGACTCAATGGCACAATGCCAATACTAGCACTCTTGAGAATGATCTTGAGCGCTTCAATTCTAGAAACATAACTATCAGGCCTAAAAGTTCCATCTTCATAACCTTGAACAATGCCAGATGTGGTCATGCCTACAATTCCGGGTAAATAAACCTGATCATAATCTAAATCAGGATAGACTAAGGCATGGGCTGTGCTCATCGAAGCCATACTCAAAAGCAAAGCGACTAGACTGCTACTAATGATCTTTTTGCTCAGCATATAAAAGGGGTAAAGAATACAAAAAGAACCGTACTAAATTGAAAGGGAAAGGTCAAAGAGAGGGAGTTGCCCCGAAGGGGTCCCTTTGGGAAAAATTGAGAGTTGAAAGTTTTGATTGAATTATGAAGCTTGAGGCCTGAAACTAGAGACCAGAATTCGTAATTCACCATTCGCATTTCGCAATTAACAAAAAAAGCCCCTTCCCTATTGCTAGAGAAAAGGCTTAATTGGTTACTTTTGACTACGAACTAATTATCATCACGAGCAATGAATTTTGCGCGTAAAGTATATTGATCTGTGGTAATCGGAGCGTAATCATCTGAACTACCTGGGATCAATTGAAGAGAGAAAGTTCTACTGACAGTAATATCATTATCTTCATTATCGAGACCAAAGAATCGATCATCAAGAGTGAAGTATTTAATATTGTTATCATTATAACCAGTAGCACTTGAACTTTGTGATTGAAGAGTCAACCCACTACTGAGAACACTCTCTACTCCTTTTCTGTTGCTATCAGTAACAGTAGCTAGGACGATCAAATCATTTTGATCAGAGTAAGAATCGTTTTCGTCAAAGGTGGTTTCATCACGAGTAACATCGATTTCCAAAGTACGAGGAGATCCAATTACAGTTGAAGAAGAAACAGTGAATTCAACGTCAACAGCAGGAACATCAACTTCTTCGTCATCATTAGAATTCAAACTACCATCAGATTGAATACGAACTACAGCAGTGTCAGTTGTAGAAATATC
>CAZDKI010000005.1:0-90674 GCA_964506115.1 uncultured Candidatus Peribacteria bacterium | reverse complement strand
AAATGCAAAAAAGACCATGTCATACTTATGGCTTGTGGATAATCACTGGCTCCCCCGGTTGGACTCGAACCAACAACCTACCGGTTAACAGCCGGTCGCTCTACCATTGAGCTACAGGGGAATATACAGAGAAATATGGTACGTAGATATGCTTTGTTTTGACGTATCACTATCTAGAAATACGCGCTGCTAGTTTAGCGAATCTTATGCAGTTGTAAAGGGTTTTGGCAAATTTATCTTCAATGTGCTGCTGCTGGAGCAGAGCGCGTTTCTATTCGACGCCAAAAGGCTCTGAATTCTTGTCTAATTTCAGCGCGACCTTCAGGAGTATATAAGTAAGGATTATGAGCAAGTACTTGATTGTCTGCTCCTAGAGAGTATTGACGAAGTAACCAACCATCATCACTTAAGTAAGGTTTAAAATAAGGAGCGAATAAATCTGACATACAACCACTAAAACTAAACATGTAGGCATAAGCTTCGATGTTGATAAAGTTTGATTGGCGACATGAACTCCTACCTAAATCATCGTAAGTAGTAACGTTCATCATTTGATAAAGTGTTAACGCAATACGCATAAAATAGCTCATGGCATGAAGCTTATGAAGCTTCAAATTGTCTCTGCTAATATCAGTAGCATCTTGTTCTGACCGCCTAAGAAGAGCAGCGACTTCTGCTCTGGTTAAACGATCGTGTTGGAAAGTTGCTTGCACCATCTGCTGCCTTTCTAAAGAAAACGCATTAGCAATCATTTGCGCATTAGGTAGCGCATCAGCCAGAGCAAGATTACGATCATTAGCATCTAAAAAACTAGACAAATCATCTCTAGTAATATCGCGCGCAACTCTGGCTTCATCAAGATCAACAATATCTTCAATTTCAAAAATTAAGTCAGTGAACTCGCGTTTCTCAGCTTCACTTAAAACAACTTCAAAAATACCATGACCCATTTCATGGATAACACTACTTACCGCTCCTACACCATTTGTGAATTGGTCAGGTACAACATTAACTAAATACCTTATTTCAGAGTTCGAAGTAGTGGATTGGGGGGCCCCATTTACTGAACTAGGTCGCCTAATCCAAGCCCCTCCCACACCTTTTTCCTCAGGGAAAGAAAGAAAAGCAGAGTTTTCCCATAATTGTTGGATAGCTGGATGCGTAGAAAAATGCTGTCTAACTAATTTTAAAGGTACGTAGTCTCCTCGACAAGCTGATTGATTAACTGAATTGCAGGTAAGGTCCCTAGGAGATGAAATTCGTAACTGACTACAATCCACCGTACTATTTCTAAAATTCTGATAGAATGCCGAACTGTACGAACTTTGATTAAAACCAATATAACCGTTCTGCCAATGACAACTAGATCCATCACATCTTAGGTAACTCATCGTAGCACAACGAACATATGCTGAATGGTCAGTTTGTGAATGACTTTCAGTATCAGCAGTGATCGTAGCTTGTCCTCTCAGGCCATCAGTAGCTTGCACTGGCTCAGTATTAGCTACACACCCAGATAAGATTGCGGCTAAAGCTAATTGTCTCAAACCAACCGGTCTTTGACCTTCATTTAGCTTCATAAAACAAAAATAAAAGCACAGATTACAATAATAATTACAAATTGTAAACAGTACCTACATATGCCCCATATCTCGCGCTTGCTTAATTTTTAGATATTCAAAAACAACATATTCTAATCCCCTACGCTCCAGAAAGTAATTATTACCAGTATACTGCACTGAACCAGCATTCACTCTTTGCACTCGATTATGAGCTACAGGTGAACTTCGCCAATAGGTAAGAAAGGTATTCGTTGCTCTTCTCAAATACCAAGGTAGGTTCACTAAAATAAAGCTAGTCGGAAATGGCTCTATCTCTTGTAAGATCGCTAATGCGTTTTGAACATTCTCGGGTGTATTCACTGATTTGTCATCGATAAAAATGGCACTTTCAGGCACACCAGCAGCCATGGCTGTCTGGGCATCTCGTACTGACTCACTGATATGAGGAGTATCTACTAACTTTCGTTGGGTATCACCAGTAAAAATAATTCTTGGTGCCTTGCCAGCTAAATAAAGCTTAGCCGCTTTTTTAGCCTTCGTATCTTCTGGGCCACCGAAGACAAAAATAATGTCAGCTGGTTCAATTGCTTCTCCATCATCTTCAGCTAAATACTCCCACAATCCTTTCAGCTTTGCTGCTTGATCATAGGTTATACTTGTAATCAATGAAGACCAACGATCCAAAGCTGCTTGTACTCGCCCACTATCAATACCATCTTTGGTGACTAAGCCATATAAATCTTCCAAACCAAAAGATGCTAATGCTTCAGTTAGTAATTCAAAATTGATATCCATCACGATATGTTCAGGTCTGGTACCAGCAGCAATATTCTGCAAATAAGGAGCATTCGTCGGCATATCTGGAAAGTACTTTCCTGCGTCAGTCATAAGAGAGATTAAGCAAGGTTACTTTAAGTAAACCAAAAGAATTTACAAGCACACTACTTAACAGACTTTTTAGGCTTCTTAGCAGGAAGAGCTGTCGCAATTGCCACCAAAATAGTTGGTAGGTTTTTTACAGTATTTAATTGCTCTTCAGCAATCACATAATGCTCTTTAGCTCCGGGATAAGGACTGCCTTTTTCACAAAGAGGTTCAAGTTCCGCACTAGCAAGAAGGATCTTTACATATAAAGTATCATCACAGATGAGAGCCACTACTCTTCCATCTACGTAGAGAGCGTATTCCCCAAACATGGCTCGAGCAGAAAAAACATTGGGGTCATCTAGTTGTTCTAGGATATAGTCGATAGTTTCTTTTCTTGTAGACATGGTTTTTATCAATAACTATGATTTTAATATAGACAAACAAATTAAAAATTAAAAATACTGATTAGAAAGCTCGTGGGTATTGCTGTTCATTTTTACCTTTTAATTCGTTAGTAAAGTAATTTTTTGTATCAAAAGTACATCCCAATCGTAATAGTAATTAACTGTTTCTTTTATTATGGCAGCAATTTGTAAACAATGTCAGCGTACTTATATACCACAGCAAGCACCCTACGTGCCTGGAACTACCCCTCTCTTTGACCCTCCTGCTTATTGTGATGAATGTAGTACTCAGCGACGATTGAGCTGGCTAAATCAATACTGTCTTTATAATCGTCCTTGTGATCAGTGCAAAATCGATACCATCGGCATATATCAAGCTAGGAGTAATTACCAGGTTTACTGTGCTCCATGTTGGCAGAATAGAAATATTGTAAGTTCAGCCTATGACCCCAATCAACCATTTTTAGTTCAATTTGCTGAGTTACTCAGTAACCAACCATTGCCGGCGCTTTGGAGTGATAATAACATCCTTAGCTCCAACTGTGCTTATACTAACAATCTACTTTCTAGTAAGAACTGTTACTTTGTGTTTGATGGCAATGAAGATGAAGACTGTTATTACTCATATGCTTTGGGTGAATCAAAAAATTCTGCAGATTGTAGTTACTGTTTGGGATCGGAGCTGGGTTATGAATTAGTTAATTGTCATGGGTGCTATCATAGTGCATATCTCATTGATAGCCGTTTGGCCACTGAATGCTATTTTTGTTATGACCTGAGCAATTGTACCAACTGCTTATTCTCTTCAGGACTAAGAAATAAACAGTATTATATTTTTAACAAACCATATACCAAAGAAGAGTACGAAAACTATGTAAGAGACCACCTAAAGACATCTAGTTACAAACAGTGGCAGCAGTTAGTAAAACAATATCTCGAATGGCTCACGTCTGTGATACGAAAAGAATCAACAAATCGAAAGAGTGAGAACTGTATTGGCAATGATATCTTGTATAGCAAAAATGCCACCGGCTTTTTCATGTACCAATGCGAAGATTGCTCCAATATAATTAATGCCACTACTAGCAAGAACTGTAATAATTGTTTCCAAGTAGGATACTGTGAGCTCAGTAGTGAATTTCTTGCTTTAGAGAATAGTTATACCACTTTTGCATCAGCTTATTGTGAAAATGCCCGTAATAACTTTTACTCACTTTACTGCAAAAACTGTAAAAATGTCTTCGGCTGTATTGGATTACAGAATCAAGAATATTGCATATTAAACAAGCAGTATTCTAAAGAAGACTATGAAATTCTCACTAAAAAGATCATTGAACAAATGCAAGGCGAAGGCAGCTTCGGGCAATTCTTTCCCCCAAGCATATCACCTTTTACCTATGATGAAACCGTAGCTCAGGATATCTTTCCACTAGACCAAGCAACTGCTGTGAAATGTGGTTATCGTTGGCAAAATACTACGCCCCCTTTAGCTACAGTTCCAGCTTTAATAGATGACGATATTAATGACATTGCAGTCACAATTACTAAAACGCCGTTAACCTGTGAAAGCTGTAGCAAACAATACCGAATCACCGAACAAGAACTTGCCCTCTATCAAAAGATTCAAGTCCCGCTTCCTCATCATTGCTTTAGATGTCGCCATCAAACAAGACGACTACGCCGCCCCAACTTTCGCAAGCAGCATAGAAATTGTACTAAGTGTCAGAAGGCTATAGTTACTCATTACTCTGAGAGCGATGCTGCACAAGTCTATTGTCATGACTGTTATGAAACCTTGGTGCTTATTAATTAAGTAGTAACATTGACAATAATGAGCCTAATGTTGATAATCCCTGCTAAAACTAATTAAGCTATGCTCGGCCCTCGCTCATTAGACGACACATCTGAGTCACAACCAAATCCATGGAGAAAAAGAATTAGATGTTTATTAGCTGCTTCCTTAGTATTGGTTGCTCACAGGCTCATACCATCACAATCAGATCAAGGAACAACAACACAGAGAAATACTCATACTACTCTGACTCATCGATCTCGTCAGCGAGCAAACATTTTCAATCGTCCTCCAGCAAGCCTTAGTTTCAATTCCACTACCGTTGCTCCCTCCATTTTACCTACTGAAACATCAGCTGATCTAGGTGCTACTTTAGTCGATGCTGATGAATGGGGCCGGGATTATGCCAACCGTGGCTCTATGGCTGCTCTCGATCTAGAAACCAGGTTTGACATTAGTTCATCTCGACCTATTAATTACACAGACTTTCGCACAAGTGTGGTAGACATTTTGGCCAATGATTATGGTGTCATGCCACCGACAGACGCTCATGAGTTTCGTGATCCTTATGAATGGACTATGGGAGAAATACAAATACACGCACACATGGATGAAGTAGCACTGGGACTAGATCAGCAAGGTCACACAGATCGAGCACTTCAAGTAGCTATTGCTGGTGGTAATGTGAATGTAGCAGTCGACTTGTCGCTACAACACCATCGTCCAGACTTAGCTGTACAAGCAGTATTGAATCGTTTACCTGAAATTCATTCATACCATCAATGGAGAGAATTTTTTCGCTTTGCGTTCAATAGTGCACCGGAATTATTCCAAATTTTGTATGATCGCTTTTCTGGTCAACAAGAAATGGCGGCTATTGGTGCTCTTGAAGATTTGAAAATGATTGCCGAAGAACAAATTACTCTTCTCGATAGGACACTGCCCACTGCTGATAGTCAAAATATTCAGCACCTCCAAGGTCGACGCCAAGCAGAGGTAGCTATGCTTGCTCGTTACACTGCTGTTATAGCTTGGGCAATGGAAGAAGATGAAGAATAAAATTTACTCTTCATCATCACGAGATTCACGATCTTCTTTGATCGCATTGATGGAGACAGCTCGTTCCCATTTGCTAAATTTATTGGGATAGATTGTTTCCGACAAAACTAAAATATCTACAACTCGTTCACCATATTTTTGCACCGCAGCATCATATTTAGTTGTTTTCCAATGCTCGAGAGCTTCAGCTGCTTGCATATATTCCTCATCATTGAAGCTAAAATCTGAGCTGATATATTTAGAAACAATATTTCCTGTTCCTCGAATCCATTCATAAGCAGCAAATACAAAGCTCACAATCAACACCATAATCCAATAGTAAATAACACAGTTAGCCAGCACACCGAGATCACCGCCGATAGGAATGATAGGGTGAGCCACGATTAGGTTAATTACTCCCCGCCACAATGGTTCACTATTCTTAGAAACTACTAGTACCTGACCATACATCAAACTATCAAAAGCCATAAAGAAGATACTGAGCACTAAAGCAATGAGAGTAAAAACAATATAGCCAAGAAAACCCATTACCAAGATAAGCCCAAGTGTATTTTTTACTCGCTTTTTACCACCATTACGCCAAGTAGATACAAAAACCTTAGCTAAATCGATAGGAAGCGTTATTGGTCTAAAGAACTTCTTTTGCCAGCTTTTCACAGTATCTTGATTTTCAAGAGTTTGTTTTTTCCGCCAAGCCACACCCTGCTTCAAAAAATCAGCTATTTGCATCATCAAGTATTAATCATTACTAGCTTATAATAAGCATATCTGAATGCCAACTTTACTTATTAAGTAAAGCATCCTAAGGTAAGTCTAATGTATTCACCATCCAACGACCAAAAGAAATAATATGAACAATAAAAATTTGATTCAAGATACCTACAACCATATTGCTGACCTTTATACCGATCGCTACTTCGACATTAGTAGTGATACCGATTTAGTAGAGCGTTTTTTGAAGCAGCTGCCTACTCAGGCAAAAATATTAGATATTGGTTGTGGACCAGGAAATTTCACTCAATATTTAGTCAGTAAAGGATTTCAAGTTGAGGGTATTGATATTGCTGAAGAAATGTTGCGAGTCGCCCGTGCCCATTTACCACAGGTAGCATTCACTCAAGGTGACATGAGTGCGCTGCCCTACCCTGACCAAAGCTTCGATGCGGTATTTAGTGCTTATTCTTTGATCCATATTGCACAAGCAGATATACCTAAAACAATTATTGGTATACAGAAAGTTTTAACTAGCAAAGGATTGGTCTTTGTATTAGTACAAAAAGGCACTAGTGATCATCTCATTGCTGAACCATTGATGCCTGAGCGCCAGAACTTTGTGAACTTTTTTAGCTTAGATGGATTGGTTCAGGACTTTCAAACTAATGGCTTTGAAGTAAAAGAGCATATTGAAATCCCCATCAATGATCCGGATAATCTTACTGATAGTGTCTTGTTTCTGATAGCTCAAAAAATTGATTAACACTCCTCATTATGGATAAACTCTTTGTCGATCTCGTGATTGAAATCAAAGCTCCAGCGAAAGCAGTATGGGATGCTCTCACCCTGCGGGAGAATACAGACCAATGGGCATCAGCATTTTCTAGTGGAGGGCCCAAATTCCATATCGAATCTCACTGGAAATTAGGTAATCCAGTCCTCTGGAAAGGTGAAGATGGAGCAACGATAGTTGAAGGGAATGTCACCATGACTGAACCATACAGTGTTTTACGCTTCACGGTATTTGATACCAGAAGTGCTAGACCAGAAGTGACTGAAGAAGACGGCATTACGTACAAATTATTCGAAAAAGACGGCATCACTACGCTACGGGTACTCCAAGGTGACTTTTCCACAATCCCCGATGGCAAAGGCCAACAGTATCGCGATATGAGCACTAAAATTTGGCAAAAAGTATTACCGATAGTGAAGGCGTTGGCGGAAAAAGAATCTAAGCAGCCGTAAAATGCAGACAATTTTAATAGTACTGAGCAGCGCACTCACCCTTATCTCACCCTTGTTCTATGGTAGAGCAATTCTCAAAGGTGAAGCACGACCACATAGGACAACCTGCCTTGTACTATTACTGATTACAGCTCTTTCAACCACATCATTAGTTGCAGAGCACAATACTGTTGCTGTTTGGTTAGCAGCCACTTCTACATTACAATCAATCGTCATATTCATCTTAAGCATTAAATATGGCATGGGTGGGTGGGAAAAGCTTGATCTGGTTTGTTTGTTAATCGCATTGGCGGGAATAGTTGCATGGCAAACAACTCAGAATCCCCTGCTTGGTTTGTACTTCTCAATCTTGGCAGACTTCACTGGCATGGTCCCTTCAATTGTTAAAACCTACCGCTTCCCAGAAACTGAAATAGCTACTTATTTTGCTCTCGACTCGGCTGCAGGGATATTGAGCTTATTAGCATCAGTTAGTTTAACTTTGGCTGATATATCCTATCCAGTTTATATTTTCCTGATCAATGGATTAATGGCTATATTGGTACTTCTTCCCAGGTTTACTAAGAAGCGTAGTTAATAACCTTAATCAAAGTATCGGCCAGATGTTTCGACTCCGCTCAACATGAATTGACCAGTATTCATCATGAACGAAACGCAGTGAAGTTGAAGGATCTAGCCTACACTTAGTTGGGGTATTATTTCCAGTTAAGCTTTTTGACGTTTCTTCAAGAGTTTGTTTCCCAAGATATTGATGACAATAATACCGATCAAACTGCAAATTCCTACAATGCCCCATCCTCTCGGAGATAACATTCGCAAAGCAAAAAATTGTTGAAACTGGGGGATGAAAAGCATAATGCCAAAAAGCACTACCAATAAACTACTGAGTAAACGATGCCAAAATGTTGCTTTTGGTTGCAAAACAAAGAGCACCGCAAAGCCACACATTACCAGAGTGATCGTCGCTCCGGTACGCGCGAAACCCATATCAAAAGCAAAGGAATGCCTGATCAGTGCATACGTGACTAAACTCAGTCCAGCTAATAGGGCTCCCATTGGTAAGGAAAATCGCAATACCCGACTAACGAAACCAGTTTTTGCCCTGACATTGTTTTTAGCAAAAGAAAGTAGTAATGCTGGCACACCAATGGTAAAGAAACTAATAATTGTTAAATGTCTGGGCAGAAAAGGGAATGGGACACGAGCTACTTGGACTGCTAACGCTAACAGAAAGGCATAAGCAGTCTTGGTGATAAACAAGTTGGCTGTACGCTCCATATTGGCAATCACCCTTCTCCCTTCAGCAATGACATCGGGCAAAACACCAAAATCATTGTTCACCAAAATCAACTTAGCAATCGCGCGTGTAGCATCAGATCCCGCTCCCATTGAGATACCAAAGTTAGCAGTCTTGAGCGCCAATACATCATTGACTCCGTCACCAATCATAGCCACCGTGTGCCCCTTGGCCTGCAAACCTTGTATTAGTAATTGCTTCTGACTAGGAGTCACGCGCCCAAAAACCGTATTCTTCTCTGCAATCTTAGCTACTTCATTCAATGTCTGTGGCAAAGTAGTAGCATCCACACTCTCAAGCTTCTCAGAAATCCCCACACTTTTGGCAATAGCAGCAACAGTCTGAGCATGATCCCCTGAAATCACTTTCAAAGTAACTCCTTGCTCTCGGAAATAAGCGAGCGTTAGTTTTACATTAGGACGAAGCTCTTCATTGAGTACGATGTAGAGAACTGGAGTCAGTGGGGGTAAGGGGATGTGAGACTCAGATTGAGACTCAGATTGAGACTTAGACTGAGGGAGGACTTTAGTCTTCGTCTCAGTCTTACGCTCTGCGTAGGCTAACACCAATACTCGCTTCCCCTCAGCGACTTTGGCCTGAACAGATGAGGGATTCTTCTGCGTAATAATCATATCTGGGGCACCAAGTACCCAGGTTCCTTGTTCCACAAATGTTACTGAGCTCCACTTTCTCGCTGATGAAAAAGCAATCGTAGACTCTACTTTCCATCTCAGTTGCTCCCCTCCCTCACAACCATTACTAATTGCTTGGAGACTAGCGTTGCGATTGCTGCTCGCCTGAGTGAATGCATACAGTACTGCTTGTGCTTGTTCTAGATTAAACAATGCTTTTGCCTCTTTGGCTAAAATCAATTTTTCTAGTGTCATTCTGCCATCCGTGAGTGTCCCCGTTTTATCTACACAGAGTACATCCACACGAGCCAAGACTTCGACTGCAGCTAATTCTTGAATCAAAGCTGATTGTCTTGCTAGACGCATCACTGCTGTAGCCATCACTACACTGGTAAGGAGTACCAATCCTTCTGGAATCATACCCACTACTCCTGCAATGGCACCAATCACCGCCTCACGCCACCCACCATGACCATAGGAAAGTTGACTAAGGAAAAGCAGTGGAACAATGAATACCAAAAGCCAGGTGATCACTCTCAGGATAGTATTAATCCCCTCTCGCAGCTCAGAGTGAGCCAGGGTAAATTTCTGCGCTACTTTAGCTAACTTATTTGCATAAGCTTCTTCACCAACTTTCACAGCCTGAACTACCAAGGTGCCAGCAACAATGAAACTACCGGAGTACACTCTATCTCCTACTTCCTTTCTCACCGGATCTGATTCCCCGGTCAGTTGCGACTCATCTACTTCTACATCGGATGCTTTGAGCACAATACCATCTACTGGAATCTGATGGCCTACTTGGAGATGGACACTATCATCGACTACAATATCGCTCACAGGAATAGAAACTACCTCACCATCACGCTTCACATCGACATGGGTCATAGTCAAAAAGACCAGATGATCCAAGGTCCACTTGGCTCGCAATTCTTGCACAATACCTATAGCAGAGTTGAGAATGATTATGATACCAAAGAGAGCATCACGGTACTCGCCTACACTAATAGTGATTACTAACAAAGCTCCCAGCAAAGCATTGAAACGAGTAAAGATGTGAGCACTTGCAATTTGCCAAAATGTGCGACTAGTACGAGTTCGAAATTTATTTACTTGATTTGCTTTTATTCGAGCTTGGACATTCTCTTCACTGAGACCATTGAGAGTCCCCTTCTTTAAAGGAACAAGTTCAGGCAAAGCCACCGTTAACAGCTCTTGTCGTAATGATTGTTCTTTCTCTTTCTCACTCGTTTGCTTTTCACTACTCAGACGATCAATGGTGCTGGCAGTAACAATAAATAAAGTGGCCCAGACCAAAGCCAGTATCCAACCGCCAACAACATCAGTGGGCCAATGCACACCTAGGTAAACTCGCGAGACCCCAATGGCAATCATCATTCCTCCGCCCAAAATCCACACTAATACTTTGTACTGCCAAATAGCTAACTTACGAGTAATTAAATAAGCAGTAATAATATAAAACACTGCCAATGCCGCATGCCCAGAAGGGAAGGCTGAACCAGGCACTTCGATTAAACGCCAAATAAGTAACGGCCTTGGACGATCAATTAACTCTTTCAATAGTAAATCAAACAAACCAGCACTAGCTGTTGCCAACGCAAGAATCCAGGTTGCTTGCCAATTTTTATACCAATAACGAAACGCCACACCTAATAACACCACGGCTGGAATAATGAACAAGGGGCCACCAAGTGTGGTGATCAAGATCATGATATTGGTTAACCATGGTTGCCTATGACTGACAATGAAGCTGAGTAAAGGAGCATCCAAAAGCGCCGTCTCTGTCTCGGCAATAACATCCTTGAGCAACCCACCAAAAATCCAGATACCAACACCAACGACAAGCAGTCCTAAGGTAAATGAAATCCCATAGGCTCCTTTGGTACTAAAACGATTGAGCAAGAACTGAATACCTTTTGTTAAACTCTTTTCGACAAAGCGAAATAATGACCACTTACGTGCTGCTATCCATAATTGTTGAAACTGACGAGGATGACTAGAGATCCAAACGGATAGAATACCCAAAATAATAATCACCAAAGCAAACAAACCCAGAATGAGATTAGAAACAAAATCACTATAAGGACGGTTTTGCACCACACCCAAAATCCCAGCTATTTGTTGGCTAAATGGCCGAAAAGTTTCAGTCATGAGTAAAAGAAAATCACTACCTTAGTTATATACACAAAGCGTCTCGCTGTCTAAACAGATCGCTTATCAGATCAGTGATATTTAGTTATAAATAGTAATGTATTGCTTGTAGCAAAGTCTTAAATGCCAATATGATCAAAGTCGTCGTCGCCTCTCAAAATCCAGTAAAGTTAACGTCAGCAAAATTAGGTTTCGAAAAAATGTTTCCCAATGAGACATTTGAGTTCGAAGGGGTAAAGACTAATTCAGGAGTTAACGATCAACCCCAAAATAACGAAGAAGCCTTCACTGGAGCTTGTAATCGCGTAGAACACGCTAGTCAACTTCAACCAGACGCTGACTATTGGGTAGGCCAGGAAAGCGGCATCGATACTTTTCATGGTGATATGAATGCGTATGGATGGGTAGTAATCAAGTCCAGAGCTGGGAAAATAGGAAAAGGTAAGACATGTGTATTCTTCTTGCCTTCAGCAGTGAGTGACCTAATCAAACAAGGAAAAGAACTCGGTGAAGCCGACGACATTGTCTTCGGGCGTTCACAATCAGCCCAAGCCAATGGCGCTGTAGGTTTATTAACTGGTGATGCATTGACTCGAACAACGTACTACATAGATGCAGTTGCTATGGCTCTAGTACCGTTCAAAAATCCCGACCTTTATTAATAAAACTGCCCAATGGAGTCATCCTGAACGAAGTGAAGGACCCTGCCGACACCACGCCTTGCAGAAACCGAACCACTTATGAGTTCATACCTAGCTTAATGAAAAACAGTGGTGGTAATTTTATTTTTTTCATTTTCAGCTTGTTAAACTTGAGCGAAATAAAATTCTTTTATGCCTCATGCTCAAGACTTTTTTGTATATATTATGGCTAGTGAATCCAAAGTAGTTTATATAGGAATCACGAATGATCTTGAGAGAAGAACAAAAGAACATAAACTACACTACAATTCAGGATTTACTCATAGATATCATGTTACAAAACTAGTTTATTTTGAAACATTCGATAATCCTAGTGATGCTATTGCAAGAGAAAAAGTATTGAAAGGTTGGCGTAGAGATAGAAAAATTAGACTAATAGAAAGTATTAATCCGCAGTGGTATGACCTGGGCTATATTGATCAAGCTGATTTTTCCTCCATTAAGCAGAGTATGGGGCAAGGTCCTTCATCCCGGGCATGCGGGATTCAGGATGACTCCAGTGATCGATAGTGAAGACATCATTTTTTTGTAAACACGTAAAAATCTCCTCTATTGAATTTGTTAGTAAAAAGTTTTGCTTCGTAGTCCTTGCTAACTATATCAATCACTCTTTGATCAAATTTACCGAAGGATGTTGCTAGGATTATTTGAGGGTGAGCTTGAACATAACTTTGATTAAAGTTATGTATGAAATGTTCAGGCGTTTCATGCACAACAGATTGGGGAAGCATCAGATATTTAATAGTATCGAAGGAAAAGTCATCAGCAATAATATGATAAGTATCAATAGTTTTAAGGTGACCGGTAAGTGCAGTTAGGTCACAACGATAGTCATAATAATAATGAGCTTGATAGGGAGCTTGACCAAAATAGTTTTGGTATCCTTGCCAACTGACAGCAGCTAGTATCACTACAACTAAAACACGACCTACCCACTTGCTTACTTTGCCTTTCAAATTTAGTAACCATGTTAAAGGTATGGCGGCAAATAAAAATACAAAAGGGATAGTTCCAATTAAACGTAAACCATGAGGAGGCAATCCATCATTGGTCATAATCGCCGGTGCACACATAGCCATCATTATTACTAAAGCTAGTAAATATTTACCCCTTTTATAAAGAGCTCCACCTAAACCTCCAATAAAGAATGGAATTAGTAACAAAGGCAAAAATGGACTGCCACTAGCATTATGCCGCCAGTTCAAATCACCAGTAGTAAAAGCCCCTACCAAAGTCGCTTTTGTATTTTGGTAAAGCACTACAATGCGATCCCAGAGATTATGAGATTGCGCGAAGATGGATACTTGGCCAACTCTTGAAAAGTACTCTTCAGGATAAAGCATGACATAGATAGCAATAGGTGCAATTACTACCAAGAACACCACCAAAGCTAGAATCATAGCTCGCTTACTTTTCCACAATTGAGGTAAAAGTATTTTGTACTTTATTACCAAGGTAATTAAGCCGATAATACCAATTACTAAAGCGAAAATGACATAAGCATAATAAGTATAAAAACCTAAAGCGAATAAACCAGCTGTAACTGGGTAAAGCAAAAATTGCTGTTTAGCACGTTTAGCCTTAAGTGCTTTCGTCAGCACAAAAATAAAAAGAGTAACGATAAGTGGTACTAAGATTGCTCGAAAGCCATCACGTGAAAGTGCAATATGCCAACTAGAAACAGCTAAAATAAAAGCTGTGAGAAAAGCTAATTTTTGGTTGAAGACAACTTTCACAGCTAAGTAAGTACTAGCCACCGTTGCTGTACCGATCAGTGCTGATGTCAAAATTACTTGCCAAATCCCTGTACCAAAAAAGAATTGCACCATTGCAACTAAGTAGACAAACAAACCTTCATCGCCACCATAAACGGGCAGGACTAAACCTTGTGATAATAGTACTGCATCCAAACCATGACTAGCTTGGTCAGGAAAAAGTCCACAAGGAATTTGGGCTAAATCCCACAAACGTAAAGAACCACCAACAAACAAGAGACCCCCAATTGCAATCCAATCCCGTCTCAGTTCACTACCAAACCATCGTTGCCAAAAACTAGTAGAAGAAGTAATGCTCATAATCAATTATTTTTGTCGCAATAATGTTTTAAATGAATCAACCTGTAAAGCAGGCTACCTAAGGCCTTTTATCCCACGGTTCGACTATACCCACAACCGTACTTGACTCTTTCTTCGAAAAAGCGCCAATAACACCATCAGCTATTTCTTCATTCGTTAACCAACGAGTACCATAATCATCCATTTGGAAACCAAGAATGATTCGATGATATTTCAGATGCGCCATCTTTTGCACCGAGGCTATATCAAAGGGATCTTGATAAGATTTCTGACTAACTCCGGCCGAACGAACCTGAAAAAAGTCACCTTCAACAGCTAGCGCAACAGTGAGCAAAGCCGCAGGTGATGAACTATGAATCCAAGCAATTGTTAAAGTAATTGAACCGTTCGTTTCTACGCTATCATGCAATACTTTTTGAAGCTCTTCAGTATTGGCATAATCAAGTGCAAAAGTGTACAACCGATTAACCTTAGTCTGAGACTTAGACTGAGGATGACATTTGCTACTAACCTCATCTCGTAAGCTATTCAAAGACTGCTGCGTCATAGCGATTACACTGACATGCCAACCTGCCTTAATCAAATAGTGTACAACTGGTCGCAACATTCCCGTTCCACCAACTACTAAAGCATGCATACTCATTTCTAATTATTTCAAAACTCATATTGCATTCCTGATGAGTACTTGTAAATTAAGGTCAGTTAAATTGTCTCTCATGGCTGAATCAATTGTTTTTTCAGGGAAAATTGGCGAGGTTGTTCATTTCACGCAACCCGATGGACACGTATTTGAACAATATCGTCGGTCCCCTGGTACACGGCTGATCATTATTTCTCCGGAAAATAAGATTTTGATTACGCAAGAACATCGCCATGAAAGCCAGGCGATTGATCTTCGCCTGCCTGGTGGGAAAGTGTGTGACACGATAGAACAATATACTCAGATTCGCCAAAGTAAGGAAAATATTCTCGATACTGCCATCAAAGGTGCCATGCGTGAAGCGCATGAAGAGACAGGTCTCATTATCAAAAATCCCCAGTTCTTAGTAAAGGCTAATGCTGGCTCTACTGTAGAATGGGATCTCTATTACTTTCTCATTCGTGAGTATGAAACTGCTTCATCAGGACAACTATTAGAAACAGGTGAACAAATTAAAGTAACTTGGATGTCCACTGAAGAAATTCGTCAGGCAATCAGCGAAGGCCGGATGCAAGAGTGGAGAAGTGTTGGTGTACTATTAGGCTTAGTATTGCCTGCCCTAACTCAAAATCAGTATGCGAAAAGAATGGCAGAGAACAATTAGTGAATTTACAGCTATAGTACTTTTTATCAGTTTAGCTTTTTTGAAAAAAAATGGTCAAAGCGCAGGTATCATAATGCTATACACTTTAATCCTGATAACAGGTGCCTTAGGAATTATTTTACTACTGCGAACTAAATCATTTTGGCAAAAGTTTGGTTATTCTTTTACCACAGCTGAGGTCACAGGAATTGAAGTTCTTCAGAGATACGGTGGCAGACTTTTCTTTCTTATAAAACCAGGCACGTCTGAATCCAAGCTATTGGCTGTTTCATTACGTTATATCAACAATGAAAATAATGAGGTCGATACCGTTGCCAACATCTGGCAAAAAAAGTTGGTTCCGATACTTGGCGGATATAGAAATTGATCATTATCAAAGCAGAGTACCCAACTACCAACTTGGAGATGCTATAGAGATAATGGTAAAAACCAGTAAGCCCTCCTCAGTAAAGATTTGGTGAGAACATTGCCTGTACATTTAGCACAAAAAAAAGGGAGGAACATATGTTCACTCCCTTTTTAAATGCGAATAAAAAACTTGCTTATGCCATGAAGCCGTAATAGCTGAGTACCAAACCGATTACTAGGCCAATCAAACCAGCAATAATTACTAAACCACTTTTGCCTTGGTAAAAACGGCTAATGCCCATACTAGCTTTGGGGAAAAGTAGCATAATCGCTCCTTTGATCAAGGTTGCCCAACCTAAAATAGTGATCAAAACTGACCAATCCCAAACCCACACATTGTGACCAAGTACGACGATAAGACCAAGAATAGTAGTAACTGCACCTGTGACAAATAATACTAAATACTGCTTACCGCTAGACATCTCCTCCATCATCAAACTAAACGTAGTAGGATTGAATAACACTCCCAATCCGATCAACACCATCAAGGGACCGATTACTTGAGCAAGCATCATAGACATAGCAGTTTATTTAAGGACAATGAAACACTAGCGTAAATCCAGCAAAAGTTAATTGACTTAAGCGTATTGGGCCTGACAAAAGCACGAATCCTTCTCTACTGCTTTTTGTGCTCACCAGTAAGCGCTCGTGTTTTTTTCTGAAAACCAACGGCCAGCAATAGTGTCAATGTAAGCGTCAACACCCAACCGATCATTACATTTTGAAACAAAATTTCCATTCGTTTCTCTACTTCTCTGAGTGAACGCCCAACGAGGACAAAGCCTCCCTGGCCACTTTCCACATGTTGTACTACCGAAGCAATACGCAGGGCTGGAGCAGGCTGCCAGGTTACTCGATCGGTGCCATACTGCCGAGTATATTCTAATACACCACGAGGAATAACCGGTATTTGGGCATCACGTACATTGGAAGCAATCATCTGATAGTCTTCATTATAGATGATCGTAAATGGTGCCAAGCTTTGAGCAACCTCTACACTAGCAGCTCCCACTAATGCATGAGCATCACCACCATGTTCTAAAGCATATGCAATATCTTCAGCTATTTGAATTTGGGGATCATTGGCACTATAACGCATCACTTGCTGACCAACTGCATAGAGACCACTACACAAAATAGTAACGGCCACAGCTAACACCCACCAATAATGCGGTACAGAAGACGAAGAATACGGCATAAATCAAAATTAGGACTACAGCAATATAGCATGAAATGGGTAATTTAAGTCTAAGTTGCCAACATGCTTAATCTATCTTAAGCTTAGTTATCAATATTTTATTACTATGGCAGTTCTTGAAGCATTTTTACCTTATGATGTACTCGATTTACGAGGCGATAGAGTATTAAGCTCTGAAGTACGAACACGATTGCGAGCATCCTTACCTAATTGGGTGGACTTTTGTGTAGATACCCAAGAAGCCGAGAATTATACATTGATGAGCGTTGGACCTTTGGCTAATTACCTAGAGCAAGTAAACTATACAGACAGAGAAAAAGCTGATTTTCACCAAATGCGGTTAGCCGCTACCCATGCTAACCGACTGCTGTTGCATCAATTTTTACCTCACGGGGTTGCATCAATCGATAGATCTCCTAACCAGTTACTACAATCTCAATCTGAGGAACGTAGTGACCTTTGGGACAAACTGGGAACAACAGAACATCATCTAATGGAAGATTTGACTGATCGTACTGTGGCCGTAATTAAACATGCAGCATCGCGCACGGAAGAACAAGAATTATTAATAGTGATAGCAACTAGATTATTACTATTAAGGTATGGTGATGATGTCCACAGAACAATACACGCTTACCTCAGCGATCAAGCTAAAACACATAGAAATGAGCTCTATCTCACAGCCAAAGCAAATAAGGCAGCAATGCATCAAGCGCTGACAGCTCCAAACTTAGTAGCTATCACAATGGCACGATTAACCCGAGCCAGATTATTAGCTAAAGACATTTCTGGTACTTGGGATAGAAAAGCCTTTTCATCAGATGTACGAACTGCAGTTAAATTACAAGAAGATACATCATGGGTTGCAGGTCTTAAAAAGGCATTGAAGTACCCAAAAAGGCTTAAAGGGAAAGTAAAAAACAAAGTTCCTAGAGACGGTCAGTGGAATCGTAGAACAGATGTGTTCGAATTGGAGCTGAGCTCGGTGCTCGATTTGCTTGAACATGAGGACGAGGCACCTGGAGATCGTGTTGTTGAAAAACTAATTCATGAACATCAAGGTACTGACCCTTTACTTTTGGCACAGTATTATAAACTATTTTCTCAGAACCCTGATTTTATCTCTTTAGAATAAAGGACCGCATACCAACACTACCCATCAAGACATCTTCGTTGAAAAACTCTAATTTGTCACCTGTGTTTGCTAAAGATAATGCAGCTAACATTGGCCGATAGTGTTCATCACTAGGAATACTACAGCGAGCTGATTTTCCTAAAGTGTGATAATTGGCGAGGCTCTCCAGGTCTCTTTTCTCTAGAAGATCCTTTACCTGTGCATCAAAATCTAAAGCCCAATCATATGGCTTTTGGTCTTGCCAATTTATTAAACTTAAATTGTGAATAATATTGCCACTACCAATAAACAGCACGCCATAATTTCTCAGAAACTGCAGATGGCTCATCAGTTCTGCTTCTGCGAATGGACTAAGATCTTGGTTAATACTTAATTGTAATACTGGAATATTAGCATTAGGGTACATTTGATTTAAGACACTCCAAGTACCATGATCGAAACCCCACTCAGTGCTTGGGCTAATAAATTGAGTAAGCATACTTACTTCTTCAGCTAATGCAGGCAAGCCGCTTGCCCGATAGTGAATAGTATATAACTGATCTGGAAACCCATAGAAATCATGAATCGTTTCTGGCTGGAGTGAACCCGTTAAATAATGACCGTGCGTTACCCAATGAGCACTGATCACTACTATGGCTTGGGGTGTATTGATAGTCTTACCAACACTACGCCAACTTTGCGTAAAACTATTATCCTCAATGGCATTCATCGGATTGCCATGGCCTATAAACAATATAGGCATCAAATCAGTTTTGGCTAAACTCTTTAGCTGGAACAGTTCTTTTATAGTGTTCATAATATTATTGACAAAGATTCAGACCTGACCTACTATTCAAATAGTTATTTGAATACTTGAATATTATTCTCCTCCATGACTAGTGTCAAACATCAGCTAGAAATTGAGCGCAAAGCAAAGGTTTTTTCACTTTTTAGTGATCCTAATCGACTCAAGATTCTTCAGTTTCTTACCCTATCCCCTGCCGCGACCGTTTCTGAACTCGCTCTGCATATTGAGATGAGTATCGCTTGTACTTCGCACCACTTACAACTCCTCAAAGACAATCAAGTCGTGGTCTCCAAGCGAAAAGGAAACAGTATTCATTATCAAATAGTCACCGATCCTTTGATTCAACAATTACAAACACTCATTACTAATTAATCATCTTATGAATAAGCCAAAAATTAAAGTTATTCTCGGTAGTACACGTGAAGGTCGATCAGGTGAAAAAGTAGCCAAGTGGGTGATGAAGGCATTGGAAGCAGAAACAAGCGCTGAAGTATCACTACTTGATCTCAAAGATTATCCATTACCTTTCTTTGCAGATGCAGTTCCACCATCAGTTAGACAAGGAATACATCCTCTACCTGAAGTGCAAAAGTGGATCGATCAAGTAGGTGATGCTGATGGATTCATCATTGTTACTCCGGAGTATAATCATAGCTTTTCAGCTGTGCTCAAGAATGCCTTGGATTATCCATTCAAAGAATGGCATGACAAACCAGTAGGATTTGTCAGTTACGGCGGTGGCGCTGGTGGAGCTCGAGCAGTAGAACAATTACGCCAAGTAGTAGGTGAAATGAGAATGTTTGATGTCAGAGATCAAGTGGTAATACCAATGGTGTGGATGGCCTTCGATGAAGCTGGCAATCTCCAAAATGCTGAAAATCATGAGAAGAATCTCAAACTAGTTTTCCACAAAGTAGTTGAACTAGTTAACAAACTCGGTAACAATTCTTAACTTGAGTTGTCTATGAACAAAGAAATAAAAAAGCGCTCTATTCGAGCGATAATTGATAGTACACATACTTTTGAAGGAGCTGGCTTCCCAGTAACCCGTCCGTTTCCTACTGAACAACTGATGGACTTTGATCCTTTTCTTTTGCTTGATGAAATGGGCCCCATGCAATTAGCAGCAGGTGAAAATACGGGAGCACCAGATCATCCTCATCGTGGCTTCGAGACGGTTACTTATTTATTCTCGGGAGAAATGGAACATAAAGATTCTCAAGGAAATATTGGAAAATTAAAAGCTGGTGATGTCCAATGGATGACAGCTGGTGCTGGAGTGATTCACTCAGAACTGACGCCAGAAAGTTTCAACCAATCAGGTGGGACATTGCATGGCGTACAACTTTGGGTCAACTTGCCAAGCACGGATAAAATGATGAACCCAAGATATCAAGATATAGCTGCAAGTCGTATGCAAGTTGCTGTAAGTAAAGATGGATTGGTACAAGTAAAAGTAGTGGCTGGCCAGTCGCTTGGAGTACAATCTATGATTGAAACTCGGATTCCTATTATGTATCTCCATATTACCTTACAACCAGCTGGTTCGATTACTCAGGAAATTCCTGATGGGTTCAACACCTTTGCCTATATAGTCGAGGGTTCAGGAACGATGGGCGAAGAACACGCAACAGTTCGAGACAGTCAGATGGCGATGCTTGAACCAGACTGTAAACAAATTACTATTAGTAATCCTGTTCAGAACAAAGAAGCATTAAACTTGTTACTCATTGGTGGTAAACCAATTGGTGAAAAGGTAGTACGCTATGGTCCCTTTGTGATGAATTCTGAAGCAGAAATCAATCAAGCAATCAGTGACTACCGTCGTGGTCAATTCGGAACAATTAACGTTTAACCTATGAAAAATCCTCAAACTGAAAAGTACATTCCTGTCCGTGACGCTTTACTTGAGCTCCATCGTACCTTGCTTATTTTTGAAAAAGCACGATATGAAAGCGTGTATGGCACTATCAAAAGTACTAATGCTTACCTGGGACTGGTCATGGATCACGAAAGCTTCAAGTGGCTAAGACAGCTTTCTGAGCTGATAGTTCTCGTGGATGAAATGATCGAAGCCAAAGAGTTGTGGTCTGAAGAAAAAACTAAGACTTTATTGATTGCAGCTCAAATGCTTTTGGTACCCAACGAAATGGGTAGTGAATTCCATCAGAAATATCATGTAGCTACTCAAACATTACCCGAAGCTACCATGAAGCATGGTCAGGTAATGATTGAGTTAAAGAAACTAATCTAACTAAATGCCAGGTAGGTTTAGGCCATCACTAAAGCTACTTGGCTGGTATTAGTAGGATCGTAAACTACTTCAACGACATCCCCCACTCGAGGGATAGCGACACGGGAAACAAATGTCTCTGCCTGAGATTGAAAAGAACTACCAGTGACCGATGCCACTTCTAAAGTTAAACGAATACCAATATTTATTCTATTGAGTGTCATGCCAGTATCTTGAACATTTACAATTCGAGCTGTTGTTTTGACACCACCATTTTTTAACAATTTCTCTGCATTATTCCCTGATTTAGCCATCATCATTATGCTCAAAGGTGCTGCAAAACAAAGAATAATGAAAGGAATAAGCAATATCGGATATCGAGGTAGGAAAAATGACATACCACCTAGCAAGATAAAAAATGCCCAAAACATAATTAAGAATTTTGATTTCATAGGACTTTAAAAGAGATCTTAGGTAATTATAGCTCCATTTGGGGCTGAAGACCACATGGTGGTGAATTATGAGGCTTGAAGCCCGAGGCCTAAGCTATGTTTCGGCCGGATCCTTCGACTACGCTCAAGATGAATTATTAACTAGTAGCTTATAATTTATCCTGAGCAGAGCGCAGCGGCGTCGAAGGATCCGGCCGATATTCTGCCTACTGGACTCTAACTTTCTGCTCACAGTTAAAAGTCTTTCACAACACGTACAACCTCTCTAAAACTAATATCACTACAGTCTACACTGGTTTTACGTTGTTTAGCATCAAGGAACATTGGTCTTTGCCAGAAACCGGGAAAGGTTTTTTCTTTTTTGAGATCATTTAAGGTCATCCAAAAGTTTTCCACACCTTCACTTGGATTGGAAGTAATCAGCTCGCCTCTTACATTTTGGCCATTGAACACATAGAAATAAATATCGCGTAAGAAATCACCATTTTCTTTGAAATCGATGAAGTGAAACAAAGCGACCAAAGTAAGGTCAGCTTGCACACCAGCTTCTTCACTCAGTTCACGAGCAGCTGCTTGATAGACGCTTTCGCCTTCTTTGATCTTGCCAGTATGAAAACCGACATAACCAAAGAATGGTTGTTTCAGTCTTTTATTCACCAAGTATAAGGTCTTTCTTCCTTCTTTTTTCATGCAGCGCACCAACGCTCCACGCTTTCCTTGCGCTTCAATGGTAGCAGTATGTTCATCGATTCGGCCAACATATTCTTTTCCTTGGTCAGTGAGGGTATAGAGGCCAGTTGAGCTTCGCTCTAACAAACCCAATTTCACCAGAGTCTTGATATGGTAAGTGAGATGATCAGTCGATAAACCCTCAATCTTGAGATCACGGAAGCGGGCATGAGGCAAGGTCATGATCCGACTCAAAATTACCATTTGCAAAGGATGAAGATTTTCGTAATACATAGAAGAGGTTAAAACTAAAGCTATTGTAGAAATTTGCTGATCAGCATCAAGTGAAAATGATTTCACTAGAAATCAAGAACCGGAAGTACTAGTCTTAATAATTGCAAGATGGGTAAGGGAGCAGGAAACATCTGACTGATATAGCAAGGACCAGGTGTCTATTTATTTGTTTCAATGAGTATTCGGATCTAGAATATAATTATTCTTAACTACTACCACTATGACATACACTATCCGAGAAGAGTGGAATACTCCAATCAGCTCTGCCACTAGCACTATCAATGCCCTTATGGACCGCTGGAATAGTTTTGCTGGTAAAGAAGCCGATGCTATTCGTGAATTACAGAATCTAGAACCAAGTGCTCGTACTACTGAATTGGAACAACTCCGAGCGCGTATTCTCAACGATCTCCCTGATGTCACACCTTCAGATATTATTGATGATGGTTTGATGAAAAACAGCAATCAACCTTATCGTACGTATATTGAAGCCGAATCCAACACTTGGATTACCACAGCAATTGAGAATACATTACGTACCAACAAAGAAAAGTATCTCACCATGCTGAATGAGTTATTGAAAGATAGGCAAAAACAAGCACACTTAGGTAAATACCTGTTCGAATCGGGCAACTTTGATTTAACAGCAACTCCGGCCAATGGCAATTCAGCTGATGTCCATTTAAGTGTAGATCTGGAAGCTAAAGTAATCATTGAATCTGACAATAGCAAAGCAAATATCGAAACTGACACAGTCGGTCTTACCGACATTGGCAATGGCATTAAAGATACATACCTCAACAATTTAAAAGCCGAATTAGAAAAAGACCTGCGCCAATATTACGAGACAGAAGCAACTAATTTTAACAACAACGCCCTAGGAGCAGCTCTGCGCGATATGCAAAGCATATTACATTAAAAGTACCTAGTCAGGATCAAAACTGCATGCTATCTTTTCGCCTTATTAATCAATGATTAATTAAAGGGTATGGCATTAGATGATTTATGGGGAACAATCTCAGGACAATACGGTAACGAAGGATTAAAAATAGCAACGCATATTTATGAGAGAACACCTGGAGATGGTCGACAGAAAATACTCGAAGCTTTAGCTCTCAGTAGAGGCCTGTTGCGAATCTTACTTGATGAAGAAACTGGTATGGAAATTGGGCCAGTGGATCTGATTAATACAGTAACAGGAATATTCTACCCACGAGCAGATCAAGTAAAACACCGGATCTTATTAGGAAGACATTTATCACTTGATCTTCCAGATGAAAAATTGGATCTAGAAGACTTACGTGATTTAGAGGGTGATTTGAAAAATCAGGATACGACAACACAGAGAATGGGAGAGATGGCATATTTCAAAATTTTCCCTACCACTAGAATAAAAAAGGTGAAAGCGGTTGAGCTATGTCAACTGCCTGCTTTAGAAGCATTATGTGCCAAGTTAACCTTATCTTTACAACAGTCACCAGAATTGCACGAGTTATTTGAACGAGTAGCCAACGATAACAGATTAGCTGGAGATACTAGGGCTAATGCATCTGCTATAAAAACCTTATTTTTAGATAGACTAACGAGAGGTTTATTATTAGTAGATGAATACAGGACACTTCATGATGCGTCAGAAAAAATTCACAAAATCAACGATTGTCGAATATTAGCTAAATGGTTATGTAGCTTTGGTTTAAATGCAAAAGCAATTCTTGGCTCTGACAACGACTCTTGTATTCTTGTTTCGGTAAATGAACAAAAAGAGAGGAGCTAATCCCCTCTTTTTACTGAAGCAACTCATTTTAACAACAACGCCTAAGGAGCAGCTCTGCACGATATGCAAAGCATATTACTTTAAATAGCACCTGGTCAGAACCAAGTGTAAATGCTATCCTTTCGCCTTATTAATCAATGATTAATTAAAGGTTATGGCATTAGATGACTTATGGGAAGCTATATCTACGGAACATGGTGAGGATGGACTGGAAATAGCTAACCGTGTATATGCTCACGCACCTGAAGATGGTCGACAAGAATTACTGGAGGCATTAGCTCTAAGTAGAGGACTTATTCGCGTCTTACTTACTGAAGATAGAGGGGAAGCTATTGATCAAATAGATTTGATTAACACTGTCACAGCATTATTCTACCCTCGAGGAGAGCAAGTAAATATGCGAATCTTATTGGGAAGACACCTATCACTTGATCTTCCTGAATTGGCATTAAATAAACCTGAGACACATGAGTTAGATGAAAATTTAAAGGAACATCACACTTCAGCAGATAAAATGCGGCATTTAGCATATATGCATGTATGCAAGGCTACAAAAGTACAAAGTATTGCTGCAAGTCGATTGTGTAACTTGCCAGGTTTAGAAACATTGGTTAGTAAATTAAGGTCCTCTGTTCTGTCTTCACCAGCACTTCAAGCGCTATTTGAACGAATTGCGAAAGATCGTCAGACAAGGGGAGACCCATCAGCTGATAGCTCTTCAACTCGTGAGGTATTTTTAAACAACCTATTCAATGGGCTATTGGTGAAAGGTGAATACAAAACAAGTCCCCATCTGCAGGAAAAAATCAGGAAACTGGTTGATTGCGACGAGCTAGCTAAATGGCTTGATGGTTTTGGGCTACATACAGAGATAATACCTGATCGTGGTGATAATTCTGTAGTTGTGATTACTCTTAGTAAATAAAAAAGAGGAGATAATCCCCCTCTTTTTAAGATTCGTTCATGTATAGCTGCACAGTTTAGCGGCTGCTGCTATTTTTCCCTCGAGCAGTGCCACCACGGCGACCTAACTCTGACATGTCATTACGACTTGCCGTTGTTTGCCCTCCTCGACTGGATACAGAGCGATGTTGATTGCTATCCATATTACCAAATCCTCTGCTGCTAGAAGATGATGCTGTATGAGAACGAGATTGAGAACGGTTATTAGTACTGTTATTCATAAAGTTGGGGTTAAAAATAGAATCACTTGAGACTTTCGAAAGCCAACCTTCAGTATAAACCTGGTTATTTTAAGTGCAAGCAAGCATGGACTTCGAATTCAGAATTGCGAAGTGCACCCTTCGACGGTGCTCAGGGTAACTTTAACCAACTGGAGTCATCCTGAGTCTCTCGCGCATGCGGGGGGGAAGGATCTTGCCGACATTTAGCCAGTATTTCATGTTGAGCGTAGTCGAAACATCTGGCTCCACATAGTTCGGTAAGACTTGCATCATCTGGAAATCTCCCCAGTTTAAACCTCACGTCTCACCATAGCATCCTTCAACAAATACCCATGCTTTGCCAATGATAAGACAATACTCACAGCCTGAGGTTCACTGCATCCTAGCGACTCAAGCTCGTAATAGGTGTATTGAAGCAAGAGACCAATAGTGGTAATACCGTTCGCTGCCAAAGTAGCTATTATTAAGCGATCAGTAATAATTGTATTCATTTCGACACTATTTGTTGGGTCAGGTGAGACATACGGTTGTAATTCCAAACCAAGAATTGCCAACTCATCAACGACTCGTTGAGCTTGAGCATATCCCTTACCTTCTGAATACACCACCAATCCTGCATAATTCAATGCACAAAGATCACCAATTTTAAGTATGTGTGGTAAATCATCTTTGCCCGCAAAGAGATCTCCGATCATGTTGTCATCAGTGAGAACAACAAATAATGGCCACAAGTAAACTATCCTCTCTAACTTTTTGATACCATCTGGCATTTCACCAGGGATACTAGCCAAATTCATTACTGCCGAAATCATAAATCTCACACCTTGAATATATGCGATATCTCCAGCCAAATATTCTTCTGGATATTCACCAATTTTACCTAAAACCATTTCAGTCCTACCACGAAGTACAGTAGCTTTGTCTGGAGTAGGCTCATGTGGCAAACTCCCCCAAACACCCCTAATGTGAGGGACGTCCTTAGAACCAAAAGGAACTGGATCAGTAAAAAACTGCATTAGTAAGCCGATGCATTTTCTTTCAAAAGCACTATCCTGAGGGGCCGGCAAATAGCGCGAACGCTGGGCGTCGCTTTTCCAAGGTAATGGCATGTATTAATTGATACTGAGTTCGGCAGGACGAGGACTCCAAGCCTCGTGAGCATCCATGCAGATACCAGTCTCAGTATTATGATTATGAGCCTGTACAAAAGCTGACAATGCAGGAAAGCCACAAATTGTCTCTGTATTGATGTCAGGACTAAAACAGATGGCCACTCCAGGAACATCCTTGATGGTAAATGTCCAATCTATCAAAGGAAACTGGCCATAATGATAATGTCTTTGACGACCATAACATTCATACCGACGAAAAAAATTACTTGGTCGTTGAGGTAAACAAGTATGTTCGGTCCCAGGAAGGTTAGGAGTCATAGTATAAACAATCTCTAATTGTCCATTATTCATTCCTGTAAAAACTAAACGTTCTGTAACAGAACTAGGATAGTATCTTCCCTCAACAAGACTTTCACCATAAATCTGCGTACGAAGAATGCCGACATTTGGTTCACCATTGACACAAGGACGTCGAGTTCGTAACTCAGCCTGTAAAATCTGTTCATCTTCGCCCTCGTCTTCTGCTAGAGCGATCATCAAAATTCTACGTCTATCATACAGTTCGGCCCGTGTAGTACTAGGGCGCAATGCAGCAATATGACTACGCAAGTATGCCTCGGCATTTTGAGTAGCACATCCCATTGCAGCCGGAGTAGCTATAGTTGATCTTGTTGGCTGAGGTTGAGATGAATTTTCACACTGAGAAGCTGCTCTCGCAGACTGCGTATGTGACCTACAACCATCCTGAACAGCTAGACTACCAGCAAGGGCCAAAAGAGGAAGTGTATTTTTCATAAAAAGTATTTAAAACTACTGAGCGAAGTTAATATAAATCCTAGCTGGAAGGACTGTAGGTTGTCTACCACCTCGTCTGCGAGCAGCAATCAAATCTCTGGGCATACTGGTAACATTCACTTCAGTTGAGTGTACTTCGATAGTATCACCACGATAAAGTGTGAACGCAAAGGTACGACAATCTGGAGACATAGAATCCAATGTAGTGCTCAACTGACGAGCATCACCAGAGAAACGCCATGATCGTGCAATTGGAGAAGTAGTAGCAGCTACATGTGTCACACCATCGAGGAAGTAGCGGAAATCAAGAGCACGATTAGTACTGTCAGGTGGCACACAAGGTAAGGTAGTAGCATGATTAGCGATCATAGATCGACGAATAGCAGAGGATACGGAAGCACTGACCCCAGCTGTAAATGGTACGACTGGAACATGGAGAGGAGCTTGTGGAGCTGAAATCAGAGCAGTATTAAGTCGAGGTGGCGTAGGAGGAACAGGTCTCTCAGCAGGAACTACAGTTGCTGAAGACGGCATTGAAGCATGTAAGGGGGCAGATGGTTTTTGAGGTATTCTTGATATGCCTAAGCCCGCCAGTAGACCAACGGCTCCAACAAATGGTACGAATGGAACCCATGAAGGCATTCTTGAAGGCTGTAAGTCTTTGTTTGTAGGAACTATCGGGGTATCATTTAGAGTCCCATTAACCACGTTTGGTGCATCAACAACAGGCTGGGAATTACCTACATTTGATACGTCATCACCTCCAACATCTTTTGGGTGAGCAGGAGACACAAATAATGGCGCTGAAACTCCAGCTACACTTCTAGCCGCAAGGCCTGAAGCTGCTGGACGTTTCAAAGTTAACACATCCTCCTCATTCCCAGGACGAGCCCGTTGAAGAGTTGGTAAAAGGGATAACGATCCTGACTTTGCTGGCAATCTAACAGTTGCGGCCCGAGCTTCAGGGGTATCATCTTGTCTTTTGAATTTTGCATATGGCAAAGGTCTAGTTAACGCACGCGAAGCAGCATCCTCTTCTAGTCTAGGACCTTGTGCATTTCCAGCCATTGTAGGCGCCCTCATTCCTGATTTATCCGGCGAATCAGCTTTAGCTATTCCTTGAAGTGGCAAAGGTCTTTGAGCTTCTGTTAGACGAACCTCCGAAACACTACTTGTAGTAGCTCCCAGTATTTCAAGCATTCTTTTTCTTTGTGCTACAGGTGCTAACATTTCTTTTAAGAGTTCATTACATACCAAAATAGCACTCCAACGTTCTGCAAGATAAATAAAACCTGCATTAGTTAAGTGCTTAGGCATAACAAGTTTTAGGTCTAATCCCAAAACAGCCTGCAATAACTCAATAACGTTAAAATTATCAAAGGTAATTCGCCCCCAGACGGCTTCAAAATTTGGTAGAGGTTGACGGACTGATGCGTCGAATTTATCAAAGCTTCTTAACTCAGTTATTTTTTGACAGAGCTCATCATAACTACCTTTAATCAGGCCTTCAAGAACTTTAGTTACATGTGAGTCCTCACGTACAGCCGAAGCTTTCATTGGTACGGCCTTAAGAGCAACAACTATTGTCTGAGGAATTTGTGTCGGTACCGTGGTGGCAAATAACACCAGATCCAGACTCTTTCCTTTGAGATCAAATTTTTCCTCTAATTTCTTATCTCCCAATACACCACTTGGTGCCTGCGTCATACTGTTTGCTTTAATTTTAACTGGTCATTATAAGACATTATAAATAATAATCAATAGCAAACATTAGCATTCTAGAATCGTCGCAGATAGAAGCCTGCTTTTTAAAAAGATTACAAGAAATCAAAGTTCAACAATAACACATTCACAACCAAGCTTTTAGTTGTTCAGAGTTATTAATTGAGTATCAGTGCAGAACAGAAGAGAGAGATTGTGCCCACTATAGTATTGAACAAATGAGTAAAAGCTACCTCCTTAATGATAATGAAATAATCGAAAACTAGTTTCTTGCTTTAACATCATCATAAACATCTTTACGGAAACCAACTTTAACGATTTCACCCGTTTCTAGACTAAAAATGATTCTGATCTTACCAAATGAGACAGCTCTTAATTCAGGCGCATTCTTTACTGGTCTCAGATGTAGACCAACTCCTTTGGTCGCTTTGACACTACGAACCTTATCACGGAGCTTTTGAGCATGATAAGCTGGTAAACCCAATGATGCAATTAACTTTTCATCTGTAGAGCTCAAATCCATTGCTATTGACTCTTCCACAACACGATTGACAACTTCTAAAGTTGACCTACCTACTAGTACAGACCCAATAGCAGCATTCAAGCCAGCAACTGCATCTAATGCCCCGTTAAACTGATTCGCCTCCTCAACACCAAGAGACAAACTTTTTCGAATGATAGCATCTGTTCTTGCATCAGCCCATTGAGTAAGCTCCACTAATGCATCTTGAGGATTCTTTTGCTTAGCTCGTAACAGTTTATTAACCAAGGCGCGCACTCGTAGCAATTCTGCTTTATGAGCTTTAGCACGCAAACCCGGCAGACTATCTACATATGTAATACAAGCTTGTTCAATTCTTTCTGGCATGTTGTGCATATATTTTTGTGTTAACAACAATTCATTATAGCAGCAATTGACATAAAGAAGAATAGCCTCAATAATACTACTTCATAAAAGATCCAATGATCAGTCTTTTTGATATCGGCCGAGTATTCTTGGGAAGCAAAAAGGAGCTAATAACCCAGATCACAGCAGACACTAAAAGAGATTATCCCTATGACTGCTTAGAGGATGTAGTTATAGGTGAAAAACAAGCACGAGCAACCACTCGATTAGCACTTACAGCAGTTGGTGGACCGCTGATGGTTCACAGTACTTTTGCCCTGACACCGATGATGCGAATAGCTGAATATTTAGCTCAAGATCGGGTCACTCTCGTAGAGAAATGTAGATTCCTTCAACCAATGCAATCTGAATTAGACTTAACAGCCAAGATCATCAACAACGAAGATGCCCAAAACCATTACCCGGGCGCCACAACGGTGATGACCTGCAAGACAACCAAGGGTAATCATATTGAAGTAGTAGGTACAGCTAAAGATAAACCAATCTATGGAGGTAATTGGACAAGTTATAATGATAGACTAAGCGCGGCAGTTAAAAGAAAAGCAGAATCAGGTGCAAGTAGTTCAACTAAAAGAAAGTTAATTAGATTAGCCCATTTAGACCTAGGGCATGAAACAACGGAAGAGATAGACTTAAGTGGATTTACTGGTACAGCCAATACCGAACTTTTTAGCACCTATGCAGATCTTGCCATGAACACAACTCGAAAAATGAGTAACACTCTCTTCGCAATGTTGGTAAGTAGTATTGAAGGTCTTTCTGTTCCAAGTATCCATGATCTGAGTGCTAACCATTGTCGGGTGTCAGTAGCCAAGATTGATCGATCAAAACCTGACAGTGAAGGGGTAACAATGGCATTTACTATAGGCAATGACACTAAAGAAATAGCCAGTGGACGAATCAAAATAGTAACCATAACAACAATCAGCCGTGAGACAGCACTGGAAGCAGCCTTGTATCGGGCAAAGTGGACTAAATAACAAAATATAACTTTCCTAAAAATCCCCGTTTCTTTGTGTTAGCATGAATCTAGAAAACTATTACATGCCCAAGTCCATCCACATCACCAAACGAAGTGAATTAGATACAGTTTTGACTCGAGATACTCAAAAAGCGCGAATGATCATCATCCCCAGCGTGATCATTTTGACTATTCTCACAGTTTTAAGCTATTTAGGTTACTTCAATCACCTCTGGAGCAGCGTCCCTTGGTTAGCTAGCATCACCACTACTGAGGTACTAGTTGGACTAGATGCTATGGCAATTTTAGGTCTGCTTAATTTACGCTTCAAACCAGATATTTGGTTGTCGAGCATCTTCAGCTTACCAATTGCTGCAATTATTTGGATAGTTGCTCGTAGTATTGTAGTTACTACGTACCTAACTCAGTCTGCTTTTCAAGAAATATTACACAATGCAGCTATAAATGCGATGGGAAAGAATGCTGAACAAATAATTTATGGAGCAATAGCAGAGCAAAATTTTACGATAGTCAGTATCTTTTTGATGCTTTCGCTTTGGGCAGCATTTTTTCGCATCCTTACAAGAAGCACATACACCGCGGTGAGCACAACGACAATGATAGTGTTAGGTGCTTTAGCAATTTTCAATGCAGTCAGATTTGTGTATGCAATACCCAACTTCTTCACCATTTGGGTAGCACTATTGGCTATCAGCTTGGTTTTTTTGACGATAATGATTGGAGAGAGCAAGGGAAATCATGAGGCTTGAAATAGGGGCTACATACCTACTCAGCTCTAACTGAGTGCCTACCAGATCCTTCGACGCCGCTTTGCTTTGCTCAGGATGAATTTATGGTTTGTGCCCTGCCAAACGCAGTGTCTGCAGGATCTTTCACTTCGTTCAAGATGATACCCTTAAGCTACAATTCTGAATTATTTAACGTATCCCGGAGTCATATCTTGTGATCTGGCATCAAAAGAATATGTTGGAGTCAGCTTGAAAGGAACGAAAGCAACTAAAGAATAACGGTCTCCAGTAGTTGGAATATCTTTCCGACGGACTACTCGGTGCCATGTGTTTTGTAATTTGCCTTCGCTTGCTTTTTGTAATTGGTAGCTGGTGAAGAGGACTGTGTTGGAGGGATCAATAGGTGAATCAACCCATTGATGATTCCAATCTAGATGTTGCAGACCAGGCATATTCTCGTACAAATGGAAACTAAAGCCACAGCGATCAAAGTGTGCAGCAGCTAAGTTGTCATCGGCATCATCTTTGGGATCATAATGTAAAAAGCGCAGAGTCATTAAATCTCTACTCGCTTGCACATTCGCTACCACACCAGGTACAAATCTCTCTAAGTCAACAGCAATAGTATCTACTAGTTTTTCTGTCTCATGTCGAATATCAGTCACTAATTGATAGAGAGCGCTCAGCACAGGATCTTTGGCTACGATTTCAGTTAAACCGTACTTAGCAACTATAGCTAAGTAGTCTCCATGAAAGTGAAAATATTCTTTGTCTTCTCGTCCTTCCGATTTTCTTCTTCGTTTATAGCCAGGCTCCCAGGTGCCTTGATCATCAGGAAAAAGAAAAAGATTTTTCTTCTCCATTGGTAAATCACAAAAGTCATGCCAGGCATTAATACCGGACATTACTTTACGCATTGACTCTGGATAGAGCAGATTGGCATAGAGCTGCTTTTCTAGCTGTTCATAATACATACAGTCGATTAGTGCAGGACCACTGTGCTATATTCGAATCACAAAATCAATTTATGGATTTGACTCAGAAAAAGGTATTTTGTTTCGGCGTCTTTGATGGCATTCATGATGGCCATATTCGGATGCTCCAGGAAGCTAAAAGCTACGGTGACTATCTCATCGTCGCTGTCACGCAAGATCACGTGGTACAAAAGCTTAAAAAGCACCCACCTCGTTTGCCCTTAGCTGAACGGATAAACAATATTAAAGCGCTACAAATTGCTGATGAAATAGTGGCTGGTGATCCCGATATCCAAATGTGGCAAGTATTACAAAGCTATCAACCCCATACCGTCGCTCTCGGCTATGACCAAATGCGTCTTCAAGAAGCATTAGCTGCTGATAGCCAATTATTTACTTTTCCGACAAAAGTGATTATTTTACAACCATTCAAGCCCGAAGAATTGCATTCCAGCCTCCTTTTTGGTAAAAAAGATTAATAGGTCAACACAATCAAAACAAAATACTTGAGAGTTATTCTCAAAAATGATAAGGTGATTAGTGGTTTTAGTCATTAATCAAATTTTTATGAAAGAGAATTCTTTACATACACCACTTAACCAAATCCTTGCTACCTTTTTCCATAGTTATGTCGTATACAAAGGCTATCACTGGAATTTCAAAGGAAAATCGTTTCATCAGTATCATGAGCTTTTAGATAACCATGCAGAATTGATCTACAAAAACATCGATGAAGTAGCAGAACGCATCCGTCAGCTCGATGGTATTAGTGAAGGTAGATTCCCAGAATATACCAAGCTTAGTCAGTTGAAAGTCACTGAGACCAATGATGTCCATGAAAAAGATCTTGATAAACATCTCAAGACCTTATTAAAACTCCATGAGACAAATAGTAGTTTGCTTGAAGACACGATTGAACTTGCCGAAAAACAAGATGATGTCGGTACTGCTGACATGCTCACAGCAATGTTGGAAGATCATCAAAAGATGAGATGGATGATAAAAAGTAGTTTAGGAGAGTAAATAGTTAATTGGCTTACAAAAGGCGGTAGTCTTAATTTGACTACTGCTTTTTGGTAAATTATTTCCTGATTATTAATTAGCTCTTGAATGATGAACCAAGCAGGATTAAAGTCAGCTATCAATTAATTCGAGGATATGAGACCGATTCGAACTACTACAGGTGTAGATAACCTCTTAAATAAACCAGAAATCACCCTCCTCTATCGGGATAATAGTCTTTACCGTGCTATCAGTAAGGAGATATTACGGATGCTTAACCAGCTAGGCTATAAAACACATCATCGAATATTGGATGGTCATGCAAGCCGAGAAAAAATTAGAGAGGTAGCTAGAAATATACTCAGCCCGCATGGCGGTGGAGCATTAGTGCTCCCTGATCATACTTGTTGGCGAGTAACAACCACTGAGCCAGGTTTAGAACATTTGAGATACCCCTTTGAGCATCTAGATACCATATTGAGTGAAGCAGCAATTACTTCTATGTACGAACGCACTAGTATTCCACCTTCATCTGATACTATTGATATAAGCATTGAAGTGCATTTTGAAGCAATTGCGAACATTTTCGCCTTCATTAAAGAAGGTGGATTTAGAGGGAATTGTCATGTAGTTCAAACAGAAATAGCAGAACACTCACCTTTTGTTATTAAGCTGATCAAACATTTAATGCCAGCCGGTGTTGCAGATATCTTTCCGCCAGTACGCGCCGTACTAGATACGGCGGCAATACCTGATGCAGATGAAAGGGAAAAAGCAATAGCGAATGCAGAAGTAGTTAGTAGGCTCTGTGATTATATTGAAGAACCATTAGCAGCAAGGGTTGCAGAGACTATTAGTCGTGCCGGTATTAGAACCGTACTTCATCAGAAAGAAGTTCTCTCACTGGTACATGCCAATGATATCGTGGTATGCGATATCCATCACTTAAAAAGGTTTGAGGCACAAATGGCAGAAATGACTGTACTACCGCTCCCCTTGGCCAGCCTGATTGCCCAAGCATGTGAACATAATTTGCTACCTGTCGCAATTATGACCAAGCTTAGGAGTAATGTTGATGCCATTCTTTCTCAAAGGCACCAAAAATTAGTTGAACGTGCTAAGACCTTAGCGGAGACTAAAGCTATATAGCCCAATATTAGCTCGGGTATGAGTAAAAGTGAGTGAATGGTCAGGGCAGATCTGTAGTGTCACCGTATCACCAGGAATCACTTTGCCAAAACGATACCGAGCCCCCTCTCCCAAGCTGTGTCGAGGATCAGTAGGCATATGTGCAGCTGCTTCAGCTTGATGTCTTGGCCTTATACTAAATGCTTGTAGTTGTTGTGGCACTAACCGATAAGTAGTGAATGCAGAATGATGCTCTCGTTCCATTCTTCTCAAAAGTGACAACACTCCTCGTTCACGTATCGTACTGACAACAGTATAAGTATTACATCGGGGAATTGGCGTTGGTCTAATCACAGGCTCACTAGTCCTTGGCTGAACTGGCTGTCTTCTAGGTACTACAGGCATAGCCGTTACAGTCTGATTTGGCTGAGAAGACAGGTGATGATGAGCTACGAACGCACCCGAGGTAAACACGGCTCCTGCCAGAAAGGCCCTAAACATTGTTCTAAGAGGTGAATACCCTTGCGGGACTTCACTTGGACGTTGAGGTGGAGAGTTAAGTGGCCTTGCTCGATAGGGACCTTTACCTACAGAGACAGGTGTTGGTATATCAGCGACGGCAGCCACATGAATACCACTATTAGATTCACCAAGCGCTGCTAAACTTAATTTTTCAGCAGTTAATGCTGCATTCGCTTCAGCAACTTCTAACTCACCTGCTCCTACTTGAGGAAGAAATGATTCATTAGCTGCAGCAGGCATACTTTCATACTCAAGAGACATACCATGATCAGGCTCTTCAGAGTTGCGATTACCTCTTATTTCCTGGTTATTCTGTGCACCATCAGCATCATCAAGCACCTCTGTTGCATCCCGTACCGAACGAATAGGATCGTAGCTAGTAGAAAGTGTAGAAAATAAACCTGACAATCTAATCTCCAATATTCTCAGACGGCGAAGATCCCTGCCAAATGAAAGAAACTCCTTTAATTCGTCATCAAACATATTGTGTACACCATCTGGACTCAATGACTTCAATAAATATTCTTTCTTAGATGCCCCTACTTCTTGGCCCAATTCTAAATCTAAAGTTAAGTGATTTTTTCCCATAGTGAAAATCACTCGGATATTATCAGTATCATCAATATAAAAAATCTCCACATCAGACTGGAACACAGCATGAACTTCGGCTACTACAGCCCTAGGAAGTTCACGGTCATGCTGATGGTCGGGGGACATAAGAAACAATTATTGCAATACATCGCGTACTCTTTCTACTATGGTTTGGGCAGTTGTAGCGTTTTTTGCTAACACTATATAATTTAGTGTTGGTCGGGTTACAGTTGGTAATGTTAATGGAATGATGCCGTGATCAGAACCTTTACCAAAAAACAGCTTAGAATCAGCTAAACGGCTCATTATTGTTGTAGACATAGATCCAGGCTGAATTGTTTGATGAGCAAGCCCCCATTTTGGTACTGCAGCATCTCTAGCAAATACTTTTGCAGCAGTAAAAGCAGCGGCTAGTTCAGGGTTGAATCCATAACTGATAGACGTCGGAATAACAGTACCTCGTTGAACCTTTCCTAGAGCTATTGAAGCAAAACCATAGTAGCCATGAATAGATAAAAACTTAGCTGCAGTAGTTAGAACTGAAGGAACTTCGAATCTGTCTATATCTCCACTCATAGCCAAAGAATTGTGAGTTGGTTCCATTACATTACAGACTAAATCATCAGTATCCCTTTCTGCGATCAACATTTGTACAGATCCAAGGTGTTGAATAGGTCCAGAATTTTTAGTAGTACCAATAAAACATTTTCTACCTCTAGCCAACAAATCTTTAACAACTGCTGAAAACTCTTTAAAGTCCTTAGGGGCAAAAGTTTCAGAACCATTAGTCATTACTTTAATTCCAGGTTTACCTTTGCCAACAGGTATTAAACCTAAAATTGTATTAGCAACCTTGTGCGCATGACGAAGCGAGAATACCTCTGTTGAAGCAGTATTTTCGATAGTTAGATTGTCAGATGAGTCGCTCAGCTCTTCTAGTACTTCCATTGGAACTTTAAGCTTTTTGCTAATTAATGTTGCATCTTTACCATAACGAGCAGGTAATAATCGTAATCCTTGATCTTCAGTTCCTCTTGCAGGCACTTCAGTATTTTTATCGAAACCAAAAATACCAGCACGAGCAATACATTGTAGATCAAGACTGGCAAAAATAGTTCTAATTGATCTGACTAAATCAACCTCATCAGGTGCGACTAAAAGTCTATCGTTATCTAACGTAAAGGGTACTGAGAGAGATGCTCCTTCAAATGCGTTGGCAAGAACAATCTGCGGTCGGTTACGGTATGTCCCCAATAATGGTGCTAGTACTTTCTTCATGTCTAAAATGTCTAGTTAAAATTTTAGACATAAAAATAACAGGAAAGCGCATACTGGTCAACATAACAAAACTACCTTAACTGATTTGACTCAAATAACGAGCAGCCATCTCTCGAATAATTTTCTCGCCTACTGGTTTGGCTCGTTTGCTATCGCGCATAATACACTCATCAACATTGATATCGAAGAAATCTTTGGACTCCAATACAGCACCATAAGTAACAGCTACTTTCCTCAAATATTTCTCATGCTTAGGATGTAAATTAGTATCATCGACAATCACATCTTTGCCAGACTTGAGCGCCTCAGCAATAATTACGTTACGAATATGAAGGATGAATTTTTCATTATTTGAAGTCCACATGTCATCGTCGATCATCATCCGCAGGTCGTCTTTATTTACCCGCTTATACTGTTCTGGATTCTGTCTAATCAAATTTCTAGCCCAAGTACTTTTGCCTGAGCCAGGTAAGCCTCTTAGGAGAATAATTTTTCTCATAATCACAATTTATTTCAGAGCAGGTTTAGTATACAGTATCTTTAAATCTAAACATTCTCTATGACTAGTTATGATCACAATTTGCGACCGCAAGGAGCGATGGCGATCACGCCTTATTTGACTATTGCCAATGCCGCAGCCACCCTGGAGTTTCTCAAGAAAGCATTTAATGCTGTTGAGCTTAGTGTGACCAGATTAGATGATGGTAAAATTCGTCATGCGGAGCTAATGATCGATGACTCCATGATCATGATGGCGGATGCTACGGAAAAATATCCTCCCATGCCCGGTATGTACTATCTCTACGTCGCTGACGTCGATGCCGCTTACCAACATGCATTAGATGCCGGTGCTATTAGCCTCACGCCACCTACTGATCAAGTATATGGAGATCGCACTGCTGGACTCCAGGATCCTGGAAAGAATCAATGGTGGTTAGCTAGCCCAAGTAAGAATGGTTCAGCGCACACATCTTAATCAACAGTTATGCTTATCCTAGTCTTTTTTGCTTTCTTGGCGGGTATTGCCACGATTTTGGCACCTTGTATTTTACCGATCCTGCCGATCGTGCTATCTGCTGGGGTGACGGGGGGTAAAAAAAGACCACTCGGCATAGTTTTAGGCTTAGTGATTAGCTTCACGTTTTTCACTTTAGCTTTGAGCTATCTCACTAAATATTTAGGATTAGATCCAGCTTTACTACGCACTATCGCCATTACAATTCTGCTACTTTTCGGTGTGCTCTTACTGATACCAAAGTTATTAGTTGCATTCGAAGTATTGGTTACTAAACTTTTACCTAAAACAGGACAGAATGCTCAACGAAAGGATTTTCTTGGTGGTGTTTTAATCGGTTTCAGTTTGGGGCTTGTATGGACACCATGTGTGGGGCCAATTGTAGGATCGGTGATTGCTTTAGCAGCCACCAACACTATCAATGTTATTTCCATCCTGATCATAGTTGCCTATGCCATTGGCACTTGTATTCCTTTGCTCCTGATCATTTATGGCAGTAAGACTTTGCTGCAAAAAATTAAGCGGCTGAATACCATTGCTCCTCAAATTCAAAAAGGATTTGGCGTGGTGATGATTGTTACTGCCTTAGCAATGCTCCTTGGTGTAGATCAATTGATTCAGAACAATCTTTTAGCAAAATTACCTAGTTCTATCAGCACTGGAATCACTCAACAATTAGAACAAAGTACCTTAGTCCAGGATCAACTCAATGCTTTACAAGGACGCCCAACAATGACTCCTTCACCGATTATCACTACCAAGAAAAGTAGTGGATTACCAATTTTAGGCAAAGCACCCGAACTCCAAGGCATTACTAACTGGCTCAACAGTAAACCACTCACCATAGCCGAACTCAAAGGTAAAGTAGTTCTGATCGACTTTTGGACCTATTCTTGTATCAATTGTATCCGCACACTTCCTCATGTGACTGGTTGGTATGACAAGTACAAGGATCAAGGTTTAGTGGTGATTGGTGTACATTCACCTGAGTTTGCTTTTGAACATAATACGGACAATGTCGCTGACGCAATTAATAATTTTAATATTGATTATCCGGTAGCTCAAGATAACGACTTTGCTACTTGGCATGCTTTCTACAACCAATACTGGCCAGCAGAATATTTAATTGATGCTGATGGTAATATTCGAGCTACTCATTTTGGTGAAGGCAAGTATGACGAATCTGAAAATAACATTCGAGCATTATTATTGGAAGCAAAAGAAGATCTCGCTTTGCCCGATATCACCAGTACACCTGAAGATCAAACACCTAATCGCGGTCACTCACCAGAAACATATTTGGGAATACAGCGCCGAGCTAATTATCAGCCTGATCGAGATCCCAATCAATTAAGACTCAACCAATGGACCCTAGCAGGAGACTGGATAACAGATAAAGAATTCGTTGCAAGTACTGAAGGCAGTAGCTTGAGCTATCGATTCAATAGCAAAAATGTTTATTTAGTACTCACTCCTCAAGATGCCAACGAACCTGGCAATGTCCAAGTATTTTTAGATAACCAACCAATTACACTTACTCAATCAGGAAAGGACCTGACATCGGGCGGGCTTTTGGTTGATACTGATCGCCTTTATCATCTAGTTGCACTACCAAACACTGAAGAACATTTACTGACACTGAAGTTCACCAATAGCGCTATCAAAGCATTTGCTTTTACCTTCGGTTGAGGATCAAGGTAGTGGTCACTTTAGCAGCAGTTACTCTTTCTGAGAGCGAATATTATCAGCGACTTTGGCACTGAGTGTTTCATAAATAGTGAGCTCTTCATCAGTCAAAACTGTAAATGCTTTACTCAGGTGGATAACTGCTTTTTCCCGCATTATTGCTAAAGATTCTTTAGCTTTTTTGGTGAGCTCGATGAGAATTACTCGACGATCATCTACTGATTCTTTGCGTATAATTAACCCCTTTTTCACTAAAGCATCGACTAACTGAGTAATAGCACTGCTGCTAATTTGTAGCATGGCTGTCAACTCTTTGAGCGCTATAGTAGGACGATCTTTCAGGCTGGAAATAATGGGCCACTGAGCTGGGGTGATCTCTCCTTTGTTACGAATACCTAAATGATTGGTGTTGAATGAGCGCTTTACAGTGTGAAAGGAGTCCATAATTCCTTGAATCGTTTTTTCGCGTTTTTGCATAAATGTTCCTGTTACTTATGATTGAAAACAATAAGGCTCATATGCGATGAAGTCAATTTTTAAACACTTAAGATTCATTAACAAACTTCACTTTCATCTTACTGAAATTTTAATCACTATTGTTCATCGATCCGAGCAAGCGTAGGATACAGAGCATCAACATTCGTAATTGCCCTCTTTATGGAAGAAATGAAAACAACTACGGTTCCAGCTGAGCAGACCACTATCACCGAACCAAGTACAACAGTAGTCCCCTCGCCGGACGCACCACCGTTTCTGATTCGGAAATCCCCCATACTTATACTGGGTACTAGTGTCTTAAGTGCCTTGATTGGGTTTGGAGTATTATTAGTAATCTATTTTGTTGTTCTTTTGTTAGATATTATTGATAGCTGGGCATTGACTGATATTTTTATGCTTAGCTTATTAGCATTTGCTATCGGGGTAATAGTCTTTCTGATTAGCAAGAACAAAGTTTATTACAGGTTAAGCAAAGATACGTTGAGTTATGTCGTCAAAAGTAGTACTACTAAAGAAAAAGATTTTTCTCTCAATCAAATTAGAAGTGTCACTTTACAACAAAATTTCTGGGCAAAACTCTTTGGCTACGGTACTTTAGAAGTCATATTTTTCCCCGACAATGCTAAGGTATATTTAATCAATATCGCCATGCCTCATATTATCAAACAAGCGATCGAAGATCGTGGTATCAAACAATAATTACCCACGTTCACGGGTTAGGAAACTATGCAGCAAGCGAGCATTGCCAATAGCTTCTAAGGATGCAGTGTTATTAAAGTTTGTATAGGTAGTATCAGCTGTAGATTGCTTAATCTGCATTGCTAATTGCTTTATTTCATCTGTACTATAGGCTGAATAGTAAAGTTTAGGGACACCATGTAGACGAGTATAAATTACCGAACTAGTTTGGATAACTGATGTAGGCAAACCAGGATAGCTCACTGAGCAAAAAGTAACATTGGCGTCTCTCAATTTTTGGTAAACAGCTTCTTGCCACCAACTGGAGTGACGAAACTCAATTACATTTTGATAATTGCTACTCAATTGGTTGCATATCAAATCAAGTAATGCGGGATCAAAATGAATTGAAGGTGGTAATTGAAAAAGGATGCACCCCAGTTTTTCTTCCAATCCATCGGTACACAACTGATAAAATTGCTCTAATTCTTCACCAATTTCCTTAAATTTCTTAAAATGGGTAATGGTACGAGGTGCTTTCATCGTAAATCGAAAATCCACTGGACTCAGTTTCCACCAACGACGCAGCAACGCTAACTTAGGTAAATTATAAAAACTAGCGTTAATTTCGACTGTGTTGAAATGTTGAGTATAAAATGAAAACCAATCTTTAACCGGTAAAGTATCCGGGTAAAAATAATGTTTCCATTCGCGATAAGAAAAGCCAGAACACCCGGTATAATATTGATTCATAAGAAGGCATCAGATTTTGCAATCTTACGCCTTCTTAGTCACTCTGTGAACTTTATTGGTAATAAATAGATCTCATTCTGTTTAAGCCCACAAGCCTCTGAAACTTTGCCATAAGCTTTTCCCTTTGTTCCAAAGTTTGGTCAATAAGTTAGGCTTCACCGTCTCATTATGAAACGCCACAATAGCACTGTCAGTTGACGCAAATGATGCTTGCACAATGGTTTGACCACCACGCAGTTGGCGCACCAACCAAGTTTGATTCACTTCATCGTAAGCCAAAGCAACTTGGTCACCAGGTTTGGTATGGATTCCAACTGGGCGAGCAACTCTAATAGCTGTTTCAGCTTGAGTACTTAACTGTTCTAATCTCAATTCATCAACAATATTAAATCGAGTACGCATTACATGTTTGGCACCTCCCATAATGCATGTATTCGGTCCTTCAGGTAAAACATCCTCAGTATAAAATACTAATGGTTTAGGTGACACCACAGCAAGAGTGTTGTGATCGGTATTCACTACCTGATCAGTGCAAACTTCACGTTCTCTTCGAGGTGAATTTGCTATCGAGGTAACTGAATGAAGGGTGGTGGTACTAGCTCTAACATCAGTAATCATCTCACCACGGCTATTAGTATCGGAACCACTGGTACGTCCTGTTAACCCAGCAGCAAGCAACATCGACGCAGCCACTGCAAACATTGGTCCAGTAACGGAGGCTAATGATGACAAAAGTCCTTGTCTCCGAGGAAGATTTCGAGCTATGCCATTTTGGATAGGTGTTAGTGTCCGACGTGCATTTATATTAGTGATTGCTGGATCAACTGTGAGACTAACTTTATCCATGTCAACTAAGCTAGGGTCTGCTGAAATACTTTTAAGACTTTCTATAGCTTGAGAATCACCCAACTGGTTAACAGCAATGATACCACTCGTCTCTCCGGTAGCTTCTCCCAAAGGATTAGTAATCTCACGAGGTCTCACAAAACTAACTTCCGTCTCTTCTTCGCCAAGAGATATGAACACATCTGGGAAATCTGTTTCAGGAAGGCTAGTAACTGCTGGCAAGTCTGCCAAAACTGTAACCTTACTCCTTTCAGCAGGATCTTCACCCAGTCCTAGACTTATTCGATCAAAGTGTTCATTCTCATCAGCAACATTTTCAAATTCTCCAACGCCTTTATTTAAATGCCAAGCTCTGGGCTCAACAGGCACCGGTGAAGGACGATTATCTCGTTTAAATTCGAAAAGTAAAACTTGCAACCCAAGCGTGAGCAGTGCTGTGACTGGTGACGATGTAGCCTTAGATGCAACCTCCTCAGCTTCTGCGATCTCCCGATCCCCAGCCAAATTAAGGATTGTGGTTATAAATGTAGCTAATTTTTCAGGAGTATCAGTTTCACTTTCAATATAAGCTCTTTTCACTTCAGCCTCGTCTCCATGACAAGACGCTAGTAAATAAGCTTTTAATGCAGCTGGACTATAATCACGTGAACCATCTATGTGTGCAGCCATCGCCTGGACATCAGGTTCATCCGTTGTCGTCATATTTACTTCAACCGTATTTGCTACTTCAAGTACAACATCCATATCAGGAACATCAGCCCCTACCAACGTTACGGGTGTCGGAATAGCTGCCAATTTTCTAGCAGCATAAAGTTTCCACATTTCAACCCAGTTAGTAATTTGAGGGTCAGCAACATCCATTTTTACCAACCATGATCTTAGTTTAGCAATAAGTATCTCTACAGCAGCGGTTGATCCCGAATAACTTTCTAATAGAGCCCATTCTCTTTTGCCAATTTCAGTACTTGTATCGATAGATTCTTGAAGGAGAGCGATTAATACACCAGCAGAAAATTCTCCTTTAGTATCAATGTCATTCATGTTAGTCTGCAAAGAAATAGCTGTGGAAAGCTTCAAAAAGGCTTGACGTCGTGCCATCTTCACTAAAGTTTCACGCATAGCGCCGCGAGCTTCTTTGGCTGCGGTTTCATATGCCAACAGTATTGATTCTACTCTTTGACGATCAGCGACTTGCCCTAATGGCTCTAGCAAATCCACATGTTCTCCAATAACTTCCCGACTAAGCGTCTGAAACTTATCAGCATCCCCAATTACACTATTTGTAGAGGCAACAGCGCAAAGATTCAAAAACGCCTCACATCTTGCTCTCTTTACTAAAGACTTATCCTTAGCTCCACGAGCTTGTTTAACAGCCTCTTTATATTCCAGAAGTATTTCCTCGATTTTTGAGCGATCAGCAACTTGCTCTAGTCGATGCCATAGCTCCCGATTATCTCCAATAATTTCTCGACTAATTTCCTGAGACTTACCTGCTTTCATAAAAATGGGTTACCCACAATTAAACCACTATTATAAATATTGTCAACTTTTGAAGCGGCTAGGGGCCTGGAGCTTGGGACCTGAAATGGGACGGATGACAGATGATTCATTGGCTGCCAAACAGAGTGTCGGCAGGATCCCTCACTCCGTTCGGGATGACTCCATCGAGCTACAATTCTGCATTAAAATTCGCCATTCGCACTTCGCAATTCTGAATTTAAAACTACCACCCTCCTCCTCCACTACTTCCTCCCCCACTTCCAGTCCCACCGCTACTACTTGAAGAGACGCTACTAGAGATAGCGCTGCTGATAGAGTTGATCGATGCAGTGATGTCACCAATACTACCAGTGCCAGCTAACATGTAGGTATTAAAATGACGCCACTGTTCTGGTGAAATTAAAGTTTTTAGTTTACTTAGCCACAAGCTAGTGATACCAAAGGCCATGGCGTATGGTAGTAAGCTGACTAACTCTCCTTCTTTTTCAAAGAATACTTGGCGATGTTGTTCTACTTGTTTCATAAAGAGCTTGAAACCCATGATTTTATCTAGCATTTCAGCTCCTGCTGGTGTGACTTGAAACATAAATGGTGCAAAACCAATCACAATCAATGCGGCAATTACAAATGACGCCAACCACAATAGACCATAATAAGCGCTACCAATTCCAGCAGCTAAAAAGAATGCAAGTCCGACAACATAGAATATTGTTGAAAAGTCCCAGGCATAAGTAGCAATATACTGCTTTGCTTGGAGATTGTCCCGAGTGCGATCTTCGATGGCTGCTACCTTCTGACGTAAATTCAACTGTAACTCACTCTTAGACACAAAACCTGACGGACTATTGAGCCGACAACTCATCAGATCGTGAAGCAAATTTAATTCTCCCACACTGATTCGAGCACTTTTTGCCTCATCCAAAGTACTTTCAAGCATGACATCGGTGCTTAGTCCCCACAACTTTTTGGTAATGTGAATCTTGATAAACTCTTTCACCGCTAGATTCATGACGCCAATACTAATCAGCTTGTTAGACCAACGGCCATGGCGTAACAATAAAGCCATCTCCATTGCTGACATATTTTCTGGTGGGTAGTACTCAGCAATAATGGTTCGATGTGTTTTGGCATCGCGACCAAAACGATACCAAAGGGCAAATACAATGAGGAAAACTAGAAAAGGAAAGCCATAAAGAGCTAATGTCCCTAGCTGTTGACCAAATCCCTGGACATATGGAGTGAAGATACTGACACCAGCAGCTCCTTTGGCAATTTGCACTGTAGTAGTCACCCCTTCTTTGCGGCCAGCAGTTTTGGTAGTTTGAATGACTAGCCGCGATGGGGAAACCCATTCACTCTTTACACCTTGGACAGTATCCGTTCCTGCCTTACCCATGGTAGTTTTGACACTTTGAGCCAATGCTTGTGAAGGAAAATCGATCGTTGCCTGAAAACGGTCTATTTCTAAATCCCAAAAAGTACCTAATACATCCCATTTCCATTGGTCATACTGAGGATTACTACTATCGATCACATTTCCCACCTGATACTGAATCTGATATTGATTTACTCCTTGAATAATTTTGTCAGCATCACCAATTTGCCAACTGATGGTGTGGTCCCAATTATTTTTGCTTTCTGCATATGGTAGTGACTGCCCACTAAAATTAGTAATCGACTGTAAAGTAATGGGCGTTTCGACCATGTTACCTTTCTGATCTCGATAACGAGTAGAGGTTACTTGGAAGATGCCATGCTTGTTGGTAAGGTTGGCTACATCAGCTGTAATCTTTTCAGTCACATCCATATGAGAATCAGGATAGACTACGAAGTGAACATCATAACTGCGGAAGTAGATATTAGTTACTACTTTTCTGCCGGAGGGGACGGTTGTTTGGGCTTGAGCTAGTGATGTTGGCTCGAGTGACCAGACTGAGACTAAGACTGAGGCTAAGATTGAGGTTAGGAGGAAGCGTTTAAGTGAAGACATAGAAGTAGAGAGATGAAGAGCAAAGATCAGAGTACAGAAATTTTTGATTGTAGTTGTTTTCTGCGGAGGAATTTTAGGCCTGACCAGATTTCGTTGACTGCACATACTTTAACATCAACGATACCTAAAGCTAGACCAAGTTCTCGGATTAGGTTTTCATTTAAATCTGTAGGGATTTTTGCTGCTTTCTTGGGCCAGGAAATCCAGATCATGCCACCTGGAGCTAAGTGTTCAATTAGTTGAGGAAATATGGTGTTCAACTCAGACCACTTCTTGCTGAAATAGTGAATCAGTTGATAGTGACTGTTCAACTGATTATTGACGTTCACATCATCAGGTAAGGCTCCAATATCTTGCCAGTAATTGGCATACGCATTGATGACGCATACATTCATTGCTGATTGGTAGCCTAATTTTTTCTGCAATGTTTTGGAAGAATAGCTGGGCATAATTACGAATTCAGAATTGCGAAGTGTGAATTGTCGCTCAGGAGCGTCATCTTAAGTTGACCAATTAATTCATCCTGAGCAAAGCGGAACGGAGTCGAAGGATCCGGCCCCACTCAAATCTAATAATAAATATTCCGACATCGATGATATGGCTGCATATCTTTGGCTGTCTGGCTTTGTAACCATAATGAATCATTGATTGCCGTGCTGGTTACTTCTGGATTATGTACAGCTATTAATCTTCTTAGTAATTCCACAGTCCAGACATTAGCTGCTCTGATCTCAACTTCTGAAGGAGAATTGTAGACCAGCTCTGTTTTAGTATCTACTTTCTGTGCCAAATCAGCTGCATAAGTGACAATACCTAAGTGCCGTAATACTTGCGGGACTTTGTAATCTGCTAAAGCGGTAATGTTATCAATATGCTCTAGTTCACCCAAGCCCTGGCCCTCAAAGAAATGGAAAATATCGATGACAAACAATTGGGCACGTTTGTAGAACGGTACCGAAGCACCATTATAAGTACTGATATCGCGAAATGATGGATAGTGATCGCTGAGTAGAGCGAGGAGCTTTCGCGCATCTTTTCCACAAGCTTTGATCAAATTAGCTGCTTGGCCTTGATGTTGTTTGCTAGTTACTGTTCCGATTTCGTGAACAATAGCTAACCTCTCAGCAAAAAGCGGAATCTCTACATTGCCAGCGAAGATAGCTGCAAATTCTTCACTAGAAATATGCTGCCAATAGCTCCAATCAAATATTGGTTTCCCTTGTTCGTAGGCTCTTCTGAGTGCTACCAACAACCCATATGAACCATCATATTTTTCTCCGAGATAATCAATGGTCCACTTTGGCTCTCCCCAGAAACAAAAAATTAACGAGTAAAAAAGCAACAAAAAATTAGCCGTGTTTTCTATAGACAAATTAGCTAAATCAAAAGGAGCATCATGCAGCCAATGTTTGCTATGCACTGGTTGATACTGCTCAGCAAAAGCACGCAACCGTTCTTGATCAATAGTAACAAACTGTGCCAACCTCATTACTTCTTCAGATGCTGCTAAAATAGGATTCATAATTCAATCTTTAACAAAACTAAAATACTGTTTTTTCCGCGAAGAAACAATTTCAATCTTATTTCAAAGTGCAAAGATCAGAGAGCAGAGATCTGTTGAGAGTGGCGAGTTGTTCCTATCAATTCATCCTGAGCGGATCCCGCGCATGCGGGAGGAGTCGAAGGATCGGGCCCCACTCTGTTCAATGGTTACAATTGGCAGATCAACTAACAATTGATGCGTCTGATGGTTTTAATTTATAATCTAGATTTTAAAATTGCGCCTCCCATAATTCAGGCTTCAGGTCTGATAATTCAACCGAACTGCATGGCAGCCGGATCCTTCGGCTACGCTCAGGATGAATTAATTCCAAACTTTCAACTCTCAACTTTTCCCCAGTTTTTACTTTTAGTTCTTGTCCGAGTAAAATCAACTCACTTTTAATGTATGCACAATGAATTTTGGCGAAGAGGCACTTTTGAAACATAAGAAAGCTCAAGGTAAATTAGGTGTCTATAGTAAGGTTGGTCCTATGCTTACCCGTAGTGATTTGAGTATTTCTTATACTCCAGGCGTGGGAGCCGTATCTACTCATTTGGGCAAAAACCCGCAAGATGCTTATGATTATACCATCAAAGGCAATACTATTGCTGTCGTCTCTGACGGGTCAGCTGTACTAGGATTGGGCAATATCGGCCCTTATGGAGCACTACCAGTCATGGAGGGAAAAGCAATTTTGTTTAAAGAACTCGGTGGTGTCGATGCTTATCCAATTGTACTGAGCACTCAAGACCCTGAAGCAATTATTCAAGCTGTGATGGCGATTGCTCCCACTTTTGGTGGCATCAACCTAGAGGATATTGCTGCTCCTCAATGTTTTGAAATTGAACGGCGGCTTAGTGAGAGTTTAGATATTCCTGTCTTTCATGATGACCAGCATGCAACGGCAATCGTGACCCTAGCTGGAATAATCAATATTTTAAGAATTACTGGTCAAAAGCCAGAGCAAGTAAAAGTAGTCGTCAATGGTGCCGGCGCAGCGGGACTAGGAACAACAAGACTACTCCTTAGCTATGGCATCAAAGACATTGTTGTCTGTGACTCCAAAGGTATCGTTAGTACTGATCGTGAAGATATTAATGAAGAAAAGCGTGAAGTAGCTAACCGCACTAATCCCGAAAAACGTACTGGCGACCTGAGCGTTGCCCTTCAAGGTGCTAATATTTTCATAGGCCTATCCGTAGCCGGAGCGCTTAAATCAGAACAAGTGAAAATAATGGCTGAGAAACCTGCCATTCTAGCGATGGCTAATCCTGTACCTGAGATTATGCCCGATGAAGCTAAAGCTGCTGGTGCCTACATCATCGGTACTGGCCGCAGTGACTTCCCCAATCAAATCAACAATGTATTGGTATTCCCAGGGGTATTCAAAGGACTATTAGCAACTAGAACTAAAAAAGTCGATGATCGCATCAAATTAGCAGCAGCAAAAGCAATTGCTAGTTGTGTCAGTGATACTGAACTAAGTCCTGACTTTATTATTCCTAGTGTCTTAGATACGCGCATCGCTCCCACAGTGGCTCAAGCAATTAAGGATAATATTTCATAATCATTGTATGCTTGATTATCTTGGCCAACAGCAGCTCAAACATGTGCTCGTGGTTGGCTCAGGTGGAGGCAATGATATTGTTAGCGCAGTGTTAGTTGCTGAAGCCCTCCATGCATATGGAACAAAAGTGGATATAGCTGGTATTCTCAGTCCTCGTTTCAAACACATCTTTGATGACCAAGATGAACAAACCATTAATACAATTACAGCAACCAGTAGACGATTTGCTTTGGGTAAACAGCTAACTGAACGCGCTTATATTGATGCTACATTGAGCAGAGTATTAAGCACTACTAGAAGCAAAATAGGTCAAATACTTGGTTTATCATTGCGACAGGGTACCATTGGATTGACTACTGCTATTGAGAATCTCAGTGCACAAGAGAAATATGATGCTATCATTGGAGTTGATGTGGGTGGTGATATTTTAGGCACACCAAATGATCGCGTGCTTTCCCCACTAATGGATATGGCTACGTTGGCAGTACTGGGCAGACTAACGACTAAGAGTTACTTAGTAGAAATGGGCCTAGGAGCTGATGGTGAGCTCACTGGAGAACAAATAGATACGGTGGTAATGGATCTCCATCGAACAGCTGGTATGGTTCTTGCTCAAGAAGCATTAGACCCTATGGACCCTGCAATAACTCACTTTAGTAAACTTTATCGAGAGCATATTGCCCCAATTAGAGCTGGGAATACAGGAAGAAGACTGTTAGAAAGCTTAGCTTTTGATCCCCAAAAAGGCGATATGGCATTTGATTATGTAGATGAATATCGTGTTGGTGCACGCAGATGGGAGCATACTCGCAGCGCCGAAATGCCAAGCAAATATTTGAAACAGGCCGTAATCATTGATCCCAAAAAATTAGTATCTCGAAGACCTGGAACCGCTCCGCAAACTAGTAATGTTTTACAGCTACACATGGCATTGAAACATGTGGCTCCAGAGTGGGGCAGTGAGTTGGATGGACAGGTCACTTATAGTGATAATAATTGGAGAACCATCAACGCCTCAGGAGAAAGTCTCCTCCTCCTGACCTTACCTGAAAGCATTCCAAAAGCTATCCGTGAAGAAATGATACGGGCAGGTTTAGCAATGCTTACTGAGGACAAAGTGGACTATTGTTTACTACCTAGTACCGAGACCATTGATTTACCCCACACGGTGCATATGCTCTTCATAGGAAAGTGGAAAATAGTGAGCAAAAAAAAGGTTAATGCAGACATATTCCGAAACAACATTATTACGAACTAAACGATTATTCCCCTTCCTTCTTAGCTTGAGATGGATCGGCCCTGAATAGTTCCTCCGCATCAAGTACTGCTTGTGGAACTGCTGCAGCAAAGTCTGGATCGCCCTGTACACCAAACTCTTGCTCCAAAGCAAATGGAAATTGCCAACGCTTATCAGGTGCAATAGCTAGAAACTGAGATCTGAAGCTTGCTTTTGTCTGAAAATATTCAGTCACATGCTCTATTATCACCAGCTGGATAGCTTTCAACTTGGTATCGACCAATAGTGTGCGTAAAGCTGTTTTGGTCGTGACATCAATGGCAATCCCTAACAATTTAGCCAGTGAACTGCTCAACCAAGCACCAATTTCTTCAGGAAGTTCATCAATTAACTTCTGGATAATGGCTACTTTTCTAGCATTTACTTCTGCTACTGATTCATTTTTCTTTCTAAAGATGGCAAGATCACCTGGATCAAAAGGCTTTTTCCTTGGCAGTTTAGGTAAAGCGACATATCCTAAACCAGAACTAGGATCCATCACGATATGATCATCCATCATCGTATTATAACTAGCAGCATATAACGCCTGATAAAGCTCTACAACACTTTTACCATCAAGTCCTGAAGCATACTTATCTACCAAACTTTGGTATTTTGCCAGTAGTCCTCTTGATTCCAAGTCTTCGTCCGTACTGACAATTTCAAAACAACCAGCAATATCTGTATCTTGCCACTTTGGATTGTCTCTAGGACTAGTAATTACAGCCACTAGATCCATGTTAGGCTGTTTATTTACCTGACCTGCAGACCCATGCCAGTTATTGGCTATTACTAGTCCACCACCCTTGACTATATCGACAAACTCTAAGGCATTGAGTACTGGATTTTGTAAAATCAACACATCCACACCGTCTGGTGTAGGTTGGAAAGTACGAACATCGACAACATACGTCTCACAACCATGCTTGGATAGAGCAGCCATATCTCCCTCATTTTGGTCAGCACAAATAAATCGATTACGAGGAAAACCTTGGCGTGGAGAATCATCAGGACCAGAGCAAGGATAATAAACCACAGCATTCTGGTGTACCCCAAGTTTGTCAGCAACCAATCCGTAAGGATTCGGTGATTCTGTAACTACATCAATTGATTTTCGCATAAGTTTTTATTTTCGCCATCTGGTAATTGTATCTTCAATTTCGGTAGCGACTTCTTCAGTAAAGGCATGGCCGCTTTCTACCTTTCTGATACCACTACCAACGGATCCTCGTCGATCTAACCATTTTAGCACAGCAAAGCGATCAACTCTAGTCACATAACTATCCAGATGATCTAATGAAACAATGACATGTAAAGGTGGGAGCATCCTGGCATCACGGTTCAAAAGTGCAGGGACTAAAACGGGGTGAGACAAAACAGCACCAGCAAATAAATCAGGTGACTGATCAATAGCATGAGCAGCTACCACTGCGCCCTGGCTAAAACCGGCTAAATATAAGCGCTCTATCCGATAACGTTCTTTTATTTGACGAGCAAATGTATGTACTCGAGCAATACCACTACTGATCTGGACCGGAGGAAAAACAAGAGGGCGAACATTCCGATCAAAATCAGCCCAACGATATCTGCCAGTCTCACCAATAGGCATAGGAGGTTGCACCACTATCCGAAGCATGTCGCGACAGATCTCTTTTAGCTGAGATTCAACACCAGCAATACATTGGCCATATCCTGGTAGAAATAATAGACCATCCCGAGAATCAGATAATTCTTCCGAATGTAAAAGTTTGCGACGCAACATACAATCTGTTTATACAGTTGGCTGCCATAAATATTTGCGCATTGAATACACACCATAGGCAATGAACGGTGCAGCAAAAACATCGATGCTGTAGTGGAGATGTCCCATGATAGCCGCGACGCCAAAAATGACCGTGAGTACTAAGTAAGTATTTCTTACCCACACTTTTTGCCAAAACAAAAGTGCAATGAGAAAAGGCAAAGCAGTATGACCTGAGAAAAAATAGTCAGCTCCTTGGACAAAACGTGAAGTAAGAGTGTCTCCCAAACCAATGTCACCCAATGCAAGTGGTGGACCAAGGTGTGTAAGACTAATAAATGCTGATCGGAACAGATACATCAGAGCAATGGTAGCAGTGGCATCGATCAGCTTAGGTGGATTGGCGATACACAAGAGCACCGCACCAATGACCATAGCAGCTGCCCCTTCAATAAATAACAATGACACATTATAGGTTGCAACTTGATCTAAAAACAAATCGCTAACACCATTGCTCATATGATTATAGGCATATGTGCCTGCTTGGAAATTAAGCCAAATACTTACAGCTAAAAAAGCTAATGCTCCTAATAAACGATAGAGATAATCTGGTTTACGCAAATGCTGCCAAAAGTTGAGCAAAATAGACATTGGATGAAAGTATAATCTACAACACTATAACGTTTTTTTTACTTAATAGCAGGTTCAACTGGCTGGATGAGTTGAACTAAATATGGCTCTTTCATATTGTCTAAACAACTAACCATAGCCACTATTCTAGTTGATCTTGTTGATGGTCTAAATGTAAGTAAAGTACCTTCTTGGTTGAGCCCTCGTTCATCAACAAAATATACTCGCTGACCAAGAGTAAAACCAAGCTGCTGTGCAGTTGCAACATAAGCTGACATAACATCTGTGCCATAATGCATGCAATGACGATCATGAAGAGTTAGTCCCCTATCCACCATTGATGCTTCTACTGGGGTATATTCAGGTTCATTTCCCAAAATTGCCGCTGCCTTGTTACGTAAATCTAAAGCAGCATTTACATACTCATATCGTTTGTAGTAGAGCACGTAAGCTATCCTTAAGGCATCCTCTGTAGTCAAATTAATCTTTAAGATTGGTGCTTTTTGGAGTATTAAATCTACAAAATCGCGGGGATCAGTGACTAAATTGATTACATCCACAGTTGCTCCATATCCATCATCTTCGCATTGACTACCACGATCTTGAGCAATTGCTTCAAGCACTAGTAAAACGTCTTTTTCTCCAATAGAGGCCAAAGACCGAATTCCCTTGTAATAGTTCACTCCCAAATAGCTTTTGGCTCGTTTCTTACCTAAAGCAATTCTCATATCAGCTTGAAAATCTGCATTATCTCTCAGCAACCCGAATACAGGAAAGTAATCTTTTCTAACATGATCAGGATTGACAGCATATTTGCCTGGATTGAGTGTAAGCACTTCCACGGCAGTAGCACATAAATCTTTACGAAATCCATCAGCATTGACATCACTAGGTCGCTCAGCAGCTCCCGTCCAGAAATTAAAAACATTATCAGAATTGGCACCAGCTACGACACTTGGATGTTGATGCGCAGCTGCAGCAGTTAGAGCTAATCTATCCCACAGTTTTGGACCATTAGTATCTCTTAAAAGTTCCCCAACTTCAGCTCTAGTTAACGAGCGAATTATTTTGGTTCCAACATCGAAATCTCCATCTCTATGACAGGCTAACAGCTTACGCGCTTGATAATTACTAACTGCGGTTAAAGCATCTTCCTTTTCATCAACAACCAAAGTACTACTCATATTTTTTATAAAAATAGATCAAAACTTAGCGCAGAAGTAATGAAAAGTAAATCTTGATAAGAGCAAAGTGCAGAGATGCAAGATCAAAGTTAGTGGAAACATTGAGAGTGGCAAGTTGAGCATTTCATTGCGGCAAACAGAGTATCGGCCAGATCATTCGACTACGCTCAGGATGAATTAATTGGCTGGTCTATGACGCTCCCCATGATCGCAAAACTCTTGCCAAAGGGACCCCTTCGGGGCAACTTTCAACTCTTCACTCTCAACTTCCTCAAGTCCTCTTTCAGATAATGTATGGGGGCAGAGGCCTCCTATGCATGTCCTATCCTGCCATATCTCCTCTACCCCCAAGTTCAACCTTTTGAACACATGTTGAACCTAAATTTATGACTACGAATTACTTACTTGTTTAGGCATCTTGCCTTTATGCTCGATCATCTTTTGCAAAAGTTCTGCTTGGGTGCCGGTGATCTTGCCCTCAGTAATCATTTGCTTAATCTGTTCATTTACCTTTTGGTGAAATGTCTCCATGGTCAATCCTTTTCCTTCAATAATTGATTTCAATGTCTCACGATTCTTAAACGCTGTTTGTAATTCGTCAGTACTAATACCCAAGATAGATGCCTGTACTTCCAGAATTTCTGGTGACATCTTCAGCATCATCATTCCCCTGCTCTTTCCAAAACCACCTTTTCTCTCTCCAAATACTGTCTTCAACTGTTCATCAGTGATGTTGTGCGCTTTCAGAATTTCAGGCAGCTTCTTACCTGATGCCAGCTCTTGCTTAATCACTGCAGCATCCAATCCTAGCTTAGTAGCAATATCAGCGATTTGTTCATCTGAAGGTTGAGGATGAGGGAAGATACTCTCCATTTGTTCTGGAGTAATATTATGAGCCTTTAAAATCTGATGAAGATCTTTACCGGCAGCAATTTCTGACTTGATTTCGTCAAGATTGAGTGAGAGCTTGGTAGCAATATCAGCTAATTGCTCATCAGTAAGCTTTGGTCGCTCTGGTCGCGGAAAGAGCTTGTCCATTTGTTCCTTGGTAATATTGTGTTGCTGCAAAATCTCTGGCAGTTTTTTACCAGCATCCAGTTCTTGCTGAATCTCATCAGCATTCAGACCAAGCTTAGTAGCCATATCAGCAATCCGTTCAGCAGTAATCATCCTATGCATTGGCCGAGTATCTTTGACCTGATTGATCATACCAGTCTGAGCAAAGGTGGTAGCAGCTCCAGTTAGTAGTAAAGAGGAAACCACACCACTAGTAACTAATATCTTCTTGTACATAAATTATAAATCTTAAAAGTAAAAAAGTGTCGCGACATCAGTTACTACACCGTAGGAAAATTTTTATTTCACTTTCAATTCATCCTGAGCGTAGTCAGCTTACCCTGAGCTCGTCGAAGAGAAGGATCTGGCCCACATCCAAGTTTATGATGAGGCCTAAAGCCCCATGCCTGAGGCCTGAAATTGAATGTCAGCCCCCCCCTTCAGCTCATCATTGTTAACTATTTACTGACAATATCCATTGAGGAGAGAGGGGCCGGATCCTTCGACTCCGCTCAGGATGAATTGATTGGTGATTCCTCATTTGCATAACTCTCAACAAATCTTTGATCTCTGATCTTTGCTCTTTATTGAATCCTTTTTCTTTTAAAATGCACCACCTTTTTAAAACCATATGCCTCTAATCCATGATTAGTCATTTCGCCTGCTACAAAAATTTCATCCCCTACAAGTAGCATTGGACCAACTGGCGGTCCTTCAGGGAGGATGACATTTAGTAAAATTTCGTTATCAATATCTTTAATCGTTATTTCTCGAGGTCGGATCTCAATCACGATACCACGAACCACATCTGGTTGATCGTCAGGACGCTCCAAGCGATCATAAAGTGGCCCAATCACTGGTAAGTTGTTTTGATAATGTTGATCCAGCAAGACTTGTTGAATCGATCCACTATGCATTGCCCATGCCAGCACGCCACTTAGTACTAATCCTCCTAAAAGTGAGTACAAGAGAGGGCTTCGGTAACTAAAACGAAAACGGTGAATCAACCAATTGAGGAAAGCAATTAGCACTAGCTCTACTAGCGCCAGCTTCCATGGGAAAAGTAGCAAAAAGGTTCTAATGCCTCGCCAGCCAAAACCAAGCAGCGAAACACGTTCACTAATACTGAGACTAAAGACAATGAAGCTGACAATCCAAGCGGCTATGATCACAATCAAAGCAGCTACAAAAGCTAAAGCAATTACTTGCCAAGCAAAGTATGATTTTGATTTCATATGGACATCACCAGTGCGGATTTTTTGTAATACCTCATCCTTGAGGTCGTGAGTAGAGGGTGTAGTCATAGAGACAGAGCATCAGCTGGTAAATACTTTTTTAATTGTTTTTTTGCACGCGTCAGACGAATGCCTACGGTGCCAGTAGGGATATGGAGGATATCAGCAATTTCTTTGTAATTTAGCTCTTCCAGAAAATAGAGTACTATAATTTCTCGATATTTGGGGGCTAATTTTTGGAGACTTTGATCAATGAGTAGGCGCATTTCTTTTTGTTCGCGTTCCTTTGTAGCAGGATCATCGTAAGCCAAGTGAGGGATGAGAGTGTCAAAGTCAAAAAGAGATAAGGGTGTGCGTGCATGTTTTTTGAGTTCGTTAATAAAAGTATTATGAGCGATACGATAGATCCAAGGAGAAAACTTTTGCTTGATATCAAAGCTCTGCATATTTTGATAAGCCTTGATAAACACTTCTTGCACCAAATCCTCAATATTCTCTGTGCTGAACAAAAACTTGCGACCATAGCGAATCAATTTCTTTTGGTAACGATCAACTAATTCGCCAAAGACTTCTTTGTCACCTTTTTGTACTTGCGCACACAGCATTTCATCAGGGGAGGAATTGAGCATCAGAGGAGGACAGATAGGATCATCTTATACTACATAGCTTCATCCGAAAATATTTCACTACTAACGAATTGCGCCCTTCGGCTGAGCTCAGGGTGACAATGGCGAAGTGCGAATTGTAACTCACTGCAATCCTCCAAATTTCACGGCTGTTCACTCATCTTGTTTTCACACACAAAAGCAACTATGATCGCCTCTTCAATTATCACTGCATGATCCGTGCGACCGAGGTAAATGATTTGATAGAAATTGACGAACTGATAAATGGGCTGAAGCGACAGTTTCGCCCTGCCCAAAGAGAAATGCGTCTGGGCCTGCATGATCTGTGCCGAGGCATCAAAGATCGTGTACCAGGTTACCTTATGCCTCCAAGAAAACACTACGCTTTTCCTAACGAGATTATGTGGATCATCAAAGAATTATTAGAGAGCCAATGGCACCAAAATCAATTCTTAGTACCTGCAAGCGACATGGACGCACCTGCTTTGGTTATGCAGACAAGTGCATTGATAGCAGCCGAAAAAACATCTTATGCTCGCAGACAAGGTTTACGTTTTGCAGCTGCACATACACTTACCGAACTACGTGAATGCATAGCTGAACATACCAATTTACTTTATAGAGGTATGCTTATTCCAGCTGGAGACGTTCGTATCAATGCCTATGATTTCTCAGCCGTCTACCGATTTTGGCAACAAGTGTGGTCAGAACATGGAATTGCTGGCTTAACCATCGCTTTTATTATCTGGAGGGAATACTTTGAAAAGATTATTTCTCACAAACAATGTCTACAAGCAGCACACTTTAAAGACGCTCCTGGGGTAAAAGCTAGTATTGAGTTGGAAGAGACCTTTAAACTTTTCCAAGGTGTCGCTCTTAGAAAACAGATACAAACTGGCCTCATCCTTACTGGAACCCTTTGTTATCGCACTGGTTTAGCAGAAGACGAGCTTCGTACTGCAGTACTGGCTCCTGTTATAGATTATCTTAAGCCAAGCTTACTTGGTGCATTGCGAACATTTGGCCCAGCTGAGTTAAGAAAAAAGATTGACGAGACTGACATGCCCGCTACAGCACAGCAATGTCTCCAAGATAGTGAGTTACTAGCTTTAGTAGTACTCTTCGGTGAATTGGATTGGGCCACTATTGAACAGTTGTTGGCACAAGGAATCGAAGCGCGCAAAACTGTCAGTCAGATTTTGGGCTCCTCACTGGCTTTAAAACGAATGGCCAACAATGATCACTACTTAAATAAAGCTTTAGAGCAAGCACAAAAAGAAGGGCTACTACCAGATGATTTAAATGTAACTATGACACAGTATCTGCATGCTGATAACACTGTCAGTAAAGTGGGACGGAAAGTAATGGCTCTTTCACGGTAATATATTTGACTGATTAAAAAATTGATTAGATAGTAAACGCATTCATTCACTTTACTTTCATGGCAACTCTTTTTCTTACCAGCACCGGTTTATCAGCGCCGGCTGTGCATCAAGCTTTTGTGCAAGCATCAAAAGATATTGATCAAAAAGGGAAAGTATTAGTAATCACAACTGCTTCAAGCAAAGGATCAAGCAATCCATATATTCAAGAGAGCTATCAAGAATTGGTTGATAGAGGATTCGAGAATGTACGATTCTTTGATTTGCTGACTGACAGCATTGAGCTACTCAAAGAAGCTACTATTATTTATGTCTGTGGCGGCAATACTTTTCATTTACTCAAAGCAATGAGAGATACTGGAGCTGATCAGCTCATTCAAGATTTTTGTAGAAATACTGACGGTATCTATGTCGGGGTCAGTGCTGGTAGCATCGTAGTGGGACAGTCAATTGCTTCAGCTGTAGGCTATGATGAAAATAAAGTCGGCCTAGAAGATCTTACTGGTTTACGTCTAATCAATGATGTATTAGTAGTACATTATGATGAGACCATGGCCAAAGAAGTAGTGGAGCTTGAACAAAATTTCCCCAAGGTGCGCACATTGACCGATACTCAAGCCCTGATTATCAATGGCAACAATGAACAATTCATTTAAACTTTATGACTTTAGTAACCATTACGCTTAGTTGCAAAGACCTAGCAGAAGCTACCGCTATCAGTCACTCCCTCTTAGAGAAACGACTGATTGCTTGTGCCAAGACAGCAGCAGTCAACTCTACTTTTCTTTGGAAAGGTCAGATTGAAAAAGCAGCAGAAATAGTGCTAACAATGGAAAGTTCACTAGAAAACTTCACAGCAATTGAATCTATGGTAAAAGGGATCCACAGCTATGAGCTTTTTGTCCTTCAAGCATATCCAGTACTGAAAGCATCTCAAGGAGTTGAAGAGTGGATACGAGAAACACAATCTAATACTCAAGTTTAGGTACTTGATATTGTGTCATCAGTTGAACAAATTCTGTTTGATTCAAATTTACTAAAATCGAATCTCTGCCCAAAGGACATGAAGTTTCTATTTCATGAGCAAACCAAGACAGAGGAACAAATTGTCGAGCCCGCTCTTCACTAGTAAATTCTACTTCAGCTCTAATCAGCCCATAAAAAGGCCCACGATAAAGCTTAATGGTGATTTGGGGCTCTTGTTGTAGTAAATAACTATCCCGGGCTAAAGGACCTTTAGCAATTTTTTGTAATGCCTCAAATTCAGCTTCAGAGATTATGATCTTTTCTTGCTTACGAGAAAGAGTAGAGATGCTATCCATCCGTTCTAATTCAAAAAGCTGTTCACGTTTTTGGAAACGAATCGAGCGCTGCTCATCACTATACAAATAAAACCGTTCGTCATGCCAAGGCTTTAAACCTTGCAAATCAGGTAAAGTATGTACAAACCACTTCCGCTCAATTTCCAAATCCATACAAGCAAGGTTTATATCTTTTTAGATATTGTAAGCTTATTCCCAAACAAGAAAAAGCATAAATGCCAAAAATGATTGGTACGACTTGATAGTAACTTACTCATAAGGTCTGCTTTGCTCAATAAGCAGTGGTTTCTACTATTATTGACACAGAAAGCATTGATTGTAATATACCCACTACAAAATTTTCTGGTTTTATGACAAATGAGCAACAACATTTCAATTTACATTTTGCGTTCACGGGTCATGATCAGCTCCAAACGGTAGGGAACTTTATGGACAGTATAGCCGACGCTGATGTAGTAAGCACCGAGATGTCGGGATGGGAAGAAAAAGACCGAGCCATACTTCAGGCAGTAAGCGATGGTAATTGCACTACTTGGGTGGCGCTTGCACAGCTTCGGGAGAGCGGGTTCGCCTATGATGACAATGTAAAAATAGTAAGATGTTTACTAGATAAAATATTTAAATCAAAAAAACTGATTTTCATTGCTGATGTACCAGCGCAGGATCATGAACTGTGTGCAGCCCTCCAAGATAGCGCACATTATTTGGACGATATTGATAACTTGTGTCGATATAGTTTTGAAGGACAATTTGATACTGCGCTAAGGGAGTCAAGAAAGTTAATTGGTCAATTTCTAGAAGTACATCAAAGACGCGAACGAGTTATAATGCAGCGTTTGACTGAAGAATTACCTCGAGTTACTCGAGAAGCGGTAGTAACGGCACATAAAACATCAATAAATGTAACCATATCACTAGGGATGGGACATTCACCTATGCTTTTGGGCTTTAATAAAGCGGGCTTTACCCTATCACGTTCTTTTCCAAATTCAATTCAATTTGTTGACAGCACTACAACTGCCCTACGCGCAATGAGAAGGGAAGAACACCATAGAGTTTCTGATGAAGTATTAGCACGGATGTTATTAGAGCATCATATACTCACACCATTAAAGATGTGGCCAACGGTTCCTCGAGAAGTCACGCGGGTAGTTAGTCATACTTTTTCTCTTGATGAAATACGAACCATGTTTCAAACAGCTAGTACCGATCCAAAACCCAAGAGAATCAAAGCCATAGCTACACAGACACTTGCGAATAAAGGCATACCACTTAGCCAGGATCCTGTAGAGTGGATATCCTATGTAGATAGCATCTGCAAAAAACGGAGGTGGCGCAGTCACGTTGCACGAACACTCCTATCTCCACTAGAAAAACAGGTGGAGACTGAATCGCCACTTACTAAGATCGAAAGAAAATTGAGGGCGCTTTTAAAGAGATTGTAGCCTGTATACTATGCTGGACAACTGAATGTTATTTGTTTAGATTGACGTACTAAATTTTGTTATGCAAGAAACTCCTATTGTGTTTCACACCGGTCCTATGGGTTCCGGTAAAACATCTGCATTGTTAATAGCTTTGTATAGGGCAGCTGAGGAATCTAAAAAGGTTACATGCCTGCAATCAGCACTTAATACTCGTGATAAAGGATGGATAAAAGCCCGCAGTAAACTTCGCAGAAAAGCAACAATAGTTGAAACGAACTTTACAAGAGCAGAGTTACTAAAATTAGTTAATAAAGCTGATGTGGTAGGCATCGATGAAGTCCATTTATTTCGAAATATAATAGTAGAAGTCCTTTTCGACCTCTATAAAGACGGTAAGCAAATTGTAGTAGCAGGAATAGATACTGACTACAGAGGACGACCTCTGAATACTCCAAAAAAGTTACTCCATTTACCTGAAGTAATAATAGAACGGCACACAGCTATTTGTGCTGAATGTGGCAAACGAAATGCACATAGAAGCCAAAGACTACGAGATGGAAAACCTGTATCCATTAATGATCCAATTGTGTTAATCGACGGTAGTGACAAAGGTGTTACTTACCGAGCTGTCTGTGCCAACCATCATGTGCTCTTGCGCTAAGGCACCACTAAAATATTGGTGTGATACCGACCACTTTTATCTATCAAAATCTCACATTGTTTCCACAAACCTAAACTTTGTGAGCGAGCCGATTCTTGAGCTTGGTCTAACATTCTTTGCTTAGCAGTATCTGGTGGATATGAAGATGAGAAAGCATATCCTTTCTTTATCAATTCTTCATTAAGTAAGCGCCCATCCTCTAAATAAACATAGGCTAGTAGTCGCCCATAGCGATCACGAGCAGAAGTGTCTTGAGTCAGTCGCACATTCTTTCCTTCTACCTCACTTTGATTATAACGCGAAGCCTCATCAGCAAAACACTGCGCACTAACCGTAGGTGATACTTTTTCTGGTGTATCCACACCGATATACCGCACTTTTTCACCACTAGCCAATTCAATCGTATCCCCATCAATCACGCGTTTCACGGTCGCCGGCACGTCCTTCATCAAACTAGGATTGCTAACAGATTGTGGCTTCAAGATAGAATTGATATTCGGTACTTCATCAGCTAATCGAACAGCTAAAGTACCACTAGCAACGATTAAAATAATGGCCAAACTAATTGAAACTACATTGTTCATAACTCTTCAGTTCTAACGAATTGCAGTATGGCAAGAAAAGTTGAAAATTGCCACCAAGTGGTCCCCTTGGGAAAAGTTGAAATTCTAACACCCCAGTCAGAGTAACTCTCAACTATATGAATGCTATTTCCAAGTTCTTGTTTTATTGATCTCTTCTTTTGCTCTGAAAGCCTGTTCCAAGTCGACACCGAGTTGATTACAAATATCTAGTAAAAAGATAAAAACATCAGCTGCTTCGTAAGCTGTGTTTTGTTCTGCCGTATTAGTTACATCGGTCTTCATCTTCGTTTGCTTACGAGCTGCTTTGGCCAGCTCACCACATTCCTCCATCAGCATTTGAAATGATTCTGGTGTGCTAGTATTGAAACCTCTTTCGATCACTAAATCACGTACATATTGTTGATATTGAGCCAAGGTGGGGTTTGGGGGAAGATGGAGGTTGGACATAGAAATAAAAGTTGAGAGTTGAAAGTGGAGATTTTTGCGAGCTATCTGGCCCTCAGGCCCGAGGCTTCATAATTCACTACCCCTTAGCATAAATAATCATCATGGTGAGTGGTCAAGTTTTGACTCTCCCCCAAGGAGAGAGTGTAGAGTAACTCTGCCAATCAATCTCTATGTCAGTTTCTTCATCGACGCTTTGGACAATTGGAAAACTAGCTAAGCTGATCAATGTCTCGGTACGCACCTTGAGACATTATCACAAACTGGGACTACTGCTACCTCATGCTCGTACAAACGCTCGCTACCGACTGTATAATGTTGCTGATTTAGAACGGTTGCAACTCATTCGCTCCTTGCAAACTATTGGCCTCTCGCTTGCTGAAATCAAAGCGGTAATTGAACAAAAGAAACCATCTTTAACTAGTGTTTTACAGTGGCAAGTAAGTAGATTGAAAACATCATTACAAAGACAGAAACAACTCCATGACTATCTAGAGCAAGCGATCACTAAGCTTGGTCAAGAAAGTCAGTTAACACCAGAAACATTTATTAACCTTATTCAACTTATGAATTATCCACAACCTCAATTCAGTGATGAAGAAATGGCTAAGATTAAAGCTCAAGGTCAAAAAGTGGGCCAAGGGCGAATCAAAGAAGTAGAACAAGAATGGCCAATCTTGATCGCCGCAGTCCAAAAAGCAATGGATCAAGATCTTGATCCTCAAAGTGATGACGTCAAAAAACTCGCACAAAAGTGGCAATCTTTAGTCAAAGAGTTCACTGGCGGAGATCCTGGTATTACAGCCAAACTCAAAACTGCTTACCAAAATCACCAAGGTTTCACTGGAGGACCAACTCCCGCAATGATGGAATATATTGGTAAGGCTTTAAATGCTTAAGCCGCTTTATCTAAAGCACGAGCTACTCTCATTCTTAGTTCAACAACTGAGAATGGAGCAAGTGTAGCAGGTTCAACAATTTTTACTTGTTGAGGAACAGTTCCTAGGCTAGCCAATAATGCCGCTACCTGTTCCTTATGTTGAGGAGTCCCATACTTAACAATATAGTCATATTCAGGATGTGCAATAAGTTCAGCTTGGCATTGCAAAGCCATAGTAGCTTGAGCTGAGGTTCCTAGTTTCTCCTGTATTTTTCTCACCAAGTCTGCATGGACTGTGAGGAGGAGATTGATCCACATACCCAAAATACACTCACGAACAGCTGGATCTGCACTATTAAATCGCTCTATAATATTGATGTCATTTGATGGTGGTACTAAGGCAGCAGCAGGGCGCATAAAAAATAGTTCAAGAGATGACAATTTATACCCTTTTGCGTATCCAATCAATCACTTATTTTTTCTTGGCTAATAGCCAATCAGGTACTTCACTCAATTTCATCTCGGTCCAGCTATCTACTTCAGCTTCAGTGACATCATAGTAATGCTGATACACAATTTCTACGCTACCAAACAGCGCTTGTTCTTTTGGTAATCCTAATTTCCCTACAACTTCCCATAAAACAGCCTCGCTTGGCGCTTCAATTTCAATATAGGAGGGAATCCAAGGCCAAGTATCAATTTCAATTTCCGTATCTCCCAATTTCCAACTTTCACGTTTGGTCTCTTGATACGTATAGGAGGCAAAACCAGCCGCTTCTAAAAAATGACAAGTTTCATCGAAGTCATTTATGATTACATTCACTTCTTGAGTCCCAGTAATAGTACGATCATGGAGCTGCTTATAACTAAGCGTAATTTTACCACCTTCATCGCGCACCCGAATCCAACCATTTTTCTTCAACAATTGCCGATCAGGAGTATCAAAATTCCGTCGACGCATTACTCTTTCTTCTTTTACACATACAGCACCTGCTGCTTTTAAACGTTCTTGAAAATCAACAGGTATTTCAATAAATTTAGCTTCAATCTCAGCTTTAATATTCATAGGAAGGGTTATTCAATCGTGAGCAATATAGCACGGAGGAAGTTGAAAGTGTTTTTTTAATTCATCCTGAGCGAAGCGGAGCTGAGTCGAAGGATCCGGCCGACATCAATTTTAGAAGAACTATTAAGCCTAAAAAGGTAATGGGTAACAATGAATATGAACACCCTTAAACAGAAAGAAGCCAGATCCTTCGACTACGCTCAGGATGAATTGATCAATGAGCTAAAATTCGCAATTCAAAGTAAAAATGGTTATTTTATTTCTGTTGTAATTTCATCTATGTCTGAAGCTGTCATTATCCCCCATCCAGAACGGTTAGATGTCAGTAAACTTACTATTCGCCGTGACGGTGCTGCTAAATTCCATGTCTTAGCTGATTTTGATAACACGCTTACTCGAGCTTTTGTGAATGGTGAAAAAGCACCTTCGATTATCGGTCAACTCCGCAAGGGACGGTACTTAACACCAGAATACCCTGATGCGGCTCAAGCGCTCTTTGATCATTATGCTCCGATTGAACGTGACCATACGAGACCGCTTGATGAACGAGTGACTGAGATGCAGACATGGTGGGAAAAACATTTTGCCCTTTTGGAACAATCAGGATTCAACCAAGATGTGATTAATGACGTTGTGCTTCACAGTACTTTACAATTTCGTGATCAAATCAAAGATTTTATGGATTTTTTAGAGGCTCATCAAATTCCTCTCATTATTATGTCGGCTGCCCCAGGAGACATGCTGACCGCTCATCTTAAACATGAAGGTTTATTACGGCCAAATGTCCATGTCATTGCCAATCTTTATGAATTTGATGCTGCAGGAAATGCCATAAAAATTAAAGAACCGATTATTCATTCCCTCAATAAACACGAAGTGATCATTCGTCACTTTCCTATTTTCGAAGAAATTAAAGAACGCCCTAATATTCTTTTACTTGGTGATGGATTGGGAGACATTGGGATGGCTGAGGGTTTTGATTACAAAGAAATTATTAAAGTAGGATTCCTCAATCAAGACGTGGAAGCAAACTTACCTATTTATAGTGAGCATTACGATGTAGTCATTACTGATGATGGCAGTTTAGAATTTGTGAATGAACTGGTGGTGGAAATGATGGACTGAAGGGAAGTTGAAAGTCTTTCAATCGAAAAAATGCCGAGCTAAACAATCAATTCATCCTGAGCGAAGCAAAGCTGAGTCGAAGGATCTGGCCGACATACAGTTCGTTGAATCACGAAGCCTGAATTGGATTCTCGATTTTATAATTTAGATTCACGAATTGAAGCTCACAAGTATGCTTATTCATTTTTACGCATTACCTTTTCATTCGTTTGCTAATGGAAAAATTGACCGAATAGTCAATAAATGTCATTATACTATATAACCATTAAAAATGGCTGTAGATAAGAAACATACAGGAACTGAATCCATTGGCACTCCCAAGGACAGCATACGATCTAAATTATTAGATCTTTTTGGGTTACCTAAGAATGGCGACCGGATGCGAGAATTAGCTTTTGCTGGCCGAATGCGTAGATGGATAGCCGCTGGTATGGTAGGTGCTACTTTGGCACAGCCAGCTCTGCAGGGATGTAGTGACAACAATGATAGACCACACACTCCTGATGCAGGTCAATTACCCGAAATCGATGATCCGGCACCAGATGAAGATGCAGCTGTTCATCGTGCTCCAGATAATAGTGTTGATGAAGAAGTAAATATTTTGGATTTGGATCCTGAAACAGGTATGGGATTAACAATTCGTAATATTGCGAATGCTCTGCGCATTACTCCAACGCCAGGAAATATTCCTGTAGTCTTTTTTAATACTACCAATGGATGGAAACAGTGCGGGCAGTCAAATATGCCTGAAAATAGAGCCCGCGAGCGTAACCAAGAGTGGTGGAACGATGCTCGTAGTGACCTCAATGTTGAACAATGTGGCACAGTTGATATCCAACGCGAATTACCATTAGGTATGCCTTGGCGAGCAGAACACATGTTTCCTCGAATTCGCCAGAATGCCCGTCGTCCAATCAATAGAACAGATCAGGTAAATAGACGCACACAAATTCGCAGAGCATTTCTTGATGCTGCTAGACATACAGGTTTATACCGCTACCTCAACGAGTACTCGCCTGATTTAGCTGAACAATTTGTCAATTTAGCTTGTGATGGTATACCAGCATTAGAAAGCCAATATGGAGCCGATATTCGCCGTAGCCCAACGGGCGCAGACGGAATATGGCAAATAGAAATGCCCACCTTTAATGACGCGCGTGACCACAATAGGCGCGCATGGCGTGAAGTATTTGGAAATAGAGATCCTAGTATCCACAATGTAGCTGATGCCTCACAAATCGCCGCTTTTATCTTTGATGATATTTACCGCTATTATCGTATTAAGTGGCCAGAAAATCATCCTGTCTTCCGCTATCCTGAAGCGTTATTGATACCTCTGTTGATCGCCGGCTATAATCCTGGTCGTGGAGCAGCAGAAAGAATGTTTACAGCAAGAATGAATGATCCTGATGTCCAGGCTATTTTAAATAGTGGTGATGCCGATCGTATTCAGAACGAAGCTTACATTACTGCAGCCACCGGTTACTTTTTAGGAAGAAGCAATCCAAGTTACGGTACCGCATCTGTAGGTTATGTCCCTAAAGTATATGCTTATCATGCTTTATTTCAACGTGATGTCCCAGGTGAAGAGAATGAAGTTGTGGATGTTACCGAAAACCCATCAATTACAGCGGCACGAACTCAAGCTAGAGCAAATTTAACGAGTTTACGACAACGTCAGAGTCACTCTATTGCTTCTATTAATAATGGAAGCTTCAATCTCGATAGTGTATCGATTCCTCGTAGAGCAGCGGATTGGGAATTTGTTACTAGCGATCCATCTCAAAATAATGCTGTAGTCTACCCCTGGGTAGTACGAAATGATCCATTTGCACGACGTTATCAAAATGGTCTCCCTACCAATGAAGCCTTACAAACAGTAATTGAGCGGGAAGTGGGTAGTGGTAGATTAGTAAGAGAAAATAGCACCAGTCATCCAGAGATTGTATTTGATGGTGATAATATTCCTCAACCATGGCGACGGGTAATTAGAACTGATCATATCCGCACCTATCACCGCTTAATCGAAGAGATCAACGCTCGTATGTATGCTAATGGATTGCCAAACGATGTTATGGTGGTGCCTATCATCACTAGCACTCTGCGAAACACCAGTGCTCAAAGACAATTACGTGGACATAGCAATAGAAGTGCTCATCCAATGGGAGCTGCAATCGATGCTAGCTGTAGACAATATGCCGTTATTCGTAGACGAGCTGATGGTAGTTATGAACGCTTTGTCACTGACAATAACATTGGCATGTTCTTTAGAGCCCTTGTACAAGCGAGTGCTCACTTGGCCCGTCCAAAGAGAAGTACCGATGGTGGTGTCCAACAAGGTGATATGTTTGTACGCTTTCATGGACCACCAAAGCATTTTCATATGGTGATCAAATTTTCAGATGATGATGCCGAATCAGAACCTGAAACGCCAGCTCCAACACCAGCCCCTCCACCTCGCAGACCGAATACCTCAACTGACAATAATCGTCCCAACACTCAAACAGGATTGAGACGACCACGAATCCGTGTCAGACGCAGACCACCGTTACGAAGACCAAGATTTCGTCCTGGAGTCAATCATCGAGTACCTGAATTACGAACACCTCCGTTGAGAAGACGACCTCATGCCGCCCCCGTAAGAAGACCAATTCAACATAGAGTAATTAATAGACGCGGCAGACGATAGTAGAGATGCGAGTTGAAAATTGAAAGTGGAAAGTTGAGAGTTGCACTCCATTGGGCAGGCTTTACGCTCCACTGGTAATTAGAAAATAGATTGATTAAAATCACAGGGGTCATAAATCCCTTGATAAAAGTTGTATGAGCAAAACTATTGTTTGTACTTACCCAGAAAAGGTGGCTTGGCGAATAGAGCTGCATGATAAATCAGATGCTTATCAAGCATTTGGTAAAAAAACTGCTAGTAAAATAAAATCAGCTATTGGTCGACTCGAAAGCACTCGTTATCGATTTCAGATCGAACCAGTTACCCCTGAATACATCGATCGTTTTTTACCTTTGTATCAAGCTCATATTGCCACTAAAGAGCACCCGGAGTTCTTTGATATCAAGTCCGCTCTTTTACCACTGATTACAGAATATCATGCACTATCGCTCTATCAAGACCAGCAGTATCTAGGAGGTTTAATTTTCCATAGCTACTCTGACCACTTAGCTAGTGCTTACAAAGTATTTCCTAGAACACTATCTATTGATTTGCCCATTAATATTACTTTTGTCGCTGAATATTATTTCTATGAGCATGCTATTCAAAATCATTTCAATTATATAAGCCACGGTAGTGGGAAAAATTGCTGGGGAGTCCATGCAGCAATTGGATTAGCGATGTTTAAATTACAGGCTGGTAATCGACCCCGATATTCAGATCGTCCAGGCAACCAACTTTTGCACGAATTTAGCTGGGATGGCCAAGAAGATGTCCTCATTCTTGAAGGTGAATCGGGCTACTTAAGCAAAGGAAAACTATTACTGACTGGCAAAAATCCTCTTGATCGTTACGGAATTTTGCTCAAACATGCGCAATTAGCAGTAGAAACACTATTGTGGAATTAAATTTCTGCCGGATCCTTCAACTTCACTCCGTTTCGTTCAGGATGAATTGATTGGTAGTCCTTAAAGAATTGCCTAGCTAAAGACTCTTCCCGAAGGGACCCATTCGGGGCAACTCGCTACTTTCAACTCTAACCCCATCATTCTTGTCTATCCTAAGCAGAAAAGTTATAATTAGAAGATTACTTTTCTCATGTTTGGTATATTATTAGCAGTTATTGCTGCGTTCTTTATCGAAATTGGTTGTAGTATCGCGAAATACGAACATACTAAGCATAGTGAAAATATTTGGGCAGCAATATTTCTCAATGGCTTTTTTACCTTACTTTTTTATATTGGTGTTGGCCTCTACCGAGGAACACTTGATTTTGTCATTACTTCTTGGCCTCTACTCATCTTAGGAGTTTTGCTTGGTCTTTGTGCTACTTTTGTCGGAAATATGGTCACATTGAATACACCAAGAAGCTTGGCTGGTTCATTTCGCATGCTCACGGTGCCGCTTTTGACTATTATTGATTATTATCTCGGTTATGATATTTCACCGGTGCAGGTTTTGGGTATCGGTATTGTGGTGATGACGATTTTGACCCTGATGAAACGTGATGCCTGGCACAAACCTAGTACCAAGTGGTTATTACTCAATACTCTGACAACTGTAATCTATATCTCAGTATATAAATATAATATCGATCACACTGCTAGTATTGAAACTGTCCAAGTAATTGGTACTGGTGCAGTGATATTCAGCTCCTTAATCATTGCTCAATTTTTCAAAAAACAAAATCTCTTCAAACTTTTCACTAAACCTTTTGCTTTATTACAAGCAAGTAGCATGGGGCTTGGTTCTGTATTAGATGGTTTTGCTTACAGCTATGCCCCAGCTTCAATCATCACAGCAACTTACCGTTCTTCTCAGGCGCTGTGGACACTAATTTCCGGCAGTCTGTATTTCCACGAACACAAAATCTGGACCAGAATAATAGCGGTTTTGTTCCTCACTGGGGGGGTGGTGTTGCTGACACGATAGACTACTTTTGAATTAAGAATTGTGAAGTGCGAATGGCGAATTTTCAATGCAGAGTTCAGAATTCAGAATGCAAAATTGTAGCTCATCAATCATTCATCCTGAGCAAATCGTAGCTGCGTCGAAGGATCTGGCACCATTCTGCTTACTGGAGTGAAACTTTCAACTCTCCACTTTCCACCCTCAACTTTAAACCCATCTTTGCACTCATAACAGAAGTTGCTACATTGTTTTTGTCTTCAACTATATCTTTATGGAAAATCATTCAGCTCGTCACACTGCCTGGGTGGCTGGTTCTATTGTTTTGAGTGCTTTGATTATTAGCGGTGTAATTATTGGTGTTAACTATTACAGAGCAACTACGGTGATCACTTGTGCTAATCCAACCTATCAAGGCCCCTGCCTACCACCCGACAACGTCGTTACTACAAGCTCACCGGTCCCAACTCTACCGGCTACTCCACTTACTACTACATCACCCTCCCCTACGCCTACAGCTCCTTCTAATGCTGTTCTACCAAGTAGCACTCCCACACCAACTACTGATGTGCTAGTAGTGACTGATCAAGCTAAAAAGTTTCGCTGGAATGAAGTAAGTTTCCAATATCCAGGTAACTGGACAGCTGGGACCGAGCAGACTGCTTATCAAGGAATGAAATTCACTAGTACGGGCAAGGAAACTGTTTCTATTACTTGTCCTATTCCTGAGATTGGATTTGAAGGTTGGGACTTTGGTAATCCTTTGATGGAGCTCAAACAAAATATTCCCGGTACCAACAATCAATACCAAAAAATGCTTTCTATTGCTCAACCAATATTAGAATGGGGACCTGATGGTAAACCAGTATTGGATACAAAAAATAAAGATGGTAATGGCTGGATGGCTTTAATGATGGTCCGCAAATACGAAGAACCCAATGTACCTGGTATCCATGGTTGCATGATCAAGGCAGTGTATAACCGTGCTCCTACTGCAGCTGAGAAACAGTCCTTACAAACTATGTACAATTCAGTAGCAATTGAACTCACCAATGCCAAAGTAGCTAGTGAAGCTGAAAATATTATTCGTTATGTAAATCCAAGTTATGGTTTCTCAATGGATTTCCCTAAGCATTGGCAAAAAATCAAAGAAACGGACATAACTGCTACCGCCAATAAAAATCTAGAAAAACCTTACCGCGCAGTACTACATTTCACTCCTGAAGGTGCTGAACCTAATAGTGGCAAAACCGTAACAATCATGATCTATAATCAAGATCAGCTAGCTAGAGATCCTACCAATATTGATGTTCAAGGAATCGCCTATTTAGGCAAAAACAACCAATACGGTTACTACTGGTCAGGTAGTAGCTGTGATGCAGCCATGACAGATGTTCCTAATTGCAAGACTATGGAAGAAGTATTATCTACCAACAAAGAAATCGGTGGAATTAAACAAACGTTCAAGATCAGTAAAAACTTAACACAAGTTGAGAATTAGACACCCTTGATCAGAGTGTACGCCAGATCCTTCAGCTCCACTTCGTTTCGTTCAGGATGAATTAAAACTACCGAACACAGTGTCGGCAGGGGCCTTCCTCCCGCTTCTGCGGGACTCAGTATTACTCCAGTGAGCTACAATTTGCCATTCGCAATTTTCTTATGAAATGCTCTACAAACTCTCGTCAGAATCACGAACAATGGTTAGGATCTGCCTCTCCTGCTCAAGTATGGATCGCTCTTAGTCATCCTAAACCTTGGGGACCCAGTGCTTTAGCTAGTATCGATATTGGTGACCAAAATCGGAAGCATCTGACCAATATCTTCTCTCTCTACTCCGATAGTCGCATTCAAATAATTACGCAGACCAACTCTCCTGAAATTGTCCTTTTCTTTGCTGTAGCTTTTGAACATGATCAAAGATTGTATCGCATTCCGTTAACGAATTACGACAATATTAGAGATCTCAGCTGGCAAGACATCATTGATAATAAACCCGCTTATCAAAAATACCTCTCTCCAACTCCAATTTATTTGATTTGTACCAACGATCAACATGATCCATGTTGTGGCAAATGGGGACAGGCTTTATTTGATCAAGCTAGTAGTACAGAAAACCTTTGGCAATGTAGTCACTTGGGAGGCGATCGTTTTGCAGCCAATGTAGTGTCTTTACCCGCAGGTAACTATTACCGCCAGGTTGATGAAGCTGCTTTGCAATCAGTTATTACAGCTGAAAAACAAAATACTATTTATATAGACCAATTCGCCGGAAGATCTTGTTATGACCGGATTAGCCAGGTTGCTTTTCATCATCTGCTCCGAGCTTACCCCAAAACATCAATCAATGATTGGCATCTCGATGAAAAAGACGAAAAAGAGCCTCTTCACTTCACAATCACTTTTCAAGGCAAAAATGGTAGTAAAGTTATGATTAGCATTGAACAAATCAATACTGGTATTAGCGATTTCTTCAATTGTCACGCCACTACTAAAACTGAAATTGTCTATTTTCAGCTGCATCAAATCAAAACAACCAATGACTGAGATGAGTTTGGCTTAGATATCGACTTTTTGTCTAGTTTAATCCTGGACAGGTCCTCTACACTGAGGTCTAATTAAGCTTTAATTGTAACCTCTATCGGTCATACTTTTTGTATAGTCTATTTTTTGTAATTTTAAACACTGTTTATGCGAAGAGGCCCTTCCCGTCTTACTATTGTGCCACCACAAGGATCAGCTCTTAGATCTCACCTAGCTACTATTGTCTCTCAATCGAATGTTGCTGTGGTACTAGATACCGATACAGTCGAATTACCGGAAGATCGTCTCGCCGACTCTGGAATTATGTTGCGGGATGAGACACGGGGTGACCTCACTGATGCACTCAATAATTTAGAACCAGATGTATTTGAGATGGGCTTACCTGCTGATGAAGACCCTAGTGGTCAGTATCCTAGAGAAGAAGTATTGGAGGCTGCTGGACTGGGATCTGACATAGGGATAGATGATGTAAGCTGTATCAGAAATCAAAATACCCTCCCAAATATAGATGGCGATTGGGAGTTTTATCGATCAATTACCCCACCACCACCAGCTGAAGCTTTTTACATTCAGTTAAAATCACAAGACATCATCAGTGTCCCACCGCCTGTTCCAGCTGCACCAATTCCATTGGTAAAGTTGTGGGAACCCACCTTAATTGATTTAAGTGAAGACGAAGTGGGCTTGCTGGAGAAAGCTGACGCTCTAGCTAAAGCAATGACTGAGAGCCCGAACCATGCTTTTCAAAAAGTGGCGCGTGAGGCCAAAACAATCCCTGGTGAACAGCGAAGATTTTTTTGGGATCAGCTCTACCAGAGTCGGATCCCTCAACAAACACGCAGTAATGAAAAACCTAGTGATGTAGTGGCAAAACACGCTAAAACAGTGGAAGCAATAGCTTATCAAGTGATTCGCCACGAGCGCAGCGAGCAATGTTACTATTTGGCAGCATTGGTGTTTGGATTTCAATGTCTACCAGCATACGCAGATAGCAAATTTAAATACGCACTGCATAAGGCTTTGCGCGAAAAAGTGGAAGCATTGAGAGAGCTCAAGTTTATTCAACCACTAGCATTAACTGTATTGACTCCAGACAGTGTTCACATGTTAGCACCTGAGTACAAAGCCCTAGCCGAAAAAGTAGTACAAACTATTAACTCAGGCGTCAAAGAACGCAAAGCAGAGCTACAAGTACTGAGTGATCTTTCACTATTGTCCCCAGGCCAAAGAGAAATTATTTGGCATTTTTACCATCTCCTAAAAAAACCTGACACAGCAATAAAAAATAACAATCCAAATACTGACACAGTCGCCATATACCGAGGACGTATTGCTGTCATCGCTAAGCAACTAGTAGCTGCCATGGACGGTAAGTGGCATCGAATAGATAAGTTCATCGACATTGGCTTTCAAATGCTGCCACAAAACGTGGATCGACCAACCACTCTTAGACTAAGAAGTGCACTGCAAAAAGCAGTTGATACCAGAATCAAAGTTGCAAAAACAACCTCCCAATTAGGGGTAATCTCCGTAGGTGAACAGGCCGTGCTGGAGAAATTAGTAAACCAATTGGTAAATAAATTTACTGCTGAGCCATTCAATGTCAGTAATCATGTAAAAGAGGTCTTGGGAACACTCAATGATCTTCAGAAAGCTGCTGTGCTAAAGGTTCTTGGGCCCAAGATAAATGAACTCAGAGCGACCAAGAAGTTGCAACTAACTACTCAAGCCCAATTAGCAAAAGCACTTATTGCTGAAGCCCCAGATCAAAAACACATCATCATTCAACAAATAGCGCAGCGCATGTCGCCTCTCGACACCATCCTTTTTCATGAAATGATGGGAGAGTCACTCCTAAATAGTGCTTTCCACGATCATGAAAGATTAAGCCTTCCTGCAAGCACACCCCAACCTGGCACTCCACTTTTAGCTCAAAGAATAGATGATGCAGTAATTCACCAGTATAGAAAGCGCATAGATCACAAAGTACCACGCATAGATCAGCCTATTGAGGAGCTCGATCACAATCTTTTGGAAGAAATTACCCCCGAACCCAAGACTCTATGGCAGTCAATTACCAGTACCGTTGCTCGTGGAGCACAACATATCAGTAATTGGTGGGGATCAGTAAAAAATGCTGTATCCGAATTTAGCTTCATGAACTTTGTCCGAGGCCATAGATCTGTAGTAGGAGCTACTACAGTCATTGCGGCGCTAAATGGCTACCAAGGGTACCAGGATATAACTCGAGTAGCCGAAGTAGCTTCCTCGCCGAGTAGCACAATAGATGCTCATTTGGAAAAGCGACAACCACAAGAAGGCGTACGAGTACAAGCAGCTGCATTTAGTCAATATATGGGTGTGGCGGAGGATGGCCGAAGAAGAGTACTCAATTATGCACCAGTTCCAGTATCAACAGTAGATATGCAATGGCATCATCATGGACTCTACGCTCCAGCAAATTTACACCTAGCGTTAGCTGAAGAATCACAAAGCATGACACCTCCAGGATACGAAGCTATCACTACCCTCAGAGGTGAAGAACAAGTCAATATTGTTTCACCTTGGGAGTATAGAGTAGATCAGCATGACGCTATGGCGAATATTTTCAATGCTTTGGGAGCGTATATGAACAGTCGGACTTTCAGTTTTGCTTATGCCAACTACATCCCCGGAGAGCAAGATCAAAGTATACTTTTCAATCAGCTCGTTGAGTACAATCCTCGAGCTCACCATATTCTCCATCGTATTAGACACGGTGACACAATTACTTTTGGCACCAATAGAGCAGGCAACATAGTCATTCTGTCATGGTATAATACAGAGATGATCAATATGCTAGCTGGTGAACCACCAATTGAGATTAGAACAAATAGCTTAGCCAACTTAGGTGAGTTCAGTCGCTCTCCAACTGCGCTTGCTCGGACTACCAATCCTCAGAGAACGATAACAACGAGCACAGTCGCAATGTTAACTTCAGCTGTTGAGTAGCTTGAACCATATATTACTCACATTGTCATTCTGAGCTTTTCTCTTTAGAATGAATACTCAATAAAGTTTGTATGGCGAAAGAACAGATTGAGAGAGCCGAGATGCTGGCTGATGTAAGATCACGAGTATTCGATAGATATCCTGATCTAAAAGGCAAACACGAACCAATTCTTGGCAAACTGATTACTGATCGCTGGGACCTCTTTGATACTATGAGTTTTGAAGAGCTCCCTCGTCGAGTACAAAAGTATATCAAAAATGAGCCAGGCACCGTAATAGAAGATGATCTTGGCAATCCACTCATAACCATTTATCCAGACCAAAGACCATCTTCTCAAAATAGCCTACCTCAAGTAAGAGACCACCAAGATGCACCTTTTACTCGAAACGGTATATTCGCCAAAATAACTCCCGTCATAGCAGAACTCAAATTAATCAATGGCCTAGTACGATACCAACGTATGGGCAGAAAAAGATGCATTGCCCCCAATGATACGATCCACTTAGGACAATTCAGACGCGAACGAGCAATGGCATCACATATACTAGGACTTTTTGATCAAGAAAAAGAAACACCTAGAATTGCAAAACCACTAGTAATAGGCAAGCACGAGATACTCTATGAATGGTGGACAGATGATGAAGGCCGCACTCACAACTTAGAAGACAGCAACCTTACTGCTGGCGAATATTTACAATGTCTTGCTGATGCTGCGGATGCTTTAACTACATTTCATAGGCACCAAATAAAATATCTAGATTTAAGTGAAAGCAATATTGCAGTCGGACATCGCAAACGAGCAAAAGTTATCGACCTGGGAGCAGCACGTCTCTATGATGATGTGGTAGATGCTGACACTTCATTTCATGAGCGCAATTATGAATGGCGTATAGTAATTCAACAAGAAATGTGTCGTCCAGCATTGGATATTGCTGACAAATACGCTTTAGGGGTACTAGTCAGATCATGCTTACAACACTATAAATTAGCATCGATACAGGCAACTCCTGGTGGGCGAAGATTAGTTATGGCTCCAGAATTTTTACAATTAGCCCCGCTACTGGAGTTCTCAGATAAGTTACGCGCAGGACTTCTTCATCCTAGTGCTTACTTCGATGATAATCCCGAGACCCCAGATCCAGAGTATTGTGACTTAAAAACCACTAGCGCAAGCTTACGAACCTTGGCAAAAATAGTAGACAGCGTCATTGATACTCGAGGAAGACTATTGGAGATAGTCCCAAGAACATTACAAAGGAGTGATCGCTGATTGTACTAATTGATACCAAATTGAAGACAGAGCGCTTGCACTTGTTCACGAATTGCAGCTAGCTTCTTTTCATCCTGCCAGTTAGTCAGAGTAGTATCAATAAAATTTGCTACCAATTTCATTTCATTTTCCCGCATACCTCTCGTAGTAAGAGCTGGCGTACCTAAACGAATTCCTGAAGGATCATAAGGAGTACGTTTATCAAAAGGAATAGTATTCTTGTTCACCGTAATACCAGCCTTTCCTAAGGCCTTTTCTGCTTGCGCACCGGTAACACCATGATTACTAAGGTCGATTACCATCAGATGATTATCTGTTCCTCCCGTGATCAAGGTATAACCTTTACTGAGCAGACACTCAGCAAGCTGCTTTGCATTTTTGACAATTTGCTGAGCATACAATTTAAACTCAGGTTGCATCGCCTCTTTCAGCGCTACAGCAATAGCGGCGGTTTGATGATTATGAGGGCCACCTTGGAGACCAGGAATAATCGCACGATCAATCAGGGTGGGCAAATTTTCTTTGCTTCGAGGTGCTGCTTTGAGAGGTTGTGAGGGATTACCATTACACAAGATCAAAGCACCGCGAGGACCACGAAGAGTTTTATGGGTAGTAGTAGTTACCACATCAGCGATGCCAATTGGCGATGGATGTACTCCGCCCACTACCAAACCAGCGATATGACTGATATCAGCCATGAGATAAGCACCAACACTATCAGCAATCTCCCTATATTTTTCCCACTCAAAGATACGCGGGTAAGCGGTAGCACCAACAATAATCATTTTAGGTTGATGCTCTTTAGCGATTTTCCACATATCATCAATGTCGATATAGCCATCAAGACGGACTGAGTACTGTACATTTTGATACAACGTTCCTGAAAAGTTAATCTTAAGACCATGTGTCATATGTCCTCCATGAGGCAGCTTCAATCCCATAGTCACATCTCCTGGATCGAGTAAAGCATAATGCACCGCCAAATTAGCCGGCCCTCCAGAATAAGCTTGCACGTTGGCATGAGTACAACCAAAAAGCTGCTTAGCCCGATCACGAGCAATATTTTCTACTTGGTCCACGAATTCACAACCACCATAATAACGAGTACCTGGATAACCTTCTGAATATTTATCAGTTAAACGTGTCCCCAAAGCCTCAAGCACAGCTTGTGAAGTATGGTTCTCCGAAGGAATCATTTCCAACCCTTGTTGCTGACGAGCTGTCTCAGCAGCAATCAAAGCAGCAATATCGGGATCAACAGTAGACAGAGAGTTTGAATTCATGCAATCAAAAGAAAGTACTTATAATATACAAAATAGCATCTCTAATTGCGAATTGAGAATTGCGAAGTGCGAATTGTAGCTCAAGGGTGTCATCCTGCAGATATTCTGTTCGACAACATACGAATCATTAATTCATCCTGAGCAAAATGAAGTGGAGTCGAACGATCCGGCCCCATTCTGTTCAAGGGTATGATTATTCATTGTTGCCGTTTACCTTTTCATTCCTTTGCCTAAAGGTTACATTGTTTCCAGACTGCATGTCGGCCAGATCCTTCGACTCCTCCCGCACGCGCGGGATCCGCTCAAGATGAATTACGTGTATGATCAGATCGCTTACTTAGTCAAAAAAGCTTTCATTTTCTACCTCCAATTTCTTATGAAAAACCCTCTCAAGTTCTGTATAGCGATTGCCCTTCCACTTCTAGCTGGTGGATTAGGGGCAATTTTTACTACAGACGCTGTGCAAACGTGGTATCCATTACTCAATAAACCATTTTTCTCGCCACCCAATTGGCTTTTTGGTCCAGTCTGGACACTCCTTTATATTCTCATGGGTATCGCCTGCTATCGTATCTGGATAAGCAACAAGAAACATACTACGGCACTAACATTTTATTGGGTGCAGCTTTTTTTCAATGCCATTTGGTCTCCCCTCTTTTTTGGTCTGAGATCTCCAGTGCTAGGACTAATAGATATTATCTTGATGGTAATTTTGATTGTGGGAACAATGATTAGTTTTTATCGGATAGATAAAAAAGCAGCATATCTACTCATCCCCTATTTAGGATGGGTCAGCTTTGCTACTATTTTGAATGCTGCAATCTGGTGGCTAAATTAAGCAGCTCTTCTCATTTCAAAACACATTGGAACACTTAAAACTTTGGCGAGATCAGTACGACCTGTCCCCACAACTGAATCAGGTATATATACCTGATCTGGTTCTAGACCAACCCGATCAAAAGCAATGCCATTACTAGTGAGAAAATTAGAACAGTCACTTCCTCTTTCGAATGCTAGTGAACCTGGATCAATCTCAGCAACTTCATAAAACCTTTTCAACAACTTTGCAGAATCACCTTTGAATGGACTATTCTTCAATCCATTTTTTGTAGCAATATCTGTTAAGAAGAATCCACCACGATCTGAAAGTAAATCCATTGCATAGGATACACATGCTTGCACTTCCTCAAATGTAAAGTAGCCCAAAAGACCCTCACAAAGAATAGCTACACCACCAGGAACCAATTGTTCTTTCAATTGGGTCCAATCTACTTGTTGTAGTACATTCACAGATTGAAGCTGCACTTCAGCATGGGAATGATCATCAAGTAACCTTCTACAAAGACTCCTCTGAATTTCAAGTGGAGCTGGTAAATCAGTGCTAATTACTTTTACTCCCTTAATCAAAGCATCAGTAATCCTTTGGCGTATGTAAACGGGCAAAGGTGTAACCCCACAAGCTAAAATAACCACATTCTTAACTCCCTGTGTTCTAACTGCATCAATAGCTCTTTGGTATAAAATTTTTTCTCTAGCTGCAACAAAACAACCAATTTCTAGTGTATCCTCACAACCAGGGAATAAAGCCCTGTATGGCCCTTCGGCGTTCAGGTAGGCACCACTAACCCCATAGAGTTCAGCAATTGCGATGCCCCTTCTAGCACCTCGATAGACTTGAACACGTTGCTGGAATGAGCCAACACAAGTCGCTGACAAGTCGGTTAAATGTGATAAATTTTCTGCATCTGTAGTCATTGGACCAGTAACTCTTAAATGTGATTTCTGCAGTACTCCCTCAGCACCTAGTACTAAACCCATAGTATGTTTTTATGGCTAGTGAGTATAGCACAGTTGACGAGTTCGTAAATAGAGTATACAAATATCAACTGAATATAGCCATTAATTGTAATAACACTTATTACAGATTCATATTTATGACTCTCTCACCACTTCATCAGGAACTGCTAGTGACACTGACAAAAATCGGTATCTCCACAGCAGCAGTCACACTCTACAAGAACCTGCTAGAAAATAACACGATCAACTTTTCTGAGCTAGCCCGCAAGCAAGATATCTCTAGACCACTCCTCTATCGCCTCATTACTGAGCTCGAAGAAGCTGACCTGGTTTCTTTTAATAAATCTGTCGGTGGAAACAACCGTTTGCAACTTCATGCACCAACTACAGTGCTCCAAAAGATTAGAGCCCAAAAGAAAGATATTGAGCAAGTAGAAGACACTTTCTCTCAAATTTTGCCGGAACTAATGGATCAATTCCAACAAGGTAGCCAACCCTCAAAAGTAAAAATCATGACAGGCTCAGAAGCCTTTGTGAAATTTCTCTTCTCTATCGCTGATGAAGAAAGCAAAGCATATGAGTTCTTTGGCTCGATCAAAGACTTCGTCCAATTTATTAGTTGGGAAACTGAACACAAGTGGCTCAAGAAAAGAGTAACCAATGGCATCAAGATGCGAGCACTCATGCTCCCCTCTGAAGAATGTCGCTTCATGCAAAAAAAAGATGCAGAGCAACTACGCGAGAGTCGTGTCTACCTCACAGAAGACGCTTTTCAAACATCTTTTCAACTTTTTGCCAACAAAACTGTTTTCTGGCAGCCAGTATCATGCCAAGCAATCGTGATAGAAGACCAATACATCACCACAATGCTGAGAGCGATGTTTTATAGCCTCTGGGAAAAGGCAGCATAGGAGTTGAAAATTGAAAGTGGCGAGTTTTGCAAACACAGGATGTCATCCTAATCCAGCAGTGCTGGAAGAAAGGGAAGGAGCATATAGACATAAAGTTCGGTGAATTATGAGGCCTGAAGCTAGAACCTGAGGCCTAAATTCGCCATTCGCACTTCGCAATTTAAACCAGCGGTTTTGCAAATTCTTCATCCTGATTTTGGACTAAGGTGTCAGGTTCACTACCTACCTGGCTCCACTTCGCTAAATCTTCTTCTACCTGTCGACGTGGCTTACCATAAACTCGATGCGAATTATTAATGATTTCGGGACGGAAGTCTCTCTCGGGATATTTCACTGGTAGCGTTTTGCCAGAGAAAGCGTCACGAGTCTCACCATCGATAGCCATTTTGACATAGAATTCTTGGACACCGAGATTGATAATGTCACGGACTTTGAATACTGGTGTGTATTCTTTTTCCAAAATAGCGGCATCATCAGCACCGACACGAAAACTAATGATTGATCCCACATTACCAAATACAGTAGAACGCAACGCAGGTGTCAACTGGGCCATGAATTGGTGGGCAAGGGTAACAGATAGACGGTATTTACGAGCTTCAGATAAAATTTGTTCAAAGGTATCAGTAGCAAAGTTTTGGAACTCATCTACGTACAAGAAAAATGGCTTACGATCTTCTTCACGAATATCAGCACGACTCATGGCTGCTTGCTGAATCTTGGTGATCAGCATGGCCCCCAAGAGATTACTATTCTCATCACCCAAAAGACCGCGAGAGAGCTTCACCAAAAGAATTTTGCGCTCATCCATGATTTTACGCATGTTGAGCTTATTCTCAGGCTGCCCCACCATGTTGCGGATCAAGGCTGTCGAAATGAATTGACCTACTTTATTGAGTACCGGCATGATCGCTTCATTGTCGAATTTTTCACTCCAACCGGCAAATTCATTGACCCAGAAATTTTTGACAATAGAATCTTCAATGCGCGCCACAATTTTCTGACGGTAATTTTTGTCAGTAAGCATTTTGACTATACTGAGTACCGTGGTATTCGGTGAGTCTAGCAAAGCCAAGGTAGTGTAACGTAATACATGCTCGAGACGAGGAGTCCAGTTGCTACCGAAAAGCTTCTTAAAGATTTCAATGAAACCAATGGTGACACGCATTTTATATTGTGGTGCTACTTGTTCCAAAGGATTGAAAGCAATAGGAAAATCAGTATCAGAGGGATCAAAATAAATGACATCATTGATACGATTCTCAGGAATACGCTTAATGATATCTTCAATCAAGTCTCCATGTGGATCAAGTACGGCAATACCGTGCCCATTCATCACATCTTCGATTGAGAGCAATTCGAATAATTTACTCTTACCTACACCACTTTTACCTATCACATACAAGTGACGTTGGCGATCACTTCGCTTCATACCAAAAATATTGTTCTGATTATGAAAATTGGTAGTACCGAAAAAACAAATTTTTTGATCATCATCTGTTCCTTTCACAGGCAAATCCAATGGTGGTTGGCCCTTTCTGGCAAGTACATGCACAATATGAGGAATCATATCAGCATTAGGGAAGTGATAAAGTGACGCTAATTCCTCAGTATTAATCTGGAAATGAGGGGACTGAATGCGCGACTTATACTTACGCAAAAAGTTGACACCATGAAGTGTTGATGAAGGTCTGAAAGCATTGAGATCATCGGTATTGAATGGCGAAAAAGCTTCAATCAAAGCCCGAAGACGTTGCGAGGCTTTCTCTTGATCATGACTCAGGTATGCTACCCGAAGGGCAATTTGGTAATAATCCTTCTGTACTTTGGCCTTGATCGCTTTATCTTCGATACCAGCGATATCTTGGGTTTTAAATCTATTTTTGAAACGGAAAAACCCTCGAATGGTACGGAAACGAATTTTACATGACCGCCAAAAATTGAAGAACCAGGTATCAGCAATCGGTGTCACTACCATTTGTACCCATGCTTGATCTTGCTTGTCACCCTTGGTCAGTACAGCAAATAAACTAGATTCTGAATCGCCTTCAAATTGAGGATATGTTTTGAAAGGGTAAATATCAGAACGCTTCATCCTTAACTCACTTCCCACCACATGGTAGGTTTTGAGAACATGTTCACTAACATAGTCACCTACTCGATTGATTTCACAATCTGGATAAGTAGCATAGATTTGTCCTTCTACCAATTCCACTAATCCTGCAGGAATGTAAATATAGAAATAAATGTGCTGACGATACGACACCATTTCCAAAGAAATAGTCTCATGCTTGAGCGATTTTTTGAGAGTCACCAATAGCCCTTCAAAGATCTTTTCTTTTTTTAAGGTATGATCGCCTTGAGGCACACGGATGGCCAAGGCAATACATTTCCCGGTGATATGATGGGGACTAGTCAACATATGGGAAAGTGAAAGTGACTACTTTTTCTTGGGCAATATACGTACATTTGACATTCTTAGCAAAGATTTTCATCTATTAGATTGGAGCGCGGGCATTTTTGAGAAATCTTTAGCCGTCTTAAATTAACTATCCTCTTATTATAAAGCATTTTGCCCCAAAAACCAATGGTGTTGTCACCTGTTTTCTACAGTAAATAGGAATGGCAAATTGAGAGTTACGAAGTGCGAATTTAAAAAAGCCCTTTCTGAGTTTCAGAAGGGCCTTTTAATTTTGAATTAACTACAATCTACCATTTACTCTCAAAGCGATCAGACGCATTACCAGGTCTTTTGGCACCACGACGCGGAGTACGGCTGGTACGACGATCTCCACCAGCAGGGCGACTATCACGATTACCAAAGCCTCCAGCTTTTTTAGCACCAAAGCCACCGCGGTAAGGACGCTTCTCACCCGTGCTACTACCACCACTAAAACCAGACGAACTACCTGGTTCACGACGAGGTCTAAATGATGAACCTCCCTCAGAGCCACCTTCTGTACGAGGACGGCTATAACCAAATGAGCGACCACCTTCACGTTTTGGGCCACCGAAACCACCACGCTTAGCACCAAAGCCACCACGAGATGGACGACCTTCACTACTACTAGCACCACCATAACTAGAACCTTCATCACGACGAGGTCTAAATGAGCTACCTCCCTCTGAATGTGGACGACCATAAGCAAATGAACGACCACCTTCACGTTTTGGGCCACCGAAACCACCACGCTTAGCACCAAAGCCACCACGAGATGGACGACCTTCACTACTACTAGCACCACCATAACTAGAACCTTCATCACGACGAGGTCTAAATGAGCTGCCGCCTTCTCGACGAGGTTTGAAGCCACCTTCACTTTTTTGAAAAAACTTTTTAGGTTCAGTATCTCCTGAACCAGCATCATTAGTACCTTCTGCACCACTTGCTGCATGACTTGTATGTTGACCACCACGATATGCACCACCACTACGAGGACGCCCACCACCAAATCCGCCACGTTTACGATCAAAACGCTGTCCACCACCTTCTCTATCATCACGCTGAGCGTGAGTCATCTGAGGAATTTCTAAGAGCTCCGGTAAGCTTAAACGGGGAATAGCAATACGAGTAAGGCGTTCAATGCGCTTCACTTCAAATGCTTGATCTGGCATCGCAAAAGAAACTGCTTTGCCTGTCAGACCGGCACGAGCAGTACGACCAATACGATGGACGTAATCTTCAGGATTCTCCGGTAAATCAAAGTTTACTACCAGCTCAATACCAGCGACATCAATACCACGAGCAGCGATATCAGTAGCAATTAAGACACGATAACGCCCAGTTTTGAAGCCTTCTAATGCCTGGCGACGTTGACCAAGAGAACGATTAGAGTGGATTTCTGCTGCTGAATAACCCAAATGTTTAATTACTGTGGTTAAATTCTTCGCACCATATTTAGTACGAGTAAAGACTAAAGCTGTACCAAAGCTTTGGCTCAACAATGTAGCTAATAGCGCTGTTTTTTCAAATTTTTTGACTACATATACGCCTTGTTCAACCTTATCAGCTACCGTTCCAGCTGAAGCAATCTCGATTCGTTGAGGATTGATCATGTGTCTGGTAGCAAGCTTAGCAATTGGCGCGGGCATTGTTGCTGAGAAAAGCAAAGTCTGACGATCTTTACCTACATGCTCAACAATACGTTGAATTTGAGGAGCAAAACCCATATCAAACATTCGATCAGCTTCATCCAAGATCAGTACTTCTACATCTTGAAGGTTCACTGTTCGCTGTTCCAAATGATCGATCAAACGACCTGGCGTAGCAATAATGAGACGTGGTTTCTTCGCTAACATTTGTTTTTGACCACCCATTGGAGCGCCACCAATTAAACAAACACTCAAGATTTTCATCACATGAGAGTAAGATTTAAGAGATTCCTCTACTTGGAAAGCCAATTCGCGGGTAGGTACAATTACTAAGGCCTTACCTTTCAAAGTCTGGAGACGATGAAGCGTAGGTAAACCGAAAGCAAAAGTCTTACCAGTACCTGTTTGAGCAATACCGATCAAATCCTTGCCAGTAAGCACTACTGGGATGGCTTTTTGTTGAATAGGAGTAGGAGTAACCATCCTATTTTTTGCAAGGGTTTGCAAAATTTCTTGGTCAAGAGCCAAGTCTGAAAACGTAGACACAGTTGACGATGAAGACATAAAAAGGGAACGAAAGAAAAATAATAAGCTAGTTCCCTAATATACTTCAAAAAGCAATTACGAAACCATAAGCCCAAGGTACAGGGTCTGACTCTTGGCGTCAATATGAGCTAAAATCCAACTAGCTCTAATTGAGGCAAATTATAAGCTAATCTATAGGCATCTCTAACAGCAATTCTCTGGTGCTGGTAGGGATCGGGTGTCACAAAGCAGTGAGGCCCTTCTAAACTAATTGCCTGTGTCCCTGCATCTTCGGTCTGACACCACATTTTATCTTTAGGATCTTCATCTCCACTTGGTCCACGATGGAAGATAGCATCTTGAGTAGGAAAGATAATTGAGCTACCAACTCCTCGACGTCCTGTGAGTATTTGATCCGAACAAGTATCCATAATAGTGACAAATTCATCTAAATCACCTGGCAAAAGGCTAAGATCTAAGAAGTTTCTTGATTCACCACGTACTAAAGCCCATGAAGCCAACATAGCATTAGCTAAGGTACAATTTTCGCCATAGAATAATTTCATGAGATCTCGTACTCGAAACTCCATTCCACGAGAAAAAGGTACAAAGCCACGAAAAAGAGATTCAGGTAGATGCCGCAAGATGCTCTTCCAATGATCCTTGAATAATAAGTCTTCACCCGTACCAGCTCCTACTGGAGCTTCTTGAATAATTCCTCTGAGCACAAATCTACCTTCTTGTTGAGCAATCTCATGAGCAAAAGCCCGAGCCAGACGAGCTCCGAGTGAATGGCCAGAGACAATAACATCACTTCGCACTTCACTAGAAACTCCAGCGTCATTAAGAACTGCTAAGAGAATCTTTTCAGTGGTAGTCACCGTATCTTTTACCAAAGCACTAGTACTAATATTTCCGACACCACGGCTTTCAGCATGTCCAGGCACCGCGCGCCCACCGGGATTTACACAAAGAATATTTACATCTAACTCATGAGCCATTTGAGCTTGAAGCGCCATTTCCCAACGAATTCCGCGACTCATCGAGCTATGCGCAAAACCGGGGTACCAAAGCAGAAAGTGAGGATGACGCTTCAAATCATCGTGCGCTAACAAACTATAAGCACGTTGTTTGCCCACCCCGGGCATATCTCGGTCCCCAACTTTGCGAATAGCAACTTTGTAGCGCAAACCGCGACCAACATCGCCTAATCTATCACTCAAAGCAATATCAAAACCATTTTCAGAAATATTCAGTGCTCTCATGTGGTTTCGAGTCTGCAATAAATCAGGAGCTACGTATACTTTTTCCAAGAGAGCATCACCTAAATCCACAGCAAAAGGCCGCAAATCTAATCTAGGATCATCATCCAATACTGAACCCAGCATTAAACCGTCAACACTCATAGATATTCTTAATATTGAGGCAGGAAGATACAGGAAAAAGTTGAAAGTGGAAAGTCGAGAGTTGCACTCCAGGGAGCAGAATGTTGGCCGGATCCTTCAACTACGTTCAAGATGAATTAATTCTGCATTAGAAATTCGCCATTCGCAATTCTCAACTAACAAAAAGCCCCTTCCCTAAATTGCTAGAGAAGAGGCTTGATTGTTAGTGCGAGCGTTGACTAAGTAAAACTTAGTTTACGTTGAGAGTGAGACGATCTTCAGCACGTGAACTGACAGAAATGAGACGAGCGACTAAGTCTACACTTTCAGTTACGGATGAAGCTTTATAACTCGCGACATAGACACCATCGCCAGTATTTGTAGGCTCAACTCGAAGCCCATTGCTTGGTGAAATAGCATTAGTAGGATCAAGATTTCCACTACCACGAAGTATTTCAAGTTGCACTAATGATGGAACAGATATACCCCCGAATGGTCTCAATGGAGTGCCATAATCATCAGTGACTATGATTGTGAGGGGGACGACATTAGATGAACCTAGACGACTTGGCCATGCATCCAGTTGGATAGTTGGATCTTGGATACGATAGCTAGCTGTGCTTTCAGGGTTAGTAGCTTGGTTTAAGCTTACTTTCAGAGAGATATTTCCCGCAGCAGTTGTATTAGCAGTATCTACATTGAAGAGATAAAGACCACTACCAACTCCAGCAACAGATGGTGTGATAGATGGGTCATGGAGAATGTCAGTTGAGCTACATCCTGTTCCGATTGAACCCACTAAACCAGTGTTCGTACTTGCCAAGATATCACCGACATCAGAACCAGAACGAGTCACTGCAAATGAATTGAAGTTATTTGTAGGGAATGCGCCAGATCCATCGCCTAATCTACAGTTGTTCAAAGTGGTAACAGGATCATTGTTTTGATCACGTACGAATGCAATCAAGGTATTATTCCATTCAGGAATAGTACTTGAGAGATTGAATTCTGTGGTGACACGGTTTGGAACGATGTTTACTTGTACCAATGGAGCTTGGATTTCTACACCACTTGAGTCATGGAGTTCAACTCTCCATTCAGCACGGTCAGCACGATCCTTAGCACGAGCGATCATTAAGTATGCACCACCACCTAAGTTGTTCACAATGTAATGCTGAGCAGTCTCATTAGCTACACCATTGTTAGTGCCGGATGGAGCAGCTCCGCGACTATATATGTAAACATTTTCACTTGCTGTTGGATTAACTGATAAGTAACCAGCCAAACCAGGAACTATAGTTGTGCGGTTGATACCAATAGTTGTTTCACTACCAGGAAACAAACCATTACGATTGTCATTACATCCACTTAGTATATCTGCACCTGACTCACCATTTCTATTTGCTGGAGCAACTGCACCACTTCCTGTACAAGACAGTGCAAATCCACGACTATCTCGAACGAAAATAATAGTCGGAATATCTTGGTTAATACCTACCTCTTGTGACATAGGCATTACTGTGAGCTGGCGTGCTTCGCTGGGAAGCCCACGTGTAGCTACGACAGTCACTTGACCTTGAGGTTGTTCAGCACGAGAAAGGTCAGTAGCGCGGAGATTGATGGTCTGATCACGTTCAGTTGTAGTCAATGGCATGTAAACCTTAGCTGTATACCACCCTGAATCGATTGCGCCAGCTGCACTACAGGGTAAAGATGAATCAAGAATTTGCACAGCACCTATACCTGAACTATCTGGAAGAAGAAGATTCGATGAGATTGAAAATGCTTGCGTATCAGCACTGAAGTAACAAACCTTATCCATAGTAGCACTATTTTCTTCGCCATCAGCATAGGAGTATGTGCTGCCATCATATGTATCGATACGACCATCACCCCCATCAATTTGCAGACGTAATTCTTCACCAGTAACTGGTTTGCTTCCGTCACGGATACGTGCGAGCACTGTAGTAAGTGTACCAGCACGAGCGCGAGCACTAGATACAAATAATTCTACTTGTGGTTGACGTACAGTAACGTTGAAACTTACCTCGGCTTGTCCAATAGCATCGAGATCACGACATTTGACTGTGAGTGTTCCGCTAGCACTACCAGCAATCACATTGATTGCGTAGATACCAGCTGAACCTTCTACGAAGTCAGCTTGAACGACCGTAGCACGAGTTCGACCACCGGTTAAACTATTAACTACACCATCCAACAAGGCGCTAGATGTAGCTCCAGAAACTAAACGACACTCTATACGATCAACACTTGAAAAACCATAAAGGCTCGTAAAAGGACGGTTGTTCTCATCCAAAGTCTTGATCAAAACTGGAGCGATGTTTTGCTCTGTAGCTGTTACTGCAGTGATTTGAGCTGAGTTGCGAGTCAAAATGTTGTTGTCATACACTTTAGCCTCTAGTTTTACCAAATCTACTTGGATAGTTACTTGGGTAATTAATGCTGGGCTGGTAGAACGATCCAATACTTGAATCACTACAGGTCCTGCGTTCTGAGTAATAAGGGGCATGAAGTAGGCAACGTAGCGACCATTAATACAGCTTGATGCGTCGAGCGTTAAAGATCGAACACCTGCAGCTGGTGGAATAACAACTGTTGATGCTAAATGGCCATTACCTGAGCGGATAGAATACACGAGTGTATCTCCACATGATGGGTCCCCAGCATCATCATACACAAATGCTTCTATTACTGAGAAGCCAGTTACTTTATCAATTTCCACTGTAGTGGGGCTTATTGCAGCTCCACCAGGAGTGGATCCTGTTGTTGCGACAATATGATCATCAGTAGCACGGACATGGAGTTCTCCAATACCAGCAATAGCAGCTGATCCGAATCCATTACGTACGCCAGGTGCGTCAGCTGTG
>CAZDKI010000004.1:0-128688 GCA_964506115.1 uncultured Candidatus Peribacteria bacterium | reverse complement strand
TGGAGCTGGAGCTGGAGCTGGAGCTGGAGCTGGAGCTGGAGCTGGAGCTGGAGCTGGAGCTGGAACTACATTAGAAACCTCTGATTGAGTAACTGCAGAAGCAGCATCGAGTGGGGTACCACAAGCAATACAATGCGTGCGACCTTGAACGTTTTCTGTACCACAAAAAGAACATTTCATACTTAGACGCGGTCAAGATATACAATAAACCGATCCTTAGATGTCAAATATGGCCAACAGGTAAATAATACTAATTCTTCACGGCCGTAATCAGTCACGATACTAGCAGTAGTTGCAGGGACAATCTCAGTTTTCTTTACAACATAGTTGAGCTGCTTTCCTTGATAAGTAATCGAAGCAGTGTCACCCACTTTAGCTTGATAAAGTGGCTTGAAAATATAATTATAGTTGGACTTCACAGAAGCATAATTGGATGAGTGACCAAAAATAACAGTCTTGTGTCCCATATCAGGAGGATAAAGCAACTGTCCAACACCCTTGATCAAAGTATTCTTCCAGGTCTGGTCATTACTAGCATCAGTGGGATTAACTGGCACATTACTAATACCTAAACGTGAATAGGTAAGATAGTATGTCGCTAAATTATCACTCTGAACAGCCTTCATAATCGGCCCCTTCAAGCCGCTAGTAACCGACGCAGCAGCGGGTGCTTGAACAGCAGGAGCTGGAACAGTCGTTTGGACAGGTGTTTGTACTGGTGCAGGAACATTAGGTACCGGTATAGTAGGGGTAACAACTGGTCTAGGTGAAGGTACGGCAGCTGGGGGTGCTACTACTGGTGGATAATATGGAGTAGCAACGGTACTTGGAGTAGCCACTGGAGCAGCATAATTAACCGTAGGTGTAGGAACCGGAGTCGGTCGAGGTGGAATATAAAGAGTTGCCGTAGGAGTAGGCGTGGTTACCACTGGACGAGGAGTCGGTGTAGTAATCACGGGTACTACTGGACTAGGTTTTGGCGTTGGATTTCTGGTTACAACTGAAACAGGAGCAAGGGTCTTTTCAACGATAGGCAACGCTGGCAAAACGAAAATACCCGGGTTATTAGGCTGAGCTGAAGGACTAGGAATGACAACCACGTCAGCAATAACAGGCTCAGCTAGCACAGACTCTTCAATAGGCTCAAGCGGCAATGTCTCAACATCCTGATTCAAAACTAACAATTGATCAGTACTGATTGAAGCCAAGAATGCCTCACTAAGATCTGGTAAACTTGGGGGAACCACTACAGCATCAATTACCATTGCAGTAGTCGGAGCAGTAGTAGCTTTGGCAAGCATTTCAGAAGCTTCTTCCTGTAAAACAGATGGCATACCGCCAAATGCATAAACGCCTAAAATGTAGGGGAGAAGCAAAAATGTCATAGAGAAATCATTCCTATAATTATAAAACAGCTAAGTATCCATGTCAAAGGGCACTGAATACTAAGGCAACCAAGATAACGGATCAATAGCTGCTCCATTTTGACGAACCTCAAAGTGAAGATGAGGACCTGTATAATAAGGTCCAGTACCACGAGTACCTGGAGCTCCGCCAGTCAAAGCAACTATATCGCCTTGTCGTACTACATCCCCCTTAGCTACGAAGATTTTGGGCAAATGACCATAAACTGTAGTGATATCCTTACCATTGCTATCCATACCGTGATAAAGCACCAAATAATTGTATCCATTATCATCTCGGTCAACGACTTTGAGAACTACACCATTGGCTGGAGCACGAATAGGTGTCTGAGCTAGTTGTGGAATATCAATAGCAGAATGAGGGAAACCAAAGAATTTTAAATAACCAGAATCATGGAAGTGTGCGCTTATACCTTTATATGAGGCATCAACTGGCCAAATAGCCCCATTCTCAGGATTGATCAAAGAGAACTTCTCTCCATAGAGAAGAGCAATACGAGCAAATTCATTATTACTCTTAAATTGAGCAATATCAGCACTTAAACTCTGAATATCATCTTCCACTTGCTGCGCCTGAGCCTTGAAATCTAGGATCATCGCTTGGTAGTTTTCTTCTTTACCAGCAGTCTTCTCTAAAAGGAAACGCTTACTTTGTTGTTGTTCCTCTAGAGAATCTTGTTGTTTTTTTAATTCTACGAGTAATTTCTCTAACCTTACCTGCTTGGTAGATAAAATTTCCTGTTCATTTTTCAACTCATCACTAGCAGCCTGCATGCTGGCAAATAATACCTGCCCTGTAGATTCTAGAGATTGAACATTATCAATATCACTAAGCGTATCGGCAAAGGTCTGATTAGAAAGTAAAAGATCCAATACAGAGATATCTTTTTGTCGATACACGGCTTGAACATAAGCTGATACTACTTTTTTCTGTTCAGCAATTTCTTGCTGCTTGAGCAGTATTTTATTATTGATTTGATCGATAGCATTTTGCGTTTCAGTCGATTCAGTGAGAACAGTATTAACTGTCGCATTGGTACTTTCAATTTGAGAATCTAGATCTCGGAGCTCATCAGATAGGGTGTGTTGTACTTGTTTTAGCGCCTCATACTTACTAATCACATCAGAAGCTAGAGACTCTAGGCGAGTCTTTTCATTTTGATTCTCAATCAAAGCTTGTGCCGAAGCATTCTGACGTGCCAATGCCTCTCGATCAGCATCAGTAACTGACGGCTGCGAATTACTTGACTTTGGCTTAGTAACAACCTTGGGAGTCACCACCGGAGTAGCAGTAACCGCAACAGTGGGTTCAGGGGTGACCCAAGTCTGTACAAAATCAGGATCTGGAGGCAAAACAACAGCATCATCTGCTCTTACAGTCAGTGAGACAAAGCTCAAACTAGCAATTAATGCTACTGAGAACATCGATAGTGATATGTGTCTAGGTCGCATAAAAATGTTTCGTAATATACTACCAGAAGAAGAGAGCTTACACAAGTTATAAACTAACTTCAAGATAGCTGAAGAGTTATGAAATAATCGATGAAATAGTTTCAAAACTTCTAACCTCATCCGCTATTAGTGATATTTTCTTATTTGTTATTTGTCATTAATTATTACTTCGAGTCCCAATTGATACCCCATCGAAGTGAAACCAGTTTGAGGATTAAAAAATCAGCAATAAGACTCGACCCGTTGACACGGGGACTCGTGGAGGCGACGACCAGAATTGAACTGGTGTACGGGGTTTTGCAGACCCCTGCGTAACCACTCCGCCACGTCGCCAAAGCACAGTTAGTGTAGGCAAAACTGAAATATTTGCAAGAGTAATGAACTATCGACTAGCTAACTGACAGATATAGAGGAAAGCTGGTGGTAAGTTGAAAAAGGTGAATTGAATACTGACATGATCAAACAAAGACTGAATTTTCTTTTTACCAAAAAGAGAATAAGAGATTTGCAGAAATTTCCCTCCTGACTTCAAAGTGCTTTTAACTGCTTGAAGGATATTATCACCCACATGCTTTGGAAGAGATACCAAGGGTACTTCAGAGAAAATAACATCTACTGAATGTACATCATGTTGTTCTAAATATTTCTGCAAATGTTCAGCAGAATCATGAATAACAATAACGTTCTCTTGATTTATCTTGGCTTTCAAAGACGCTAGTAAATCAGCATCAGTCTCAAATACAAATAATTTCTGATGAGGTTTTAAATAGTGCACAATATACTGGGTCACTGCCCCATCCCCTGCCCCCAGTTCTACAAGATTAGAAACACTATCCCAATCAACTTGCTTACAAGCTAAATGGGAATAGCTAGCTCCAGTAGGAAAGAAGGCTCCAACAGCTTGAGGGTTGCGTAAGAAACTTTGGAAAAAAGACATGGATTGAGGGGAAAAGGTAAAAACTAAAAATGAGCAAGGAAACTACAATTGTACACCAACACTAATACCGATACCTGAAGCTGATTGAGCACCGAAGTTGAGAACAGTTGCTACAATTGTGTAGGCAGCTAATACTAAGATTAAACCAATAATCGCATAGGTAATACCTTTTTTAGCCTGGCTAATTTGGTTATCTTCACCACGAGCCAAGGCATAACGGTAGCCATTGAAAACTAAGAATAAGAGACAAACGACAGAGATAATACCCAAGAAAAAGTTCACTAAAATTTGAAAAGCCAACTGACGATCACTGAGACGAATAAGTGGCTGTGCATATTGATCGACAGTACCACTGTCAACATTAGCTCCTTGAGGAGGATCCCGAAAAATAGAGTTAGGATCAGTACGATCACCAAACATCGGTGCAATCACCGATCCACTACGATCCCCAGAGGTACTACTGGGGTTAGATGATGATGAGCTAGCTGCATTTGAACTAGGAGCACTGCTTGGAGCAACAGATGTAGTAGCAGCTGGAGCACTTGATGAAGATGAACTAGTAGCTGCTCGAGAACTAGAGCTAGCTGCTGGTGCAGCACTTACACTATTACTAGGTGCAGGTGAGTTACTGACAGTGGTTCGAGGAGCACTAGAACGAGCACTAGCTCGAGGCGATGTAGAAACACGAGCAGGAAATTCACGACGACAGGCAGCTTCAATAGCAGTAAGATCGCTATCACTCAGGTTTCCATTGGGGGCAAAATCAAGACTTTCACCAGCGACACAATCATCATAATTACTATAGGCATGAGCTTGCGGTACATCCAATATCGTTGTTGAAGATAGTAAGACTACACTCCCCACCAAAACCAAAGCTAAACGAGATAAGAGCGATTTCATAAATTATCACAATACACATACACTTTAACATAAAGCAAAGTGCAAACAAGAATAAGCCCCTCTTAATTCTTTTTTAAGTCTTAATTTCAGTCTTAGTCTTCGATCGCTTAAAAAAGTAATTTACTGATTCTAATCTTTATTCTAATTATTATTCTTACGATCGCGTTGAAGGAACATTCTTAGAAATAGAATGAGTATTAGAATAAGAAGAAGCGATCGCTGGTCACGATCGTGGTACCCCCAAGAGGAATCGAACCTCTATCTTAAGCTTAGAAGGCTTCTGCTCTATCCATTGAGCTATGAGGGCTTACCTTTTTACCATTCACCACTGCTGCCCACATCCCCCTGGTCAATTGGAAGCTTGCCTCCAGTAAAGTAAAGCACCAGAGACAATGTCGCCATACCACCAAGCACAAATGAAATGAACATGATCATTGCTGGATTCATATCGATAGCTTCAGTGAGATATGACACAGAAGCGTCCATAGATGCAGCTAAGTTTTGGAAAAAAACAATAAGCTGGAAAAGACCGATAAGTACAGCAAGTGATAAAAAGAAAAATTTCATATGCTTAAAATGATATCTACCTTATTGTAGCGCAGATTTCATCAAATAATCTAGGGCCTTCTCTACACGAAGTCTTGCTGCAACCTGTCCTTTCATTCGCTCATGGTCTTTTTCTTCTACTCCTTCTTGCTTGAGACCAGCCATTATTTCCTCATCAGTAGGCTCTAATTTCTCTACTTTAGCAATTTCTAAAAGAGCAAAGCGAGCAGTGAGACGACGAGTTGCTTCTGGTTCCCAATCCTTGTGAATATCTTCGTGAGTCTTATTATTTGCCTCTAAATAACGTTCCATAGTTAGTCCCATTCCTTGAAGTCTCTCAGCAAAACTACCTTCCATGAAATGGATTTCGTCATGAATCAAGGCATGAGGCACCTCAAGCTTGGTCATATCAATTAATTGCTTCAAAATCTCTTCTTCTTGGCGATTGCGCTCTTCTACGTCTTTGCTAGCAACCAAGTAAGCACGAATCTCTGCTTTGAGAGAATCCAAATCAGTAATTTTTTCGTTTTTGAGCTTAGCAAAAAATTCTGGAGTCATTTCTGGCATATGCATCTCCTCCAATTTTTTCAGTTCTGCATCAAAAGTAACATCTTTGCTACGAAGCTCTTCTACATGATAGTCGGCAGGGAATTTAACAGTAAATTGTTTCTTACTACCAGGTTCCATTCCCACCACTTCTTCTTCAAATCCTGGAATAAAGGTTTTAGAACCTAATACCAAAGGATGATTTTTACTCTGAGCACCTTCTACAGCTTTACCATCTACACTACCTGAGAAATCCAACTCAGCGCGATCACCAATTTGGGCACTACGAGTAACATCATGATAAGTAGCGAAGCGCTTCTGCAAAGCTTCTAACTCAGTATTAATTTCTTCATCAGTAACCTTTGGGGTTTGAGGTTTTACTTTAATCTTTTGATAACCACCTACTTTCACTTCAGGAAGTACAGTAACAGTAAGCTCAATTACCAAAGGCTTATTGCTTACAACTTTACTTTCAGGTGGAGCAATTGGAGCCAACTTTTCTTCGACAACAACAGCAAAGTACCATTCAGGTAAACCGACACGAAGCATCTCTTCTTCAAGAGCTGGCGCACCGACATGCTGAAGCACCATTTCATCAGATGCCTTGCCAGGACGGAAACCAGGAACATTAACATTATTACGCAACTTATCTAGAGCCTTCTTATGAAATTTCTCAACATCTTCTGCAGCAACTTCTAAAGTAATCAAAACCTGTGAATGAGGAAGCTTTTTGAGTGTATGTTTCACGGTGAAAAGTAAATGCCCCTAACATCTAACATATCAGTTCATAATTTACAATTCACAAGAAAGATTTCAGGCTTTAATTAGAAAACCTTAGTCTTATTCTCATTCTGATTCTGATTCTAATTCTTCCAGCGACATAAAAGTAACCTAACTTAAGAAAGAATAAGCTAAAGAATGAGAATGAGCAGCGACTGACGTCGCTGGTGCCGCGGAGAGGACTTGAACCTCCACTCCTTTTGGGAACTAGCTCCTAAGGCTAGCGTGTCTGCCATTCCACCACCGCGGCTTGAGCGCAGGCACTATAAAGGAAAATATTTAAAAGGGAAATACTTTCGCTATCTCTACTTGATATAACTAATGATGTAATCGCAAATTAGCTTTTGTATCAGAAAAAACATCTCCTCGTTGACGGTCATGCGCTATCAGCAAACGATACAGAATTTCTTGAGGGTACAAAGGACACTCACCATTATTTGAAAGTTTACGATCACTAACATTAGTAAGCTTGTACCCAGCAGAAAGAATATCTACTACAGCTCTTCGACTAGAATAATGTTGCCTACTTCTAGCAACAGCAACGAACTCCTTTAACGCTTCAGAATATTCTTTATCAAAGAAAAATTCACTAGCATCGACAGTTAAATCCAATGAAACACCCCTTACACCAGCTAACAAATAGTCTACAAAAAATCCCAAGTCCATATCCACACGAACTCCCCCAAACGTATAGCCAATTAAGGTCCTATACATTGAGACTAACGATTCCCCAATCTTAATTTCAACGGCCTTCATTTGCAGTGGACGCCTAGCATGCAGCTTTAAACGTAGAGCTAATAGTTTTTGGGCGATGAAGTTGAGCAACACTATTAGATCACCTTCATCTATATAGAGTTTGCACTTCAGACAAACATTTTCACTAGCACACTTACATTTTTCTATAGTTAGGCACCGCAGAGCAATTTTACTAGATAAAAGACGAACAGCTCGAGATTCATCTCCAGCAGCAAGTGACCGTGTAACCTCGGCTGAAAGAGCAGTTAGAGCTCCTATTTCCTGTAATTGTACACTAGCTGCTACTTCCGAAATTAAAAGCATAATAAAAAACAACTAGTCCCAACATAAGAATCTCCGAATTAGTACGCAACACTTAATTATTAACGTCCCTTTACAAGAGCTTGAATCAGTTCACGAAAACCTTCTACTCCCGGAGAAACAGTTACATAGCTTGGTTGAATCTGCATGCTTGGTAAATGTCTTTCAATATTTGCCACTCCGACACTATGTGGAAAATGCTGAGGGTCAAACATTTCTTGATCATTACGACTATCTCCCACCGTCACCACTCTTGCTGGACTGGTTCTCAACTCTGGCACCAACCCAATCATTTTCAAAATACCTGAGGCCTTGTGTTGTCTAGGATCTTTAATATGACCGTGAATACTAATATACCTAAACCCCCAACCATTATCTGCACAGATACTATTAATTATCGCAAAATCTTCACTTGATAAACCATCCAGAGGAAAGGTGAAATCAGTTAATCGAGTAACACAATCACCAGTGGGTCTAAGTCGAGGATATCTTTGTCTAATTAAATCAAATACTCTCTATCTCTCTACTCTGGTTTGCTCAACATAATCTAAACTAATCTCAGGTAATTCAGCTGCATCAGTCATTAAGACCGCATTGGAGCTTCTCTCTGTTATGGAGATCATCCAACATTATTTAATTATTGCTGTCAATTTTTGACACTATTGTCTCTTCACAATTGTAATGTTCTTGATCTTATTCCCCTTCTTGAGATTTTTTACAATTTCCAACCCTTTTACGACACGACCAAAAGGAGCATAGACATTATCTAAACTGGGCTCTTCGGCTAAAGTAATATAGAAAAAGCTACGAGCACTATTGAGGGCATCCTTCAAACACTGTTCACGATTGCCAGAGACTACACAGTTGCTGCCGGTTTGATGAACAAAACCAACCACACCTGCATTGTCATGATGTAAATCAGGATGGGTCTCTAAAACCAATGGTTCGATTGTACTATCTTCGGTAGCGCTACCACTCTTATCACCTAAATATACTGCGAAATTGTTGGCTACATTGTACACACTACTATCTTCATAACGCTTCTCCCCTACCATCTGACCAAAATGTCTTACGGTATTAGGAGTCATTTTCTCGTACAATTCTAGCGCAAAGGTACCCTGATCTGTTTCAACAATAGCGATAGGATCAGTATTGTTTAAAAGTTCAATATCTTTAGCAAATTCAGCAAAGGGACCAGTGACTACAGTACTGCCATTGGGAGTAGTCGCTTCACCACAAGCTACTAATAAAACGGTAGCACAACATAGCGCTACTAAACGTTGAGGGAGAGAAGATAAGTTGGTTTTCATGACAATTTCAATAGACTCTAGTAGTATGGTAGCCGAATGAACTTTCTCTCACAAGATGATATTGCCTATCCTTACAGACGAAAATCCAGAATTACGTAAAGTGTCGGAACCAGTAAAGGTGATCGATGCCAAAATTCACACCTTAATCAAAGATCTAGAATCAACATTGGAATACAAGCATGGAGTGGGTATTGCTGCCCCACAAGCTGGCATAAAGCTACGCGTGATCATTTGCAAGCTGAGAAACAGCGCTGGCAAAAGTGAGAATGTCCCCATGATTAATCCTCAAATCCTCACTAAAAGTAAAAACTGTGACTTGGGGGAAGAAGGGTGCTTCAGTATTCCCAACATCTTTGGGCCTGTAAAACGACCTCATGAGATCACACTTCAGTACATGACACTCGACAAGAAAACCGTTTTACGCCGATTCGCAGGCTACAATGCCCGCGTCATTCAGCATGAAGTAGATCACTTAGATGGCATTCTTTTCACCGATTTAGTCAGTGACAAGGCTACACTCTATGAAGAAATAAGCTATTAATATGCCAATTCGTACCATCTTTTTTGGCACACCTCATTTTGCTGCTCCTATTTTGACCATGCTTTGCAGTCATCCTGCACTAGAGATGATCGCAGTCGTAGCACAACCAGATAAACCTGTTGGCAGAAAACAGATCTTAACTCCCCCACCTACTAAAGTAATAGCTGAGAACCATGGGGTTTTGGTCTACCAGCCTAGTTCTCTACGTAATGAAGAGGCTTATGAAACCATCAAGGCATTAGCTCCAGACTTAATTATTGTCGCTGCTTACGGAAAAATTATTCCTGAAAATATTTTGGCACTACCACAATTTCAATGCTTAAACGTTCATCCATCTGAGCTACCAAAATATCGAGGAGCCAGTCCACTCCAGTACACTATTTGGCATCATGAAAAAGAAACCAAAACTACCATTATGGTAATGGAACCTACGTTGGATACCGGCCCAATCGTCGCTCAAAGTGAACCTTATTTACTGGCTCCACAAGAAACATACGTTAGTCTCGAAGAAGTCATGGCACAGCAATCGGCTGAACTACTTAGCAAGGTATTAGACCCCTGGTGTCAGAAAAAGCTTACTGCTAAGACCCAAGCTAATGAGTTGGCTTCCTACACTAAAATATTGAGCAAAGAAGATGGTCAAATCAACTGGCAGCAAAGTGCAATAGCTATTGACTGCCAAATTCGGGCCTTGAATCCCTGGCCCAGTACATTTACCTTTTTAGACAACAAACGATTAAAGATCATTCAAGCATCAATAAGTCAGATTACTAGTCACTCCCCTATTGGCACGATCGAATATCACAATCAAGAACTACACATTAGCTGCGGTGAAAATTCAACACTACAAATTCAAGCCTTACAATTAGAGGGGAAGACAAATATGACTGCCAAAGAGTTCATTGTTGGCTATCCTCAATATGCTCACCACGTGCTTGCTTGAGCAATCTATCTATACGATCAGCGTACTCGCCGTTTTCATCAATCATAAAACGAACCTTGGGTACTCGCTTGGTAGTCAGCACATCTCGTAAAGACAGATAAACGTCTTTGGTAATAGATCTCAAGTACTTAACAATTCGAGACAAGCTCTTTTCACTGGCAAAAGAAGACACCCATACTTTGGCTTCAGCTAAGTCAGGAGTGACTTCGACACGAGTCACCGTCAGAAGGCCAATCTCTGGCTCACGAAACTCTCGCTCTAGGATACGACCAATATGCTCTTTGAGCACCTGATTCATTTGGCGCAAGCGCTGATTATCTGGCATAGGTAGGAAACTTAAGAAAGTGACACTGCCAATTTCTCTTTGATATAACATTCAATTATATCATCAGGCATAATACGGATATTCCCCGTCAGCTTCATACCACATTGAGCTCCTTGTTGAATCTCTTTCATTTCTTCAGGACCTTCTTGTACAGTTTTGAGCTCCATTTCACCAACAATATTTTCACCACGGTAGACTTTTGCAAGTGAGTTGCGAGCAACTTTACCTTGGATTACATCACCACCAACCACTTGTTCTCCTTTACCATCATAGAAAATCTTCAGTACACGTAATTTACCTAATATCGTCACTCTTACCTCTGGTTCAAGCATGGTGAGCAATACTTTTTGGACTTCATCCAAGAGATGGTAGATGACATCGAATGTCGTAATCTTCACTTTTTCAATGTCAGCACTCTTTTGAATCGCTACTGGAGTAAGTACATTGAAACCAAATACTGATCCCTTACCTGCTGAGGCAATCATTACATCAGAGTTGGAAATATTACCCAATCCAGCATAAATAATTTTGACTACAATTTTCTCTGCTGGGAGACTGAGCAGTGCTCCACGAAGAGCTTCAAGAGATCCTTTTGTGTCGGCCTTGATCACTACTTTCAATTCTTTGACACCTTCTTTGGCTGGTGCTTGAGAAATACCAGAAAGTAGATCTGATTGTTTTTCACGGAAAGATTTTTGGACCAAGCTACGAGCGTCTTTTTTATTAGCTACTACGCGCAGGATATCACCGACATGAGGAACTTTTGACAAACCAGTAATTTGGACTGGTTGTGAAGGACCTGCAGACTCAATACGTTCACCACGATCATTGTTCAGTGATCTGATTTTGCCAAATACGTCGCCAATGACGACATCATCACGCATATGCAAAGTACCAGTGTGCACCAAAACTGTAGCTAATGCTCCATGACTTTGATCCAAACGTGACTCAATAATAGTACCAACAGCAGCACGATTGGCATTAGCTTTGAGATCTTGCATATCGGCTACCAAAAGCACGAGCTCAAGGAGATCATCAATACCTGTTTTCTTCACTGCTGATACTTCAGCACAGACAGTTGACCCGCCCCATTCCTCTACAGCTAGACCAATTTCAGCTAACTCAGCTTTTACACGGTCAGGATTGGCTCCATCTTTATCAATTTTAGTGATAGCCACCACTACTGGCACTCCAGCAGCCTTGGCATGTTCATAGGCCTCAATAGTCTGAGGCTTCACTCCATCATCAGCTGCTACTACTAAAATTGCAATATCAGTTACTTGAGCTCCACGAGCACGCATGGCTGTAAAAGCTTGATGACCTGGAGTATCCAAGAAAGTAATTGTTTTCAAGGTACCATCACGAGTTTTTTTGAGAATTTGGTAAGCACCAATTTTCTGAGTAATACCACCAGCTTCACCTTCCATCACAGTAGTACCACGAATAGCATCCAATAACTTTGTTTTGCCATGATCTACATGGCCCATAACACTAATTACAGGTGCTCTAGGACTAAGATTTTTTTCATCATCCTCAAGCAAACTATTTAATTGCACATTATCATTGGTAACCTCAGTAGAAATTTGCTCTACAGCTTTGGCACCAAATTCTTGAGCTAAAATTTCAACGATATCAAAATCCAATCGTTGATTGATATTAGCCATAATGCCATTCTTGAACAGCTCGGAGATTACTTGGTTGACTCCTACTTTCAACAAAACAGCAAAGTCTTTGACCGTAATAGAATGAGGTACATACACTACAGGCAAATCACTCTCTTTTGCTTCGGGTGCTGCTGGTTTAACTTCAACTACAGGTGCTACAACTGGAACTGGTTCAGGTGCTTTCGGCTTCACTGCAACAGGTGGCACAGCAGGTTTTTGTACCACTGGCTCTACTTTTTGAGGCGCAGCCTTTTCTACTAACTTGGGAGCAACAACTGGAGCTTTTTCTACTATTTTTTTCTGAGGCTCTTGCTGTTGTTTAGCAGAAACAAGTTCTTTTTTTACTCTAGCCACAACCTTTTTTGCAGGCTGAGTTACTTTTTTCTCTTTAACTACTTGAGCTTTAGCTGGCGCTTTCTTTTCTACTGCTTTGGCTTCCTTTTTAGGCTCGGCTTTTTTTGCCGCCTTTTTTGCTCCTCGAGGAAGAATAATTTGCACTTTACTATCCACTTTCTGTGGGGATGAATACCTTTCCTTCAATGCTTTGTAAACCTTATCATCCATCGTATAAGAACGACGATCAAGCACTAGACCTAAACTAGCTACATCAGCACGAAGCTTACGCTCGGGAACCCCGAATTCTTCCAAGACTGTAGCTAGTTTATGTTCCATAATGGTTTAGACAAATAATATTATTCTTCTGACTTGGTAGACTTCTTCTTAGCTTTCTTCTCTTCTTTATCCTCACCATCTGCTTTAGCAGCTTTTGCTGGTTCTTGTAATGCTTTGATGCTGAGACCAAGACGACGATCATCTTGTTCTACAGAAATCACTTGTGCTTCCATCATTTGACCTTCTTTAGCCAAAGTATCTGGATCTTCGATACGACCATCAGGTGAAATTTCAGAAATATGTACAAGACCTTCAATCTCATCATCAAGTTTCAAGAAGATACCAAATGGGCTTACACGAGCGACACTACCTTTGACTTTGCTACCAATTGGATAACGTTCAGCAGCCTTGAGCCAAGGATCATCAGTGAGACGCTTAAGACTGAATGAAATCTTCTCATCCTCAACACCGATCACCATAACCTTTACCTTCTCACCAACCTTAGCATGTTGGGTAGGATCAGCTACATGTCCCCAAGCAATCTCAGAGATATGAACAAGACCTTCCACACCTTCGAAGTTGACGAAGATACCAAAGTGAACGATACCACTTACAGTACCATCAATAGTCTGACCGACTTTGAGTTTTTGAATAACCTTATTGCGTTGAGAAGCATATGCTGCTTTTTCAGAAAGGATTAAACGACGCTCCGGTACATTGATATTGATAATCTTCACATTGAGCTTCTGACCGACTAAAGCTTGGAGTTTACCCAAAATCTTCTCAGGATCAGCACCACTAACACGTGGATAATGTTCTGGAGTCAATTGTGATACTGGAATAAATCCACGAATACCATCAATTTCCATCAAAAGACCACCTTTATTTGCTTCCATAACCACCACTTCAATAATTTTGCCATCTTGATAATCCTTGGTAAAGCGATTCCAAGTATTTTCTTGACTAGCACGGCGAAGTGAAAGTTGTAATTGGCCTTCAATATTTTCATCACCAATAACCACTACTTTGACTATATCACCTACTTGCACAGTCTTCATGGTACCAGCACTATCCATCATTTCAGAACCGCTCACCACACCACTCACCGTTCCTAAATCGACAACTAAAGCGTGCTTACTAATATTAACCACACTTCCCTCAACTACATCACCTTTATTAAAAGTAGTAATTTGAGCATCTCCATGTTTCAGCAATTCGTCCATTGAGACGATATCGGTGATAAACACTGGAGCTTTACTAGAACGAATATTATTTTGATCAGACATAAGGCAGATAAGCGCTTACTATAAACGAAGCGCACCAAATTGTTAATAATAAATTGGCCTGCGAAGCCGAAAACAAGATACGCTACCGGTTTGTTAAAAACAAGTAGTTGTTTGGCTCAAGATTTGACCATCGAATTAAAAGGTAAAAGGGAACAGATAAGAATTGTTTAATTTATGCGGAAAGAGAGATCACTTTCATTAATGTTTATGTAACCTATTGTTGACAATATATACTGAAAGAAGGAAATTGTGGTATAATTATTTCTAAGTAATTAATATTTATGCTTGATCGAGCAGACAGACAAAGTGGTTATGGTAATCCAAGAGACCTACCACCATTACCACATATAAGTGAACGCGAAATGCGCTTGGCACTAAAAGCTGGGCTTGTTGGTTTACATTTCAGCTTTGAACCAGAAGTTGCAGATCAACCCGGGAAGAAAATAGAAATATCTAAAAGAGAATTAGCAGCATTAGATCATGAAATCGATCATGTAACAGGTTTGGTTTCACCATATAAACAGGACGAAAATCCAATTCGTTACTTACGCAGCTTAGAATCAGCAATCGGAGCTTATGAATCTCACGTTAACAAAGCACTCCACTACCTAAGCAAACCGTCTGTTTCGCCTGAAGTAGCGAGTTACAAATCAAAATTTGAAGCATTGTCTCGAACAATAGCGGACCGAAAAAGTGAAACTTTGGGACAGGGCAGACCCGGCAAATTATTCTATGATAGACTAATTACAACCTATAATATCGATGGTGAAGCAGTAACAAGACAGATTTCCGCTATTAACTGGGAGCCCAACCAACAGCCAGTTGGAATTTATGTGGTATTTAGGGATGGCCAGCAATATAGTCTCCTTGACCTACAAAGGGCATCCACTCGGCCTGTAAAATATGCGCCAGATTCTGTTCATCCAGAAGATATAAAGAAATATGTTGACTATACGTTCCCTGGCGGGCTTTCACTTGAACGAAGCTTAATTAACCAAGGCGGTGGTAAATACTGCATTGAATTACGTAGTAAAAATGGCAACAAATGGACTATCGATTGCAAAGCAACCAATAATGCAAAAGGTGCTTTTGGTCCCGTAGCACTGATTATCGATAGCGTCATAAACTGGCAACAATTCTCAACAGATCCAGAACTAAAATCATTTAGAGGTGAACGTGTAACTAGAGCTCAACTAGAAAGTATTGCGAAATACATTGACACCAACCAAGGACCAATCGAAGAGAACCCTTCACGTATGCAACGTTGGAAAAAAAAGGGAATGCATGCTTTTAATAGCATTAAATCAAGCTTAGCTTCTTTTTTTAGTTAGGTTCGTAGTTAATCACTACCACATACTCCCCTTTCCATTGTTGATCAGCATATTTAGTTGCTAGTTCGGCTGCTGAGCCGGAGATGTATTCTTCGTAAATTTTGCTGAGCTCTTTGACTAACACCACTTGTCTCTCACCGGCACCTAAAGTAACTAGTTCTTGCAAGAGCTTACTAATACGATACGGTGACTCGTACACTACTATTGGGAAAGGTAGCGTGAGTAAAAATGTCAGTAGCTTTTGTCGTCCCTTTTTTTGAGGTAAAAAACCACCAAAATAGAAGTCTTTACTGATGAGACCGCTACCTACAGCGGCAGGTAAAACAGCATTGGCTCCTGGGAGTACAGTGAACTTTTGACTGGCAACACGAGCTGCTCGGATCAATTCATGGCCAGGATCAGAAATACCAGGAGTACCTGCGTCAGAGACATAAGCAATATTTCTTCCAGCGTCAAGATTAGCAATTACTTTTTGAATACTAGATTGGAGACTGTGTTGATTGAGCTGCCACACTGGCTTACTAATCTGATAATGCTTTAATAAGATTTGGCTATGCCGAGGATTTTCGCACACAACTATATCTACTTCACGCAGGACTTCTAAAGCGCGGAGGGTGATGTCTGAGAGATTGCCGATGGGGGTGGGAACTAGGTAAAGCATTTTTAGTTGAAAGTTGAAAGTTGTGTTCTAGTGGGCGAAGTGTCTGCCGGATTCTTCGACTACGCTCAGGATGAATTAATAAAAGTTCTGACTTATGAATTTCATCTCACCTTAGGTTGCGTGATCTTTGGTGGAATTACATACAACACGTCTGTGCTTTTAGTAGGTTCTGAGAAAAGAGTCTCTAACTTTGCTATGTGCTCTACGGTAAACCATAGTGGGGTCTGATCTGGGTTGATTATTGTTTCTGAAGGAATTTGTTCAGTCGCTACTACTGTAGCACCTTCCTGAACGAAATATCTTTTTTGGTCAAAAGTCAGAGCTACGTTCTTACCTTCCTGCTGAGTCAAGCATTCGATAAATTGTAAACTATTGCAGGAGACAATTGATAATGCTTGAGCATAAGCATACGTATTCGCCCAAGTAGCACCTACTCTCAAGGCAGTAAATGAACCTGGACCTTGGACAAAGGCTATTAACTCTGGTTTTGGAAACTGTTCCAACTCACTCAAAACCTTCATTAAAAAACTTAACGTTTCTCTTGGCTTGTCTTGATGCCAATCAGCAATAACTTTTTCTGAACCCGGTTCGTCATTATAAAGAACTACTTGATGGTAATTGCAGGCGGTCTGTACTAAGAGAATACGCATACTATTCAGGCATGGTTAATTGCCAAAGGTATTTTTTGGCTAAAAAATTTCTGCTAGTAGCCATTAAGCTATTAAAATAAACTATATCCCCCCAGACACCAATACAAAGCTGATCATTAACCGGTAAAAACTCTAATACAGTTTGCGGCTCATATGAGAGTTTATTACGACCACGGATCTCAGCTACTACATTATTAGCTGCCAATCTAGCTTGTGCTTCAGCAACAGGAAATGAATGCCAGACACGCTCTTTTTTATGCCAATCATAGTGATTCACAATACTGCCACAAGCATAGACATTGAAGAGATTTTCAATTTGCAAATAGCTATTTACTTTCATCCCACCAAATTCATCCGCCTGCATCTTCGCTTCACTATATGGTGAGGCTAAAGTAGCCATGCCTGCCGTAACAAATGTATGCGTTTCAATCACTGCGCCATTGCTCAGTAATAGTTTGCCATCTTGAAAGTCTTTGATCGAGACATGCAACTGAATATCAATCATATGATCCTTAGCATATTGCTCTACCATATCACTCATTTTGAGTGGTAGATCACCACCAAACTGCTTCTCAGCAGAGACATACGTCAAAGTAATTTCATTTCTTCTGAATTCGTATTTTTTGCGCAAGAAATCTGTATAATTATACAAAGCTAATAAAGTACTCAGACTCTGCCAATCCCTGCCCTCTACTACAATGGAAAGAAAAGCTTTTCGCAGCAAAGATAATTGCGATTTAGCAGCAATAAATTGTTTCTCAATATGCTCCATCAACTGAGTAAGCTCACTTGTTCCAGCTTGCAGAAAAGAGTTTCCAGAAGGAATAATACTTGGTAAAACTCGATGTTCACCACTAGCTAAAATCAAATACTCATAATTGACTGATCTACCTGAAGCTAAATGTAAGGTGCTATTTTCCGGATCAAATCTTTCAAGAGTAGATGTATAAAAATCAATATGAAAACGCTGACAATAGCCTTTCAAAGGAAAAACACATTCAGTCAGGGACCGGTAACCACTGAGAACTTCAAAAAGATATGGTTTATAGACAAAACTAGGCTGAGGAGCAATCCATAAAATTTTAATCTCACCAGCAATTGGGGATCGTCGCAAGGTTTCAATTGCAGTGTAGGCTGCGACTCCCCCACCGACGATGGCAATACGAGTATTCATAGTGATTGACGAACCAACGGGCCCATAATACCTTACAGTAGTCTCAGCGCAACCAATTCACTTTATGCTTTGGATCGACAAGCAAGTATTACAGGGTTTTAATGTTAGAACTGCTCCTACAGGTCAACGTTTCTTCACGATGACTGCGCATGTGTACTTCTTAGTAGCGCTACTTTACCTCCTCCCAGGCCTATACGCACTCAGTCAAAGCAATTGGCTTTTTCTCGTCCAAATTAGCATCATGGGCGGGGGCGGCGCAGTAATAGGGGCGATACTTAAAGCCCTCATCAAACGGCCAAGACCAAACAATTTGGTCACCTATCTAGGTAAAGTCGACAGCTCATTTCCCAGCTCACATACTTTGATAGCAATCGGCTTAGCAATACTAGATACTATGCTTTTACCATCCTGGTATCTAGCATTTTTTACAGTAGCAATCCTGGTAGGGCTAGGTAGAATGTATACTCAAATGCATTACCTCACTGATGTATTCGGAGGCGCGATCATAGGTGGCATCGGTGCCGCACTTATTATTTACTTTAGTTAATATGTTTTTGCCCTGGCACGATGCTAATTATCTTCATGAGTTAGTCAGGAAAGCAATTCATATCAGCTTGGGTTTACTGATCTGTTTTGGTATTAATAATCACTGGATTACGCCTTTTCATTTATTTATTCTATTAGTAGTAGTAATACTTGTTTCTTTTATCAGCAGAAAAGTAAAACTCCCATTTATCAATGTTCTTTTAAAAAACTTCGATCGACCTAATCACTTTCCAGCTAGAGGCCTAATCACTTATTTGATTGGTAGTATTCTTAGCTTAGAGCTTTTCCCTTTACCTTTTGCTCTAGCTTCAATCATGATTTTGGCACTTGGTGACGGTACAGCCGCACTAGCAAGGCCATGGAGCAAACGTAAAAGTAGTATTAGCACTAAGCACTTACTAGAAGAGAGTATCGTAGGAGTAATTTTAGGTGCTCTAGGAGCGATGCTTTTCGTAAGCCCTATCCAAGCAATTATTGCTAGTGGTTGTGCTATGGTACTAGAAGCAATCGAAGTAAAATTCAACAATGATATATTGGATGACAATATCTTAACTCCCTTAGCGGCAGGAACTAGCTTGCTCCTACTGGTAAAATTTGGCTTATTTATTTAACGCGACAAGAGCCATCCGGATCTTGTTTTAAATAACCTTTGAGTACCAAATCACTGACAACAGTAAGTAATTGAAACCCAGGTTGAGCAATTTTTTGACTAATCATATCTAGTGAATACCCCTGCAAAAACAATTCATGCACTGTTTTTTCGTTGTCATTAGCATACTCCCATACTGATGGTTTTGGACTATTCGGTAGTGCTTTGAGCCCCATGAGTATCGGGATCTCAGACACTCGAGTAATAATTTCAGCACCATCATGAATGAGTACTAGACACCCAGATCCCATCGTCTGGCTTAAACTATGAGGGATCACCAAGACATCACGATTTTCATCACGGGCACACCTAGCAGTAATCAAAGCCCCTGAAGTAATTGGAGCCTCTACGACGATGGTCCATTGACTCAAACCAGCTATCAGTCGATTGCGTTTGGCAAAATGGAAGCGCTGAATATGTTCATCTTTAGTAGTTTCACTTAAAAATAAATGTTGGCTCGGATCTAAAGTCGAACGTAATTGTACATTACCTCCCCAATGCTGATGCCATAAAGATGCGGCGATAACCCCAACTGAAGGTAATTGATGACGTTGAGCTGTTTCGTGAACTACACTGTCAATGCCATAGGCTAAGCCCGAAACAAATAAAACATCGTAAGGTGCTAATGTTTGTACGATCTCATTGGTGATCGTTTTGCCATAAGTAGTAGCTTGGCGAGTACCCACAATCGAGACACAAGTTTTGCTCAAAAGAGTACGATCACCTTGGCCACTCACTATAAGGGGTGGAGCATAAATATGTCGCAGTAAAGATGGATAATCAGTGTCAGTCCAATCCACAAGCCACATTCGCTTTTCGCCATAAGCAAAGTAAATTTCTTGATAATAAGTAAGATTATTCTTTACGGCCTGAACTCTCTGCCAACTTTTGTAATAATTGGGCGAAGTACACCAAGACCGCTCATCGGCTTTTTGCCAAACAGCTTCAAATGAACCGTAATGCTGGCAAAGTTGAGCGAGATGCTGAGTAAAAGAAATTCGAGCACAAAAGAAATACCAAGTAGCCGGAACCTCCATAAATCATCATAAAAGTACCCTTTAGTATAAGGGGTACTTTTATGATGATTTCATTTATTTCAGATCTTTTGCCACTCAGATATGAAATGATAAAGCACTACGCTACTGGCCACTGAAACATTGAGGGAATGAGCACTGCCAAACATAGGAATCTCAACCATTTGATCACAAAGTGCGAGCAATGCTTCATCTATTCCTTGAACCTCCTCCCCTACCACCAAAAGTAATGGAAACTGATAAGCAACTTGTTGAAATAGTTTACTACCATGACATTGCTCTAAACCATAGATACTATAACCCTTTGCTTTGTAATGTTGGACACACTGCAAAGGATCAGCAACTTGCACCCAGCGCAGTGTTTCTAAACTCTTCAAAGCAGTTTTTTGCACACCAGACTGATCGGGCGTCGGCGTATAGCCACTACAAATCACCTCTTCAATACCTACAGCATCAGCAGTACGCATAATAGCGCCAACATTGTATTGACTACGAATATTGTGTAACAAAATAGTTACCGGGATTCTCCCTTTTCGACCAGTAGTTTCAGCCGACAACTCACTAAAAGTCCGTTTACGCCACATCAGAAAGCTTTACGTTTAGGCATAATGTAAACATATCAGTTGGAGACGTAAAGCTGAATTCAGAATTGCGAAGTGAGAATGGCGAATGTTCAATTCAGACAGTAGTATTGACACTCATTTCGTCATAAGTGCGAAGTAGAAGGCAGTGCTTCTTTGTAAGTATAAATTAAATGGATTATCCCAAGATTATTTCAATGCTCATAATATGTACAATATTAGGCACACGCATAGCACAATAACCTCAAGTAGTTTAGAAAACTTAGACAGTATTAAGTTACTTAATGATTTCACTTTATAAGTGATCCTTGTTATAATAAATAGAAACAGAAATAAAACTAAAATGCCCCACTCTAAATTACAAAAGATTTTAAGTACAACAATGAGCATACTGCTCGCTTTTAGTGTACTAAATCATTCTCTATTTGCTATCAACCATGTTTGGGCTGATGGGGAATCTTTTATTACTGGTAAAACTTTTTATGACGCTAATAAAAATGGCGTCAATGACTTAGGCGACTCGGTGCTTCCTTTTCTCAAAGTATCACTTTTCCAAGGCTCAAGTGTGGTTCAAGGCCCAAATTCTATCGACAGTACTGGCAACTATAGCTTCACAATTATTACTCCGGGCAGTTACCATGTGAGTTTCACCAATTTACCTCCCAACTACTCATTTAGCGCGCCAAATCTTGGTGGAGATGACATGACTGATAGTGATGTCAACAATGACGGTATCGGCATGGGGTCTACAGATGATATTATACTCGTAGGCGGTGAAACGATTGCTAATGTTGATGCTGGTGCCTATGTCGACAATGTCATCGTGGGAGATTATGCATGGTTTGATGCTGACAGTGATGGCATCCAAGACATAAGTGAAAGTGGTGCTGAAGCGATTGAGGTGGAATTACAAGATCAAAATACTAATACCACTTTAGGCTCAGATACCACAGACAATACTGGACATTATGGCATTAGTGCGACTTTACCAGCCTGCATTGGACCAAACGAGTTCTGGGAAAGTGGTGACAGCGATATGACTTGTAGCAATGTAAATGTCAGCGGCGGATACTACGAGCTAACATTCACTACTAGTCCTGATTGTGAAAGTAACAGTATATCGATTAGCTTAGAAGCCGCTGACAGCAGCCCACTTTTTAGTAACTCATGTGGTAGTAGTGAAGGACAATTGCGAAATAGTACTAGTTATAATTTTCGAATCGGACCTGAGGGTGGAACAGGTCAAGCACATTTACGCTTCACTGAAAGTGGTAGCTCACAGGGGATAGGTAATATCGAGCTTATTTACCAAAAAAACAGAGTATCCTTCTCAAATGTACCACCTGGACAAAGTTTTAGTGCCAGCCACAGTGGCGGCGATAATACAGTTGACAGTGATGTTGACACCGGAGGATTCACTGGTGTACTGGAGCTTGCAACAGGTGAAGTCTACAATAATGTTGATGCCGGTATTTGTACTAGTCCCTGTACTCCTCCAGCACCCAGTGGTTCGGCTAGTATTGGTAACTTCATCTGGAATGATACCAATAGTAATGGCCTACAAGATGTAGGTGAATTAGGCATTGGAGGTGTATCTATTTCGCTTTACCGCACATCAGACAATCAATTTTTAGGCAGTACTAGTAGCAATATGAGTGGCGCTTACTCAATCACCAGCATTCCTGCTGGAACTTACTATATTCAAGTGGGATCAATTCCACCGGGATATAATCTCACTATCAATGACGCCAATAGTAATAGTAATGATGATATGGATAGTGATGCCAATCAAATGACTGGCTTTAGCAGCAATTTTAGCTTAATCGATGCTCAGGTCAAAACTGATCTAGACGTTGGTTTAGTGAGCTCAGGTGGCGGAGGCGGTGGCCCTAGTGGATCAGGCAGAATTAGTGGGATGGTATTTAGCGATAACAACAATAATGGTATCTACGAGCCAGAAGACGATGAAAACTTCTGGATGGGTGTAAATATTACTCTTTATCGTGCTAGTAATGATTCAATGGTATCTGGACAAGGAAGTGGTAATTCACCTTATGAATTTACTAACCTTGCAGATGGCGATTATTACATCATTTTCGGGAACCTACCGCCTGATGGATCATTCTCATCACAAGATCAAGGCAGTGATGATACCATAGACAGTGATGTTGATGGTGACGGACGCACAGCTCTGATCCATATTGAAAATGGTGAAGCTGTAGAAAATATCAATGCCGGTATTTATGCCCCAGGTGGTGGTGGCGGTGGTGATGGTAGTGATGGAGCAATTCGAGCTCACATTTTTACTGATAATGATGGTAATGGTTATCAAAATGATGAAGACAGTGACGGAGCAAGTGGCATCACGATTACCCTCAGCAATGGTGAAGATAGTGTCGAGTTAGAAATGAATGAAGATGGAGATATTAATATGACGCTTCCTGAAAACTTAGAAGGTTATACGATTTCGTTTGATTTACCAGCCGGTACCTATGTCACAGCGCATTCTAATCCTTGGGAAGACATTGTAGTATTTGGAGGACAACTAACCGACCTTGGTAATATTGGTATTTATACTGGGACAGCAGGCTCATTCTCGTTATTTCTTTTTACAGATTATAATGGTAATGGCTCTCAGGATGAGGACGAACCTAATGGAGCGTCAAAAGTATACATAGCCATTAACGATAGCCAAGAATCACTTATTCCATTTCCCACAGGTGGATTCCTCTCCGGCTATTTAGCTCCAGGAATGTACAGTTTCACTATTTTTGCTGATTACACTGAACAAGAATTAAGCTTTACCGGTGACACAGCTGGATTAGAAACAGTACAAATCTTCGCTAATCTCAACAACTCTCTTGGGGCTATCGGTTTTCACTTGGAGGGTGGAGGAGGTGGTGGTGGAGAGTGTGAAGAAAGCTGTGGACATATTGAGATTGAACTCTTCGGGGATACTAACGGAAATGGTAGCTTAGATGGAGGAGAGATTCATGATGTTGATGGTGCGCAACTTCGTATTGAAGGTGATAATGATATAGACATGACTATTCCTTTCGATCCGGAAGGGCGAGTTGGTGGTGATGTAGGAGTTGGCACCTATACTCTTACTATTTTACTACCCGAAGGATTTGAAATCACGGGAGGCGAAAATCCATTCTCAATTGAAGTAACAGATGGCAGTGATAACTCATACCGTAGAGGTGCAAGACATGAAGATGGCGACGAGGGCGATTGTGAAGCAGATTGTGGACGTATTTTGCTTCATGTCTTTACTGACACTAACAATAATGGCACCCAACAGACCTGGGAACCAAGTAGTGCCAGTGGTACTACCGTTCATATCCAAGGTGGCGATATTGATGAAGTAGTTAGTCTAGCTGGGTCTGGTGATGTGGGTGGTGATGTCCCTAATGGTACGTACACATTCACAATCACCCCACCAACCGGAAGCATAGTCACTGGTGGTAGCAATCCTATTATTTTTATTGTAACTACTAATAGTGATACTACTGTAATCCGAGGTATTTACGTTACGAGTGGAAGCAGTAGTGGCGGGGGGGGCGGAGGTGGTTCGGTGATTTATGGAGGTAGTGGTGGGGGGACTAGTGGTAGTAGCAGCAACTGGTCATCAAGTAGTAGCTCAAGCGGCAATCGAAGTAGTACCAACAGCAATAGGAGTAGTTCAAATACAAACACTACAACTAACCCACCAACAGCAACATCCCCTACCAATGAGCCAAGTAATACCTTGCCAACAGTAACACCAATCTTCACTCCTTGTCTGATAACTAGTGGAATTAGTCCTATTGATTTTTATGATAGCAACTTAGCTGAAACTGATTATTTAAGTAGCATCATTTTCCAAAATAATCATGCCAATCGTTTAGTACATGGAGACGGTAATGGTAGCTTTGCTGGTAGTCAGCCAATGACTAGATTTGAATTACTCAAAGTAGCTTTAGGTAGTAACTGTGTAGCTGGTGGGAACTTCGTCACTCCAAATAGTTCATTCACTGATGTAAATACTGATACTTCAGAACAATCCCGAGTCATTGGTGAAGCGCATAATCGAGGCATCATTCAGGGCCAGAACAATCAATTTTACCCTAATCGACCAGTCACATTGGGTGAATTGATCAAAATCTTACTTGGCTCTAGTGCATATTTCCCTAATGGTCAACCAGTACAAAATTTAGTTGTGACTGAGTCAGGAATTACTGAGCCTACCTTTATCCAACCAATTGAGTACGCCAAATTTTTAGGCATATTAGAACAATCAGGACCAATTAATCAAAATGAAATAGTTACTCGTGATCAAATGGCCATCATTATTGCTAGATACATCCGAGCAATGAATGATCTGGTAATTAGTCAGTAAAATTAACAGCCTTTTATTTACAAGCATGAAATTTTTTGATCATGCCAGAAAACATTTTACTAATCTATGTAAGATCTAAATAGAGTTGCATTAAAACTTGATCATAAACATTTTGCAGTTTAAGTAAGTTGGTAATGGCAGCACATTCATAACAAGATCCTCTCGAAAGTAAATAAAAACTAGCTTTGTCTCTTAGGGTATGTCGCCCACTACCTTCAGCAATATTTAACAAAATGCTCAATTATAAAAATTATTGAACTGCAGTCTCTTTATCCTTACAAGTCCAAATGAGCATTTACAAACACAAAGAGTATACCTTAGGAATCAAGGTAAAGATTAGACAAGGCCTGTGGACTTGTTGGTGGGCCCACCTGGATTTGAACCAGGGACCAATTCGTTATGAGCGAACTGCTCTAACCCCTGAGCTATGGGCCCGTATATTGGAAGCAGCAGTACTATAGTGAACTTTTTTGAGAATGCAAAGTAATTTATTACACTAAGTTTAAGTACTCATCACAAGCCTATTGTAGAAAATATACGCTCACACATAAGGAGAATCATGTTAGTTTGGTGCAGTAGCTAAATAATTAAGTATGACGCATTTAAGACTTAGATTGGTAGTAAAATTGTTGATTGCAACATTAGGTCTCAGTCTAATAATCACAAATAGCTTTATACCCCAGGCACATGCTGCTGGTGAAAGTATTTCTGGTTTCATTTATGAAGATATTAATGGCAATAGTACATTTGATGCTACTACTGAGACTGGGATGAGTGGAGTAACGGTAACATTTTATAATAGTGTATTCGCTATAGTGGGTACCACCACTACCATAAATGGGAATTACACTTTTGATGAAAATAATGCACCAACAATTACTTCCGGAGAAACCTACTACCTCACTGTTGTTCCTCCATCATTTGTTGAGTATCTCTTTAGTCAAGGCGACTATAACACTATTGTCACAGCTCTAACTCCAGGCGAAACACGAATAATTGGTAATTACGGGCTCTTTGACAAGAATTTCTTTTACGGTCGTCCATTCTACGATAGTAATCGTGATGGTATCAGACAAGATGAAGAAACTTATCAGTCTAATTTAGAAGTAGTATTAGAAAATAGTACTTTCAACCAAGTAGGAGGTCCTGCAGGCGCTGGAGCTGGTGGTTATGGTATTACTGGGAATATTATTCCTCCGGGAAATTATTATCTTCACTTTATTAACGTACCCACACCATATGTATTTACTGATCAAAATGTTGGTGCTGACGACACTCGGGATAGTGACGCTGGCTCAGATGCACGAATACCTATTACAGTTACTTACGGCACAAACTACTCAAATTTAGATATTGGTCTCTACCGAGCTAATGTACTTGTAGGAGGAAAGGTATTTGGTGACCAAGATGGTAATGGTATAGAGAATGGCAGTGAAAATGGCGTTGCTACTATTCACATTGATGCTATCAACCGAGAAACCGGGAGTAGCATTGCAGAAACAACTACTGATAGTGATGGTGAATACCAGATAAGCATTGACCCTCCATCATGTGCTGAAAATGTTTCTTGGACATCCGGAAGTGGTATCGAGCTGCTTTGCTCAATAAACCATCCGGGCGGCTATTATCAGCTCAACTTCACTACTGGCATGGACTGTGAGTCATCCGGCACCCAGGTTCAACTTTTAGCAGCTAATGGTGATGAGCTTTATCGTAACTCTTGCAGTGATAGTGGCAGTCTCGAGAGAAGCCACTCCTATAGTACATTGATCAGTACACCAGAAGGCGGTAGTGGTATTGCTCACCTAAATCTTAATAACTTGGATAATCCGTTTATGGACGGTGAAATATTTGATATCACGCTTACCTACATCAATGTATATCTCAATTTTAACAGTTTAACCACCGAACTAAACTTCACTGACAGTAATATTGGTATAGATGATACTATTGATAGCGATGTCATCGATCCGGACGGTGACACAGCTGCTATCTTTGCTGGTGCAGGAGATGTATTAGGAAATATTGATGCAGGTCTCAGATCATCTATTGAAGACGATGAAGATTGTGGAGATGCATGTGGTAGTTTTTTTCTCCATATTTTCACAGACACCAATGGCAATGGCACTCAAGATAGTGGAGAACCCGATAGCGCTAGTGGTACTACGGTTACCTTTAGTCTGGGCAGTATGAGTGAAACTGGTGTTCCAGATAGTAGTGGCAATTTAGAAGGTTCAATCGAACCAGAAACTTACACCCTAACGATTAATCCTCCCAGTGGTGCAACAGTGACAGGAGGATCAAATCCAATCATTGCAATCTTAGTCGCTGGCGAGCTCAATAATTTAGGTGCTCGGGGTATTTATTTAGCAGCTTCAGCCGGCTCTATCAATGGTAGCGGAGGCTCAGCAGTTGGTTCCGGGGTACTGAGAACAGTACACGGAATAACTCTCTACGCTCCTCCCATGCCTGGCAATAGTACCGAAAATGATTCCGTCACTAATCAACAACTAACCAATCCACCATTAGTACTTGACCCACGTAAACCATGTTTGGTTATGGGTGGCACATCTGCTCAACACTTCAATGATATAGCTAATAACGCCAACTTGGATTTGGTAACCTCCGTTGTAATCAAAGAATCACAAGCACGCTTAGTTCATGGTTATGGCGATGGTAACTTTGGCCCCTATCAACCACTTACTCGCTTTGAATTACTCAAAGTAGCACTTACCAGTAATTGTTTGAGTAGCAGTAGTAGCAATCCCCATCCAAATAGTACTTTCACTGATATCCCTCAAGATCATTCTGAGCTTTCACTTCTAGTTGGAGAAGCCTATGCTCGAGGCATCATCAAAGGTATTGATGGTAAATTCTATCCCAACAAACCAGTCACTTATGCTGAAATGCTCAAGATGCTTTTGGGTGCAAGTACATACTTCGTCGACGGCAATCCTGTTGCTCCTCTACCAATGAGTATTAAAGGTATCACTGACCAATCCTTTGCGCAGTACATTGAAAAAGCACATCAATTAGACTTTTTTGAATTACCAACTAATAATACCTTCAATCAAGATGCTCCAGTAAATAGGACATTGATGATCAATACGCTCGCACCATTTATTAAAGTGATTCAAGCAAATCTGGCCGTTAGCTAATTTAGATACCGTCTACTTTGAGCCCATCGCCCAGAGCGTATTGAAAAAGCCGCGATAGCTATCAGCTACTTGATTATTACTAATAGTAAAACAAAGAATTGGATTACCAAAAAGGTTGAGGCCAATATGGTGGGCCCAAATATTAGTATTTACTAGCCCAGTAAAGAGTCCTGGCAAAACTCGGTAATCAAAAAGCTTCCGTTCTTTTTGCATGCTTGCTAACTCAGCTTTTTGACTGATACTACCCAAATAACGAATCTGAATTTCCTTGCGACTCCTAATTCTTTCATACTCTGAAAGCCTGGCTCCCATAATGCGCACAAAGTGATCCCCATCTCCACCAATGATACAGAGCAAACTCTCTTTCTCAGCAGACATTAAAGATTGAAACTCATAACGAACATAAGAATCCTCGCCCTGATAGATATCAAACTGTTGCGGTGGTGGTAAACTCAGAAAGTTATTAAGTTGAGTCACTACTGCACTAGCAATATCTTTCTGAGCTTCAGCAATTTGGTTGAGAACACTAGGATGTTTAGCCTGAAAGCGCTTCCGTCCATTGTAAATAATATGGCCAACAAGTCCTTTCTCTTCTAAATCATATAATGATTGATAGACATATTGACCATGTAAACCAGTCATCTGAATAATCTTTGAACTGCCTACTTGCCCCAAGCTTAAAAGGGCAATGTAAACAGCGCTTTGATGATCGCTAAGACCTAATTTTTTTAATTGTTCCTGAATGTTATCCAACTGATCTTTATCAAAGAAGTTTGACATATATTTCCTAAAGTAGCTTTCTTACTTATTAATTCTATCACATATTTCATCATCAAATAAGCTTGATGTTTTTCCATTTTAACCGATAATTGGCTTTAATCATTATTCATTCTATGTCAGTGATGTGTCGCGTATCAGGACAAGCATTTACAGTTTCTGAGGCCCATCAAGCATTTTTAGCAAAGATGGCACCGGAGATTCAAGGGAAAAAATATGCAATTCCCCTCCCCACTTTGCATCCACAAGAGCGAAAACGAAGACGCATGGTCTGGCGTAATGAAAATAAGCTCTATCCAGATATTTGTGACCTCACTGGCAAACCGATCATTTCCGTTTTTTCACCAGATAAGCCTTTCAAAGTTTATAGTGAACCTGCGTGGTGGAGTGATGATTGGGATGCTTTAAGTTACGGACGACCGTACGACTTCAATAGATCATTCTTTAGTCAGTACAGAGAATTGATGTTAGCAGTGCCCCAACCAGCCTTGGTAACTGATTTCTTACCAAACATCAATTCCGAATACATCAATCTCGCAGGTGCTTCTAAAAACTGCTATTTAATTTTCGATACCGGAGACTGTGAAGGTTGTCTCTATGGTCACAGCCTCTATCGAGATATCGAATGTATTGATTGTGATTATACTCATGATTCTTCGTACTGTTATGATTGCCTTTACTGTCAAAACTGCTATGAAGTCCAAACAGCCGTGATGTGTAGAAATACGAGCATCAGTCAATATGTCTTCAATTTACGTTCCTGCAAAAATTGTTTCTTGAGTCACAATCTCGACCAAAAGGAATACTACATTCTCAATAAACCTTATACTCGTGAGACCTACTATGCTGAGGTAGAAAGGCTTAAAGCAACTATTCCTGATTTGAAAGCATTTTTCTTAGAAAAGATTGTTGGCGACACTACTATCCCTCGCAAATACTATGTGGGAAACAATATCGAACATGCTACCGGCAATTACATCAACAATGTCAAAAATTGCGAAGAGGTATTCAACGGAGCTAAACTAGAAGACTGCTCATATGTACGTATTTTTGAAGATGCTAAAGATTGCTTTGATTGTGATATGTGGGGTTGGAATACAGAGCTCAATTATGAATGCCAAGAAACAGGAAGCGGTGCTCACAATATCGCTTTTTGTTCTTTCTGTTGGGACAATGTCAGCGAACTCTACTACTCACAATTTTGTCGTTGGTCCAATCATCTCTTTGGTTGTTTCGGACTGCGTCGCAAAGAGTATTGCATCTTAAACAAACAATATTCCAAGCAAGAGTATGAAGAATTAATGCCCAGAATCATTGCGCAGATGACAGCAAATAAAGAGTGGGGAGAATTCTTCCCAATGAACATCGCTCACTTTGGTTACAACGAAACTGCCGCTCAAGAATACTTTCCCTTAACTAAAACCGAAGCCTTACAATTAGGGGCTACCTGGTGTGATTATCGGTCTCCCCTACCGCAGGCACATAACGTAGTCCCAGCTGCTACCCTGCCACAGAATATTAATGAAGTGAAAGATGATATTTTACAAGCAGTAATACTAGCTGAAGGCAGCGATAAACCATTCAAGATTACCAAACAAGAATTAGCATTCTATCGGAAATACAATCTTTCCCTTCCCCACTACACTCCCGACGAAAGACACCAAAAGCGAATGACATTGAGATTGCCAGAACAACTCTGGGATCGTGCTTGTCGGCGCTGTCAGGAAGCAATCAAAACTAGTTATCAGCCTGGCAGGCCAGAAGTAATCTATTGTGAAGAATGTTATACCGCTACTATGTAACTTAAACTCGAGCGAGTTTTAAGCACTTTTTACAAATGCCACTGAAGTCAAAGTTGTGAAATTCAAAACCAGTCTTATGCTCCCAATCTCCTAAGAAGTGTTCAAACTCACACGGAAGATGATACAACTCACGACACTGCTCACAACGAAAATGATGATGATGATCTACTTTATCACTAAGCTCATAGCCTTTTTCCCCATTACCTAAAAACAACTCCCGTACCAATCCCGCCTTTTGGAAGCTATCTAAAGTCCGATATACCGTTACTTTGTCTAGCGTATTGTCATATTGCAAAAGGTCTTTCACCGTGAGCATTCTTTTCTTGCGTTCAAAATAATTCATAATTCTACGACGCACAGGTGTCCATTGAATCTCGCTCATAACTACACAATTAATACAGATCTATATTGCCACCCGAGACGAGAAGACGCAACCTATTTGCAATACTACTTTTACAAATCTTCCAAGCAATTGAGTTGCAATATTAATAGGATGCGACAATTATCTAACTAATAATTAACTGGCGCTGACCCTCAGTTAACTCTTGATCTCTAACCATTTGGATAAGCGTTGCTTGCTTGATAGCTTTTCTTGCCAACATTTCTTTCGCAAACTCGGGATCATGAGCAATCATACAAGCACCAGCAGTACCAATTACTGATTGGGGTAGGAAACCAAGTTTAGCTATGATCCATCTATTGAGAGCTTCTTCTGCCTCTGCAGTAGCTGCAGTTACTTGAGATTTATCTGGGTTACCAACCATTGACACCAAAGCCTCGACTTCAATAATCTCACGAGCATTGCCGCTCAGCTGGTGATGACAACGACTAGAATCTCGAGTCACAATCAAAGAACTATGCTTAGTAAGCTCACCCAAATTCCATTGAAATCTTTCAGTATAGACCGATGCACAAATTGCTAGACGTGCCTCACGTAGAGCATCATCAAATTTATCAGCTGAACTTAAATCCTCTCCTAAGTTTAAATGATTAGCAATAGCAGCTAATGATTCTAGTTCACTACGACCACTACCATCAACAGTAGGAACCTTCAAAGTAAACTCTAACTCACGCCGCGTATCAGTCGCTGATTTTCTCAGTACTTGCAAACGATTAGCCGATATCTCCCCTAGGACTCGAGTCACATCATCTCGAGTAGCATCATATAATCGCACTCTCAAGGGTGACTTTTTTCCCCGAAGTCTGACCCCCTCATCAATAGTGAAGTTGGCATAATGACTTTCTTCATCTGGCTTTATACCATCAGTAAGAATAGTAATAGCATCAGGCTGTAATCTATTAGCTAAATAGCGGAACTCAATTTCTATATCGTGCATAATGTATGCAATAGATTATGGAATAAACCGTACATTGGCACCAAATAAGTTAGCTTGCTGCCGTTGATTAGTAATCATATCATAAATCTAGATCTCTCTACTAATGAGCTTAGCTTGATAATCATTCCATATAGAACATCAGAAGATTATTTACTTGTATGGATAATCCTTAGTAGTCTATTGCTTGGAGTTGAAAATTGAAAGTTGCCCCAAAGGGGTCCCTTTGGGAAGAGTTACACTCCATATAGCATGAAAAGACCAGCAATCTTTTATCTTTGATCTTTGCGCTCTGATCTAAATCTGTTAATTGTTAATCACGAATTGCTAATTAATATCATGTTCAACTTTATTATTTTAGGCATCATCGAGGGTTTTACTGAATTTTTGCCCATTTCTTCCACCGGTCATTTAATTTTAGCACGTTATTTCTTTGGTTTAGAAACCACAGATCCTTTGGCAGTAGATGCAATACTGCAGCTAGGAGCCATCCTTGCTGTTTACATTTATTTTGGTCCCGAGCTTTGGACGATGATAAAAGACTTTTTTCACAAAAAACAGCAATTAGTTTGGGCGATTATCGTCGCTACCATTCCTGCATTATTGATTGGGCTTGGTGTTGAGAACTATATCGACTTGTATCTGCGCACACCTACTATAGTGGCCATCGTCTTAATTATTGGTGCGCTCCTTTTTTTACTAGTAGAACATCTCTACAAAAATGGCACTCACACCTTAAAAGAACTAAAACTAAGCCAAGCACTGAGCATTGGCTTGGCACAATGTTTAGCATTCTTTCCCGGCTTCTCTCGCTCAGGTGCCACTATCATGGCTGGTCAAATGAATAATCTCTCTCGTGAGGCTGCTGCCCGCTTTTCGTTTTACTTATCAATTCCGATTATTACGCTCTCCGGACTAAAAAAACTCTATGATGTCTTACAAGCAGGATTGCCTCAAGGTATCGGAATGGAACTAACAATTGGCACAATCACAGCTTTCATTGTTGCTATTATCTCAATCCACTTTTTACTGAGCTTCCTCAAAAAGCACGGCCTCAATCTCTTCGCTTACTACCGTATTATTCTTGGCTTAGTAGTTCTCGTCCAGTTGATTTAGAGAACTCTATCTCAAAGCATTCTGCAATCGGTACCGTGCGATAACGCGCTCAATCACCTCTTGAGCAGCTGTATCATCTTTGACTTGAATAACATCAGCAAATAATTCTCGATATCTAGTAAATGCTGCCAGTTCATCAACTATACCTGCCATTCGTCTGGCAACCGTAGCTTCATCCTCGCCACGGTTGATCATTCTCTGCCTTAACAAATCCAGATCAACAGGCTCAAGAAACAGAGCATGTGTTCCAGAATTTTGAGCAATGAACTGATCTACTACAGGAGTATAAACCAATGCCAACGGTATTTTACCTCTAGCTAGAATTCTTTCTATATGACTACGCCGATAACCATATCGACGGCCAAAAATTTTATTACTCATAAAAAAATCTCCGGAAGCAGCAATAGATAGATAATCATCTTCACTCACCAAATCATAGTCACGCCCCACTTGATCCGAAGCTCTAACGGGACGGTCTGAAGTAGAAAGCAACCATTCAAAAGCATCATATCCAGAGAGTAGCCGATCAGCGATATAGGTCTTACCTACCCCTGAAGGACCAGCGATCAATAATGGTGATTGTTCTAAACTTTCCATAGGAGTGAATTAAGGAGTTGATTATTGCAAACCCTAACACCTTTGCCAACAAAAGAAGCTTGAGTGATCTGCATAAATCAATTATGGTTAAGTACAATGAAAAAATTTTATGAATGATCAAGTAGAACAGCCAAAAGAAAAAAATCAGTGGCAAATATTATCAGCCCGTGAAAGCGAAGTTGTGGGTAATGAAATCAGCCGATTAAGAACACGCCAAGCGGATTTGATTAAAAGGCTGACTAGAGAAGCAGGTGCAACTATATTTTACACTGCGATTGAAGCTCCACTACCCAAGTGGACAGCTCGAGAAACAGCACCAGATGGGAGCAATATAGTAAATCTCCAACCAATCACTACACCAGATCTAACTGCAGAGCCCAGTGAAGAAACTGGTAGAATACAATCTGAATTAGAGACTGTGGCAGGGTTACTGCAAGTAAATATGGATCAGTTACAAGCATTAGATCTCTTAGAGAGATCTAGCGAAAGTGAAAAACAAGCATGGATCAATCAGGCAGTAGATCGCACTTTTAGAGGTATCTTGGCTGGTTACCCACTTACTACAAAACTTGTGCATGCGGCCGGTGAAGAACGACCACACCGACCGGCACAACCAGATAATGCATGGCCAGCATTGATCGCCTTATTGATCTACCCCACACTTTGTACAGCTGACAACAAAGATGCTGTACTAGCTCGTTTCGTCGAAGACAATAGAGACAACTTTACCTTGGCGCATGGACGCACTGCTGAATTCATGTTAGATCGTGCCCGTGTATTCGGGTTGATTCCAAACTCCCGAGCAGACAGAGATCAACAAAGTAGAGACTTAGTAGGTTTTCTCCACAGGCAACAGAGCCCGCAGTAAGCGATAACGACCAACTCTCACCGTATCACCATATGCTTGAGCGTACCAGAGAGCTGATTCTAAAGCAGCATTTTGTTCTAGACGTTCAATCCCTTTTTCATAAACCTGCTGCGCTTCGGACAATTCTGCCTGACGAGCGATCGCTAAGGCACCGTTAAGGGCATGGTAAGGATCTTCAATTGCTTCGGCTGCTATTTGTCTGGCAACCTCAACAGCCTTCACTCGATCAAATTCCCAAGCCGCTTTGAACATACCAAACTTATTTCCAGCCAATAAGTAATAACCATAAGCTGCTTCATACTGCCCAGCCAAATAAGAGCACTCACCCACCTTAGATCTTTCACAGCCACTAAAAGGGTCATCACGAGTGAGGAGCTTAGCTCTGACTGCTAAAAACAGTGCTTTAGATCTCTCTATCATACCAAGTTTACGCGCGAGACGACCTGCTAACATTTTTCTACCTACATTTTCTAAGGCTGAAACTGCATGCTCAGCGAGTACTTGTTGGAGATGAGGTAACTGTTTAACAGCATCCTTGTATACGGATTCTAAACGGCTATCACGATCATCGTCTTCGCCAAAATCAGATGTATCCATTCGAGCTTCGAGTAAAATACGAGTACGCCATACAGTCTCAATAGTAGTAGTATCATCTACAGCTGTAGCAATTTGTAAATGAGCATCAAGATTAGCTCGCAAACGATTTCTATTCTCTTTAGATAAATAGAAATGAAACAAAGCGCGATCGTTTTCATCCAGAGGATGACCTGATCTTACCTTCGATGAACAACACATTCGAAGAAAATTCAAACAGTCATCACGATTTTCATCAGAGAGTGATCTGGTAGTTAAACTTTCTTGCGCTAAATGGATAGCCAGATCTCTTCGTTTCATGACCATTGCCAGATCCAAAACATGCTGTAATCGAAAAAGATGCAAGTGATCCATCATATAAGACCAAACCTCCGAAAATCTACGAGTATTATGCGCCAAAGCACTCAACTCGACTCCACATCCACGTACCAACAACCAAGAAAAGTCCGCATCAGAGAGCTGATACTTATGACCAGCTTCAATCATCAACCCGACTCTCATACGCTCATCTACTGAATCAAGAGCAGTTCTTAGCTCGGTAGGAAGATCTAACTTAGACACTGACAAACCATCATTGCTTTCTGACACTGACATAAGTAAAAATTAAGTTTACTTGCCAGTATAAGAAAGTTTACCGAAGCAGCTACCGAGTGGCCACTCGGTAATTTAAGAAACCAACGGCAAAACCTCTTTTGCGTACATATCAAAGCCATCCATTGTCTTCATTTCAGCTACAGTGAACCAACCAAAGTTATCATGTTCATCACTCAAGGTTGGTTTAGCATCATTAGTTTCAGCGATGTAAGTAAGACGCACTACATGGCGGCCAGATATACGCAAGATATCTTGCGCTGCGATCAGCTTAGGAACATTAGACATTTTCATTCCTGTTTCTTCCAATAGTTCACGATCCAAGTTGGTAAGCAAAGGAGTGCCAATATCAATACGACCACCAATAATATCCCAACGATTGGGAACTTCAGGATATTTTGTGAGAGAACGTTGTAGCAGTAAAAATTTTCCTTCAGCATTACGTAGATAAACTTTCACACCGACTTGTAAGTCCATAGCAATGAGTTAATGCTCTTTAACTGTAACGAAACTAGCATAAAAATCTACTGAAACTGAGCTCGGTTGAAAGTAAAATTAGAATTCTTTTATCGATTGCTTATGTTCCCAGTAAAAAAGTGGATGCTTACGAAAATCATTGGTTAACAAACTGCTAAGAAAAGGAGCCAAATGATAGAAAGTACCAGGATGACCTTCATGAATAGCAACAGCTTCTTCTAAATTAACCCAGAAATTTTCACCATGTTCAGTTACGGGTAGCAATTCGCCTTGGTATTGATCCGTACAACAAATATGAAATAGGATGTCTTCTAAGATCATCACGCCGGTTTTATCCAAATTAATATTGCGCCACATGCCACAAAGAACAAATTGACCAGTCAGACCAGTTTTCATGTGTAGACGTGCTGATGCTGCCTCAGTAAGCAATTCACCTTTGCGAATAACGCCACCCATCACTGCCACCGTATTGTAAAAGGGATGTTTCTTTCTACGTTGGAGTAAAATCTGAGTAACCCCCTGCTCTTTCCGCAAAACCAAGGTAAGCACATTGATCTTGAAACGATCAACTGCTTGCCCCTGTAAATCTAAAGGGTTCTGTTCGGCCACTTCATACCTTCCCAAGGGACTAAGACTATATTCCTTGTCGGTTTTCTCAACTAAACCATTTTTGACTAAGCTCTGGAGATGATAATTAAATAAATCATTATCCATCTCAGGTGATTTGATATCTCCATAGCGCAACTTCTCCGATTTCAATAGTTGGGTAAGAATAGCCAGTTTTGTCGGATTGGTTTCAGCCATAAGAATTTACATCAACCAAATTAAAACACCCTTTCCTTTATCGGCTGCCAACTGATAAAAATTTTTGAGCTGCTCAAAGTATGGCGCTACATACTCCACAATCTGCTCTGGATCTTCACCTGATTCTGAAAAAGGATAAATATCAGCTTCACTGAAACGTTCACTAGTTAAAGCCGCTTCTAAATCCTCTTCAGTAATTTGTTGCAATTTTGTACTCAGTTCTTGTACTTCCTCAGCTAATAAAAATGCTGGTGGCCCATAAGCTAGATCGAAATCCACAATATGTTCTCCTACCAAAGCACCGGATAGCACAGCATCACCATCAGGATAAATATCACCAGCAACGACAAAATGCAAAGCAGCCCAAGCTTTGTCCAAATCCACCATTTCATTCTTGGCACAGTCTTGATCAATTAACTCTTCAACATGGGCAGGATGGCTTTCTAAATGTTGCAAATCATGATCATCAATCATCTTGAGATAGCCATTCATGCTCATAGGGAGAAGTGTTAGGTGTACTTAAAGTATATCACTGGGATTATGAAATCTGAAGCTTAACCTTTGAGATCTGATGCCTGAAGCTTGAAATAAAGATTGTAGCTCAAATTATAATTGGACATGATAACGCCCAGGTTCTTTTGTACTTAAATACACATCAACCATTGTACCAATTGCAATAATTGGGCGTTCAAAAACAATGTCACTGAGAAAAATTTGGGGATTTACTTTGTCATATTCACTCCACTCACAATGTACTTGATAGCCAATCTGATCCTCAAAAGATTTAGTCGTGTGAAGCAATTCTTCAATCAAGATTACTTTTGCTTGAATCTTGAGAGGATTCTTCCCCAGCCAATGTGGATCGCTACGACGATAGTTACCAATCAACAAGACCAATGAAAGCAACAAAAAGGTGCTACTGAAAACGATGAAGAAGAGTGAATTGTTCATGTTTGAAAAGAATTAGGAGACTTGAGGTCCGACAAACGAATGAATAGGTAGTAGGTAAAAATGAATAAACACACCCTTGAACTTTTACTTATTACCTATTCATTTTTAATTCGACGGCTAGAAATATCCATTAGACTGAGTAAAACCGGATGTTTCGACTCCACTTCTTTGCGCTCAACATGAATTAATTGGTTGGAGGTTCTTCGTTCACAAAACTTTCAATTTTCAACTTTCAATTCTCAACTGTCTCTAGAGTCTATACATCTCAATTCGATTATTCGTATTATAGTTCTGAACTACATTATTAAACTTTTCTACTGCTCGAGCGACTGAGCCTTCATTGGTAGCTGGGACCGGTTTAGCATCTCTCACTAGGCGCCAAACATTTTTAGCACTGGCGATGAAGTCATCCATGCTTGTACTGACGGAGTCCCAACGGCTGTATTTGCTGCTATCCCCGCTCTTGAGATCGGCAAGAACTACCGTGGTAAATTTAGTTTGAGTTGCTATCAAATCATTAATACTCTTTTCTAAAGTACTAGCATTGAGAGTCTCTTCTGAAAGTACGGCTACTACCTTTTTTGCATCAATAAACATTTGTAATCCGATCATTTGATTTTGCGCAGAGGGATCTTGGGCAAGAATCGCCATCTGAGCTGTATTATTGAGATCCTCTTGTTTATCTACAGCAGATCGAAAAGTATCAGAAGCTTTGACATAGGCAATTGCCTGCGCTATCAAAGCAGCATCCTTTGCCTTACCTAAAGCAAAATCATCATCAAGAAAGTCTTTTTGTTTGTAATAGGGCGTAATTTCTTTGAAAGCAGCCACAGTGGCATCTCCTTGTTTTTGAAATTCACGGATAGCTTCATCCAGATCAGGAGTATCGCTACTAATAGCCAATGCTTCATTGATATCACCGGTACATGTTTGCCAAGAGGACTCAGTGATCAGGCCGGTGAAATTGGTTTTATTTGGATTTTGAAAATCGACGAAACGGTCATAGTAATCAATGGTGTTTCGAATAGTTTGATCTGCGTAATTCATGCAACTAGTCAGCTCACTTACTTTCTCAGTTGCATTATCCAAATCAGTATCAACAATTGCTGTTGGTTCAACTGTAGTGGGAAATGGAGACTGAGACTTAGACGAAGACTGGGGTGATGTTGTAGTGATGTCGTTGAATGAATTGGTAAGGCTATCAATACCTTGTTGAATTTGTTGACCGATATTGTTGCGCACAGCTGGATTATAAAAATACAGACTGCCAAAGCGATAGACAGCAACAATGACAATAATACCAACAACCCACTTAATGATTCCGCCAGAAAAGGGTGATTGAGAAGGATTAGGAGATTGAGAAGATAAATTATTGTCCATGTTTGAGGGATTAATCAAAAAGAGTTTAACTAATCCTGCCGTTTTTTCCTAGTTAACGAATATACCGCCTTCATTCAAGTTATCAGGTAGTGGAGGCATAGACATTCGCGGAACCGAGCACATACAAGCATTGGTACAATAAGGGAATTGCTGTGGTGAAAACGTAGTGCGTCCACTTATTAATGTAGCCCGTACACTCTGCATCAATTGTAAACACCAACAGGCACTGCCAACTTGACCTTGGCTGAGTTGATTTTCAGTACGTGCCGTTTGGATACTACTTCGTAATCCAGCAATATGACGATCCAACGTACTGACATCGACCAAATCTGTAGGTGTAAATGTACAGTGATAGTTAGTACCAAATTGCCCAGCAACAGTGGAACTAACTGTATATGTGCGACTAACAGGATCTACCTGCATATTATTACCATCAAGGAGAACGTCAGCAACTGAACGACGAACTGGGTCTCTTAAATAACCATACATACTTAAGTAATCCCGCATTGGTGCAGGCACACAAGAAGCCATACTGAGGGATAAAGCTACTGGTAAAGCAAGTTTCTTAAAAGACATAATGTGTATAATATAAGGGCAGAATATACGCTTTTTAAGTGCAAAGATCAAAGAGCAGAGATATGTTGAGAGTTGAAAGTGGAGAGTTCCTCAAGCTCAAGATCTAAATGTGAAGACCTACTATTTCATGCTATATTTTGTTCTCATCTAACCTATTATGGAAACTAGCGATGTCATTGTCTTAGGTTCAGACTGGGTCGAGAAAATTGCCAAAGTCCTTAAAGGAAGTGAGAGTTTTAGTTATCAAACTAGATCTGAGAGTGGGAAAAGGCATGAAATCAGTATCTCCGTCATTTGGGATCAAGAAGCTCATGATCTCGCTCTAGACTTCAGCATACTTGCTAGAATATGGCCACGCTTAGATGTGCAAGCAGTATTACAAACAAGAAAGAAATCAATACTTAATCAACTCGATCGCATTCGTTCTAAAAGACTCCATGGATTAAGTAGTATCGACGGTTATACCGTCAGCAGCAGTACTTTTGATCAATCTGAACGAAAAACAATGACGGTTGTTTTTACTAAAGATGGTGGTATTGATCTCAATAAAAGCAGCATAAAAACAGATCAAAACGAGAGACATCAAGAAATTGCTCTCATTCATTTCCCAGGATTAGCACAGTTTGTCATCAGCCATATATATAATCAGCTCACTGAAATGGCAGAAAAGAATAGTAATTCAGCAGCTATAGCCAACATAGAGACTGTCTTGCAAACACTCCTGGCCATAGTCCAAACCAGACTAGAATTCTTGCAAGCAAGTACTACACCTATCCCAATGTGGGATTAAACTAAGGTTTTAGATTGCCAACTGTCTTAAACAGTCTTGGGTAAGAAATCAGTCTTTACATAATAACTTTTCGCATCATTGGGATCGATCCAAACTTCGATTTCCTCTTTTACATATGGCGTAGGATCGAACCAAATATTGTCACTTGTAAAAAGATGAATGGATTGAGTTGCTGAGTCTTGCCATTGAGCAGTAATGATATAGGGGAAGCGCCCATTAACCTTGATGTGACGATTCACTGTCACTTCATTTACTTTAGCAATTACCAACTTACCACTCTCCTTTAACCACTTAATTTTCTCTCGACGACGATAGCCGAAGTACAGTATCAAAGCACAGACAAGCACATCTATTCCACCAATTATCCCCAAAATCAAAGCACCGATATACAAATCTCCCCAAGAATTAATATAAACCTCATCTGACTTTTGTGGATTATACAAAATCTCTACTCGATCCCCCACTTCATAAGCTGGCGGATTAGATGAAGTAGCTGACGTATAAGTATGCGCCTCACCACGACGATCAGTGTAATTAATGATCGGTCTATAGGTATAGTCTCCATCATCACTATCATAAACCTCTCGCATCTCCACCACTGTACCGGCCGTGCGCAGCGCGACCTTCAAAAACTGTTGCGTGCTATTATAGCTAGCATAAGAAAAATACAACATCACCAAACCACTAATCAAAGCAATCCAAGCAACGATACTTAATTTAGAAGTAGACATAGGGAGAATTATCTTCATTTCACAATTTACAGAATATAGAATAAATAACAATTCTGAATTGCGAATTCAGGCATCATAATTTACCCAAACGGTATGTCGGCCGGATCCTTCGACTACGCTCTGGATGAATTGATTGATGGTTCTTCGTTTGCCAAACTCTCAACTTTCCACTCGCAACTTTTTACTGTATCTTCCGCCAGCACATATCACATTATTTATTGCACCAATGAGTGACGGTACTTTTGCAGTTAGCCCAGCACCCATACCTGAAGAGACACATCAGCAACTCTCCCCTTTAGAAAAACGTCTATGGGAATTGTTAATCAGAACAAGAAAGCTAATTGGTGAACTATCATTAGTAACTAAAACCTTGTTTATTCCAGGGATTTTAGATAGACCAACACCAGTAACAGTCTACTTTGAAACTGATCCAAATATTGGATTAGACGCATTCATTACCTTTCAAACAGCTAATACTGACTACAAAAGATTTTATATTCCCTGCGTATGGACAGGTATCGCACCTGCTGGCCAGATTGGTTTGAGCACAGCTGTAACTATTCTAGAAAATCTCAATCTTCATCTACAGTACAAATATATCATTCCATTGCACGAATTATTTGCTGAAAATAGTTTGGCACATGAAAAAACAGCTCATGCAGGAATAGCAGATGAACACACTGAAGTAGCTCGAGTTTAGGGAGTGACAACAGAAGCATCGCCTGGAGTACGATGTGGTAACCGTTCTTGAATGAATGTCCTATCTCTTCTCAAAGCTTCACGAGGCACACTCCTATCGATTCCTGGGATATATGACATACTAACGTTTAGAAGTGCGAGGTCCGCTGATTCCAATAAATCTGGCGTCCAAGTCCAAGTGAGAGAAGATAAGTGTCCAGGATGACGACTAATAAACGGAGTTAAAACTTCAAGTGCAATATACTGACGAGGAGTATTGCCAGCATCAACAAGCTCAGCGGGATTACAAGACCAATGTTCATGCATGGTATTCATACGTGCCTCTAAAAGCGTGGTCACCAAATCAAAACGACCTTGATCGATCGCCAATTGGAACGGATCAGGTAACTGATTACGAGTATCACAATCATTTTGTAAGGCTTCAGCTAATAAAACTGCCCGTTGAGTGTGGTTCGCCTGAATTTGCTCTTGCACTAGTGGGGCCATTTCTACACAGGCGGCTTGAGTAGCGGCGACCAACCTACGTCGGGATCCACTACTTAAATAGGACCGATCAGCTCGGTCACAGATATCTAATTGACTAGGAGGATGGTCTTCATCGCTCTCAACTGCTCGACTCATGGCATCCATAACGATATCGCGAATATCTGCTCCAGTAGAAGCACTTAGCATTGCAGCACGTTGCTCTTGCAATACTTGCTGAACAATAGCAGTGGCAGTACGTCTTTCATCGTCAGATAAATCGTTAAAATCAGGAATTATCGTTTCATTACCTCCATCATGGGCTTCATGTCTATCTTCCTGAATAACAGCTACTGATGGTATTGGTGTGGAAGGAGGTGGAGTCGATGAATCTATCCGAGAATTCGTAACACGTTGTACTCGATGAACTTGAGAGCGCGTAGAACGACATACTCCACTTTGACTAAAAGCGAAAGCAACCAAAGCCGAGCCAAGGAGAACTAAAGGTACTTTTCTGAGTCCTGACGTCACAGCCGGTGCTGTCAGTTTATCTAGAGATCTCTTCATACTCAATATTTTAAGTAAGTGACGATCTTAGCAAATAATCAGCAAAAGAAAAGGATACTAAGCTGCAGCGCTTGGATCCATCCAGAATAATTCCCAATTGTGACCATCGACATCTTCGAAATCACGGCTATACATGAAGCCTTGATCAGTTGCTGGTTTTGGTTCAGTACCACCTGCTGCGAGTACCTTGGTCATCATGGTATCCACAGCTTCTTTACTTTCACATGACAAAGCAATCAAAGCTTCGGTGCTAGTTTTGCTGTCACAAATAGATTTCTTGGTGAATGTTTGGAAAAATTTCTCTACTAAAAGCATGACATAAATATCTTCATTGACGATCATGCAGGTAGCATTCTCATCAGTGAACTTAGGATTGAAAGTGAAACCAAGTTGCGTAAAGAAGGCCACTGACTTTTGTAAGTCCTTTACTGGCAAATTGAGAAAAATCTTCGTTTTCATAAATGCTAAATTTAATGACATACGATTTATAACACACAGAGCTCTTTAGAAAAAATCTTCTTACGAGCTTGGTGAAACAGCAGATGGGATATCTGCAAATGGTTGACGATCTGCTTTGATTAATTTTACAGGTTGTCCTTTCCGATAAAAAACCACAAAAGTGAAATCTCTTAACGTCTGCGTATAGCAACAGTCACTATTCCTTACCCACATACGGGTCTTCCTATCATCACGGCGCAGCTTCATGCCACCTACATACTCAAACACATCTTCTACTTCAGAACCAAAGAGATGCAAACCACTCAGCTTCTGCAAATCAGCATTGTCCAAATGATATTGACGAGCAAGCTTCAACTCAGCTGGAGTAAAAAATGAACGCGGACTATCAATAGTCTGTTTGAGAGCTTCTCTAGTCCATTGCCAATGATCTAAAAAAGCACCAATCATCTCTTTTTGAGTTTCAGTAAGATCTCTCTTTTTTAAGTAATTATTAAGGAAATGAATACTACGAGTATAGATATCCTCAAAACGACCATATGTCAGCTGTTGTGGCAACATACTCTCACCCACAATCTCAGCCAATAATGCTCTCAGTCTCAACCAAAAATCATAAACTTCAGTACCCTGCGTGAAATGGTTAGCCAGTAAGGCCAAATCACGAGAATGTCGTTCTAGAAGTAAGGGAATGAACATAAAAAACAGACAGTACTTTTTAAGCTGCAAGCCTCCAAGGATAAACACCGACCACCTTTTCACACACCAATGGCATTCTAGCATGCACCACCTTATTGAAACCAAAATCTCTTTTAGAAGCTCCATGGTGTTTGGTATCCATAATTAACACTGAATTTGCTCGTGAATGATGCTTATAGATCCACTCAGAAGCTCTATCGTTTGCTGCTTCAAGAAACTGTTTTAGGGCAATCATTTCGCTTCTATGCGCATGAATTAAATGTTGATCAACCGTAAGAAAGAACGCCAACGAAGATACAGGTAAAGTTAAAGATCGCTGCAAAACATCTCTAGTCATTGCAGACAATGACTGTTCTCGAGCTAAAAACTCATCCTTAATTGCTTGCTGAATCTGCGCACTGGGGGCCACTAGAGTTGGTACATTGCGTGGTGTACCATCTCTCATTTGAGTCAGCAAAATCATCTCAGTACCGCCATAACCATCTGAATGCCAAGGATGATACAAATACTCAGGGTCCAATGTCATTGGTCCCCATTTACCATTATTTTTTACAACCACATCCTCTACCACCAACACTCCCCATTGCGCCACTAATGCTCTGAGCTCTTCGCGATGGAGAGTGAACCAAGCATTAAAATCTAAGCGATTATCAATTGATTTCATGCGCTTACCAAAACCATCTAAAAAATCCGGCCTGGCTTGACCAGGACAAACGATTGAAGTTTCAAAATCAGTTCCACCAACAATCTCCAGCATAATAAATAATCTCAAAATAAATCAGGATTCTTATATTTACACTAGTGAGTAAGGCATTGTCAAAGAAAGGGTTTGTGTTAATATAACTGATCAAGAAATAACTAACCGCATCACTAACTCCAATACTATGAAAATAACTGATCATTTACGCCCATCTTTACGTCAAAAAGCAACTCCAGCCCGATTAGCATTGCTTATGCTTCTCAATGGTTGTGCAGCAACTGCAACGGATTCTAGAGCAGATGCCGGTGCTGATTCGAGTACAGCTGATAGTACAGATACAGGCCCAAGCTGTCATTTACGTAGCATCCGAGTACAAAGTACTCCTGGCTATCAATGTGATGAAAACGGCTGTAACAGCATCATCAATTTAGGCGTGCAAGATAGTATGCACCCAACATTAGAAGTAGATGCACCTTACTGCCTTGGAGAAGGAGCAAATTATGGAGTAGAAACCCAACCAGGGTCAGGCAGATATCTAGTGCCAATGGAAATAACTTGTATACCAAACGACGCCCCAATACTACGAGTAACTGCAACCGGAAGGCTAGCCCCGGATTCCCTTGGAGCAACTGAAGTCTTTAAACACGAAAATGTATTCGGTGCTGCCGTAGCACGAACATGGCCAGCTGGTTACATCAATGATCGTGTACCTTGCACTTTTACTTCACTGGGAAGAAGTGTTAGTGGGAATCTGCGAGTCAATTTACAACCTGTCGAAAGTACTGGTACACCTAGTGCTGAAATTATTGGCGATCAACTCATTATCCGATTCAACTCGACTAGTGCCGGTAAATATACCGTCTTCCTGCGTTCCACAACCAATGTTGACGCATTTCCAGTAGTTCCACGTGAAATGACTCAATGTAGAGGAGATATTGCTGGGGCACTCAATCAGCAAACATGTGAAGGCTCACTTGAGTGTAGCGCCAGTATTAATTTACGAGGAGCATTAGAATGTCATAATGAAACCCAAGTACATACTATGAGAGCCGGAGCAAATAGTACTAATATCCCCATGCCTGTATCCCCTACCAGTCCACCTACTCCTTATTATTTGGACATAGTTGGAATAAATGACGGGTATAATACTGGTACTATGATGAGCACACTCATCTCCTATTAAATAAGTGCCATAATTAACTCTCAGATATGAATAAACTCGAAAGATTACAATCAGCTACAAAAACACTTACTTCAAGACTCCTGCTCGCAGCAGCTTTGACTGGATGCAGTGGTACTGCCGATGGAGAATACCAAGTACATGCTGATGCAGGCACAGATACTGCGATTGATCGCGGTAATGAAGAAACACCATGTTCCTTGGAAGTACAAACTACTGAAGGTAGCTTTCGTAATAACTGGATTCTAAGGAACAGTCCTACTAATTTTCGACTTGTCCCTAGAAGTCCTAGTTGTCATGCAACACTTACCAGAGGCAAAGCGGAAATTGCTGCAGGAGGGATACCATATTATCGCCGTTCTGCCCGAGTTTGCATGTGGAGAAATATGATTAACCAATGTATTCCCACCGAACTCACCTACTATCCTGGTGGCGAAATCCCAGATGCAGGCAATTTCGAAGCAAGTATAAACGTCGGACCAGTAGTCTTTAACCAAATTCCTGGCCTACCTACCAACTGGAACGCAGTCCAATTTCCAGTAGATATTGAGATCGATAATGAGCCAAGAAACCTTTATGTGCGAACATACACCAACTTTGATTGGGCAACACCACGATTAAGCAATGTCAGAGTCACTACTATGACATCAAACACGGTTGAACTCGCATTCAGTACTAATGAGCATGGCGTTTGGGGGGTAAATATTGACAACATAGAAGCACCAATAGGCTGTACTGGGGAAAATGAAGTTAATTCTTGCAGTACCAATAACTACTGTGTATTACAACAAAGGGGTTACTACTGTATGGGAAATCAATGGGGCGGACAGGTAAACAAGTCAGGTGAACAAACAGTATCTATACCTTTTACAGCAATGCCTGGCAGCATACATGCTGGTACGCTTTTCTTTAGAGATTTAGCTGGCAATCCTACAGAAACAGCCTTCACAATAACCAATTAGACGCACTAAGAAAATTAATCTCAATATTAGAGATAGGGAGAGATGTCACTGTAAAACCACTATCTATGAAATAAAAAAGAGCGCTAAGCTATCAAGCTTATACGCTCTTTTTTTATACTTAAAGTCTATTGATTAGCAACATGAAAAGATGCAGCAATATTATCTGAAAGTTGTTTCTGAACAGCTACATACTCAGGCTTTGCACAATCACTAGCACCGCTCATAGCACCACCACATTCTACGCCAATATAGTAAAATGCATTAGTCTTGTCAGACTTGAGATATCTCATTCCAGGACCATCGATAATGCTTTCAGGATCGCCTGTGATACTGCTAGCTTTGATAGCAGTAATAATCACTTGTTGATCTGTACCGTTAGCTCCCTTTAAGAGCACACGACTTTGATTGGCATCAACCTTTTCCACTGTTTCTTTTATTGTCCCCCAAGTATTTGGTAATGATATATCAAAACCAAAAGTTTTATTAGTATAAATACGCATTGCTATTGGCTGCATAGTACTCACAGCAGTATTACTCACTGTTACCATTGGGCTCGCAAGGGGCACAGTTTGAATTGTACTATCCTGGCCACAGGCACTCAAAAGAACCATACTTGTTCCCATAAGTAAACCTAAAGATTTCTGAATAAAAATGAAAGTTAATAACAACGAACGAAGCGACGCTACTCCAGCCTTTAACTTAGATCAATGATTATTTTAAGTAGTGATAAAGTTGTGCTTGCTTTGATAACGTAATTACACTTTATGACACAGTTAATTATAGAGATGAAATTATCAAAGCAACTGAGCTAATCGCTGCTGAATCAATACAGCACTTTCAGGTGACAAGCCATTACACCATTGATCAGGATGAGCAGATTTTTCTTGAAAATACTGATCAATTGTCATCCATTTAATAGCAATTACCTCACCATCATTAAAACGCAAAGGTTGATCATTGCGGTAAAGATACAGATAACGTTCTACTAAATGACGAACTTCAACAGCTTGGCCTTTTTCAATTAAATACAAATCTTCTATTCGAGCTTTCAGTCCAATCTCTTCCTCCAGTTCTTGTACTGCAGATTGTGCCCAAGTAAGACCAGCCTTCACATGACCACCAAAAGTACTTTGCCATTTACCAGGATTACCTTCACAACTATAAGCTCGCTGTGAACAAAGCATTTGCTCATCCTTATTAAAGACCCAAATTCCATTAGTAGCATGCCAATAACGAAGTGGTTCAGTATGAACCTCTGCTCTGGTCTTTGGTTCACTCAGATTCCCCTCTTCATCATAACAAGCTAAGAGCTCAGTTGCAGACATAGATAAAATTAAGCTAAGGTTCGCTTATAGCATTCATCGCAGACCACATTCACCTCACTTTCTGGGGTATAGGTTGTATAGAACTCCTTGCCATCATTGGCACAGGTGCGTTTGAAAAAGACCTTGCCATTACGAGCATGAACACGGTTTAGATGTCTAATATCATGATGTTCTTGCGGTAAGGGTAAACCATGGGTGTGATAAAAATCTAACTCTTGTTTTACTACTCGAAATGGTCTGCCACTCGTTTTACAAATAATCGCTTGTTCAAGAATAGCAGGTGTTACTTCCTCAATAGTTTGGGGCAGATCATTATAATTCTTAGCCTGCACGGAAGGTAGTGGTATTTGGTAATCAGACCATCTAAAACCTCTTTGCAATGCTTCTTCTTTTTTGAGAGGATAGAGCACATTGGCAATAGTTTCATTGTAACCAAATGGAGCAAGCTGACCAGGAAAGAAGTTTCCCCACTCTCCTGTCTTTTGCATATGTTGAATAATTTGGGAGACCAGCTTTTCATATTCTTCCTTGGTATATTGCTTGTTCAAGATGCAATACTTGGCATGGTTTCTTAAACTAATACAACCAAAACAATCCTCCACACTGAAACAAAGATCACAATACATCACATCATGGCACCCCCAGACAAAGGTCGAGCAAATAGCATGGTAAAGTTTCACACCAGCACTCATCACATTATAGCAAAGTTCCACCCCATCAGCCCCTTCGCAAGAATCAACAGAATCAACTATTCCTTTAGCAAATCTTGTTACCCAGGCACAATCTTCCGCATCATCTAAATCAAAACACCCATAACAATTTTTACAATCCACTAAATAGTCTCCCAAACTATCTTCAGCATTTCGGAGATAGAGAGGTTGATGCGGCAAATTAGCTGAGAATTCTTTAAATTTCTTCTTTGTGTCAGCAATCTTTTCCTGTGATAACTTAGTAAAAAACTGTGCTTTCAACTCTCGGAATTCAGCTTCCGTCTTCTGCTCATTAAACCAACAAAACTTTTTATTTCTGAGTCCATAACAACCAAAACAATCCTGACAGCTTTGACAGTTTTCAGAAAAATAGACATCGGAACAATGACTACAATCTTTGGCAAAGAATATTTTGTAACAATTATCACAGTGAATAATATCGTAACCAATCTCGTTTTTTAGGCTCATGTATCCATCCACAATATTTTTAGAGAAATAAATTACTCCGCCATACATACAGTCTTCATTAACTGTAGATGGTGCACACAAATAACAATTTTTATTATCAGTACCGATAGCAATATAATCACTATTAGTCGGATTTTTATTAATCATCGCCAATCGAGGCACGGCTGATTGCAACTCTGCTAACTGTTCGAAAAATGGTCTAGTAAAGTCAACGTCGCGGCCATAACTCAGAGGATCCCAAGCATCGCCCCACCAAGATTCCATGCTATAAACTGGGAAAACAACTTCAGGATGATACACAGCTAAAATATCTTTCGCAGTTAAACTACACTTTCGCGCATATAAAGTACGATCATTACGAAAAGCTAAGCGTTGGCGCAATCTTTCATTGGGAGCTTTTTTTGCCAATGGCAAAGAAAATTTCTGACCAGCAATTGTAGGACTAATCTTATCTAACAAATCTATTTCAAGCTGAGAAATAGAAAACTTAACTCCTGTCACACTACAGATCGCTTCAGTCATAGGGAGATTTAATCATCGCTAAAATAACATAACTAGTAAGTTATTTCAGCTTTGAAAAAATCATATTTTATTTCATTCAAACTAACCCTGAACCGGTAACAAAGCCTGACGAATAGCAGCTTGAGTACGATCCACCACTCCTTGTCCATTCAAAGCAAAAACAAAAAATTCATCAGCTCTTTCCATCGCAATACGGACATCCCGCTCAAGCCCACGTTCACCCAACATTTTCTCATAGCTCATATTACGACCAGGATTATGATCAGTAGCAGTAACAATTCCAAGTGCTGGAATACGATCTTTGCCGTGTGCATAATGACTAATGAAAGACTTAGCAGGCAAAAGTGGCGCTCCGCTAGTATATGTCAAAGCGATACGTTTATAACGTTCATCATCAATCTCAGCCGTTGTCGGTGCTGCCACCATACCCAGAGCCCACCGTATCAAACTACTGTCACTCATAACAGGAATTTCATAGGTATGTAGTCCTCGCTTGCTTCCACTCAAAAATCTATGAGCTTCTGAAACTAAAGTATCATGTGCCTTGGCTCGATCGAAAGTCCAAGCCTTAGTAGCCCAATATTCTCTTAAACTAATACCAGGAACCATAAATCGCGATGGAAACTCTAAATCTAATCCAACATTGGCGATATCAACATGTGCACGGTCTAAAGCATTGACTACGTCGTATATTTGTCGCCAAGTTTCCACGACATTACCAGCATGAACCCAATAATCGCGCTCAGCTAAAGTAACCCAAGCATCCACTGGAGTTTCAGCTTTATTTAAAGTTTGTAAGAATTCAATCAAAGCACCATCAGTACGTACTTCTGTAGCATTCAAAGCAATCGCCACTCGACCACGAATTGATCTCAAGGCTTTTAAACATTCGTCAGTAGCTACCTGCTCTAAAAAGAAAGTACCACGGGAACCACGTCCTCTTCTTTTATTAGCTTTAGCTCCTTCCTCCCTACTTTCTGCAAAAAAAGTCACATTATTTGGTTGCCTCATAGAAAAATAAAGTTAGTTCAATCATACAAATCCACCGCTCCTCTGACATGCACATCTTCTGGCAATCTAAGATTACGCACTAACCAATAAGATTGGTCATCCGCATTCCAACCACCAACATCAATCGGGTCACCATCCTTAAGAACAATTTCTGCGTTTAAAATAAGATCAGAAGAGCCACCTTTACTCGCTTCCAACCTTCTTTCCATAACACTACTTCTTACAACCAATGCCAGAAACTTTCTAACACCACTCAGTGCGGATTGACCTTTTGCTCTAAGCTCAGCTACTAAACTTTTCACATACTCAAACTCAGACATTGTCTCCAAGCGTTTATTTTTAACAACGAAACTACTACCATCTACAAAAAACGTTTCCCATTTTTTAGGGGTCTCCCATGAACCAACAAAATGTTTTGTACGAACAGATTCATCAATATCTATATCTTTTCTCATGCCATTATAACCACATCTAGCATTAACCGTATCCAACAAAGTGGAACAATTGAGTGGTGGAAGATGAACCAATAATGGATCCGCGAGTTCATTAATTGCAACTAGATTTTCAGGTGTGATCCATTTATTTACAGTAGCCAAAGAAGGCGCGCTTCTAGTATCAACTCCATACTTTCCCCAAGCACCCAAAGCTTCACGTTGCTGGCGAGCCAAACCTTTCATAATACCTCTACTATCAACTACATCAGCTAAATCATCTCTTACAGGTAATCTCTCTTCATTTTCAAGATCTTGTAAGAGTTGCCTTAATTCATCTACTCCCACTCGGGAGGAAAGAACTCTAAGCATATCTTTATCTAACCCCTCAAGACTATTTCTACTCATAAATTTAAAAGGTTATTAACGCTGCACACTATACCCAACTGAACGTAAAAGATGCGCATGAAAAGCTTTATCACTTCCTGGCATACCAGCAGCGGTATCTACAGGTAAATGATCAAGAGATAAAGTTTCCAAGTTCAAAGGAACTCGTTGTACTCTGGCTTGCAAGTCATCAATGAGAATTGAAGGATCAAAGTCACCTGGAAGAGTATGCGGTTTACAAACCAATAAATTCCTACCAGTGAGGACTAATGCATGAGCTAGGCTGGCACTATCTACAACACTTAAATCGTCAGTAATATGCTGAGTACTTGTATCATTGCCTTGAGTACGAATCAATTCACAATGTAATACCCCCTTCTTATTCAACAATGAAAAATTGAACCCCAACATTGCCCTTATACTTACGGCAGCTTCTTTCAACCTATGCGCTAAAGTGATACTCACCAAGTACTGTTCAGATGTTCCAAAAGTAGCAGGTCCATAACCATAACAGGTGGTAACAATTCTAGTGACTTCACCTAACTCTGGATCAGAAAATTTTTGTGAATCATCTTTTTCAGGCACGGTATAGCCCGCTTCCTGCCCCTTAAGTGTTTCACCATGTTTTGCCCGCATTAAAGCACAGATATCTATAACACTTTGATGTAATTCATCAACAAATGGAGCACGCACTATAGTGTGCATGCCTACGTACAGAACAGATGAGCTTGAACCATCAGCAGCTTTAAGCATATTTTTAGCTTAGCCAATATCAAAACACAAAAGAAAATAAAGGTCAATAAAGCCTTACTACATTGTCCCTATTATTGCTTAATTATTAACCACCAGTAAATACTCCCAGAATACAGATGCGACACTAGCAAGAATGCAAAAAGTTGTTAATCCTAGTTATTTCTATAATTGTAGTTGTACCTTAAGATCTCGAAACAAGAAGAGGTTTATGATAAAAGCACACAAATTTAAGCCCCCCTTTGCTCAGGCTGCCCCCCACGAATGGTATGGTATCGAACTTTATACTTCTCAATTGCAGCAGTTAACTCTTGGTGCGGAATCTCTACTTTGAGCAACTCAATGGCATTGAGTGCATCATAAATATCTAGCTTTTGCTTCAACTTATGAATAGCATCCCGCCAAAGAATTGCCTTTTCATATTCCTTTCTCTGAGTGGCTGCTTTTTCTAATTTCTCCATCATCTCCACAAACACCGGAAAAATATTTTCGTCATCTCTATCTTGAAAAGGAATTCTTACTAATGCACCCTGCTCCGACATCAGTTGATGAATTTTGCCACTACGCTGCCAATCAAAAGCAGTAGCCACAATCGCTTGATATAAAGCTTTACCTTTCACAAGCAATTTTGGATCCACTCCGGCAATACTCTCTAAAGTTGAGAGTAGCCTAAAAGCACCATCCTCTATCATTGGCAAACTCCACCAAGGCTTAGCTGAAGCCCACCAAAAATGATCAGAAGCCAGAGCAATGTCCATTTTGGTACGAGTTACTTTGTACTGAGGAAACGTATGATCAGAATCACACACTGCCTGTAACACCAAATCTGTAAGGGTCCATTGTAAAGTGTGAATCGGGTTCTCAGGATCGGACCAAGAAAGAAATTGGGTACCATTAGTAATATCTAATTTACTGGTAGCCCAAGTAGCACTGATAGGTGTAACCAGCTGGCGAGCAGGATAGAGTTTCGTCAGATCAGAGATCTGTACCAGCGATACTCCTGTCGTAGCAAATACATCAAAAATTGATTGCTCCAAGCCAGGTCGATGATGACCAAAGGTTTCAAAGTCCATAGCAGTAACAACATAATCTCCATGCTGTAAATGATCTGCTGCCGCCTCAGTAAAAGTAGCTTGTGAACGAATAGCAGCACTCATTATGGCATTACTCAATCGCCGGTTACGAAAGAATACCTTTAGATTAGTGGTCTCAACCTCATAAATAGTCTGATGGTTTACGTTACCAACTTCAACACCACAAGCAATTTCATCCATAATGATCCACTCAAAACCCAAAGAAGTAATCATTGGAAGCAACTTCTTATCATAAGCCATTTCAGTTGGGAAGAAACCTCGTGGCATATTATGCTTTCCCAAAAAAAACGCTAAAGATTCATTGTTGAGCTCAATTTGACGAGTGACTTCTTGATCATTCAAAAATGGCAACAAGGCGTGATATTTAGCGGAACCAGTAAACTCAACTTGCTTAGATTCGCCTAGTACCCGCAGCATATCCAAAATATCATGGTGACCGTGACGATCAAAAAGCTCTAGCAAAGATCCATTAACATTAATAGTAAGTCTTACTTGAGGATGGGCAATGAGCCCTGCCAACATCGGTCGATAGCTTTGTAACACGATCATTTCCAAAATATCCGGCTGTTGTTGCGCCGGTTGATACATATGTAAAAAGTTTGCCCAATACATTTGTGGAGACATGCTAAAGATTAAATTGGCTCAGTGCACGATCAAATAATTTTACATATTCTTTGGCAGACTTTTCCCAAGAAAAATTTGTGGCCATTGCTCGTTCCTGAATAGCCTGCCAGATAACAGGATAATGATATGTTTCTAATGCTCGGACAAAAGCGCTAAAAAAAGCATATTTATCATATTTTTCAAACACAAAACCGGTACCAGTTTGCTCACGAGGATTGTAATCTTCGACACTATCAGCTAAGCCACCAGTCTTGCGCACTAAAGGCACCAAGCCATAACGCATAGCTTCCATCTGGGTCAGCCCTGAAGGTTCAAAATGGGAGGGAATCAAAATCATATCAGCGCCGGCATAAATTACCTGCGGTAAAATAGCATCGTAAGAAAGATGCGTCGCCACTTGAGGATATTGTTTATCTAATTTCTCAAAAAACTCATGATATTTTGAATCACCTGCACCCACTACCACAAATTGAAAATCAAAATTCTCTAAAAGAGGTTCAATCATTGCTAAGACGAGGTCTAGACCTTTTTGTTCACTAAGTCGAGAAACAATTGCCACTACAAATACATCATTACTTTCAGGCAAATTGAATTTTTGTTGTAAAATCTTTTTGTTCTTTTTCCTTTCACTTAAAGTCTTACTAGTGTATTTAAACTCTACATACGGATTAGTTTCGGGATTGTAACGCTCATAACTAATACCATTGAGAATTCCATACAGATGGGAACGATGTTCTTGTAATAAACCATCTAGCCCCTCTCCATATTCAGGAGTAGTAATTTCACGAGCGTAATTGGGAGAAACTGTACTCACTACATCAGCATAGCGAATACCTCTAGCCATGAAATTAATCTTAGCGAGCCGAGCATCTCCAATTGGTGGAATAGTGGACTTACCATCATCATAATCTAATGTCGTGCCATGATGGTGATCAAACATCCCTTGGAAATAGAGATTATGAATAACAAAAACTGAAGCGATCTTACTAATCAATGGATCAGCTTGATACTCACACTTCATGTAATTAGGAATCAAACCTCCTTGCCAGTCATTGGCAACAATAATATCCGGCTGCCACTCCTTATAAAGCTGCACAAAAGCCAATGTACCTCGAGCTAATAATGTCCACCGAGCGGCATCGTCATCATAACCATACACACTACCTCGTTTCTCATAATATTCTTGGTTTTCCAAAAAATAACTAATGGGATCATTGGCTATTCCACTTTGATATGACTTCACATTACAAATAATGTCTTTATGCCCTGGATTAGGAACCAACAAAGATTCAATTACTTGAGTCATTATAATCTTCTCAGTATCAATGGTGGCGTATTTAGGAATCATGACACGCGCATCATGACCAAGCTCACAGAGAGCACGTGGTAATGAGTATAAAAACTCTCCCAGTCCCCCAATCTTCACAAAAGGTATTGCCTCAGAACCAACAAAAAGAATCTTTAGCACTTTCTTGCTTTGCATAAATCAAAATTAGCCAAATTGTATATGGTACTATAGCACGAATCTGAACCAAGCAGCTTTTTAAAGCCAATAACAAAAAGTCTCATCTAATTCTTAGTAGAACGCAAATGCAGATGGATAACGAGTTACAAATATAGTGATGTAACAGCAATCATTGACACAAAAGCCATTAAGTGTGAAAGTGTTTTACTTTAATAGTTTCATGAAAAAGCTACTGCCGATTATAAGTTTACTTACCGCTCTATCTGCAGGGCGAGAGTGTGAAGCAACTCCTGATACCCAGTATGATCCTTGTTATAATCCTAATTTGATGAGCTCTAGTACCAGAGATAGTTGGGCTTATAGAGCTAATTTGTGCCATGAATTGACCATTAGTATCCGCCCTAGACTGGAAGCTGTCCTTTTGGCAGAAGGTTTAACTCCAACTGATGAACAAAGACGATTAATACGTTTAAGAATTGCTGACCGAATTGCTCATACGTTCTATTCTGTAGCCGATAGTGTAAGCGTTGGTTATGGAGGAGCATCTATAGTTGACCATAATAGTATGATGTTTAATCCTTTTAGCAATATGCAGTTAGTTGCTAGACACCGATTAGGTAGACCACTCACACCAGCACAAGCTGCCGTAGTAAGTGACTTTGATTTTTTAAGAGACAGCACTGCTCATTTAGCTGAAGTTATGCCTCAACCTCGCTTTCTAAGAGGTAATCCAGCTCGAGCTCTAGATATAATAACAATGGATTTAGTGGCTGGCATGCAAAATATTCCTCAACAAGTAATGAAGGGTTTCTCTCCACAATCATTAGACAAACGTCAGAGGTAAGTTTAATTGGACCTGATGACAATATCTTAGACTGAAGAAACCCCAGAAAATGGAATCTCCCGTCATTTAATCATTCACATTTTTCTTCCTAAGGCTCTTAATCATTCCACTAAGCATTTTGCTAATGACAACAAGATGTTCTTTCCATACATTAGATTGTTCAGAGCTTATAATTTCACTCAGAAATAACACATTTATCAACGCAGCACTCTCATGTGCTGAGCCTCTGGCAATTAAATAGAAGTTTTTCTTTTCTTTATAACTATATTTACCACTCCCCTCAGCAATATTTAAGAGAATACTCAAAAGTGCTCTTTTTAACTGATCAGCATTATACTTTTCGATTGTTTTACTTTTTATCAAAAAAAGGAAATCTTTATAAAACTGAACAGCTCTCTGATATACAGGAAACGTTTCAAAAATAAACATAAAGGTTCATTAATTACCAATCACCATAACAGGTAAAAAATGAAATCAGTCTCAACTTGAGATAGTGAAAGAAGCTGAAACCCTTACTAAGCCAATGGTGTCATATTATTACTTATTGCTAATTTCCTTATTTCTTCGAGTCCCGAAAGGTACCCTGCCGAAGTGAAAACAGTTTAAGGATTAAAAAATCAGCAATAAGACTCGCCCCGTTGGTACGAGGACTCGTGGAGAAGAATGTAAACAAAGTAACTTTCTATACCATTTTCATATCGAGCTCTTAAGACAGCGATCGGTAAAGTGGAATGGTGTTAGAAATAAATGTATTGATGAGGTAATCCTCAAAGAACACCACCTAAGCTAAACATTAGATAATCTCTCATAGTAAATGAGTAAAGCACTAAGGATGATGTTAGCAGTCAATAGATGCTATAGGGGGAGAGCTTATAGGTTTATTACCACTGACCTCGTAACAGTAACGCCACGAGGCCAGTGAATAATGACAATTAGTGTCCCATCATTGAGTGGTCCTTTCCTGACATATTATTCATATCCATTGTGCTGCGATTCTCTTTACCTTCACCCACAGTAATGACAAAATCTGTAGTCAGCACCTTTCCATCCTTCTGAAATTGAGTGAACACTTTGTAGGTACCAGCTTCTGGAAAATCTACCATAAAATTCACCTTACCTGTTTGTGGTTGTGACACAGCCTCTAATGGATGAGCATGAATAAAGTCGAGGCTACCCTCACGCAGAATCACTGTATGACCAAGAGCACCAAGGTATGATTGAAGATCAGTCACAGCTTTGCCATTTTGCTTCAAATCAAATGTCAGTGTTGTTTCTTTGCCAGAGACAATCAGTGGCTCAGTATCTAGACGTACTTGATAGCCCGCAATTGTCTTGCTTCTTTCTTGGGTACCAATTGGTTGAGGCTCATATGTTTTACCTACCTGAACATCTTGGAAAATAGTAGTGGTCATCGGCATTGCCATTGCGTCTATTTGTCCCCCACTAGCAGCAAAGTCAGCGAAAATACGGTACTGACCTTCAGTTGGAAAAGTAATCTCTGACAAAGTAAAGATACCGGTATTTTGATTGAAGTCTGGATGTAGATGTTGAAAACCAGTGAGGTCCTTTCTGACCACAATGATATGCATTGGTTTGGTATGGGTGATTGCAAAATCTTTCACTACCTTGCCCAGATCATCAACAATTGAGAATGCATACGCTAAAGGTGTTTGGGCAGTATAGATCGTATCTGCTATGCTTGATTGCATACAGTAAGAGCGATGACTTTGGATCACTGGAGTAGTCACCGGCTCACCGATTGAAGAACAATACTGGGGCACCTGGTCGTTGGTTACAATTGGCTGGTTTTGATCTGAAGCACAACCAGAAAGTACTACAATGAGTGCCATGCTGGTTATAAGAGCTTTCGTTTTCATAAAAATGTAAAGTAAGGTAAATAAAAACTGGCACTAGGGTTTGCTACCTAGAGCACTGGGAGAGGACTTTATCTACCACTCATTCTTTCTTCCGCACTCGAATATGTTTTGTATGATAGCGCACGAGCTCATACCTGCCGGCTTGCTGATAGGTCGATTGTCGTAAAGGAACAATACTATCTGTAGCTTGATAAGGAACGACTCGCGCGAGCTCACCACTATTACCAATAGTCAGATTGTTCTTCTGCAAGGTATAAGATCCCAACTGATGATGGTCATAGCTGTCAGCATGACATGGCTCATGACTATGCTCATGATTGGAACTAGTTTCACAGTGCACAGGCCCACTGGCATAGACGCCGGGCAAGGTCATCAAAGTGCCACAAAACAAAGTACCAACGAAAGTCAAAAGAACCGCGATAATCAACTGTTGAACTCTCATATAGATGTCACTTCAATCGGGAGCAGTATAAATCGACCAAGGATAAAAACCAACTACAGAAGTCGCTAATGACAAGAGTATCTCAGTGACGAGGACTAGTAACCAGAGCATGTCCCCCACACCAACGGTGGAATCAACTTGATTCTGAGCCCTAGCTCATTCATTTCATTTTTAGCTTTCTCAACAATTGCGAGTCTCAATCTAGCACTAAAAAGGATACAACATCTACGCCAGGATATAGCTCCTATTTACCTAAAGCGACCTCACCGGTCGCTCATTACCTTTGCAATAGAATCACGATGCATCAATGCAAGTGCCTCCTCCCTATTCTTTATTGCTATTCTCAAACCTTCAAGCAAACTCGCCCTTGTCAGCTTATGATCTAATTCGTGTGTGCTACGGACTTGGTCTCTAGGATCTGCTTCCATGTAATGAGGCAGATGCTGACTATAATAGCTCATGATTGTCATTGATAATAATCATATTATTATAACAGAACACTTTAGTACTGAAAATAGGTTAAAGCCAAAATCAGTAGAGGAATGATTAAAGCGTCAACATCACTACAGTGATAATTCAGAAGCCTGGCAGAGAGCATGAAAAATTGAATAACAATGAACTAAAACATGGTAAAGTAGCAACAAACTATGTCTATCTGTATGCAGTTTTCAGGCACCATTGAAATTCGTGATGGCAACCCGTATGTATTGGTTAGCCAAAAGTTAGCAAAGATGCTTCAAGAAAACTGGCGAAAACCAATGCCAGTCACTATTCAAGTAAATGGTGAGCCTAAATCACCTTGGCACATCAACATGATGCCTGTCGGTGACGGTAGTTTTTATTTGTATTTGTATGGAGATGTACGCAAAGCATCTAAAACAAAAGTTGGTGATATGATCGAAGTAAGTATTGAATTTGATCACACCTACCACAATGGTCCCATGCATCCAATACCACCATTATTTCAGGCAGCATTAGACCGCGAGGCAACGGTCAAAAACAATTGGAAAAAGTTATCGCCTAGTCGCCAAAAAGAAATTTTGCGTTATTTTTCATTCCTAAAATCAGAAGAGGCATTAACCCGTAATGTTAAAAAAGCCGTACAGATGCTTAGTGGTGAAAAAGGCAGATTTATGGCAAGAGATTGGAATTGAAGCTTCTACTCGTCCCTGGTAGGAAAGAGACCAGGATCGCTAGCAAAAATCTAAGTATCTGTGGTGCTCTCAGAAAAGCTTTTGATCATCCCACTCAGCATTTTATGGATTATAAGGAATGCTTTTTTCCACAAAGTTAACTGCTGTTCCGAAATTACTGTTTGACGATACAACAGCCTTAAAACAGCCACACATTCATTTACAGATGCTCTAGACATCAAATAATAGTTTTTCTTTTCCTTTGGACTAAACTTCCCACTGCCTTCTGCAATATTTAGCACAATACTAGTCATAGCACGACGCAATTGATCCGCCAGCACTTTATCTTTGAGAGAAGGTAGAATTAATAATAACTCAGAGTATATAGCTTCAGCCTTTTGGTACACAGGAAATGTTTCGAAAATGAACATAACTAAAAATTAGTTACTACACTATAGGTAACTAATTCATGAAATTTTCCTTGAGCGATTATTTCCTGTTTCCTGGTTCCTCTATCCTTGAGTCCGATAGGCTGTGTGATGAGGAAAAGGAGCTAGGAAATAGGAAAGAGACTCGCCTCACTGATGTGAGGACTCGTGGAGCCACTTGTCGGACTTGAACCGACAACCTTTCGCTTACAAAGCGATTGCTCTACCATTGAGCTAAAGTGGCCTATATTTCAAAAGCGCTTGCATCTTACTGATGAATGCTCATTCGTTCAAGAGCTAAAAGAAGAAATCTTCTTTTTACAGATTCTGTGTATTCAATAAACCCTTAAGCTTCGTTCTTGCCAACTCCAGTCCTGCAGTCAACGCTGCAGATCTTTCAGCTATGTTCGCAGGCAAATCAATCTTTCCTGCTTGCCATACCACTGAAGGGATAGCCGCAATGACCGGTTCACTCGCCTGCCATTGATCCACCGAATAATGAACAAGACCGAAGTGTTTTCCAGCTACTAAATCACCTTTCTCCCACATTAGAGGAGTAAATGAACATGGTAACACGACCATCACCATACTCAACGAACCAGCATTGGATGACATCGATTCCACCATTTCAGTTGCTCTGCGCACAAAGGCTGTCCAAGCTGCATCCTTAAAATCTGGCTGCAATAGTTCCTGGATAGCATCCACATACCCTGGTGGTACAATCTTTTCGCGCAAACCAGTCAGTTTAGCTTTAGCATAAGCCGCACGATCGCGGAATTCGTGTATAGAAGCTTGTCCTTCATTCAAATTGAGTAATCTCATCATAAAGTTTGGTTAAGATTGGACTGAATAGAATCTCTATAGATTTGATATACACTATCTAATTCATCAGGTCCCTTACATTGCTCAGCATACTTTCTTAAATCACTTGCAATGGCTGTAAGTGGCCGTAAGTTTTTTACGGGCACGTTTATATTACCCAATTCTTTGATAAGGACAATTACCTGTTGTAATGCGAGTGATAAAAACTTATTACGTTCAGCAGTTGGCAATGCCTTTTTCACATCGGATACATAATAGATTTCTGGATCTCTCCACTCGGCAGTACCGCCACTAAAAACATGCGCCAATTGGAGAACATCAACTAAAGTCACTGCCAATGCTCTTCGATCCGCGATGCGGATATCATGACCATCCTCACAAGCCTTAGCAATGTCTTTTACATTGGCGAAATTGGGGGTCAGTCCAATAGCCTCATCTGCCATATGGCCATTGCTATCAACAAAGTTACGAATGAGCTCACCCTTGTTTGGATGCTTATCTAAAAGTCTATATGTCAACGTTTCTCCCACCGAGGTGACACTGCCAGGATCACCTAATTTGAGCTTGTCATCAGACCCCATAAAAATGTTTTCTGGCTTGATATCACAATGAGCCAAACCATCTGAATAAGCATGACACCTGGCAACAGTATCAATCACATCAGCTAACGCAGCTAACTTTCGTGAGGGTGGGATATTGATATCTCCAGCAAAATCACAACCATTTTGTACCTTATGATCACGATTCACCACTTTTTCATAGGCAATAATTGGTAAGCCATTGGACCTTGGTTCAGTGACGGTCAAGCATTTGACCACCCCTGGAATATCAGCTTGCAATAAATTGCTGGCATTATAAGCTTCGCGCTGATAGCCAACAATACGACCGTTCTGCGCCATTATTTCATCATTAGAAGCATTTTCAGCTGCAAGAATTGGTTCTTTGATAGCAGCTCTAATCAATTTCTTTCCCTTTTGTACATAGCCATCCTTTACTATCCCTATCCCCCCCCAACCAATAACCCCAGCATTATTCTCCAGGAAATCAAAAGTATAGATAGTCACCTCAGTCCCGTTCCGATCACTCACCCTCTCACCACCGATACAGAGAGCCTCACGTAAAGCAACATCGTTGAGAACAACATCACCATTGGCTAGCACTACCTGTACCAATTCAGGTGACAAAGCGGGATATCGACCAATGTATTTATTAGGATCAAATTCAGGAGCCCAATTGGAAACATCAGGCCGAATTTCATCAATCAAAGCAGCCAATTGCGAACGTCTTTCATTGAGTTTTGTAAGCCACTCATGAGCATCAAGCTGTGCAGCTACATCCACACTGACTGTAGCACTCAACTCTTTCTTGGTAGGTGCAAATTTCCCTGTCAAAATACGATCATCATCATCTGTAACAACTGACTGAGAAGGATCTGATCTGTTGGGAGCTCGAGTTAAAGGGGATAAAATCTCAGTGACATCTGCAGCATCAAGCTCCGCTAGCACTGGCTGACTACTACCAGTAGTTGGCCTCGGTAAGTCTCGAATAGTGTCGTGTGCTGACCGCCCCTGTCGCTCCAACATGTCTTTTTATTTTTTGGTATCCAACAATTATACCACAAATCCAGCAACTCCGTCACATGAAGATGCCGAGCCGAAGACACTATCATAGCGCAGAAAAATTGATCAAACGATATATCCGTGCGTATAGTACTGGTAGTAGAGCATCACGTGTGCCCAATCATCCTTATCACTAACCAATAAACACCCCCGACTATGAACTATTGGATCATCAAGAGCGAACCAAACACTTACAGTATGGATCACCTCACCCAGGACAAAACGACTGCTTGGACTGGTGTACGAAACTATCAAGCTCGCAACAATTTACGGCAGATGAAAGTAGGAGACATCTGTCTCTACTATCATAGTGGTGATGAAAAGCAAATTGTCGGTATTGCTGAAGTAATCAAAACAGCCTATCAAGATCCCACGACTACCGAACCCAATTGGGTATGTGTCGACATCAAGGCTCAAAATAAATTAGAATCCCCTGTTAGTTTAATTACCATCAAAGAACACCCGACTTTAAGCAAAATGCTTTTCGTTAGACATAGTAGATTATCAGTCATTCCTATTAGCAAAGACGATTATCAAACCATTATCTCAATAAGCAGCCTGTAACGCAGCACCGGCAGGTTTAGCTAGAATTTTCACCACTTGCTTTCTATCCGCAGATCCATCGAGAAATAAGCTCCTGATTACTGCGCCATCAGCAGGAGCAATAGAGTAGAGATGTTCCTGCATATCAAATGTAAGACCTGAGGATGACCCAATGGGTATATGCCACATCAGTCTATCACTAGTATCAGAAACAACTTCAGTAACCTGGAGCGCAGGAAATTTAACATCAGCATTAGCGGGTACAAAAATAAACCTAAATACACGATTATTAGCAGTAGTGATCGAAAAGCTCTGGAGAGATTCACCGAAAACTGCCATTACATATTTATTGATCGATTGCCATAGCAACCAATCGTGACCATTTTTATTCAATAAATTATGTAACTCGGCAGTAATTCTTACGACTGCTGAGTGGCGCCTACCCAGAGTATGAAAGTTAACATCGGGATCTTGTCTCATAGAAATGACCGAATACAATATTAAATTACAAGGTACTCTAAAATAATAGCAACTGAAAGTCAACAAACTAAGCTGCAGCTAAAAGTGCTGCTACTTGATCTCTCATTCTTTTCCTCACCATTTCATACGTCTTCCAATCAGCGCCCCTACGATACTGATTAAATAGATCAAAAGACCAACGCTGTAAGCGCGGCGTAGGAATATCACTAGCAGCTACTAGATCCCGGAGAACAGGTTGAGGATGAACAGGTAAAACAGCTTGAGCTAATGCTTCTGGATCAAACTTTTCCCCATATTTACCAGCCAACACATTCCAACTAGATACTAACAATGTCCGCACGTCACTAGAAAATCTTCTATTCGGTGTCACACCATTTACATACCCCATTTCAGCTTCTACCCAGAGAGGTAAACCTTGTTTAGTAAATGCTAAATTTTGCAAAGTAGATTCACCTATTACCAAGCCTTGATCATGCTTAGCAGCGAGGGCAACTGAAGTAGTCTCTATTAGTTTCATAGCCTCGGTCCATGAAAGATCTTTCAATTGAGTAAACCCTTCCCAATTACTAATTTGATCTGATCTCGCAAAAATATCATAAGCACTGATCAAATCTAAATGAGGCATAACCACCACATTGCGATCACTGTCATCTTCACTAGAGAGATCAACTATAGGGATGACACTATTATTCATAAAATGCCATTGCCATTTATTGGCAGCAGGGGTGCGCAAAGGATCATCAATCACCCTTTCAGCTAAACGTATGCCAGCACGTCTTATACGTCCGCCTGGATAACTATAAAGGGAAAAGTAAGCATCTTGATCAACTACAACCTTTCGCGACATTGTAGTCCATCCTTCAACCAAAACACGATCTGCTGGTGGAGTTTTATTGCCTCGATCACGTGGTATCGGACCAAAACCAACCTCTTTTTGCCAACGTCTTATGTCACCTATAATCGCTCGAGCTCTCTCGCGATCTACGATCACTAGATTACGATCTCGATCCCAAGTCCCTGAAGCAAGAGAACCTTCAATCTCCTTGGCTAAATTGGCATTATAACGAGCTTTTTCTGTATCTACTCTTTCGGGAGTCCATATCATAAATATCAGTTAAAAATACGCCGTCGGGCTTTACTTAGTAACACATTCGATTATTGAAAACAAGGTTTACTTCAATATGTCAGCCACACTCCTAAAGTGTGCTAGTATCTCACGTAAGAAGTTTCTAGTGTGTTCAGCATTAGCAATACGTTGATTAGCAGTGTCTCGATCAAAGTTAGCTCTGAATGAGCCTGCAGACCAAACTTGTTGAGGTAAAACTGCAAACATACTGTCACCATGTGCTCCATGTCGAGTAGATTCATCGACAGCAACGACATGAATATGATTCCCTTGCTTCACCTCATCTTTTGAATAAGCCTTACCATTAAGATTACAAGGGAATGGAGCCACAAGGACGGTACTACCATCAAAGAACTGCTCAGCAAGAGTTTGCTGCCATTTGGATAGGATGTAAGCTGGTAAATTATCAACATCCAAAGATCCTCCAACTCTTGCTTGTAATGCTTCTTGACTCAAGGCCTCTTCACCAATAGCTCGAAAAGCAGCTCTAAAATCTTGTAACGAAGCAGGATCTAATGTTTGCACTGACATAGGAGCATCACGCCCCAAGCCGGTATAGATAGAAACTAATGTACTTACTCGTCCCAAAGCTTCAATATCGTTCATAAAAAACAATTAAAAATCAGCAACACATACTACACCAGTACCAGCATAAGCTTGCTCAAATAACGGATCAAGCTCTACAGCCATTTGAGCTTTCAACATTCGGATTTCTGCTGCGATCTCATCTAGAGGTCTTTGCTGTTCAGCATGAACATCCATGAGTTCCTGAGCAATTTGTAAAAGCCTTTCTAAAGAATCTGGAAGGACATAAGTACTTCCCAGTATAACTGCTATAGGAGAGCTATTAGCTGCAGCCAGTAAATTATGGCGGGTTTTAGGTGCTAAAAAGTGATTATCTTCCAGTGTTTGCAACAAAGTAAACCCTGCGGCTCTTCGATCTGCCAAAGAGTTAGGTTTCCCAGCATTATTTAATTCAACTACCAATTTAGTATCATAATACTCAGGTGTAGTTGGTAAACCAATTGAGGTGACACTACCATCATCCATCAGCATTTGACGATAGAGAAGTGATAAGCCACTCTTACTATCAACACGAAGTTCAAAAACTTCATGTGCTTCTGCGAAAGACCCAATATCAGTTACTTTTCCTTGACCATGCTCATCTACTAGTACCTGACCAGGCTTAAAATCCATATGAGCTAAACCCCGAGCATGTATACCAGCCAAACCATCAAAGGCGAATGAAAGTGCTTCCAACTGTTTGGAAACATGGATTCGTGGATAAGATGAAACCACTTTGGGATCAAAAAAACTCATATGATCCAATGGCAAAACATATCCCCATGGACATAATATTTTCTCATAGACAACCCCCGTAGTATCACGATCTAAAAAATGAGCTACCATATAGGGGGTAACTACGTGAGGTATTGCTGTAACCACTCCTTGACTATCCTGCCAGTACCAACGAGCATTATGAGCTTCCAGAAAAAACATTTGTTCTCGATGGCGATTATCTCTCTCGGCAGCATCTAACTGAGTACTATATTCAGGATCATTTTTGTTAGTAGGCAATACGTTGAACAGTGGCAATTTCACTACAGCCTCTAAAGGAATACCATCATGAAGAAAGGCCACGACTCGAATTTCACCCATTCCACCGCTGCCTAAAGCGAGATCTAAAGTATAAATTTCAGAAGCACGACCAGCACTATCTGTAACAGTTTCAGAACCTGTAATAATTGCTGCTCGCAAATGAGGATAGGCTGCTATATAAGAACCACAGTTAAATACCATCGCTATATCATCATCAGTAAGATGGGGACATAGCGCTATTGCTTGTTCCCAAAATTTCATAGCGTCGAAAGTCCGTCCAGCTTGCAAAGCTAACAAGGCATCTAACTCTTTCTCGCGATCAGCTGCTACTTTTGCTCTAGCCTCAATCACCGAAGAAGGTAGCGCACGAACTGCAGAAGCAAGCTCACTTCGAGTATCATTCTCATTTACTTGAGTGGCATCAGTGATAGTGTCGCCTCGTGCAGGCCCGGCAATTGTAAGCGATCTTTCAACCTTAGAAGCCATGAAAGTAACTAATTCTTTTTATTATACAGTGCCATGGCTTCGTTGTCTCTATTGCTGTCTCTGCCACTCGCCTACTGATTGTCCCAATCTCACTCGTTCAGCCATTACCAGTTCATCATAAATACCATCGATTAAAGCATAAGCCTTTGCCTCCTCGAGGCTAACCCATTCCGCAGCATCGGTTTCTTCTAACTGCAACTTCACATCACCACTAACATAGTCAGCTATACAAGAAATTACTAAAGAAGGACTGCCATCAGCATGCACAGTCGCTAAACTAGTAACATAACGAATATTCGCAATTTCCAGGCCCACTTCTTCAGCAATCTCACGCTTAGCCACTTGTTCCAAAACATTGTACCAATAGAACTCTGTCTGCTTAGGCAAATTGATATAATCACTAGTCTCTAATCGCCCACCCGGTACAGTCCACATTCCCGGAAAACGTCGCTTTGTAGCTGCTCGACGAGTAATTAAATACTTACTATCACGCACAATGATAGTAGTGATTACTACTTCGTGGAGAAAAGGATTGGTGGGATCAGACATAGAGAAAGCGTTAAGTTACTTTTTTAAATCTACACCTATCATATCTGCAATCAACTTCCAGGGAGGATTTAGTGGAATTTTCACATGACATGTCTGTAATTGGTCAGGGATAAATATTCTGTTTTGATGCTGAAAACCTTCAGGACCAGCATAAATCCACAAGCCCTCATTTGTAGCTGTAACGTAAAGCACATGCCAGCCTGTTGCTAACCTATGTCTACGAAACGGAACACGTGGATCTCTTGCCCGAAACTCCAGCCTCTGTTCGTAAAGAAGATCTATAGCTTTTATAGCCCAATAGTCGTCAATTATGACCGTTTTTTTTTCCTTAACACTTGGAGTAGAAAAAGCTGTATGTATACGCGCTCTTATCTGCCTTCTGGCCTCTGCTACAGATTCTGTGGGATGTTGCAAAGCAGGAATATATACAGGCCGACGCTCCCGAGCAGGAGTTGTCCCGACACCAATAGTTTCAGCTGGAGCAGGACCTTTTTCCTGAACATCAGCGGCTAATTTTTTAGCTTCAGCCAACACCGCCTCTAAATCCGCAGGGCCTTCAAGATCTGGACCGTAAACAGATTCATATCTTCTCCTTGGTGCAGATAAAGGATGAGGGTCAAGAACACTGATGACTTCTTTAGAAAAGTCTGCAAAGTTAAATGCTGCAGGTATATCATTAAGCATATAAGGCCTTTCCAGCACATACTGCATGGGAGGCCAAGAAATTCCAGATCTTGCATTGTTAAAAAAAGCAATCATCGTACAAGTAATACCAGCTGGGGTTCTGGTAGCAGTGACACCATATACGATTCCATCTACAGCCACAGAGAAGGCCAAAGTCTGTCGATCTTTACCAAGCGCTTTATAAATTTGCCAATGGATATCAAATAGAACCTGCCTCAAACTATCTTCACATGAAATAAGCTTGATAGTCCCTGGCTCTAATACATGCCTTCCACGCATTTTATCTATTCCCATATAGTAATTATTGACGAATTTTAGCTCGTAAGAAAGATTTCATTAAACAAAGCAACATTCACTACACGCCCAGAGAATCGTACGGTTCCGCTTCTTAGGGCATCGGTAGGAATAAATACACTTGCTAGTTTATTTGCATCAGCAACTGGAGCAAAGTGAAATAAAACTCCAACTGTACTCGTAGTATTAACACCACTAGAACCTACTTTAGGTTGAATAGATTGGTATCGATGAGGTGCTACCACCACCGTATATTCTCCTCGCTTTGTCATAACTTTCTTAGAAACACCCGCCCCTTCTCCTCTAGCCTGAAAAGATGACTCATACTTCGTCATCAAGGCTTTGATTGCTCTCACTGACAAACCTAACTTCATCGCATCTAACTCAGCAGGAGTTGCTTCGGTAGTACCAAAATGAGTCATTCTTCTTACTGGTACGGTGCGCGCTCGTGCGATAGAGATACCAGCAAATTCAGCAACAGCTCCCACAATATCTTTAATTTGTTTTGAACTGAGATCGGAACCACCGACAACCACAGCATCTCTAACACTAGAATAACTAATAGTAAGCCAATGTGATTGATCTCTGCTTCTCACACCGATAGTACATACTCGTGCTTTTCTATCTTGAGCATTAAATGACTCAAAATCCACATGGATTCTACAATCATAAAGACCATCATTTAATGGAATCATTGCATCGCCAGATAGACCGGCCACCGGAATATATTCTGGATCTTCACTAGCCTCAGTCCCTCCAGTATCATTCTCAAAAGCTGAGCTAGAATTCAAAAGCTCGTTACCTAAAAAATTAAGCTCAGGACCAACATCATCAGCATCAGTAAACTCTTTAAATGGCAGCACACTGGTCATTCCTTCAAGCAGAGCAGTGCCTAAAGTATTAGTAGTTGCTTTTACACGTGCATTGGGTTCAAAACACAAACTTAGCCAAGGAGCATCAGTAGTTCCTCCTGAGCCGAGGTTTGCATCTTGTACTGTAATAACACCTCGGACACTATAGAAACCTAGAATAATTTTCCTAGGAGCACCAGATTTATCTAACATAGTTCCTATTATTCTCACCATACCTGGTACAGCCCTTCCATGAATCATCATAGAGGTTTGATACTCTAAACCTACTTCTTTTTCACCCTCCTCAGCTACTGATTTTACCGCGTATACAGATCGACCTAGGATCCTTCTTAATTGAGGAGACATTGAAGATAGTTCTGCGATTTCAAAAGACGTAACAGGTTCTCTTAGTACAGCCTTCACCTCAGCTCTAGCACCGGAAGCTAAAGACAATTCTTTTGGAGTTTCATTAGGAACTCCTTCAATTTTTGATGGGTCAGACATAAAATAAATAGTAGTTATCGATGCACTAAATTAGTTCATTCTTTCCAGAAACGCAATCTCACTACCGCGAATTGCGAAGTGCGAATGACGAATTTTGGCCACGGGCACCTGGCTTCATAATTCTCCCGAGTTGCATGTCAGCCAGATCATTCAACTCCACTCCGTTCCGTTCAGGATGAATTGATTGGTGATCTCAAGATGCCCCCCTATGCTTGCAAAACTTTCAATTTTCAACTTTCAACGTGAGCTCCAATGCTTGCAGATTTATTGGAAGTGAGTACAATGCAGTCGATTGCAGAAGCAATTAATACCTGACGCGGGGTAGAGCAGTTGGCAGCTCGCAAGGCTCATAACCTTGAGGTCGCTGGTTCGAGTCCAGCCCCCGCAACCAATTTTGTTGTACACAAAAATTCAGGATTTAGAGTGCAGCTCTTCGATTACTCTCAGGGTGACATGCACAATAAATCCATGCTGAGCCTGTCGAAGCATCCGGCCGATACTTTGTTTGGAATAACTATAAACCAGCCAGATCCTTCGACTCCACTTCGTTTCGCTCAGGATGAATTAGTTGGTAGTCCTTAATAGAACCATCTAGCTAAAGAAACTTTCAACTTTCAACTAGAGTCTAACTTCTTCTAGATCCTTGTCTGCTCAAAGTGCGTCGGTGTACAGCTAAGAATCTAGCACGAGTGACCGTAGTATGTTCCAACATCCTTCTGCGAAAAATTTCGTGCTGTAATCCAGAACGATTTTCCATACGATGCCACGGTTGCTGACCTGTACGAGATAAACCACTTTCATTACCTTCACCTGGACGCATAGACATAGAATTTTGGTAAGGATGTTACTGTACCGAAAGCTAGTCGACGAACCAAAGAATAGTATTGGACAAAAAACAACATTGGTTCGTAACAGCGAATCAACCGAAAGATAATGTTTATTGGTTGAACTAAAAACTAACTCTGTGGTTGCTGATACACAGCATATTTAAGGTATTCTCCTTCTGGAAAGAAAATGGAAAGTGGATGATCCCAAGTATGTCCATGTTCTTCAATCATGCGGAGATTCAATCCTTCTTTTTCACAAGCCCAGAATACGAGCTTATGGAAGAGTAATCGGTCTACCCAACCAGAACACGATGAAGTAATCAAAATGCCACCTGGCAATAATTTCTTCAAAGCTAATTGATGTAGTACACGATAAGCATTCGTCCCCGCTTGCAGATCTTTTTTAGATTTCACCATACCGGGAGGATCCAAAATAATCACATCAAATTTCTGATCAACTACTTTGAGATAATGAAACACATCTTCACACACTTCATAATGAGTACTCACAATCTCATTCATTCCCATATTCAGCTTGCACTGATCAATCGCTGCTCGTGAACTATCTACTGAAGTGATCTCTTTAGCACCAGCTAAACCAGCATGAATGCTAAAAGCACCAGTATACGAAAATGTATTCAATACTTTTTTCCCTTTTACATACTGCCCAATCCCTTGGCGGTTAGCACGTTGATCCAAAAAGAATCCTGTTTTTTGACCATGTTCCACATCTACCACAAATCGAGCTTGTCCTTCAAAAATAGTTAGTACCTGTGGCAACTCCCCCCACAATAACCCTTTTGCTTCTTTTAATCCTTCAATTGAACGACCATCAATGTCACTACGTTCATAAATTGCTACCAGATCAAGTACTTTTGGTAAAAGATCTACTAAACGCTGACGAAACTGGTCCATGCCCAAAGTAGAAATCTGAATCACCGCTACTTGATCATAAATATCTACAATCAAACCAGGCAATTCATCTGCTTCACCAAAGATTAAGCGATAAGCATTAGTATTGGTGAGGAATTCTCTTCTTCTTTCATAAGCAGATCGGAGACGATTGAGTAACCAAACCTCATCAATTTGTTCATCAGGTTTACGAGTAAGAATCCGACAAGCAATCGTATTTTTACTATGATAATAGCCTTTTGCTAACCATGTCTGTCTACCATCATAGATGTCCACAATATCACCATTATTGGCAGCTACTTGGGCAATACCACCAGAGAAAATCCACGGATGGGACTTGAGTACTGACTGTTCTCTACCCATTTTCAAAACCACATGCGGAGTGTTCATAAATCAAATTAACGTAAGAAAAATCGCCACCATTTCTGCTGAGGAGTCAGATCTTGCCAGCTCTGAGCAGCTTGATCCTCTACCGACTGTACCTTTTCTAAACCTGCTTGCTTAATTACAAAGACTTCTTCACCAGGATTCTGTACATTTTTAATGCGCTTTGCCTCTTTTTCTTTGTACGTTTCGGTATCCAAAAACTTCAAATACTCCTGCATTGCGCGATTGTCTCGCTCCAAATTAGCAATCTCCTCTTCACTTTGGTGAATCTGCTGATTGATTTGAAAATCTTGATAGCTTTTGACCGCATAGGTGTACATCTGATAAATAGCTAGTGCTATACAGACTCCTAATAAGGCCCGCATCGATAAATGTTCTTGCCACTTCTTCTGCAGCATAAATCTCAATATATAAGCCTATCCTATACTAACACAAAACTGCTCTAGAGCTACTTTGGCATCTACTTTCCCCTGCTTAGATTGCAAATCGACTTCTAGTAATATTTGTAGCCACTGCTTGGCTTGATCCAGACGAAATAAAGTTTTTTGTTTCATTAAATTCTTGGCTACAAAAGGATGGACTTTCAGTTTCTTGAGCACATCCTGACTAGCCCCCCCTTGACTCTCAGCATCCAGAATAAAGACTATTTTTTTGATATGACCAATCAACATACTCAGTAGCATAAATTCATTTTCACCTTGAGCCAATAAATCTTGCACTGTAGCCAACGCACCAGCAGCATTACGGGCAAATACTGTATCAGTAAGACGGAAAATCGAAGTAGAAAATTCTGGTTGATTAAAAACAGCATCAATTAAATCACTACGATTGGCATCAGTGAGCAGATGTGCTTTACGTAGCTCTTGATAAGCCATCAATGGATCTAGGCTATACACTTGATCTAAATAATTCTGTTGTGACGCTGTTAATTTTAGTCCAGATTTAATCCCTTTACCCTTGGCACAAGCAAACATCAGCTTAGTAGTCAGTTCACCTGACTCTAGCCATTTTACCACCCGCTTAATTTTAGTAGCAGCATCATTGGCATACTCCACGAAGAACAAGACATGATCAGTGGGCATTGCTTCTATCCAGTCCCATATTGGTTGATATTCCCCTTTCCACGACTGCGAGAGAAAACCATGCAAGATAAAACATTTCTTCCCTCCCCAGAGTGGCTGAGTAGCAAACATGTCTACTACTTGTTCTGGCTCGGGCATATCATCAGCCCGGATCGCTATTACTTCACTGTCGCTATTATTTTTAAGAAAGTGCTGTTTCAATTCCAGAATTCTCGTAGCTACTAAAGCAGTATCATCACCATAAATCAGCAATTTCATACAATTTCTTCGATATCAGGGATCTTCTTTTCCTGTGCTATTAGTCTAGTAGACTCACTCGTTTCGACAAACTGCTCCAATACATTTTGACTAGCCAAATACTCTTGAACCTTTTTCCCCTGCAATCGTTTTGTCTTGGTCACAATGCGACGGACAGCTCCCTGTTTACCGGACAGCTGCGCATAACCAGTAGCATCTAAATACTGGCCAATCGCTTCTTTGGTAGCGTCGACTTGTTCAGTAAGAGTACGTTTTTCATTCATCAAAGCTAAATAACGATCAGCTAAAAAACTGCCTTCGACAACTACAGGATCATCAGGTCTAGCTTGTGCATCACTGCTATGCTTCATCATCGGACAATGAGGCCTAAAATCACAGTAGTCACAATGTCTTCCAGGGGTTGGCGCATAATTGGTAGTGCGAATTTGCTCTACTAAATCACGCAAGGTTTCTTTCGCCTGTTCGAGCAAGTCAGGCTCTGCTACGAAACTAACCTTCATATCAGGCCGTAAATAATACAAAGAAAGAGTTACTTGCTGTGTACTAGGCCAAAGCTTCAATAAAGCAAAATAATAAATCGACAACTGTAAATTATTCCGCACTTCCGCTTCACTAGGGACGGTCCTCCCAGTTTTATAATCAATAATCTCCAAACTATTATCACCAATTTTATCAATACGATCGATACGACCAGAAAGATCAAAACCTTCAGCTATTGGTAACAAAAAGTATTTCTCCCGAGCGATAGTAACTGGTTCAGGTTGAGCTTGTTTCTTCTCCCATTCACGTTCAACGATAGCGACGCCAGATTCAAAATCAGATTGTGCTTGATACTCGTCTTTATAAAGCTTCGGCTTCCATTGAGCACTAAATAGATGAATCAGCTCTTCTTTACTAATGGGCAACATCTGATGGGCGTAGAGCTCTTCCATTACTTTATGGATCAAAGAGCCAAACTGCATCACTCCACTTTGAGTCACAGGAATCTTATCAATATAAGCAAACTTATATTTCAAAGGACAGGTACGAAATGTCTCCAGTGCTGAATAAGATAGTTTGCCCATTGAATGAAGTTGAAAATTGAAAGTGGAAAGTTGAGAGTTTGATAAGCACTGGAGTTTCAGGAAAGCACCAATAGCCTATCAATTCATCCTGAACGTAACGCTGTGAAGTCGAAGGATCCGGCAGACATAAAGTTCGATTGAATTATGAAGTCTCATGCCTAAAATTCGCCATTCGCACTTCGCAATTATTAATAGAGAAGTACCGCTACTAGCATTTTTTCTCCTTCAAAACTAACAGCCATGTCCATTCTAGTAATAGACGTCTCAGAAACAGCTGCTTGGAGAGCAAGCTCAGCTGGTAAGTTTGCTGAATAGTCACCTTCTGAGCTAAGTAGTCTACCTTGACCTAAACCGGCATCAAGTAAAGCTGTGCGGAGATTGGTGCTCCTAGGCGCAGTAGCCCAACTCAACATCGCTGCTCGGAATTCGGTACCACGTAAGAGTGGACTGAGTCCAGCTGATTGGCGATTGACATTGATACGATCGAGAGTTCTTTGAGCGAGCTGTTCTTTTTCAGTGTCAGTAAAAGGACTGGCAATAAATGATCGCGTAGAGAACTCTTCCACTGCATACAACAAACCATCCTTTGCTCTAGCTAAACCAATACCGACACGAGACCAACGTGAATCCAAAATATTAAGTAAATGCACCGCACTACGACGGAGACCAGCATCGACATCAGGGATATCCACACTAAAAGCAATATTCTCCCCTACTGGCTGCAGAATATTGAATGGCAATTTACGTTCATCTGGTCCCTTGCCAGCACGATCACGGTGAGAGAAATAATCTTGAGCGACCATATCGTCAGCATGAGCTTGGGCAAAACGACTCAAATCACTATCAAGAGTTACTGGATTCTTTCCTTGTGCTGATCGCACAGCATTGATCCTGGTAACTAGATCTTGCATCATTGCTTGTTTCTGTTGACCGGTAATAGTGCTCTTTTGCTCAATCACTAGACCTGATTGCATATCGACAAAGTCTGGCAGTACTGGAATACCTGTTACTTTATAAATAGGGGTATTCAGGACAGCAATACCTTGAGTATCATTGATTTCCAAGAAGTAGACGCCATCTTTACTGAGATCTACTGGCAAAGACCAAGGCTTATTGGAAGCAAATGTTTGGCTTTCGGGTTCACCTAGTGGAAATACTTTTACTGAACCATCAGGGTTGATTACAGCTGCAAAGTTGGAAAGTGGGATACTGGCTTTACCCGTAAATGTAAGCTGACTTGCGCGCGTAAAAAGTGGCAAAGTATCTACTGATATATTGTTTTTTATCCAAGTGCGGAAATGATGTTCAATGGCATCAAAAGACCAGTTAGTAGTAGGACTCCATTGTTTAGTCAAACTAAAACTAGAGTTAAATTGAGATTGGGCCAAGCGACAATTAACAGCACCTTCTCCAAAACCAGCAAATATTTGATAGTCTAATTGCCATTTTTGATCAGGACTAACAATAAATCTCTCAACAGACTTTGATCCTTGTTCACATACCAGTTTCACTACCACATTTTGCTTCTCACCAGTCCAAGACAGAGTAGTCAAATTAGTCTCAGCAGCCACAAATTGTGGGCTGGTGACTGCAGGTAAGGGATCAGTCAAAACTTCATTCCAATTACTACGAACAGCCACTGGTACAGACGCCGCCTTGGTCACATTGTCAGCAATAATAGCTACTTTATAAGTACCAGCATCTGGAAATTGGAGATCGAAGCGTACTTTACCTTGATCTGGCTTGTACTCCCATAACCACTGCTTACCAGCCTCATTCTGTAAAAGTAACTTAACCATACTCGCTGAAGTCGTAGCATTGATCGCATAATAAGTATGCGCCACCATGGTCTTAGGCAAGGTCGCTTGTAAAGTAACATTAGTAAAAGTAGTAGTAGGATACGCTCCAGCCACCACAGCAATATCTTGCGTTACTTCAGGAAATTGATTGAGACGTTGTTCACGTAAAGTCAGCAAACGATACATCATCTCCGCTACTTCGCCACGAGTAATTTTGTCCCCAATACCCAAGGTATTTACTTTATACTTATTAGGAATCACCTTTTGATCACGAGCCGCATAGACAAAACGAGCCAGAGGGTCTTCATTATCGACATCTTGATACTGCCAAGTAAATGCTGCACCACTGGCCGTAGCGACATTATTGATATTAAGCAACATCTTAATTGCCTCTCCACGACTAGTAGGATCATCAGGACGATAAGTACCATCAGGATAACCACTGACTATACTTTGTTCTTGAGCATAAATCACATATTGTCTCAAACTATGCCCGGCAGACACATCAGGAAACGGTGAGTTTTTTTGAGCAAAATTAGCAGTAGCCACACCAGCTCCCTCTAAAGCAATCTTAAGCAGTTCAGCACGAGTGATTAAGCGATTAGGTCCAAAAGTACCATCTGGAAAACCCTGTACAATATGACGATCCTTCAAAACCTGAATACTCTGACTAAATTGATATTCAGCAGAGACATCAGGAAATGAATCACTAGCTTGTACTGAAGCAACATTATTACCCAATGCTACTAGAACAATACATAAAGACACCAACCATCCTTTAGAATTGCGAATTGAGTCAGTCATCCTGAGGTCGCTTTTGCAAGGGAAGGATCCTACTGACATGCTGCTCACTGGAGTAAAAATTTCAACTTTCAACTTTCCACTTTCAATTGTATTCATGTAGATGCAACTTTAATGACAGGGATAAATTCTTGCAAAATAGCCTCGTAGATTTGGCGACGGGTGGGAAAAACAGTTTCAATCACTTCTGAAAGTTCAACCCATTTAAAATCAGTCAAAGAGCGTTGTTCTAAATTGAGCTCACTGTCTACCCCCCAAAATAAAACTAAGTAATAACGTTGTTCTTGGCCAATTAAGCCATCATTACGAAGCTGATTCTTGGGCCATTCAAAACGATACAGATGCTTGGACTTGTAAAGTAACGAGAACTTAGTGGAACCTAATTCTTCTTGGAGTTCACGTAAAAGACCTTGCTCTTCACTTTCGTGTTCATCAACACCACCTTGTGGAAACTGCCAATGCTCTTGAGGAACATTACGTTTACAAACAAGCACTTGTTTATCATGATTAATCACTACTGCAGCCACATTTTGACGGTACATAAAAACAACTCAATACATTCATAGATTAGCATATTGAGTCAGTCACTCCTAGCCAAAAAGTTCTTCTACAGTTGCGCCATCTTCAGTTCGCATTGAACGGTAAAATTCTTCATCATAATTACGAACCCGCACCATAGTTGGAATCGGTACTGCGTGGCCCAAAAGTAATACCTGCTTCTTACTATCGAGAGTAGCCAACCAATAACGAAGGAGCTGTTTATCAGCGACACCAGTAAACACCGCCTCAATATCATCAGGGTCGTTAAGCATAGCCACAATTCTCGTACCCAACTGAGAAAGAATCTCTCGATCGATTGATGATGGTCTCTGGTCAATCACCAATAAAGTTACCGAGAATTTACGCATTTCTCTAGCAATAGTACCAAATGTAGTATTACGAGCTACTCGTCCTTGAAGAAATTTATGAGCTTCCTCAATTACAATCATCAAAGGAGTGACTTTATCACGGATATCTCCTGATTGGAGAAACTTCTCCGTTGCCCTCACATAATGACGATGAATATGTCGAGTCAAAATATTAGAAACCAACATATAGGTCATCAAAGAATTATAATGACCAAATTCCAAAATCACACTCTTACCATGTTCTAGAGCCACCACTAATTGATCCCAAGCTGCCGTATCCTCGTTTTGTAGGAATGGTAGTGATGCTACCCGATTAAGTTTGCGATAGAGAGCCTGCAATGTTCCTTCCATAACGCCAAAATATTCAGCTTGATTCTTGATATCCATTGGATTGATTTCAGCAATTTGCTTCAACCAATTCTTCCCCATCCGCTTAGTCATAATCTCCAAAGCATCAAGCATTGCTTGAGACAAATCCAGTTCTTCAGCCAATAAACCAACATCTTCCACCGTAATCATTTCGCTCGGAATATGCAGAATATAATCCGGCTTCACTCCCCTCGCCTTGGCAGCATTTTCATCAAGAGCAAAGATTAAAACCTGACTTGGAAAGAGTTGTCGTAGCCCCTTTACCTTACCCACACCTTGTTCGCTGGTAGTCTCCCAGCCATATTCACTATGCATATCAAAGATCAGCGTAGCCACTTTCTTCATCCGAATCAGTTCAGCTAAGACTATGCGCGCCAAGAATGACTTTCCCGTGCCAGATTTACCAAAAATACCGTTACTACGCTCAATGAATTCTTTGGTCGGAATCACAATTGGTGTCTGCATTTCTAATGGTTCACCTAAGTAAATATGCTCATTATCTCGAGGCCCATAAATCAAGGCAATATCTTCATCAGTGGCAAACCGTACCCGCATACCAGGCATTGCTAGTGAGCGTACAGCTAAAAGTGTCCCATCACGATAAGCCTTCATCGCCTTTACCGTAATTTCTTTTTGGATGAATACATCCTGAAGCAATTTGCTATCACGTGGCACAGTCAAAGGACGTGGCTGCTGCTTCAATTCAGGAAACCAGTCAGTACGCAAATTAGCTACCTGCGCAAAAATCAATTCACCACTATCAGATTCGATAATGAGTAATTGACCAATGCGCAGAAGCGACATTGCTTCTGTATGTACTACACGCACAATAATTCCTTCTACAAAATCACTACTGAGCACATAACCGACTTCACTACCAAGAGAAAGGGATGCTTTCACTGGTGATTACTTAACCAAATCTTTGGTCAAAGTACGTAATGCCTTAGTAGACACTTTCAAAGTAATATATTGTCCAGGTCCAATTTGGATACGACGCTTTTGCAAATTGGGCAAGAAACGGCGTCTAGTAGCCTTGAGAGAGAAAGGACGATTATTTCCAACACTGGGGTGTTTGCCAGTCAAATCACAACGTCGAGCCATAAAAAAATTTTAGGAAACCCTTTTAAAAAGAGCGGATGGATTCTAGTAAGTCAGCCGCCAAAAAGCAAGCTGACTTACTAGTGAATAGCCAATTAGTTACGAGCTTGTTGAGGACGAGCTTCGTTCACAGTCAATTTGCGACCTTGAACATCAAAACCATTGAATTTAGCAATAGCTTTTTGTGCATCTTCAGCAGTAGCGAATTCTACAAAGCCAAAACCACGAGGGCGATTGCCTTGTAAACGATCAACTGGAAGATATACAGAAGTAACAGCAAGATTCATGTCTTCAGCATCTGTAAACAGAGCCTGAACTTGATCAGATGTCATACTGTAAGGAAGTCCACCAACAAACAACTTTTTACCTTGGGTGTCATCACCGCCGGCATTAGAAACATTAGACACAGCATAATGGGTTAAAGATATGCGGCTTGAGTATACACCGCAGACCTTTCAAAGAAACCTTGGTGAACGTACACAAACCGACGTAAATATACTCCTGGAGCAAAGAAAGTCAATTCAGATCAAAGAGCAGAGAGGCGAGAGCAAAGTAGTGGAAAAGTTCAAAGTACAGACTGGAAACATGGACACCAATACACATCTAATCTCTGCACTTTGATCTTTGCTCGTCCCTCAGTTCATTTTTTTAATACCCAACAGGCTATAAAAGTAACAAACACCAATTACCCCTTGAAAAATCACAACATAACTCACCACGACCCCCACCCAAAATAGCCAAACTGGTAAAGAAGATTGGAAAAGAATTAATGCTAGATTAATTATAAAACCAAATACAGCACGCATTATTTTGTGCTTGAGGCCAATGTTACAATTCATAATCATTTTTTAGATGTTCAACATCGACACATTAAACCACATCTAGTCAATTCACCAGAAGGCCCCAAATCTTGAAATAGATATCATATATGATATATTTTGCATGCATTAACCGAAAAAATGTCTTCAACTCTTGCTAGGGAACAAAACAAAATCGGCACATTTATCAAAGAATTAAGAGAGCTCCGAGGCATGACCCAAGAAGAATTTGCTACTCGTATTGGTAGTAGCCAAAGTGCAGTAGCTCGCATGGAAAAGGGCGAACAAAATCTTACCACAGAGATGCTTAGCCGAATTAGTAAAGCGCTCAATCACAAAATTGTAAGCCTAGCGGAAGGTTCTATTGACTTCGAAATCGACGGCGGGCACAAACTTAGCGGTGAAATCGTTACTAATGCGTCTAAAAATGGCGCAATGGGTTTACTTTGTGCTGCATTGCTCAATAAAGGGACTACTATTCTGCACAATATCCCACGTATTGAAGAGGTAAACCGCATGCTAGAAGTGATCAATAGTATCGGGGTACAAACCAAATGGACTGCTAAAAACACCCTGGAAATTATACCTCCGACAAAGTTGTTATTAGAAAAAATGGACAAGGCGGCTGCGATCAAAACTCGCTCAGTGATTATGCTGATGGGACCAATTATTCATTTATTTAAGAAATTCAGCCTACCACACGCATCTGGATGCAAATTAGGAAAACGCACAGTAAGTGCACATTTGTACGGATTAGAGGAAATGGGGGTAAAAACTAAAGTCAGCCGTGATAGCTATGATGTCAGTATAAAAAATCTCAGGCCAGCAACCATTGTCATGTACGAAGCTGGTGATACAGCATGTGAAAATCTAGTAATTGCTGCTGCTAAAATTCCTGGAAAAACAACTATCAAATTTGCTACAGCTAACTACATGGTGCAAGAAACATGCCACTTTTTACAAGCTTTGGGCGTAAAAGTTGAGGGCGTTGGTACGGGTACAATTACCATTGAAGGTGTAAAAGAAATTAATAAAAAAGTAGAATACTGGAATAGTGAAGATCCGATTGAATCCATGATGTTCTTGAGTGCTGCCATCACCACCAATTCACACATTACTATCCGCCGTTGCCCTATTGATTTTTTAGAACTAGAACTCTATAAATTAAAAAAAATGGGGCTTAAATTTAAGCGATCAAAAGAGTATGTATCAAAGAATGGATATACTAAATTAGTAGACTTGGAAGTATTCCCATCAACACTGAAAGCCCCCGAAGAAAAGATCCACGCGCTCCCCTATCCCGGCATCAACCAAGATAATTTGCCATTCTTCGTACCAATAGCTGCTCAAGCCAAAGGGACAACATTGATCCACGATTGGACATTTGAAAATCGTGCCATCTACTTTATGGAATTAACCAAACTAGGAGCACAAATGATCCTTGCCGATCCCCATCGTGTATTTGTAGAAGGACCAACTCCTTTTAAAGCAACCCAAGTAGTCTGTCCTCCAGCCCTTCGTCCAGCTATGATTATTTTGATCGGCATGTTGGCAGCTCCGGGTAAATCCATTCTACGCAACGTTTACTCCATCAATCGTGGTTATGAAGAAATAGCAGAAAGACTTAATAGTCTTGGAGCAAAAATCCGCGTAATGCGAGAGATCTAAAAATTGTAGTATAGTACGGTAGGTCTCGCTCTATATTGTTATCCCCGAACATATGAGTTTTGGTTTTTCAGAAATTATCAGCATCATTATTGGCTTTTTAGTAGCTATTAGTGTCCATGAGTGTGCTCATGCCTGGATGGCTAATATGTTAGGCGATCCCACAGCTAAACATGAAGGACGATTAACTCTCAATCCTTTCAAACATTTAGATCCATTAGGTACTATTACTTTACTATTAGTACATTTCGGCTGGGGAAAGCCTGTCCCAGTTAATAGTAACAATCTCAATCATCCCTTACGAGACAATGCATTGATTGCTCTTGCTGGACCAATGTCCAACTTCATTACTGCAGCAATTCTAGCTATCCCAGTAAAACATTTGTTACCGCTATGGGAAGGACCTGGCAGTACTTTTATCATCACGACACTGGCAATAACCGTATCCATCAACATTGTCTTGATGATTTTCAACCTCATTCCAATCCCTCCACTCGATGGCTCTAAACTATTATTCCTAGCATTGGGTCGCAAAGGAATTGGTATCAGCGACTGGTTAGAAAGAAATGGTCCTCCATTACTTTTCGCAACTATCATCCTAGGAAACTTCATAGGTTTCCCTATCATCAGCTACATCATCAGCAAGCCAGTAGATGCCATCACTGCCTTAATTTACTTAGCTGGTTAATTCCTAACACCTCTTTCCTTATTCCTTACCAAACGGGGTGTAGCGCAGTTGGCTAGCGCGCAGCGTTCGGGACGCTGAGGTCGGAGGTTCAAATCCTCCCACCCCGACCACGATTCCTTGAACTGTGACGGTTAATTGCGAGAGCCAAGGGCTTCCGTTTGGGATCTTATTTGTCATCCCTCATATCTTAATCTCGTCACCTTATTTGTTAGACTTGAACGAGTAGAACTAAACATTACTAAACTGAGTACCAATCCTTTAAAAAGTTCAACGTAAAAGTTGTTAGTTAAAACATACCAATAACCCTATATAAAGCTTGGTCAGTTTCACAGTTGAGAATTTATCTCTCTTTGGGAATCGCAGCATTATAAATACCGCCACCAGCTTTAGCTGTCTCACCATATGTCTTAAACTCAAATTCAATTGGTAAGATATAATGACCTTTTTTTTCGCGAACCTTGTTAGCATCAAAAACCATAGTCAAAATTGCGTCATTTTTTTCAAAAAAATCTAATGGTGGTACCTGAAATTTTTCGAAACTAGCAGCTAATACTGATCCGAAGTTACCTATAGCTCCATGAGCTTCTAGCAGTTGCCGAATATACATTACTACATCCATAGCCAAATAAGCAGGAAACATACTACTAGTGCCTTGATCATAAGAGAATCTTTCCTCTACTAAAGGAATAGAAAACTGGACTTTTGCTGGTCCTAATTCCATATAGTGTGTACTTCCAAAACCACTCGACACAGTTAATAATGGATCATTCGCACAGTACCGTGCTTTATCAACAGAGTCTGTAGTAGAATAGCTAACTAATACTATCTTTTGCCCCTTGCGTGTATGGGCTGTCAAAGTAAAAGCAGGCTTCCCAGAACTGGCACACAATAACTTCTCTACACCTTCAGCCTCCTCCACCTTGGCGGCATACACATTCAACTGGCCAGTCATAGGACTAATAAATTTAAGCGCGTCGATAATCCTAATACTATCACCTAAGCCAATTACACTATCAATTACTGGCGACAAAGCTAAAACTACATCAGAACTATGTAAAAATATTCTACTCCACCGACTCCAAAAAGCATTCACACGTGCATGATGGACACCATCAAATTCTAAAACAGTTTCTACACAATCTCGCCCTGGATTTAGATCATCCTTTTTTAAGACCGAATGCATTAGATTGCGATTAGCATAAACTGCTACCCATCCCATTTGAGGATCAAGAGTATATTGAACAATAGCATAAGATTGAGCCTCTTCACAACCACCTACTTTCATCATTTCTTTAAATAGGAAAGTAGTATTTAATCACACAGTCAGAAAAAGTCAATATTACACTCCCTGTTTTTGCCAAAGCATAAAGAACCTACCTTGTTTTTTATAGAGTTGAGCAAAGCTGCCTGACTCGATTAATTTCCCATCTTCAATTACCAAAATTTTATCCATTTGTTTAATTGTAGTTAGTCTATGCGCAATCACAATCGCAGTCACATTTTCAAAGAACTGATGTAAAGAGTCGCGAATCTTTTCTTCTGACTCCAAGTCTAAATGAGATGTCGCTTCATCTAAAAGTAAAATCTGAGGTTTCTTAAATATTGCTCGGGCAATACCTAAACGCTGCCGTTCTCCACCAGACAATTTAACGCCTTTTTCACCAATGATCGTTGCCAAACCTTGAGGTAACTTTTGCACCAAATCTGTAATATGCGCAACTTCTAAAGATTGTTTGAACAATTTTGCGTTCTTTTTCTTAATCGCATTGGTAATGGTAATATTGTCCTTCAAAGAAAAATTAAAGACTTCAGTATCTTGAAGTACTACCGAGACATTTTGGAAATAAGCATTTTTACTAATATCTTTAATAGAAAGACCATCAAACAAAATATCACCGGAAAATTCTTCCCGTTCTTTAAGCAACAGCTTTAAAATTGTAGACTTCCCCGCTCCAGACAAACCAACAATACCAACTTTCTCACCACGTTTAACAGTAAAGGAAATATTCTTAAGCACTTTATTATTTCCATAAGCAAAAGAAACTTTTTTAAAAGCAATTTCTTGCCAATCCTTAGGGAAAGCCACTTTATCAGTTTCACTATCAATAGTAATAGGTTGATCCAAGACTGTTTTGAGCCGCATCATACTAAATCGCCCACTGATAAAGTCTTGCGTGATACTAGCGAACTCATCAATTGACTCTCTGATATTGGAGAAATAACTATTAAATAGTACCAAAAACGCAACACTATACTGTCCTCGCAGTGCTCCAATAATGATTACCGTCAAAATACCCGCCTTAGCCATACCACCCCAAACACCCAAAATACTGTTACGGGACTGGTAAGCAAAGATTTTACGCTGAATTTTTTGGTAAAGAAGGTTAGTTGCCGATCTAATCATAGCCATCAAAGTCTCTCCCATAGTCATTACCTTCAATGTCCTAATATTGCTGGCAGCTTCAAACAATAGCCCACTAACATTCTCTTCTTGAGCATTAACTGCATACGATGCCAAAGCTGCTTTTTTAGTTAATAATCGCGAAAGAACAAAATAAATTACTAAGAAGGTTAGTAAGAGCACTAAAACTGTGCGATCAAAGCTAGCAATAATTAAATTGATACCAATAATATTCACACAAATTTCCACAATACAATCAAACCACAATCGAGTAATCTTATTTACCGCTTCACTAGCATTCTGAATACGCTTCACCTTATTGCCTGCATTCTCTTTCTCATGCCAAGCCATATCTAGTAAAAACAAATGCTGCACAGATTTTAACGTTAGCTTGATACCAATTGATTCAGCGACCTGATAGCCATAGAATTTTCCGAGAAACTGGCCACCGGCTCTGATTAAAATTGAAAGAGCAAAACCACCCATAATCCAAAACAAAAGTGAGGTATTATCTCCGGCTTTATAGTCAATAAAGAACTCAATTACCAAAGCAATTGCGAATTGAGGAAAAAGAATAGCTAGATCACTGATTAAGCGTAGTAACGTACCCAAAAGAAATTTCCCTTTGAGACCGTCCATCAATTCCCAAATATCCTTGACTAACTGTAAAGAACTATACTGAGCTGATGTACTAGCACTTGAAGATTCTGACATGATCGCAATCTTAAGTGGCGCCACTATAGACAATAGCGCTGCTTTTAGCCAATTTTATGCTATTCTCCAGCAGAATCATTTTTCTGTATGGCCCTGACAATTATTTTTGGCGTCAACGGTGTAGGCAAGGACACATTAGCAAACGAAGTCCAAAAATTGCATCCACAAATCGCTTTAGTATCTGCATCTCGTGCTCTAATGAAAGCATTTGGTCTACCAGTAGAGGTCACCGCAGACTTCCCCGTCCCCTTTGATTACTATCGCACGCTTGAGATCAACGAACCGATAATCAATGCTCTTTACGACACTAAATTCGTAGACATTCTCCGAGATTTCAAAAATAGTGGCCAAGACGGCATCATTCTCCACCATTTATGTGTAATTAAACCCCAGCTGGATGGTACTTTAATCTACGATGATGACGTGCTGAGATCCTGGTTCTACGAACTCTTCGATCAATTCATCCTCATTCGTACCGAACCAAAAATCATCAAAGATCGCCAAGAAAAAGATATCCAATCAGGCAAACGCACCCGTCACGGCTTATCCCTAGCTCAAATAGAAGAACAAGTACAAAGATCCGACGCCCAATGGCAAGAACTCTGTAAACAATTAAAACTTCGAGGATTAGATAATTATTACGAGATCGAAAACAATGGTGAAAACAGAGATCAAGCAATAGCGAAGCTGAGCGGTATTGTCAGTGAAAGAGGCTAAAGATCTAAGTACCTCCTCACTCCTAATCTAATCTTTAATCTTAACCTATCCTACGTCTTCGTCTTATGCTTATTCTTCGATCGCGCTAAATAAGCCGACTTAAAGGAAGACACGATGAGGTTAGACGAAGGACATGACGAAGACGATCGCTGATCGCGATCGTGGTCGGGGTGAGAAGACTTGAACTTCCGACCTCTTGCACCCCATGCAAGCGCGCTAGCCAACTGCGCTACACCCCGCGACCGCCACTAATCTAATGGATTACGTCAAAAATGAAAAGTGGGCAAAATCATCACTTAAACATTTAAAAACGTTGCTCTATACTAAGGCAAACTATCTTTAGCAAAACTTTCTACTTTCAATTTTCAACAATACCTCATGCCCTTCGATCCCACCTACTACAACCGCCCTACCCTCGAAGTCGCCCAAGATTTGTTGGGTCAGTACTTAGTCTTTGACAGTCCTCACGGAACACTAATTGGGGAAATTAATGAAGTAGAGAGTTATATTGGCGAAGATGACCCAGCCTGCCATGCTGCAAGAGGAAAGACTCCCCGAACTAGTATTATGTACGGACATGGTGGAGTTGCTTATATATATTTCATCTATGGTATGTACTACTGCCTTAATGTCGTTACAGAAGTAGTAGATTGTCCTGCAGCTATTTTGATTAGAAGTGTTATTCCGATTCAAGGCCAAGAAATCATGCGTACTAATCGTCATGCCCAGAAAAACATGAAAGATAAACAATTAAGCAACGGCCCAGGCAAACTCTGCCAAGCCTTTGGACTAACTAAAGCCCAAAATGGTTTCAATTTAATTACTAGTAAATTACGTATCGAGCCTAGTAATAAAACGATTGAGACTTTCACTATTACCCCTCGTATTGGGATCAAGGTTGGCCAGGAAAAATTATGGCGCTATCACTACAATTAGTCAGCATCTCTATGACCTAGACCATTTGCTAACTGCAGTAATGAGTGAATCATTATTACCCTTTTCTACTATAACTACATGAGGAAATTGTTTCTGCCACTGTTGAGATACTGCCCCAGGCATAGTTGTAAACAAAATCAAATCACGAAACCCCAAACGTACAGCCCTCTCCAAGATTACAAGACCTTCCTCTCCCTTTAGAGTTAATTTCAGATCACAAATTACCCCCGTGCTATTAGGAACTTGATTAAGAGCACCCATAGCCTGATCAAAATTTATCGCTTCGGCCGACACAGTGACTACTTCAAGCAGTAGCTCTCTAACAAGGAACCGAAAAGCACCATCATCATCTATCACTAATACCTGTTTTAAACTTTCAGCGTGAGACATGATCAAATAATTCGAAGTAGATTTATAACTGAATCACGGCAGAGAATCAACCTATTCACAAAACCACCAATTCTATTACAATCCTCACCGTAGAACGCCGACCAGACAACACCTACGCATCTTAATCTTCGCCATCACTCTTCAATTCTGCATTCTGAACTCTGAATTTTGAATTTAAATACTATGTCTCTCAAAAAACACCAAATTATTACGTGTTCCATCCAAAAACTAGCATTCGGTGGCTTGGGTATTGCTGAATATGAAGGTTTGAAAATATTCATTCCTGAATCAGTACCTGGAGACGAAGTGAGTATTCGTATTACTAAGAAAAAGAATAACTTTGCTGAAGGCAAAATAGTAGAGATCCTCAGACCCTCAGCGAGGAGAATAGCAGCTAAATGTCCTCATTTTGGTACTTGTGGTGGCTGCACATGGCAGTTTCTTTCATATGAAGATCAGCTTTTTTATAAACAGCATATCGTTACTGAAAGTTTAGAGCATTTAGGTGGAATCAAAGACTTCCCTATCTCCCCAATTATTGGTTGTACTGAACCTTGGTATTACCGCAACAAAATGGAGTTTAGTTTCGCCATTGATGCGAACCAACGAAATCTTTTAGGTCTGCATCCTAAAGGCTATCACTACGATGTGATTGATTTACAAACATGTTTCCTTCCTCATCCAAGTTATGCGCTTTTAGTCAAAGCAATCATTGCTTGGGTACAGGAAAATAACATTCCTATTTACGAACCACGCAGCGATCAAGGTTTATTAACCAATGTCGTGATTCGTCACAATCAAAAAGAGGAATTCATGATCCATATAATCTCTCGAAAAGGGAAATTAACTAACATCGATAGTTTACAAGAAAAAACAACTGCAATTGCCAACATCAAAAGCGCTTTACATACCCAAATCATTAGTGAAAAAGGTAAGCCCACAACTCGTACCAGTACCCACTTGTGGGGAGCTGCATTCATCGCTGAAGAGTTAGCTCTTGAGCAGCCTTGGCAAACCTTGCACTTCGATATTTATCCTGAAGCTTTTTTTCAACCCAATCCCCGTCAAGCAGTATTACTTTATCAACATGCACTTCGCTATGCTGGTATTACTAACCAGGACATAGTGTTAGATCTCTATTGTGGCACCGGCACATTGGGATTATTCGCTAGTCGCCAGGCTAAACAAGTCATCGGCATTGATAATGTGCCTGACGCCATCAAAAGTGCCCAAGAAAATGCGACGAAAAATAACTGCCCTAATGCTCAATTCCATGTAGGTGACGCAGGCCAGGTACTCAATCAACTCAAACTCTCCCCTACTATTGCCATTGTCGACCCACCACGGGCTGGTTTACTGCCAGAAGCGGTTGCTGAAATTATTGCGATGCCCCTAAAAAAGCTTGTCTACATCTCTTGCAACCCAACTACTCAAGCACGTGATGTGAAACTTTTAGTTGCAGCTGGTTATAGTATTGAGCATATCCAACCCGTAGATATGTTTCCCCACACCTACCATATCGAAAACATCGTTGTGCTCAGTAAGCAAGGTTAATATCATGACAAGGGCATCGGAACCTGGTAATATTGGGTGAATATAAAAACATATGATCGAATACGTTATCACCATTGGTCCTGCTTCTCGTCCCCTCTCTACCCTCATGCAACTGATAGAACAAGGAGCTACTATTTTGCGTCTCAACTTCTCTCATGGCACACATGAATGGTATACCGAGCTCTTCCGTGACATCGTCATGCTCAAGGCTCAATACCCACATATCAAAATTTTAGCAGATATCTCAGGTCCCTCATTACGCATTCTCACTCCAGCTGAAGCTACTGTTGCTATTAAGGATGGCGACTTATTAACCTTGAGCAAAGATCCAGCTGATTATCGTCTCACGCTAGATGTACTAGATCAGTTACCTGTTGAAAGTAAGCTCATTTTTGGTGAAGGCTACGGCACAGCTAAAATTGTAGAAAGAAGTGGAGATAAAGTAATACTGCAATGTGAAGGCAACTTCGAGGTGAAAAACAAAATGCATCTCCATACCAATGCTCATCTGCAATCTGAAGCGATCACTGAAAAAGACTGGAAAGATTTAGCTTATTTATTAGATAAACCAATCGACCTGGTAGCATTATCTTTTATTCAGGATAGTAAACCGATCATTACCGTCAAAGACTATTTACAGCAACGTGGAAAAAAGGTCTTGCTCATGAGTAAAATTGAAACGCAAGCAGCTATGAACAATATTGATGAAATTACTACTCATAGTGATATGCTGATGGTAGCCCGTGGTGACTTGGCATTAGAAGCTGAGTTAGTAGAGTTACCAGCCAACCAAGAACGAATCATTGATGCAGGCCGCAAACAACAAAAACCAGTAATAGTAGCTACCCAAATGCTCTTCTCTATGGTTAAAAATCCTATGCCAACAAGAGCCGAGATCAGTGACATAGCACTAGCTATTCGCCAAGGTGCTAGTGGGGTCATGCTTTCCGATGAAACCACAGTCGGCGACCACCCAGCTAAAGCTCTCCACTATCTCAAAAAAATTAGTGAAGCATCATTAGCAAGAATGTTAACAAATCATCGTTAATACCTCGGATCTTATTTTAGTCTGCTAATAAAGACGCAATTATTCTCGCAATATTTGCTCGAGTAATTGGTTCGTTTGGTCTGAATTGAGGCATATCAGGTGAAGTAGTGAGATTGCGAATACGTGCAGTCTCAATGTATTTTGCCTGTTCACCATCCTCTACTCCAGGAAGGGTAGAATGTTCAGCATCGCCTAAAGATACACCAAAGCCATTGAAAACAATTTTGATTGCCTCAAAGCTGCTCACTGGTCGATCAGGATAAAATTTACCTCCCTGACCATTAACCCATCCTTGTAAACGAGCATAGGTGATATACACAGACAAATCATGGCTGTGAGTCACATCTGAGAATCCAATATCACGATCAGTAAACAAAGCAACATCTCTACCGGTAGCGATAATCACCATCTTAAGCAATTCGGCACGAGTTACGGAGAGATCAGGCGCGAAGGTAGTAGCAGTACGTCCTTTGATTACTCCTTTGGCAAAAAGAGTTTGAATATATTGACGAGCCCAGTGATCTTGGACATCTTGGAAAAGTAAGGTCCCACTTTCATGAGTATCAATCCGTGGTTGTTTCAGTCTATTTGCTTCACAGCGTTGATCCAAAACATTATTAGCACAAGCTACTTTGGCTTGAGTGACTGATTGGAGATTGGTATTGATTTGACGAGAGAGGTTGGAGAGATCAGTAAGAATATTGAGAATTACCAAGAAAGCCTTAGTTGGTGTGCGAGAAGGCTTATTTTGACCATAGTTAGCGAGTCCTGTCAGTAAACTATCAACATCACTAGCACGATCGAAACAGTAGGTAAGACTTTCAAAATGATAAACTAAAGCACCATTAGCAGGGCAAGCAGTGCGAGACTTTCCATTTGCTTCCAACACAAGCCCCTCAAATGCACTCTTATTGATAGCTAAGTTGGTCAATTCAGGAACCATTACTTTTGCTTGTCCATCTAGGGTATCCAGCAAATGTTCGATTTGGCTTTTAGCATTTTTGAGATCAGTTTCAGTTTGCTCCCAACTAGGACAATCGGTAGTACAAGTAATTGGCGCTTTGTTTACCAAAGCATAGATTTCCGTAATTTGTTGTTCGATCTGATCAGATACCATGCCATCGGGAATAGTAGGCGCAACAAGAGCATCAGCCAAAGCAATTGGAGCTGATAGAAGCATTGCTAAAACAAACAAACTACTAAAAACTTTTTTCATAGATGAGACGTTATACCAAGGTATAGTATGAGACGAATGCCGATCACTCAAGCACTTCGTATTTACGTCCAAGCAGCATCTATGGATAGTAGGTTTAATCATAAGTAAAAATGAATAATGAAAAGATAAACGTTACTTCAGTTTAGTTTCTAACTAACACCTTTTCATTCGACAGTATTAGGTATCAATTGAGAATTAAACAAACCGTGGCTTTACAAGAACAAGGTGCTTGATTATAGTCTGCTCGCCAGAAATTGATCTGGGGCCATCGTCTAGTGGTTAGGACATCAGGTTTTCATCCTGACAACGGGGGTTCGATTCCCCCTGGCCCTGCCATTCCGCACATGCGGAATGCTCATTCTTATTCTAATCCTCATTCTTTCTTAGTCCTGAGGTTATTTTGATCGTGGCAGAAGAATAAGAATCAGTTTCAGAATTAGAATTAGAACGTCGCAAGAACTGCACATCTATCGATGCCATATAAAATTGAAAAGGTTGGCAATTTTGTTATGTTAAGGATACTTGATAGTCAACATGCGCACTCATTTCACCAGCCTTCCCTCTGTCGCTGAACTACAAAAGATCATGGAGCAGGAACAAACTAGAATTGTGCCTCAAAGCAAAATGGCCACTCATTTTGTGAATCCTCAAGCAGCTATTGACCTACTCAAGACCTTTCACCTACCAACTGATTACTTCACTGGTAGTTGGACTTGGGAACAAATAGCTCATCAAGACTTAATTGCTCAAATAAATGACATTGGTAATCAGCTATTAAGCAAAGTGTTAGAGACTTCACAACATCTCCCCGTATTTGATCAGGTTTATGACTATTTAGCTGAGGAAGATCTCCCCCAAACTAGTGATCTGATTTTTGTTTTTGGTGCGAAGACACCGGCAAGAGTTGAAAAGGCAATTGAGCTTTACCACAAAGGATATGCTCCTCGAATGATGCTCAGTGGCGGTAATCCATTTTATGATCAACAATCCATTTCTGAAGCAGAAAGATACCGAGATATCGCTATCAAAAATGGCGTAAAACCAAACGACATCATCGTCGAAACTAGCTCTATCACGCTTCCAGACAATGTCGGAGCATCGCTTAATCAGTTAAAAGCTACCAACATAGCAATTAAAAGTTGGATCCTAATAAACTCCCCTTATTCTCAACGCCGTGGCTATGGCATCTTTCAGAAGCATACAGAAGATGATGTACAGCTATACCGAGTAAATTGTCCAACAGCTCAAATATACAGTCGTGACCAATGGTTCAGAAATCCTGAAGGTATCAAAGTAGTATTCAATGAACTAGTAAAGTTGAAGTTAACCATTACTTTCAATACTGCTTAACGCTGCCAAATAGCATCGACGTTTAATATGAGAAACTAACGTTACCACCACGGTCTTCCGCAGGAATACCATTCAAGTCAACAAATTCTAAGTGAGCACTGTAATTACCTCTTGGAGCTGAAAAAGGAATAGTGACACTAAAGATACCATTATAGAAGACTGTCCCACCACGAACCTCAGGTACACAAACTCCTGTATTACCACCATTATAAATACACGTATTTCTTCCTTCACATAGCCCTCCCATGCCAGAATACAGACCACAAACGCCTGTACCAGGTGTCGTATTATTTCCGTATTGATCATTAATTACCACTGACCAGTGTCCAGGTTCTGATGCAGAAAAACTAACAATCAATTCACGATCGCGAGTAGCGATTGCATCCAGGCCAGCCACCGGAGGGACCCAGTCAAAATCAAGGTGGGTATTCACTACTCCTTCAAACGGTATACGTAAAGTCACAGGCTGATTTTGAGCCACAAAGTTAGCAGGCAAACCGGCAAAGATATTAAATTCTACTGGACCAACAACATATGTCCCTTTATAACCAAATCCACCGGTATAAACAAACTCAGCAGGTCGACAAAGAGTAGTACCTTGATAATCTAAACAAACTTGCGCTGGCCAATGATAAGCAGGACGCCCATGCGCGTCTTGAGGCACAATCCCTCTGGTCAGCTCTTCATCACATGCACTATTAGTTGGGTACAAATAAAAACGCGTTTGCGTACCGCGACCCACCACGTCTGTACGTAATAGACCTCCACCAAGATTATTTATACTCTCCATTACAAACCGACAAGGAGGTTGCGACGTATCATTAGTATCAATAGAAGTGTCATTGGTATCAACAGACGAATCAGTTGAAGCATCTACTCTATCGTCCACCGTCGCATCATTTGTCTCAGTCCCGACATCACCAGAAGCAGAACATCCAAGGCCTGCCAAAACAGCTAACACTCCCGCCCGCGTAGCTAAATTAGTTATAGGTGATAATCTCCAAGTTTCTCTTGATCGTAATAAATTCATAAAAATAATAATGAACCATATTTATACCATCAAAATAGTATTAATGCCAGTTTCTGGGCTCGTGACAACCTTTTCATGTGAATTTCAGCTTTGGATGCCAATGATCGATTACGAAATTTTTTCGAATACACCAAACGCACAGGCCGACGAGCTTTGGTATATTTAGCACCACTCTTCGCTGTATTGTGTTCTAACACTCGGCGATCAAGATCAACGGTAATCCCCGTATAAAGAGTCGAGTCTGAACACTCTAAAATATAAAGATAATACATAGATGGCGGTTGCTCTTTCCGATCTTAGCACAAGCGAACATTTCATTCTGGAGCAATCATTCAAAGAGCACAAAGACGTAGGTTTTTGCTTACTAGTGAAGTGAAAATGTGCAATCGGCTTAAATGATAAAGCATTTCCTAGTATCATCACTTCAATTAACACTGCACATGAATACGGTTTACGACACTATCAAAACATTACTTGATCAAAATCATATTCAATACGAGGAATTTGATCATGACCCCATTCTTTCATATGCAGATGCTGAAAGAGAAAAAGCACGCTTAGGATGGACAGGTATTGAAAGCAAAAATGTATTTATGAAAGGCAACGATGATCAGTATTATATTTATGTAACAACAAAGGGTGAAAAGGTTGATTTCAAAAAATTAAAAGAATTGTTGGGAGTAAAATTATCGATCGCTTCCGGTGATGATGTAAAAGCAGTGGCTGAATGTGTACCAGGCTGCGTCTCCCCTTTTGGCTTCTCTGATAAAATCATTATTCTGATTGATCCTAGGATTTACACGCATACTGACTACTTATTTTCTCCTGGAGTAACTACCAAAACTATTCAGCTAAACATTCAAACTTTAGCTCCCATTTTCAACGCACTACCCAACAAAGTGATAACACTTACCCAATGAAGCACTAATCAAGTGAATATTGTTAATTCCTTGAAAAATGTTATAGTATCGATTAACTCAATATATGATTGACCACATATATCCAAGTCAAGTAGCAGAAAATGCCTCCACAGTGACCAATTTACGAAGATTATTAGCAATTAGCTTGTTATCTGCAGCATGTAGTAGTCCAGTGGAGCCACAACCAGAAGTTGATAGTGGATTTAGTATCCCTGGTGTACCTCTGTATACCTGTACAACACAAAGAGCATTAGAAGATGGTGGTCAAGAAGAGCTTCTTGGCATTAGACCAATTGTTGTAAGAGACAGCCAAGTAAGTTGCCAACCTGTCCCCCAAGCACCTTTACATTGTCCTCATTTTGAATCCAGGGATGGCACACTGTGGATTACTAACTATCCTTTTGCACAAGCACGTGCCAGATTTTGGCCACCTGATTGTCCCAATATTTTCACGCTATCCCGTCAAGATCCTTGTCGAATATGGTATATGAGTTACCCACCGGATCCCGATGGAGGTATCCGGGACACTGCCCAAATTTCATCAGTCTATGACACATATGGTACTTTAGTAGATGCTGATTGTGCAGCTCACCTAACTCCAGGCATTACTGAAGGTAATGGACGACTAGAGACAGGGAGCCCAGACAGAACAACTAGCCCCAGTCTATTACCAACTCTCAATGACAGCGGATTAACTGATGATGAAGATGTAGCTTTTGACGCTGCAATAGACTCCAACTAGCTTTTAGCTAATCCACAAGATATTATTCAAATGAATTAGCTAAAAACAATGTCGTTCGTCCCCAAAAAGATAGCCGTAATTGGTGCAGGTATTGCTGGTTTGACTTGCGCATACGAATTACAAAAAGCTGGCCACGAAGTAACAGTCTATGAGAAAGGCAGCCAAGTAGGGGGAAGAATGTCTTCCCGCTCAACTAACAATTATATCTTCGATTTAGGAGCTGATCATCTCTGTGAATGGTATTTTGAGATGAAAAAATACTGTGCTGAATTTGGTATAAGTTGGGAAAAAATGCGCTTCCGTGGATATGGTCTCGTAAAGGATAAAAAAATCATTTCTCACGACCAAGCTCCTGGTTTTTGGGGAAAAGCGAGACTGGCGATGCAATACTTCCGTACACCAAAAGTAGATGAAGACTTTTTTAACTTAAGCAATTTCACTGCTTACGATAATGAAGATGGTTACGAATATATGAAAAGAACCTGTGGCCAAGCTGTAGCAGACTACTTAGTAGATAGTTTTTGTACCACCTACCAGTTTCACAGGGCTAAAGAAATCAGTAAAGGTACAGTATTTGCTATTATTCACTCTCTCAAAACCCATATTGAAAATTGGGAACTCCACCGTACCAAAGGCGGGATGCAAGCATTGCCTAATGCTTTTGCTGAAAGACTCAATGTACAACTCAATCATCCTGTGACCAAGGTGCAGACCAATCAAGATCACTGTTTGGTGGATGGTGAGAAGTTTGATCGAGTAGTATTAGCAACCACGGCATCCACTTCACAAAAGATTGTAACCAATCCATCCTCCGCACAATCAGTACTCTGGAGTAAAGCAAAGTACGCAGCCTCTATCAGCATCGCTTTTAAGGTTCCCCGAAATCTACTACCTGAACTAGCCATTGTTTGGGTACCATTTGTAGAAAACGAAAAGATTTCTGGCTATGTGAACGAGGCTATGAAAGGTGAAGAAACCACTCAAAACAATGAAGCATTACTTTGTACCTGGCTCCATGAAGATTATGCCCGAAGTATCATGAATCTCAGCGATGAAGGAATCTTCACCCAAGTCAAAGCGGAACTATTGAAGCTTTGTCCTTGGTTCACACAAACTGACCAGCTGCAAAACCACGACCTCCAAAAGTGGCCTGAAGCAATGCCTAAATTTTACGCGGGCTATTTAACAACTGTGAAGGACTTCTTAAATAATCACCAAGGAGAGAACAACATTTACCTCTGTGGTGACTATATGAATTCATTATGGACTGAAGGATCTTTGAGAGGTGGACAAAGAACGGCGAAACAAATGATACAGAAGTTGAAAATTGAAAGTTGAGAGTTGAAAGTTGCACTCCATTACGCCAGTGTGGCGGCTCGCTTAGATACACCTGAGCAACAATTGTGCATTCTGAATTGTGCCCACTGCATTAAAAATTCGCCATTCGCAATTCTCAATTGGCAATTCGAAGTAATCATATTATTATCTAACCGATTTCCCCTCTTCTATTTTTATGGCCAAAAAATCCAGTACTGGTGAGCTTACTCCTGAACAACATGCCAAGCAGGATCAAACTTACGCCCAGAATCATCAATACGATTATGTGATTATTGGTACCGGTAGCTCTGCTTTAACTACAGGATCACTTTTAGCTAATGCGGGTTATAAAGTGTGTATGTTGGAGGCTCATGATGTGCCTGGTGGTTATTGTCATACTTTCAAGATGGGCGACTATGAATTTTGCGCTCAGGTCCATTACATATGGGGTTGTGCACCAGGAGGAAAAATTTATGAGTTTCTTAAGCGCATTGGTTTAGAAAAAGACATTACTTTCGAGCTTTTTGAGAAAGACGGCTACGACCATATGGCTATGCCTGATGGTAAACGAGTAAAGATTCCTTATGGTTGGGACAGACTGATTGCTAATGTAGTAGCTGCCTATCCTGATCAGCAGGAACCGATGGAAAAATTCATTCATGTCATCAAAAAGCTACGCGAAGAATTCCGTTATTTTCCTGATCGTCCACTCGTATGGAAAGATTATTTACAGGCATACAAATTTCCTTATGTGATCAAGTACCGCATGGCTAGTTTGCAAGATCTCTATAATGAAGTGGGATTAAGCAAAGAAGCGCAAGCTGTGCTCTGTGCTAATGCTGGTGACTTCATGCTACCGCCAGAACGATTGTCACTTTTTTGTTATTTAAGCCTCTTCGGTGGCTACAATACTGGTGCCTATTATCCTACAAAACATTTCAAATATTACATTCGCCGCCTCGCCCAATTTATTACTGATCATGAAGGCTGTCATATTTATTACGAGACTCCCGTCAGCAAAATCAACGTAGCTGAAGGCAAAATCATTAGTGTGGAGACTACCAATGGGAAAACATTTACTGCGAAGAATTTTATTTGTAATGCAGATCCAAAGAAAATGTCTGAAGTAATTGGCAAACAATACTTCCCTAAAGCAGAACAGAAAAAGTTAGACTACGAATATTCCCAAGCTGGCGTGATGATTTATTTAGGTTTGAAAGATATCGATCTCAGAGATCATGGATTTGGCTCTTTCAATATTTGGCATTTGGAGCAATGGGACATGAATCAAATGTGGCGTGAGATGGCTCAAGTAAACTTTACTAAGCCTTGGATATTCTTATCTACTCCGACGCTCCATACACCAGAGGGTGGAACCACTCCAAGTCCGCAACATCAGATTTTAGAAATCGCTGCTTATACTGAATATCAACCGTTCAAAGATGCCAAGGACAAAAGCTATGCTGAGTACACTAAACTTAAATTAAAAGTAGCAGATCGCATGCTACAAATCGTCGAAGAAAAATATATTCCTAATCTCCGTAAACATATTGTAGTTCAAAGCATCGGCACCTCTACTACCAACGAAGACTTCGTCCTCGCCCCAGTAGGTAATGCCTATGGCTCAAATATGACACCAGAACAAGTATCTGGTACTCGTCTCAAAGCCAAAACACCATTTCCAAACTTTTTCTGGTGTAATGCCTCCAGTGGTTGGGCAGGTATGTACGGTACCGTAGCAACTGGTGTGAACTTATATATGGATCTCACAGGAGATCGTTTCTATGCCAACGACAAATCTCCCGGCGATGACGAACTAGTTAACGATCTATACAAGGCTTAACATCCGACAAAGATTGCATCCAACTGGCAATCTCAGCTCTGACTACTTCCTTGTGTGCTTCGGTTAAATCCCACGTATGTTTGCTGGCTAGTGCTACCAGATCAGCAAAACGTGGAGAACTTAATTGATTTTGATAAGGTGCCTGCTGAACAAGTTCCCGAAACACTGCAGGTACGTCAGCACCAAACCCGCTGACCATACGATGTAACAGTACCCGAGCCCCAACTAATGCTGAGAAGCTAACCTCAGCAGCAGCACTCATCCCCACATGTCCATTAGGATTAACGAGATACACTAACGAAGCTGTTGGAATCATAGAGAGTACATTCCGTTGCTGGGTTCTTGGTGATGCAGTAGGAGAATCACTACGCAAAATCACAAATTCTGCACTTGGATCTATTCCTTCATGACTTCGAGGTGAACGCACATCTATCCCCTGTGCTCTCATATGTTGAGCAACGATACCGATTTCAGCTAAATCTTTCCTGAAGCTACCGATAATGACGACACTTGGAGGAGTTTCCATAACAAAATAAAACGAGGATTTACTATAAACAAAGCTGGGTTTAAATTCTAGCTCTTCTGAGTTAAGTTATATTCACTTAAGTACTCTTTATGCGGATAGGGGTAATCGGTAGCATGCAATATACCGAAGCAATGTTAGTAGTGCGAGATCAACTGCAAGTTTTAGGACATCAAGCGTATGTCACCTCCTTTGCTCCCCACTTTGTGGGTAAAACTGATCAAGAAAAAGAGACAGTGAAAATTGAGCAAAAAACCTATGCTGATCCCCTAACCGAGTTTTGGAATTTGATGCAAGGTGGTGATGCAGTATTAGTTTTGAATTTAGACAAAAACGGCATCAAAAATTACATCGGTGGCAACACTTTGATCGAGATCGGATTCGCTCATGTACTGAAACAAAAAGTCTACTTATGGAATGATATTCCGGAGATTGCTTACTATAAAACAGAGATAGAATCAGTGAAGCCAATTATCATTCATGAAGATTTAACGAAAATATCAAACTAAGTGTAGACCAGATCCTTCGACTACGCTCAGGATGAATTATCAAGCAACTCAAGCCTCAGGCGTTGAGGCTCATAATTCATCCTGAGTAAAGCGTAGCGGCGGCGAAGGATCCCGTTTCATTTAGTCCAAGAGCTCTCGTGATTAATTTAGATTTTAAAATTATCAATCAACAATTTACAGTCATCAGCTCCTCAATCTTCGTCGTAAAGCTTTTAGACTTATAATCTTGCCGCATATTCCATGCCTGCTTGCTGCCTTGAATGGCAAAGTGAAGTTTTTCTGTACCAAACTTCTGATTGATATTAGTCAGTGCTTGATTAAGCTTGTCGTATTTTTGCTTCACCAGTTCCGGCTCATCAAAGAATGACATTTGAGTATCAGTAGTAGATTCAATACCATAAAAGAACACACCTGCTTTGTGATAAGCAATACCTAGTTGGAATATCGAACGCATTGCTGCTAAAGCATGCTTAGTCAGTAGCCGAATGTCCCCCGTAGCCGGAAATGAAATATTTTTGCTAAAAGCCCGATAAGCATTTTTTTCACTGAAACGATTGCTACGAATAGCCACACTCAAGCCACTAATTTGAGATGATTGTCTGGCAAGCTTTTGCCATGCTCGCAAAGTATAGGTAGCAATTGCTTCTTCCATTTCACCCAATGAAGTAATATCCCGACCAAAGCCTCGCGTATACATGATTCCCTTACGAGGTTTCCACATCACATCCAAAGCCAGACACGAGATACCGTTTAGTTCCAACACTATCCGTTCGCCCAAAACAGAAACCAATTTACGGGCCAACGATGGAGTGGTCTTTTTCAAATCATAAGCAGACGAAATATCATTTTTCTCCAAAAGCTTAGCCAAGCTATACCCAATGCCCCACACTTCTTTTACTGGTAGCTGTTGCAAAAATTGATCAAGCTGAGCAGTGCTCCAATCAATGAAGCTACAACAACCAAGGTATTGTTCTTGTTTCTTAGCTACATGATTAGCAATCTTAGCCAACGTTTTGGTAGTAGCAATACCCACAGACACAGGAATCCCCGTCCACTGTTGCACTACTCTTTTGATCTCACAACAATATGTATTCAGTTCATCTATAGGCACATGATCCAGTCCCACAAACGCTTCATCAATAGAGTACCGTTCCACATCAGGAGAGAACTTTTCCAACACCTGCATCACCCGCTCCGACATATCTCCATACAAGGGATAATTAGAAGAGCGCACAGCTACATGCGATTGCTTCAAACTCTCTACAATTTTGAAATAAGGTGCTCCCATCGGTATCCCCATCTTTTTCGCTTCACCACTGCGAGCAATCACACAGCCATCATTGTTGGAGAGAATCACTACAGGGGTATGAAGAATAGTTGGATCAAAAACCTTTTCACACGAAGCATAAAAGTTATTGCAGTCGACTAAAGCGACTATCTTGGTTTTCATAGCTTACGCACAACAGCTGAGACCACTCCCCATACCAAAAAGTCACTACTCTCAGTAATTACTACATCAGGATAATCCGTATTTGCAGAGCGCAGAAACTTCTTTTCTCCTTCGACGATCCATTGTTTCACCACTAATCCTCCATCAAGAATAGCAACAATCACTTGACCAGAAATGGGCGTTAAAGACCGATCGATAACGACAATATCGCCTGCAAATATCCCAGCTCCTTTCATCGATTCACCAGCAACTCTGGCCATAAAGGTCGCAGGCTCATTAGTAATCAAATACTGATGAAGGTTGATTGGTTTTTCCAGATAATCCGCAGCAGGACTAGGGAATCCCGCCATAACTACTTTGTTTAAAAAAGGAATTTTCATGAGGTGAGTATAAATACACCTTAAGAATAATAGAGAGTTAAATTTTTGGCTAGGTGAGCAACCCTAAGTTAGTTCAAAGAGCAGAGAGCAAAGATCAAAGATGTTGAAGGAAATGAGACCAGTAGAGTAAGGTAGAAGCAATAAGTTATTACGTATGGAGAAATTATTGGTATTAAAGGCGGTAATTGAGAAACTTTATCAAGAAAAAGGACAAAATTTACTTTTTCATGGATGGCATCATATTCAGTTCGTTTTTCAGAAATGTAGTGAATTTACTGATGAGTTGGGCGCCGATCGGTTTTTAGTAGAATCAGCTGCTTTAGTGCATGATCTCAACCACATAATTGATCCTAATTCAGAGACTGAAGATGGTGCTGATTTAAGAAAAGAGTGCCTAACAAAAGCCGGCTACACAGCTGCAGAAATTAGTATGATTGAAGACATAGTAATTAATGCTGGGATCGATCAAAGAACAACAACTATCTCTCCAGAATCAAAGGCATTAAGTGATGCCGATACTCTATTCAAATCACTTCCAATTACTCCCCTTCTTTTCACCAGTCGCTACATCCAAGAAAAGCAATCCGATATCAAAACTCTAGCCACTCGCATCGTAGCCAAGCAACAAAGAATCATGGACAGTGGCTTTTATTTTTACAGTGAAATAGCCAACAAAAAGTATTTAGCTTGGGCAAAAACCAATCTACAACTCTGGAACAATATTGTAGAGTGTTTAGATGAAAGTGAGGTTGAAACACTTATAAAAACAGCAAGACAAGTTGAGAGTTGAAAGTAGAGAATTGCTCCAAAGGGGTCCCTTTGAGAAGAGTTCACAAACAAAGAGTCAGCCTCCATCAACTCAGGTATCAAGGCTTAAAAAAGATTAAGACATATTAACGATTAAAGCAAAGACGATTTGCTGCTAAGACCCTAGCGAGAATTGTGTTTATCAAGAACCCCGCTATACTCAGAAATGGTAAACAGAGCCTCCATGACCCCTAATTTGTTGGGCCAAATACTAGCGGAGACAGCGAAAGTAGATCAGACATATCAAGGTCTCTCTAATGCACAAGCAGCTCACCAGAAGCTGATTTTTCCTATTCCCTCTTTTCATCCCCGAGCGTCCAGTATTCCCAATTATTCATTTGTTTGTCGTCGACTGACAGCTCAAGACTTCAATCATAGCAGCCTGATTTTCATGGATCATAAAGTCTCCCAATTACCATGGATCAAGAAGTTGATCAATAAAAATGCGGCCTTAATCTTGCTCAAAGCTCATGAAATTGAATTTGAAGAAATCAAAAGCCTAAGCTCTTCATTGCAGCATATTCAAGCGATGAAAGGGTCTCATATCACTGCCGTTGGCGGTGGCTCTCTGCTCTATGCAGTAGGTTATATTGCCGAACAATGGGACTGTGACGCTACCTATGTTCCCACCACAGCTCTTAGCATGTCTGATACGAGCATAGGCGGCAAAGTACGCATCCATAGAGTGAAAGACGCTCAATACGAACGCCATTTCTATCGCAGCTATTATGAACCCAATCATATCATTATCGATTCCCGCTTCTTGGCAAAATGCTTAGATCATGAAGTCACATTGGGATTAGCGGAAATCATCAAACACGCACTGTATCAGTCTCCAGGTTTACTCAAGTACCTATTATCCAAGGAATTTGATCCTTTTGAAGATAAAAGCAGCTTGATTAAAGCGATCATGTGGACTGCTGCATTAAAGCGCGCATGCTTAATTGGAGATCCTTATGAAAGCGAAATAGGCTCCAACACTATTCTCCGTGCCGCCCATGATATCTCTGATCAGTTAGAAGTAGAATCCAAACTACAAATGCGTCATGGCAAAGCCGTCTGGCGAGCTATCGAGATCGATCTCAAACATACCGAAAAAGCCAAAGCGTATAAGGCTTTGGCTCAAAAGTTGTGGCGGAATTAATCAGGTAAACTCTATCTACGATTTGGAGCAGAATGACTAACATTATCAGAAATCCCATCAAGAATTTTATATCCAACGCCCACAGCAGCCAAGCTAAGACCTAGGGCCACAGCAATTAAGAGGCGGTTAGATCGCGGTGTAACACTAGCAATCATTTTCATATCCTCATCAATTTCATTGCCCAAAACAACTGAAGTACCACTACTAGCAGTGCCTGAAACAGTAAGTGCTGGTGAACCAGTTTGCTCTGGTGGAGGCATAGTTGGTGTGCCTACACGAGGGCTTGGTACATTGGAGGGAGATGATGAAGAAGATTGGTGTGGAGGAGTAACTACAGGTAATGCCACGATTCTACACCCCCAAAGAACGGCTAAGCTTGTTTTTTCATCTACACCTAAACTTGCTAAAGTTTTTCTTACGGTTTCCACATCTTTTCTAGGAACATCACCTAATGCAATTTGTACTCCCAGTTCTCGATCTATGCCAGCTGCTTCTAAAAGAGCAATAGCATCAGAAGTAAGCTGGAAATCAAGAGCAGAGTTTTCAGCTGCACTACTATCGTACATTGTACGAGCATCATGCCCTTCAGCCCGAATATGACCACCACCTACACCAGTCACGCCAACAATAGTCCCCTTATTAAGACGTCCAGCAACACCTACTGGCGCAGCGGCTGGAGTCGCAGTAGCCTCAGCTTGAGGCATACCCGCTATAGTTGCCTTACGTACCTGTGCTCCTGCAGGAGATGGTGCCACATCAGTAGCAACTGCGGCTGCAGCCAATATCTCTCTAACCTCACTTCGTGTTGCACTACCAACCTCTGGTGCAACTTGTATAGGTTCTCCAGGTTTCTCACCCCAACCTATCATTGAAGGATGTCTAACTCCAGCTTTACCTCTAGCCATAAAATAAAATTAAAAGTTTAAATTGATTAATAAATTGCCACCATTTTCTCTCGATTGGCGATGAAATGCAAATGCCTAAGGATTTGGAGCTGTTTGTCCATCGGGTTGAGTATCTTGATGAGCGGTAGATGATACATAAGCTGCTGTAGCACCTCCAACAACAAGCACTATAATGCCTGCTATAATTGCAGCTAGAAGTACTCTACTTATACCAGGTTGCTCATGGAGAGCCTCTTTAAACCATTTAATCTCCTCTTCAGTTGCAGTAACATCAGCTTCCTTCGCAGCGGTTATAGATGGATTTATTTCATATCCCTCCGCACGCAGTTCACAAAAATGTTTCGCCTTTGCTAGAGCTACCTCGGGTTGCATCTTAGCAGCAAAGAATAAAGCAAATACACTAGCTCCTTCTTCAGCAAATTTATCAAATTTCAGTTTTCTCAATACTTTTTCACACGCAACTTTGTAGGCTTTTTTGACAGTTTCAGTCAACTCTAATGGAGACTCTTTTACGGATCTAGCAGCAGGCGGTACAGGAGCAGCCTGAAGTGTCTCTGGAGCGGGTGCAACCGTAGCAGAAAATGCTGGACCGACCAATGCAGCAGCTACATCGGCACGAACAGGAGCGGCACTAGATAATGTATGATCAAAGGGAGATGCTGTAACGCCAAAATTGTTAGGCGTCACTGGCAAAGTATATCCATCAAGCTCACTAGGACGATCACGCATAACTGATCCTACTCCAACACTAAATTCTGGTTCACCACTTCTCGTTTGTTTAGCTGCAGCAATTGCAGTTACATCATCTTCTACAGGTTGAGGAACTTGAGGAGCAACATCATGCACCTTCATAGCCAAAACATAAGCATTAGCATGAGATTTTCCTGTGCGAATAGCCTCTAAATAAATCTGTACACCAACCAATGCAGTAGCATGGTTTTTCATATCTGTACGCAATGCAACATACATATTAATTGCATTATCAATATGTGGTTCTCCCCACCCCATCAATGATATGCCCGCTGACAACTCAGTAGTTTCTGTAGCAAACTGACCCTTATCGCGCAGGAAAGCAACCATCTTTGCTCGCCCTGCATCTAAATCCATTTCAGTTGCGGCAACATGCTCTGGACCAATCAGTTCATCTGACATAAAGAAAATTACGAATATGAATAATACTATTACTAGCAAAAAAGTCAACGTAGCCTTAAACGCTTAAGTCTTTCTTGCCAATGAATACGTGGCAAAGGAATATTTTGTTGACGATAAAATTCTACTTCTTGCCGAACTAGCTTAAATGGTTTCCCAGTCAAACAACATTCCCAAACAATTCCATCCACCTTCTCAACTTCAACATTAGCAATATCATCCTCACACCTTAACTCACGCTTATCTAGAGTTTGGACACCAGACCTCTGATCTTTGATCTTTGCTCTTTGATCTAGAAATTCGTGCGCTTGCGACTCTTCATAATAATGCGGAGCATACTTCGCTGGCAAAAACTGCCCCCATTCACCTGTGCTTTTCATATGAGCGATAATTCGTGGCACTAACTCTTCATATTCAGCCTTAGTATATTGTTTATTCAAAATACAATAGGATTTTTGCTTGAGCATCACACATCCAAAGCAGCTATTACTGCCCCAAATCATATAACTGTAAAAGTTTTCACTACCAGTATTGATAGAGTTACAAAAACCTAATCTACCTGACAAAACTGCTGACTGATAACCAAGCTCTCCTTGATACACCTCTCCTCGCCAAATGTCTTTACCAAAAGCTCCTGTAGACCAACCACAATCCTCTAAATTTTCACCAAATTCACATTCATAAGCATTGCGACAGTGCTGTAGATAACTACCTGACGCATTTTCACTCTGTTTAATTGTAGCAACAACCGTAGGATTTTGTTTGTGAAATTGACGACATTGCTCCAAATAACCCTGGCGTGATTGGTAACTACCTAAATTGGCTTGTTTCATAAAGTTGTCATATGCCTCTTTAGTAACTGCTTGATTGAAAATATAATACTCTGCCTGACGCAAACCCACACAACCAAAACAATACTTACACCCAATCAGATCTCGAGAGCCAAAACATTGGTAACAGTCAATACAGTCACTACAATGCTGACAATCATAGGCATGATCACAGTGAATACAGCTATAACAAAGCTCACAATCCACGATACCAATACAATCAACACAATCTCGATTACGAAGAGGATACCTAGTCTTGAGACAATACATGCAATCTTCACTATCCCCCATTCCAAAACAGAGATAACAATTCTTTAATGAAGAGGAGCTATCGACATAGTGGCTATTCTCGCAACTGATTTGCACAAGTGGCTGCATTATCACTTCGCGCATGAGTTCATTCCACTGTTCAAAAAATGGACGAGAGAAGTCATAAGGTTTACCAACATTAGTGTTATCCACAGCATCGCTCCAGAATTCTTCTGACGTACAGACTTTGTAGCCTAACCGAGGATTGTAACGAGTAATTAAAGGCTGTCCTGAAATAACACTCTTACTATCAAACAAACTCATCAGAGTGACATAACTTTGCAGTTGTCTACTGAACTCTAGTGGATGAATAGTAGGCAAAGGAATATCACCAGGCTTCAATAAAGGATGAAGCTGTTCGAATTTAGCAATCAAAGCTTGCTCAGCTTCTGTGATCACAAATGTCTTACCAGTAATAGTACAGATTCGCTGTAAATCGGCCATAAAGAAGAGGCATTTTCTACTCACAATTTACCTTATTTATCAGCAATACGGTATAATTAAAGTAATACTACCGCTTGATCAAAAATGAAAAGGGAAAAGTTTAACTTTAAACGCTATCTCAGTAATGGTGATCGTTGGGAACTAATACTCTACTTCCTATTGGCAGTAGCTTTAGGACTAGAATTTTTATTAAGCTGACAAACGCAGCTGCACCAAAGGGTGTGATACTAAGGGATCAGAGTGATCAACCATGCGCAGCCCCTTCACAGTTTTTCCAGTTGGCGCAGCTAAAGAGAATCTTGATTTGGATGGTGCTAACTTTAGAACTTCTCTTACACGCCGTCTTGAAGGATTTTGGTTTACAACACTAACTCGCAGCCCTTTTCGCATTTTCAAATCAGTAATAATTGGTTCATATTTTTCTAGAATCTCTGGTTTAACTACTGCGCGTTGATTCAGCACAAAGCATAATTGTACGCGATCTCCATAGATAACCTTGTGCCATAATTGGCGATCAGCAATTGGTAACTCAGCGATCTTTCTTAGCATTATAGGTCTCACAGTTTCTTCAATCCTTCTCCATTCGCGCAGAATGTTTGAATTGCGAATTAAAGAAATACCTTGGCCATTACATAATTGCAGAACACGTTGCTGTTCGCTCATGTAATAAGTAATCAGACGAAAAATCTCCGTATGCACAGGAACAGCTTCTTGCCCCATTTGGAGAAAGCCCAAAGATTCTTTTTCATCAGCATGATCAAGTCCATAGACCAACAAGGTAGATTCTCTTTTCATTGACCTTAATTTTGATTAAATATATTAACACCTTTAGCATAAAAGTCCACATACTTGGACTTATATTACCGTCTAGCAACAAAAAGATAAGCAAACCAATCACTTTTTATTGGCCTTGTCCTGCTCACTAAAAACCACTAAGTTTCCTATGAAAAATTCCATCATGAATCTCTCCCACCAACAATATCGTGCCGATTACGAATCTCCCCAATTTGTCGAGATCTTCAGAAGATTCAAGCACTTCCTTTGGCCTGCTGAAAAAGAAGCTGGTGATTTTTTAGTTGAAAAATTGCATGAGCAGTGGCCTCTCCCAAACAACAAAGATCATTTGCATGTGCTGGAGATCGGTTGTGGTGACGGCGCCATGACTAAACATGTCATGCATCAGCTCAAACAAGAATACCGCATCGGTACCTATACTGGCATCGATGTTTCTGAACAGCTACTCAGCGAAGCAAAACAAGAATTGCATACCTTATCAGCTGAATCACATCAGTTGATCCATCAAGATGCCAATCAGTTCACTACAGGTCAAAAATATGACTTGATTATTTCTCTCAATAGCTGGTATGGAGTAGAACAAGAAAAAATTAGCTATTATCAATCCTTGCTTAGTCCTACTGGTATTTTAGTAATAATGATTAATAGTCAGAAAAATCTCATCTGGCAACTAAGACATATGTATGATGCTCAACTGCTAGCTAGTGAAGATGTGCAGCATTATCTCAAGAAGAACAATGCTTTATTCAAACAATGGCAATGGGATAGTAAGAAGTGGGGAAAACAACAATTTTTTGATGTGAAGGGAATAAAAACTGCTGCGATACCTTTTTTTCAATATGTAACTCGACAAGTTAGCTTAGATAGCACACTAAATAGTATTGTCTCCAAACTATCTCCAGCTGCATTTTCTTTAAGTCAGGAGCTGTTTTTTGTTTATCCAACAGCCAAAGCATAACCCTACAACCACAAACAACAAATTGTTTGTGAAAATTAATGTTTAGGTATAATTTTGCATCTAAAGTTAATTCATTATTTCTCACTATTAAATTTTATGCTTGATTCAGTTGATGAAATTCATGCAATAGTTAATGCCACTGCACCAATCGACTTAGATAGTAATGTAGCAATCGAAATCCGTGAACTTTTAATAATAGCTCAATCCGAAACTGGTTTAGCTCTAGATAGAGAACTCTTAACTCGGCTACTACTAAATCAACCCCCATCTATCAATTTAGATTCTCCACGTAATCCTCAAGCAGCTAGAACTCTAGTGAGATTAGTAGGCGAACTACCATATGTAGTTTATCGAGCAACAGTTTCAGCATTGGATGATAGGCCTTTAGACAGAGGAGCATGGTCTTCAACAGGCTTTATGAATGAGCCATTAGACACCCGCTTATCGACGTCAAATCGTTGGACAAGATTAGTCGGAGGGCATCATAGAATAGGCGATCTTGTAAACTATAGTCACGACAAAAAAGTATGGGAGATGAGAACAGTTAACAACAGATGTATGGTCACAATTGTAGGGGCTAATGAAACACTCAAAGTTTCACCGCATTTATTAAAAAAACCTATTGCTTAAACTCTCATTAAGAATTAAAAAAACTACTACATTAAAATACTTTTAAAAAAGGTCAAATTCCTGTATACTTAAAAGAAATCAAAAATAAAACTGCATGCCCCACTTCAAAGACTTTTTGAATCGAAAGACTGTATCATTTGTTATTGCTACTTTAGTTTGTCTTAGTGCCATTTTGCCTTTAACAAAAGAAAGTTTACCCGCTTCTTTGGCTGGAAATGGGGTTCTTCTAAGTACAACCGTCACTTATTCAGCCTCTGATTACTCAGCTGACTCACCTGCAACCGGGCCATTAGTAACGAATGGTTCAGCAGTAACGTACTTTATCGATTTTGGTAATAGTAATAGCTCGGATAATGAACTGTCATCATTTACTTTGAGTACGACAAATCATAGTAGTTGGACTGGGACAGCTGCTTGTAGCTACATTACAGGTGTAAATGGACTTGATCATACCGTCCTGGACTTTAATGGTACTGGCACGCTCTGTACATTTGATGGTTCATACAACATTATTGGTGCAGGCTTTCCTACAAGTTTATCTGTCGGAAACAGTATTTATTTACGTATTACTGGTCTAAGTGTCACGAACACCAGCATTGGCTTAACTACTAGAGCGAATGGCTTATTTGCAAATAATGATATAGTCAGTAACGAACGTAATGCTGCATATGTTAGAGTCGGTGATCATATTATTACGGGACAGATATTCAATGATGCCAATATGGACGCAGTCCACGCTCCCGCAGAACTAGGATTACCTGGTGTGGGCGTCACATTAATTCAAGAAGCAGCTGGGAATAATACAGACCCAATTATCAACAATACTGAAGTAACCGATGAAAATGGTTATTATGTCTTTGATGAAGCTGATTATCCCGGATTTTCACTTTTTAGTTCTTATCGAGTGACGGCATTGTCTACTCTATCCAATAGATTGACTACCAATAACAATATTCAAGAATTCCCCACTATCACGGTTGGTACGCATGTCGCTGATGATATTGGCTTTCGTATAGCTATCACCAGTGAAGTTGGTGATCGAGTATGGATTGATACTGATGGTGATGGAGTCCAAGATACTGGTATAGAAGAATCAGGTGTGGGTGGTGTACATCTCGAAATGATCAGTGATGACTCAATCCTCGAGTATGGTGAAGACGATAGTGGTGTGGGCGGTGCTTATTCAATTAGTTATGTAACACCGAATACCTGTCTAGGTCGCAATGTGAATCAAGCAGGAGGTAGCACTGGCAATGTAGAGGTAAGTTATGCATGTAGCGTGCAACCTGGCGGACAGTATTATTTAATCTTCCGCACCGATAACTTCTGTTTAGTAGATCACAGTGCTTTTCGTTTATTAGACGCGAGTGACAATATACTTGCCGAGGGAGGGTGTAACCGTAGTGGCTATCCTAATACATTGATTAGTGAATCTATTTACCAATTCGGACCTTTTACTGAAACTCAAGCTGGTGTTGCTCATTTGAATGTCATTGATGACTACGGTGATATCACATTCTTAGATTTAAACTGGAATTATACAGGACCAATTGGCTTCAATGCCTACTTAAGAGCATCTGATATCCCTAGTGGGTATACCCTATCTCCAGCTGATCAAGGAGCAGATGTCTTTGATAGCGATTTCACTAGTGAAGAGAGTCCAGGAGTTTATCGTACCGATAACTTCTTTTTTCAGTTTGATAATTTCAATCAAGATATAGATATGGGTTTAATCGGCCCACCATCAGGCGATGTCACTGATATCCTTTTAGAAAAAACCGTAAATGCACCCGATACAGGTTCTGGAGACACGATAACCTATACACTTACCGTTACTAATCTCAGCGCTACTATCACTGCCAGTGGCGTTACAGTTCATGATCTATTACCAAGCCAACTCACTTATACTGGGCAATCAGCCACAACAGGTATCTATGATCAAAACACGGGAGACTGGCCAGTTGGTAATCTTCCCCCCTCTAGCTCAGCTGAGTTAGAAATTACCGCAACGATTAATAATGCCAACACACCAACTATTACAAATACGGCCTCAGCAACTACCATTACCAGCGAGAGTGATATTAGTAATAATAGTGACTCTGTAGATATCAATCCAACTGCTCCAGTCGCAGATGTCAGTGTGACCAAAGTAGCCAATGCTCCCACACCGACACTTGGTAGTATTATTACCTATACGATCACGGCTACCAACAATTCAGCAACTGATATTGCTTACGGCATGACCGTAACCGACCATTTGCCATCACAGGTAAGCTTTCTTGCTGAAAGTGCCACTTCAGGCTCTTACAATCCCACTACGGGTATTTGGCTGGTCGGTGACGTCGCTCCTAATGGTTCTCACTTCTTAATTCTGTCGGTAACTATTAACGATGTTTCTAGCACTATTACCAATACTGCTACAATTACTTCTTTGAGCAGTGACTTTACCCCAGGCAACAATAGCAGTACAGCCAATGTCATTCCTACTCCTGAACCAAGTCCATCACCCAGCCCGAGCCCAACACCATCAGAATCACCCACTCCTACGCCCTCAGACTCCCCTTCACCAAGTCCCACTCCGTCAGATTCCCCTTCACCAAGTCCCACTCCGTCAGATTCCCCTTCACCAAGCCCATCGCCTTCAGCCTCTCCATCCGCTAGTCCTAGCCCTTCAAGTACACCCACACCAAGCCCAACACCAACATCAAATAGTTCCGGTGGTAGTGGCGGTGGAAGCGGTAATGGTAGTCTAGGTAATCCACATGGAATAACTATTATCAACGGTAGCAACAACAATAGCAGCAATAGTAACTGGCGCTATAGCAACAATAATAGCCGTCGCAGTAGCAGAAATCAGGAATCTCAAGTAGCTACTCAAATACCGGCTGTGCCACCAGTTCCAACTGAAGATCCTATTACTTGTTTAGTAGTTTCTGGTACAACTAGCATCAGCTTCTCAGATGTACAAACTACTAGTTATCAAACCCATGCAACCTTTTTAACTAGCATTCTTAATACTGCAAGCAACTCGCGCATCATTCAAGGTTATGGTAATCAAACCTATGGTATGGGCAAAATTCTTACCCGTTTTGAACTCACCAAAATTGCTTTGCAAGCTAATTGCTTACAACCAAATCTGCTGACACCTAATCAGGTCTTCAGTGATGTGCCTCATGACAATTCCGAAATGTCATTGATTATTGGTACTGCCCAAAGTCTAGGTATTGTCAGCGGTAAAGATGGCAAGTTCTATCCTAATCAAGCAGTAACCTATGCTGAGATGAGTAAAATATTGCTTGGTAGTGGCTATTACTTCCATGGCCATGCACCAGATATTGTTTACAGTACTAGTTTTGCTGGCATCACCGATGAATCATTCCGCCAATATGCTGAATACGCAGTAAGACTACAATTGGTAGCTTTGGACAACGGTATCTTCCCGCAGAATGCTCCGATCTACCGCGATACCATGCTTCAGGTACTCAGCCGTTATATCTCTTATCTCAAGAATACTAGTGCCAGCTAATTTTTCATTCCAATTCCGCGATTGAGGAGATAAAGATTGTACCAAATCAAGACAACTGTCATCACTAAAAGCACACTTAAACTGGTGTAGATAGAGACATCAGAGACTCCGTAAAAGCCATAGCGAAAGCCATCAATTAAATACAAAATAGGATTAGCCAAGGCGATAGTCTGCCAAGGATCCGGAAGACTTTTAATTGAATAAAAAACTCCACCAAGATATGACAATGGAGTCAGAACAAAAGTGGTAAAGACACTAATATCATCAAATCTCGTTGCGAAGATAGCATTAGTCAAACCACCCAAAGCAAAAACCAAAGAAGTAAGTGTAATAAACAAAAAGACTATCAGAGGATACGTAATCACTGGTAAGGTAAAGAAAATAGAAACTACCAAAACAATCAGTCCTACCAAAATCCCTCTCAACATACCACCGACGACATACCCACCAACAATTACCCAGTTTGGTGTAGGTGAAACGATCAACTCTTCAATATTTCTTTGGAATTTAGAACCAAAAAAAGAACTGACAACATTGGCAAATGCGCTATTGATTACCGCCATCATCACTAATCCTGGAACAATGAAAGCCATATAAGGCACACCGCCAATATCACCTACTCGTGAACCAATAAATGAACCAAAGATAATAAAATACAAAACCTGGTTAATCACCGGAGGTAGCAATGTTTGCGACCAAATCCGAAAAAAACGATACACCTCTTTACGCACAATGGTAGAAAAAGCTACCCAGTTACCAGCAAAGTTCATATGATTTAATTTTTTACTAAATCTAAAAAGAAATTTTCCAAACGATTACCTTTGGCACGGATATCTTTGATCTCTATACCTGCCTGGTCCATCTCCCGTATTAAAGAAGAAATAGATTGAGAAGCTGTCAGATCAATTTCCCAACTCGTATCATCAATGATTCGAACAGTGTAATGATTCAATGTTGGTTTAGGAGTATTCGCTTCAACAGTTAGTTGAAATGTTTGTTTCTCAAAAGAGCTGAGAACCTTTTTCACACTGTCAATTTTAACTAATTCTCCTTGTTTAATCACAGCTACATTACGACAGAGTTGTTCAACTTCTTCCAAGTAATGTGTAGTTAGTAAAATAGTAGTTCCTTGTGCATTCAAGTTCTGAAGATACTCCCACATTCCTCGACGTAGTTCTACATCTACACCAGCAGTCGGCTCATCAAGAACCAATAACTTTGGCCGATGAATCAAAGCTCGAGCAATCATCAACCGACGCTTCATACCACCAGAAAGTGCACGCGAAACTACATCCTTTTTATCCCAAAGTTCTAACGCTTTGAGGACCTCAGTGGTACGTTCTTCAGCAATTTTACGAGGGATACCATAGTAACCCGCCTGGGCCACAACGATATCAAATACTTTTTCAAAGATATTAAAATTAAACTCCTGAGGCACAACACCAATACATTCTTTCACTTGATCAAGCTGTGTATCCAGGTCAAAACCAAATACAGATACTTTCCCAGCAGTTTTATTCACTAACCCAGTAAGAATCCCAATCAAAGTAGTCTTACCCGCACCATTTGGCCCCAGCAAAGCAAAAAAATCCCCTTGCTCAATCTGCAAAGAAACTTTCTTGAGCGCCTGATGACCATTTTTATACGTTTTAACTAAATCGGTAATAACAACAGCAGACATGAGTGATTGATTAACAATTAAAAACACCAGATCAAGAGCAAAGATCAGAGATCAAAGATATTGAATTGCATCTCTGATCTCGCCTCTTTGCACTTTGATCTTTATTAGGATTGTGCTCGTGCTTTAGTATATGCCTCCCTCTGCGTCATTTTGAAGAGGTAACGCACAATTTCAGTGTATTCAGAATAATCGTAATCAATAAATTCACCATAGGTAAGTGTAGTAGCCACATTAATATCAGCTACCGACATTTGATCACCAACAATAAATTCTTTACCCGCTAGACGATCATTAAGAATCTTCAAGTACTTAGCTAAATTTTCTTTAGCACTACTTATTACTTTTTCATCATTAGTCCCTGACCACTTTTGTCCCATAATCTCCCCCAAATACTTTTGCATAGTAAAGGCTGCCCATAAACTCCATTGCCAAATAGCAGCACAATCACGAGGATTGCTTCCCAAAAGTTGAGGAGCATATTTTTCGGCCAAGTAATCATTAATTGCCAAAGACTCGGCTAAAACAAAATCGTCTTCTACCAGTACAGGTACCTGACCATTAGGATTGAGTGCTAAATACGATTCAGTCTTATGCTCCTTCGCCTTAAGATCAATAGCGACATGCTCATAAGGGATATTAATTTCAGCAAGTAACCAGTGATTACGAAGCGAAGAGCCGGCACGAGGACCGTACAATTTAATCATATAATTTTTAGTTAAAAGAAAAGCGTGGGATCTTATCAAAAATATCCCACGCTTCTACAGATTGCAAACTTGGACTAGTAGATTAACCTACAAAGTAGTAAAGAAGTCCCCATCCACCACCAAATATAGCTGCAATAATCAATGCAAGAATTAATTTACGCATAGGAGTTCGTTAATAGCGCACCCAACCTAACACTATTTTGCACCAACGACAAATGAGGAGATCTTAAAATCAACTTATCGAGATGCTTGATTAGCAATTTCAGATGTAGTAACCAAACGCACTCCAGCAGACACCACACCTCCACCTTGATAAGCCCTCAAAGGTGCAGATAGCCATATTGAAGAGACTCCGTTACGCGAATTCTGATTGGGATGTATAAAACTTGCTACGCGAATATCAACTTCTTTGGTGCTAGAAGCGCAAGTAGTACGATCGGCAATTCGCGTACATGTAGAGTTACTAAGTAATTTACCAATATACTCTATGTTTACATTAATGTTGTTAGGACAACAGATTCGATCCATTCTCACTGTTGATGTTGGAGTAGCTGAATCAACACTTCTTAACACTCCAGATCCTTCACGAACTTGAGCTGTTATTGGTTGAGATCGTAGAGACTGATCTGCTATAACATATACTAAAGAGTTACCACTACTGCTCGAAATCGAACCAACATTGAAATGAACATACCCAGCTGGTCGAACTGGTTTATGCTCACTACAAGCAGAAAGAAGAACTGCCATTAAACCTAAATTTCTAATATGAGTTCGATGCGTACTGGTCTTTTTGGGTAAAGATTCTAAATTCATTTAGTTATTTTAAAACATTCCAACATACAGTAAACAGGAATAATTGTCTAGGTAAAGCCAGATTGTACAAATTAATGAGACGCAAGAGGCAAAATTACTCAAAATACCATCATGAGTTAAAATTTACATTTTACACTCCTTTATAAGGACAATCAAAAACCATAGTTTTGCACCACAAGCAAACAGCAAGAAAAGCTGATGTATAAAGCATAAGAATACATAGTATTGACATAAAATTTGATCCAGAGTAGAAAGAAAAGTGGCTCATCAAGAACCACACAGAAACCGGTTTCTGCATCCAATCTTTAACCACTATGTCTATGAATACCCAGAACAATCAAAACACTAGAGGATCTCAAAGTAACATGCAGAACCAAAGCTATAGCTCTCCACAGGCAGGTTATTCTTCTAATAACGGCTCAAGTGGAGCAAATGGAAATCATTCCAATTCCAATGCCAATTCTGGCGACGGTCAGAAAAAAGGCAACTTGGATATCCCTTCTCGACCACATGTTCCAGATACCACAATTACTGACCAAAGCGGTATGAGTGGATCAAATAGCCTCAAAGATCGCAACAACTCATCTAGTAGCAATACTGGAGCTAACAGCTCATCTCGAGCAAATAGTAGTGATCGCCGATCAACTGATGCAAGTACCGGTGACGAGAAGAAGAACCGCAAGGATCAATAATAATTAACCTTATTGATTCTCATGTAAGCAGAGGAAGGCGATCTCCCTTCTTCTGCTTTTTATTTATAACCAATCTATATGTCTCCTCTCAAATCCACAAAAGATAAACCTTTACGTGGTGTGGGTGCCAAAGAACTGAGAATGTATGAACACATCAAAGAAAGCGCTCATAAATCTGGAAAATATGGCAACAGAGCAAAAGAAGTAGCAGCGAAAACGGTGATGAAGCACCATAGCCTTGAACATCATCGCCCTGGTCAATAACAGAAAAAATGGAAAAGCTGGGCAATTTACTTAGATTGCTTGGCTTTTAGTAAATCACGAATTTCAGTAAGTAATTCTAGCTCAGTTATTTGTTGCTGTTTAGAATTCCTTTCCTCTGCTTCACGTCGCTCACGCAGTAAATTAATTACTTTTATTGTCAGAAAGATAGTCAAAGCAACAATCAAAAAGTTTAGTAAAATTTGAATAAAGTTACCGTAATTGATCGTGACAGCTGATTGGATAACCTTTCCTGTAGAATCTGTAATTGCTGGACTAAGCAGAAAACGATATTCATCAAACTTAAGACCGCCAATTACTAATCCCAGTGGAGGCATAATGATATCTTCTACCAAAGATGTCACGATTCGATTAAAAGCACTACCAATAATCACACCAATAGCGAGATCAATGACATTGCCCCGAATTGCAAATTTTTTAAATTCTTGAATAAAATGTTTCATAGACTTTCTAGATCTTCATTAGCTGGTCCATTTAATACTTTACCTGTAGCACTAAATCGCGACCCATGACAAGGACAGTCCCATGTCTTTTCTGAAGTATTCCAAGCGACGACACATCCCAAGTGAGGGCACAAAGCCGAACATGAATGCAACTTTCCTTTATCGTCTTTGTAGACAGCCAACTTTTTCAAACCTTTTTTTACGATTGCTCCGGAACCAGGTTTAATAGCAGCTTCAGAATCTACATCCCCTTTCTTAAAATGCTGTGCATACTGAGCAGCAACATTACAACTTTCCTTGAAAAATTGACCAAAGGCACGAACATTCTTTCGACTGGGATTGTAAAGATCTGTCCATGTATTGTCTTTACCAAGAATTAAATCGCTGATCAAAATACCAGCAATAGTGCCATGAGTAAGGCCATGACCTGAATCACCCGTCACAATGTAAATATTTTTGCTACCTGGATTACGACCTATAAAAGCTAACCCATCAATTGGTTCCATCACCTGTCCAGACCAAGTAAAAGCTTCTTTCCCTTCAATCCCAAACATAGTCTTTGCCCAGTCACTCAAATGCCTAAAGCGCAAAGCAGCATCATTAGCCTGCCCTGTTTTATGATCTTCTCCTCCTACTAGGAGGATATCATTACCATCAGTTCCAGCAACCACACGAACATAGTGATACGGTTCCTTAGTATCCCAGTACAAAGCTGTATTCACTTGACCTTGCGGAATAGTCAGACCGACAACATATGAACGATAAGCAGCTTGTTTGGTATGCATCGTAAACCGATCAATAAAAGGTGTGTTAGTAGCAATAACTGCTGCTTGGCACGTTACTTGATAATCTTTAATTTTTATAATCAGTTGTTCAGATTCTTCTACTGTTGTAACCAAAGAGTTAGTAAATATCTTCCCACCTTTTTTGATAATGGCCTCAGCCAAACCATTGAGATATTTCATCACATGAAATTGACCTTGGCCGGGAAACAGTAAACATTGATGTAATTGATTAGCCACTTTGATCTCACTGAGAGTCACTTCCTTTAGTCCGGATTGGTGCGTTGCCTTCAATTCATTATCCAACAAATTTTTGTCGTCACTGATTAAATAACCATCGACTCGTTCAAAATCACAATCAATATTTTCTGTCTTTACAATATTCTCAATCCAATCGATAGCTGCAGTATGACTTTCTGCAGCCAACTTAGCACCATCTATCCCAAAAAGCGTTTGTAACTTTTGATAGCCTTCATCCAGAGCATTAGACAAATGAGCAGATGTTCTCCCAGTTTCTCCTGCACCTAATTCTTTACCTTCAAGCACCACTACGGATTTACCTCGAGTAAGCAACTCATAAGCAACACTAAGACCTGAAATACCACCTCCCACAATAACGACCTCACTCACTTCATTTTTACTGATAGCAGGATATTTGACAGGAACTACCTTTTCCCACAATGACATATTCCGTTCAGTCATAAATTTTTAGGTAAAATGCAAACTAGTACTGTGATACACCGTATAGTTTCTGATTACAACCTCACAATCACCAGATCAGCTAGCCAAGAACACTGTATTTGTTTTTTACAAGCCAGATCCTTGACAATTGAGCAAGTTGTGAGGAATTGCGATTAAGAAACATTGACAGAAACTAAGCAAGCATAGTTTCTGGGGCCAGGGTTGTAAAACTGAAAGAATAGGTTTAGCGTCGAGAATGTCCTTAACAAAACACTATATGTCTCATCCAACTGATCATGGTTCAAATAATCTCGCTCTCGGAGCTTTAGGAATTGCCGTAGCAGCTGCCATTGGCGCAGGACTCGGTCTCGCATTTGCTCCTCAAAAAGGCGAGAAAACTCGTGACGATATCCGTAAAAAAGCTGAAGCATTAGCTTCTGGTTTTAAGCAAAAACGTGAAGATGTCCAAAAGACACTCACTGAAATGTTTGGCAATGTCAGTGATGACCTTGAACAAGCATACGTAGAAATTCGTGGCAATATTCTTGCTGGTCTTGATGATCTCAAGGCAAAGAAGAAAGCGACCCAAGCTAACTTTGAAAAGTTAGTAGACGATGTCGTCGACGAAGCTGCTAAAAGTGGCAAATGGGCAAAAGACAAAGTCAAAGCTATGACTGACAAGGTCAAAGGTGAATGGGAAGATTTCAAAGCTGATCTAGCTTAGATCAACAATTCTATTTTAACTTCAATTATATGACTCTCCTAGATATTGTCCTCGTAATTCTTATCCTCGGTTGGTTAGGCGGCTTCGCTTTCCAAATCGGTGGAGGATTAATCCATTTATTACTAGTCATTGCTCTCATCGGTTTGATCTTCCGTATCTTCGGAGTTAGAACAAACTAATTAATAGGCTAAGTGGAAAGCTGAGGGATTACCAAAACTTTCCACTTTCAACCGTAATCAACTATTATGTCTATCCTACTAAACTGGCTTATCAGCACTATCGCTATCATTATCTCTGCTTATATCCTTCCGGGTATCAAAGTGCCTAACTTTACTACCGCTTTGGTTGCTGCTCTAGTACTGGGTATTCTCAATGCTATTATCCGTCCCCTGCTTATCCTGCTCACCCTGCCAGTCAATATCCTTACCCTTGGACTTTTCACCTTGGTAATCAATGCAGTCATTATTTTATTGGTGTCGAGCTTGGTACCTGAATTCCAAGTGAATGGATTCTTGTCTGCATTACTTTTCGCGATTGTGCTCTCAGTGATCAATTCACTGCTGATCAGACTCGCCTAACGTTCTTCAAACTTATATCGGTTTAATTACCTTAACTTTATTTTTATGAATAAGATCTTATTAGCTGTGTTTGCCAATCATGTTGATGCTGAGGCAGCAATCAATGATTTAGAAAAGAAAGGTTTCCGTGCTCAAGATATTTCTGTAATAATGAATGATTCAACCCAAGCGAAAGTAGTAGCTAAAAATACTGGAGCTACGGTTGCAGGCGACACTGCTGGCGGTGCTGTTACCGGCGGTATAGTCGGTGGATTAGCCGGACTTGTAATGGGACTAACTGCACTTACTATTCCTGGCTTAGGAGCACTCTTTATTGCTGGTCCTTTAGCTACTGCATTAGGTCTTACTGGTGCAGCGGCATCAGCTGCCGCAGGTACTATGACAGGTGCTGCTGCTGGTGGACTATTAGGTGCACTGCTAGGACTCGGATTCTCTGAAGATGAAGCAAAAGTTTATCAAGAATATGTTGGCACAGGTAAAATTTTGCTTACTGTACCTGTAACTACCATCCAAGCAAATGAAGTAGAAACAATACTCGATGATAACAATGCTGTAGAAACTCGATTGGTTAATCAACCCAACGCTCAAGTTTAAAGTTTATTAACTAACAACCTATTTTTATGAGTAGATTCAAAATTTTGAAAGAGGACCATAAGCAAGTCGCAAAATTATTTGATGAAGTGCTAGAAACTTCTGAGCGCAGTGTTAAAACTCGTGAAAATCTTTTTATCCAAATTAAGACTGCACTAAATCAACACGCGCTCACGGAAGAAGACTTGTTGTATCCTATTCTAAAGGAAATCAATAAGGCTGAGATGCAAACAGCAGAAGCCTATGAGGAACATAGCCTCATGAAAACTGTACTCAAAGAACTCGACACCCCTGAGAAAAATAATGATGTCTGGTTAGGTAAAATGAAGACCTTAAAAGATGTTGTAGAGCATCATGTTGAAGAAGAAGAAAAAGAATTATTTCCGATGGCAGAGAAATTGCTTAGTAAGGAACAATTAGACGAAATTGAAACAAAAATTGCTGAATACAAAGGACGTTTTGAACAAGAAATATCTACAGAAAGTACGAAAAAGTAATATAAATTATATCCATATAACTTATGATACCAACTTAAATTTTAACCCCTAAATTTATGAATACCTTCCACATTCTCAAACAGGATCATAAGAAGCTTAGCCAGCTTTTCAACGAAGTACTTCATACTTCCAATCGCAGTATCAAAACTCGCGAAAATTTGTTCGAAGAAATCAAAAGTTTGTTAGATCATCATGCTCAAACCGAAGAAGATGTCCTCTATCCTTTACTGAAAGATATCAGCACTTCTCATCTACAGACCGCTGAATCATATGAAGAACACCATCTTATGAAAATTGTACTCAAAGAATTGAACACATGGCAGAAAAATAATGATGATTGGTTAGGCAAAATGAAAACTCTCAAACACTTGGTTGAACATCATGCTCAGGAAGAAGAAAAGAACCTCTTTCCGATGGCAGAAGAACTACTCAATCAAACCCAGCTCAATGATATTCAAGAGCAAATCACCCGTTACAAGAATCACTACGAACAAGAAAAAGCACATCCAGGATTATGGGGAAAGGTATATATGGCAATGAACAACTCTGACTAACGAATTCAAAGTCAGAATGCAAAACTGGCTCAAGGAAAACACCTTGGGTCTTTTTTGTAATTGCAACTAATTCACCCTACTGCAAACGTACTAAAAATGAAAACTAATAGGTAAAGGTTCAACGATGTGACTACTCATTTTTACTTATTAACTTTTCATTCGCCAGTCAAAGAGTACTATCTTTCAACCGGAAGTACTGATGCTATAAAGGCTTTAATCTCACGATTAAACACTGCTAAAGAAAAAGCTTCTGCTCGTTTTCGCACTACAGCACTATCAAATTTAACTTGCTCCATTTGTTTAATTCCTTCTACAAAAGCCGCAACAGTTTGTTCTTTTACCAAAAGACCTGACTTAGGAGTAACAATTTCTGCTAAACCTCCTTTGCCGTAAGCTAATACTGGAGTACCACAGGCCATTGCTTCTACTGGGACAATACCAAAATCCTCCTCAGCTGCGAACAAAAATCCTTTTGCTTTTTGCATTAAGCTTTTTTTCTCGTCATCACTGACATAGCCTAAAAATTCCACATTAGATCCAGCCATTTTTTGCAGTTTTTTCAGCTCCGGCCCGCTACCGCCAACCTTCAATTTTACTCCTGCTTCCGTAGCTGCTCTCACTAAAACATCAAAGCGCTTATAAGGAATCAATCGAGACATAGTAAAGTAATAGTCCTCTTTTTGTACTGATGGATTATATTGATGCCCGATGGTATCAACAGGAGGATAAATCACTTTTGAATCACGACGATAATATTTCTTAATTCTCTCAGCAACAAACTGAGAGTTAGCAATAAAATGATCTACTCGTTGAGCAGCTAAATAATCCCATTGCCGTAAGCCATGAATAAAGATAGGCATCGCTATCCGCGCTATCGGATTCAAAATGCCAAACTCCATATGATGACGATATTCATGATAATTACTCCAATAGTAACGTGTTGGAGTGTGACAGTAACAAATATGCACAGTATCAGGCTTTGTAATCACCCCTTTCGCTTCAGCATGACTGGAAGAAATCACCACCTTAAATTCACCTAAATCAAGACTTTCAAATGCATGTGGTCTCAGCATCGGAATCATCTTGTGAATTTTACTAGCAAAAGGTAGTTTTTGCAGCCAAGAAGTACGAACATCTTTCCTCAGCAACTCCGGTATTTTTTTAGAGTTAGCCACTGAAGTATAAATTGGTGCTTCCGGAAATAAATCAGAAAGAGCAAACAACACATTGATCTCGCCGCCGCGAGAGGTAAGCCAGTCATTAACAATAGCAACTTTCATAAGAAAACTGAAAATTTCAGAAACAATATAACATATAAAAATCACTACAGCATTGACAAATACATTAAACAAAATGCATACTATTTTTTCGCAATACTTAGATGAATAAATTTACATTTCCAGACCTCCCGACTGGAACACAATCATTAATAATTGATGCAGCCCAAAACAATGTACCCGTATTGGGTTTGGCTAGTACTTATCCCGAAAACCTACATGTTTTTTTAGAGGCAGCCAGGCAAGCTGAGCGAGACTATTTGGCCCGAAGCATGATCCACAGAAAAAATACACGACAAGAAGCACAGGCAGTTCTTCACCCCCAAACATCAGCAATAGAGATAGCAAGATGGCAAGCAGCAGTTAGCAATAGCTTTTTTCTGGTAGAAAACGATGGAGCACGTGTATCAGTATTTAATAACGAGATCGGAGCTGTTGTTTTAGGAGGATATAAACCAGCTATGTATGAAAGACTAGATAAAAAAAATCGTTTTCCTCAACACATTACCGACGCCCATACAGATCATGTTGTAGAATGCTTAGAAGTAGGACCTGGAACCCTAATATGTGAAACAGGAGCTGGACTAGACTGCGATAGACTATCTCGGATGCACAAGAAAATTAGTGACCAAGATGGTTATTTAATTTGCCATGATATTGCCCCACTTTTAGCTAAAGTTGGTAGAGAACGATTACCAGAAATTCCGTACGTTGCACTCCCTCCATTTGAAAGATTCTTAGGTAAAACACTAGCTGCTTATGAGGGAAGAAAAGTGCTAAGTATGAAAAATACCCTTACATCCTTAAGAGGATTTGAAGTGGATGCCTTAATAGAATCAATGAAACGTGGTGATGTAGATCGGCTAGTCGTAACCCAATCTATCGCTCCCAATATGGCACTTTATTTTGAAGATGCTGAAAAAGCAATTGATAACTGGATTAAAGATCTATCTATAAAAGCTGCTCGAGAACGTACTCCTGATGGAGACCCTAATAACATCACTGCAGTAATGCTTGTAAATCAAACCAAATGTCTTACTTATACGATTTTACTCGAAATACTTTATCAAAATCTCGCTGACCAGGCGGCAAAGCATGGATACTATGTAGAAATTGCTACTGAAAGTAGTGATAACTGTGATTTGAGTGAAGAAGAGATCACTGCATTTATGGATGATAAAGAGATTCCTTACCAAGATCTTTTTCGAGAGGGTTTATTTAATCAGGTTACTTTTAATCCTACAGCAATTTTATATGATCTTGAAAGAAGTATTCCGCCCAGAACGTTGAGAGTAAAAAGTAGCCAAATCCATTTAACCCTAGCACGTAAAACGAAACCAACCATTCAATCAGTGATTAGAATAGGAGGTAGAACAATAAACAGTTTAGCAATACCGGCTTTTGCTGTATTAAAAAGCGAATATCCACAATTAAACTTTGCCGAACTTGCAATAGATCCAAGCGGTCAAGATAACTTTGATGACACTGCTGCGGAGAATGCACTAGCGGTGGTGTTTGAAGCCGTAGGAAAAATCTTTGGCATTCAAGTGGTGCGACAATACTGTGATACACCATTTGAACGAGAGATGTATAAATCGTTTGGAATATACTAAGCATTCAAGACTCTCTTTCCCAACAATAGTAAAAAATACTCCGCATCATTTGCACAATAAATTGATCTTCTATCAAAACTGCCAATGGCGACTTTGGTTGCCAAAAAATTACTTTGTTAGCAAATAGTTGAAATGCAGTTTCAAATGGCAGCATACCCAAAAGTGACCGCGTCTCACGATGCTGCTTTTTATCCATTCTTTGCAATTGCCGAGTATCTTGACTGGGAACTAATAAAGTCCTCAGTAGTATTTTTTTCTTTACTCTTTTTTTTATCCACTTTTTATCTGTATCCCAACTAATGAATTGAATAAAATCTTCAGCTGAACCAAAAAATTCAGTCACAGAGCGTTCTTCTTCTAAGATTTGGAAAAATAATTTTACAAACGAGTCTGACCCTTTTATTACTTTGACAACAGTTGGCCCAGTACCTTGTTCATAATTTTCAAGTAAAACGGGTAGCCGCTGGAGATAATTTTGTTGAGCAGCTAATTCATTGTCTTGTTTTACCTGCCACTGGTGCAGGAGGACACTTGGTGAAGCTATCTCAAATCCAAGGCCTTCCTTCTGGTTCTTTTTTACAATATCACAACGTTCTAATTCACCGAGAAGTTTATAGAGTGTTGGGCGAGAAATGTTGAGTAGCTTAGCAAGTTTGGTAATAGAAATTTTACTGTTATTAAAAATCAAAAGATATACTTCGGCTCCTAATGCACTTATTCCTAGATATTTAAAAGCCTGACGCAGACTCTGATCATTTACATTAGCAGTCAAATCCATTGGCTTGAGATAACAGTTAATAAATATATATGTAAATATACTATTTACTATATAATATAATATAATACTAATAAGCCATAAATACTATAGTTAGTGTAAAATTCATATATAATCAGGTCTAGTTAAAAATTACTAATGGAAAGTCCACATAGCGTATTCAGTCACGAAATTTATGACTATATGTTTGCTAATGCTTTAAATGACAAACAAATGAGGCTGTGGTGGCATGGTATGGGCAATTATTGTAAGCCAACCAGAGCAGCTGGCCAATGGCTATCAGCCATGCACGACAAGCCAAGAGCAGAAGAATTAAAGAGCGTCTTTGCTAGTGAGCAAGGACATGAAGAAACATTAACAATAATGGCAAAATACCTTATTGCTAGATGTGAAGTCAGAAACGATTTAGCAGCCCAATTGCTTCAACAAAAAAGACGTATAACTCGCCCACTAAGAACAGTTATTCAGCTTTTAGCTAAAAGAAAAAGTACAAATCCAGCTGATACCTCATATAACATTGGCACTATGCTCGGCATTGAACGCCTGGCTAATCAAAGTATTATCCCTGGCGAAGTAAAAGCATTCGTTGATTCGAGGCACTATCACGCATTGTTAAGCGATACAGAGATGCACTATTTAGATGAGCACTATGGTGATTTAGGAGCAGAATCATGGCATCAAGCTACTCTCGAAAAGATTAGCGAAATCGTAGGTCAAAGAAATGAAGTAGTAATAGCAGAACAAGCAATCTACAAAGCTACACAAGAATTTTATGTACAGATGCTAGCCGGACTCAAAGTCCTAACATAATTTTCACAGCTTAGCGAAAATTAAACCTAGGCATTTAAGCTAAACATTTATAATTGTGATAAAGAACTTAATGCTTTATGCCACAAGTAGATATTTCTGATCTATCATTAATTGCTCAGCAAATAATCAAGGTTTTTACTAATGATTCAAAGAAGTTATTACATTATCAATTACAATTTACCGACTATCATGGTTTTGCAAAAAAAGTCGTTTATCTGAAGATTTCGTGTTAAAACTACTCAAACCTTTTGGTTATGAACCAAACCAATTACAAATTGAGATAGTACAAGTAAATCAAGATCTCTCGGATCAAGTCCATTACCATCAATTTTCTCACGCGTTTATTTACGTTTTAAGCAACGAAAATAATTTCCCTGACCCAATCAACGCCTTAGCTTACACAAATGATCAATGGGAAAGTATCAGCAAACATTACCACTCTTTGATCTCACCCAATACACCGCATGGCTTTACTGTAAAGCAAAATGGCCTCTTATACTTTCTCTCAGTTCAAACCCCACCCATCGTCCATGATGGTTTTGATGATTATCACCCATACTAAAAAAGACCATCTAAAATAAATTAGACGGTCTTAAATTTTGCAGGGTCAATAAGCAAACAAGCGCTTGCTATCATACTTCTGATCTCTTACGAAACTTTATCTTCTCTGTCCTGGCGACAACTTACTCTCCCACAGGCAAAGCCAGCAGTACCATCAGCCCAGAAAGGCTTAACTTCTGAGATCGGAACGGGATCAGGTGTGACCCCCACTGGTATAATCACCAGGAAAGAAAAGATAAAGTAAAGGAACGATTTAGTGAGCAATAAAAGTTGAAGACTATGTCTAAAATTTTATTCCCACATTACTAGCCAAACCTAGGCTAGATAGTAAAGACGAAACTTTTTTCCAGTAAAGGAAAACGCACTTCGTCTTTAATTCTATATGTGTGAAATAAGTCAAAAAATCTTTTAGTAATGATCGGCTCAACCCTTTACAGGGCTTACACCTTCATCCTATCAACCAGGTAGTCTCCCTGGGATTTTATGGAACAATTAATCTTGAGGTATGTTTCCCACTTAGATGCTTTCAGTGGTTATCATAACCGAATATAGCTACCCTGCACTGCCGCTGACGCGACAACAGGTACACCAGAGATTCGTACATCCCGGTCCTCTCGTACTAGGGATCCGCCCTCTCAATTGTTCTTACGACCACGGTAGATAGAGACCGAACTGTCTCACGACGTTCTGAACCCAGCTCGCGTACCGCTTTAATTGGCGAACAGCCAAACCCTTGGGACCTTCTCCAGCCC
>CAZDKI010000003.1:0-156496 GCA_964506115.1 uncultured Candidatus Peribacteria bacterium | reverse complement strand
AGCTCCAGCTCCAGCTCCAGCTCCAGCTCCAGCTCCAGCTCCAGCTCCAGCTCCACTCAACTTTGCTGAACCTGAGGTGCAGGTTAATCATGTTGCTATTCCAGAACCTGAGCCAACTGAGCCGATAGTTGATACTACTATTACCTACCCAACTACAGTTGCTGAACCGATAACTTATAATCCTGAACCTCAACCATTACCTCCATCTGTTCCTGAGGTAGAGGAGTCGATGCCTGATGCTGTTCCGGTAGCTGAAAATAATTATTTAGATAGCTCGGTTTTAGAAGAGGTTCCTTCAAGTGTTCCTAGCATGCCTGAGCCAATAGCTGAAATTGTTCCTCAAGTTCAGCCTGTTATTGCACCTATTGAACCAATGCAACCGCTGGTCCCTGAAGCCGTGCCAAGTTATTTGGATACCAAAACTGTTCCTATGGCTCCAACAGCTGCGCCAGCACCTAAAAACAGGGTTAATGTGCAATTTAATGACAATGAAGTAGCTGAGATGCCGATGCCTGTACATCAAGAGCAAGAACAATCTAATGTATTAGCAGATACTAACATGCCTTCTAGTAATGATGGGGTAGGGGAGTTGAACGATGGTTCTACTCGCACTGGTCCGTGGTTAGCCCTTACAGTTTTATTTGTTATCGGTATTTTGGTACTTGGTGTGATTTACTTTGTTTATCGTTTGATTTTTGGTGCTCCACAGCAGGGGACTCTGATTACTCAGCCTTTACCAACTCCAACAGCGATCGTAACTACGGCTCCTGCGGTGATTACACCGACGCCAGCGGTTACTGTCTCAGCTAATGATCGTCAACGTGAGTTGGATGTTGCTGATTTGAGAACAGCCATGGCTAGTTACTTTGCAGATAATGGTAAATATCCTAGTGCGGCTAGTTACAATAGCTTATTGAATACCTTGATCAGTAGTCGTTACTTGACAAGACGTGTACAAGATCCGTTATTCCCTACTCAGCAATATCAGTATTCTGCATCAGGTGATCAAAGCTCGTATACTATTACTATTCAATTCGAAGGATTAGGTTCTACCTTACTGAGTGGATCCACTACTTATCAATTTGGGTCTTAGTTATTAGATAGATTGAATAAAGTGGCGTTACTGTGAGTAGGATCTATTTTAAATAGGTGCTTTTACTGTAGTTATCAACGTATCTTTCCACTCCCTGTGGAAAACTTGGTTAACTTTAATTAATATGTACAACATACATTGTGCATAGTAAAAGATTTGCTCATAGTTTTCCACGGTACGCTCTCCTGCCCTTCTGCTTGCCTTTTTTTTCTTAAAATCTTTTGTTACTGTGGTTTTGTGTATTAACTATAAAAATTGACAATTCAGGATTCTTACTTGAAATATCAGCATCTCCCTAGGCACCAGTTAGAGCTGTTACTAGCTCACCTTTTTAACAAAGATCGTCTCTGGGTACTAACTCATGGAGAAAGCCAGTTCAATGATATACAGCAGAAGACTCTTGCCCAATATATCGCCAAGCTGATGTCAGATACCCCTTTAGCCTATATTGTTGGTTATAAACGATTTTATGACGTCGATTTTACGGTGAATAAACATGTGCTGATTCCACGCCAAGAAACAGAGGAGTTGGTTCAACATATTGTTGAAGAGCAGAGATCAAAGAGCAAGGATCAAAGCTTAGGGGGTAAGGAACAGCAAGGAATGATAAGTATGGCTGATGTTGGCACTGGTTCTGGTTGTATTGGGTTAACTTTGGCGCGATTACTATCTGATTGTCAGTTTTATTTAATTGATAAGAGTAAGGATGCTTTAGTTGTGGCAACTAAAAACTACGAAAAGCAACAATCACCTGGTAATGTCAATTTTTTTCATGGTGACCTTATTCAGCCCTTGATGGATGCTAAACTATATCCTCAAGTACTGATTGCCAACTTACCTTATATATCAGAGGCTCTTTATCTTGAGTTGCCAAAAAGTGTAGTTAACTATGAGCCTAGATTAGCTTTAGATGGAGGATCCGATGGTCTTAGTCTTTACCGACAATTAATTGATCAAATCATCCTTCATTACCATGGAAAGCTACTTCCGGAACTGTGGTTAGAGATTAGTCCCGAACAGCAATCACTTATACCTAGCTTGTTTAAGTTGTTCCCTCAATCGAATATCCAGTTAATTAATGATCTCAATGATCGTTTGCGTTTTGTTCATGTTACCTTTTCTTAATTAGTCTCTATCAAAAGGATTTGGGCTGGTATCGCGTTTAGATTTGTAGTTGAAGACAATTGGACTACCCTGGAAACCGAAATATTCACGGAAGCTATTCTCTAGTGCGCGAACGAATGAGAATCGGAATAGATCAGCATTATTGGTAAAGATAGTAAAAGTCGGTGGATTGGTATCAGTTTGTACACCATAATACATCTTGGCTCTCTTGCCTTTGACGATTGGTGATACTTGACCATTTTGGAACTCTCCAATGAAATGATTGATGTCTTGAGTTGATAGCTTTTTGTGGTATTCGTGATTTACTTTTTTGATCTGGTGAAGTAGCTCGTCGATACCTTTCTTTTTAGAAACAGATAAAGATACGATTGGAGCCCATTTTACATATGGTAACCATGCTCTCGCATCTTTTTGCCATTTTCTTAATTCCTGTTCGTTGAGTAGATCAATTTTGCTAAGCACTAATATCAAAGCTTTCTTGTTTTCCAAGATATGTTGAATGATAGCTTCATCTTGGCGAACGATATCTACTTCGCTGCTCAGCATTAATACTGCAATATCACAGGCCTCAATCACTCTATGAGATTTGAGATAGGTCACGTACTCTAAATTATCATTTATTTTATTTCGTCGGCGTAATCCTGCTGTATCAATCCACTGAACTGTGAGCTGTTCTTCGGGATATTCTCGCAGTGTATCTACAGGATCACGAGTCGTGCCAGGAATGTCTGAAATAAGAGAGAGTGACTCCCCTGCTAAATGATTGAATAAGCTTGACTTGCCTACATTTGGTCTACCCAAAAGAGCAACCTTAATTGGTTCTCTGCTCTCGTCTAAGGGAGCAGTATCATTGATTAAATTCGTATTATTGCTGATTGCTACTTGGAGTTCATGTAGTCCCCTTCCTTGCAATGCTGCAACCGGAATTATTTCTTTACCAATAACTCTTTCAGCTGTTTCGATATTGTCGTTAGAATCACGTCCATCAGCTTTTGTTGCCGCAACAATGAAAGGCACTGATTGTTTACGAAGCCATTGAAGAATATTTCGGTCTTCTTTGGTCATTGGTAGCAAGCTGTCAATGACAAAGATTAACAATGCGGCATTAGCAAACACATTAATTGCATTTGCTTGGGCTTGGCTATTAAGGACATCATCAAAATGTTCAAATACTCCAGGGCCATCAGCTAACTGGATTACCCGGTTTTTGATAGTAATTTCACCAAATATCAAATCAAGCGTCGTACCAGTTTGGGTATGAGTAATGCTTTTTTTCTCCCCGATTAAGCTATTAAATAAAGTCGACTTGCCCACATTGGGTCTTCCGACAAGAGCAACAAAGCCATTCATATGCACACCAATTATTTTCTTCTGAGTAGCTTATAGCCCAATAAGAGCACGCCTGCAAATACTAATGCAGACTTAGTGGTGAAAACTGTTTTTAAAGTGCCTTGAATATTGTCTGCATTGGTAATGAGAGAAAACCACTGGTTACCCTCCAATACCTCAGCTTTGGTGTACAGACTAGCCCCTTTGTGACATTTAACAATGCGGCCAGATACTTTGCCTACACAAGAATGACTAATGAGAGCATCATTTTCACTACTGATATGCCAAAGAGCTGATTGGTGAACCTCTACATCTTCGGTGGTCAACTTACTAATCGTACTGCGGTTTACAGCCACAGTGCGACCTTCAATTGCATTGACCACGGTGTCAGTGACACTGACACTTTTGATATAGTCAGATTGAGCCATCTTTATGAGCGCTTTTTAATAGTGAGATGAACTACTGCTTGAGTATCTTCGTTGAGTTTCACGCTAACACGATGATCTCCAAGAGTACGTAATGCTTCTTTGATCACGACATCTTCAGAATCAATTTTGAAATCGATTGCTTTAGACAATGCATCAGCAATTTCATGAGCGCCCACTGAACCGTAAAGCACACCTTTATTGGTGACGCGTTCTTCAAATGTTAAAGGAGTACCTTTAATCTTTTGGGCTAACTCTTTTGCTTGAGCTTGCATCTTTGTACGACGCTCGTCACGCTTTTTTTTGATTGTTTCTACTTGAGCAACAGCACCTTCGGTAGCTAAAGTAGCTAATCCATTGGGAAGGAGAAAATTGCGGCCATATCCTCTGCGGACATCAACAATATCATGTTTTTTGCCAAGGCTTGGAACATCACGATTCAAAACTAACTTCATAGGGTACTAAATAAGTCTCCGGCAGTTTATATCCAGATCTGTTTTTCCGCAATATACCAAGATGAAATCAGTGAAAAAAACTGTTCAGGAGCTGCTGGATAGCTAGGTATGAAGCTTGATTTGACTCTTTTACTGATATAAACCGTATTTTCGGGAGTATAAAGTGGGACCATTGGCATGTCAGCCGAAATTTTGTCATAAGCTTGTGCTAGAAACTTCTTTTGAGTGGCACTATCGATGGTCAAACGGATCTTGTCGAGGAGGTTGTCGACGGCGACATTTTTGTAAAGAGGAAAGTTTAATCCAGGATACTGTAATTGAGATGAATGGAAATAAGGATAAAGGTCGATGTTTGAACCGATGCGTTCACCAATAATCAACACATCATAGTCTCGAGTTTTGAGAAAGTTGTTTTGAAGGTCAGTGAAATCTTGCGCAATCAAGTTAGTTTTGATTCCCAGGGGCTCCCATTGTTTTTGTAATTCTTTGGCAACGGTATCTAGGGTAGGGTCATTTTTGTAGACTACTTTGAGAGTAATCGGTGTTTCTGGTGTAACCTTTGCTGCTTTAAGCAGGTTTTTACCTTTTTCTAAATCAAAATTGATTTTGGTATTGAGAATATCAGGTAGTGGTGAGTCAGTAAGGACATTATTAGGAATGGCATCGACCACAGTCTGACGGTTAGTTCCTACCTTGATTCCCAAACGTACATTTTTATTCCCAGTAGTGGGAGTATTGGTATTAAAGAAAATACCGACGTATTGAGGAAGGATAAATTTACTACTAGTATATGTATTAGGATCTAAGTCGATGGTTTCATTGTCATGAAATACTACATCGTAGCGACTGGCATCGTGGTGCAGAGCTTCGCTATCACTATAGCCAGTGATGTGGATATTGGTGATATAGGGACCTTGGCTATAATAATTGGTAAATGAGCGTAAACTAATCTCAGTTGAAGTGTCTTTATTCAAAGAAGCAAATTGGTACATACCTGTGCCGATGGGATTGTGATTGTATGGATGGCTAAGGAAGTCGGCAATATTAGTGCTGCTACCTAAAATATGTTCAGGAACCAAGCCAATAGTTAAGCTATTTGGGAAGAAAGCATTAATATCGGGTAGTTTGAATGTTACTGTTTTGTTGTCTTTGGCTTCAATAGTGATACCGTTGAAAGCACCTTTGTATGGTCCGTCATAACCAGGGTCCTTCAAAAGTTGCTGATAGGTAAAGACTACATCAGTGCTGGTTACCGGTTGATTATCATGAAAATAAGCATCTCGCAGAGTAACCGTATACGTTTTGAGATCATTACTAATCTCAATCTTTTGAGCTAGGTCCGGCTTAACTTCATGACTAAAAGGATCAATCTTAGTTAATCCGGAAAAGATAAGGCTACATACAGTACGGTTGACTGTGTTTGTACTGCAATAGAGTGGATTGATACTGTCAGTCATACCCATTTCAGCGATAGTCAATGTTCCTCCCCGATTGGGTTGGGTCATGGTCCTGGCTCCAATTAAAGAGCTACCGACAAAGACGGTAGTAACAGGTACTGCAATTACTAGCAGCAGACTCACTAAAAATCTTTCTGTACGAGCAAAAAAAGGGGCCGGTGAATTATCAGACATGTGATGTCTTAACGAAATGTAGCTGACAAACTATCCCAAAGAGGTAATACTAAGCTCAAAATAGCAAAGGTTGTAATGAGGAAGATAGTGAGGTTGAAAAGCAATTTCTCTGGGCCTCGGCGAGTACGGTAGAAGGCTCCATCTCCACCAAAAGTACTAGAGAGACCTACCCCCCGTGATTGTAAGAGGATGAAAAATACGAGTAGAATTGCGTTGCCAATCAAGAGGTATTTGATGATGTTCATAAAGTGTAATGATCGCGGTAATAGTACTAGACGAAAAAGAGGTTTTCAATGGTATTGAGAATTCCCAGTAAAATTGCAGCGATTAAATAAGTAATAAAATCAGGGATTATTAGCTCTGGCACTAGCCAAGTGACTAGCATCAAAATGATCACATTGATGATAATTAGAAACAATCCCCCGGTTAGCAGGATCAAAGGTAGGGATAGCAGTTTAAGTAGCGGCTTAACAAAAGTATTAAGTATACCTAGGATCAGACCAGCCAAAAGAATTACGCGAATCTCACTGCGCAGATCAAGTACTGTAGCGAAGTGAATGGCGGGTATTAGCACAATAATTAATGCTAATACTAAGCTATTGAGTAACCAATTCCATACTAAGCGAGCAATAAACATAAATTTAACGTAATAATGAGCGATCTTCAGTTGATACCAACACGTCACGCAGTGTATCAATATTCTCTAGTACCTGACCAGTGCCACGAACTACTGCTGATAGTGGATCTTCAGCGATGTAGACAGGCATATGCGCATGTGCGGAAATGAGCTGATCCAAGCCACGAAGTAGAGCACCTCCTCCAGCTAGAATGATGCCACGCTCCATAATGTCTGATACCAACTCAGGTGGTGTTTGTTCCACCGTAATGCGAACAGTCTCAGCAATAATCATTGCTGATTTCATGAGGGCATCACGAATCATCCGTTCGTCGAATTGAATCTCTTTTGGTAGTCCAGTGACTAAATCACGGCCACGAGCATTGAATACTCCTCGTTCTCTGGTTTCATAAACATTACCAATATCCCATTTAATTCTTTCTGCTGTTCTCAGTCCGAGTAATAAATTGAAGTTGTCCTTGGCATATTGCACAATATCTTCATTGAGTTTATCACCAGCAATGCGCAAAGACTTACTAGTAATGATTCCACCCAAGGAAATGACAGCTACCTCAGTCGTACCACCACCAATATCGACAATCATACTACCTGTAGCTTCTTGGACAGGTAAATTAGCGCCAATTGCTGCTGCCATTGGTTCTTCGATCAAATAACTTTGACGAGCACCGGCATTGCGGGCAGCATCTTCTACAGCTTTTTTTTCTACTTCAGTCACACCTGAAGGGATACCTACTACTACGCGGGGGCGAGGAAAGAGGGTGAAAGATTCTTTATGTACTTTATCAATGAAATACCGCAGCATTTGTTCGGTGATTTCAAAGTCAGAGACGACACCATCTACTAAAGGACGGATGGCCACTATATGCGATGGTGTCCGCCCTACCATTTGGCGGGCAGCTTCACCAATGGCTAATATTTGCTTAGTTTTGTCATTGATGGCTACTACCGAAGGTTCATTGATTACTATTCCTTTATTGCGCACGAATACCAAGGTGTTTGCTGTACCCAAGTCTATACCAATATCGTGTGAAAAAGCGCCAAATAAATTTCCAAACATGCTTAATAAGATTTAGCAAAGTACCATTTTCTTGTAGCTGGTTTTCCAGAATAAAAACATTTGTGATCTCCACTTTCCCCTTTTTCTGCGAAACTAACCAAGCGAGTAGTTGCCTTGGTCTTTTCCTGGATTTCTTTCTCAATCGCACTATCTTCACAGAAATAAGCTAAGGCATAACCGCCCTTTTCGACTACTGCCAAAAACTCTTCATAAGTGGTGACTTCAGTAACTGCCTGTTGTAATCGCTCGGCTGAACCTTGATAGATATCATTGGTGATTTGGTTGAGCAATTGGGGAATCATTTGTGCACAGTCACTAATATTGATACTAGATTTTTCTCTCGTATCACGGCGAGCAACGCTCACTTTATTTTCAGCTAGTTCTTGTTTGCCAAATTCAATGCGTACAGGTACACCCTTGAGTTCCCACTCATTACGTTTGAAGCCTAAGCTTTGTTCGGTGCGATCATCAATATGTACACGTACTTCTGCAGGTAGAGCTGATTTAATTTGCTCACAGGTAGCTTTTAATTCCGGTAGTGCACTTTCATCGTTGCCGATAGGTATAATCACTACTTGAATTGGGGCTACTGGTGGTGGCAAGACCAGGCCATCATCATCACCATGAGCTACAATTAATGCGCCAATCATACGGGTAGATACACCCCAGCTTGTTTGCCATGGCACTTTTCTTTCTCCATCTTTGTCTAAGAAATTGATTTCAAAGGCACGAGCAAAGTTTTGGCCTAAGTTGTGAGAGGTACCAAATTGAATTGATTTACCATCTTTGGCTAAGCTCTCGATGCAAGTAGTATACAATGCACCTTTGAATTTTTCATTTTCGGATTTATAACCAGTTAATACTTTGAGGGCCAAGGTTTTTTCAGCGAAATCTTGGTACATAGCTAGCGCTCGTAGTGTTTCAGTATCTGCTTCTTCTTTGGTGGCATGTACAGTATGGCCTTCTTGCCATAAAAATTCGGTAGTACGTAGGAATGGTCTCGTACGCATTTCCCAACGAACTACATTGGCCCATTGATTAATTAGCAGTGGGAGATCGCGATAGCTTTGAATCCAGCGTGAATAGGTGTCATAGATGATAGTTTCTGATGTCGGTCTAATGATCAAAGCTTCTTCTAGTTGTTTACCACCAGCATGCGTAACGACGGCTACTTCAGGTGCGAAACCTTCTACATGTTCACTTTCTTTTTTGAGGAAGCTTTCTGGAATAAATAATGGGAAATACGCATTTTTGACGCCAGCAGCTTTGATCCTTTTATCAAGGTCTGCCTGCATCAATTCCCAAATCCGATAGCCATACGGTTTGATAATCATACAGCCCTTTACTGATGAGTAATCAGCAAGGTCGGCTGCAGCTACTAAATCCAAATACCATTGAGAAAAGTCGTCCTTTTGACTGGTCAATGCTTTTTTCTTGTTCATAAGAAGTTTAGGGGAGATTTTTAGAGGGAGTGTCAGTGTCTAGAAAAAACTGACGAATGATTTCTTCCAGGGTTGGTTCATGCACAGTGAATGTTTCTATTTGGGTTTGATTCAAAATCTGAGCAGCCAAAGAAGCAACTGCATTGTAAGGTACGATGAGATCAATCACAAGATTAGGCTGAGTAATTTTCTGTACATTAGCCGGTAGTGCAGGTAAATCAGCTCCTGGAGCTAGTGTAAGGCTAATTCGCTTTTCTTTGGCATATTTACTATGAAGGGTACTAATCTGATCATCAAAAACAATGCGACTTTTTTGCAAAATAATTGCTCTTTGGCACAGATTAGCAATGTCCTGCATATTGTGTGAGGTTAGAATGATAGTGCTTCCAGTCTGGCTATGGTATTCCAACAAAAATTGGCGAATCGTTTGTTGAGAGATAATGTCCAGTCCTATTGTTGGTTCATCCAGTAATAGGAGTTGTGGATGATGCATAATCGCTGCTAGAAATTCACAACGCATCCTCTGGCCAAGTGAAAGCTTGCGGACTGGTTGTCTTAAAATATCTTCGATATCCAAAAGTGCGCTATATCGTTTCAATCTTTCTGCAAAATCGGTAGGCGCTATTTCATAAATAGCTTGAAAGAATTGGAGACTATCTAAAGTGGGTAAGTCCCACCATAACTGACTTCTTTGCCCCATGACTAAGCTCATTTGTCTTAAGAATGTTTTTTTTCGGTTACCGGGAATAAAACTACCCGCTTGAATGGTTCCCGATGTCGGTAGTAGTACTCCGCTAATAATCTTCATTAATGTCGTTTTCCCTGAACCATTAGGGCCAAGTAAGGCGACCATACTTCCAGTAGGAATATGAAAGTTGATATTGGTTAAAGCGTGTTTAAGACTTTTTTGACGATAAAAAAGTGATTTCACACTCCCCCAGAGGCCAGGTTGTTTGTGAAATATGGGAAAGCTTTTTGCTAACTGAGCAGCAACAATTTCCAAGGTGGAGACTTAATGCTGCATTAGTCTAACTTAATTGCGAGAATTAACAATCATTTTTGCTGCTTCAGCACGAGTAAGCGTGTTTGATGGGTAAAATTGACCTTGGAAGCCCTGAATCCATTGATGTTCGTAAGCGGTATTGATGGCTGGTGACCATGTAGAAAGAGCTACGTCTTGGAAGTAACTCAGTGGTGAAGTGGATACTGCTGTTCTTCGGATGCTGACTAGCCAAACAATTGCTTGGCTGCGGCTGATGGGTTGATTAGGATTGAAGGAAGCTGCTTCATACTGCAGCAGGCCGTAATAGTAGGCACAGCGTAGTTCTTGATTCATGCTACTGATTTCTACTAAAGGGTAAGGAGAGCTTGTTTGGCTACAGTTGGAATTGACTAAGCCGGCATCGCGTAAGGCTATTTTTAAGAATTCACCTTTGGAAACGCTATTATTAGGGAAGAAAAACCCATTTACACCTTGTATCCCCCCTTTTGCTCGGAGATCATTGATTTGATTGTAAGCAAAGTGATTGGTCGCAATGTCATAGAAGTCAGGGAGTGGAGCTGTTACAACTCCTTCACTTGTACGTCTGCGTTTCGATCGTCTACTAGAGCTATCATTTTCTGATGGTTCTGGTGTCGGTGTAGTAGTGGTGGCAATGGTTGGTTCGATGGTTGGAGTGGGAGTAACTGTCGGAATTGGACTAGTTTCTGGAGTAGGTGAAAATGTGGGCGTGGGAGAGGCAGTTGGAGTTGGTTCAATTGCAACTGGGTTTCGAATGATTATGATGCTGGTAGATGCCACTGGTCGATGATCAAATGTGTAGCTGTCGACGTTAATCGTGTTATTGCCTAAATTGAGGCTGTAGATGGTACTCCACTGAGATTGTCCAGGAATATAGCTAGCAACTGGAATGCTATTGATCGCGATTTCTTGTATCGGACCGGTGGTATTTCCACCCAAAGTGACTGTTTCAGCAGTGGTTACGTAATGACTATCTGTAGTGGGTGTCGTGATGTTTAATCCCACTGGAGCTTGGGTGACTTGAATGACTGTATTTTCACTAACAGTTTGAAAGCCATCACTAACATTGATACTGACATTATAGCTACCGGCGATTACGGTGGTATGGATTGGTTCAGATGTATACGTATTAGTACCCATAAGAGCGAAGCTAATGGTTGATTGATCCAAGCTACTGCCACTGCCTGTTACTGTGAGTGAAGAGCTCTCCGGATCAGTGGTTATTACAGTGATTGTAGTACTACTTTGATTGTCATTAACGATAGTACTAGGACTAGTGCTGATACTGGTGATTTGCGGTGGTAGATTAATTGGTGGTGCGTCCTCGGGTATGCCTAAAGCAGCCTGGATATCTAGCAATCCATAACCATAGAGATTGTCTTTACCAGGGCTTCCCAAGTCGCGTGCTGTGGATTCCAGTCTGGTTTGAATTAGGCTTGCTGGCCAATTGGTATTTTGCTCTTTAAGCAGCAGCACAGCAGCACTGACCATCGGTGTAGAGAAACTAGTTCCTGAAGCGATAATATAACCATCCGGTGCGATGGCTCCATCATTCAGGACCATTGTGCTACTTTCCTGTGGCGTATGAGCACGAGTTCCGAGTAGGAAAACGCCTGGTGTTACGATGGAGAGCTTATTTCCGGTATTAGAAAAAGAAGCTTTAGTTCCGTTGCTATCGATACTGCCAACAGCAATGACACTTTCGATATTTGCTGGTGAAAAGTCATTATCCTCAATACTTTCATTGGTGTTGCCGGCAGCTGCTACTAATACCACACCAGCTTGTTTGGCATCATTACAAGCAGTAATCAGTGGTGCAGTAGAAGCATTGGCTCCACCAAAGCTCATATTGATGACGTTGGCTCCGTGAGCCACAGCATAATTGATAGCGCGAATAACATTGGTAGTGCTGCCATTTCCTTGGGCATTGAGTACTTTAAGTGGCATAATATTGGTTTGGGAAGCAATGCCTACAATTCCATGACTATCGCTTACCGATCCAATCAAACCAGCAGCAAAGGTACCATGTCCAAGGTCATCACTAAATTGGTTGGTATTGTTAATAAAGTTCCAACCGTGTACGTCATCGACAAAATTATTAGCATCGTTGTCGATGCCATCAATGCTTGGTTCTAGTGGATTGGTCCAGAGATTGGGAAGGATGTCTGGATGATTAGCATTTAAACCACTATCTAAAATGGCTACGATAGTATTATCCCCTCTTAAATTGGTTTGATTGAATGCTGGTTCCCAATCAATATCGATGCCAGCCGTACCTGCCTGGCTGATACTGGCAGTACGATGAACGCTTTGGCCTGTATTATTCAGATACCATTGCTCACTAGCATAGTAGGTGTCAGGTGGAAGACTGGTTGCTGACATGATGTAATTAGGCTCTATTTTTAAATCAGGATCCTGACTAGCCATAATTGCTGCCAAATCCAGTGAACTGGCAAATTGCACTCGAAATTGATCTTCGCTAGTGGGTAATCTTTCTACTGCAGTGACATGGTAATTGGCTTTGAGGCTTTTTAAAGTATTTTTAAGAGTCACAGCATCGCTTCCAGCCATGCTAATCAAAAGTTCTTGAGCTACATGATCTGTGGTCAAAGCAGCTTCAGCTAAGGCCAATCGGGCATGGTACTGGTCAGCACCACTGCTGACAATGCATTCTAGACAGAGCAATGCAATTACGATTCTGGTCACCCACTTGGACATGTATTTTTGTTTTGTATTCCAGCAATTATACCATTTAGCTACTAGCGCTGCTATAGGACCTGAGACCAAACAAAAAGAATACTCGGGAAAGTACTAGACTGACAATAGAAATGATTGCTAAATAAGCCAAGTTTGCGGGGTCTTTGGTAAAGATAAACTGCACTGGTAAAAGCACGGCGGCGAAGATGGGTAAAATATAATAAAAGAGCACCTTAATAATGCCTTCGTAAATAATTGGTGGTACTTGCATAAATCCTGTGAGGCTATGAAAAATATTGGACCAATGTTCGACACCAATGAACCAAAACAGAATGGTCATGAGGGTCAACCACACGCTATAAAATATAGTTACTCCTAAGAAGATACTAACGATATAAAGCACCAAGGTTCCTAAACTCGCAATCATGCTAGCTTGTGCATTTAAGCTTACAATGAGTACCAATGGAGCAAAAATGGTTAGGAGATTTGGTAGTGAAATTGCCTGCAATGAAAGCGTTAACTGGATGTCTAATGGTTTAGTAATCAAGGTGTCTAAGGAACCACTACGAATATGCTCATGCCAGCTAGCAAAACTATTACCAAAAAAAGCGATGGTAATGGTTTCAATCAGTTGAAATGTTGCCAAAAAGAATAGGGTTTGACTATAGCCCCAATCCTTGACGTGAAGCAGGGTGTCATACATAATGGTGAACCATAGTATCGTGATGATCAGGAAACCAATTCTAGACATGATGGTGGTCCAGAAATTAGTCCGATACATGATATCTCTGGTAAGACTGAGTTTTAAAAGCGAGACTAACTTTTTCATTGATTTATGGCTCTTACAACTGTAACAGATCAAGGTAATACTACCCGGAATGGTAACGGTCGTCGATCTTTGGTTGATCGTTTAGTTGATGCTAATGCTTCAGGTGCAAGGCCGATCCTAGGTGGATTAGCGCCTTACCTCACTGAGGAGGGTACTTCATTATTGGAACTGGAGTTACAAGGAGTGGTGAGGTTAGTTATTAGTAGGACTCTGCAGTTAGCAGATGAAGATGTTACAGATGCTATTAGTGGTCCAATTGCCACTGATGTTCGTAATAAGTTAGCAGCGGCTCTTGATAATGAATATAACAGGGACATTCCTGGCACATCATTGTCTTTAGTAAAGATTCGAGAGTCTTATAAAACGGTAGTTGCGGGTTTATTAGATGAATATGTTCGGACTGCTAATACAAAACATTCTCCAGTGAGGCTCCCTGATGAGGTAATTGATAAGATTAGGTCAGGGGAGCTATTTGCTACCGAAGACTTCAGAGATTATATTGCTCAAAATAGAGTAGCTTTTATTAGTGAAGTATCAAAATTACGTCCTGAGGTGATTTCTAGTAATCCTTTGGTTTCCCAGCAATTTGAACGTTTTGCAATTTTGGAGTTTCAAAAAATCTTTAAAGGAGTAAATGTCGCGTTGCTGCATAAGTTGGGGCTTCGATTACCAGGAGAATCAGATAGTGATCTGAGTGATCGTATTGATAGACATCAGATGGAAGCGGTTGCTTTTTTGGAACAGGTTCATCAAGCAGCTGAGGAATTTCAAAGGCATAGATTGGCTGAATGGGATGCTATGGATTCCAATGCAAGATCAAGTACGCCACCGGCGATTTTATCAGCTCATAAGCCAAAGGATATCGCGTTCAAAAGGTTATCAGATATCGCTGAATTATTGTTTTATCCCAACAAATATCCCATTGGTGCACAGCGACGTTATGTTGCTCAGCAAATATTAGTGCTTACTTTGCTTTATCAATACATAGAACGCTATCCTCCATTTAAGGCCAAAATTGAGTCAGCACGTAAGTTGCATGATGATTTAAATTTGGCATTGGAAGGTAGAGAGGGGCGCCAAGTTCCTCATGTGTATATTGATAAAGATGGTAATAAATCTTTGGTTCAGGATGATCGATTTTGTTCTCTTTATGATGGTGAAGGTGTGCGTGAGTTTAAATTATTGCCAAGAGTAATAGCTACTAAAGCTGGTGCAGTTACTTTATTTGCCAATGGTCAACAAGTTGGTATTGATAGTCGATGCAAAACAGCTTCGTCTACTCTGCTTAAACTGCTTAACAAAGGTAACATTAATGAAATAACTGATCTTGTTGGTTTTGATTTTGTTATTGATAGTAGAGAAATGGACCATGAAACCTTATGTCGTGTTATTTTGGAATTAAAGGCATATATAAAGGATGTCTGGAATGTGAGTGCATTTGTTGAAGATTATACCGGAATTACTAATCCGGCAGCTGCTTCCAATGATAATGTTTCTACCTCTACGAAATTTATCAATGAGAAAGTAATATTTTTCCACTTAGTAGACGGAATACTCGTTGATGGAGTACTTGTTGATGGAATAAAGGTCCCTGTTGAAGTGCAGTTCAAAACTTTGGAGATGAAGCTTAAAGCTGAAAATAAATCGGGTCCAGCATCACACAAACGTTACCGTCTTAAGCAGGCAGTTGAAGGCGAAGGATTTAAAGAGCTTTTCCCTGACTCCGTATTTGGTGGCTTTTCTTCAATAGCTGCTCAAGTCGAGTCCAATGTACAGGATAAAATTGTCGAAAAAGAGGTTTATGAATCAAGAGCCTAACCTCCAATAGCTTCATAGTGTCTCACCCCCCTTTTCCACAATAAACTACTGGCAATAAGGAGCATTAAACTCCAAATGATCAAGGTTAGAAACCAGTAGCTTGTATTAGGTGTAGTGCTCAGATTGGTTAATAATTCAGCTGGTAATCCCATACTGCCGTAGAAAGGTAGTATATTCATTATTTGTTGAACCCATGTAGGCATGAGCTGATAGGGAAAGAGAATGCCTCCAACTAAAAAAATTAAAATCTCTTTATAGTAATAAAATGCCGAAGCTTCTGTAAGCCAGAAAGCTAATGTGCCTAAGCACAGTGATAGCAAGCTACTAATGATATGCCCCAGAATAATCAAAGGTAAAATAGTCCAAGACCAATGCCACTGCATGTCAGGGATAAGGAAATAAGCAATTACTAAATAAATAGCTATACCCATTGCAGTCTCAATCATATGCCATAAACTGCTGGAAAGAAGAACATGTATCGGGTAAGCAAATGGTCTTACTAAGTATGATGAAAGTTTACCACTTTTGATCGTGCTGTTGATTTCATATTCAGGAGCCACCAAGACGAATTCACGGATCATGCTTACTGCTAAGAGGTAGCTGATCATCTGTGAAAAACCAATTCCTTGCACTAGTTCGCGATCACTGTAAATAGCAGTCCAGAAGCAATACAAAACGATAAATCCTACTAAGTGAATGAGCAACCAAAAGAGAATATTGCCTCGATAAGCCAGATTGACACTTAACTGGATTCTGATGATGCTCCAGAGCTTGGATAGCATGCTATTGAAGAGTACTGGTGTAGTTTTCTAAATTGACGCTTCCAGGGGCAATGCTTGGATCATCAGTAGGCACTATATCAGCACCAAGAATAACGGTGATCCCCACACTGCTGTAGAGTCTTGGTTCTGGATTCTCAGCTACAATTTCACCAGTCCCTAGGAGTCGTTGGATATCTTTAACTAATTCTATGTTGCCGCCTCCGCTATTATCGATAATTAATGTCTTCTCATACTGTTTCTTGTTGTAGGTGTTACGAATACCATATTGAGAAAGAATAGTAATACCTTCTTGGAGGAATCTTTCACTTACTTGGCCTGCCAAACCTTTTACCTTGGTACCATTAAGGATTTCAATAGGAGAGGTGCCGCTGAGTGCTCGTGCTGGATTAGCTTGTACTCGAGCTACATATTTTTGAATAGCAGTGAAATCATCCCCTACTGGGAAAAGGAACCACATATTGCCAACTAAACTTTGGCGGAATTCTGGAGATGGAATATAGAGGAGCTCTCCGGGACCTTCTTTGAGCACTATTTCATAGACATGGCTCTGATCTACTTTTTTCCAACGAGCTGCTAAATCAAGCATGTCGCGTACCGGAATATTGGTTTCATAGCTTTCTTGGAGAGCGTTGGCAGTATTTACTAACGGAGTCATATCATTGCCTAACAACACATCTTTGATACGATCCTTAAGTAAGGCAATGATTTGTTGTTGGCGGCGTGATCGGTCGAAGTCAGATGCGACATTTTCTCCGGTAGTTAAATTGACCCCATGACGTGAGCGCACGTATTGGAGGGCTTTTTTGCCATCCATTTTTTGTATCCCCTCTTCGAACTTAACCGTAATATAAGAATAATTAGCACCAGGAAATTCACGGTCGATGAAACCAGGATTGACATCTACATCTAGTCCTTCTGGTCCAGCCAAAGCATCAAAAATACTAACGAAGCCTTGGAAGTCAACGTAAGCATAATAGTTTACTGGTAATCCTGTCACTTCTTTGACCGCTGCCAACATCAGATCAGCACTGTGCTCTTCACCTAATTGATGTTTAGCTAAAATATAAAGGGTATTGATCTTGCGATAACCAAAGTTTTCTACTTTGAGCACTAAGTCACGAGGAATTGAGGTAAAGATCACCTGGTCAGGTCCATTACAGATAGAAGCAACCATAATACTATCTACGAGCTCGGAACCATCATCATATTCTTTGCCACCACCACCCATCAGCAAAATGTGACTACAGCCGTGCTCATCTTTTTCGGTTTCATTGCCAGGGAGTTTTTCAATAATAGTGATTGGGTCACGGATACCCTGAAATATTGCTTGAGTGGTGTGATACATGAAGAAACCACCAAAGCTGAGTAGTCCAACGACAGCAATGCTGACAGCTATGAATAATCCTGATTGGCCTGCGTTTTGATCAGTCATGATTAGCAAAAGTTCTTTTCCAAGATAAAGAATTTCTGAACTTTTGTCACTGATCCAGTTTCACTTCCACCTTGGCCGCAGGCCTAAAAATGTGTATAAAAAGGATACTTTATTTGGAATTTATGGATAAACCAAAAGTATTGGTAATTGGCACCGGACCTGCTGGATTTACTGCTGCACTCTATGCTGCTCGAGCAGCCTTTGATGTTACTGTTTTGGCAGGACCACAACCGGGGGGGCAATTGACTACTACTACACTCGTTGAGAACTTTCCCGGATTTCCTGACGGCATATTGGGCCCAGAGTTGATGAGTAATATGCAAAAACAAGCAGAAAAGTTTGGGGCCAAGATTGTTTATGAGTCAGCTCTTAGCATCGCTATGGAGCAGCGGCCATTTGTCGTTACCAGTGATGTTACTACCTATACAGTAGATGCTGTGATTGTGGCTACGGGTGCATCTGCTCGTTATTTGGGAGTGCCTAATGAAATGCGCTATGTTGGACGTGGTTATCATACTTGTGCGACCTGTGATGGGTTTTTCTATCGTAATAAAAATGTGATTGTCGTCGGTGGTGGTGATAGTGCTATGGAAGAGGCTCATCATTTAGCTAAGATGGCAGCTTCAGTGCTCCTTATTCACCGTCGTGATGCTTTTAGAGCAAGTAAGATTATGCAAGATCGAGTTTTACATGATCCTAAAATCACCGTGCTTTGGAATTCTCAGATTGTGGAATTCGTTGGAGAAAAAAAGGTGGAAAAGGTTGTTGTTCAAGATGTGAATACCCAGGAGCGGAAAGAGCTGGAGATCAATGGTGTATTCGTCGCCATTGGTAATGATCCTAATACTGCGTTTGTTAAGGGCAAGCTGGATATGTTGGAAAACGGTTATTTAGTGCCTAAAGAACGAAGTATGTCTAATGTCCCAGGTATATTCGTGGCTGGTGATGTTGAAGACTTTACTTATAGACAAGCAATTACAGCAGCCGCTGATGGCTGTAGAGCAGCGCTTGATTGTGAAAAATGGATTGCGCAGAAAAGTTGAGCGTTGAGAGTCGTTCAAGCAGTGGGAGAAAGCCTCTACCGACTATAATTCATCCTGAGCGCAGTCGAAGGATCCGGTAGATACACAGTTTGTCACTATCCTCATCATGAAAAAACTACATTTCTTTCTTGGTATTGCCATTGTTGGTTTGATTTTGATGGTAGGGGCTTTCATCCATCTGCGGTACAACACATTTTTTATTGATATCGTTGGTAGTGATGATGCTTTTATAAGTTATCGTTATGCGGAAAACTTTTTCAATGGTCATGGTTTAGTTTTTAATCCAGGTGAACGAGTTGAGGGCTATTCCAACTTGCTTTACACTTTATTGATGGTTCCTGCTTTTTTGATTGGTAAGGCATTTGTTTATAGTTATTCTTTTTCATTCAATATTTTATTGGGTTTAGCCGCTTTACTTGTTTTTTGCGGCTTTATTGCTCATCGCTATGGTCAGCGCCAAGCATTGCTGGGTGGTTTGCTCTTTAGTGCCAATCCTATTGTGTGGTTACACATCAATACTGGGTTGGAGAGTATTTTGGTGCTACTTTGGCAACTGCTTGGCTGGACATCAATGGAACGATATTTAGAAAATAAGGCTACTAAGAAGCATCTATACCTTTTGTTAGCTAGTATAGTTCTTCTTTTGGTTACAAGAGTGGATGGATTTATCTTTGCCGGTATTTTAGTATTTTACTTACTAGTTTTTAGGCGTGAATATTGGACGGCATTAGTCACGTTTCTAACTACAGCTGTCGTAGAAAGTATTTATATTGCTCTGCGCTACTTATATTATGGTGATGTTTTGAATAACGCTTATTATGCCAAAGTTTCTGGTACGATCCTAACTCGTTTGCAACATGGGTTTGAGGATTTTATTACTATTGTTTTCCATTCAGGGGTTTGGCCCTATGCTGTTATTTTGGGCTTAACTATTTTGCTCACTGTATTTAGTTATTATCGTACGACTACAGATGAACAACGTAAATTACTATCTTGGCCATTCCCTATTGTAGGAGCGCTCTGTTTAATTGCATATTGGATTTATGTCGGTGGAGATGTTTTCCACGAACGATTTTTATTGCTTCTCTATCCTTTGGGTATCTTTTTGCTGGTAACATTATTACAAAAACATGCCAATACAGTTTTTGCTGTAATTATCACTATCGTCTTTCTTGCTCTTGGTTTGAACACTATCGGTGATAATGAACATTTGATGTATGCCACCAATGGTCCCCAATATGATATGTGGATCACTTTGGGCCAGTACCTTAAAGAGCATGAACCTCAATCAACTTTGGCTGTGGATGCTGCCGGTAAGATCCCCTTTTTCTCTGAACTGTATACGACTGATATGTTGGGTCTCAATGATAAACATATTGCCAAAAAAGATGCGAGCGACGTAGCCTTCATCGTCGGTCACAATAAATTTGACCCTGAGTATATTTTGGCCAAGAAGCCAGATCTCATTTCTGCTTGGATTACGGACGGATTAGATATGTACTGGGGTATGACCAAACAAAAGTACCAAGATAGTTACCATGTGAAATATCTCCTTTCAGGTGGCAACGTAATTAATGTCGAAGGTCAGTCAAATGAAGAAGTTGCATCTTTAATAAGACAGGGTTTCAACTACGGGGTTTTGGCGAAGACAAAATAAACCTTAGTAAGATTGAGGTTAGGCAGATGGTGCTAGTGCGATAATTATTTCTTATTTCCTGGTTCCTTTTTCCTCTGCTCGCTCCGGTGGCGTGGGTAAAGAAATAAGGAACTAGGAAAAGACTGCGCTCGCCTGGAGACGTGCGAGCTCGTGGTGGGACTGCCGGGATTCGAACCCGGGACCGTTTGCTTAAGAGGCAACTGCTCTACCAACTGAGCTACAATCCCATATGTAAACACGAAAGCGACAAGAACATAATCAAAATTGTCTAAAAAGGCAACAGCGCCTTTGGTTATCTCGTAATAATGTTTTGGAAATAATCGTACTGTCTGCGTAACTCAGGATCGCGTAGCATATTCTGATGATACATTTTGCTTTCTACTAAACCTTCAGGGATGTCACGCCAGAAATGGCCTACTCGCCAATTTTCTTGTTGACCATCAGATAATGGTTGATGAGAAAGAAAAGGGTCCGTTAAAGCAAATGGGTCAACGATATAAACATTAGGGCCGGCGAAGTAGCCCAACATACCCACATTGGGGAAAGTGACTACATGGGTATAATCTACAATGTTTTGGGCATATTTACCTTGATCTCGACCATAGATTGCCCAGCCATGAGCCGGGTGGATGTCTGTTCTAGTCTGATTAATTAAACCATTTGTGGGGAAGTAGAAGTAACGTTCATTGGCTACGCCATTGGCTGGAATGGTGATTACTTCTGGTTCTTTTTTACTATAATTGATAATTGAACTGCCGATAATTATTAAGGGAATTGCGCTAATCAAAAAAGTGGCTTCAATAGTGATTTTGACCTCTTCAAATAGATCATTGAGCAGTGGTTGGACACTGGCAACCGCCAAAATAAAAGGAGCTGAAAAAAATCTACCGGCCATGAAGTCCCCGCCATTTTTGATTACATATGCTAAATAAAGCATGGTCCCTAGGCTTAACCATAAAGCCTGATAACGGCGATAAGATGCTAATAGTACTATTGAGATGATAATGGTTAAGACAGTAATAGGATCATGTTGCAGGCAGTCTAAACAGTAGATTATCCCCTGTTTGATCAACTCAATGAGAGGAATACCTGTATTGAGCTTGGCATAATAGGTGTTGGGTAAAATAAAACCGTAGTAAGACCATGCAAAAAGAAGCCAACTAATTATTGGTATGCTACCTAATCCCATCCACAACAATGTTTTCCATTGTTTATTTTGATAGAGGAAGTAAGCCAGTGCCGGGATAAACAATAAACAGGTATCTAAACGGTTCACCATGGCTAAACTGGCCAATAAAGAGAGAAAGATTGCCTTCTTACTACTCGCAAATTTGCTGAAGTAAACGATGGCGAACAGTACAATCAGTAGATGGGTCAGTGGGTTTTCTAAACCAGAGGTAGAATAATCAATAAATGCCTGAGACCCGATGAGTAAACTACTTATGAGCAAGCTAACTTGTAAATGGCGAGCATTCTTCACTGCTAGACTATAGACGACTGCCGAGCTGAGAAGGATAGAAACGGTGATGGTAGTGAAAAAGGCTTCATGAGTGAAAAAATAAACTCCACTCAAAATTAGCATCCACAGTGGGTGGGTATATGTTTGTACTTTCTCGCCAATATTCCAAACTAGCCCATAACCATTGATGAAATTGTCGACGGTACGCAAAGTGATAAAAGCATCATCCCCTACCCAAGCTGTTCGGATCAACACGTAAAGGAAAACTACTAAGAGTAATGCAATGATTACTTTAGTATAACGAGTGCTCTTAATCCCCAACGTAGTCATAATTACAAGATAAATTCTTCATTAATATGCCGTGAGTACTTCATAATAGCAATTTCTGGCTTCTGGTAATCGTGGCCATATATGATCATTCATAGTGTTTTATTCATTGACTAAGGAAATTGTAACGATAATTACTTTAATACTTTGTTGGGAAACTAATATCGAAGATTTTCCTTGACATTTGTGAGGTTATTTTTTAGCTTGTTGCAGGTTTGAAATAAAGCATGCTCCAAAAGAGTGATGCGGGAATAGCTCAGTTGGTAGAGCGTCTCCTTGCCAAGGAGAAGGTCGCGAGTTCGAGTCTCGTTTCCCGCTCCACGATATCGCACAATAGGTGTTCGTGGTTTTTAAAGGAATGATTGATAGTGAAAGATCGTATTATGTGCAATAAAACTACTTCTCTTTTGCTTCAGGGTAACATTTAGTAGTATGATCCTGTCTCATTATTACTTCTATATGACTTGGTTTAAGAAAATAGTAACTTTATTCGCTATTCCTCTAGTTTTAGCTGGTTGTGGTGCTAATCTCCAGACTTTCAAAAATGATAGCTTCACTATGAGTTATCCTCAGGAGTGGATTGCTGCTAGCAATGATCCTACAAGCATTTTTACTGCTTCTCATGCCAATCGTGCTCTACGTCGTGTCGATGGTGTCTTGATGGTGCAGACTCAACCAACTATGGAAACCAACCTAGCTAATCTCATTGCTGCTAATAGTGCTTCTCTTCAGTCAACTGCAGTTAATCAAAATATGCAGACCGAAAATATTAAGGTAGCAAATCAAGATACGACATTGTGGAAATATGAGCGTGTTGGCGCCGATAATAAAAAGGTGCAATTCCGTCAGACTTTGGTGTTGGCTAAAGGTATTCTCTATACCATCACTGCCACTACGGAAGATTCAATTACTAATGTTAGTGATGTTGAAGCTTCAGTGAAGAGTTTTTCACTACTTATGTAAGGGAGAGTATTGGTGATAAAATAAATTAAATCAGTTTAAAATATTTATGAGCGGTCTCGATATACTAAGAAGAGAAGAAAATGAGTTTGTCCCTGAGCATTGGTTACAAGAGGGTGTTTTAATCAATGGGAAGGGTTTTAGATATTGTGACATTAAAGAATATAAAACCGATGGCTCTAGTAGAGTTCAACAAAGAATTATAGCGCAGCCTATTGAAAATGGTGGTGTATTTGTTGCAGTTAATAGCAAATATTTATGGTCTGAAGGTCAATCTCAGGAAGATAGGGATCGCCCTACTGGAGATGATGCTATTGCAGTGATCGAAAATGCAGATGAGGTTACTGTAGTATTAAGTGATGGTGTTGGAAATGATCGCCTTTCTGATGTGTCTGCTAGAACTTCAGTTAGAGCTGCTTCCTTACAAATGAGTGAACAACCTTCTGAGACTTGGGCAAATTATGTTCAACATGAACTTCCATCTATACTATTACCTTACATTGAAAGAGCAAGAAATCTGCGATTGGTTGATGAAATGAAATTGAAGACAGCTTTAGACGCTGATGTTTGTGCAACTATAGAAACTTATGATGATGGTAAAATTAGGGTACGTAAAGGCAATGTTCCTAGAACTAAATTGCAACAGTCTGTAGTTGATAAATTAAAGCGCAGAGTTGAACGTCCAGGGGAGATGATGCTTTTGGGAGTAAAGATTGATTTGAAGAATCTTAAAATGTTTTCTCTGGACATTGGTAATTGTGAATTATTAGTTCTTCATCAAGATGGAACACATACTATTATCGCTCAAGCGAGGCCAAATAATCGCATTTCAAGTCATGGAGTAGAAAATCTTGATATGGCTCCTCTAAACGCTCCAATTGATACAAGAGTAACCGAGCTACGTCCCGGAGATGTTGTATGTTTGCTAACCGACGGTATATTTAATCATTTAACTAAAGCAGGTACTCATGTTGAAAATCAAAATAATTTAGCACAAGTACTAAAATCAGTTTTGCTTCCCGAAGATGTCAATATTGACCATAAACAACGTTTACAACGATTACGAACCTGGTTAATTGAGAATCCTCAGGGAGATGATACCTCCGTATTTTTTAAGCAAATTCCTTACAATGCTACTGCTATACGTGAATATATTGGCGTAACTCTACAATCACTTGATTCTTCATCAACTCCTCCACTTAAATTGTCTGCACCTCCGGATCCTGATGCCCTAAGTAGGGCTATTGCCAAAATGAGGGCTAAACGTTAAGCGAGATCTATCTAATTGTCAGATTCGTTGGTTTTCTTATAGGTGATTGCTGTACTGTCACTGTCCCATAAGGTTAGTTCTTTAAGGTGTAGTTCTGGAATTGGAAAATCTAAAAAAGCTTGTGTCAGCTTTTCAAATAACCATTGAATAATAAGTTCTGAGCTAGGTACAAAAGGGACAAAGACAATCTTAATTTGATCTGCTATTTGGTGCAATGATTGAGCTATTGTGTCTTTTTCACTGATGATGCAAGCACGATCTAATAGGTTAATTACATTCGCTCTTGCTACTTGCTCAATTACTTTAAAGTCTATGATTAAACCATCGTCTTCACTATTTGGGTTTTGAATGATTTTCCCTTCTAATACTATTTCCAACTCATAGCCATGACCATGCAGTTCATGATGATTAGGAAGTTTGTGAGCCATGCACCAGCTTATCTTTTTCTTAATTTGCATATGTGATTAGTATTTGAGATCAATGTAACATTGTTCACAATAAACTGGCCTTGTATTTGAAATTGGAACGCTGGTTATCATAGGTAATGAACATTTACTGCATTGGCTTTCATGTGTAGATCTGGGATTCTTTTGTAGCATGCGAGCATGTCTGCGAGCGTCACTATGTGTTTGTGGAACTGGTATGTTGTGATTACGATAAAAAGACAGCTCTTGTTTGGTCAGGCGGAAGAGCTTGCCGGTTTCGGCGCAGCGGATAGCTTGGTGCAGGATATCATCATTAATATCCTTGATATTATTAGCTAATGTCTTACCTTCAATGGTTGATTTTACTTGAGGGATGGGGGCTTCGTAGTCTGACCACGGGTAGTTCTGTGCTAGAGCTTCTTCCTTGGTAATGGGAAAGTATTCTTGAGCAGCTGTTTCATTGTAACCAAATGAGGACATATTAGCTGGTAAGAATTCTCCCCATTCCCCTGCTTTGGTCATTGTAGCGAATACTTTAGTCATGATTTTTTCGTACTCGTCTTTTGTATATTGTTTGTTGAAGATGCAATACTGTTTATGTCTTAGTCCGACACAACCAAAACAGTCTTTGCAATCACGACAAGAAATACAATAAAAGAGATTGTGAGAAGTATAAATATCAAAAGAAAAGTAAATGTTTTGAGAGTTAAGCGCACACAGTGTTTCACAGCATAAGCTCAACTCGACACAGCCGTATGAATCATAAATGTCCCGGTTTTTGATATGGTCGATACCATAGCTACAATCTTCTGACTCTACCATGTGATAACAGTCGAAACAGTTTTTGCTGTTGCGATTAACATCCCCAGTCACGTTTTCTACATTGACTTGGTTGAGGTTGCGAATCGGGAATGATTGAAGAAACTTTTTAAATTCTTGCCAACATTGTTCAACGACTGCTCGATCACCTAAGTCCCAGGCTTTAATCTTTTCTTGATACTCTTCTCGAGTGTATTGTTGATTGAAGAGGCAGTATTCTTTGTGATCGATATTCACACAAAACATACAATGATTGAGATCGCGACAGTTGAAGATAAAGGCGCTGTCACTAATATTATCAGCATTCTTGCAGTATTTGCTACGGAAACACTTATTACAGTCCACCATCTCATAGCAAAGCTCCGAATCAAAAAGCCAAAAAGTATCTACACAGTTGATCAAGTTTACGAAGGCATAATTGTAGAGACTATCTTGGCCATAATCTCCCCAGAAACATAAATAGCAGTTTTTGCACTGAAAGCTGTAATTACAATATTCACCATTTTCGTTTTCACCAAAGTTGACCAATGATTGGCGAGGAACTTGTCTAAGGAACCTGTCCATTTGAGGAAATACTGCTTGATCTGGATCAATAGGCATTCCCCATTGCATCAGGTCTAACTTTTCATAATGTCCTAACTCGTAGACTTTGTATGGCTTGTCGGGAGAATAAATAGAAATAATATCTTTACCCGTAAAATCACTCTTCCGTTGGTAAAGGGCAGTTTCGTTACGCCAAATTAATCGCCTCTTGAGTCGGCATTGAGGGCACTGTGTCGGTGCTGGTAATTCGTACGTTTTTCCATTGATCACTGGTGAAACCTTGTGGTAAAACGCACGATCTCGTTCGTGGATAGGAAATTCCTGACCACATTGTTTGCACTGCGTCATGCTGGTTGGATTATTCGAGCTGACTATAAATGTGGTTGGTGTATCAATACAAGTTACACTTACAACCGCTTGCGGTTGAATTCAGAATTGCGAAGTGCCAATGGCGAACTATGGCCCAAGGTTGTCATTCTACCGACACAGCGTTTGGCAGTATTAGTTCATGTTGAGCGCAGTCGAAACATCTGGCCTACATATAGTTCGGTGGTGTGCTTTTAGATTTACTCTTTTACTACTACACTTTCTCCGTCTTTATCTCTTACTTTATGGCTAAAAAAGAAATGGATGTTTTGGGACTCCTGCAACTTGCGGGGCTTGATCGTCGGGAAAGTGCTTTTTATGCTGCTGCCTTGAGCTTGGGAAAGGGATTGGTGAGTCAGGTGGCTCTGGCTGCTAATCTCAATCGAAGTGCTTCATATGAAGTAATGGAAGCTTTGAAAGAAAGAGGCTTGGTCAGTACAGCCAAGTCATCTCGAGGGCTTTTGGTGATTGCTACTGATCCAGAGCATTTACTGAATGATCAAAAAGAGCGATATGAGAAGCTGAATACTCATATCTCTGATCTGAAGTATCTTTTTGCTTTAGCAAAGCATGAGCCTGGTGTGAGGATGTATGAAGGTAAGGAAGGATTGAAGGAAGTTTTGCAGATGCTGTTGTCCAGTGAAGATGATGTGTGTATCTATGGTGATGGTGATGCTTTCAAAAAAGCGATTCCCGGTTGGACTGAGCATTATTCTGAAGAACGAGCCAAACGTGCTATTCGTTCAAGATTGCTCCTAAAAGCTAGCTCTGATGTATTGGGGTCAGTTCAATCACTAAATACTCGAAAAAGTGCCAAGGCCCATTTCTCGATGATCCGCGTGTTGCCTGCTGCTTTAGGAATTGTGGGTGGTTTTGATGTGTCAGGTGACAAGCTTGTTCTTTACTCCTTTGAAGAATCCGTTGTAGCTGTGGTGATTGAAAGTAAGTTTATTAGCCAGATGATGATTGGTGTTTTTAATATGCTTTGGATGTTAGCAGAACCTTACCAAAAAACGTTGCTTAAATAGTTAATTGTTAAAAAATTACAACAGTATTTTGTTTTTCTTTTCTTATCTTTATCTAATTTATGGTCTTGTTATAAATCGCAAACAGCTGATTGATTTGGATTTGTATACATTGTAGCTGGGTTTATAAAAAACCTTTTTAACTACTATTTATGCACCAAAATCAGGAACTTTATGCAGTTGCTAATTTTTTGTTTGAGATGGGTGTCTTAGCCAAAACACCCCGTAGTGCTTTTTATTTCTTAGGATCGGGTCAGCAAAGTGTGGCTGAGCATTTGAATCGCACAGTATACATCGGTTTCGCTTTAGCCAAGCTGGCTGGCAATGTTGATTCTGCAAAAATATGTCAGATGTGTTTGTTTCATGATGCAGCTGAGGCTCGTACCAGCGATCTCAACTATGTGCATCAACAGTATTTAAAAGTCGACGAGCACAAGGCTATTACTGATATGACTCAGAGATTGCCCTTCTGTGAAGAAATTAGAGCTACTTTGAATGAATTTGAGCAACGTCAAAGTGCAGAAGCAATCTTAGCTAAAGATGCAGATAACCTGGAGTGGATCATGTCACTCAAAGAACTATTAGACCTTGGTAATGATCGTGCTCAAGCAATGATTACCAATGCTAAACAAAGGTTGCGGTCAGAACAAGCGAAGCAATTGGTAGAAGTAATTTTAGTTACTAAATCGGATAATTGGTATCTAGAAAATACTGATGACCAATGGTGGATTAATAGGAAGGTAGCTTAAATATAGGAATAATTAGAACTCCCATGCTTGTTGCTTAGGAGTAGCTAAATTGATTGGATCACCTGTGAGTATTGCAATAAGCTTCTCTACAACGTTACGCCTTTGAGCTTGTATACGTTTCTTACTTGTTATTTTTTTAGGGTCTTTTTCTAATTGAGTTAGAGCTGCTAGTTCATCCAAGGCAATCGCAATAGTAAAGAAGTTCTCTAGAAGAGCACAGAGTTCTCCTGTTTCCACAAACTGGCCATCAAAGCTTTGAATAAGTTTAAATTGCTTTCGTTTGCCATATTTGATGCAAATACAGTCTTCTTGTGGTTCGTAAGGTACATGTTTTAGTGCCGGCAACTTAGCTAAATACTCTGCTGCAGCTGCAATTGTGCTAAATCTTCTTACAGTGTTGTCTTCTTTATCATAAGGTCTAGCATGCTCTTTATGCACTTGGTTGATCATTCGTGAACCGGTAGCAACATTGTTTTCGTTACTCATATGTAGTCTACTTGTACTTGCGTGAGTGATACATGCTACCCCTTCAGGCGTAATTTCTACTTTTCGAGTGGATTTATTTTTGCGAGCAATAATGATTCCTTTATGTTGGTTTAGTGGTGAGCTGAAACATAAAAATGACTCATTGGTTTTTAAAACAGTATGAGTATGAATGAAGACTACACCTAGACAATATAAAAAAGGACAATGACTTCTAAGGAAGTTTTCCAATTCTAAAAAGTTATCAAATTCACGAAATGATTCGTACTGCCGCAGCTTGTGAGCTAACTCGGAGAAATGTTGTAAGAGCCTTTTACTAACTGCATATTTTACTGTTGTTGCTGTATTTTCATTTTCTTCTATCTCCAATCGTACTAACTCTCTAATTACCGCTTCACCTTCTTCTGTAAGAGCTACTACTTCGGCTTCTTGTGATAGTTTAGCAAAAATAATATCCATCCACTTTCTATTTGCAGCAGGGAGCCATGACAGTAAAGTTAATCTGTTATCAATGTGAACATTTTGGTGAAGATAACCAGCTTCTAGAGGCAAAGTCAGGCTTCCTTGAGGCTTTGATGAAGTTGCGGTTCGGTGAGCAAATACTCTAGCTGGGAGTTCAGCAACTGGAGCTGCTTCTAATTGAGCCCAAGTACCAATTGTTTGACCTAAAAATTGGCGTAACTCGCTGATTGTAGCAAATCGTCTTTCATTGATTGCTGTGATTAATTCATCTGCTGATAGTTTGATTTGGTCAGTTGATCCTCCGTCCACAAATTGAGCTAAGGAATAAAGTGTGCCTTACTTATCATTAATACGTCAATTTACCCAACTTGCCTACCTCAAGTAGTTTAAGAATTAAAAAGTGAATGTGGACAAGTAATTTCCTCCATGGGATAATGAATAGAACACAAAAACATGCAACAGAATATTTCACCTTGGATCGAAGAACTCAATCGTGATCGTACCCGATCTGCTCTTCGTGCTCATATGACCGGTGAAGTGGCTGTTATTGGTGGTGGTATTGCTGGCATGACTACTGCTTATTATTTGCTGAAAGAAACAAAAAAGCACATTACTTTGCTTGAAGCTGATCAAATAGCTCATGGTGCTTCAGGTCATAATGGTGGTCAGGCTGTGGATTATTTTGAGCGGCCTTTCAGCGATATTGCTCGTGAATTTGGACTCAAAATGGCTGCAGCAGGTCAAGTGGCGATTCAAAGCTCTTGGGTACTGCTTAAGGATATTTTGCGTAAGACTAAGATTGCGGTGCCTTTTGATACCTTTATTGGCTATGCAGGGTGTACTAATTTGGCTCAATTAGAACAACACCTTAAAACAAAATTATTAAAGGTTAAGGGCGGTGTCCGTGTGTATCCTACGTATGTTGCAAGTACAACTGTACTTCCCGCGCGTTTCTATAAAAAATATGGCTACTTGTTTAAAATTGTTTCTGCTAAGAAGGTACTAAGTCTATTGGAAACAGAAAATAATGACTACATTGCAGCATTGTCTTCCCAGAAAGGCTGTCTCAATAGTGCCTTATTCGTAGAGAAGCTAGCTGAGTACTTACAGAAACAGTATCCACAACGCTTTTTACTTTTGGAACATACACCAGTAAAGCATGTGCAATTAAGTAAAGATTTAGTTTATTTGCATACTGCACGTTACCAATACTTGTGTGAGCAGGTAGTGCTTTGTACGAATGGTTTTGAGCATTTTAGTATTACTAGTGACCAAGTGCCGGGAATGAATCGGCGTTTTCACCGTATGATTACGGGTTTAGTGGGTTATATGGCCGGTTATTTTGAGCCGCGTACCAAGAAGCCCACTGCTATTAGTTACTTTCCTAAAAAGAGTGCTGGGCAAGCTGATGACCCTTATGTTTATCTCACTCGAAGAAATGTCGGTAGCGACAAAAGTTTGATCTGTATTGGTGGTCCACAACGGCTCTACGATCGAGATACTCGCTACTCTCGACATTATGCTTATTCTCAGAAAGCGACGAAAGAGATTCAGAAATTCTTGAAGGAAACTTTGCCTGAAAAATCACATCAACCTGAACAATTTGACTACCATTGGCATGGGATCATGGGCTATACACCCAACAATTTACGGTGTATCGGACCAGATATTGCTGATGCTCGCCTGCTCTACAATTTAGGATGCAATGGCATTGGCCTTTTACCATCTATTTACGGAGCGCAAAAAGTAAGCTGGTTTGTACAGCAAAAAAAACTACCTAAAAGTATTTTTGATCCAGAATACCAGTTTAATAATCATTACCTACCCGAGTATTCTTAGTTAAGAGATACTTGCTCGGTGTAAATCAGCAATATCAACATCTTCAGTTTCGAATTGATCTTCAAAAGCGGTCCGATTATCAACCTTAGATGCTATTTGCAGTAGCCTTAAAATGCCGACCTGGTGCTCTTCTGGAATACAAAAAATAAGAAAGTAAAAGTTTAGTTTACAAAAACTATAAGTACCCTTGAGTTTTCAACTTCAACTCATTATAAATGACATTCTCTCTTTGAGACTTTAATACTTTTTCAGTTGGTTTTGGTCCTCGATAGCCCACTTTAAAGAGTTCTTCATACGTGTAACCGGCCCAGAATAATCGATGGTATGCGCTTCGGTCAGTTGAGGAGAAACTTGTACCGATATGGTCATCATTACTATTAATAACGTAATACAGACCTGCACCTTGTAATGCGGCAACAGTTTCCTCTATGGGAGTTTCAATCCAGTGAAGAATATCTGACCAACGATCTTTGAGTTCTCCTCGAACCATTTCGTAAGCAGTATAACCCCTACCTCTTAAAACGTGGTATCTAGTCATACTACGTGTTCCTTCGCGGAGTACTTGAGCGAGGGCATCTCTATAAGGAAGCCTCTGCGGTCTTCTGACTTCATTTTCTTCAACTGATATCATAAAGCTATTTATAATAATTTATTAACTTGTACTTATATCAGACTTATGGGGTTAAGTAAATAAGATAGATATGAAACGTGGCTATACTGAGACACCAGGCGGGTGGTATAGAGTGACTGACAGGGATATCGTTCTAAGCTAGAATCAAAAATTCTAGAAAATGATTGATACAGTGTCAGAGTAAGAGATCTTAGTCTTTACCTTAATCTGATTCTTATTCTTCGATCGTGGCAAGCGCGCTAGTGTAATTATATGTTGTTCAATTTTTGGCTTTTGTTTGTGAACCGGCTCTATCATGAAATGCGAGATTGCAGGTAAGTGCTCATCAAAGAGTTTGCTGTGAAGGAAGTGATGTGGGATTGTCATTTAGGCCTGTATAGAAGACCTTGCTTGTACCTTGCTAATTAAGAGACTTTTGACCGATACAAACTCAAGTAGGTCATTTCTCACATTAAGAAAATACGGCAATAATAAAACTGCTAGACGAATATGTAATGTGCTAGCTATTTCTTCTATTTCAGAGCTGGAGAAATCCTTTGGTTGGCCATAACCCTCAAAAAACGCTTTTTTAAAAGCAGTAATTTGTTCTCTGTCTGTTTTGCTATTCTCTAACCAAAATAGTAAATAGCTATAATCAGCTAGCCAGATGTTTCCTTCACAATTGTCCCAATCAATTAGCATGTTTCCTTGAATAGCACTAATAATAGTATTCCTAGGTGCAGAATCACCATGCGTTAACACTGGACAGCATCTGTTTGCATACTTAGTTATAGTTTTACGAACAATTTCTATACTTGAAGTAATAATATCTTCTAAAGTGTATTGATGAACTAATGAATCTTTCATTGTCTCTAGCATCGGATTGATCATAAATTCGATAAGGTCATGATCAGTAGGAAATCCGTAATGAGTAAGTTTGATGGCGTGAATCTTTTTCAATAATTTTGCTTGATTCCGGGCAAATTCAATTTGAGTCAATTTCTTTGCAGCAATAGCTTGCCGTGCGTTGTCACCAACAATATATTCATATACAGCACAACCATAAGTAAAATAATCATTCTTTCTAGAATAGTAGAGAAGTTCTGGATGTTGAATGTGATGTGCTTGAAGTAGATCATTTACCCAAGGTGTCTTTTGTGATTCAGGAAAATCAGGACTAGTAAAAACTTTTAGTACTAATTTTTTCTTTTGAAGATCAATAATATAGACTTGATTGAAGACCCCCTCAAAAGTTTGCTCGATAGAAATTATCTCCTCGCCGAATATTGCAGAAATTGCTCGACAAATTTTTAGTCCAGTTCCAACGTGTGTTTTTATTTTTGTTACCTTCATATCAAATTCCGACTACTAGTGAATATCAAAAATATATCATATGACTCAATCCGTGAGTACATAGTTATTCTCTCATATTAAGTTATCTTGCCTTAACCACCTTTACTGTGGTGGGCGCAGTTGCAGTGGTTACACGCTGTTTAATTTCAGGGTTCTATTTGTGAAGAACGTTTAGCACCAGGTGCTGGATGGGAGGAAAGTACTGATAAAAGAAGTTGCGATGAAGGAGTAAAAGACTAGTTCTTGAGCTACTTTAGTCCCTTATTAGCTTATAGGGATCGGTGGGGGATTGAACCTTTTCAGAAGCTTTTATATTGTCTTAAACAAGCACCCTTTCTATCTCTTTTTGAAAACATGATTCTTGTGGATCAATGCTCAAAAAGTGTAAAGTTAAGGTAACATGTTCATCACAATGCACTATAATTCTTTAGAATTACAAAAGTTCAAAATACAAGACAGCGTCACCCCAAGTAGTGGTAGTGAGTTAAAGTATGTAGAAGTGATAGAGTTTTTTGTGGATAAGGTTGCTCTATCACAGCTGTTAGGAATAGATAGAAATGTTTCTTCGTTACCACTGAGTTCACTGGATAGCTCACCTGAGGCATCAGCTAGGGCGCTACAAATGTTGGCAGGAATTATTCCCCCTTCCAATCAACTAGGATCGAAGCGAATGGTTCTTTATAGTTGTCATTGTGGTTCTGACTATTGTGGTGTAATTTCTTGTGAATTAAGATTTACTCAAGATCAAGTGATCTGGGGAGACTTTGCTTGCGAGAATGAGATCGGCAAACTTTCACTGCAAGATTCTCAAACAAATTATGGGATCAAAGTTAATCCAATTCCTAATTTGAATTTCGCTAAAGAAAAATATTTAAAAATACTGAAATCATTCCAGAGGCTTTAGGCAAGCTAAAGTTCATAGTATAAAAGTAATAGCTTCGAGCACATAAAAGTCAGCCCACTGCAAATAAGACTGTGTGAGGATAAGAATGAAGATTAGACTCGCACTTAGTGCTAGTGGTGGGCGCGGTGGGGATCGAACCCACACTCCCGAAGGAACAAGATTTTAAGTCTTGCGTGTCTGCCATTTCACCACGCGCCCTTATGGCAACGAATTTTTCTTAGTCTTGTTCTCAGTCTTATTCTACGAATCCGTGCTAGATGCTTATAAAAAGTATCAATTTAGATTGAGAATAAAGATTAGGACAAGACGAATCCTGACGGATTCGTGGTGCCGAGGGTGAGAATTGGACTCACGACGCAAGGATTTTCAGTCCTTCGCTCTACCACTGAGCTACCTCGGCTCTCAAAAGCGACAGCACTATAGAAGAGGTTTGCTACTTGTGCAATATTTGACAGTATAATATGATTGTTTTGTAATCTGTAGATGTAATTTATCGCCTTATGGACAATGCAATCAATAATAATAATGAGACTCCCGAGCTTCCTCAGGAGGAAATGGAGGGTGAATCTCGTTTACAAGAAATACTTTCTAGTATTCCTTGGGGCAAAGTAATACTGGGCTTCTTTATCCTGTTCATTGTCATTTGGGCCATTATTTACTTCCTTAATCGCAATGTTTCTACTACTCCTGTCGTTACCACTCCCACAAGTTCTGTGGTGATCAATCCTGTTGATCAGAATATCGTGATGCGTGGTGCTGATAGTGCTGTAAGTAAATTGGGTGTTGGTGACTATAATAAGATTCTTCAGCCATACTTTTCACTCGAGAGTCCCAATCAGTTTTCTGCTGATGATACTCGGGTAGCTTTGATGCAAGCACTCAATACCTTGGAGCAAACTGTGAATTTTGATCTGTTGGTCCATTTAGCAACTGAGCCAAGTCGTGAACAAGCGTTGAATCAGTATGAACAGAAATTGCGTACTACTTTAGATCAAGTGAAACGGTATAATGCTACATTGGCTAATCAAAGCAGCCAATTAGTAATTACACTTCGTGGTGCTGATGAATTGGTAGTCACTAATCTTAGCCGACTAAACAACGTTCTCCAAAGTGGTGCTCCTGAAACCTCACTTACCGAAGCCTACCATAGCTATTTGAATGCTCTCCGTGATCGTGGTGTGACTCAATTAGAGCAAAGCACTCTCAATGAATTGTTACGTCAGGTGGCTCCCTTGGTTAATCAAGCTGAAAGACGGCTAACTAATATTACTGACAATAGAAAGGCGCTCATTCAAGATGTTCAAATCATTGACGCCAGTGACCCTGGACTGACACTTATTAAGAAACCATAATTAAAATTACGAATTCAGGTTTCAGAATGGACAATTGATTGCACAAGAAAAAAGGCTTCTCATTAAGAGATAGCCTTTTTTGTATTCAAATTCGCACTTCGCAATTTAATCCACCCCTCTTATTTCATATGTAGCTCTACCTTCAGGAACAGCAATATCAATCTTTTCACCAACACCTTTACCAAGAGAGCCTTTGCCGACTGGAGATTCGTTAGAAATGCGTCCTTCTAGTGGGTCTGCTTCGGTAGAACCAACAATAGTATAGACTTCTTCTTGTTTAGTTTGAGTATTGTATAGGGTAATAGTGTGCCCTACTTGAACTGTTTTTACATGTTTGTGAGTACCAGAGATTACTTTCGCATTTTTGACTTGTTGTTCAAGTACTACGATACGACCTTCAACTGTAGCTTGTTCATTGCGGGCTTCCTCGTATTCAGCGTTTTCAGATAAGTCACCATAACTAATTGCTTCTTTTAATCTCTGTGCTACTTCTTTGCGGCGAGTTGTTTTGAGTTCATTTAACTCTTTCTTGAGGGCATCTAGACCTTCTTGCGTAATTAGGACTTCTTCCTCATGGTTAGCTGTTTGAGCCTTGGTTGGCTTTGCTACTTTTACTGGTTTGACCACTTTAGTACTCTTGATAGGAGCGGCTTTACTACTAGCTTTACTTGATTTAACCATAAATAGATTTAAGAAGAGAAAATAGACTGCGCTACACCTGCAATTGATATCTTAGGATACTCTTGCTGTCAATGTCGATTTATTGGGTGAAGATCTGAGTGACATACATTTCATCTGGTGTTTCCCCTACTATAACGCCGATTCCGACATGCGTATAAGGTATATAACTGCCGAGAATATTGAAAGCGTGTGAGTAGAGATAATTACCATCAGTCCCTTTTTCAAACATTTTATTGATGATGTCCTTTACTCGATCTTCTGGCGTCGCATTGTCGAAGAAAGCATGGGCGATGTTCTGAGTTGCTTCATTGTAACTGATATCATATTTCTTACTGGCTAAAGCGAACCATTGATCAAATGTTTGACCACTAGCATTACGGTGAGATGTCCAGGGGCGTCTCTTTTCCTGTTCAGTTAAATTGGCATGGCTGGTTTCATACTCTTTCTTTTGCAACTTATCTAAAAAATGCCATTGATCATACAGCTCTTGGCTTTGATTGCGGGCAATGCCAGAAAGTTTGGAGTCAATAATCAAAGGCGCTTTTCTTTCTGCCGCTCTTTTCTCATTAATGGCTATGAGCATATCGCGCTCTAAGTCTGTAATGGCTGGGAAAGTAGTATCTTTGTCGTGGAGATAGTTGTCGAGGATTTTAACCGCTTCGGCTCTAGTGATCGGATTGTTGGGTAAGAACAAACCATTACTGGTACCTTTAATATACCCAAGAGCTCTAGCAGAATAGATATAAGGAGCTAGCTCATGATTGGGAGAAACATCGAGAAATGCTTCGCCAATATTGTAATCTTTGATTTCATTTTTGCTGGCTACAATAAATATTTTGAGAAATTCAGCTCTACTGACAGATTGGGTAGGACGGAAGGACCGGTCACTATAGCCTTTGACCATTTTCATATCATAAGCATATTTGATGAATGGTAGTAGGCTATCGCTACTGCTGACATCACCAAAAGGGACGATGACAGATCCACTCTGAGTATCAGGACGGTAATCAGTAGTAGCTAAAGTAATTACCTTAGTTGTTTCAGCACGTGTCAGTGGTCGGTCAGGACCGAAGCTGCCATCACCATAGCCATTGACGATTTTTTTCTTAACCACATTTTGAATGGCATCATACGCCCAGTATTGTTCGTTGATATCACGAAAAATCACTTGAGGTGTGCTGCTGGTAGTTGGTGTAGGACTACTACTTTCAGTAGGGGCGCTACTAGGTATACTGGTAGGAACTGTCGTTGCTTGAGCAGCCATAGCGCTCATTGGCATCAAGAATAACCAGCTTGCGATGATAAGGCGTCGAAACATAGGTGAAGGTCAATAAATAAAGAGTTTAACCCTTAGTACGGTCGAGCTACATATTAGTTACTTACACTTTTATCTGCAATCTCCTTGCTTAATTAGCTCAAGTTTGGCATTAATATATGGTGTACAGTAGCTATCTGTTTAGATAGCTTCATTTTCATTATCATTTACTTTATCCATCGTGGCTAAGAAAAAACTTTTTTTCAGTCTCCCTCGAGGGATGCGTGATATGCTACCAAGCGATCATAGTGTCGCTTCTTATTTGAAAAAGATTATTCGTTATCGTTGTCGTCAGGCTGGTATTCGTCGAATCAGCACGCCTATTTTTGAGAGACCTGTTATTTTGGACAATCTTCCGCCAGCACATTGGGGGGAGCGGGTCCAAGTACAATATCCACATGGTGAAACTAATGATTTATTGTTACGCAAAAATTTCCTTTTAAGTATTCTCCGGACATACATGACTCACAAAATGTATGAGGAACCACAGCCAGTGGAACTCTATTCTTTGGACATGTGTTTCCGTTCACTCGCCCACTGGGGAGATTCTGATCACACAGTACTGCAGCAATTCTTGGGACTAGATTTACAAATATTAGGAGAAGACGATCCTGTATTGGATGCTCAGATAATTAAGCTTTGGCATACAATTTGTAGTGATGTCGGCTTAGATCAATTTATTTCTATTCGTTTAGCTAAAATTGGTACAGTTGAAGCACGTGAACAATTCTTAGTCGATTTTGTTCATTACTATAGTGGCAAAGAACGTTCACTTTGTGTCAATTGTGCTAAAAATATTCAGCAAGATCCACTGAAAATGCTTTCTTGTCAGGAAGAGGATTGTCAGATTTTGCTTAAATTAGCGCCTAAGCTAGAGACATATCTCGATCCAGATACGAAAACCTTTTACCAAAACTTAGAAGAATATCTTCATATTCTGCAAGTCCCCTTCACTTGGCAGGAGTACCTGTACCCTGAAGATATGAAAATTTATGAACCTTTGTATGGAGAGATTTTCTTAGATGACAAGAAGATTGGTACCGTTCATCATTTTTCAGATCTTTTAGCTGATGAAAGTTTTCCCGGAGTATCCGGACGCTCGCTTTTCGTCAACTTGGAAGAAGTGATTAGCTCTATGCAAGGTCATGATGTTTTTGTCCCTTATAAAGACAATATTCATGTATACATCGCTCAGCTAGGCGTAGAAGCCAAGAAATATGGCTTGGAATTACTCTATAATCTGCGTCAGAAAGGGATCAAAGCAATTGCTAGTATGGGCAAGGGTAGCATGCAAGAACAAGTAGATACTGCATACAAATTTCGTATTCCCTATGCACTGTTGGTCGGTCGCATGGAGGTAAATGAGAATATTGTAATTGTGAGAGATATGACTACTGGTAAACGAGAAAATGTCCCTCGAGATCAGATTGCCGCATTTTTGCTTAGCAAGATTCCTGATTGTGAACTAGATCAGGTTAGCTATGACAAGATGACTCGTAGCCATTATGAAGCCAAACAGAAACTGGTGCCATAATTAGCTTGGCTTTTTGAGTAAGCTATTGATTGAAGGTGTTGGTGACGACAATGGACTACGAATAAGCTGAAATGGATCACAATACTGACGATTGATGTTTTCAACTCGTCCAATCCAAAAGCTCACACCACAGAAAATACTGCTGACTACTAGTAATACAATGTGGTAACAAAGTAATCGCCAGTTCATTGGTAAAAGAGACATAAGTTGTGCTTAGATAGGGCACACTGTAACCTGTATTTGTTTTCAGCAATTGCCATAATTCATGTTTTTCATTTATGTACTTGTTTCATTTAGGTAATAACCCCGATCTTTCGCGCTGGGAATTGCAAAGCTTATTGCCTAATATTGGGTTCAATGAACATCCCTATGGTGTTATTTGTCCTGATGTGGGCATTGATGAGACGCTATTGGCTAGTATCCAAAAACGTGCTGGTGGTTTACGTGAAGTGATTCATTATCGTGATCAGTCATTTGAAGAATGGAAGAAAGCAATAATGAGTTTGAAAGATACTGATCTAGAAGATAAGGAAGTAGCGTTGCACGCTCCAACTTGTGATGAGAAACAGCGCGAACAAATGCTTTTGGTGCTGAAACGTTATTGGCATGAACGGACAGGGAAATCTTTGCGGTTTCGTCTCAACAAAACCTATTTAGTTGGTCATGGTGGCAATGTCTTGTGGTGGTTACCCAATGATGATCAGCCTGGCAGTTTCTTTCTGGGGCGGACCATTACGCAACAAACTATTCGGGACTATGCTAAACGGGACTATGACAAGCCGGCCCGCTCGATGCAGCGGGGTATGTTACCACCGAAACTGGCTCAAATCATGATCAACGGAGCTGGTATCCAGGAGTCACAAATACTTTGGGATCCTTTTTGTGGTACGGGTACAGTATTGATTGAGTCCGCTTTGATGCAAATTCCTTGTATTGGTAGTGATAATGAATTGAGTGCTATTCGGGAGACCCAAGAAAATATGGCTAGCATTTTAGACTTTTCTAATCAGAAATATATTCAGCATCTTTGGCAACAGAATATTATGCATAATTGGGCTCTTCCTGCTGATGACCAAAATTTGGTGATTGTTGCTGAGGGGTATTTAGGGCCAATTCAAAATAAAGTGATCGCTCCCGGTGATGAGCTGCGTGCCTTTTGGCAAAAGGTAGAACCGCTCTACCAAAAGTTTTTCTTCCATTTATTAAAAAGCAAAATCACTAAAATAGTGCTTGCTACACCGATTGTTATTATGGCTGATTCTCACGCCAAGTTAGCTAGTCGTACTTGGGATATATTGCTTAAACAAGGCTGGAATATGAGCTTTAGTGCTGAATACATCCGTGCTAGCCAGTTTATTGGAAGACATATCGCTTGCTTGCAGAGAAACTAATGCTATAATCCCCTCGCAATATTTAAGGATAATTTACTATGTCAACGAAAAAAGCCGGTGGTACGACGGATAACGGCAGAGACTCGCAATCGAAGCGTCGTGGTGTGAAATTATTTGCCGGTCAGACTACTCGTGCTGGTGGCATTATCGTTCGTCAAAAAGGCAGCAAATACTTTGCTGGTAGCAATGTTGGTCAAGGTAAAGACTTTACTTTGTTTGCTTTAGTTGATGGTGTGGTTTCTTTCCAAGAAAAGCGTCGCCGTCGTTTCGATGGTAATATTTATGCTCGTACTTACGTCAACATTACTCCTGTTGCTTTGTAGTTTTGAGATCAAGAACTTTTGTAAGCTGATTGCCTAGTAAATATTGAGAAAGCAAATAAGTAGCGGTAGCAAAGATTAGTACAAAACTAATTTTGCCCGCTACTTTTAGTAAACTATCCAAAGGATCAAAGACTAATGAAGACGCCACTTTACTAGCTTGAGCTACAATGATGGTAATAATAGTGGCAAATACAGTTTTGATGATAAATGACCAATTGGTATATCGGCCCAGTGCTAACTGATGCTTCGTAGCTAATTGTCTAATTTGAAGAGCAAGTTCAATAATGCTAGCTATACTGAAGGCTAAACCAAGCATGATTACTGAGCCCTTGAATACTAAGATAAGCGTAATGCTAGCAATAATATTGATAATGATACTGATGATGGCGATCAACAGTGGATCTCGTGTGTTTTTATAGGCATAAAAGGTGCGAGTAATAATTGGTTGAATACTTTCACTAATAAAGCCGAGAGCGAAGAAACCGAGGGTGTCAGCGGTGGTAATGGTGTCAGTCCAATTAAATTTACCGCTGCCAAAAAGCAGTCTAATGATTTCGGTGCGCAAAAGAATGGTGATGAAAGTGGCAGGAAGCAAGATATAGAGTATTTTCTCGATCTTTTTGTTCACATAGACGCCCAACTCAACATGTTTATTTTCAGTGACGAATTCACTAAGAAAAGGAAAGCTAGCTACTGCTACGGCAATGCCGATTGTGCCAAGGGGTAAGCTTTGGACATTTTGAGCAAGATTGAGAATAGTAATACTACCGGCTGCCAGCATGGAAGCTAATGTGGTATCGACTAGAATATTGATTCTGCCTACTGCCATTGAGAGGATGCGAGGTAGACTGCTCTTTACCATTGCTAAAAATACTTTGTCTTTCCAATCGATCATTGGGCGTAAACTGAATCCCCCTCTCCATGCAGAGATTGCTTGAATAGCTGCATGGGCAAAAGCACCAATGACGACACCAATACTAACGCCATGGATGCCATATTGAGGGGCTAACCATACGATGCCTACAATAATACTAATATTGTAGAGAATCGGCGCTAAAGCGAAGGCTGCAAAGCGTTTCAAGCTATGAGAAATGGCTCCGGTTACACCACTAATACTAAAAAGTAGCGGTGACAGAAGCATAATATGTGTCAACTGTAGTGTGAGCAATTGGCTACTTTCTGGCATCCCTACGGTGAATAAACTGAGCAACTGTTTACTGAAGAGAAAACAACCGCTTACCAAAACGAGCATGACTATTATTAAACTAGAAAGGGCGTTGTTTGATAGTTTCCAAGCTTGGGTTTTATCTTTCTTATAAAGATCAGTGAAGTAAGGTACGAAGCAAGCTGATATCGTACCCATAATCAAAATCTGATAGAGCAGATCAGGGAGTTGGAAAGCAGCATAGTAAGCATCTAGTTCGCTGATAGCACCACCAGCTCTGGTAGCACCAAAGCTGTGTGTAAGTAGCCTATCTCGTAATAAACCTAAAATTCGGCTCAATAAAGAGGCTCCAGCTAGAAATAAACTGGTGGAAGTAAGTATTCGTCTCAAGAGGTTTTTGAGGGCCATAGTTTATTCGTCAGGTTCACTTTGTAAAATCTTGTGTTCTTTTTTTTTCTCAAGCTCCATGAAGCTGATGGTCCATACTGCTGTAGTAAATACTAAGAGGGTGCCAGAAATAATCACTGACCAAATAAAGATGACGACGATGAAAGTAAGTGCTACTGCCAGGGCAATGGTGTCAGGTAAAAGTTTCTGGGTGAAACTGATGATATAGACTGCTATTGCTGGTAAGGCAAAGATAAGCAGCATATTGAGTAAAGCTCTAATCACCATCAACAGTAACAAAACGCTAATCAAGAGTGTTTCTTGAAAGTGAAAAAGCACCAAGGTAGCACTTTTCTTGATAGATTCAATCACTTGAGACTTGTGGATTACCAAGTGATAATCTGCGTATGTCAAAAAGATGGTAGTGATAGTGACCAGAATACCAATAATGACGATTACCGGCATGAAGTCACTAATTAGGGTGCTTTCAGGGAAGTAAATGCGTAGATAGAATCTCACCAAGAGGACGTACATAATGTAAGCCCCGATATGAAAAGCATTAGTAAGTACACGGTATTCAGTCAACGATAAAAAGCTTTGGATTCCAAAAGAAATAGTTTTGCTTAAGTTGAGCTGTACTGGTTGATCATGCATTTTAGCTATAGCACTAATAATTCCCCCCTCACTAATGATACCAAAGACAAATGCTAACAGATAAGTAAGCCCAATACCCAGCACAATCAAGACCGCATACGTGATCGGAGAAGTGGTATTATTTTGCAGGTAATACCAAATATCAGTGCCAGTACCGATAGGAGTAGGCAATATGTATCGAATACGAACCAAACCAATTAAAGTAGCAAACAGAGAAGCAATAGTGCCTAAAACTCTTAAGTAACGATTCTGACTGGTCATTGACCATGCTTGTTTGAAAATCTCAGGATAGTTCATACAGTAGCAAGTTTAAGCATTGAGCCGATTGAGTGTACCCAGAGCATCTTACGAATCACCCAGAGTTTACCTAGTCCAAAGCTTAAGAGCAAAGCTAAAATGATAAAGATGAAAAGTGGTAGATAGGTGAAGCTTGCGAGCATCAAACCAAATATACAGAAGCTAATAATCGCTACTCCCCCATCAATCAGATGCAAAAACAAGATTTCTGGTAAATGTTGATACCATCCAGTGGTTAAACTACCGATATGTTCATCAGGCTTTTCAACATAAAAAGCTAATTGAATAAAGTAGAGTAATGAAAAGGTGAAGATGGCAATGATCAGTACCAAGGCAGCTGCTAATGGCTGACTAAGAATGATATTTTTCTCAATTGTGTATACCAAGGTGAGTAGGAGTATTTTGATGATATCAAACGCAAAGATATAACCACTTTTGCTAAAATATTTTTTGAATGGTTGGTTTTCAATAGTCCGGATACTTACTGGTTGTACTATTCGCCAAATAATCAACCATAAAGGAATAAAAAGAAGGAGCTGTCCTGCAATGTGTTTGATTTGTTCTGTAAGCTGTCTCACCGTATCACCATTGATGGCAGTAGCCGTGAGATTGCTTTTTACTAGGCTGAAAAAATCATCCCACCAGAGATGCCAACCGATAACGGTAAGCACAATCACCACTATCCACGGAATGTTACTGATCAAGTAGAGTTTCAGCTTGCGACTGTCAACAATACTTTGAATCAATAATGGGTAAAAATTCATATAAGCCTAAACTTGTGGAAGATTCTTTTTCACCGGCACCACAGTATCATCAAAGAACTGATCAAATTCGGCATTATCTAAAGTTTCTTTTTCCATCAAAGCAGCAGTTATTTTTTCTAGTAATGCTTTATTGGCTTTAAGGATACTAATTGCTTTCTGATAAGCTTGATCGATGATATTTTTGATCTCTTGATCGATAGCATAAGCGATATTTTCTGAGTAATTTTTCTGCTCACCTAAATCTCTACCCAAGAATACCGCAGAGTGCGGATTGCCATAAGCAACTGTTCCCACAGTTTCACTCATACCAAAACGAGTAACCATATTACGAGCTAGGGAAGTAGCCTTTTCAATATCATTGCTAGCTCCAGTAGTAATATAGTCTTTACCAAAGATCAGTTCTTCAGCTGCACGACCTCCCAAGGAAGCCGCTAATTCGTCTAAGAAATGAGCTTTTGATTCTAGCGCCTTGTCATTGTCTGGGAGAAACCAGGTGACTCCCAAGGCACGACCACGAGAGATAATCGATATTTTATGCACTGGGTCTGTATGCATGAGCATCTTAGCTACCAATGCATGTCCTACTTCATGGTAAGCAGTTAGTTTCCGTTCGTCGTCTGTAATTACTTTTGATTTTCGTTCTGGGCCAAGCATTACTTTTTCAATCGATGTTTCTAGATCATGGTGGTTAATCTTTTCACGGTTTTCACGTGCGGCAGAGATTGCTGCTTCATTGACAAGATTGGCTAAGTCAGCACCACTAAAACCAGGTGTTTGCTTGGCGATCTTGTCTAATTTTACCCCTTCTTCCATTGGTTTGTTACGAGCATGAACAGCTAAGATCGCCAAGCGATCTTCTAAGCTAGGATTGTCGATAATTACCCGGCGATCAAATCGACCTGGACGCAGGAGGGCTGGGTCTAGTACGTCTGGACGATTGGTAGCTGCGATGACGATGACATTGGCATTGGTATCGAAGCCGTCCATTTCTACTAAAATTTGATTGAGTGTTTGTTCTCTTTCATCATTTCCACCACCTAGACCAGCACCACGTTGACGACCGACAGCATCGATTTCATCTATAAAGACGATTGCTGGAGCGTTCTTTTTCGCTTTTGTAAACAAATCACGTACGCGACTAGCACCGACACCGACAAACATTTCTACGAATTCACTACCGGAGATGTTGAAGAACGGAACATTAGCTTCACCTGCTACTGCACGAGCTAACAACGTCTTACCAGTACCTGGAGGACCAAACAAGATTACACCATGAGGGATTTTGGCACCGATCTTAAGATATTTCTTAGGATTTTTAAGGAAGTCGACAATTTCCGTTAGTTCTTCTTTAGCTTCTTTGGCACCAGCTACATCTGCAAAGACTACTTTATTATTTTCTTTGTTGTAGAGGCGAGCACGTGATTTTCCAAATGAAAGGGCTGAGTTATTGCTACTTTGTGCCTGGCGAAAAATAAAAAATATAAAGAAAACCAGAGCTACAATTGGTAAGAGATTGCCTATTAAACTCAAAATCAGTTCGCTACTACTGCCATCATTAACAAATATTTTCACATCTTTGTCGAAATGGTTGCGTACAATGTCTGTACTTTCTTTAGTAGCCTGTAAAACTGAGCCGTCTCTCAGGGTAGCAACTACATTATCGCCTGTGACCTCAATTTTATCGATTTTATCAGCACCGAGATTATATACTTCATTGATGCTCACATCTTTACTTGGAGCAGTGAAAAATTCATTGTTTACAAATACGGCAAAAAAAGCGAGAACCAAGGCAATAACAATGATAGTGAAAAAACTGCGACTCGTTGTCTTTTTTGGGCGTTCCATGCAAGAAAATTAAGAATTACGCAGGCCTAATTCTACGGAAGACTCAGCTGCTGCGCAAGTTGCTATTAATGCTTATTTATTTGCTTAGAAAACCTGGAATTGTTTATTTTGGTAAGTAAGCAAGATGGTATCTTTATAAGTGTATTTGCTACCTGATTTTGCGGTTTCAAACCAATGGTATACTTGCCCAACCCAACTAGCAGTGACATCTTTTAAATGGAAGTGCTGAACCAATAATTGATGAATCCATACTAAGCGGAGGTAGAAAGCTAATTGGTAAAATGTTGTGCGGGTAAAAGTTGTCGTAGGGATTCCATGCTGATTTTCCCAAATTTTAAGAGTGTCAGTGATCTCTTGATCCAATAATCCTGCTTGTTCACCTACTAACGACAACTGCTTTTGTAACTTATCTAGCCAATGATGGCGGATATGATTGCGCAAGTAGCGAGTATCTTGATTGGTTTCATCTTCATGCCATAGTAGTTTGCACTCCTGGGCATACTGTTTTAGCTTTGATTTAGGTTGCTCAAGTAGTGGGCGGAAAATAAGGTTTGCACTCAGAACTGGCATACCGATTAAGCCAAGAAGATCACATCCACGGATCAGGTGCATGATTTGAGTTTCGATTTGATCCTGAGCGTGGTGGGCGGTCACGATTGCTTTTGCTTTTTTGTGTAATCGTAGCTTTTCTAAAATCAGATACCGCTCTTTACGAGCAATTTCTTCTACTGAATTCCCATTGTTAACAAGTTGAGGAATATCGATCTGTTCAACTATGCACTCAATACCTTTTTGCTCACAAAATTGTAATACTAGCTCAGTATCACTTTTGCTACTGGAGCGTAAATGATGATCAATAGTAACCACTGTACAGCGCTCGGGGAAAAGGGCTGCTACTATGTCTAACAAAACCATAGAATCTAAGCCACCTGAGATTGCCAAGATAAAATGATCTTTATTACTAAAGTGATGGTCGAAGCGTACTTGGATGTGCTTACGCAATGCTGAGACTAGGAGCATGATCTAATCTTTGTTACGCAAATATCCTTCAATAAAAGGCAATATCTCACCATCTAAGACCTTGTTTACGTCCGTCATTTCTACATTGGTACGATGATCTTTGACCATAGTATATGGGTGCATTACATAGGATCGAATTTGATGGCCCCAACTATTTTGATGAGATCCTTTGAGTTCTTTCAATTCTTGCTGTTTTTCAGCAATATGAATGGCCATCAATCGGTTCTTCAAGGTCTTCATCGCTAAGTCTTTATTTTGTAGCTGTGAACGCTCATTTTGACATTGCACTACGATGCCCGTAGGGATATGAGTGATACGTACAGCTGAATCGGTAGTGTTGACTCCCTGTCCTCCATGACCACCAGCTCGGAATACATCGATTTTGAGATCGTCTGGCTTGATGTTGATAGCACTCGTGTCTTCTAAGACTGGAATAACTTCGATAAGGGCAAAAGAAGTCTCCCTCGAATGTTTAGCATTGAATGGTGATATTCTTACCAAACGGTGGACACCAGATTCACTTTTGAGCATGCCGTAGGCATATTCCCCTTTTAGCTCCAGAGTGACGGTTTTGATCCCAGCTTCTTCAGCTGGAGACCAATCCACTAATTGCACTTTGAAATGGTTGTTTTCAGCAAAGCGAGAATACATTCGAAACAGAATATGAGCCCAGTCCTGAGCGTCTACGCCTCCTGTGCCAGCATGAATGGTCAAAAGTGCATTATGGAGATCATAATGTCCACTCAACAGCGTCATCGTTTCAAATTGTAAGAACTCGCTAACTAATTGCGGTACTTGTTGATGTAATTCTTGAGCCATCTCCGGGTCAGTTTCCGGAGAGGTCATATCTACTAATTCCGTCAATTCACTGTGTTTAGTGCTTAGTGACTGGATACTACTGATCAGTTTCTCAAGATGGTGAATTCTTTGATTTGTACTACGAGCGCTGTTAGCGTCGCTCCAAAAGCCTTCTTTTTCGGTGTTTTGAATGAGAGCTGTATGTTCTTTTTCTAATTGAGGAACATCAAAGATAGTCTCTCAAGCGAGAGATCTTAGTGGATAAGTCTGCTAATTGTTGTTTCAATTCATGCATAGAGAGTTCAAGGAGACAAGAGCAGTATACAAAAAAGCTCAGAGAGAGAAAATCTCCCTGAGCTTTTGATGCGATTTCAGTTTGACGGGGGAACTATTTAACGAACAGTGACAAAGAGGTCTGGACAATCGGTACGGTTACCAAAACGGTCTTGGAGGGCACTGGTAATACGATATGTACCAGGGGTTGAGTAGAATCCAGTTCTTTGAGGAGTATTGAATCCTTGGCTGGTATATCCATTGTTGAAATTGATTGCGCCCCAGAATGGTCCATTCTCAGGATGTTCAGGGACAAATTCAACAGTGAAATATTCAGTTGCTCTTACATCAGTGGTGACTAAACGTAAGGCACGACATACTTGGCCGCTAGTATTTGGGGCTTGTACGCGCACTTCAGTATTAGCACAATTGGTGATGCCGCCACGACCATCATTGATTTGGATTTGGCTGATATAGACACCATTATTGCGATAACTATGGCTTGCAGTACCAGTAGTGTTGCTAATGCTTTCACCGTCTCCAAAGAAGAAAGTGTAAGTCAAAGCATCATTATCACTATCACGACCGACGACACGGAAGCTGACAGCAGTATTTGCATTGATTGGATTAGGTGTAATTTCAGTAGTAGTACATACCGGAGCAGTGTTTGCTACTGGACTAACCACTAAGCTGACACTGGTAGGACAGTTGACTGTGACATTGGCAGTATCTCGTACTTGAGCCGAGATGCTATAAGTACCAGCTGCACCATAGGTGTGGTAAACCGGACTGATACCTGAGCTTTGATTGGTGCTGTCACCGAAGTTGACTAAGTAAGTCAGTGCTTGGTTGTCAGCATCGGTAGCATCAATTGCAATAGCTACTGGCGCACCGGCTACAGCTGTAGTAGGCAAACGAATAGCCGTACATACTGGAGCTCTATTAGTTGGATTACTGGTACTTGGAGGAGTAGTAGGAGGTACTGCTGCGTTGATAGTAAATGTTACTTCAGCACAATTGGTCGTACGGCTACCGTCACTAATACTGGTACGGAGTACATAAGTACCAGGGGTGGTATAGGTGTGGCGAACGGTAGTGCCTGTACCAGTACTGTCAGCTGTACCGTCATTGAAACGAACAGTATAGCTGAGAGGGCTATTTTCTGGATCACTAGCAGTGATCGTCAAAGTCATTTCTGTATTAGCTGTCAGTGTAGTTCCTGGTGCGATATTGAGGTTTTGGCAAAGAGGTGCCTGATTAGTGGGAGATGCAGGGGTAATACTAATGGTAATTGTGGTAACAGTAGGATTGCTTGGATTTGGTGAAGTCACTCCACTATTGGTGTTAGTACATGCGGTACTTAGTCCACGATTATCACGGACAGTGACTGAAGCACTGAAAGTACCATTGGCTGGATAGCGGTAGGTAGTCGTATTGGTAGTGAGATCACGAGTATTACCATCACCGAAGTTGTAGGTATAAGTCAGAGGATCATTATCAGCATCAGTTGCAATAACAGTGAAGCCAATATCAGTAGTATTGCTACCAGTAATTGTGCTTACCACGAAAGTACATACTGGAGCACGGTTGGTGGTGTTTGGAGTAGTAATTACGACGGTAATGTTGGTTGGTGTAGTGCCACCTGGAGGTGTAACTGCACCTGTATTGGTGTTCGTACAATTAGTACTGAGACCTCTACCATCATTTACTGATACTGTAGCGACGAAGCTACCTGCAGCAGTATAACGATAGCTAGTAGTATTAGTCGTTACGGTCCGGCCATTACCATCACCAAAGTTATACACATAGTTGAGGTTGTCATTGTCAGGATCACTAGCCGTGACTGTGAAGATTACATCAGCAGCTGTGGTACTAGCAGTGCTACTGAGTACATAGGTACATACAGGAGCACGATTGGTGGGATTAGGAGTTGATGGTACTTGCACTACAACAGTTATAGTAGGGTTGGTAGTACCGGTCGCTACACACTGCCCTACTAAACCACCTGGATCGCGAACACTGCCGCGGATGGAATAGGTACTTGCTGTTGTATATCTGTGAGTAGTGGTAGCACTAGTAGAATCTTGATTATTACCATCACCGAAGATATAGCTGTACACAAGAGCATCACTATCAGGATCAGTAGCATTGATAGTAAATGTTACGGTGTCATTGGTAGTAGGATTAGTAGGACTAATACTAATAGTACATGTTGGTGCGCGGTTGTTGTTTCGTACAGTGAGGTCTACATTGTTACAATTGCTCAAATTAACACCGTCAGATACGCGTGCTCGGATAGTACGGTTTCCAGTGGTCAGATAGCTGCGAGAGCTAATTGGACCGGTACTGATGTAGCCATTGCCATCACCAAAGTCTACCGCGTATGTCAAAGCTTGACCTTCTGGATCAGTAGCTTGAATAGTAAAGGTAACGATGATGCCTGTATATGGGCTAGTGTTATCAGTTGTTAGTGCACATGTTGGCGCTAGATTTGGTCCAGCTGTTGGTTGTGCAGTCGGACTGCTTGATGCAGATGGACTACTACTAGCTGTATTTGTTGGCATAGCAGTAGCTGTTGCCGTAGGACTTGCTGAAGCTGTTGGACTGGCAGTTGCTGTAGGCATGCTGCTTGCTGTTGGGCTTGCTGAAGCTGATGGACTAGCAGTAGCTGTAGGTATGCTAGTTGCAGTTGGCATACTAGTGCCACCCATACGGGTTACATTGATAGTTGCTGGTCCACAGTTAGCAGTTAAGCCAGCATTGTCTCGAACCTGAGCTGTCACAGTATATGTACCTGGGGCAATATAATCATGAGCAGCTTGGCGTTGAGGACTAAAGGGGCGATTCTGACCATCACCAAAGGCGAAACTATATTGGAGAATATCTCCAGCATCAGGATCTGTTGCTTGTGCTTGGAAAGTGATCACTACACCTTCTTGTGGCATACTGTTGGAAACTGTAATACCAGTACAAACAGGAGCGCGGTTACTAGTTGGGCTAGTAGGCATAGCTGTGCTTGTTGCTGTTGCAGTCGCACTAGGACTAGCTGAAGGTGAACTTGGTGTAGTAGGTGGAGTTGTTGGAGGAGTGGTTGGTGGTGTGCCAGTATCAGTAATAGCCACTGTAGTAGTACAGTTTACCAAACCACCAGCTGTATCAGTCACGCGAGCAAGCACTAGATAACTAGCAGCTGCTGTGAATGTGAATTGAGCTGTATTGGTAGCACTAACGTTATCAAATGCACCATCATCATTGAAATCAAATGCATAAGTAAATGGAGCACTGCCACCAGAAGCACTAACAGTGAAACTGCTAGGTTGGTTGGTGCGAGTACCTGCACTAGTCATAGTACAAGCACTGAGCACTGCATTGCTATTTACTTGAGATGATTCACCAACGATACGGAATCCACCAAAGTCGACTTCACCTTCGCCAGTACCAGCAATTTGAATGCTAGTAGCAGCGCTTGTGAGGTTGAAGCCAGAAAAATGGTAAATGTCGAAATTATTGTAATCACCTTGGTCAGGTAGATTGAAAGTTGTAGTACCCGCAGTAATAGTCAGATTTTCGTTTGCTTCAGGTCCGCTTTGTTGACCATAGCGGACATTGAGATCGATATCATATTGACCTGCTGGTAAATTGAGATTGAGAGTAATTGGGCCAGTTAAACTACTGACACCACGGACTTCATGAGAACGATTGTAACCACTATAAGATGGAGCGTAGGTGCGGATATTACCGCCACTCACAGCCACAGGGAATAAATTGTCGATAGTTGTTGCTTCTGAATTTGCGGTCTTGGTACCATCAAGCAAATTGATGAAACCGGTATTGTAGAAAGCTGCTTGTGTAGCAGGAATAGTGCCTGCAACCCATTGATCCAAACCAAATACTTGGAAAGTAACGATGAGCGCAAGACTAAATCCTACTAATTTTTTCCAGAGATTATTTTTCATAGATTGAAAAAAGAGTTAATAAGATTTAGTTGATTAGAATTCAACACCAGCACCTACTGAACCAGTGAAAGCTACTGGGTTGGTGTTAGTAGGAACTGTAGCCCCAGCTGCGAATGTGAATACTCCACGAGGACGATTAGTATTAGCGCTAGTTCTGAGTGTTACTGTAGCTTCTACAGGTACAAACGTTTGAGTAGATCCATCTCCTTCAGGGATTACAGCATCTACACCAGTTTGGATACCTACGGCTGCTAAATTTGTTCGGCTTCGGCCATGGTAAGAAACGTTGGTACGTAAACCTAAGTAGTACGCTGATGTGTGTGGACGAACAATGCCAGCCCGAACTGAACCAGAAACTTCCCAAGGTCCAGTATTATAACCTACAGTTGCTTCCATAGCTGGGATGACACTTACACGGACCGGTTGTTCAGGAGCTGCAATTTCATTGATTACTTGTGATGAAAATGTTCCTTGGTTAGCACCTACGAGAAAGGTACGGCTAGCACCATTTGGAGTGCGTACAGTTAAAGTTCCGAGACCTTGTGGAACTATTACATTGATCTGACGTCCAGTACCCATACCCATCGGTACCTCAACACTATTTCCCATTACTGTATAACTGTCGCCTCCTCCTGTAATTGTAACAGGACAAATACGTCTACCAGTTGGGCCCATTGCTCCAAGCTCGTTAGCACAGTTACGTGCTGAAATAGTGATATTAGAAGCATTTGGTGCTTCTGGTCTTGGTTCAAGGTTAGGTACAACTGTGAAAACTGCACCCAATCGAGTGAATACACCATCGCGTCTACGTGTGCTTCCAGTTGAGCTAGAAGATGGTTCGACTGGAGCTGCTGGATGTGGAGTTTGAACTACATATGTAGGTTGTTCAGCTACTCGAACAGGTTGAGCTACAACTACTGGAGCTGTAGGTGCGACTGCAACGGGAGCTGCTGGTTGTTGGCCAGAGAAATCTAAACCGCTAGCTGCTGCAGGAGCAGTAGGGACAGCAGGAGCAACTGTTGGTGCTGCTACTGGTCGTCCTGTTCTTTCAGCTTGAGCTGCTCTACCTTCAGGTGAATCAGCATTCACTATTAAAACTGCTCTTAATGGTGCACGAGGAGCTGGTCTTCGTTGTGCCATTGCTTCTGCTGATGCCAAACTTAAGGCTGCTACTAATGCTAAGCGAGTTGTTCTGGTGGGGGTATGACGTGATTCACGGGTGAGGGATTGTTCGATACTGAGTTTACTTGCCATAGAGATGGTTTTTAAAAGTAAAGGCTAGAAATATACAACTTTAAGTAATTTTGTCAATGGTTAGTCGCGTTTTTAGGCGAGAAAGGTGACCAGGAGTATAGGGCACTTATGATGAATGTGTTACACTGATTAGATAGCTAATTTCTATGCCATCCCTTACTCCCCATTCAGCACTTGCTGCTACTCAGTCTGTTAGTTTTCAGGTGTCTAAGTCAGTGTCAAAGCTTGCTTTCCCTCAATTATCGCCTGCTGAGGATTCTTATCTACCGTTCCAATATACAGCTCGTAATGTAGCGCAAAGAAAGAAAAATCAACAGTCATTACGAAGTGGCTTACATATCGACAATGACTTGCCTGTTGTTGGTATTGTGGCTCAAGCTCTGAGCAAAAAAGATATAGGTATGCTGGAACAATTAGTAGAAGCGAGTGGTAGTTTGGGTATGCAACTAGTAATTATTGCTGATAAACAAAGTTGTCAGGTAGCTAAAAAAGGTACTATTAAGCATATGTTGCCAACGGAGGCTCATATGCATTTATTTTTTGGTGCCGCTGATATTTTGGTAGTACCAACTGTAGTTGATGATGCTATGGTCGCTGCTTGTTTTCGTTATGGTTTGGTACCAGTAGTGCACAATGACCAATCTTTGGTAAGGGACTATGATCCAATCTCCGAAGAAGGAAATGCTTTCACCTATACTGAATATTCTGTCTGGGCAATCTTTGCCGCATTAGTACGTGCTCTAGAAACGCATCGTTTGTCTTACGATTGGCAAAGGATAGAGAGAAATGGGATGGATATGACGTAATTATAGTTGAGAGTGGAGAGTTGAAAATTGAAAGTTTGACACCTTTGGACAAAGTATGGCCGGATGTTTCGACTCCACTGCGTTGCGCACAACATTGAATTAATACTGCCACGTAGTGTCGTAGAGTTCTTCACCTTGGCAAGCTTATGGTCAGGATGCCATCCTTGAGCTATAACTCTGCATTCTAAATTCTGACTTCTGCATTAAAATTCGCCATTCGCACCTCGCAATTTAAATTCAGGCATCCGGCCTCAAGCTTTAGGTTTCATAATTAGCCCCTTTGCTCACTTCAGGGAAAAAACTTGACGAACATCACAGTCACTATTAGTCTGGCTAATAATGTAATACTAACTTTTTTGCTGTGGCTTCAGATAAAATCGTGATACACGGTGCTCGTGTTCACAATCTTAAAAATTTGGATTTGGAATTGCCTCGAGAGAAGCTCATAGTGATGACTGGACTGTCTGGATCCGGTAAATCTTCTTTAGCATTTGATACTATTTATGCTGAAGGCCAGAGACGTTATGTAGAAAGTCTTTCTACCTATGCTCGCCAATTTTTGGAGCTGATGGAGAAGCCGGATGTCGATCAAATCGATGGTCTCTCCCCTGCTATTTCTATTGATCAAAAAAGTACTTCACGCAATCCTCGCTCCACTGTAGGTACCGTGACGGAGATTTATGATTATTTACGTTTACTTTTTGCTAAAGTCGGCCAACCTCATTGTCCCAACTGTGCTCGTCCGGTTACTAAACAAACTATTCAGCAAATCACTGATCAGGTAGCTAGTATGCCTGTGGGCAATAAGCTGATGATTATGGCTCCTTTAGTGAAAGATCGAAAAGGAGAACATATGAAAATATTTGATCAGATTCGCAAAGGTGGTTTTATTCGTATGCGAGTAGATGGCCAAATCTATAATATTTCTGACAGTGTCAGTTTAGACAAAAACCAAACCCACTCAATTGATGTTGTCGTCGATCGTTTAGTGGCTAAAGAAAAGTATGAAGCTGAGGATATGACACGTTTGGCTGATTCTATTGAGTTAGCTTTAGGTTTGGGCGAAGGGATGATGTCGGTTGTCGATATGACCAAGAATGACGAAGTGATTTATAGTGAACACTTCGCCTGCGTATACTGTAATATTAGTTTGCCTGAGATCTCACCACGCAGCTTTTCTTTCAATAGTCCTCATGGTGCCTGTAATGCTTGTCATGGATTGGGGACCAAACTGGAAGTGGATACTAATTTGATTATTCCTAATCCCCGACTCACTTTAGCTGAAGGAGCGATTGTGCCTTGGGCAAAGACTGCTTCACGTTTGAGTTGGTACAACCGTATTTTGAAAGAAGTGGGCCAGCTCTATGATTTCAACCTCAATACTCCTTACCGAGAGTTGAGTGAAGAAGCAAAGAAGCTAGTGCTTTATGGTACTGGGACTGAGTCGTACCAGCTTAAGGGGGTCAAAGATTACCACTTTGAAGGTAATCTCAAGGTGACTTATGAAGGTGTGATTCCTAATCTTGAGCGCCGCTACAATGAAACTGACTCTGACTATGTCCGCAAGGAAATCGAGAAATATATGCAGATCCTTACCTGTCCTGAATGTAAGGGAATGCGTTTAAAAAAAGAGATTTTGGCAGTAAAAATCGCTGATCAATCAATCATTGAGGTCACTGCTCTCTCCGTAGCTCGTGCCGATACTTTTTTTAGAACATTACCATTTTCGGATTATCAAAAAAAAGTAGCAGAGAGAATTATCAAAGAAATTACTGATCGTCTCACATTTTTACAAAATGTTGGCTTGAATTATCTCACGCTGTCTCGATCAGCAAGTACTCTCTCAGGTGGTGAGGCTCAACGTATTCGTTTGGCTACTCAGATTGGATCGCAGTTACTTGGTGTGCTCTATGTATTGGATGAACCATCAATTGGTTTACATCAACGAGATAACGATCGTTTGATTGCTACCTTGAAGCGTCTTCGAGATTTGGGAAACACGGTAATCGTAGTAGAACATGATACTGATACCATGTTAGCTTCTGACTATATTGTGGATATTGGTCCTGGAGCTGGTAAGCATGGCGGTCGAGTAATCGCTCAAGGTACGCCAGAAGAAGTAATGAATGATCCTAATTCTATTACTGGTCAATATTTGTCGGGTAGAAAATTAATTCCTTCACCTAAGAAACGTCGTACAGGCAATCATAAATTTATCAATATCAAAGGGGCTACCGAACACAACCTCAAAGATGTCTCAGTTTCATTCCCATTGGGTACATTCATTGCCGTTACAGGTGTATCAGGATCAGGTAAATCCACCTTAATTAATGAAATCTTGGTTAAGGCAATTACTAATCATATTAATGGCTCTAGTAAACCTACTGGTGCGTATGGCCAAATCACTGGCTTTGAGAATATTGATAAAATTATTAGTATCGATCAAAAACCGATTGGACGAACCCCTCGTTCTAACCCAGCTACTTATACCGGTGTATTTACGGATATTCGTGAACTATTTGCGGCTACTCCTGAAGCGCGTACACGTGGCTATAAATCTGGTCGCTTTAGCTTCAATGTCAAAGGTGGTCGTTGTGAAACTTGTCATGGTGACGGTATCGTCCGCATTGAAATGCATTTCTTGCCTGATCTGTATGTACCTTGTGAAGTTTGTAAGGGACAACGCTACAACCGTGAAGCTTTAGAAATTCATTATAAAGGAAAGAATATAGCGCAAGTTTTGGATATGACAGTAGAAGACTCAGTCGCCTTTTTCGCAGCGGTACCTAGAATCAAAGAAATTTTAGACACCTTACTGGAAGTAGGTTTGGGGTATATCAAGTTGGGTCAACAAGCAAACACTCTTTCTGGAGGTGAAGCACAACGTATCAAATTAGCGACCGAACTAGCGAGACGCAGTACCGGCCGTACACTCTATGTCTTGGATGAACCAACTACTGGGTTGCATTTCGCTGATGTGGAAAGACTACTCAATGTCCTCAATAAACTAGTTGAAGGTGGTAATACCGTCCTTACTATTGAACACAATCTAGACGTGATCAAATCAGTAGACTGGATTGTTGATTTAGGTCCAGAAGGTGGTGAAGGCGGTGGCCAAATTCTGGCTGAAGGTACTCCGGAAGAGGTAATGGAAGTAAAAGAATCGTATACAGGAAAATATCTCAAGCTCTTAGTAGAGCGAGAGAAAAAACTGTTATCTAAAAAGAAGTAGTATTTCTACAGTATCTTTCTGATCATTTCTCTGACACCAGTTCGAGAAATCCGTTCAGTGCTGTCTAAGACATCGATATTGGGAATGTCAGTTGGATACAATATCTTCATATCTTTAGTATCAATAAGGATCAGATCTGCTAGCGCAATTGCTTCACTACATCTAATTACGCCTCGGAAAACTGGTGGATTACCAGTAAATCGCGGCATAATTCTATATTTTGTGGGTTTCATCAAGATAGCTGCAATTCGCCACTCCTCTCCAATATCTTGAAAGTATTCAATCCCAATCGTTCCCGCTAAGATTAGTTCGTTGGTACCATATAAAGTTGGTCTAGGTGTAAGTCCATTTTGTAATACTGCTTTTTCAAAATCTCGAGGTACAGTAAAAGTTGGCTTGAAACCAGCTTCAATCAACTCTTTGAGTTTGGCGCAGCCCCATTCAAGAGGGCCTTCATCCTCTATTTCATCTAGTGTCGTTGCTGACGGTTTTAGTAGTCTTTTGCTTAGTTCCTGATCAACAATTTTGTGACTTTCTAGCTTACTTCTATCATCTGCAAGCATTATTTCTCGTATAATGCCATTTCTTACATCAAGAAATAGTGTATCGATTTTGGATGGAATTTCTCTGGATTTTTGTTTATCTATGGGATCCATGTATTTACATTTTCTGTATATTATAGCATAATCAAGGCTAAAAAATATATGGATCCACGCTTAGTTATCCCAGTTTATCCAGTTCAATTTGATGCATCTAAACCCTATTTAGCTTTAGGTATACCTAGCAACCGATTCAATGAATATACGCATAATGAGGTTCGGGCGATTTTACAAATGGGTTTGCACTCTACTAAGGACGATATTGAAGATGTTAGTGGCTTTACTACTTATGAATTATTCAAAAGAAATATAGATGATGTTTTTGTGCCCACATCTCCTGACTTTTTTCTTGAAGCGAAACGGCTGCTCAGTCAAGCTAGGGACAGAATGGTACAAGTTTTAGGGCAAGCTGATTATGATCTTTTAAATGCTAATAAAGCTCCCTTTAAATTTTTTAGATTTTTAGTAAGTGTTCATCCCGATATTGTAGAAGCTGTTCCTGATGCATGTAGAGATTGGAAACTAGAAGCTAATCCCCATGGAGAACATGTGAGATTACAAGAATTAACTACTGGAGAGCATGTATTGAGGATGAAAATGCGATCGATGGAAGCACTTGTTTTGACGGCTGATACGGTTCTTTCTCAAATAGCAGGAAATTTATAGGTGAGGGAGATTACTTCTCATTCTTCGATCGCACTCAAATAGCAGTCTTAGAATAAGATTGAGAGAAAGAATGAGCATTAGCGATCGCCTGTCGCGATCGTGGTGCCCCCGGAAGGAATCGAACCTTCATAACCGGTTCCGAAGACCGGGACTCTATCCATTAAGCTACGGAGGCAAGCACAAGACTTATAACACAAGCTGACATAAAAATTAAGTGGCTGGTTTGGCTTTTGACATGGTATTACGGTTCAAGAGATCTGTATTACGTGAGTGCAGAACTAAATTGCATTTGGCTAGAGATCGATTACACTAATCCGTAGCTTTTCTTTTTAGCATGTCAGATATTCTGGAATTATTGGATAGTTGGGGAATTGTTTATCAAAAATTTGAACATGAAGCATTCTTTACTTGTGAAGATGCTTCTCTTTTTGCGTCCACTCATATTGGCGGACATGCAAAAAATTTATTTCTGCGTAATAAAAATAGTACTCAACATTATTTATTTATTATCCCAGCCGCGAAGCGAATAAATTTAGTGGCGGCGGCTCATTTGGTTCATGAGTCAAAACTTAGTTTTGCTTCTGAAGAAAGGTTGCTGCAGTATCTTAAGCTTACCCCAGGTTCGGTATCCCCTTTCGGTTTGATTAACGATTCCGATCATCACATCAAAGTACTGATCGATGTTGATTTATGGCAACAAGAGACTTTCTATTTTCATCCAAATAGAAACACTGCATCACTGGCTATCAGTAGGGAGTCCTTTCAAGAATTTCTAATTAAAGTCGGTAATTCTTGGGAAGTTGTGACTTTTGCTGAATCTAGTATTGGCTCCTTATCATAGCCAAAGCAATTTGTTCTCTCACAGGATACTCCGGAGCTGCTACTCTTTTGGTGTTGCCTAAAATATCCGCTCCTAGTAAACCAATACAACGAAAAGCCCATACTGCTTGTACTGCAACGGGGTCATGTTGATCCTTCAATGCTTTTAATCTAGTTACTATTTCAGGTAAAGCATGGTTAGGATCGGGATGTTCTAAAAGAATAAAGTCTAGTACACGTAAGTGATCATAGAAAGCAGTTCCTGGTCTGGGCTCGATAGTTAAATCAAGTAGATATGGTTCGGCTTGGGGAGTGACAATGACATGTTCACCATGAATATTACCGTGGTTATATCCAAAGAACTGATCTGGATTTTGGTCAGCTAAAGCAAATAGAGTGCTAATAATCTTAAAAGCTTCGCTTTTAGTCAGCAGTTTTTTCTCAATAATGCGCCGTACCCAACGATGGAACATGCGACCAAGCCATCCATAAGCTACTTCAATATTTGGTTTTGAAGGTATGATTCCAGTTGTTTGGCATTGTTTAATGAATGTTTGATAGTCGTTGCAAATGCCTTCACTGATAGTTAGAGCTTCACTTAACCTGTCACGATAGAACTCTTTCAATTCTTGACCCTCAATATATTCTAAAAGGAGATACTCTGGTTGTTGCGCTAGATTATCTGGATGAAATACTCTTTGGGTTGAGAAGCTTCTTTTGGTTGGAGACTCACTGGCAGCTAATAATAATGTAGTTTGGTGAATATCAATCTTACTTGTCTTAAGCACCATTATTTGTCCATCTTCAGCCAAAACTTTTCTAATATGTGTTCGGTCGTTAAGTGTTTCCCTAGTATCTACTAATTGGTGCTTGTTTAAAATCGATTCAATTGTCATTAGTGCTAATAGCGGGCTGCTTCTATGAAGGTTCTAACTAAGCGACGTCTAATATCTACGTCAGGCATATTTTTTCCGTCCTTGGCATCTTTTTCAATGTCGGTCGCGACTCCTAGTAGTCTGGCTGCCATCAATGCTCTTACTTGCTGAGGACCGAATCGGTCTTCGAGTTCTCGTATGCGCCCCGCTAAGTGAATATGTAATCCACTTGGGGCATAACTATGTGCTGCTGAAGAATCTAAGGCTCGGATTTTATCATAGAATCCTATGCGCTTTTCACCATCAAATCCTTTGCCAAGTCTCACTTGAGCATTGAGATCGAGTAAGGTGGGTTTCTCCCCTATTTTGTACAGTACATGTTCAGCGTGGACATCTCCATGAGCATACCCGACAAAATCAGCTCCATACTTATAATACAGTTTAATCAAATCAGTCATGATAGTTTTGATTGCTTTTGCCGATGCTGGATTTGCTCTTAGTAGTTTTGTTTCCCAGCTTGCGATGGCTACCAAAAATCTTGCCATTTCTGCTGCCGCTTGTCCGTGACTTACTTTCAATGTTGGTCCGTATGCAGCAAGTACTCTTTGATAATCTTGAGCCGCGTTGCTTAAAACGTCGAGCATTTCACTGTTTCTTCTTGGGTCTTTGCTGATCTCAGCAAGATTTGGTTGGTCAACATATTGGCGTACACAATATCTGATATCTCTTTGAACAAAACCTTCGGCCAAAATTGTTGGAACTTGAAAGCTAAGGTCCCCTATTGTCTGTGCCACTTTCATTAATCTAACCTCATGAAGATTTAGCTTGTCACCATATTTGATTACATAAGAAACACCATCTCTGGTAATTGCTTTTGTTGCTTGATGTCGACTAGGTTTTCCCAATTTATCTCCCAGTTCGAGATCATGTTTTGCTGCAATAGCCTCTAATGCTGATTGATCGTAAAGTTTTTCCATAATTAGCAATTGAATGATTGGGTAAAAGACTAGTTTCTCTCAGCCAATAAGTCAATCATATTGATTGACATGGCTGCATGCCTATCTTAATGTTACACCTTTGTTTGATGATCATTATGGCTGAACGGTATCAACGTTGGCTTAGCTGGGAAAAACATGTCGGTAATGTGGCTCCACCACATTTTTCTTTCAGTGCAGTTGAAGCGAGAGCATTTCTTACGGCATTACATTTCGTTTCAGCAAAAGAAATTTATGATGCTAGCTCTAATGCAGATAAAATTTTGCAACGCCTCAATGAGGTGGGTGCTGGACTTGATGCTTTCACCAATTACCCAAGCCGTTCAGCTCGAGAATTTTACGACGTTGATGACAAAGTATACAAAGGAGTTCGCGCCAACCTACAAGCTGTATTAGTGAGAACAGAACGGCCAACTCAGCTCGATGTTTTGTTGCCAATTGATATTTTAAAACAGGTATTGCTTCAAGCTGGCAGAGAATGGCTTTTTGTCGATCCTGGCAATGGTTGGGTGTTTTTTGATGAAGCTGACTTTAAAAATTTGGCAGCAGCCAAAGTTTTCTCTAGGCAAGATATGATTGGACTGCCTCATTGGCTTATTGATAACGATAATTTGAACTACTCGGGGTGTGTGTGGGATGTGTACCGTAAATTAGCTGTACTTGTTTTTGACCCACAATACATTGATCAATACCGAGCTCATCTTGCTCAAGTTCGTAGAGATTTGCGATTGAGTTGGAATCATCGACGTAGCTTTGAACTATCGGTTTCTTAATAAAAAAGCCCAGTTACTGAAACTAGACTTTGATTCTTAAGTAGAACCTAGAAGCGCTTATTTATTAGGCAAAATCTCATCAAAGTTACCTTTGAAGTCTTTGAGGAACTGGTGCACATCCATGACATCATCTGAGCTCACGATTTCTTTGGTATCCATTGGTTGCACTGTCGTATTGATGCTAGTAGTAGTTGCTGCCTCTGGTGAATTGGGACTGAGATTGGCGGTAATTAAAATTGAAGTCTTACAATAGTCACATTGAGCGACGATCATACACTTCTCACCTACTGCGCTAATGACATTGATGTCATCATTGGAGTAGCTATTGTCACATTGCGGACAATTGACATGACTTTTGATGTTGCGAATGACTGCACGTAGGGATGTGAAGTTCATTTTGATTTCTTATGCACCTTAAATTATACACTGACTTTTTCTCTATTGCCAGTGGTAGTGTTTGGTGACCCATTCATAAAGCACTTTTGTTTCTTGGAAGCGGTCAGGGCTATTAAGTACCACGGTAATTAATTGATGGCCTCGATATGTTCCCAGCGACACAAAAGATTCACCAGCCTCAGGTGTAGTGCCTGTTTTGAGCCCCTGCATCTTGATATAACTATTTAAGAGTTGATTAGTGGGATTTACTTTATAAGTGTTGCCCAACTGGGAAGTAATAGTTAATGGTCCCAATTTCACAATGTCTAGAATCGTAGGATATTTACTGTAAATAGTATGGGCTGCTTTGCCTATTTCAAATGCTGTAGAGTAGTTTTGGGCATCATCGAAGCCTAGGGGGTGAGCAATGTGGGTATTGATTAAACCTAATGCATGTACCTTTTTGTTGACTAACTCAATAGCATTTTCTGATCCTCCTAATGCACCCTGCACAATAGCCATTGTAGCATCATTGGCTGAGGAGATTAGACTGCCTTGAAGTAAGCTATGGAGAGTGAGTTTATCACCTCTTTTGAGGTAGAGCTTGGAAGCTGGCATATCAGCCGCATACTGGTCGATAGTAATTACTTTGTCTAAAGGAATCTTTTGATCCAATAGCGTCATCATTGTGAAAAGCTTGGTGATGCTAGCTATGGGTAAGCGCTCATACCCATTTTTCTGATAGAGAATGGCTTGCGTATTTACGTCCATGATCAAAGCTGCTTTGGCATTGATTACAGGAGCCAAGGCATCCACATCTTTAGTAATGTTAAATCGAGCTGGATTATAAAGATAGTTTTCGTTCAGTGCCTCTACATTGTTACTAACTGTCGTATCCTGAGGGATGCTGAGCAAGGTAGAATTTTGCAGAGTTTGGTAAAACAAAAATGTGCTTAAGAGGAAGGCTTGAGACATGAAGAGAGCAAATGATCAATATCTTGGTCACTAAGGGCAAGATACGGTGCCCTTCTCAAAGTGGCAAGAGTGAGTGGTCCAATCTGGGTGCGGACTAGCTTCAGTACTTGATAATCAAATCTAGCTAACATCCTTCTAATGTGGCGCTTTTTGCCGTGGTGCAAAGTGATTTCAATGATATGGGCGCTTTGTTTAAAAATAATATTATCTACTTCTAAGTTTTCGCCACGATCGAATACACCTTTTAATAATCCTGCTCTATCTGCTGCTGATAATGGTCTATCAAGTGTTACCTCATAGACTTTGTTGAGTTCATAGCGCGGATGAAGTAATCGGTTGGCAAGATCGCCATTATTAGTGAGCAGAATCAACCCTTCTGAGTCTTTGTCCAATCTACCTACTGGATAGAGTCTCAGCTTACTTGGCACTAATTCAGTAACTAACTTTTCCGCAAAACGATCGGATACTGAACTGGTATAGCCTCGAGGCTTATAGACCAGAAAAGTTTGTTCTGGGTTATCTGAGGATTGGATCAGCTTGTTATCTAGCATCACTTTGTCATCTGAGTTTACGCTCATTCCTAGTGAAGCTTTCTTGCCATTAATAGTGACTCTGCCTGCTACAATGAGGATTTCAGCTTTTCTTCTAGAGCATATTCCACAACCGGCGATGTATTTTTGCAATCTTTGAGGTTTGACCATAGTTAGGGTGTCATATACGGTTACCATTGATTTATTACACATCATTTATGCTTCAAGCCTTCGTCCGAGTCAAACCTGTTTCCTTAGGAAAAGTGTATGCGGTATATGTGGGTCTTGTCGTATTCATCCTTGGTTTGGCTTTTGATTTTGTGGCGATTACCTTTGGTCGTGGTGGTTTGACAGTACTTTTCAACACCATGGTAGACAATCCTAGTATGCAACAAGAAATCTTTCTCAATCCTTGGCAAATCCTTTTACTTACTTGCTTACTGACGCTCATCGTAATGGTTGTTGGTTTTTTCTATGGCATATTGCTTGCGCTTCTTTACAACTTGTCAGCAAATATTACTGGTGGTGTCGTATTAGAGACCGCTACCGTGGGTACTATGAAGCCAGCAACTATGGTTACTGAAAAAGTGAGTGCTCCTGTGGTGACTAAACCAGTTCCTGTAAAATTGCCACCAAAATCTACTAAACCATTAGCACGGAAATCTACTCCAGCAAAGAAACGTAAATCTTAAATTTGTTCCCGGATTTTTTCGGCAATATGTTCATCAACTACACTGAGTAGTTGTTCCCAAGAAGCTTCTCTAATACCAGCAACACTGCCAAAGGTAGAGAGAAGCTTCTTTTTAGTTTTGGGACCAATACCATCGATGCCGTCTAACACGGACTGGACCATCTTTTTGCCGCGCATTTTGCGATGACCTTGAATAGCGAAACGATGCGCTTCATCTCGAATGCGTTGAATCAAGAAAAACTCGGGACTATCTTTAGGCAAGATAATTGGTGTTCTTTGTTTAGGAATAAAGATCTCTTCTTCTTGTTTAGCAAGACTGACTACTTTAGGGAGGGTGATTTTACTACCACTTTTGATGACTGCTTTGAGTGCAGTCATCACACTGCTAAGTTGGCCCTTTCCGCCATCGATAATGATGAGGTCCGGTTGCTCAGGAAGTGAAACGGTATCCATCTTTTCTTTTCTGCGCTTCTTTTTATTACGATAGACGCTATCTAAATATTGAATGCGTCGAGTAAGTACTTCTTGTAGTGAAGCAAAGTCATTATTTACCCCCTCTTCCAGCTCCTTGATGGTGAATCGCCGATAGTGGCTGGTCAGGGGCTTTCCGTCTATAAACACCACCATAGAGCCTACTTTATTAGTGCCTTGAATATGAGAAATATCATAACATTCTATACGTCGGGGTACTGACTTCATCTTGAGAGCTTGCTGTAAACTCTCAAGAGCGCCGCTACTATGGACACGTTCTCGTTCCCAAGCTTGTTTATTTGCTTCTAATTGTAGTTTCGCATTTTCTTCTACCATGCTGATCAATTGTCGCTTCTCCCCTCTCTCTGGAGTAAGCAAGGTGACTTTTTTCCCTTTCAGAGTAGTTAGAAATTGGCTCAACAACTTTTCTTCGCTTAAGCTTACACTGGTAACAATTTCTTCCGGGATAGAACTGGCATCGGTATAGTATTGCTGAATGAAAGATTCCAGCATATTTTCTACCGACTCTTCTTTACTTTGGTCGGTCAGATTGAAATGCTCGGTTCTAATGATATGGCCATTACGAATCATGAAGAGAGCAATCACTGCATTTGCTTCATCTTTAGCGACGGCTAAAACATCTTGATTGTGGCCTGAGGTAAGAATGGCATACTGTTTTTCAGTCAGAACTGACAATGCTTGTAGGCGGTCACGGTACTTGGCTGCTTGTTCAAATGCCTTTTTGCTCACGGCTTCAGTCATTGATTGTTCCCACTGTTTAGCCAAATCTTGATAGTCTCCGCCGAGGATAGCGCAAATATGAGCGATATTGGTCTGATACTCTTCTTTGGTTACTTTGCCAATACAGGGAGCCTGACAGCGTTTGATGTAATAGTCTAAACAAGGAGCTTGGCGGCTTAAGTTGTGAATAACGGTTTGGCCGGGAGCGATTTCTTTGATTTCTCCATGACAGCTACGGTAAGGAAATAGTTTCTGTAATCCCTTGAGAGTCTTAAATATACTATCGGTTGAGGTATACGGCCCAAAATAATGGTGGCTAGCATCTTTGCGAAAATGACGCACTATTTCGATTTCTGGAAAGTCGACATCTTTGGCAATCTTGGCATAGACATAGTTCTTGTCATCTTTCATCAGGATGTTGTACTTCGGCCGAATACTTTTGATTAGGTTGGTTTCTAGTACGAGGGCTTCAAGCTCAGTGCGAGTAACTGTGAATTCAATATTTACGATTCGTTCTCGCATCACTGCTACCTTTGGGGCAATGGTTTTGTTTTTCTGGAAATATGATTTTACGCGTTTACGTAGATTTTTTGCTTTGCCGACATAAATGATCTGATTATCTTTATCGAGCATTTTGTAGACACCTGGTTGTGTACTACATTTTTTAAGCAAATCCTTGATGAGATCACTAACGGTAAACATGGTGAGAAGAGGTATTTTATGCTATTCTAATAAGAATATTCTTTTTATGACTGATTTTTTACCTTCATTAGGTTTGTCTCTAGCAATAGCGGTATTGGTTGGCTTAGAACGAGAGTCTTATCGGTTGAGTGGTGTCAATACTATTGCCGGCTTGCGCACATTTATTTTTATTGGTGCTTGGGGATGGCTTACTGGTGTAATTACTCAGCTTTGGGGGCCGATCTTTTTCCCGATAGCGTTTTTGAGTTTGATTGCCATCCTTTCTTTGAGCTATTACGTCAGGATGAAGAACCACGAGCAACATGGTTTGACTACAGAAATGGCTGCGATTGTTATATTTTTATTAACTGCTCTGTCGTTGCAATTGGATCATAGCATTGTGCTGGCCATGGGGGTAATGGTGGCTTTGGTTCTATCTGTGAAAAAAGTGCTTACCAATTGGTTACAAATTTTACCGAGGGAGGCAGTTCTCGCTACTGTTCAATTTGCAGTATTAAGTGGAGCTATTTTGCCCTTTCTCCCTAATCAATATATGGGTCCTTGGAATTTTTTCAATCCTTATGTTGCTTGGTGGATGGTAGTGCTTGTTTCTGGTATCAGTTTCGTTGGTTATATATTACATATTGTTATTGGTAGCCGCGGTAGTATCTTGGTTAGTTCTGCAGTCGGCGGTTTGGTATCGTCGACAGCAGTAACTACGGCCATGGCTCAACAATCTAAGCGTAGTCTTGGACCTGTCACCTTGTTTGCAATGGGAAGTGTGATTGCTAGTTCAATCGCAGCCATCAGAGTGCTTACTACAGCATCTCTGGTCAATCCGACTATTCTGCAGTGGTTAGTGGCACCAATGGTCTTACTAGGTATTATTGGTGTCTTGTTTATTTGGAGACTACATACCAAGACAGTGACTACGGATGAGAATGTTAGTTTAAATAATCCTTTTCAAATCAGTTCTGCAATTACTTTTGCTTTGCTTTTCGTAGTCATTTCATTCCTGGCACGTACTAGTACAGCCTATTTTGGAGTCAATGGACTTTACTTTGCTAGTTTATTTGCCGGTGTAGCTGATGTAGATGCGATGACGATTTCGGCTAGTCAATTAGCTGGCCAAGGTAGTATCAGTACCATTCAAGCTAGTGTTGCTGTACTCTTGGTATTTATGAGCAATATGATTGTGAAGTGTGGTATCTCAGTAATTTTTGGTCACAAACAATTGCGTAAGATCATGTACATCTATACCGCAATTGTTGTAGTTGTGATCGCCTTAGCTATTGCTTTTCTGACTTGGGCAGATCTTTATCGCTAATTCTAGTTTGTCTACAGCGATCTTTTCTTCTCTATCAGGGATGATATTGGCCGCATTGAGGGTGTCGGCCAATGTCTCACGAGCAATATAAGAACCACAGGTAGTGATTACTTTATGGGCTAATTCAGGTTCACTCAGTACTTCGAGGCTGACATTGATACGGCTGTCTACTTGGTAATTGGCTGCTTTACGCATGTCTTGGATGGCACGTACGATTTCACGAGCATATCCTTCGTATACCAATTCATCCGTGAGATTGGTGTCGAGTGTGACTACGATATTGCCTTCACTCATGATGCTCATACCTGGTTCAGTTTTGTAAACAACCTCAAACTCATCTGGAGCTAAGGTGAATTTGCCAGCCACAGTAACAGTGCCATTATCTTCGAAGGTCACATTATGATCACGGGCAGCTTGCATAATTGTTTGGACATCATTGCCATATTTAGGGCCAATAATGGCTGCTTTTGGTTTGATACCTTTTTGAATAGTCGCTTGTTCGGGGCTAGTCATGGTTACGGTTTTGACATTGAGTTCTTCCGCAATCACTTGGAGTTCCTCAGCTTGCAAACGCATAGGAGCAATAACTGTTGCTGACTGTAGCGGTTGACGTGTTTTCAATTTCTGACTAGCACGAATAGCATGGCCTAAATTAACGATATTACGCATGAATGCCATTTCCTCATTGAGTGCTGGTCGGATGAAACTATCTATGCTACGAGGGAAGCTGGCCATATGCACAGATTCTTTACCTACTAAGTTGCGATAGATGTGCTCACTGACAAAAGGAACGAATGGTGCAATTACTTTTACTAAAGTGGTCAGTACATGATAGAGAGTCTGGTATGCACCATTTTTGTCCTGGTCATTTTCTGCTTTCCAGAAGCGGCGGCGCGATCTACGTACATACCAGTTGGAAAGATTGTCAACAAATTTCTCAATTTTGTTGGTAGATTCCCAGATTTGGTAATTGTCGAGCATAATTGCTACTTCTTTGACCATGGCATGGAGTTCAGAAAGGATCCATCGATCGAGTTTATGTTCACTCCATGGCATCACATAGCGATCGATACTGCCAAGGCTAAATTTATTAGCAATTACTTGATCTGATGGTGTGTGATTGAAGTATTTATCAATCATTTTTTTTACCATACCATTAGCGACGATCAGGATCGTTTCACCTGCGCAGTTTTCTTTGATCTCATCCAAGAAAGCAAAGACGCGTTCTTCTAGATCTAGGTATGATTCACCTTCAGGAAATTTCTGCGCATATTGATTGGTAAGGCTGCTTAAGTATGTTTCTACATCAGCTGCCAATTTACCGTCAAATGTTCCTAAGTTAAGCTCACGTAAGCGTTCATCATCAATCACAGGTACTTGGTGGAATTGGCTAATAATTTCAGCTGTTTCTCGAGTGCGATTGAGGGGGGCAACGAAGATTTTATCGAGGCTACTATGTTTGAATTCTTGGGCCAATGCTTCAGCATCACGATGTCCTTTCTCAGTGAGATGGTAGACTTGATCTTTGTCACTAGCGACTACACCAAGAGGAATATTTTCTGACTCAGTGTGTTGGACACTAATTACCTTGGTGAATTTCTGAGGTTGGAATTGATCAATGTTAGCGTAGGTGACGAAGAATGAGTATACATTCCACAATGTCAGTTGGAACTTACGTAGCGATTGTTCAACTAAGCTAATTGAGAAATTACGTGGTTGACCTGGGGGCGAAGCATTAAACATATACCAACGCAATGCGTCGGCTCCATGTTTATCCGCTACCTCCATTGGGTCGACGATGTTGCCTTGAGACTTACTCATCTTGATCCCTTTATCATCAAGGATATGGCCGAGACAGATGACATTTTTATAAGCGGTTTTATTCCAAATAGCAGTGCTGACAGCTAATAATGTATAGAACCAACCCCGAGTTTGGTCGATTGCTTCACAGATATAATCCGCTGGGAAGTAGTGTTCCTGGAACTCTTGGTCTTTGATATCGAATGGATAGTGGACTTGAGCGACTGGCATGGCACCGGAGTCAAACCAACAGTCAATTACCTCTTCTACTCTTTTCATAGTGCCACCACATTCACAGGCAATAATAATATTGTCGATATAAGGACGATGGAGGTCTGGTTCCCCTTTGTCGTTGATTGGCAAATCCTGGCCGCTCTTTTTTTGAAGTTCGATCATAGAGCCAACACACAAGGTCTTGTGACATGACTGACATTCCCAGACCGGTAATGGGGTGCCCCAGTACCGATTGCGAGACACCGCCCAATCTCTAATTTCATTGAGCCAATTACCGAATCGTCCTTCTTTGATATGTTCTGGATGCCAATTGATCTCTTGGTTGTTTTTGACCAATTCATCTCTCAATTGTGACATGCGAATAAACCAAGAGCTGATGGCAAAATAAATCAGTGGTGTTTTACATCTCCAACAGTGAGGATAGTTGTGCTCATATTTTTCTTTTTTGAGGAGCATGTTTCGTGCTGCCAAATCTTTGAGTACTTCCACATCTAGTCCTTCTTCTTTGAAGTAACGACCACTATATGGACCGCTGCCAGCGATGAATCGGCCTTCCTTATCTACATGTTGCAGTCTCGGTAAGTCATATTTTTGGATCACTTGATAATCATCCTCACCATAGAGAGCAATATGAACGATACCAGTACCGTCGGTAGTAGTGACAAATGGTTCAGCTACTACATAATGTCCTTTCTTTTCGCTTGTGTAATAATTCCAAGGAGCTTCATAACTAGTGTCGACGAGATCGGTGCCTCGGTACGTAGCTTCAATGGTGTACTGTGGTTTCCCCTCTTCATCTTTTGGCAGGACATCATTGTAAGCTGCAATACGATCTGTAGCGATGATGATTGCTGTATTTTGATCTATTCTTACTTGGCTATACTCGATATCAGGTCCGACACAGAGCGCGAGGTTACCTACCAAGGTCCAAGGTGTAGTAGTCCAAGCGGCAAAGTAAACAGTCTCGCTATCCTTGCTAAATTTAGCTTGATCGATGATTTTGAAAAGAGCTGTCAGAGACATATCTTTTACTGTCTGATACTCTTGTGCGACTTCATGACTAGAAAGTGGGGTACCACAACGACAACAATAAGGAACAATTTTGAGATCACGGTACAGTAAACCTTTTTCCCAAATTTGTTTGAGACACCACCATACTGATTCGATATAATCGGGAGAGTATGTTACATACGGGTTTTTCATATCTACCCAGTAACCGATACGCTCGGTCATCACTTCAAAGGCTTGAGTGAACTTATGAACTGAGTCTTTACATTTATTATTGAAGGCTTCGATACCGTATTCTTCAATTTGCTTCTTACCTGAAATTCCTAATTCTTTTTCTACCTGCAACTCAACTGGTAGCCCATGTGTATCCCATCCGGCTTTACGTTCAATATAAAAGCCTTGCATGGTTTTATATCGCAAAATTACATCTTTGAATACGCGAGCGATCACATGGTGTACTCCTGGTTTGCCATTGGCAGTTGGAGGACCTTCGTAGAAAATGAACGGTTTACTACCTGTTCGTTTGTCTTGTACTAATTTGAAGACATCGTCTTTTTTCCAAAAATCTAAAATGTCATTCTCAAGATCTGGGAAGGACTGTTTTACTTGAACAGGATCAAAGATGGTCTTTGGTTCTATCTTAGATGCGGACTTTTTTTCGGGGGTAGCCATATTAAGAAGATAAAGGGCTGTGAGGGAAATTTCGTGCCGCAACTTTACTCTATTTTGTGAGCAGGAGCAATTTTGATGTGAAGTGTGGAATCTAGATTTTAGAATTTAGCTTTGAGCTGGATGAAAAGCTTTACGTCTTCAGCTTGAGTCTGTTAGAATGCGAAAAATTATTTCATCATGGAAAACAAACCATTTAGATTGGTTGCTCCGTACTCACCGACGGGTGATCAACCAAAGGCTTTGGCTGCTTTGATCAAAGGGCTTGAAGAAGGGAAAGTACATCAGACTTTATTGGGAGCTACCGGTACCGGTAAGACATTTATTATGGCTAATGTGATCAATCAGATTCAGAAGCCTACTTTGATTCTTGCTCATAACAAGACCTTAGCTGCCCAACTTTATTCTGAGTTTAAGGAGTTCTTCCCTGATAATGCAGTCAATTACTTCGTTTCTTATTACGATTACTATCAGCCAGAAGCATATATTGCTCGCTCAGATACTTATATTGAAAAAGATGCTTCTATCAATGAAGAGATTGATAAGTATCGTCATGCTGCGACTAAGAATCTTTTGACTCGCAGAGATGTCATTATCGTAGCCTCAGTGTCATGTATTTACGGCTTGGGATCAGTGGAAGAATATGGCAATGTGGCGGAGAAGCTTAGTGTGGGCATGAGTTATAAGCGTGAAAAATTGCTTCGACATTTAGCAGATTTACAATATAAACGTAATGAGTTAGCTTTTGTCCGTGGTACTTTTCGAGCACGTGGCGATGTCGTAGAGATTTATCCTACCTATAGTGATACTGCTGTCCGCGTGGCATTCTTTGGTGATGAGATAGAAACGCTCGATGAGTTTGATACACTTACTGGTGAAATTGTCGCTAGTCTGCAATCAGTAGAAGTGTTCCCAGCTAAACACGCAGTTACTTCTCGTGAAGCAGTACTAAGAGCGGTGGAGCAAATCAAGATAGACCTAGAAGAGAGACTGAAAGAGCTCAATGGTATGGGGAAGATTGTTGAAGCGCAACGTCTCAAACAAAGAACGGAGTATGATTTGGAAATGATGATGGAGACCGGATACTGTAGTGGTATTGAGAACTACACTCGTTATTTAGGCAATCGGTCACCCGGAGAACAACCAGCGACATTGCTGGATTATTTTCCAGATGACTACATGATGTTTATTGATGAGTCACATATTTCTGTTCCTCAGATTGGCGGGATGTTTAATGGTAATTTGGCTCGCAAAAAGAGTTTGGTTGATTATGGATTCCGTTTGCCATCTGCTTATGATAACCGTCCATTAACCTTCACTGAATTTGAAGGGCAGATCAACAAGGTAGTCTATGTATCAGCAACACCCCGTGAGTATGAATTAGAGAAATCAGGTCGGGTTGTAGTGGAACAATTGATTCGTCCTACAGGTTTACTTGATCCAGTGGTTACTGTTAAACCAACGCAAAATCAAGTAGATGATTTACTCAATGAGATTCGCGAAAGAATTAAGGTGGATGAACGAGTATTAGTGACCACATTGACTAAGCGTATGGCAGAAGATTTGACTGAGTATTTGCAAGAAGCAGGTATACGAGTGAAGTATCTTCACTCCGACATTGAAACCTTAGTCCGCTTGGATATTTTAAGAGATTTACGTTTAGGGGTAATTGAGGTAGTAGTGGGTATCAACTTACTCCGTGAAGGTTTGGATTTACCTGAAGTGAGTTTAGTAGCCATTTTGGATGCTGATAAAGAGGGTTTCTTACGTTCAGAAATGGCGTTGATCCAGACTATTGGTCGTGCGGCTCGTAATGCTCACGGTCAAGTAATCATGTATGCCGATCGTATGACAGACTCAATGAAAAAAGCGTTACATGAAACGAATCGTCGTCGTGCTATCCAAGAAGCTTACAATATAGAGCATGGTATTACGCCAAAGACTATTATCAAGGAGATCCGAGATATCATGCCACATGATGAGCTGAAGCAAGATGGTCAGGCTTTACAAACTTTGCCGCATGAAGAGTTGGCTAAAGTGATTGCCGAGCTTGAACTACAAATGGATATTGCAGCTGGCAAAATGGAATTCGAAAAAGCAGCTGAAATTCGTGATCAGATTGATGAGCTGGAAAAACAGTTGAAGAAGGGCAAGAATAAATAGTTTTAGTCTTGTTCTGGTTTAGCTGTTTCTGATCCGATGCACTCGTTCAATGCATGAAATAATGCACGTGTTTCTGCACAGGCAATGCTTTCTTCTGGGAAGACTGGAACTGAACGTACTGGTTGTTTGATGTCTTTTTGTGCTAAGTCTAACTCGCGAGCTATTAGTGTTGTCATGTTGGGAGATATTTTGATTAAACCGGAGAAGAAATTTATAGAGAGTTGGACGGAATTGCAAGTATGAGAAATTCATTTTCGACCGGGTAAAATTGATTTACTTAAAGAGTTTGATGCGTCGATTACTTTCTTGGGACTACTCTGATCCTGCAGGCTATTTTATTACCTTTGTTACTCACAAAAGAAGAAAAAATCTCGGTCAATTAGTTAATGGTAAATTATCTTGGACTCCGGCCGCCTATGTCTGTGAGTATTATTGGAGACAGTTAGCCAAAGAGAACACCAGGTGTGCATTGGATGCTTTCGTCATAATGCCCGATCACGTGCCCGGCATCACCTGGATCAAAGATGTGCCGAGAGGCGTTCAAGGTTCACTGATTCATGAATCAGTGAACGAGGGGGAGACGGCGGCACACTCAAGACGCAACATGATGCTTAGTCTTTTGATTGGAAAATTTAAGATGCAAACTGCGAAGCATGTGAACTTATTGAATGGAACTACTGGTTCTTCATTGTGGAAAAAAGGCTATTACGAAAGGATAATTCGTAATGAGCACGCACTGTGGAATATTAGAGCTTATATAGCTAATAATCCTAAAAAGTGGGAAAGGAAGTACTGTAGGTATTCTTGAATACCTACAGCGATAGCGCCCTTCACAGTAGTATCGGAGTTCAGTAATATACCTTCGCTTTATACTTATGTGATTTATGCTAACAGCTAAAGAATTACGTGCTAAATATTTACAGTTTTTTGAGAGGAATGGCCATGCGGTTTTGCCTAGTGCTTCACTAGTACCTGAGAACGATCCTAGCGTACTCTTTACTACGGCTGGTATGCATCCATTGGTACCTTATTTGATGGGAGAAAAACATCCACGTGGAACGAGATTAGTTAATGTCCAAAAATGTGTTCGTACGGATGACATTGATGAAGTTGGTGATAATACGCACAATACTTATTTTGAAATGTTGGGAAACTGGTCTTTAGGGGATTACTTTAAAAATGAATCAATTGAATTGAGCTATAAACTACTTACAGAAGTTTTAGAGCTTCCTGTTGATAAATTAGCAGTGACCTGTTTTGCAGGTGATGAAACAGCTCCTCGCGATGAAGTTTCTTATAAACGGTGGCGTGAATTAGGCATACCTGATAGTCGCATTGTTTTCTTAGGTAAAGATGATAACTGGTGGCCTTCAGGTGGCAAACATCCTGGTCCTCAAGGACCGGATACAGAAATCTTTTATTGGACTGGAACTGAGGGTGCTCCTGAGAAATATGATCCTAGTAATAAACAATGGGTAGAGATTTGGAACAATGTATTCATGGAGTTTAACCGCACCGCTGATGGTGCATACCAACCATTGAAACAAAAGAATGTGGATACAGGCTTAGGACTTGAACGTACTCTGATGGTGCTCAACGGTCAGAATAATATTTATGCCACTGAACTCTTTTTACCACTCATTGAAAAGATTCGATCATTAGCAACCATTCAGAATGTAGTTTCCGAACGTATTATTGCTGATCATATTCGTGCTTCGATGTTTTTGTTGGCAGATCACGTTAGACCAGCCAATGTTGATCAGGGATATATATTGCGTCGTTTAATTCGTCGGGCTGTTCGCCACGGTCGTAAGTTGGGAATCAATGGTAACTTTTTGGAACCATTAGGATCTATGGTAATTGCTATGTATCAAGACGCTTATCCTGAACTAATGAAGAATCCTATTAGTTTACTCCAAGCTCTTCAGGACGAAGAAAATCAATTTAACAAAACCTTGGAGAATGGCTTAAAACAATTTAGAAAACTCGAAGTACAACTTACTGAGCAAGCAGTGAAACAAATTTCTGGAGAACAAGCGTTTCACCTCTACGACACTTTTGGTTTCCCAATTGAGATTACGAAAGAACTTGCTTCTGAAATTGATTTTTCAGTGGATGAACAAGGTTTTGCTGAAGCATTCAAGAAACATCAAGATTTGTCTCGCCAAGGTAGTGAGCAAAAATTTGCTGGTGGTTTGGCTGATCACTCAGATGAAAGTAAAATGCTCCATACTGCTACTCACCTACTCCATCAAGCACTTAGGACAGTATTAGGTGCACATGTAGAGCAGCGTGGTAGCAATATTACTAGTGAACGTTTGCGTTTTGACTTTCCTCATGATAAGCCAATGACTCCTGAAGAAAAGACAAAAGTAGAGGCAATTGTGAATGAACAGATTAAGCGTGACTTAGCGGTTAGTTGGCAAGAAATGAGTGTAGAAGAAGCCAAAAAGAACGGTGCTATTGGCATCTTTGAAGATCGCTATGGTGATACCGTCAAAGTCTATACTATGGGTGATTTCTCTAAAGAAATATGTGGTGGCCCACATGTAGAACATACTGGTCAACTGAAAGCATTCAAAATTCTCAAAGAAGAAAGCTCTAGTAAAGGTATCCGTCGTATCAAAGCTGTCATTGGTAATGCTGCTCTTTGATTGTAGTGGGGTATTCCACATCTCTATCCAAAACTGTAAACCAAATAGAAGACTATAGATGGTATCTAGGTAATCTACTTGGTTTCTGTTTTCTTAGGTTCAATGTCTTTTACCCCTTGAACTTGGTCTAATTTGGATTTTGTTTTAAACCAATTTTTATACTTTGGATTAGCGTCTTTTTGATAGATCAATAAGTATACTAATTCCAAAATGCCGAAAGTTTGGAGAATCAAAAGAGCGATGAACCACTCTTTTTGGTCTTGTTTAGCAGCTTTCCAGAGAGCTACTCCCTTGAGAATGAGAATGGCAACAATGATTGGGAAAAAGAGGATGTTGCCTAGTATATCAAATGGGTTATACATACTGACTGGTCTAAAGTGTAAATAAACTTAAAAGGCTGATTTTAGGAAACACTCTTCACAAAGTACTTGTTGTTGAGCCGGGTTGTATACGCTTGTGAGGGATTTTTGACATTGGCTGCAAGCAATAGTGGTTAGCTCTCTCATATCAAACATTTGATGAGCAAAGTTATTCACTCGTTCTAGTGGAGCAATGCGGGGAACTGGTATTTTGAATCTGCGATAAAAATCTAACTCTTGTTTCGTTAGTCGATATTTTTTCCCTGTTTTTACACAAATTAATGTTTGCTGCAAAATATCATCTGTAACCGCTGAAATGTCGTCCGGTGGTACGTAGCTGCTCTCTTGTAGCGATATATTTTCATCTTTCCAACTAAATCCATTTTTGGTTGCTTCTTCCTTAGTAGCTGGGAAGTAAATCATGCTATCACTTTCGTTGTAGTAGAATGGACTTAATCTTCGTGGAAAGAAATCTTCATATTCTCCACTGTCGATCATTGCTTGTTTAATTTGTTTTACCAATTGGAAATACTCTTCTTGAGAGTATTGTTTGTTGAGTATGCAATATTGTTTTTTCTTCAGACTGACACAACCAAAACAATCGGTACTACCATTAGTGAACATGCACCATGCTAAATTGCGATTACCTACCAGACTTTCGTTGCAATATTGGCAATTATAATTCATGCCGCTTTGAGAGTTGTAGGTCAATTCACACGCCTTTGAAGAAACGATACCGAAGCAGTCCTTACTCTTTAATAAAACTAAAGAGTGCTCGATATCAACACAATCTGTACAAAAGAAGGCATTATGAGTGTCTTTACAATTACTTATGTAGTTACCATCACTATTCTCAATACTTTTCCCACGATAATATTTGGTAGGGAATTGTTTAGAAAACTCTTTAAATTTACTTCTCTCAGCGCCTACTACCTGAATATTGCCTAAATTAATCTCAGCAAGACGTTTCTCATATTCATCCTTACTCAATTGTTCATTGTACCAACAATATTCTTTATTATTAAGGTTTATACAACCATAACAGTGTTTACAGCTTTGGCATCCAAACAAGAAGTAGCTATCACTACAGTTTTGGCAGCTCTCGATATAAAAACAATTATAACATTTTTCAATATCACGGCAGTCGTAAGCAATCTCGCTGAAGTAACAGTTGATGCTATTAACAATATTCTGGGAGTTGAATGTTGCCCAACAAAACATACAATCAACACTATCCAATGTTGAGAAACAGAGGTAACAGTTTTTGAGATTCATTGCCCCATTCACATAATTACTGTTTTCCATTGTGCCACTGACTACATTCAAGTTGGGCAGTGGTACTTTTTTCAGGAGTTCTTCATATTGATCCCAGAAAGAGCGGGTTGGATCATAATTCTGACCGTAGTCAGTAGCTTCCCAGCCATCTCCACTCCAGGCTTCGATATCATAAACGGTATAGTTTTTCTCAGGTGGAAAGCAGCTCAAAATCGGCTTCATTGTCTTGGCACAGGTAGTATTGTAGAGATGAATGCGATTGCGGAAATTTGCTATATGCTTCAACCGTTCAAATGGATGCTGTTGTGGCAATGGAATATTTCGTTCATTGCAATACTTTTGTTCTGCTTCAGACACAGTGAATGTTTTTCCACTAGTGATACAAGTTTTGGTAATGACAGGCATGGGGAGGGAGATTTTAGGTTCTAAAACTTGATTGAAAATTGTTGTTATTTAGTCGAGGCTTGAATTTTGAGGCCTAAAGCCTGAATTAATGAACATCACTCTTTGATCTCTGCTCTTTGCACTTTGATTTTAGTCTGTCACACAAGTTGTCGCACTTACAGCGGCTGTAGTATTACCTGAATTATTGCTGATCGCAATACCTGAAGCATTGTGGCTGGAGATGACACACAAGGTATCGGGATCTAATTGATTATTATTAAAACGGTTGGCAGTAATAGTGATATTATCGCTACCTTCGCTAGGTGCATTACCGGCTTTGAACTCAATCAAAGTCCCACGGTTATTGTTGAGGGTATTATTGCGAATTTGGACATTGTTGGCGTCATAAATACCTAATGCACCATAGCTGCTATTGGTGATGATATTATCTTCGAAGCGGACATTGATGGCTTCGTATTGGCGACCTCTTAGTAGTTCTCTATCTGTCCAACCTCCAATACCCCATGACGGATCCCCTGCTCCACTGCGTTGACCAGTGATGGTATTGCCTGTAATCAGAACATTGGTACTGCCGCCTTTTACATAACCAGCCAGGTTACCGAAATCGGTCATTACATTATCTCGAATGACACTATCATCGGTGTCCACGAAGTCGATTAACTCTTGCCAACAATTTTCACTAGGACAACCTGGACGAGCACCAGAGCGAGCCAACTCTGTGTTCTGCACTGTGATGTGATGAGCTTGGTTTACTTTGATTACATCCCCATTACGTCCCGCATCATATGATTTGATATTTTGCAAAGTAATATGGTGCGCATTTTGCACATGGATATTGTTATCGCCCATACCAAACACTTCTAAGCCATCGATGACCAAGTATGCTGCACCATCACCAATATTAATCCCTTCTTCTGAAGATCCTGTTAGTTTTGCACTATACTTCTCACCTCCAGAACGAATAATAATCGGATTGCTTTCCGTTCCTTGTTTATCTATCCATAATTGACGGGAGAGTCTATAGGTTCCTGCTGCGAGAATAATCTCATCTCCAGGTTCGGCATTACCAATAGCTTCACGTAGTTCCGCTTCGGTTCGGACATTCACTTGGTTGTTACCGTGGGGAGTATTGATAGTTGGTAGAGTGAAGCTGTCATCAGCACTGGTATCAGTTGGTTGTGGTGTGGGCGTTGGGGCAGCGGTTGCTGGGTGGTCAGTTTGATTCATCAAATTGGTTACCACTTTACTCATTTCTGCTCTAGTCAGTAAGCCATTAGGACGAAAGGTTCGATCAGGGTAACCATTTACTAAACTTAATCTAACAGCGGTGGCAACATAACTATTAAACCAGCTACTTTGGCTGACATCAGAGAAAGTACTACTGCCATTTACATCTACACCATAGACCAGAAACATGATCTTCAGCGCTTCTGCTCTAGTCACTGGTTGGTTAGGCAAAAACTTTTTGCCAAGATTGCAGCTAGTGTCACTCACTCCGTTTACGCCTTTGCTGGCTAAAATGGAGACGAATTCATGTGCCCAATTATCACCTAGGACATCACAAAATACCGATTGACTACTTACCATGGCCACTGGTAGTTGGCCTTTGTACTGTGCCGATTTTACTACCATCTTAGCCAATTCAGCGCGAGTGATGGAACGATTGGGATAAAAGTTAGCTGTATCAGTATTGATGATCCTCCCGTCTTCTAATTGATCTACATAATAAGCAAACCAGTCTTGATGACGCACATCTTGAAAGTTGTGGGCACTTACTGGTGAAATTGGTAAAGATAGGATTGCTATCGTTAAACCAACAATCCGCAACCGTTTGAGCATAGTAAAAAATTAACTAATGTGATCATATCCGATTAGTTTAGTTATTGAAAATGATTCTAAATCACCAGGTTAGGATTGTGATTGCTCAATCCCCCAGAGCGTGCTATAAAATGCGCGTGTTTATTCTGATCGGGGATCGTCTAATGGTAGGACAACAGCCTTTGGAGCTGTGAGTTGGGGTTCGAGTCCCTATCCCCGAACCATCTCGCGTATGCGGGATGCTTAGTCTCAATCTTAGTCTCAGTCTAAGATTGCCACTTCAATATTGTCCGAGATAAGACCAAAGACTTAGACTGAGATTTAGGAGAGGAATTAGAAAACTCAAACCGTTGAGTTAATTTTTAACTGTAACAATTTTTGTAACTACCAACCTTACACTTCACCTAAATTTAGCTTGATTTTTCTTTCCTTTTTTTAGTAACTCCTCTATAAAAAGGTTAAGTAATCTCCATGCTATGGATGCTATTTGTAAATTAACTGGTAGAAAGTTTGTAATTACTGATCGTGAAGCTAATTATTGTCGTGATCGTGGTTATCCACTACCTACAATCCATCCTAACGAGCGGTTGAAGCGAGTACTAGCTTTTCGTAATCGTACGTTTCTCTACAATACCACTTGTGCTTTTACCAAAAAGCCGATTTTGAGCTGTATTGCTCCAGACAAAGGTTTTACTATTTATGACAATGATATTTGGAATAGTGAACAATGGGATCCTTTGAGTTATGGTCAGGAGTATGACTTGAGCGGATCTTTCTGGACTCAGCTAGAGAGTCTCTATAAAAAAGTACCTTTACCTAATTTAACTATTGTTCGCTCTACTACTCTCAATAGTGAGTATGTGAATGGTGGTGCTAACTTGAAAAACTGTTATTTGACCTTTGCCAATACCTTCAATGAAGATTGTATGTTTGGTTGGAATATTTTTGAGTGCAAGAATGTCCTGGATACTATTTCTGCTAAAGGCTGTGAACTGTGTTATGCCTGCACTGACATCGATCACTGCTACAATGTGCAGCATGTAGATAGTGCCAATCACTGTTCTGATAGTTATTTCTTGGAGTCTTGTCAGAGTTGTAAGCACTGTTATGGCTGTACTAATCTCACTAATAAAGAATACTGTTGGTATAATGAGCAATTGACCAAGGACGAGTACGAGCAGCGTTTGGGGGCAATAGATTTAGGTGATTATGCAACTCGTATGAGTGAATTGGCTAAATTTAACGAGTTTAAAAAGCAGCAACCGAGAAAGTTTATGCAAGGTAAAAGCAATGAAAATTGCAGAGGTAACTATATCCATAATAGTAGCAATGCTAATAATGTCTTTCATGCCATGGAAGTACAGGATGTAGAAAATAGTATTGGTACCAATAAATGTAAGGATTGTTTTGCTACTGCTTATAACACTTCTGGTGAATTGCTCTACAATACTCATGCAGGTGTGGGTAACTACAATTTACAGTTTTGTATTGAATGTATTGGCAGTAAAAATCTAGAGTTTTGTTTATACTGTGTTCAAGGTTGTAGTGACTGTTTTGGTTGTGTTGGACTCAAAAAGAAACAGTACTGTATCTTCAATAAGCAATACTCAAAAGAAGATTACGAGCGCATTGTGGCAGCAATTAAACAGAAAATGAGTGAGAAAAACGAGTGGCAAGATTATTTACCACTGCAAATGTCTCAGGTTTATTACAACCAAAGTGATGCTGCTATTATTTTCCCACTTACTAAGGAACAAGCAATCAAGGAAGGTTTTGATTGGAGGGATGAAGTCCCAGAGGCCTCTCCAGCAACTAGAACAATCCCAAGCAATATTAAGGATGTTTCAGAGAGTATAGTGGGTGAATCATTTACATGTGAGATGAGTGGCAAAGCCTTCAGATTCATTAAACTTGAAGTGAGTTTTTATCGAAACAACAATATTCCCCTCCCCCATGTGGCACCACTGAATCGCTTACATGAAAGAGCGGCTATCTTTCGAGTAGAAGAAATCAAAAATATTGCCTGTAGTAATTGTCATAAAGCAATCGAGTCAGTGTATAATCCAGCAGAACGACCTGTCTTATGTGAAGGATGTTACCAACAGGTGGTGAGTTAGCCTATTATGTATTCACAAATTTGGACGGGTATTGTGCTCAAAATTACCAATTATGCTGAGGCTGATCGCATTGTTACGGTCTTTACCAAAGAGGCTGGCAAAGTGCAATTCATGGCACGTGGTGTGCGCAAAGCTACTAGTAAATATGGTGGTATCATTGACCACTTTGTGGAGGGTCAATTTGAAATTACACGCAAATCTCACTTACCTACTCTAATTCAAGCTACTACCGTTACCTGGTTTCCCTATTTGCGCCATTCATTGACGCATTGGCAGTATGCTGAGAGAGCAGCCAAGGCAGTACTTAGAGCAACATCTGATGAGGATGAGAATCCAGAAGTTTATTTCTTACTGCAACAATTTTTAGTTCAAGCTGAACGTTACCCTAATCCGCAGGGTTTGTGGTTATGGTTCTTGTATAAGCTATTATTTTTAACTGGTTTTGGTATTTCCACTGAGATATGCCAATCTTGTCGAGAGGACCTGGAAGAAGTAGCTGAACATGCTCAAAATTATGAAGGATTTTTATGTTCACATTGTTCTTCAGCGCACAAAGAAGATGATCGCTTAGTTTATCAATACTTACATTCTTTATCTTTAGCTAATGCACCTTTAGTTGAGAGTCCCCAATCTGAACAGGTGCAAAATTTTTTAGAGCTAGCTTTTAGGTACCATTTGTTGGGGTAAAGCATCGTCGCGATTTAGGGCCTCTTTATAGTCGCTGACAATTTTAAGGGCTTGCTCATCGAGAATAAGTCTACTGAGCATTCTGAAGATTATTATCATAAGTTCTAAGAACTCAATAGGTTGAATAATATGGCCTATTGATTTTATCTGATTGAGCAATCCAGTGTTAGAAATAAATAGTGCTGCAGTAACTAGGCTGAGTAGTTCGATTGTTGCAGAGGGATGGCTGAAAGTTGGCCCATTTTTGCATATTTGATTATGTACTTGTTCTTCCATCTTTCTCATCTGGACTTGAAATACTGATGCCACAATAACTCGACTAATAATTAACCAACCTGCTAATATTTTTTGAAAATAGTTTGTAGTGGGTGCATCTGCTAAATGCAGCAAATAGCCAAAAAGCACACCGTCAGTAACAGCTGCTACAAGATCTATTCGGCTTACTGTTCGTACTGCTTCCTCCCAATCTTGTAATCGTTTATGTACACTTTTAGGAGTAATATAAGTTTCTTCCTGAGGAATATTTCTTACAATAACTATATCTCTAATTTCTCTATCTTCTTCGCGTAAGTTATCTTTCATAATTAAGCTAATGACTGGATATTATCCGCTGAAATGTAACTAAGTCAATGACTGGAGCAGTATTGGCTCTTAGAAGAAGCAAATTTGGTCTTAAAACAGGTTCTCTTTTAGGTTCTTTTGTGATAGATTTCGTTCGTCTAAATAGTCCCCAATTATGTCTGATAAACCTTTGCCAACCGGTAATAGTGCTAATACCGGTTATACTTCTGAACAAATTCAAGTTTTGGAAGGTCTTGATCCTGTCCGCAAACGTCCTGGTATGTACATTGGTTCTACGGATACCACTGGATTACATCAATTAGTATGGGAATTGGTTAATAACTCAGTCGATGAAGCGATGGGTGGTTACTGTGATACTATCGATGTCATTATTCATCCTGATGGTAGTTTGACCGTGCTCGATAATGGTCGTGGTATTCCTACCGATATTCATAAGAAAACTGGTCGGCCAGCTTTGGAAACTGTTCTCTGTACCTTGCATGCTGGTGGTAAATTCGAAAATCAAGCTTATAAAGTATCTGGAGGTCTTCATGGTGTGGGTGCTGCCTGCGTAAATGCGCTTTCAACTAGACTAGTTGCTCGTGTTTTCCGCAATGGAAAGACGTATCGTCAAGAATATGCGATAGGTGTCCCTACTATGGACATGACGGTTGATGGTCCATCTGAGTTCCCTGAACAACATGGTACGGAGATCACTTTCTGGCCAGATGGTAGTGTAATGCAGGTCACTGACTTTGATTTTGACAAAATTGCTCTTCGTCTCAAACAGCAAGCATATCTTACTCGTAGTTTGACTATTACTTTGGATGATCGCCGTAAGGGTGAGAAAAGAAAGTATTTCTTCGAAAATGGTATCAAGTCTTATGTGAGCCAATTAGTAATTGGTCGCAAGCCACTCTTTGATGAGATTTTCTACTTTGAAAAAGATGTAAATGATATCGTGGTAGAAGTATCACTTTGCTATACCGAGGCTTTCCAGGACAATGTCTTCACTTTTGCTAACAATATCTATACTGCTGAAGGTGGTATGCATATGGTTGGCTTCCGGACTGCGCTTACTCGCGTGATCAATGCTTTCGCTCGTAAGCAAGAGTTGCTGAAAGATAAAGATGAAAATTTAACTGGTGATGATGTCCGTGAAGGCTTGGTAGCTATTGTCTCAGTTAAATTAGGCCAACCACAATTTGAAGGTCAGACTAAGAATAAACTCTCTAATGTTGAAGTGCGTACTGCAGTGGAGACATTGTTTGCTGATAAGTTTAATGAATTCTTAGAAGAGAACCCTGGTTCTGCTCGTTCAATTGTAGGGAAGTCATGTTTGGCGGCTCGTGCTCGCTTGGCCGCTCGTGCTGCTCGTGATGCTGTTGTTCGTAAGGGGGCTTTAGAAGGAATGACTTTACCTGGTAAATTAGCAGACTGTTCTACCAAGGACCGTTCTCGTAGTGAAATCTACTTGGTAGAGGGAGATTCTGCAGGTGGATCAGCGAAGCAAGGTCGTGATCGTGAATTCCAGGCTATTTTGCCGCTGAAAGGTAAGATTTTGAATGTAGAACGTGCTCGTTTAGACAAGATGTTGGCCTTTACTGAAATTAAGGCTCTCGTGATTGCGATGGGATGTGGTATTGGTGAAACTATGGATATTAATAAGCTGCGTTATCAGCGTATCATTATCATGACCGATGCTGACGTTGACGGTGCCCATATCCGTACATTGTTGCTTACTTTCTTCTATCGTTATTATCCACAGTTAATTACTGGAGGTCATATATTTATTGCCCAACCACCATTATTCAAATTAGCGAAAGGAAAGAAGGTCTGGTATGTCCAAACTGAAGAAGAGAAAGAGGCTATCCGTATAGCAGAAAATATCGATTCAGCTAATACTCAACGCTATAAAGGTCTAGGTGAAATGAATCCTGAACAACTCTGGGAAACCACTATGGATCCAATGCGCCGTACTTTGCTCCAAGTTCACAGTGAAGATGCTGAACGTGCAAATTCAGTATTCGAGACCCTGATGGGTGAAGAAGTGTTGCCACGCAAAAAATTCATTCAGATGAATGCGGAATTTGCTAAAGATATCGATATCTAAAGAATTCATAATTGCGAAGTGCGAATTGTAATGCAGAGTTATAGCTTACTGGAGTCATCCTGATCCCCGCACCCGCGGGGTGAAGGATCCTGCCGACACTGTATTTGGCAGGAGTCGAATTAATAATTCATCCTGAACGAAACGTAGTGGAGCTGAAGGATCTTGGTCGACTTATAGCTCTTTAGAATCCTAGTTTATCTCTAAGGTAATTAGCAACTTGATCTAACGCTATTCGTTCTTGAACCATGCTATCACGTTCGCGAATAGTGACTTTTTGGTCGTTTTCGGTTTCGAAGTCGATAGTAATACAGTAAGGAGTTCCGATCTCATCTTGGCGACGATAGCGTTTTCCTATTGATTGGGTTTCATCATACTCAATACGATAATTCTGACGTAGTTCTTTTGCTAATGGTTCAGAGTACTTGAGGATTGGTTCTTTTTTAGATAATGGCAATACTGCTACTTTTATTGGACTCAGGCGTGGATTGAGTTTTAGGACAATACGTTTTTCACCATTCACCTCTTCTTCATGATAAGCATCACTGAGCACCATCAAGAATGTTCTCTCTACACCCACTGATGATTCAATGATATGTGGTACGTATCGCTCTTGGGTAATAGGATCAATGTAACTGAGATCTTTGCCGGATCCCTTACTATGTTGGGTAAGGTCATAATCACTACGGGCATGGATACCCTCTAGCTCTTTGAAGCCAAATGGGAAATTGTATTCAATGTCGTAAGCTTCTTTGGCATAAAACACTAAGTTTTCATGCTTATGCCATTGCAGATTCTCAGCCTTGATGCCCATGCTTATATAAAAATCCCAACGGTACTGTTTCAATTTTTCGTATTCAGTCATTGCTTCGTTTGGATGTACAAAGTACTGCATTTCCATTTGTTCAAATTCACGCTTGCGGAAAATAAACTGGCGAGCAGTGATTTCATTGCGGAATGCTTTGCCAATTTGGGCAATACCAAAAGGGACTCGGACGCGTGCACTGTCCAAGACATTTTTATAGTTTACATAGATCCCCTGACAAGTTTCCCCTCGTAAATAGGTTGGCTCTTTAGTCCAGTCACCAGTGAAGTTGCCAAGGTTACTTTGAACTAACAGATTGAAACTTCGGACATCAGTGAAAGTACTCTTACCACATTTAGGGCATTTAATTTTTGCCATATTTGCTTTGAACAGCTCATTGATTTGTTCTTCACTCATTTTCTCGTCAGCTGCAACATTGATTTCTTCTAATAAATGGTCGACACGAGATCGGGTATGACAATTTTTGCATTCAGCTAATGGATCAGAGAATCCTTTTACGTGACCACTGGCCTCCCAAATTTTAGGATGCATGAAAATACTGGAGTCTAAACCGACGATATCATCGCGCATTTGGACCATATTCTTCCACCACAATGCCTTGATCGCGTTAGCTAGCTCCACACCATAGGGACCGTAATCATAAACAGCAGCGAAGCCACCGTAGATTTCTGATGAAGGGAAAACAAAGCCTCTGCGTTTACACAGAGATACAATATCATCGAGTGAAGGAGTCATAAGTTCTGAATGAAAATCATTTCGAGTGTACTAGAAAGAGCTAATCCAGGCAAAATAATTTTCAAGTGTTATAGATTGGCTATTATTCTTTGATTTGAACATTTAACTCGTCTTGCAAATGCTGTAGAAATGGCTATATGTTTAAAACTAATTATTCTGAAAGTTGGATATAAAAAAAGCAGTACTTCTTTAAGAAATACTGCTTCGATCTACTAATTAAAGTAACTTTAGTTTTTCTCTTCTTTGTTGCGATTACGGAAGTCTAACAAAGCATTTTGGAATACTCCGAGGAATTGCTCGGCAGTAACGTGACTCATGTTTACTCGAGCTTGTACTTTGATAGTAGTAGGATTTACTCCTGGTAAAATGAAACCAAAGTCGATCAATACATCATTTTCTTTGACGCTTACTGAAGCAGCATTAGCATAGACGCCAGCTTGTTGTTCATCTTTGATTTGGACATTGATGACATTCTGGTTTTGATTCTGTGATTGAGCGTTTTGGTCAGCCATAATCGTAGAGTTAAAAAACTAAATTATTCTTCTTTCTTTGCTTCAGCGCTAGCTTCACCACTTTCGGCAGCAGCACCTTCAGCAGCTGGAGCACCTTCTTCACCTACTACACCGGCAGCAGCCACAGGAGTGGTATCAATCTTCATTTCACGAGGAAGAATTGCTTGAGCGAGCATAGTATCGCCCTCTTCTTTGAGCTCTACATTAGCAGGCATTACCAAGTCAGAAGCTTTGAACATGTCATCAATTTCTACAAGACGATTGAGATCGACATCGAGAGCATGAGGCATATCTCCAGGGAGACAGCTTACCTCTACATCTTCTTTTCCATGCACTACGATAGCTGAGAGTGTTCTTACAGCTGGTGACTCACCAATAAAGTTGAGAGGTACCATAGTAGTAAGTTTTTCATTCATACGTACTTTATAGAAGTCAGCATGACGAGGAGCATCGCTAGTAGGATCAAAGTCTACATTGTAGATAATGGTCTTGACTACCTTACCCTCTACCTCAAGATCAACAATGGTGTTGGTACCAGCTTCGCGGTATACACGATTGAATTCCTTGGCATTGATTTCGATATGATCGGTATTGCTACCATGACCATAGACTACACCAGGGATGATGCCCTGAGCTCTGAGGCGTTTAACATTCTTACCAAAAGTGGTGCGTGCCTTTGACGCGAGTGAAATTGTATTACCCATATTTTCTCAAAAATAAGCGATGGCATACTAATGTATGTGAAGATAAACTGCAAATTCTAGTTGTGAGTGGAGAGTTGAAAGTTGAGAGTTACTCTGATTTGGGTGTTATTTTGACCCCGAGTTTGTCGAAGGGGAGGGACCTTGCCGACGCTATGTTTGGCAGAATTTTTAATTCATCCTGAGCAAAGCGTAGCGACGTCGAAGGATCCGGCCAACTCACCGCTTACCCAACAATGAACTTTTTCATTATCCACTGAAATATATTCTCTCCCACTACCTTTCGTAACCAAATCAGTGTTTTTGCATCTTTTCCTGCTTTGTAACGCAATCTATTACTGGTAGATGTTGCCGCTTGGAAAATTACTTTAGCAATATGGTCCGGACTACTACCTGTACCAACATCCATTTTACCTTCTGCTTTTTGATAAAGCTGTTTATATACTGGAATAGACTCCATATCAGTTATTTGGAGTGAACGGCTAAAGAAATTTGTATTGACTACACCTGGTTCTACAATTTTGACTTTAATATTGAGTGGTTGCAGCTCAAATTGTAATGATTCGCTTAAGCCTTCAACAGCCCATTTGGTTGCATGGTAACTGCTGTAAAATGGAAATGTCAGCTTCCCTCCAACTGAAGAAATATTTACGATAGTGCCTTTACCGTTTTGGCGAAAATGACTGATAAGTTTTTGACTAAGAACCATTAATCCTGTGATATTGGTGGTAATTTGATTTTCTATTTGCGTTTGAGTGGCACATTCTAGCGCTCCAATTAAACCATACCCAGCATTGTTCACTAATACGTCTATATGACCATGTTCGGTGGTGATTTGGTCAACGACTGAGTGAATAGTGCTCAATTGAGTGACATCTAAGGCCACGCAGTGAACATTAGCTAGTTTTTGCAGTTCTTTTTCTTGGTCTGGTTTACGCATAGTCGCAATTACTTTCCATCCTTGAGCTTGAAAGAGTTTAGCTGTGGCTTTGCCAATACCACTGGAGCTACCAGTAATCAGTACGGTTTTCATATTATTTAGTAGTCTTTAATGAATTGTATTTCCTCAAGCAGATTACTATAGTACAAGAGATTTAGCATCGCTTATGGCTATCACCAAAACATGTAAACTTTCTGGGAAGGAGTTTGTTATTTCAGATGCTGAGCTGAGGTATTGTGAGGAACATGATATTCCTCTGCCTACCATTTCTCCTATTGAAAGACTTCGTCGAGTGACTAGCTTTGACAATGGTACGTATCTTTACAATGGTAAGTGTTCTATGACTGGACAAACCTTGTTAACCAATTTCCCTCCAGAATTAGGACATCCGATCTATACACCTGAGATATTTTTTGGTGATAGTTGGGATCCCCAGAGTTTTGGTCAAGATTATGATTTCTCCCGGTCTTTTTTTGATCAGTTTACCGCTTTGTTTAATAAAGTTCCCTTACCAAGTCGTCATGTGCTGCTTTCTGACTTAGAAAATTGTGATTATGTAAATGCAGTCACACATGCTCGGAATTGTTACTTAATCTTTAATTGTACTAGTTGTGAAGATTGTTATTTCGGTCGTTTTCTCAACTCAGTGAAGGATTCAGTTGATTGTATCAGTGTATTCAGTTCAGAATTATGTTATCAGTGCGTCAATGTGCAAAGTTGTTATAACCTGATAGTTGCTGAAAATTGTAGTAATTGTCAGGATTCATATTTCTTATTTAATTGTAGAAATCTGAAGCATTGTTACGGATGCACTAATTTGAGTGGTAAAGAATATTATTTTGAGAATAAAGCATGTACACCACAAGAATATGAAGTGAAGTTGAAAGCTAAAGATTTAGGTAGCTATAGTAATTGGTTACAGGAGTTAGCTAGCTATGAAGAAAAACGAAAAACTATTGCTCGAAAGTTTATGCAGGGTAACCAGAGTGAAGACTGTAGTGGTAATTACATTAACCAATCACAAAATTGTCGGGATAGCTTTTTTGTCTTAGAGTCACAGGATGTAGAGTGTTCAGTCCGAGTAGTAAAAGCTAAAGATGTTTATTGTTCTGGTTTTGCGGTTAACAATGCTGAACAAATTTATAGTTGTAATGTGGCCGCCAACAACTCCACTAATCTGAAATGGTGTCTCAACTCTACCAGCAATACGCATGACTTGGAGTATTGTGGGTACATGTCAGCGGGATGTCATGACTGTTTTGGTTGTGTCGGTCTCAAGCAGAAAGAATATTGTATCTTGAATAAACAGTATTCCAAGGAAGAATATTATGAGCTATTAGCAAGAATCAAAACACAAATGAACCTTCACGATGAGTATGGAGAACTGTTCCCCGCTTCGATGTCGCCACGTTATTATAATGAGTCATATGCTCATGAATTTGCTCCGCTCAGTCGTGAAGAGGCACTGAAACGGGGATATAAATGGAAAGATTCTACCGAGAATGATGACTCTTCAATTTCGGAGATTCCTGATCGTATTGAAGATGTTCAAGATACTATCCTTAGTCAGGTGCTTACTTGTGAAGTTACTAAACGAAAGTATCGCATTACTAAACCAGAATTAGATTTCTATCGCCGGTTTCAGCTACCGATACCTAGACTTGCTCCTTTGGTTCGAATCGAAAATCTATCCAAGATTCTTCAAATTAATCCAGCTCTGAAGCGATCATGTAGTCAGTGCGGGATGCAATTAGAAACGGTGTATCAAGATGAACTGGTTTTGTGTGAGGCTTGTTACCAACAAGCTTTACTTTAGCTTACCTTCTCAAAATCAATATTGTGCAGCTTCTTACGTAATGATTGGTAATTGGGAAACGCTTTGGCTACTAAGCGCCAAAAACGAATTGAATGATTGAGCTCAGCCAGATGGCATAGCTCATGTACTACTAGATATGCTGCAAGTTCACTTGGAAGGGCGATAATACGGTAATTAAAGTTGAGATTTTTCTGAGCAGAGCAGCTCCCCCATTTGCTGTGAAGATCTTTGATTGTAATTCGTTTGAATGTATATGGGTACAAAGCTTGGTATCGTTCAATGAGACTGATTACTAAGAGTCTTGCTGCTCGTTTGGTATCTTCACTAAAAGGCAACTCCGGTAAGATATCCTTCTTTAGATGGTTGCTTAACCTTTTACTCATCCATTTCTTTTGGCTTTGGAGAAAGTCTTCAATCTGCTGAAGAGAGATTCCAACAGGAACCGTGACACTAAACTCAGCTGATTGATGCTGTAGCTTAATACTACGACGATAAGCTTGACGTTTAATTTTGATGACTAGAGTTTTTTCAGCGAGTTGAAACTGAATGATCTTTATAGCTGAATCTCGGCCCATAATAAGTGATGATCAGAATCTAATTTGTCTGGCAGAATAGAGAAACTTTGAGCACTAACATTTGCTGATACCAGCATATGATCAATGATGGTATGAAAAAAGCCCGAGTTCCAGGTCGATGCCAGTCCCCCACCACGGTTGAGATCTCGCATATGAGGGATAGAGACTAAGAAATTCTTATAAGACCATGACCAGCTAGCTGTGTTGAAGTCACCCATAATTAGGCTTTGACGATCGGGAGTGTTATTTAAGTGTTTAGCTATTTGCTGCAAGCTTAGATTTCTTTGTAGGAGGTCATCTCCACCTATAGGGGCATAAGGATGGGTAATTATTGTATTGAGAAGTTTATTTTGGATGTTGATATCTGCACGTAATATTGGGGTTCTAGCAATAAAGTTGGCCTCGATATTGCTAAGAGGGTAACGGCTAAAAATCGCTACCTGAGAACCAATCTCACTTTGACACTTGCAGCTTGTAAAGTAAGTATTCTGTAGTGGTAACTGTAATTTGAGTTTATTGTAGTCATCCTGGCTAATCTCAGCCACTCCTAGTACATCTAACTGTAGTAATCGTGTTTGATCGCTTAGGGCTTGAATATTGTCGTTCCAGTAAGCTTTGTTGAAGAAGCCTACTTTTAAGCTAGTAGTGGTGTCTTTGGGATTAATATCTTTATTCCAAGTAGCACTATAGAGAAATTGGGGAGCAGCATAGTCCCAGATACCAGCTAAATTGAATCCCCAACCTGCTGTACTGATCAGTAACAACAATCCAGCTAGTATTCTCACCTTACTAGTACTTTTGAAGTAAAGTATGCTCCAAATAAAGGCCAGAACTAAGGTTACTGTTTGGAGAATAGTGCCTAAAGGTAAAAAACTGATGATCATTTCTGTGATCAAAATATTGGCAGTGAAATGGCTAATAAATAAGAAAAATGATCCGACGGTCAGAAGACCCAGGTATCCATAATAAAGATGCGAATTGAGAGCAAATTGATAAACTTTTTTTCCAATACTAATAATTTTTTTCATAACCAAGCTTAAGCTTCTCTATCCTAAGAATAGCGAGCAAATTTGTCTAACTTAAATTCTTACTTGAAACATATTACCTGACTCATAACGTTTCAGTCCTTTATGGAATAACCAAATAGCTACAGTGTTTACAACAATTGCTACCACTAATAAAATTCCTAAATCAGTCCAATTAAAATGAGCAAATAGTCTCTGAGGAACTGTATTGATAAAAAATGCTGGGATAACAGTCATTAAAGTTATTTTGAGAGCTCCTGTGAATGCGGTCTGAGGATACATGCTGGTACTGAGAATAGCCTCCTGTCCTTGAGCTGCAGCTTCTTCAAATCTTCCTAGAAAAAAGGTTAAAGAGTGATAGACAAGCAAGGTACCAAACATGATCAAAGCTGACAAAAAGATGCTTACGACAAGGAGAGGATAGCTGGTTATCGGAATAAAGATCAGTAACAAAACTATTCCAAACAATAGATCGCCTATAGCTGAAATATCAATACCAATCACTAATACATGCCATAATACACTTTGAGGAAAAGCTAAGAAATAATCGAGGTTGCCTTTGGTAATATTCTCAGATAGACGAGTTGTTCCAGGAACAATAATGTGTACTAAGCTAAAACAGATCGTGCTGATTGCTAACAGTTGGATGGTATCAGTAAATGTCCAACCGTTTACTGAAGGGAAACGGCTATAAAAGATTGTCCAAATAGGAACTAACAATAAATCGTTGAGGATCATACCAACTACTTGGGTAATAAAGCTAAACTTATACTCCATTGCTCCAAGCAAACTATGCTTCTTGAGCTGATATGTGATTTTAAATAATTTAACCACCGTTGTGAGAAACATATTTGGTAGCGTAAGAAAAAAGAACTTTACTGATGATGGCAAATATTATTATCCAGATTATTTGGATCAATAAAAATCTGATGAAAGTATCAATCTCAAAGTGAACTATCTGTTGAGCAGCACTGGAGAATAAGTAAGGAAATGGTGATAATTCAACGATACTTCTTAATTGGTCGGGGAATAATGCTAAAGGAATAATTAGCCCGCCCAGCATGAGCATCCCTTTGCTATAAAGCCAGTTGATAGCTTTGATATCTTCTAGCCAAAAAGCACAAATGCCAATAATCATATTGATCCAAAAATCTAACAAGAAACCGCCCATTAAAAGTACTAATCCTGCTAACAGACTAACCGGTCGAATGGTGTATGGGACCCCTACCATTAGTAGTGTAATGATAGTAACCAAGCCAATGTTCATCCCTGCATTGAGGATAAATGTGCCCAGGCGGTTGAATAGCTGAAAGAGAATAAAAGAATATGGTCTATTGAAGCTGTAAGACAGTGCACCACTTTGTACTTCTTCTTGAATAACGTTGGATACAGGTGGACGGGTAGCGCTTTGGATGCTTTGGGCAAAGACCAAGCTCCACACTACCATATTGATATCAAAACCATTGACGGTAGTAACATTATTTGAAGCATAGGTTGCGGTATAAACTTGAAAAAATATGCCAATTCTGAGGATAACAATACCACTCCGGGCAAGAGTGTTAATCAAAAAAGCTTGGGTGTTTTTCCAACTTACTCGAGTAATCGCATAGTATTTAGCGAAACTTTTAGTGATCGGTGCAGCAAGAGTAGTAGTCATAAAGGCCTAGTTACTCTTTTTAGCGGTATAAATATCAGCAATTATCTCCTCCATCGGTGGATCATAAATATTGACATCTTGGACCTGTCCTAATTGAAAGACATACTGTATTACTTTCTCAATACTGGTTTCAGCTACATCGACAGCAATAGTGATACTGGAACCAGCTTGTTTTACTACTTCGCCATAAGGGCAACTGAAATCAGCTTTAACCTCGTTAAAAACAATCTCTACTAGTTTTTTCTTAATGTAATTTTTCTTCAATTTTTGAGTAGTGTCATCAAAGATAATCGTGCCATGATTGATTACTATTGTTCTCTGAGCCAGCATTTCAATATCACCAGCATCATGCGAAGTCAGGAAAATAGTTACTTGCTCTTTTTCGTTGAGGTATTTAATGACATCACGAATTTGTTGCTTGGCTATGACATCCAATCCAATAGTGGGTTCGTCTAGGAATATAATTTGTGGTTGATGAATAAGAGATGCTACTAGTTCGCAGCGCATTCTTTGGCCTAGTGAAAGTTTGCGTACGGGGGTGTTTAATAAATCTTGGATGGAAAATGCTTCGACTAAAAACTGTTTACGTTTTGCATACTGATCTCGATCCAGCTCGTAAATATGGGAAAGCAATTCGTAAGTATCTTGTGGTGGTAAGTGATACCAAAGTTGTGGCTTTTGACCAAAGACTAAACCGATGTGGTAAGCTAGCTCTCGACGTTTCTTGGTAGGATCAAAGCCTAATACCTCAATAGTACCGCTGCTAGGATAAAGGATACCACTGAGCATTTTGATCGTGGTAGATTTTCCGGCGCCATTGGGACCAATGAAAGCAAGAATTTCTCCCTTATTGACCGTGAAGTTAATATTATCAACTGCGGTAATGTCTTTATATTGAGGCTTGAATAAATCTTTAAAGCTGTTTTTGAAACCAGCTGGCTTTTGCTTTAGCTTAAACTTTTTAGCAAGATTTTGGACGTGAATAATCGGGGCAGGCATAAATGTGTTGTGCTGATCGCATGTATAACAAATTATAGCTAAAGTTGAAAGTGGAAAATTATGAAGTCTAAAGCCAGAGGCCTGATGCATGAAATTTAAATTTTAGCATTTACAATTGAGCTAATCCCCTAATTCGCGCTTCGAACATCTGGCTTCAGGCCTCTGCGTTCACCATCCTTTATCAAAAAAGAAGCCTGTAGTTGTCTACAAAGGCTTCTTTTAATAACTTGTGATTGTTCTTACAAACTACCGCATCTTGGTTTGTCGATGCTCCATGATGGTGATGTTAGAGCGTTTGGGGTCAAGACATTGAGCCATGCTGTATAGCGAGCTCCATCAGGACCGGATGGGATGCTCCAAATGTACTCAGGTAAGATAATGGGATTGGTGGAACTGCTGGTCACATCAACTGTGAATGTAGGCGAAGTTGCTCCAGTATTGAAGAGCCAATTGTAAGCAATTCTTCCTCCACTTGGTGGTGTTGCTAGCGTCAGACGGCCCCGTAGAGTGAAATTGTTATTGCGTCCACATACCCAAGCTCCATCACGTACACCAGGTTGTTGGGATGTAAAGGTTGCTCCGGTAACTTGGTGAGTTCTTGGTAAGTCATCATCAGAACAGCGTAAACTGTATGCTACTCCCCCACTAGTCATATTGTTTGGGGACACCACCATTAAGCGGATGGAGCCTAGACGACGGACATGGTTGGTATCAAATGTTGCCGAATAGTTGATCACGCTCGTACCAATGCCTGTTTCACCAGCACTGAACGTATAAGTCATTTCAGGTGAACGTCTACCGTCACCAAGGTCATAATAGTAGCGAATAGTGCCGGGTTGGCCATTGGTGCTTACTCCGCCTTTCACATTTACATTGGTGGAAACTGAACATGGTGCATTTGCATCTGTACGACCGCTTGCTGACAATCCCACACTGGTTACTAATAGGGCCGAGCTCGTTGTGCTTGTTGGTGTTGCTGCTGGAGTAGCGCTTGTGCCTCTAGTACAGTCAACACTGATAGTAGCAGCAGAAGAAACATTGTTGAATGGAGCTCCTATATAGAAACGACGCCAAGCATTGTATACACCTGTGCCGGGTGAACCAGCATCATGACGGAAATTGTAGTTTGATACACCAGCTGTAGTGGTGAAAGTTTGATCAGCACTGCGGTATCCATTTTCACCTTCCCAATAATAAGTAAATGTACCTGCGCTACCATTGGTGGTTATGTTGCCGATAAAGGTGTAGTAAACTGTACTGGCACAGCCGGCACTAACATTTGGTGCCTCAGGAGTTATTGATAAAGCACTGATTCTCAATGCCTCACTGGTAGGAGCAGTTGCTGCTGGCGTTGGTACTGCAGTGCTTGTACTAGTAGCTGTGGGAGAACTCGTGGGTAGTGGTGTTGTTGGCAATAAATCAGGACGATATTGATAAAAACGATACACCATTTCAGCTACCTGCGCTCGAGTCATTGCTTCATTGGGGCGCAAAAGATTGCCAGGGATACTATCGAACAATCGAGCTGATTGAGCAAAACGAGCATAAGGAACAGCCCAACTACCTGCTTCGATATCACTATAACTTGCTTCACTGCTCAAACTTGCCTCAGTAATTCTATTTGAACGAAGCATCATTTTAATTGCTTCGATACGGCTAACTGTACGGTCTGGGCGGAATAATCCATCAGGATAACCACTGGCAACACCTAGTGCTAAAGCACGATTGACGAAACCAAAGTACCAAGTACTCATTGGTACATCGCTAAAGGCTGTACGATCTAGATCCCCTGCTACTACAGGATTGCCCGAGGCCAGTAAAACAATTTTCAAAAACTCAACCCGACTAACAGGACGCTCAGGTCGGAATGTGCCGTCTTCATAACCATTGATGATATTTCTACTGCGGAGGAAGCTAATAGCAGTAAAATTTGGATGTGAATCAGCTACATCACTGAATATCGATGCTTGAGAAACGTTGATAAAACTACTTAAAACTAAAACAGCGACCAGGAAGCCGATGATCTTCTTCATAGAACAAGTTAATTCAGGAACAATATAGAGCAAATTGAGCAGAGGGACAAAACTACTTCGAATTACGAATAGAGAATTGCCAAGTGAGAATTTTAAGCCTCGGGCTACATAACTTTTCCCAACGGGACCCCTTCAGGGCAATTTTCAACTTTCCACTTTGAACTTCCCTCGGGGTCTCGTGGCTATCCCCATTGCAATAATGTAAATTGGGAAGAATGGGAAGAAAAGAATTTTATGCCACCATTGTAATGCCTGGAAGCTTCTAGAAAGCCAACGGAAGAATATGAATAGAATCGGTGTAGTTATTAACGAGGTGAAACCTGAAGTGATAAGGCCGAAAATGATTACTAATGAGATTGAGCGATAAAATTCACTAAGTAAAGCTAATGGAGCTAAAGACGCAATGGCTGTAATCTTTGTCAGAATTACTGGTCGGAAACGTACTCCTGAAGCGAAGCTGATCGCTCGTTTTTCTTCCCATTGATCGTCTCTGATCTTTTGATTCGCAGCATCAATTAAAAATATAGCTACATTTTCTACTATACCAACAAGAATAATTAAACCGATAATTTCTAAGAATCCAAATTCACCAGTAGTGAAACTTGCTAAGGCTGGAAATACACCCAGAAAAGTTAATGGAACTGTAAAAAGAATAACTAGTGGTTGTCCCAGTGAGCCAAAGAATATAGCTAGAACAAAATAGCTCATAACAATGGCTAACAATAATGCTAGCAAAAGCTCTTGAAATGATTTAGCAAAACCGGCACTACTACCTTCGCTATACTGCTCAATACTATTGGTACTTAGGCCTAATTTTTTAGTTTCAGCAAAGTCGTTGTCTTGATAAAATTTAACCACTGCTTGCGTGATCTGAGCCGATACGCTTTCATTATTGTCTTCATCTCGAATTCTGCCTTGGACTACACCTACTGTTTGTCCTTTCACACCTTGAATAGTATCTTTGGGTAGATTAGGCACCAGAGCAGCAATTGCACTAATATTGTAGGCATCACCGACAGTGTTTTTTACTAAAGCCATGCCTAAATCCTGTGCTTGTCCTGGATCTAATGATTGTTTATCTAGGAATACTTCAGTGTCTTCACCATCTACTTTGATGGAAGCTATCTTCCTATCATCACCGACATTGAAAAGACGTTTCACTTGTTGATTGAGTAATCCGGTTAATGGGCCACTCGGTGCTACAAATTGTTGATTATATAGTTCATTGCGATCAATAGTGATATCGAGTGCTTTATTTTCTTTGCCATCATAGCCATTGTCTACCCGAGTAATCAGTTTATTTGTTGCTGCACACTGTTGGTCAATAATAATTGTATTTTCTTTTTTGCAAGCTGCTGCTAGTGTCTCACCTACAGCTTTAGCTGATTTTTCTAATACAACTAAATCATCAGTTTTTACTGCCAGAGAAATCTTAAAGGCTGAAGCGGGAGGACCATTACCTTGTACGCTTACACGTAAATCAAAAAAGTAAGGAGCAAATTTAGTGGTAATTTTTTGTTCTAATTCTTTAGCAATATTCACCGACACAGTTCCAGGACGTTCTTCTGCCGGTAGTAATTCTACCTGCAGACTGAGAGATCGTGACAAGGGAAATACTTGTTTTACATAAGGATTACTGGCAATAATTTCCGCAATTTGACGTCTGATGGCTTGAGTCTCGGTGGAATTTTTTGTTGGTAAAAATGTACCCGATACAACTAGATATTTACTATTTTGACTACTAGCAAATTGGACGAAAGCGATTTTCCCGCTGCCAATCAGTGAACCAGTAACCATGAATGGAGTTACGAGAGCAATAATGATAATGAGCAGCCTTACCCAGATAGGGCTATGGAGGATACGATAGTTTAGTTTAATCAATCCTTGCGCTATACCCCAAAGGTTTTTTTCTTCGTCATGGCCTTTGCCTTTGGTCGGCTTGAGGAAGCTGCTACCAATCCAAGCCAAAATAACCAATGGTACGATGTATGATCCAATTGTTGCAGGAATAATTGTAAGTGGAATATAGCCAAAGATTTGTCCTAAAATACCAGAAATGATCCCGAATGGAGCAAAGACAATGATATTGGTCAATGCTGCCAAGAATAAACCCCCGCCTACATCTTTTACTGCTAATAGGGCTGCGTCCTTCCCTCGATGACCCAGATCTATTTGTCTTTGAATACTTTCTAAAATTACTAAAGCAGGATCTACTACTAATCCCAATACCAAAACTAAAGAAAAAAGCACTAGAGTATTCAAGCTTTCACCAATGAAAAACAGGTATACCAGTGAGAAAAGTAAACTCAAAGGAATTGCCAAAGCGGATACAATAGCCGCACGCCAGGAGACGAATATCAGCATTGCTAAGAACACCAATTGAATACCACCCAACAACCAACCAAGATTAGCCCAAGGGCTATTGGTTTTGAGTCTGCTACCAATCAAACCACTCACTACTTCATGTACCTGTTCTTTGGTACTGTCAGTTGAAGCGAGATTGGTAATCATCAGTACTGGTTTGTGCTCATCAATGCTCCATGGTCTGTTGACGACACTAATTTCTGGTAATTCAGCTGCTTTAGCTAGTAGTTCTTCTTCGTAAGCATTTTTGTCTGCACTTTCTGCTGCCCTAATAGTAACTACTAAAGCTGGTAATACTTGCTCAGCTTCTTCTGTTCTGATACCTACATAACTAATAGCGTTGCCTTCAAAGTAGTAATCAATATTTACCTGAGCTAGATCACTTAAAGGAATACTGGAGCTAGCAGTGCCTCGAGCTGAGTTAGCGCTGGTATAAATTTTGAGTTGTTTGAGAGTGTCGATGTCATCTCCAGCTAGCTTGGTAGAAATAGTCTGACTTTCACCATCAAGCGTGGTATTACTGATAACAGGCAAAGTTTCGCCGATGCTGCTTACTTGTCTTTGAATTTCTTCGACAGTTAAACCGCTATTATTGATTGCTGGCAAATTGAGACTGATCAGTACTCTCTGTTTGAGCTCAGCCAAAGGTGTAATGCTGCTTGTTTCTGGAATCTCATTGAGACTGTCACGTAACTGATCCCAGTTGTGATAAAGTTTCTCTTTATCGCTAGCAGCTAGCGAAATGATAAAATCTGGGCTGCCTACCGTAGGCACTATGATTTGAGGATCATCTACTCCCGTAGGTAGTTTGACACTACGGATAGCAGTACTGATTTTACTTTGGACACTATCGGCATCAGCGTTACTTTCAATAGTGACACTAACTGTGGAACTAGAGTTTCGGCTGACCGATGTATAGGTTTCAATACCACTAATACTTTTGATTGCACCTTCGATTGGTTTAGTAATGTCTCGTGAGACTACTTCAGATGATGCTCCAGGATAAATCGTACTAATAACTGCTAAATTGACTTTTGGACTAGGAAATCCCGTAGTTTTTAAACTCAATAGAGCAATGCTACTAATCAGTAAAAACAAAATAACGGTAAGAATAGTAAACCGGGAGTTATTGAGGAAAAACTCAGTAATCCGGTAATTAAAATCTTTTTTAGTGCTCATACCTAATTGGTCACAGTTACTGCCTGTCCTTCTTCTAGTACTGGACTAGGATTAATTATGACTTCACTCCAATTAAGTTGATCAAAGATACTGACCTGGTCATTTTGACTAGGTCCCACAGTCACTGCTTTTTTGGTGACTATCCCAGATTGGTAGAGCCATACATAGGTCTGACCACCATCGATAACAATCGCGCTCACTGGTACAAAGTGATTTTGTGGTTGAGTGGGGGCATCACTAGTAGTCAATGTGGTTCTAGCTTGAACATTACTTCCAGGAACAAAGCCCATAGGTAATACAATTTCGGCTTCAAATACACAATCCACTGGAATATTGCCAGTAGTGTCACTAACAACCGCAATTTTATCGATGATTGCAGGAATCTCAGTAGTACTGTTGTTTAAGCTAACCATTAATTGATCCCCTACCTGAATATGATCACGATCACTGGGAGAGACACTTAAACGGATAAAATCTGGTCTGCTACCATAAATAGTAAGTAATTCACGACCAATACTGACATCTTCATTGAGGCTGACAGGGACATCTACGACATAACCATCCATACTAGCAATCAGAGTTAGTTGGCTCAGCTGAATCTGTGCTTGTTCTAATTGTTTCTCAGCGATACTGAGCTGCCCTTGGATACTATCTCTTTGAGTTTTTGCTCCGGCTTTTGCCGCCTCAATTGCTAAATTAGCACTTAATTTTTGTTGTTCTAAAGTTTGGATTTGACCATTGATAGCTTGTTCTTGTAAGGCGCCAGCATTTTGAGCTTGTGCAATAGCCATTTCTAGAACACGTTGTTGATCTTGGCTGGCACTGATTTGATTGTCAGGTGTTGCTAGTTGGATATCCCTATTGGTAGGAGCATTCTCGATTTGATTTCTCGTGGTGGAGAGTTGAGTAATTGAAACAGCTACTGAGCTGGTGACTGTGCCGCTCAATTGTCTCCAAGCATCGACTAAAGGCTTAGCTGCAGCAGTATCAATTCGAGTGACATTGATACTAATATCTTCGATGCTATCCATCAGATCATAGAGGATATCAGTAATATCATTGATCTCGCTGGGAACTCTGTGATCAGAAACGTCTTTGAAATCATCTAATTTATCGACAATATTTTTAACATCATCCAAATTTTCTCGGATGCTATTATTGCTACTGACGCTTTTAATGCCCTCTAATAAAGGGATTACTGTCCCTTGTAGGCTGACTAGCAATGACCTTGATGTATTCTGAATTGAAAGTTGTGCCAACTCTTGCGCTTGTTCAATACTTACGCTAGCTAAATTGCCAGAAAGATTACGAAGATCTTGGGTTCTTGTGACTGTATTTTGCAGGTTATTTAAAGCGAGATTGGCGCCCTGAACAGCAAAGCTACCGGCATTTCTAGTCAACTCAAGTGTTTTTTGGAGCTGACTAACCGAAATATTGAGAGCAATGCGTTGTTGCTCTGCTTGGCGAATAGCAATACCGGTAGAGCTGGTAGCATTAGCTAAACTAGTTTCAATGTTTTGCTTGCTTAATACCGCTTGTTCATAAGCAATCTCTAGTGGGTGCTTGTTTTCTTTACTACCGCCCAAGTTCATTAATACATCTCCTTTGTGTACAGTATCCCCTCTTTTGACAGCAATAGATTTGATAGTAGCTCCTGTGGTAGCAGTTAAACGAATATTGCCATCTGACACAATTTTCCCACGCAAATTGAGCTGTATTGGTTGATTATTTGAAGGGGCTGTTGCTGGTTTCAAAAGTTTTACGCTTGTGGCTGTGATGCTCTCTGTACTTGTAGTAATTTCTGAAGGTGAGTCAGTCGGAGTTTGAGAGGAAGCGAGATTGGGAACAATGACTATTCCTGCAATAATAGTGGTGGCGATTACAGCTCCGATGCCGATAGTTAATTTCTGCATATATTCTTGATTATGATCTACTATTGGGGAATTTTGATTTTAATGTTTTACTATACCCTTTAGCACAGTAAAGTCAATATTTTAAGCTACTTAAGTAGTGATTAATTAAGCTTCTTGTTCGATTAAAAATTCATTACCGTCTGGATCAGCAATCACGGCTTCTATCCAACCCCAAGGTTTCTTTTGTGGGTGTTGAATAATTTGGGCGTGAAAAGCTTTCGTTTGAGCAAGAAATTGCTCGATGTCATTTACTGCAAAAGTAATCCCTTTCCTACCGCTAATATAATTTTTACCCCATGACTCATCACGATGCTTGCTATTTTCTTCAATATTGAATTCCACTCCATCCAAGAAAAATGATGCAAAAGGCGGACGGAATTCACTAAAAGTAATACCTAGTACTTGTTCGTAAAATGAACGGGATTGGGTAAGAGATTTGACGCCAATTACCATAGCTGAAATCTTGAGCATTGTATTAAATTAACTTTCTAGTTTTCTGAAGAGTACCTAACACTAGTCTCTTTTGTCCACACTTTGCTATGATCAAGTCAATTAATCAGCATTATGGTAGAGATTGAAGTAAAGGCATATTTTCATGGCTCTTACGCCGAATTGTTGAAACAGTTGGAGACTCTGGGGGCGCAAAAGGAAAAGGAATTAATGCAATCTGATACGATATTTCTTCCAACGGGAATGCTCTATGGTGAACTAATCCCTGGCATGCCCGTCATGCGTATTCGCGATCAGAATGGGCAATTTATTTTTGGCATGAAACAGAAACCCAAGAATGAATCAATTGGTATCGAGCATGAAACAATAGTTGAAAATGCTGCTGAATTGATAAAAATTCTGGCTGCTATTGGTTTTAGTCCTGCTTTGCAGGTGAAGAAGAAACGCCATGAATATCATTTAGATCAGATCACTATTTGTGCCGATGAAGTAGATGGTTTAGGTGTTTTTGTTGAGGTGGAAAAACTAGTAGATAATGAGTCTGGAACTGACAACGAATTAGCCAACCTATGGCATTTTTTAAGCACTTTAGGAGTAAAAGAAGAAGACAAAGTAAAACACGGTTATGATACCTTGATTTATCGGAAGCAAATAAGTCAGACCTCCGATAAATCAAGGTAGCTGTTGCTGGTTAATTAACTGTGGTTAGAAGCATCTTTACCACGATTACCACTTGATCGTTGACCCATTTTGCGTGTTTGTTTTTGGGCATGCAATTTTACCTGTGCTTCTCTATTACCCTGTGCAGTTTGCACAGCATGATTATTTTGCTGAGAACTTACTTTCTTATTAGATGAGTTTTTCATAGTAGTGTAGTTAAAAGAGTAAATGAGTAACTGAAGATATAAGGTAATTTAATCACAGATTGAAACTTCTTTCTATTTTAAGGAACTATAAACAGTTGTCAGCGTAAGCTTAAATACTATCTTTAGTAGTCTACTAGAGGTTTCTTATTTTTATTCTGATACTTATTCTTCGATCGCGATTAAATAGCATTCTTAGAATTAGAATGAGAATAAGTTTTAGAATAAGCGATCGTGGTCGGGGTAGCAGGACTCGAACCTGCGACTTCCTGCTCCCAAAGCAGGCGCTCTAGCCAACTGAGCCATACCCCGATGTTTGAATGAGAATTAGTATTTGAATAAGGAAGTTTTAAGTCTTATTCTCATTCTTATACCTATTCTTCGAACGCATTGCGTTCGTGGAGCGGGTAATGGGAATTGAACCCATCTCTACTGCTTGGAAGGCAGTCATAATACCGCTATACTATACCCGCAAAGGCAGAAGGATTATAACGAAGAGAGTTACAATTGCAATACCTTTGGGAGCAATTATTTACAATCGTCTTTTTTTAGCCTTACTAAGAAGTGATCAGGGCAATTCAAGGTGTCAGTTCGATGATTCCACTGAGTTAGCTCACTGTTTCTGAGTGGATTAATCCCCACTTCTGTAATTTTACTGTTTGGCAAACGTGCAAATGTTTTCTGTATTAGTTGATATTCTTTATCATTATATAACGTAATCAGGATTTGACTTCGGTCATGGGTTCGACTCCAAGCGTGCAGAACCATGTCGAACCAAATATCTTCATTACCAGTGAAAATTTCAGGATGTCTCAGTAATACTAAATCAATGTATGGTGGGTAGTGTTTTTTTACTGTAGGATCAGCAGCATTGTCATCAATGTAGGTTGTGTGAGGACTAGGGTGAGCAGTTTTTGCGTAATCAATTTCTCGAGAATCACAATCGATAGCAATGTGTTGATATGTTTGGCCTCTTTCACTAAAAACTGTGTCGATGTCATCAGTGTCTGATCCGCTTCGACAGCCAAGATTAACTATAGTCCCGAAGTTGTTGTGGGAAGTGGGATAGTCCTTAAGGACATGTCTAAGAAGATTACGAAATGCATCATGTCGCATTTGCTCTTTCATGACTACATCGTGCAAACCTTCCAATCCTGGTGGAACACCTAATATGTCTGCTATTCGGGTCATTGATAATAATTTTGATTTTCAACAATAGCAGATTTTGCAATATATGTCCCTAACCTAAAAATTCCCTAAGGCACAAACCCTTTGGGAATTCTTAGGCGTCTTGATCAAAAATCTGATTAACGTACAGATTCTTTGAGAGATTTACCAGCTTTGAAATGTGGAGTCTTCATAGCAGGGATCTTGATCTTTTGAGTTGGGTTGCGAGGGTTAACACCAGTACGTGCATTGCGTTTACTTACGCTGAATGTACCGAAACCAGTGATAGTTACCTTACCACCTTTAGACAAAGTTTTAGAAATAGAATCTAAAACAGCAGAAAGAGCTGATGCAGCTGCATTCTTTGTAACTTTTGCTTGTGTAGCAATTGAATTGATGAGATCTTGTTTAGTCATGTTGGTCACCTCCTTTTCAGCATATAAATTTATCTATATTCGATTGATATAGATAGCATACCGAAGCCATCTAAGCATAGCGAAGCGGCGATGTCAACAAGGAAAATGGCTTTAGAATTTGATTTTTTTGTGTCTCATGATAATGCTCTCTAGTAAACCTAGGCCTATATAAGCGGTTATCATGTGACTACCGCCATAGCTCACAAATGACAGAGGAACTCCTGTGACCGGCAGCAAGCCAATATTCATGCCTATGTTTTCGAGCATGTGAAAGAAAAACATACCTAACAAGCCAGTTGCCATCAACTTACCAAAAGCATCTTGAGCAATGGTAGCTACGCGAATTGTTCTCAGTAAAAATAAAACAAAAAGTAGTATCAAAATCGAAGCACCTAAAAATCCCATCGATTCAGCTATATTAGCAAAAATAAAGTCAGACTCTTTTACCGGTAGATAATTTAGTCTAGCTTGCCATCCTCTGCCTACGCCAGCCCCTAAACCTTTACCTGAACCAATTGCAATCAGAGCTTGGTCGACTTGATATCCACTATCACGATGGTGAAGTGATGTAAGGAATAGATGATCAGGATAAACTGATATTCGTTGAAATTGATAACTATCATGACCAACTACTTGGAGTAAAGCTAGAAGGGAGATACTGGCAAAGGCAATGCCGGCGATCATGAAGGTAATAATTTGTTTTAGTGGTAAGTTGAGGGCTAGAACAATGATCACCCAAATAGTGGTATAGCTTAAGGCAGTTCCTAAATCTGGTTGCCTTAAAATTAAGACTAACACTGGAAGCAGGATAAGTAGTGATATCAAAACATCACGAATAGAGTGGAAGGATTTTTTGCTCCAATAGCGTGCCAACATAATGATGAATGGTATTTTCATCAATTCCGAAGGTTGTAATTGTAATGGGCCGAGCTCAAACCATCCTCGAGTACCATTTCGGGTTACGCCAAATAGCAATACTGCTAGTAGAATTGCTAGTGATAAGCCATAAAAAGCATATGCTGGTGTCCGCCAAGTTCTATAGTCACTGTTCCCTACTACAAATACTAAAATGATACCGACGACTAAGAAGGCAATTTGTTTACTGGATATACTGGAGAAGAAATTGCTACCAATATCATGTCCCACCAAAACAACCAGGCCAAAAAGACTGAGTACTACAGCGCTGTAGAATAGCCACCAATCAAACTCACGCCAGAGTTGTTTAAACATTGATTAATTATGCAGCAGCTACTACTTGTTCTTCTTTCAGACGAGCAGCTTTGCCGACTAATTTACGAATATAATAAAGCTTTGCGCGGCGCACATGAGCATGCTTCACTATTTCAATTTTTTCAATTGCTGGTGAAACCAAAGGGAAGATACGCTCTACTCCTACTCCTGAGGCAATCTTGCGAACAGTAATAGTAGCCTGTACTGGGTTTTTGTTATGCATAGCAATCACTAAACCTTCGAAGAGCTGAACACGTTGTTTTTTACCTTCAGTAATTTTCTGGAAAATCTTCACAGTATCACCAGGTACGATCTTTGGAAGATTAGGAGTCTTGGTATTGCGTTGAATGAATGTAAACACTTTAGACATAGAGATAACTGTGAATCAAAATCGGGTGGATTGTAACTGGTACAAACTAATTAATCAAGATTGTTGAGAATATCTTGAACTTGCGACATATCTTCTGCTTGCGCTTCAGCTTTTTTCTGTTGTGCTTGAGGATCTGCAGTATTGTTTTGCTCATACTTTTTCTGAATCTCGGCCATTTTCTCGTTGTGTTCTTTATGCAATTTAGCAAAACGCTCTTGTTCATTCTCAAATACTTGCATCAATTGATTGACCTGCTCTTGAGAGATTTTACCAATAGCAATATCTAAGAAGTAGATTTTCTCAGCATAGGTCAGTGAGTATGATGATGCTACTAACTCCAGCAATCTCTGAGGATTGAATTGGAGGTTGTTAGGAGCGATTGCGTGTTTGCTTAGGGCTGCATGTTTTGTTTTCGTCTCTTCATCAGAGAAGATAGATAAACATTCATCATCACGTGGATCGGCACTTTTGCCTACTGGAAAAAGTGGTGCCATTGGGTCTACCGGTGGTTGACCTCCATTGGCTTGAGTATTAGCTGGAACAGGGTTCTGATTAGTCATCTGAGGATCATTTTGACCTGATGACTGTTGAGATGAAGCGTTTGATTCAGGCATAAATAAAAACTTTACGAAGTCTATTTAAGCATATAATCAGCTTAAGCACCAATACGAGCGAGAATTTCTTGATTTACAAATTCACGGCGAGCTCCATATTTTAGTCGAGATAGTTCTTTGATCGCTTGTGCTAGCTTTTTATTTCCCGGGCCACTGACCTCCCAAGGTTTGATCACATTGAGAGTAAAAGGTCTGGTTGGTTTATTATTTACTGAAAGTTTTAGGGCTGCTTTGAAGTCACCAATATTTAGTAAATCTTGTTCTGAGAAAACTGGTGCCATTTCTTTGCCAATCAACTCTGCACTATCGACACCAATTTTGTATGACAAAATTGAGCCGACATTACCAAATACCGCATCGCGAATCTTGGTGTCATTATTGTTTCTAACCAATTGAGGGATGAACTGATGAGCCATAACCATACCAAGCCGGTACTTACGTGCTTCAGAAAGAATGACCTCTACGCTATTGGTGACGAAGTTCTGGAATTCATCTATATATAAGAAGAAATCACTTTTCTCCCCATACACTCGGCGCATAGCCGCTACTTGGAGTTTTGCTACAATAATCATACCAAGCAAGCTAGCATTGAAATCTCCTACTAGCCCTTTACAGAGATTTACTAACAAAATCTTTTTATTGTTCATGATGTCTCCAATATCAAAGGCTGATTTTGGTTGGCCCAAAATATTACGCATCAAAGTGTTGGTAATAAAAGCACCAAATTTAGCAGCAAAATACGGAATCATTTCTTGCTTTTCGCGTGCCCCGGTCATGGCCATTTGTTTACTCCAAAACGATTTCACAATTGGGTTTTGGACTTTGGATACTTTGAACGTCTGCCAATCTTCATCTGTGAATAAACGTACGATATCGGTAATACAACCTCCCTGCGGATCATCCATTAAGGTCAGGCATCCATTACGAAAATAATCTTGCAAACGTGGAGAGAAAATCTCTTCGCCATAGAGCTTGATCATAATGTTCAAAGCTTCAGTAGAGATAAAGTCTTTTTCTTCAGGTGTATTGGCCTCCAAGAGGTTGAGTCCCATCGGACGCTCAGTATCTCCAGGATTAAAGTAAACCACATCTTGCACACGTGATTTTGGGATAAAAGGAAGGATATCCTCAATTAATTCTCCGTGAGGATCAATGACACAGAAACCATGTCCTAATTGTAAATCCTGACGGATCATCGTTTGGAGGATGGTTGATTTACCTGTACCAGTTTGACCAATGACGTAGAAGTGCCTGAAACGATCGCTATGCTTCAATCTTACTTCCTTAACCTCACCACGATAGACATTGTAGCCTAATAAAATACCATCTTTAGGCAGGTCGGTAGGTGCTGGAGCAATCTTAAATGACTGCCAAAAAATAGAGGGGCTTGTGTTGAAGCGGGTGTTAGGAACATGAAAGAGACTCACTATTTCTTCGGTGCCTAGCGTCAAAGTAGGAACCATAGGGGTTAGCTTTCTCAATAAAAAATACTTTTCAATTTTTTGTTTGTTTAAATATTTTTTTACCTCCATTTTATTAAGGTCGATGCTACTAAATTGGTTGAGTGAAGCTAGAATATTTTTCATCTGTAGCTTTGCGGCCTCTTTATCACCACTACTTACTACAATACGAATGTTGGTGGCGAAATTGTTGTGGTTGAGTTTTGCTTCGATAAGTTTAACCCGCTCTTCCTCACGTGGGGTAAGCCGTTTTGGTTCTTTAGGTGTACTAGTTGCACTATTGGTAAAGAAATCAAAAATTGCGATGAAAGGGCGTAGTATGACTATACCCTTTGGTCCTGATTTGCCTTGAAATAGATCTTTTGCTTTCTTCTTACCCTTTTTAAGAGTGCGTTTAGTAGGTGGCGCCATGCAGATCTGAATACTAGCTGTTTCATTCTCCGCTAATTTACTCAAAGCATTGGTGATCGCATTGAGAGGATCTGATTCTAGTTGATTGTAGGTTTTGATTGGTAAATAATGAGCTTCTTTCATTGCTAACTGTACGGTTTCAGTGTAAGCGTTTGCTTGGAATAGTGGGTATTCGTCTACAATATCTACGGTGGCATCGGCATAATATGAAGTAAGCTGTTTCTCAACGACAGTCTCCCATCCTTGAGGAACAATAATGTAAAAATAAATTAAATGTTTTTCTACGACACATTCAAAAGTGATAGTGTCAGGATATTTCCAGATCTGATACCACTTACGCTTGATCATGCCGCCTAAGTTGGTAAGCAGTTGTTCCATGATACTAATACTTTCTTTGAAGTCTTTTTCACGGTCTTTACTACGTTCATGATCCTTAGGATCTTCGGCTCTAGGTACACTGACACGTAAGAAGACTAGCTGTAGTGCAGATTGAACAGCATGATACTGGCGAATAGCAAAGAGTATGCTTGCACCAATAAGGACTATAACGAGGATAAAAAGCACATATGACATGCCCGAAAAATAAGGTACACTCTTATTGTAAACTAGCTTTAGCGATAAGTACATGAAAACAACGCATCGGGATGAAGATTTTGAGTGCCAAAATTGCCACATGATGGTCCCACGCCGTGGTGGTGGCTATTGTCGGAATCACTGTCCTAATTGTCTCTATTCTTACCATGTTGATTTGAAGCTTCCAGGAGATCGCAAATGTACCTGCCAGTCCCTGATGAAACCGGTGGATATGATTTATAATTCAGCAAAAAAGACTTACCAGATCATTCATGAGTGTTTGAAGTGTAAGTATAGACATCCTGTAACCGTGGCCAAGGATGATAGCAAGGAGCTTATTTATAAGTTAACCAAAGAGTTTGCTGAACGGAAAATGATGGAGCTCTAGAGTCTTAACCGGCAGAGATCACTTCTCTCACTACCTTTCTGCTCATCTGTCCTTGGGCTTCAAGCAGTAATGGCTTTAAGTAACTTTCACAGTGACTTAAAATAATCATGTCACTGCTATGTAAGTGGTCAGGTCGGTTAAGGTTGGTTTCAATAAACAATGTTATTTGTTCACCTTTCTTTTTGGTAATAGAAATAATGAGTTGTCCATTGCGATCGGATACTGTAAAGACTATTTCGTTTCTTTCTTGTAATCCGGTGGTTGAGTAATGCAAGAAAAACAGTACTACTTGCCAGTTAGTGCTAGTCGTTGACTCGAAGTTTCGAGTAATTTTTACACTTTCTATGTACCAAGGACTATTGGACAAGGTAGGTGATGGGGGTGTACTCGGTAGCTTAAAGGTAGCGGATGCGATTTGATCCTTTGATTTTGTGCAGTGGTCGGGTTGCTCATCAATTAATGCTTGAGCTGCCGTCATGATTAATTCAGTGTGTTTGTAGAGAGCAAGAGTTAAACTGTCTGGAGTCTCTCTCTTTTCTATATGAAGTTTGGCCATAGATTTAATCGAGAGCCGACTCTATCGATTGTTCTTTTGGCTGTCAATTTGGTAGGAAGTTTGATCATTAAAGAATAACGCCAGCATCTTTAAGCATTTGTTTATTATCAAATGCCATTTCTAAAGCTTCAATACTTTTAGGTTCGAGCCATTGGTACTTACTAGAAGTGTTAATGCTGACATTATTTGCAACTACGACTTTAAATAGTAGTGGCAAGCAAAGCCGATCGGGATTGCGATTGGGATCATCGTAGAACTTTCCCGTAAATTCTATGGATTTAATTTCAGTAATGCCTACTTTTTCAGCTAACTGACGAGCCATTGCTTCAGCCATTCTTTCACCCGGTTTTACAAATCCGGCAGTTATTTGCCACGTATGTTTAGCTGGTTCGTCTTCTCTCCAAGTAAGTAAGATCTCTCCTCTTTCGTTGATAATAATACCGGCGACGGCAAGAATACGAGGAAAAGAATCATTATTCATAATTTTGAGTACTAATTAAACTGATCTTAGTTTCTGTTTTTAGGCTAAGCAATGAAATGTAGTAGCCAAATTGGACAAGATAGGTTACTCTCTGGCCGATTTAAAATTATGTTTGCGTCATTATGTCAGCTCAGGAAACACTTGTTAGTTTTGATACGGTTACGTTTATTTATGAAAACGATCATCAAATTTTGGATGAAGTAGACTTCTCCGTCCGTAAAGGTAGTAAAGTAACGATCATGGGTCAAAATGGTGCTGGTAAAAGTACTATTTTCAAACTGATCACTAAGCAATTCTCTCCCACAGATGGTCGAGTAAACGTTGTTCCCGGTATCAGTATTGCTATCGCTCCTCAAGTCACTCCTCAAGAAGATCGTGATCTTACTGTGAAAGCTTTTTTTGAGAAATATTATGGAGAAAAAGCGTATGATATTGATCGTAAGATCGATGATGTCTTAGCGATTGTGAATGTGCATGCACCCAAAGATCGCATTATTAAATCATTTTCTGGTGGTCAACAAGCACGTTTGTTGTTAGCCTCAGCCTTGATTCAAGACCCAGATGTTTTACTTTTAGATGAGCCTACTAATAACTTAGATCATACTGGTATTGATCACTTGTTGAACTTTATTTTGGATTATCCCAAAACTTGTATCGTCATTTCTCATGATGCTGACTTTTTGAATGCATTTACAGACACAGTCTTGTACCTGGATATCTTTACCAAGAAAGTAGAGCAATATGAGGGAAACTACTTCGATGTAGTAGAGCAAATTGAGATTCGTAAACAAAAGGAGAATAGTAAGAATGCTCAATTAGCTAAGGGCATTCAAGAAAAACGCGATAAAGCGAATGTATTTGCTCATAAAGGAGGCAAGATGCGTGCTGTAGCAAAGCGGATGAATCGTTTGGCTGATGAACTGGAAGATGAAGTAGTTGATGTTCGACGTGAAGATAAGACTATTCGAGAGTTTATTATCCCTTGTCAGGAAAATATTGGTGGAGAAATTGTAAAAATTGATAGTTTCACCATTATTCAAAACCATGAACCTGTAGTGAAAAAGGCTTCTGTCATTGTGCGTAAGAATCAACATTTGTTGCTTACTGGACCTAATGGAATTGGTAAAAGTACTCTTCTAGAAGCTTTGGCTACTGGAACGGCAAAAGGAGCTATTATTGGTGAGGATGTTCGCGTTGGTTATTATCGTCAGGATTTTTCTACTTTAAATTTCGAACACACTGTTCACCAATCATTATTGGAGGCACTGGAATCTGCAGCTGGGACTGGTAAATCAATGGAAGAGCTTTTGCGCTCAGTCGCTGCTGGTTTTTTGATTACTTCAGCTTTGATCAATAGCAAAATTGGTACTTTATCTGAAGGACAGAAAGGATTAGTGGCATTTGCTCGTCTAGTCTTACAAAGACCAGGATTACTTATTTTGGATGAGCCGACAAATCATATTAACTTTCGTCATTTGCCAGTTATTGCCAAAGCATTAGATGAATATACGGGAGCCATGATTTTAGTTTCTCACGTGCCTGACTTTGTTATGCAAGTAAGAATTGATCAAGAGCTAGATCTAACGAGAAAGGCTTAATCGATTTGCTGGTTGATCTTTGCTTCAATTGTTTTCATTGTCTCTTGAAATGCTTGTTCTAGGTCTACATTTAGTTTTTTAGCAAGAACTAAAATAGCCCATAGACAGTCACCTAGTTCATGCGCAATTTTTTCATCATGGTTAGGTATACTGCGAAAGTTATTTTTAGCCATGATTAATTTGGCTAAATCACCAACATCTCCTACAAAAGCCTGCATGTACTCTGCTATTTCCCACTGTGGACGTTCCTGGGTGCGATTAAGATTGGCATATTGTTCAGCTATCGCCAAAGCTTTAGTCTGTAGAGTGCTAATGTCCATATAAATTATTGAGCTGTAGAATCTACTTGGTAAATACCAAATGTGTTTCCTTCAGTATCGTTAAAATAACCTTGCCAACATTTGCCAGTTACAGGAAATTTCGAAAGAACAACTGTGCCACCTGCTTGGATGATAGATTGGGTTGTAGCATCAAAATTTTCTACTTGAACTGAGGATACAAAAGCATTGGCTCCAGATGAATCTTTTGTGAGTGGAATAGGACGTTTAAGCATACCTCCATGCAAGCCATCTGTTTGAATTAGCCAATAATCAATTGGCATGTCTAGTTTGGTAAACTGCCAACCGAATACGTTGCTATAAAAGGTAATAGCTTGCTCAGGATTATTTACCTGAATCTCAAAATAGTTAAGTCCGTTCATAGGCTTATTCACTAATTGCTTTTAACTTTAGTAAAGCTTTTGGCCACATATCACTCATCATTGCTGCCCATGCATCAGCACTGTCTAGTTCGATGTCAACAGTCGTCACACCATCTTTTTCAGTGAAGGTATAATTCTCATATGCTGGTGTCCAAGCTTTTACCTTTTCGCTTGTAGTATCCTCCACTCCATGATCAATCTCACCTAAATGACGAATAGAAATGAATTCATGTAATTTATTTTCAGCAATTTCAGCAACCATGCCACTGTTATTGGGATCTACAAATAAGATCTTCGCGCCTTTATCCCAAGAACCTTTAAAACTTGACCCTTCTGCAAAAGCTGAGGTCCACTCGCGATAGGAAGTCTCGCTAATCATTGTATCCCAAACTTTAGCTTTTGGAGCGTTTATATCAATACTAAAATGAAGTTTTTTCATAAAGAATGAGTTATTTTTTAATTGGAGTTACTTTATATGTTTTACCTTTTAGATCATACGTAGTCCACTCACCTGTTTGCTTACCTTTGGTAAAGTAGCCAGAACGTAGCTTAGTACCATCTTTGCGATACCATTGCCAGAATCCTTCTGAGACACCATTAATAGTCTGTCCCTTGGCCCAGATACTGCCATCTTTGTGATATTGAATATACTTTTCAGCTTTACCAGATTTAAATGTTAATTTTTCTTTTTTGAGTGCGGCTTCAAGTCTGGGTATACTACCTGGTCCCATTCCGTGGAGTTCTAAGATAGCTTTTTTAGTAAACGTAGCTAACTTCTTGGTGGTAGTGATGCCAGCATTTTCAAGTGCTCTGCGAGCGGGAGCACTGAGCTGCACAAAGAATGGTTTAGCAACAATTTTTGCTTGTTCACAACGAGGGCAAACTGGGCAATCACTGGTTTTATAAAAGATATGGCCGTTTTTACATATGCGTTTATTTTTAGGATCTTTAGCTAATTTTGCTTTGGACTTAGCTGACTTTCCTGGTAATGCCATCACTGTTTTAGCAATTTTGGTAATCAAAGCTACTGGTACTGGTTCATCCCAAGGAAAATTAATTGCTGATTTACTAGTAGTATATTTCTTTAGCTCATGCTGATATTGGGCCATTACTTGAGGCACATAAATAGAGTAATGCTTATCCCAACCCGCATACCAAACTCTCTTGCCATCAAATAGCACTGCTGGCATAGCATAGCTGATCACCTCCTCCCCTTTTGGAGCAGCTTTCTTAATGCACTCACGTACAGTGTTGAGGATTTTCTTTTTAGGTGCTGGCCAATAATTGAGGTATTTCGCTACAGTTGGGAACGCTGAAGATTTGATAGGTACAGCCATAAGTGTAAGTGATGATGATCTAATTATAGCAAGCTTTATAAGTCAGCTGAATATCTTGAGGAGCTAAAGCGTTGAATAAACGCCTTTTGTATGCTATAAATCAACCTATTAATTTGATATATGCGACAAAAGTCTTTGATGAATAGATACCTTCCAGCAGCTTTGGCAATGATGCTCGCTGGTACTGAGGCGTGTAGAACTCAAGCACCTGAGACTGTGGCTAGAAATACTATCAGAGAAGATGTTCGCGTTATTTTTCCTGATGTGCCCCCTGAGCATCATCAATTTCAAGCAATTCAGTTTTTAGGGAGACGAGGAATAATGACAGCATTGGCTGATGGTAGATTTCATCCTGAAGAAGGGATGCCTCGTGGGCAAGCTTTAAGACTTTTTCTAGATACAGCTGGCGTTCGTGATATTCCTACTGCAACAGAAAATCCGTTTCCTGATGTACCTGCCGCGCATCCATTAGCTGGTTATATCTTACGAGCTGTTCAGTTAGGTGTTATCCGGGGTTATGATGCCGGTAATCTACAAGGACGATTTGCCATTGATCGGATTGTGAGCGTAATCGAAGCACTAAAAATGATGTTGCTGAGTTTTCGTGTTCCAGCAGATCAACTGCACAACATACCGAGCTATACTGATATTCCTTCTGGAGTTTGGTATGAGCCTTTTGCACGTTATGCAATGGAGCATCATCTCATTGAGGCGCAACCTAATGGTAGTATAGGAAGAGATCATCCGCTCACACGGGGTGAGGTGGCTGATTTACTTTATCGCTTCTTGCAGGATCGACCAGACTTGTTGTCACCATTTATCCAATCACTTTAAGACATGTTGGTTACTGATGATTGGCTGTGGAGAGGTGAAGTACAGGAGCATCTAAGGGATACTGCTAATAGATATCCTGCTAAAGCTCAAGACCCTGAGAAGGTATTTATTACTATTGATCAAACTACCGCGGAGGTAATTTTGGCAATGCATGGTTGGATTCGGAAAAAAGGTGGCTTTAATTATCGTGATTTTGCTAAAATATTATGGCATGAAATATTGCACAGAGATGGTGGCCCCTTAGGTAAGGGGAGTGAGTTATATGCTGATGATGCAAAACTCAGTAGATTAATGCTGATGGCTAGTGATCCAGACTTTGAAGAATTTGTACGTGATTTGGTAGCTTCCCAGAGAGCTATCGATAGTAGTGGTTATTTGCTACCTGAAGTTTCTCAATGTATGCCTCAATTGATTGAAAAGTACGGAAACAAAATTCGATCTGTTGTGCTGTGGTCTACTGGTGATACAGAAACTGGTTTTCAAAATTGGAAAATTGCTAAAAGTGGTTTAGCTAGAGCTTTTATTAGAGGCATAATCGCTCAACCGACTAATAAGGCTTTTGTTGAAGGAGTTCATTATCAAGTTGACTCTCGCAAACTGCAATCTATGGCTGCTTATATTGATAAGTGGATTGCATTGCACGAAGATGAGATTTTGAGATTGGTAGTAATTGATGACAGCGCTCAGAATCTTCATATGATTGAAGATGTGCTTTTGACTGAAGGAGTTAATGGCAAGCCAAGAGGAACAAATGTGCGTTTTACGCCTCTGCAAGTAGATACATCCAAGCCCGCATCTGCAGCTAAAAGTAAATTTACCCAAATTAGTGGGATTCAAGAATTACTTGCACCTAGATTTGAAGAGGCATTAGATGGATCGCATTTGTTTGTGGATTTTGATGATACTTTGTTTAAAAACTCATTAGCTTTGGGCGGTATGCAGGTTGAACAGGCTCAAGTAATTTTTGATGCTTTAGTACGAGCTCAAAGACGATTGAGTGCCGATGACGCTGTTGTTGCAGCCAATGCATTAGTACATACTTTTCATCGCATTGCTGAAAGTGGATCCCTATAAAGTAGCACTAAGAATTGATTGAAATCGCTTCAGTTTTTCTTGGTCATGTTCTAAGGCATAAGGTAGGGCCCATGCAATTTCAACTATTACTAAAGGCAGAATGTCAGAGATAGCTGTTTGTTGATTGTATCCTGCCAAAATATGGTTAAATTTATCTGTACCAAAATGTTGGATATACGGCCTGACTAAATCCCACTCTGGGGGACCAACGAAGAGATCTCCATAATCGATAATACCTGTAATTTGTTGTGTGTTTTTATCTATTCGGATGTTTTGATCAATTAAATCATAATGTAATAAGCTGCTTGGTTTAAGTTTGTTCCCTTGAAGAAAAATATCAACGTATTGTTTAATGTATGAACTAGAATAAGACGCATTAACGCTACTTTTCTCCCAAATATGCAGATTTTCTGTTAACCAGCTTTTTACCCACTCAGCAAACGATGAATGGCTTGCTTGGCCATCCATCTCTATAAAACCGCCACCGGCTGTCTGGGTAGCATGCATAGTAGTTATTATTTGACCGAGATTTGTATAGAGTTCTTTTTCTTCTGGTCTTGTTAGGTTGGCTTGATCTGGCGATACACCTTCGATATACGATTGAATCAATACTTTTGAATCGTAATAATAAAGCTTAGGTAAAGGAATACAGTTTCGCCATTTTTGGTAAGCAAAAACCTCACGAAAGATTTTTACCTCCCAGACGGGCATTTTCACTACATACTTTTTGTTCTTTCCTTGTACAATAACTACATTGGAATGAATCCCAGTAGCAGTACCGAGAAAATCCACGTTGACTTCGTTTAAGTTGTCATGAAAAATCTTTCTTAGCTGATCCTTATTTAGCTCGGTCATAGAATAAATACTTTTTCATTTTGAGTATGCTTAATTTTTATCTATTAGCAAAGAGCTTAAATGGCTTAACTAGTTAAGTTGTTTATTTTTAGAGCCATCACTAGATCTAATTCAGTAACGCCACCACTATCATGTGTGGTCAGTGCAATAGTGACCTGATTGTATTTATTACTCCAGTCGGGGTGATGGTCTAACTGTTCAGCGATGATGGCCACATTTGTCATGAACCCAAAAGCTTGAGTGAAATCTGTAAATTGAAAATTAGCTAGTAATTTAACTCCATCAAAAGACCAATGTTTATTGGTGTCACAAAAACGATTGATCTGTTGATTATCTAATACTGGAGTATTCTCTTTAGTCATAATGTGATGGTTTTTATTAGCCTACATTAATTGTTAAGCTTGGTAAATTTTTCAAAGTAACTTACGCTATCCTGGTACTCAATTCAAAATTGTACCGCTTACCAAATAAACTGCTTTTAGCATTACTCTATAAATGCTGCTGATTGTTGATTATACAATTTTGCATACTCACCTTTCTCAGCCATTAATTTTTGGTGCGTTCCACTTTCGCTAATCTTTCCCTTGGTTAAAACAATAATACAATCGGCTTTTCTAATATTGGAGAATTTATGAGAAATAATAATCTGGGCTTGAGTGGTACTCCGTTCAAAAATAGCATTGAAAATTTCTTGTTCAGCTTTACTATCTACTGCTGAAGTGGGCTCATCTAGGATTAGAAGGGATGCTTCACGATAGAAACTGCGAGCGATGCCTACTTTTTGCCATTGTCCACCTGAGAGGTTTACTCCATTAGGAAAAAATTTTCCTAGCATGGTAGCATCTTGTTTTGGCAACCTTTTGATATCCTCGGCTATTTTTGCTTCTGTGATGCTTTGTTGATAACGCTTTTTATCGAATTTAAGGCTGGAATTCCCAATAGTGATGTTTTCTTTGACTGGTAGAGAATATTTAGGAACATCTTGAGAGAGGTTACTAATCACAGATCGCCATTGTAGGGTATTAACTGCTCTCAAATCAGTACCATTTACTAAAATAGTGCCACTGGTAGGTTCGTAAAATTTGTTAATTAAACGAGTAATAGTAGTCTTACCCGCACCATTTTGACCAACAATTGCTAATTTTTGGCCATTTTTAACATTAAAGCTTACATTTTTAAGCACATACTGTTTGGATTCTGGGTAGATAAAGGACACATTTCTAAACTCCAACTCTACTTTACTCAGATCAATGTCTGTTGATTTGCTAACTTCTCTCTCAGGCATATCCAAGAGGCTAAACAAATCTTTTACGTAGAGGTTATTTTCACTTATCTGTAAATAGGCCATGTACAATCGGAAGCTATTGTTATAGGCCTCATCGACTAAACGATAATAGAGCTGAAATTGGCCAATACTGATGAATGCGTTAAGTGTAGCCCATACATAGTATGCTTTGGGTAAAAATTGACCGAGAATATTGGCTATGGATCCTATGACTATTCCTCTGGGCTTGTGGTAGAACTGAATATCTCGGACACCATTAATAATATTTTTTTGTGATTTTTTAATCTTATCTAAAAAATAAGTAAATAAATTGAATGATTTGAGGTTGAAGTACTGGGTAATGTCTTGAGTAAGTGAAGTGAAATATGATTGTTGGCGACGTTCCAGCGCCAAGCTTTGGTTGAGATCGCGCATCTTGCGAATGATTTTGATATTGTATTGCACTTCGGGAATGGCCACTATAATAATTAACAATGCGACTAAAGGACTACTGATTAGCAATGCTGTTAAAGAGTAAATAAAAAGCATAGTAGTCTCTATCAGGGTGCTAAAGAGATTGAGATTTTCCGCTAATTTTACTTTTCCAAATGTGTGAATATTGGTCATGTAGTTTTGAAATTCACTACTCTCAATCACTTCAGTTGGTAAGAGATCTAACTTTTGGATGATGATATTGTCCGTATAGTTGAGTACTCTTGGTTTATGAACCTCGCTGAGATATGTTAAAAACTGATTACACACATTAGCTACCAACCAGCGAATCACTAGAATACCAAATAGCCACCACACGGAAGTGATAATTTCTGACGACGGTGCTCGAGCAAACTCAATAAAGAGATCGATTAGCCTAGCTAAGATCAACAAAGCACTTAAACCAATGCCTGCATACAAAAAAGTAGCAGTGATTAAGGCTATTACATAAAATCTATTAGCCTCATAAGCCAGTCGTAAATTTCGCAGTAATAATTTGAACATTTGTAGTGAGCTTAATTTAGAAATACACAAAGTTTTTCTTGATTTGAATATACTTATGGGAACATGGCACTGCAATCAGGGGAATTTAAATAATACTAGCCTTTTGTGATAGTTATTGTTGGGAAGAGTTGGTGTGGATAGTAACTAGCAATACTTGTTAACAACCATGACTTGCAGTTAATGTTGGCTTTCCTGTACGTTATAATCTCGATAATTTATTACGATGTACACAAAAGGACTACTGGATCGATATACAGCTACCATTGAAGATCCAGTGCTAAGGGCAGCATTGGCAAATAGTAGTGTTGCTCATTTGGAGAGAGATTTATCTGAAAATGTGATTATGTATTTAAGGCAAGAAGACGTCGTAGCTTTAGGCAAGGCATTTAAATAACATACTATGTCTATAGAAACCCTAGGCGGTACTAGGTTTCAGACAGAGCGGTTGGTGAAACTATCATCACCAGATTTTCCTAACGGGTTTGGTGATAGATGGACTTCTTGTAATGACATCTTTGATTTTGAATCGTGGTGGAACAACAAAAGAAATCAGGCATTGCTTAGGACCAGAGCCATGCTTTACGGAGCTATAGCTATTGCTCCAGTTGAGATTACTTGTACCAATTGGGTTCAGCAGGATGATGAACAAGACAGTGAAACAGATGAACGGGAAATGCTACCTTGGCATACTGACCCAGCTCAACAGCTGGTTATTTTAGCACAACCACAAGGTAACCAAAGAGATGAGCCGACCCATGTAGGTCCAGGAAAAGTCGTGCACAAATGTTTAAAAGCAACAGCTAGAGTAAAAGCTCGAGCGTGCTCTAAAAAGCCTGTAAAATTTATCAATGCCAATTCACGAAAGACAACTAGCAGCTATTGGGCTGAATACCAAAGAATAATTAACTCAGGTAATGTTGTCGAAGATAAGTTATTGGATCGTTGGGAACAAATGCAAGAAATAGATCCATCACAGACAAAATATTCTTGGGAACAACGTTGGCTGGAATTAAACAGAGCAACTCTAAAACGCTTGAATGGGAAAATATATAGTCATGAATGGAGCACATATAAAAATGGCTCAATATTAGTTATTCGCACTTGCGAAGAGCACTATAAAGTTAACAATAGAATCGTAAGTCATTCCCCTGTATTACATGCAAGAATACATTTATCAAATCTTAAACAGTCTGGACCACCATTATTTTTTCGCACTTTCTAATGCCTCCTCAGTCTTAGTCTGATCCTTATTCTTCGATCGTGCCAAAGTAACATTCTTAGAATTAGAATGAGAATTAGTATTAGAATAAGCGATCGCTTGAGGCGATTGTGGTGGACAGTACAGGACTCGAACCTGTGACCCTCTCGGTGTAAACGAGATGCTCTACCAACTGAGCTAACTGTCCATAAGTGCTTCGGGAGAACGAAGCGTGAGTAATATAATCAGCTTCGCTGGAAAATACAAGTTAACCTTGCATCATTCTAGCCATATCGTCACGTTGGCGTTTCTGTCTAAATTGAATTGCCATAGCTGGGATAGCAAAGAACAAAGTACTTCCTAAAACAATGCTTGGAGGAACAATCTTGCTAAACAACATCATGGTCAAGAAAAACATCTCAAAATAAAACAGTGGATGTTGCATATAAAAACCAAACCAGTCATTGCCGTGTTTAGCGATGTATGTTTGTAATTGGCGACGAGAGTGCTTCAAGAAAAATCCATACATGCCTCTTTGGAATGGATACAGTAATGGAACACCACCTACCCAGACCATGTCTAACAAAATATGACTAAAGACACCAACGCTGAGTAGTACCAATACTTGGTACAGTGTGGTCATGTGAAACAGTGATGCAACAATAAATAATGGTGTAAATAACACCAAATAAAAAAGTGGTGCATGCATGTAAGTTTGACGATGATTGACGGCGTCAGCAGTAAACTGCTTGTTCTTCATCTTTTTTTTGACCATGTAGTACAACAAATCAAAGTCAGGAATTGCTCCGGCAACAAAGCCTAAAGCATATAACCATTTGTTGTCAGTGACATTCCACTTATCAAGGAGATAAGCAGTGGTGGCAGCTGTCGTAACTACATGTGTAGGAAACATCATAAACTGTATTTTTGCAGCAGCTTCACGCTACCAGAGCCTTATACTATCGTCAAAGAGTGTAGCTCAGGAAACATCCCCTTTTCTTCAGCTGTAAGGGCTAGATCTGTCAAACTAAAGGTCTGCTTTTTGTTTGTCCATTCTACTGCTTGGCAACGGAGAAGGAATTGTTGTCCATTAATAGATCGTGGATTGTAGAGACTATCCCCCACTAAAGGGTGTCCAATAGCAGCACAATGTACTCTTATTTGATGTCTTGCTCCTTGATAGATCATCAAATGAAGCCAGCTACAGCCAGACTTATCGGTGAAGATCACTTGATAATAAGTTTGAGCCGGTCGCCATTCCCCTCGTTTTTTTTGATTGGTTTCTTTTTGGACAATCATTTTTTTCTTGCTGCGAGGATGATGAGCGATTGGATACTGAATTATCCCTGACGTTTGAGGCAACACACCCTCCACATAAGCTATATAATGTTTTTTTACTTGGTGATCCTGTGTATCTTGATGAAATTGATCAAAAGTAAGTTGATCAGTAGCAAAAAGTACCAAACCTGACGTTTCATTATCTAATCTGTAAAGTAATCCCCCTTCGTTTGGATTGAATCCTGCTATCTGACTCTGCTCTGGGAACTGATTGATAACCATTTCAGTTAATGATGGTGTCAGTACTCCTGGGACCGTAGGTAGCATTATTGGCTTGTATACCTTAAGTACCTCGCCTTGTTTTCCACATGTTATAGACATAGGGCTTGCATTGATGACCAAATTTATAGTAACATATAATGATAGAGTCTCGAAAATCCTGCTTTTCCGTACTTTTTGTACTCTTAATCCCCCCTTTATCAAAACCCCCGTTTTGTGTTTATGTGCAGTTAGTGGTCTATTCGTGTTCAGTGCCTCCGTTTCCTCTCAATATTTAGTTTCACAGGCTGCATTCATGTCGCCACAAGCTGTGAATACTTATGCTCTGCAAGAGTACCGCTCACAGATACAAGCTGTGTCAGCTCAATTTGCTGTGCAATATCAATTATTGCAAAAGAAACAGCAACAATTAGCTTTGGAAAAAGCTGAAGCTGAAAAGAAAGCAGCTCAAGCTCATCAGGTTGCGCTTAAGAAGCCAACCGTTAATGCAAGTGGCAAAGTAATCACGACTGCAGCTAATACTTCTTTGGCATACGCACCTTTGAAAGAAGGTTCACATACATTTTATGCTGGGCAATGTACACGCTATGTAGCTAGTCAGAAAACTATCCCGTGGGGTGGTAATGCTGGTGAATGGCTCAATAATGCAGCAGCTGAAGGTTATGAAACCAGCTCAGCTCCTAAAGCAGGTGCTATCTTGGTAACTAATGAAAGTAGTACGGGTCACGTTGCTATCGTCGAAGAAATCAAAGGAGATAAAATGATAGTCTCTGAAATGAACTACGCTGGTTGGGGTAAAGTAACCAAACGCGAAATCCCTTTGGATTCAAGTAAGATCAAGGGCTATATCACTGATGATCGAGTAGCAAGTTAAACAATCAACTATTCGAAAAAGAGCAGCTGTCCTGATAAGGGGGCTGCTTTTTAAAATCAAGCTTGAATATTTACTCTTATCCTTTCCCCAGTCTTCCACGAGTATCAGAAAGTAAGGATGAGGAATAAAACAAGACTGAGACTTATACGAAGAATCGTACCGCAGATAAAGCGGTACTCGTGGTGCTGTGGAGAGGACTTGAACCTCCACCCCCTTGCGAGGACCAGCCCCTCAAGCTGGCGTGTCTGCCATTCCACCACCACAGCATATTTCCCCTATACCCTTTAAGATATAGGGGGAGGAATTACCAACTGAGGATTTCTAACTCGGTATATTGTTGACGATGACCCTTGTTGCGCATAAATCTTTTGCGGCGCAATTTCTTGAAAACACGGACTTTATCACCTAAGCCATGAGCAATAATTTTTGCTTTGACCTCGGCTTTTACTGCCAAATCGAGTTTTTTGTCATCGATGAGCGCAATAGGTGATCCAAGAGAAATAGTATCTCCTACTTCACCAACCATTTTTTCAACACGGATTTTTTCGCCTGGCATTACCTTTTCTTGTCTACCAGAAACTTTGATAACAGCGTACATAAGAAACCTTAAATAGCGCGCACAAATTAGCATGGCGATTAATAATTTACAAGCAAAATTTCTTCATTACGATCGCATTCAGAATTGCTCTTGAGTTTAATAACCTTTAGGCACATAACAATAGAAGCGATTAGTCCCATCGATCGCTGGAGTGTTGGTAAGTGGATCGTTAAATGGAATATGGCTATTTGGACAGTTAGCGACACCCTGCCCTATGGTATCTAACAACGTTTCAACTGCCAGATATGGTTCTGTTGTGTAGCGATATAATCCACCAATAGAGTTTTGATATTGGCAAGCATTATCTACAATTTGCAGTGCAGTATCAGCATTTTGTAGTTCATCTGTTCTAGTTTTTCGAAGTAACCTCCTTTGACATTCTGATGCCCCACTTGTGCCAGGCAAAAAGATTCTAAGCGCCTCCCTCACTAAATGTGTATCATTCTCAAGTGGAGTGCAGCTTGTTGCGATACTTCTTCTGCATACTGCTGTATTAAGATCTCTATTGCAATTACCAATGATATCTTGTACATCAGATCTCCTAGAGTAAGTATGTATCAGTGTTCCAATAACATCACATCTCCGGTTTGCATGTTGCATTGCCAGAGCTACTTTTTCTTCATGTGACTGGCACCCGGTCAATTCTGCGGCTGCCACTAAGCTTAGAGCTGCTACGGCTTTTGAAAAAGATTTCATGCAAATAATTAATATTTTAGCGTTAATTGTACACCTGTTTTCGTGTTTGTCTAGGCTTGCTTAATGAGTGTTAAGATCAGAGATAGCTTGAAAATTGCTCGGTATGTGCAAGATAAAAGTTACACTTCAGTAAACAGAGTATCGGCCGGATCCTTCGACTGCTCTCAGGACGAATTATGAAAGAAATACTCAATTCAGGCCTTAGGTTCAAGCCACTTAATTCTTCCTTAGCACAGCCAAGAATGCTTCTTGGGGAATATTTACTTGGCCAACCATTTTCATTCGCTTTTTACCTTCTTTTTGCTTTTGCAATAGTTTTTTCTTGCGGCTGACGTCACCGCCGTATAGGTAACCTGTTACGTCTTTACGGAAGGCAGCAATAGTTTCTCTTGCAGCAATCTTAGCTCCAATGGCTGCTTGCAAGGCGATGGGAAATTGTGCTCTTGGAATGATGTCCTTTAATTTTACTAAAAGAGCTTCACCTAATCTGTGAGCATCACTTCTTACTACTATACTAGAGAAGGCATCTACTTTGTCACCGGCTACTAAAATATCCATCTTTACTAGATCTTCAACTTGATAACCATCTACTTGATAGTTCATTGATGCATAACCAGAAGAAATAGATTTGAGATCGTCGTAGAAATCAGTAATGATAGAAGCTAATGGAGCCTTGAAACTTAACAAGACTCTTGTGGGATCTAAGTATTGAATATTTTTCATTTGTCCTCTGCCATCTTGGACCAGCTTCATAATGTTGCCTACATAGTCTTTGGGAGCAACAATTTCTAGATGAACTATTGGTTCTTCAATTTGTTCAATGGTAGCTGGATCTGGAAATGCTGATGGATTATCTATCATTTGTACTTCTGAAGAAGCAGTCACGCGGTACGATACGCTGGGCGAGGTAATGATAAGATTGAGATTGTACTCACGTTCAAGTCTTTCTTGCACAATGTCCATGTGCAAAAGTCCTAAAAACCCGCAACGGAAGCCTAGTCCAAGTGCTTGTGATTTTTCCGGTTCGTACACCAAAGCTGAGTCATTGAGACTTAACTTTCCTAAGGCATCGCGAAGTAAATGATAATCATCTCCCTCTACACAATATAATCCTGCGAACACCATTGGTTTTACTTGTTTGTAACCAGGTAAAGCAGGCAATGTTGGTGAACCTAAAACGGTATCACCTACTCTTGTCTCACCTACTTCTTTCACACCAGTGACGATATAACCAATTTCGCCATTTTGGAGGGTGTCACACTGTTGATATTTAGGCTTAAAATAACCCACTTCGGTGACAATGGTCTTTACCTTAGTATTAGCCATATAAATTGTATCACCGGTCTTTACTGTGCCATCAAACAACCGAACGTACGTTACGACGCCCTTATATGGATCATAAATTGAATCGAAAATGAGCGCTCTTAAAGCATTGTGTGCTGGATCAGTGGGACTAGGAATGCGCTCGATAATTGCATCTAATACTGCTTCTACGTTCTGGCCAGTCTTACCAGAGACGAGAATCATTTCTTCACGCTTGAGACCGAGAACGGTTTCAATTTCTTGAGCCACTTTTTCTGGTTCAGCATGAGGAAGATCAATCTTATTGATGACTGGAATAAGCTTAAGATTGTGCTCCATTGCCAAGTAAACATTAGCCAAAGTCTGAGCTTCAATTCCCTGGCTAGCATCAACCACTAGAATTGCGCCTTCACAAGCAGCTAAACTACGAGAAACTTCATAAGTAAAATCTACGTGACCAGGAGTATCAATTAGGTTCAATGTATATCCTTTCCACTCCATTCTTACGGGTTGTAATTTGATAGTAATACCACGCTCTTGCTCAATATCCATGGTATCGAGCATTTGACTGTGCTTCATTTCCCGCATCTCTAGTGTCCGGGTTTTTTCAATAAAGCGATCGGCAAGGGTTGATTTGCCATGATCGATGTGAGCAATGATACAAAAATTACGAATCTGTTTCAGCATGTTGGGCAAGATAAGGTACCAAAAGTCCAGTGCTAGCTATATGCATAGCATACGGTAACGGTTCTACTGTAGCTTTATCAATGAAACCTTGCAAAAGACTTTGTTGATCTTCAGTGAGATTACCAGCCAGATAGCAATGTTTGATCTGGTAACGAGCAAAGAATTCTTTGCTTCCTAAAGCAATAGTATATGCCATCAAAGTTTCAGTATCACTCGTTTTTTCTGTACCTGGTAATGCATACGTCTCACAATCTTGAAATGGTTTAGGTAAAGCACATCCCATCTCATTGGTCACTGGCAGTGAGTGCTTCAACCCTAAACTCGAAAAGCTATAAGGTAGTGAGCCTAAGTAAAGAGTTTCCTCGCCGTGGTAAAAGAGATGGAGACCGACTTCCGCTAAAAGAACTAAGGATGATTCCGCAGCTGCTAAAAAGTTAATACCTTGTTGAATCGCTTGTAAGCGAGGAACTTTTTGTACGGGGATTTCTTTAACATGATCAGGTAGAAACATTCCTTGAGGGCCAGTGACGACTAAACGGTCTACGCTATACTCGCGGGCATACATTACTAAGGTTTGAGGATCAAAGTTTAATTGATCTTTTTCAAGCATGGTAATGGCGTTATCACTGAGAAGTGACATGCTCTGATGCTGGTAAGCCCAGTCAATAGCTAAAATTCTCTCAGAGGACATCAGGAATATGGTCAAGAGTATGAAGCTCACCATGTGCATTAATGCGCAAAGCAATCAGGTCTAGCTGATAGTCGTATTGAGAAGTATTGTTTTCATCTAAATACCGTTCAATTGCATAAGCAATATTTTGCTGTTTAGCAGAAGTGAAGTGTCTGATTGCAGTATCTAAGGTTTGAGCTGATTTCACCTCAACAAAAAGCCAGTTTTTTTGAGCTGGATCAAAAGCGACAATATCTAGTTCATAACGACCACGTTGCCAGTTAGTCTCCACAATGTGATAGCCTTTGGCCTGCAAATAAAAGCTAGCTAAAGTTTCGGCGTGGTATCCTTGATCTCGTGTACTCATAGACCGCGGATGACTCCATCAAACTTTTTGCTCAAATGATCAAAAATAAGTTTCTGAACTGTATGCATGTCCTGATCAGTTAGAGTACGATCAGCTGCTTGTAAAGTAAACTTGAAGGCTAATGCTTTCTTGCTTTCACCTAATGTACTATCGGTGTATTCATTGAGAAATTCTACTGAATCGATTAACTCATGCTGCTTGGTTAAACTGGCTAAAATAGTCCCCACTTCAGTATCTCTACTTACTACTACAGAAACATCGAAAAGCTTATTAGGAAACTTAGTAATAGGTTTAAACACTCGAGCTTTTTCATTCATGTGAGCAAGTAGTACTTCAAAGTCGAGCTCAGCAAAAGCTACTTTAGTAGTTACTTTATACTTACTTCTAATGCGACTAGATAATTCATAGACATGCCCTATCACTTGATCAGCAACCTGTAGGACTAAAGTTCTGCCTTTTTGCATATACAGTTCATTTGCTTTGGGTACATAACTTGCAGTGCGATATGGTATGCCAAGAGTCCTCAGTAAAGCTTCAATATAGGATTTAGCGTGTACAAATGGAACTTGATCTGCACTGTCAGTATAAATGATACCTATCTTGGTTCTCTCATCTGGCAGTTGCTGCTCGGTAGTTGGAAGATATGTTTTCCCAATTTCAAAGAGGCCAATGCGATCAAATAATGTACTGTTTTTTACTAAGCCATCTAGCATTCCTGGAAGCAAATGTGTACGTAAGTGGGTATGCTCGTCAGATAAAGAATTTTTGAGTACAACATGATCATGACTGAATTCAAATCGTTCTAGTTCTTTGGGACCGTAAAATGAATAGTGATACACTTCATTTAAGTGACAAGAGTGCGCTAAGAAGAGCTTAATCTTCCGTTCTAGCTCCAACCATGGCTGCTTCGGCGGTAATCCCAATGCTACCTGAGGAAGAGTTGGTTCAATTTTTTCGTAACCATAAAGACGAGCTATTTCTTCAATAATATCAGCTTCACCTGAAACGTCTTTGGTAGCGCGATAACTGGGAACAGTTATTTCCAATTCACTTTTGGCTTTGGCGCTTACTTCAAATCCAAGTGCTTTCAGTGTTTTAGTAATAAAGTCCTCAGTAGTTGGAGCTCCAATTCTGCTAGCGATACGCTCAGTATCAATAGTAAACTTTAATGGTTTTGGTGGAGAAGCAAATCGATCAGCGACACCTGAAACTAGCTCAAATTCAGCAAATTGGCCGAGTAAATAGAAGAAACGATTAAGAGCTGTCTCTGTTAAATATGGATCCAACGACTTTTCATAATGTTGCACAGCATCAGTTCTTAAACCTAGTTTTTGAGCAGTGACACGAATAGAAGTAGGATCAAAGTTAGCTGATTCTAAGATTATCTCTTTAGTACTTGGTGTTACTGCAGATTCTAAGCCACCCATTACCCCTGCAATTGCTAACACCTTTTCTTGGTCAGCAATTACTAACATACCTTCAAGCAAAATTCGTTCTACTTTGTCCAAAGTAACTATTTTTTCATTAGGTTTAGCTTTGCGGACAACAATATCACCATTTACTTTCTCAGCATCAAATACATGCAATGGTTGTCCCAATTCATGCATGATGTAGTTGGTCAGATCAACTAATAGTCCATGGGGATTATGCCCAATACTCCCAAGAGCACTCGCAACACCGCGGTCGTTGGTAATTTTATTCAAGCGAAAGCGAGCTGCCATGTAACGAGGACAGAGCTTTGGTTCTTCTACTATTACGCCTAATACTTTATTTTTAGTTTTTGGTGTCGCTACTTTAAGTGCTAGTAATTCACGATCCCAAATGACAGAGCACTCTCGAGCAATACCGTAATGCCCCCAAAGATCTGGGCGATTGGTGAGTGATTTATTATCAATTTCAATTACCGTGTCGTTACGATCTAGAGCTACAGCTAAAGGTGTGCCTGTTGGGCAAGCTAATTCACTCATATCGGCAACACCATCTACTTTATTGGGCAGTCCAACCTCATCAGCTCCACAGATCATACCGGTACTTTTTACACCACGCAATTCAGCTTCTTTTAATTCAATCAAATCCCCTTCTCCATGCCAACGAACCTTACTACCAGGAAGGGCTACAATTACTCGCATTCCCTCTTTAATATTGGGAGCACCACAGACAATCTGAACTGTGCTATTACCAATGTCAGTTTGGGTTACGCGTAATTTATCTGCATTAGGATGTGGCTCAATGCTTCTGATTTCACCGATTACCATATGCTCAAATTGTTCGGCAGCACTTTCCATACCATCAATTTCTGCTGTACGGATATTAAACAATCGAGAAAATTCTTGATTGCTTATATCTGAGATATCGACAAATTGTTGGAGCCAGTTTCGTGAGATTTTCATAGAGCAAATTGAGATAAGAAGCGAAGATCAGCACCTTGCATTAAACGAATGTCGTCAATTTTATATTTCATCATTACTAGCCGACTAAGCCCCATACCAAAGGCCCAACCGTTGTACTTAGAAGAATCAATTTTACCTGCTTCTAATACTTTGGGATGAATCATGCCACAAGGAATGAGCTCTACCCACCCTGAGCGTTTACAAACACTACAGCCTTTACCATTACAAATCGCACATTCAGCATCTAGCTCAAATCCAGGCTCTACGAAAGGAAAATAACCAGGACGTAAACGTACTTTGATTTCTCGGCCAAACATTTCTTTCAGTAAAAGCTTCATCACAGCCAAGAGATTGCCAATAGTTAAGTTCTTATCAATCATCATTCCTTCTAGTTGGTAGAATGTATGATCATGAGAAGCATCCAAGGCTTCATTGCGGAATACTCTTCCTGGGACAATCATTTTGAGTGGAGCGCCATATTGCTCCATTGCTCGTACTTGTACAGAAGAAGTATGGGTACGCATTACTTGATTTGTGCTATTCAGAAAGAAAGTATCTTGCATGTCTCGAGCGGGATGAGTAGCAGGAATATTGAGCGCTTCAAAATTGTAGTACTCAAATTCAGCTTCCGGGCCACGCATTACGGCAAAGCCTAAACTGTGAAAAGTATCAATTAGCTCATTTTGTACCTGAGTAAGGGGGTGAAGTGAACCACCTAATGGTTTACTTGGAATAGTGACATCAATACTTTCTTGGCTTTCCTTTGCTTCAAGTTCTTTATTCTTTAATTCGGCTTTCTGATCATCAAATAGTTTGTAGACACTAGAACGCAACAATTGCATTCGAGGACCATGTGCTTTTTTTTCTTCAGCTGAAAATTTTTTGAAGGTTTCGAATTGACGATCAACTTCTTGTTTCGTCGTTTTCTCTAAAGTTTCAACTTGATCTAGACTATTGCAAGACTCAAGTTGTTTCTTAGTATTATCAATCAAAGATTGAATATCATCTAGATTCATGCTTGGGGCGGTAAATTTTTTCGGTGAAAAGCAAACTCAATTAAAACCATTACTACAATAATAATCAAGGCATCCCACCAGAAGAAAACTTGCAAAGATTTTAAGAGTAGAAGTAGACAGATCGCTACACTAATCAATATTCCTTGGCGTAAAGCAATGACTAAGAAAGCATAAAAGATTTCATTTCCACTTAAAAATCGCTTGAGAAAGAAAATAAGCAAGGCACAGGTGGCAGCTAAAGCAATAAAGAGTGAAACAAAAAAGGCAATCAGAGATCCCCACTCTAGTCCGGTCTGACATACTTCACTAACAAATATTTCACAAGGTGCCAGTTTACTAATCACTAACCACCAAGTACTCCAGCCCAAAATAGCAGAAACAAGTAAGATCCAAAGATTAAGCATGAGAAGATTTTAGTTGGGCAATTAGTTGCGGTATTTTTTGAAAATCAGCCATTAGGGTTGATTGAAGTCCCCCATTGTACAAAGCTGCAGCTGGATGGTAGAGCGGGAAGAATACTTGCAGTTGTCCATCTGGTCCCTTGGTTCTAACAGCATGACCATGAATTTCAGAAATTTTCTTTTCTGGTAAAAAAATGTTCATAGAATGTCTGCCTAAGGTAACAATCAAAAGTGGTTTCATAATTGTAAGTTGCTTCTGAAGGTAATTAGTATAACAAGTACTAATTTCATCAGGTAATGGATCGCGATTTTCTGGAGGACGACACTTAACAACATTGGTAATAAAGACATCATCTCGAGTCCAACCAATAGAAGCAAGCATTTTATCTAGAAATTTTCCTGCTGCTCCCACAAATGGTTTTCCTTGCAGATCTTCATTTTTCCCTGGTCCTTCACCGACAAATACTACTTCTGCTTGATAATTTCCAGAGCCGGGAACAGCATTGTTTCGTCCTTCGCAGAGTCGACAGAGTTTACAAACTTTTATTGCTTCAGCAAGAGAGGCAAGAGTATCCATAATAAGGCAACTTGATGACCGTAAAATAGCATGTATGCCTACTAGTGTCGAAAGAAATAAGTGACTAATTCTGGACACAATTAGGGATGCTTTTTTGCCAACCAATAACACCGCGTTCATTGCCTAAAGAACGTTGGGTGACTCCACTCCACAACCAAATCTGGTTATCTTGATTCCAGGCACTAAACTCTTGGTATGGTTGCCCAAATGTACAGGTTTGAGTTGCTAATGTATTGATTGGTTGCATTGCTAAAGTCACTACATTATTCGCATAAGACGCATAAATTTTAGCTACTACTGATCCATTGCGAGTATCACTAATAGTAAGTTCAGATTTATTTTGAGGAGTACCTTTCCAGATATACTGCAGATTGTTGTTTTTTACCCACTCATAACCAACTGAACTATCTGGTAAAACCAATGCTTCTTTGCGAGGAAAAAATGTAGGAATAACTAATTTAGCCTGATCGACTATAGTGCCTTGCATGAGCACCCACTCTGATTCTGAGATAGTAAGTTGAATACTAGTACTCTGCCAGTTTTTATCTACGATTACGGTGTAAGGATAGGTAGATGTTATTTTACTGATGCCTTCTAAGAGCATTCCGGTTGGTGTCTCTGAACCAAAATCAACAATTGTTTTCCATAAACCCTTATTCTGAGTGTCATGCAATATATCAGTAATGGTAGCACTAAGATTCTCTCCACTAAAAATTAATTGAGCACTAGTGGGAATATGAACTGATTTAATTGCCTGCTTTTGGCTATTTGAAGGATGGTAACTAGCAGTATAGTTTAACTGATAGTTAAATTGAGGTCCTGTAGGTGAGCTTTTTACTACAAATGTGCCATACTCTATCGTATCAGCAACAAAATCCGTAAGCAGTGGAAACTCTTCACCTACATTTTGCCAGTTGTACCATAAACATTCACTATCACAATAACCCACAGCTAAAAACCGTCCCCATACCGACCATGATTTATCTACTGTCCATGGCATTTGGTCAACAAAAGTAATAGCTGTAGTGGCATTGTTTCTGGGACTAAAGATAGCGATATCATTGTTCCAGTAAAGACGATACCGATCTTGATCAACTATGAGCTCTTTTTGGCCGTTAGTTAAACTTTCCCAATTGGCTTGGAGAATAGTTTTATTGGGACTGGCAACGTAGTACTCCCATAATGGCTCACTATTTATTTTTCTTAAAACTAAAGCATTGGTTTCACCACTATATGGGCATTCGAAATTTGTACAATTAAGCTTCTGCAATAATTGTGGAAGAGGAACACCATCACCAGCAAATAATTCAGCTTGATCTTGCTTCCGCCATTCCACATAGCCGATCACGTTTTGGCGGTCGATAACATGAATCAGCGTAAGTGGATGGTAGTAGTAGGCAAGTGCCCACCATATTCCAGCTACAAGTAACAATAATCCTAAAGCACTGATGCTAGCGAGGAGCCACTTTCTGCCATTCATTGGTTCTGGCCAAAACGATTAAGATATTCTTTATGTGAGAGCGATACACGATTTTTGATCGGATCAATATCTAATACTACTACTTTGAGCATATCACCAACCTTACAAACCTCAGATATCTTTTCAATGCGACGGTTGGCTAATTCTGAGATATGGACCATGCCGTCTTTATTAGGCGAACGTTCTACAATGACACCAATCTCTTTGCCACTCATTCTATCTTGAACTACTTTGACTACTTTACCTTCGAATACATCACCGATGGTGAATTTATAAGTAATGCCCTTGATCCAATCAATAGCTTGTTTGATACCGTCTTCTTTATTAGAAGACACTAGCACTGTCCCATCGTCTTCAATATCAATCTCTACACCAGTAGCTGTAATAATCTCATTGATAATCTTACCACCACTACCAATGACATCACGAATTTGATCTGGGTCGATCTTCATCGTAACTACACGTGGAGCATAAGGAGACATTTCTGCTCTTGGTTGAGCAATTGTTTCTAGCATTTTGCCGAGAATAAACAAACGTCCATCTTTAGCTTGACGCAGTGCAGTAGCCATTACATCAACCGGAATACCTTGAACTTTAATATCCATTTGTAGTGCAGTGATACCATCCTTGGTACCAGCTACCTTGAAATCCATATCACCACCAAAGTCTTCAAGATCACGAATATCAGTCAGTACCTTATAAGTACCGGCACCGTCAGTCATTAGTCCCATTGCTACACCAGCAACTGGTGATTTGATTGGCACACCGGCATCCATTAATGAAAGTGTACTACCACATACCGATGCCATTGATGTAGAGCCATTACTACCTAGGATTTCAGTAACTACACGGATGCTGTAAGGGAATGATTCAATTGATGGAATAACCGGTACCAATGCTCTTTCTGCTAAATAACCATGCCCAATTTCACGACGACCAGGTCCACGTGAAGGGCGAACATCTCCAACAGAGTATGCAGGGAAATTGTAATGATGCATGTAGTGCTTGGTATAGTCCATGTCCATATCATCGATCATTTGACCTGCACCTTTGGCACCAATAGTGGTAATGGTTAAGGCCTGCGTTTCACCGCGACAAAACAAAGCTGTACCGTGAGGACGAGCTAAAAGCTTAATTTTGGAGGATATTGGCCTTACATCAGTTAAGCCACGTCCATCAGGACGAGTATTATTTTCTAGAATATTTTTACGCAAATGGCCCTTTATCAAATAGTCTACGGTTTCCTTAATGCCCTTGGCGCTAAACGATTCATCAATTGCTAATACTTTCTCGGTGGTTGATTCCATCAAATCATGCATAGCCCGATCAATCTCTTTGCTTTTACCTCCACTAAAACATGCCGCCAACTGGCCTTCAGTAACTAATCCTTTTACTACATCTTTTAGTACTTGTCCTTTCGTGCCTACTTGGGCGCTAGGATCACGAAGTGTGTATTGAAATGGGGTAACGTTTACTTTACTAATCAACTCCTTTTGCAGAGCAATAGTTTTTCTCAATTCACTATGTGCATACTCTAGTGCCTTTACCATTGTCTCTTCATCAACTTCCTTAGCCCCAGCTTCTACCATCATAATCGCAGTATCTGTACCAGCCACTACCAAATCTAAACTACTGGTCTCAATCTGTTCGTAAGTGGGATTGGTAATCAATTGGCCATCAATCATACCCACTCGGACAGCTCCGACAGGTCCCTGAAATGGTAGACCGGTAAGTGATAGAGCTGCTGATGCAGCCACTAGAGCAATAATAGATGGATCATTTTCACCATCAGCTGAAAGAACAGTACAAACTACTTGAGTATCATTAACAAATCCTTTAGGAAATAAAGGACGAATTGGTCTATCAATTAAGCGAGCAGTCAAAATAGCTGTGTCTGATGGACGCCCCTCTCTTTTGATAAAGCGACTCCCCTTGATTTTACCTGCAGCATAAAACTTTTCTTCATAGTCTACTAACAAAGGAAAGAAGTCGATATCAGGTTTAGCATCAGGCAAGAAAGTAGCTGCTGCAATCACCGCGATATCTCCATAGCGAACTAGCACTGAACCGTTGGCAAGCAATGCCAACTCGCCGGTCTCAATTTGAAGGGTGCGACCGGCTAATTCAGTAGAAACAGATGTGAGTGGCATGTGAGGGGGAATTTATTTTCTTAGTCCTAGTTCAGTAACAAACACAGTATAAGCATCTTCTTTAGCAATTGCTTTGAAGTAATTAAGCAACTTGCGACGTTTACCAACCAACATCAACAGTCCACGACGTGAGTGATTGTCTTTCTTATGTTTCTCGAGATGTCCAGTCAGATAAGTAATTCGTTCCGTAATCAAAGCAATTTGTACCTTGATTGAACCAGTATCTTTACCGTGAGCAGCATGCTTGGTAATAATGGTCTTTTTTTGAGCTCGATCCATATAAGAAATTATTTTAACATAAAAAGCGAAACGAGATTAACACAGCATCTAAAAATTGGCAATTTCTAGATAAACTTCTAGGTATTCAATCTTAGCTATCGTACTACTTAGGGAGATGGTTCACATAATCTACATACAATGCCAAAGAGTTGTTGATCAAATGAAAGACTATGCCTGGTAAAATTGATCCAGATTTATATCTAGTCCAGGCCAACATACACCCGAGAAAAATCAAAGGAATAATAACGCTAAATTCAAAGTGAAATAAAGCGAAAAGTAAACCATTGATGACAATCGATAGAACTGGTCTTGTAGCTAGTGGTAGGCAAATCATTCCCCATCCTCTAAAAACATATTCTTCAACAATAGGAGCAATGATTACTGCAGCTAAAAATGCAATCCATAACCCTGGCCCCATTCCCACTATTTCAATTAAGGATATTTGTTCCCCCATTCCCGGAATAATATCGACATTGAAAATGTTTTTGATAAGATTGAGAACTATTACAAATGCAAAATAGCTCGCAAAAAGTAGTACCACATATTTAATAACTGCCCATGGACCGGAACCGGACCATGAAATCTGTTTACGTTCGACTGGAAAGCGACAATAAAACCAAAAATAAACTAGGATTAATAATACTCCATTCTGCAGTAAATATGTCCAAAGAAAACTTTGCCAACCAACCAGTTTTAGTCCCAATAAAATAGACCCCAGATGAATACCATTAATCACACAAATCATGGCAAAAAACATCACACAAAATGCAACAATATTTTTACCACGTAAGAGTGCGAGTATTTTGGTCATGATAGTCTAAGTAGATTGCTAAATGTGGGAGATGATAAACTTCAGGTACTCGCTCCGGCCATTCAATTACAATTAATTCCGCATCTTGACGGATTTCGGGCCAAAGAATTTCTTCGATATCACCGACATATCGATACATGTCCAAGTGATAAAAGTGTTTTTTGTTTGCTAAAGTATAATCACGAATATAGGTAAACGTAGGACTAACAATTGGTTGTTTAACTTGCAAATATCGGCCAAGATGCTGAGTAAATGTAGTTTTTCCTGCTCCCAGTGGACCATGAAGCAAGAGTACATTTTTATTACCAAGATCTTTAAGGATAGCTGGTAAATACTGGTAAAATTGATCGGGATTGGAGATCTGTATAGTCGGCATAATTGCAGTACTAGCGCGAGCAGTATAATATTGACGCGATCAGAGAGCAAAACATGCCCAATCAATCACCCCATACAAAAATCTACTTAAAAGTTGAGCAAGAACAGCCAGCTGCCAAAATTAAAGCTGTTAATAAGACCTGGGCTACTATAAAAAGGGGTCCGCTTTTTTCTGCTAATTTTTGGAAAAGTAAAAATCCCCTTCCTCACATTCGCAAAAGATTTCAGAAAAAAACTGATACATTAGGTTCTCCAGACTTAAAACTTAAAGCCATTGCGAGTAAGAAAACTTGGTTTGAGCACTGGCAGACTAGTTTGGGGCGTAGCCTAGTGGAGCTTCGCCGCAACATATTACGTTCACTGGCAACTATTTTAATTATTTCCTTAGTACTAAGTACGCTTAGTGTCGCGATGATTGTGTCATTTGTGACCGAACAAGGTATTAAAATTATCAACACTAAAATTGATCTTAGTGTTGAGGTCCTAGATAATGTTAGTTTAGATAAGATCAATCCGCTCATCAAAGAAGTCGAGGTTTTACCTTATGTAACTAAAGTTACTTATATTAGTAAGAATCAAGCTCTGGAGGACTTTCGCCAAGAACATCCCGACTTGCCTGATTTCTTGACTACTTACAATATTACCAATCCTTTACCAGCAAACTTGCGCATCAGTTTAACTGATCCTAAAAAGTATGCTGATATGATCGATTTTCTTGATCAGAAAAACAATGTTTCCATAATTAATATTGGCAAGGCACGAGATAACTACACTAATCGCGATCGCATTGAACAACTTATTTCAATCACTGATTCAGTTAAACGCTTTCTCTATTTATTCATCACCATTTTTGCTGCAATTGGTGTACTAATTATTGTGTCTACCGTCCAGTTGAGTTTGAATAGCCGAAAAAAAGAACTGTCAATTATGCAGGTGGTCGGTGCTTCTTATCAGCGGATTTTAGCACCTTTTGCTATTGAAGCTACTATCTTAAGCACTATTAGCACACTGATTGCGCTAGCTTTTTTATGGGTAGTAGGTCAACGCCTCTCACCTTTTGCAGTGCAATACTTTGGTACCGATGCTGCGTCGATTGTGTCGTTTATTCAACTCAATGCTATTTCTATTACAGTCCTTTTTATCCTAGTAGCATTTTCGATTACTCTCATTACTACTTGGTTGACGGTGTGGAAATATCTTCGAAGCCAAAAATTGTTTTAGTATTGATTAATACTTGATCTGCTAGTTGAGGTAACGACGTCTGATAAATATCAGCAATTGTTTGAGCGGTCTCGACAAGAAAGGCTGGTTCACAGCGCTTACCTCGATATTTGCCGGGAGCCAAAAAGGGTGAGTCTGTTTCCCAAAGTAACTTGTCACGGGGAATACTAGGTACTACTTCTTTTAAAGTTTTAGCATTAGCAAACGTAACGATTCCGCTGAGCGAGATGTACCCCCCCATTTGGACAATCCACTCAACGTCTTGTTGCGTGCCGGTAAAACAGTGCATTACAAAGCGCAAACTTGGGTAGTCTTTCAATATATTGTAGGCATCATCAAATGCGTCACGAATATGCAATACAACTGGCTTGTTATATTTCAATGCCAAGTCGATCTGATGGCGGAGTACCGACTCTTGCAGACCTTTAGGATGAGGATTCTTGAAGTAGTCTAGACCAGCCTCACCTACAGCTTTCACTTTGGGATGATCCATTTTATTTTCAATCCAACTCTGAACTTCTGGAGACCATTCATGGACATGATGAGGGTGAATACCTAAAGCAAAATAGCAATCTGGGCGGTTCTGTAATAAATCAAAACCTTGTTGATTAGATTGTTGATCATTGCCAACCACCATAAAGTACTGCACACCAGCCGCATGTGCTCGTTCGAAAACAGCCTCTCGATCGAGGTCAAATTCACTGAGATGAATATGACAATGGCTATCAATGTACATAGAAATACTTAAATCCAAAATCGATCCCAGAATGACCCACAAGCGCGAAGACGTAAAACATTACTTAAATACATTTGATTGTCATTTTGAGGTTGCACTAAAAACTCTAATTCATATCTACCACGCTCTTCTAAAACAAGTGAAAAGGTAACTTCATTATTATGAACTCTATGATTAAACTTGAATGGTTTTTGATAGCGTTCGCGAACAGAAATATTAGCAAAAGGTGACAAAGTTTGAGCTTTGAGCTCAATCTCCCGATCGTACTTTACATAGAGCTTGTGCCAGTTGAGCCGCAAAAAGCGACGGGCAAAATTCTGAGTGAAGTAGTAGGTTTCATCTTTTGCCTGAATCACACCAATGCCAACACAGTTGAAGTCTTTATAAAGGATATTCGCTCGGTGACCTGGACTTTTCATTAAAGCCTTTTCAGCTTCATCAGTCACATGATCAAAGCCTCTCATCTTGGCTAAGTTTTCACCAAAAGTAGTATCAGTAATACCAGCCTCACGAATACGGTCGCCTGGATCGCGCTTGGATGGATCTACATGAGCAAAAAAGTCTTGTTCAGCCATGTGAAAAGAATGATTACGAGCAACTATTCGTAAATCATTCTGCATGGTTAACGTTGAAAGGCTGTGATACTTACGATCTTGGTTCACTAACTTTAACATTCTCCATTCCATGGTACGTAGACTATTGGGAAGGAAAAGACTATGTAACCAGTAATAGAGTCGATCAGGCATAGTTTATTCACTCAAAGATTCTTTTTCAGCTGCTAACTGCAAAGAAGTAATAATATCATCGATTTCCCCATCAAGAATTTGCGGTAGACCAGACCAACTTTCATGAATACGATGATCAGTTACACGGTCCTGAGCAAAATTGTAAGTACGAATTTTTTCACTTCTGTCACCAGAACCAATTTGCGAACGTCGCATGCTACTACGTTCATTGGCCAAACGCTCAATCTCTTGAGCTAATAAACGAGATCGCAGTACCTGCATCGCTTTTGCTCTATTTTTTTGCTGCGATTTTTCATCCTGACAGGTAACGATTAAACCAGTAGGTAGAAAGGTGATACGTACAGCCGAGTCAGTAGTATTTACGCTTTGCCCACCATGACCACCAGCACGAAACACATCGATACGAATATCTTCATTGCGAATATTAATATCAGCCTCTTCAGCTTCAGGCAATATGGAAACGGTAGCTGTAGAAGTATGAATTCTGCCCATATTTTCTGTAGCAGGAACACGTTGTACACGATGAACGCCACTCTCAAGCTTTAATTTGCCATAGGCTCCTTGGCCTTTGATCATAATGGCAATTTCTTTGACCGCACCGACATCACCATAGCTAGCATGCATTAGTTCCGTCTTCCAATTATGTTTCTCGGCATAACGGCTATACATACGTAGCAAATCTGCAGCAAAAAGACCCGCTTCATCACCACCAGTACCAGCACGTAATTCTAAAATAATATTCTTATCGTCATTGGGATCTCGAGGGATCAATAGGGTGCGCAAATATTTATCAGCGTCGTCAACCTTGGTATCAAAACCAGCTAAATCATCTTTGGCCATTGCTACCAAATCTGGATCAGATTCGGTTTGAATCATTTGTTCCAAATCCGCTTTTTCTTTGACTAATCTCTCGTAGTTATTAGCAGCTTCTAGTATTGCTACCAATTCACCATGACGACGAGCTACAGTTTCATGTTTTTTGCGATCTTTGAAAATAGCTGGATCAGCTAATTGCTTTTCCAGCTCTTCATATTCTAACCGTAATGCAGGCAGTTTATTCAATACCATACAGATAATCTAATGGTATTGAGTCTCTACTTCGCAGTCTTCTTTTTAGCAGGTGCTTTTTTGGCAGCTTTAGGAGCAGTTGCATCAACTAAAGTAGCTTCGTCCTCAGTGTTGTCAGTGAGCTCGTTGCGTTTTGCATGAGCTTCCTTCACTTGAGCTGATTTCTTCATCTTGGCCATGAATTTATCTACTTGACCAGCTGTATCGATCAGTTTTTGCTTACCTGTATAGAAAGGATGGCAAGCAGAACAGATTTCAGTATGGATTTCCATCAGAGTAGATCCCATATCAAAAGTCGCTCCACAAGCGCATTTCGCAGTCACTTTATCATTGTATGTTGGATGGATGCCGGTTTTCATAAGTAAATTAAAATAACGTTTTTAGTTTAGATATTGATTGTTTTTTTGTCAAAGAGAGATTGGAAACGCAAAGAGCAAAGTACAAAGATCAGAGATAGATTGAAAGGTGTCTCGCATATGCTGGATAAAAGTCACCCTCCAGTAAGCTGAGTATCTGCAGGATCCTTACCTTCGGCTACGCTCAGGATGAATTTATTAGAAGTTAGTATTTGACATTAAATTTCAAGCCTTAGGCATCTGGCTTCAGGCCACATTTACCCCATCCAATAATGAGAGTATAATGACACGATAGCTATAAAAGTATGCGAAAAACAAAAGTGGGTATTAATGGGTTTGGTCGAATAGGGAGATTATTCTTGCGCAGTATTAAGGATAATCCACTTTTTGAGGTCGTAGCGATTAATTCGGGATCAAATCCTGTCTCACATGCGTTTTTGTTTCAACATGATTCCTCCTATGGGCTTTATCAGGGTACAGTTGAAGCAAAAGAGAAAAGTATTGTGGTCGATGGGAAAGAAATTGCTATTTATAAAGTTCGCGAACCGGGGGATATTCCTTGGGGAGAGCATGGTGTAGAAGTAGTAATTGAGTGTTCTGGTCTTTTTACTGATAAAGAAACAGCTGAAAAACATCTTCATGACTGTGTGAAGAAAGTAATCATCTCGGCTCCAGGCAAAGGAGTAGATGGTACCTTTGTAATGGGCGTAAATGAAAAAATATATGACAATAGTAAACACCATGTCATTGCCAATGCCTCATGTACTACTAACTGTTTAACCCCTTTAGTAAAGGTATTGCATGATACTTACGGGATTAAACATGCTCAGATGTGCACTACTCACTCTTATACTAGTGATCAGAACCTACTCGATAATTCTCATCCAAAAGATTTACGTCGTGCTAGAGCCGCAGCTGATAATATAGTACCAACTACAACTGGAGCAGCTATTGCAACCACTGAAGTAATTCCTGAACTCAAAGGGAAGCTGACTGGTATTGCTTTACGTGTTCCAACCAGTACAGTTTCTATTCTTTACTTGGTGGCTGAGTTACAAAAAGCTACTACCAAAGAAGCAGTGAATCAGATTTTTGAATCTGCAAGTCAAACGAGCCTGAAAGGATATTTAGACGTATCTAAAGACCCCTTGGTCTCAAGTGACTTCAAAGGTAGTGCCTTCTCCAGTATCGTCGATGCCCAATCTACCGATGTAGTCGATGGTACCATGGTTAGTGTTGTAGCTTGGTATGACAATGAATGGGGATACACCCAACGCTTGGTGGAACTGACGGGGTATGTCTGTGAGAGACTAAACTAGTTTATGTCGTTCTTAAAACCAATTCCCAATCATCTACCACCTCACTCGATAGTATTAGTAAGAGTAGATTTTAATGTACCTTTGGAGGCTCAAGGTAAAATTCTCGATCCCAGTCGTATCCTCAATCACCTACCAACCATTCGATTCTTGAAAAGGTTTGATTGTAAGATTGTACTAATTGCTCATTTGGGCAAACCTAATGGTAATTATCATGCTGAGTTGTCATTAAAAACCCTGCTCCCGGATTTAGAATCTCTTCTACAAGAAAAAATTGATCTCCAGACACTGGAAAGCTTTCAAATTCAAAGTCAGATTACTTTATTGGAAAATGTCCGCTTCTATCAAGGTGAAGAAGCTAACAGTGATGAATTCAGCCAACAGTTAGCTGGCCTAGGGACTATGTTTATCAACGATGCCTTCTCAGTTAGTCATCGTGCTCATGCTTCTACAGTAGGAATTACTCGCTACTTACCCAGCTATGCTGGCTTAGCATTACAAAAAGAATTCAACGGTCTTTATGGTCTGCTACATAACCCTAAACCGCCGATAACTTTACTAGTTGGTGGTAAAAAGTTGTCAGATAAAATTGGCATCTTAGAACATTTAATTCCAAAGGTTGATCAAGTATTGGTTGGTGGAGCCTGTGCTAATGCTTTTTATCGCGCACAAGGTAAGGATATTGGTAAGTCCTATTTTGAAGTTAATATGGTGCCAACTTGTATACAACTACTAACTCACTACCCTGATAAAATCATTTTGCCAGTGGATTTTGTTCAAAAAGATAGTGCCAATCTCGACATTGGTAATAAAACAATTAAAAAATTTGTAAGTATAATTGAAGAGAGTAGCTCGGTGATTTGGGCAGGTCCTATGGGTAAATATGAAGAGAAGCCCTTTGATAAAGGCACTAAAGCTTTGTTATCAGCATTAATCAAACCAGGTTTATTAAGCGTGGTGGGTGGTGGTGATACTATTGCAGCACTAAAAAATGAATCAGAACTTAGTCAGATTACTTTAGTGTCTTTGGGTGGTGGAGCGATGTTGGAGTTCTTAGCTAAAGAACACTTACCGGGAACAGATTGCTTACTAAGCTAGCTTGTCCAAAGTAGTAAAAATCGCCTTAAGTGAACTAATAGTAGTAGAAGCACGACCAACCAGAAAACCATCAAGCTCAGGAAAATAAATACGCTCTAGACTAGTATTATCAACACTACCACCATAAAGCATTTTTTTGAAACCAAAGGCCTGAGCAAGAGCCAATACCTTTTTTACAATAGTACTTGAAGCTGTAGTCGTATTACCAATACTCCATTGGGGTTCATAAGCCAGAGTAACATCCACAATCGCCTCATCAGTTAGATTCTGTCGATATTCAACCAACTGGGACTTGAGTAATACTAACAATTCTTCATCACTTTCAACTTGGGCCTTTTCACCGAAACAAAGAATCACCTTTTTATGTAGTGATAACGCTACCGTTAACTTATGCTGATTATCAGTACTAGTTTCATGATTGTTCTGCGCTCTTTCTGAATGACCAATTAAGATCGTATCAACTGGAACATGATCACTGCGAATATTGCCTGTCTGTGCACTATCCAGACTAGCACTACTATCCTGAACTCCTACTGTAATTGGAGCGTGAGCAGTCCTTACCAGGTCCACAATTGCTTGCACTGTTAAAAAGGATGGTAAAATAGTGAGATTATGCTTAACAGACAAAGGCATCGCTTCAACTAAATCACGTGCCAAAGCAATCTCTTTTTCTGGTGAGAGAAACTGTTTCCAATTAGCTACTATTTTCATAATGATAGAGTGAATAAGCTTAGTGTAGTGAATAAACATCTCAAAATCTAGATTTGACCATAAATGCAATAATTGACATCCAATCCAGCAATCATTACCATCTATTGTGTGCGAATATTATTTATCTCAGCAGTTTTTCTGATTGTTCTAACCTCTCCACACCATGATGGAGCTAAGAACGAGGTGAAGAAAGACTTGCGCTAACCCTAAGGTTTCTATGTCTATTTCTATGAAAGACCTGCTTCAGGCAGGCGTGCACTTCGGTCACCGTACTCAACGTTGGAATCCTAAAATGAAACATTATCTCTATGGTAAGAGAAATGGTATTCATATTTTTGATTTGGAACAAACTGCTAATAAGCTCAATACCGCTTTGGCATTTCTTTATGACCAAGTAAGTGTGGGTAAGACAGTATTGTTTGTCAGTACTAAAAATCAGACAGCTGATATCTTGCCTAATGCAGCTAAAGAAGCAAACTGTCCTTACATGGCTAATCGTTGGCCAGGTGGTTTTCTTACCAATTATCCTACTATCAAGAAACGCATTCAATATTTATTATCACTTGAAGAAAACAAAGAAAGCGGTGAACTAACTAAGAAATATACCAAGAAAGAAGCTTTGATGTTTGAACGTGACATCATTAAGCTCAATGAAGTATTGGTAGGCGTTAAGACTCTGAAAGGTTTACCAGATGTAGTATTCGTTGCTGACGCTGTGCGTGATCAATTAGCAATTGTAGAAGCTCACAAGATGAAAATTCCTGTTGTAGCTATCTGTGATTCTAATTCTGATCCTGAATTGGTAGATTATGTCATCCCCGCTAATGATGACGCTCTGCGTTCACTAGCTTTGATTATTCAAGCAGTTAGTGGAGCTATTCAAGAAGGTCGCAAAGCGTATGTTCCTCCTAGAGCTCCAGAAAACAAAGCTGCTGCTCCTAGACCTAATGCTAAGCCGATTGAGAATATTCAAATTCCTCAAGAAGCTATGGCAGAAAAGGATGAGGGTGAAAGTCCTGCTGCTAAAGCTCGCACTGCTAAGAAACCAGCAGCTAAAGTCGCTCAATAACCTTATATTTAATCTTTTTGATTTATGACTATTACGTCTCAACAAGTTAATTCTCTTCGTCAAAAGACAGGCTTGGGTATGATGAATTGTAAAAAAGCTTTGGAGGAAAGTGGTGGCGATGAAGAAAAGGCAATTGAAATTTTGCGTAAGAAAGGTATTGCTAAAGCTGGTGAAAAAGCTGACCGAGTTACGGCTCAAGGTTTGGTAATGTCGTATATTCACTCCAATAACAAAGTTGGTACATTGATCGAAGTTAATTGTGAAACTGACTTCGTAGCTCGTACTGATGGATTCCAACAATTTTGTCGTGATATTGCAATGCATGTAGCTGCTGCTAATCCTCTCCATCTCAATTCAAGTGAGGTATCTCCTGAACTATTGGAAAAAGAAGCAGAAATTTATGCTGAACAAATGCGCAATGAAGGCAAAAAAGAAGAAATGATTGGTAAAATCGTCGAAGCAAAAATTAAAAAGTTTGCAGAAGAAATTTCTCTAATGACACAGCCATTTGTCAAAAATCCTGATATTACTATCGAACAGTATACTAAGGAGATGATTAGTAAAACTGGTGAAAATATCCAAATTAAACGTTTTGCTCGCTTTGCTCTTTAATCACTTCATTCTATGTCCCCCATTCGTCATAGTGTCTTGATTGGTAGTTGTTTCATGCTAACTGCTTGTGGTGCTGCTACTGTAACGCCACCAGCTACCCCAACATCAATGAGTACCAATGCTTATAGTACTGCTATTCCATTGATGTCACCGTCCAGTGTGTCTTTACCATCAGTAACTCCATCCCCAACTATGAATGCTCAAAATCCTGTGATCACTATGCAAACAAGTATGGGAACAGTAAAAATTGAACTTTTTGCTGATAAAGTGCCTAATACTGTAGCTAACTTTGTAAAACTCAGTAAAGAAAAGTTTTATAATGGTATCCTGTTTCACCGTGTCATTCCCGGTTTCATGGCACAATCTGGTGATCCAAACACTAAAGATAGTGATCCTTATAACGATGGTATGGGTGGTCCCGGTTATAAATTTGCTGATGAGTTTGTTTCAGGTTTAAGCAATGTGCGAGGAACTCTTTCTATGGCTAATAGTGGGCCAAATACTAATGGTAGCCAGTTCTTCATCAATGTCGTCGACAATACTTACCTAAACAATAAACATACTGTTTTTGGTAAGGTAATTGAAGGTCTCGATATTGTAGATAAAATTGTGGGTGTTCCTACTGTACAAAATGATCCACGTTTGCAAAATCGCCCAGTGAAGGATGTAAAAATTGTTTCAGTGACAGTCAAAGAATAAGCTATTACTAACATTCATTCTATGCATGCAGTTATTGCTCAAGTTAAGACTGGTATTCAAGGCGCACTTGATCACCTCAAGCAAGAGTACACGTTGGTCCAGGCAGGCAGAGCTTCAGCAGCCTTGGTAGAAAATATTTTAGTAGAGAGTTACGGCAGTATGATGCCTCTCAAAAGTGTTGCTAGTATCAACACTCCCGATGCTAGTACTATTAGTATTCAACCATGGGATAAAAGTATGCTTTCACCGATTGAGAAAGCTATTCAGGTTTCTAATCTAGGCCTTAACCCCCAAAGTAGTAGTAGTGGAATTATTGTACCAATCGCTAAACCAACTGAAGAGAAGCGCAAGGATTTAGTTAAGGCGGTGAAACAAATGTGTGAGGAAGCAAAGGTACAAATTCGTAGTCAACGTCATGATGCACTTAGTAAAATCAAGAAAGAAAAAGATGACGGTACGATGCCCGAAGACCAATTCTTTCAGACTGAAAAGGAACTACAAAAGATGGTAGACGAGGCAAACAAAACAATTGATGATTTGGTTGAAAAGAAATCTGCAGAAATAATGACTATTTAAATGTCACTAGAACCAATCTTAGCCTTTTTCTGGCAACTAGGAAGCTTTTTATTTGTGCTCGGTGTATTGGTCTTTGTTCATGAACTGGGGCATTTCTGGGTAGCTCGGAAATGTGGAGTGCGAGTAGAAGAATTTGCTTTTGGTTTGCCACCAAGACTGTGGAGCACAAAGAAAGGTGATACTGAATATGCTATCAATGCTATCCCTTTCGGTGGCTATGTCAGGATGTATGGCCAAAGTGACTTTAGTGCTACAGATTTAGAAAAAGAGCCGCTTACCAAAAACCACTTCGAAGCAAAGACTTGGTGGCAAAAATCGCTCATCTTATGTGCTGGTGTAGTAATGAATATGTTGCTTGCAATTGTGATCCTTTCAGTAGGATACATGATAGGAATGAAACCAATACTGCCTGAATCCCCTCTCTTCGACCAAGCTTTAGAAAGTCATGGCATTGGTATCTATGAGGTACAAAAAGATTCTATCGCCGAAAAAGCAGGTATTGTCGCTAATAGTAAGATTGAGAAACTCAATGATGTCGCAATCACTGACTTAGATACTTTTAAGAAAAATCTAGTAGAGGCTAAGAGTAAAGGCTTCAGTTTAGATTTAACTACCGAAGCTGGTCCACAGCATATATCGGTACCACCTGTAGCAGGTAGTGACTTAATTGGTATTGGTTACAGTGAAAACATGATGTTGAAGACTATTCAGTTACCACCTCATCAAGCTATTTATTATGGCACCATCGATACCTTTATTGGTTTACGAGAAACCTTTGTCGGATTTGGTAGATTGATTGGCACCCTCTTCACTCAAGGTAAAGTAAGTGATGAGGTCACTGGGCCAGTAGGAATTTTCAAGATTACTACCGAAGTCAGCAGAAATGGTATTATCCCATTACTGCAACTAATGGCTATGCTGTCGATTAGTTTGGCAGCCTTGAATATTCTACCTTTTCCAGCATTGGATGGTGGGAGACTTTTGTTTGTATGGTTGGAAGCACTCTTTGGTAAGAAGTGGAATAAGTTGATTGAAGGTAAAGTACACTTGATCGGCATGGCACTTTTGTTGCTCTTTATGATCAGTATTACTCTCAGAGATATCTTCAAGCTGTTTTAATTCTTTAAAATAGATTAAAGCTTAAGAAGCTTCACTTTGACGAAAAGTTTTTTTGAACATATAAATAGAGTTGTTTTCCATTAATGCTTACCCAGCATGAAAAAAGAACCGCTTTTGGGTCAAGGCTTGAAGATAGTAGACAAGCATGCTTATTGTCGACGCCTCATACTGGACATCATGTCAGGCGAAACAGAGTTCATGGAAAGAAGATTCTATGAACTCTGTTTTACTTTATACGCGAGATTTTGTGCGGAAAAACTAAGCCCACAACTCATATATCCTTACTTTGTCCTCGCTGAAGAAGTATTCAACAACTATCCAGATGTCAGCTCAAAAAATATTAAGCAAGTTATTTCCTTAGGCTTACAGTTAAACGATTTTGCTCAGTATAGCGAAAACTCGCTGCAGCTATCTAACATAATGTTGCAAATAAATGGTTTGGTAGCTCAATGGCATCAGCAGCATCACATCTGTAGATATTGTGGACATGCACTTGACCTACTTACCCAAAAGATTAATGAAAAGGATTGTGTACTTTCATAGAAAGCGAACATTACCTATACTGCCCATGTTGATTCATTAGTCCTATCCTATGTTGCATACTAGACAGAAACAAGAATTCTATTTGATCATTGGGCTGATTATTTTTGGTCTTTATATGACCTATTTAATCTATGCTCCTTTTTTGTATGACTTTTTAATCGCTGCATGTTGTACAGCAATCTTTAGACCACTTTATCTCTATCTAGAGCGTAAACTCAATGGTCATAAAAATATTAGTGCTACTATCTGTACTATTTTATTAACAATAATTGTCATCGGACCGACAACCCTATTAGTAAGTGCTTTAACAGCAGAATCTTTGGCTACTTATAATTTAATCAAAGACCAGATCACCTCGGGCAACATTCAAAGGCTCTTTGATTTGAACCAGTATGCTTGGATAGCTGAGGGTATGCAGTATTTGAATCGTTTTGTGGACATTAGCAGCTTTGATATTCAAGGCCCGCTAACTGATCAAGTAACTAGGATTTCACTTTGGATTTATCAAAGTGGCACAGATTTACTAGCAAGTGTTTCATTGGTGTTTCTTCACTTTTTCTTTATTGCCTTAATGTTTTATTTTTTGATTAGAGACACTAAACCACTAATGCGTGAGGTTGCTAAATTTAGTCCATTTTCATTTCACAATCAACAAATACTCAGTCAAAAGTTTACTGATGTCAGTCAGGCAATTCTCAAAGGAACATTTCTTACTGCTATGGTGCAAGGTTTAATGCTTACCTTGGGCTTCTTAGTATTAGGTTTACCAGGACCAATATTTTGGGGTTTTATTACCATGTTTTTTGCATTAATCCCTATGATTGGGACGGCAATTATTTGGTTACCTGCCAGTATTATTCTTATTATCGGCGGTAGTTACGTCAAAGGCATTTTGCTTCTTATCTGGGGAGGTTTAATAGTTAGTGTGATTGATAATGTCCTACGTCCATATGTCATGAGTGACAAGGCTCATTTACCAGCGATTATTATTTTCTTCGCAGTCATTGGTGGTATCGGTGTATTTGGCACTATGGGTATTATTATTGCTCCAATGTGTACGGTACTCCTACTTACTCTCTTGGAGATGTATGGACATCATCTTCGTCATTTAGAAAGCGTAGAAATGAAAGACGATGACAAGGGGATGGTCCATACTGACGAAGTGCATGTACATGTTGACTAGTAGCATAGCCTTTGTGCTGCGCAAACCCATACTGAGGATACTTAGTATCTAACTGATGCATGAGACGATCTCGACTAACTTTGGCCAGTATTGAAGCTGCAGCAATACTAATACTAAGAGCATCACCATGAATCAAAGCTTTTTGGGTAACTCCTGGCATGGAGATATTTACAGCATCAAGCAGTAAAAAGTCAGGAGTTAAGGTTAACTTCTTCACAGACTGTGCCATCGCTCTCTTAGTGGCATTGAGAATGTTAATTTTTTCAATCAGTGAGACTGGAGCATGAATCACGCTGTAAGCTAGTGCATGCTTAATAATGTATTCATAGGAAGCTTCTCTCTCTGCTTCAGAAAGTTTTTTGGAGTCATCAACTAAAGGATGAAAAAAGTCATCAGGTAAAATAACTGCAGCAACAGTTACTGGTCCAGCCAAAGGACCACGGCCAGCCTCATCAATACCAGCTATATACTTAAAACCTGCAGCCCAAATTTGTTGTTCATGATCAAAAGAAGCAGCCAATTTAATTAGTTAATCCTTTGGTACTATAAGCAGTTCTTTTATTCTATTAAAGGGGCTACTAGCGAACGAGTTAAAAATGAAAAAGTAATAAGTAAATAACAGCTAGAATTGGAATAGAAATGCTATTCTTTAAATCATATTATATCTCTGTCTAGCGGATATAGGTGATTAGAGCTACGAATGTTTAAGTGAAATGGAATATAATGGATAGATAACAAAAATAAATAAACATTCCATGCCAGCTACTTCACCAGAGTCAGTAGTGACTCCTATCGCTCATCAGTTAGAGGTTAGTTATAATTTGCAACTTACGATTCCTACGATGAGTCAGGGAATGGTAACCGGTCATCATATCAATTCTTATGTAGGTTGGGGGGAGGAATCTTTTTTAGCTGAACGCCAAGAGCTGGATAGTAGTGGTGATGTGCTCTGGCATATTAAACGCAAATTAGCTGTGTTTAATGATACTGAAGTATTGCCACAAGAAAGCACAATTATTTATCGGGACGGCACTATGGTTACTTCAAAGCGTACTTATACTTTAAGCTTACAAACAGCTTCAGAGACGCTTTTGATCGATAATATTGTGCAAATGCATAAAGTGTACGGCTACAATGAAAAAGATAAAATGATTGCGGTCGATCAAACTATTTATAAGACCAATGGTGATTTTTCTCGTCGAGAAGTTTATAGACTACGCACCAAGGAAGGAAAAAGTGTGATGCAAAGAGAAGATTTCGATGCAACTGGTAAAAAGATTGCCAAGTACCCTGATATTTGTACTAAAGAGCTTATTCCTTCAGGAGTAGTGATCGATGTTTAAATAATAAAATTGAAAGCTGGGAAAAGAAAGTTTACTATCGCAGTAGTAAGCTTTTTTGTATGGCAATTGTCTTGATACGTTTTGGCAAAGTAAGATCTAGTTTTTTGCAGAAAACCGAAGAACACTATTTACATTTATTGGCTAAAACGAAAATACCGCTTGAAGTGCGAACATTGAAAGGAAAAGATGATAAAGTTGCTGATACGGCTTTAATAGTAGAAAAATATGGTCATGAATCACATGTGTTTATTCTAGCTGAGAATGGATCAAAGTTGGATTCAACTCAATTTAGCCAATTAATAGCCCCCACATTTGATAGTCACATTCCTTACTATTTGATTATGGGAGGACCATTTGGTTGGCACTATGAAAGCATGCCTAAACATTTTAAACTGCTCAGCCTGTCACCGTTAACATTTCCACACGAACTGGCCTATGTGGTTCTTTTAGAACAGCTATTCCGGGCTTTCAAAATTACTAAGGGGCAAGAGTATCACTACTAATAGTGGTTAGTTCTCAAGCATAGAATTAATATTGGCAGTAATTTTATCAGCGGATTTTTGACTTTGAAGATAGGCTGTTTGAGCTTGATCTAAATATTTACCTACTTTACCAACAGTTTCTTGCCACGTTTGAAACTGATTGTTTAAGGTATTTAATTGGACTAAGATTTCCTTGGTTTTTTGTTCAATAACCAATGCATTTAAACCGTGTAGAACAGTCTGTAGGTAAGCAAAGAAGCTTATTGGAGAGACCAAGATTACTTTTTGTTGGAATGCGTATTGAATGATATCTTCAGCCAATAAATGTTCCATTACTCCTTCAGCTGGTACATACATAAAAACAAAAGGGGTCGTGTCATCAAAGGGACTAATATATTGACTGGTCTCATCTATCCGCAACTTCACATCTCGAATGAATTCTCGTTCTCTACCAACTTTGCCAAAATTTTCTAAAGGAAATTTTGAATCAATGGGAATGTGCAAATCTTTAAAATGCACAACAGCATCTACAATTGCACCGTTGGCCATCCGATATTGCATCTCAAAATGAGCCTCTGGCAAAATCTCACGCAACTGCTCAGCAAGAATGAACTCCCCTACAATCCCCCTTCGTTTGGGATTTTTAAATATCGCATCTAATTCTTGTAACTGTTGAGTAAGTCCCAATACCTGCTTTTGGGAGTGTTCAATAGCAGCGAGCTTTGAACTAACATCGGCTACTAGCTGACTATTATTACGCATATGCTCTGATGTAAGCTGAACAGTTTGGCTCACATCCTTTTTCATTACTTCGTAGATCTGCTGCACTCGAGTAAGCAAATAAATGACCAATACGGCTATAGCGATGATAATAATAAGTTCCATAGAATGGATAGGCAGATAATCGGTGTTAGTATAAAGGCAAAGGGTTAAAAGTTATACTCACCCAAGCAAACTAATGAAGATGTAATAGGTAACAATGAATAAGTATACTCCACTTATTCATTGTTCATTTTTAATTCGATGGCTACTAGTATCTATTAGACTAAGTGGCAAGATCCTTGGACTCCACTCCATTACGCTCAGGATGAATTAATTAGTAAGCCAAAATTCTGCATTAACAAAAAAGCCCCTCCCTATTGCTAGAGAAGAGGCTTGATTGTGATTACGAACGTTTACTAAGTTAAACCTTAATTTACGCTGAGTGAGAGACGATCTTCAGCTCGTGAGCTAATAGCATTGAGACGAGCAACCAAGTCTACGCTTTCAGTAACTGATGAAGCTTTGTAGCTAGCTACAAATACACCATCATCGCTGTTAACCAAATCTACACGCAGACCACTACCTGGAGAAATAACATTACTTCCTTCAAGATTACCACTTCCCCTTGTTACCTCGAGCTGTACCAAAGCAGCAGCCGAGAGTATCAAAGGAGAGCCTTGATCATCAGTAACGATAACGGTCAAAGGAACTACATTAGATGAGCTTACACGATTTGGCCATGCATCGAGTTGCACACTTGGGTCTTGGATACGGTAGCTAGCTGTACTTTCAGGGTTAGTAGCTTGATTCAAGCTGACCTTGATAGAAATAGTACCAGCTGCAGTCGTGTTGACTGTATCTACATTGAAAAGATAAAGACCAGATCCAATTCCAGGAGCTGAAGGCGTAACAGATGCATTGTGAAGCAGGTCGGTGCTGGCACCAGTAGCAATCAATCCACTATTGGTACCTGGTTGGATATCAGCAATATCTGATCCAGAGCGAGTTACAACAAAGTTGGTAAAATTGTTGGTTGGGAATACGCCACCAACACGTTCATTGTTGAGTCCTGTAACAGGATCATTGTTTTGGTCGCGCACGAATGCAATCAAAGTATTACTCCAATCGGGAATCGTGGTTGAAAGACTAAATTCTGTAGTGATGCGATTAGGTACAATGTTTACTTGTACCAATGGAGCTTGAATTTCGACACCACTAGAATCGTGTAACTCAACTCTCCATTCAGCACGATCAGCACGGTCCTTAGCACGAGCAACCATGAAATATGCGCCACCGCCAACATTATTTACAATAAAATCCTGAGGAGCCTGTCCACTAAATGCAGGAAATGTATCACGTGCATAAATATAGACATTCTCGCTGGTAGAGGCATTCACACTCAGATAACCTGCCAAACCCGGAACTACTGAAGTACGATTAATACCAATAGTGGTTTCTGTACCCGGAGTAAGACCATTACGATCATCTGTACATCCACTATACTCATCAAATTGTGGTTCACCATTAGCATTAGCATTAGCTGCAGATACTGCTCCACTTGAAGTACAAGAAAGACCAAATCCACGACTATCTTGAACGAAGATAATTGTAGGGATGTCTTGGTTGATACCTACCTCTTGTGACATAGGCATAACAGTGAGCTGACGTGCTTCACTTGGAAGACCACGTGTAGCTACTACAGTTACTTGTCCTTGAGGTTGTTCAGCACGAGAAAGGTCAGTTGCACGGAGATTAATTGTCTGATCACGTTCAGTTGTACTTAATGGCATGTAAACCTTGGCTGTATACCAACCAGAATCTGTTTCTTCAGTAAGACATGCATTGCCAAAAGGTCTAATTTGAACAGTTCCAAATACATCACCACCGGTTGCTCGCAAGACATTACTTTCTATAGTTGGTGGAGGCACTCCTACACTAACGTAACAGATGTGATCCATAACAGCACCATTCTCATTGCCACCAGCATAGGTATAAGTACCACCTACATCGACGCGTCCATCACCACCATCAATTTGAAGACGAAGTTCTTCACCAGTAACAGGTTTGCTTCCATCACGGATACGGGCAACTACTGTTGTAAGAGTGCCTGCACGAGCACGAGCACTAGAGACAAACACCTCTACTTGTGGTTGACGAACTGTCACATTGAAACTTACTTCTGGCTGACCGATAGCATCGAGATCACGACATTTTACTGTCAATGAACCGCTTGCGCTACCAGCAATCACGTTGATTGTGTAAAGTCCTGCAGTAGCACCAACATACTCTGCTTGCACTACAGTAGCTCGAGTGCGGCCACCGGTTGAACTATTAAGCACACCATCAAGCAAAGCGCTTGATGTAGCACCAGAAACTAAGCGACACTCTACACGATCAATACTGCTTGGAGTATGTAATGCTGTAAAAGGACGGTTGTTCTCATCCAAAGTCTTGATCAATACTGGAGCAATATTTTGCTCAGTAGCTGTGCCAGCTGTAATTTGAGCTGAATTACGAGTCAAAATATTGTTGTCGTATACTTTCGCATCAAGTTTTACCAAGTCGATTTGGATTGTAACTTGAGTAATCAAAGCTGGACTGGTAGAGCGATCCAACACTTGCACTACAACTGGTCCTGCATTTTGAGTTGATAAAATGTTCAAGTAACCAACGTAGCGACCGTTCATACAATCAGACGCATCTAATGTAAGTGAACGGGTAGCTGCTCCACTTTGAGCTCCTGAAGGTACAGTATCTTGGAGATGACCGTTACCAGAACGAATTGAGTAAACAAGAGTGTCTCCACATGATGGGTCCCCTGCATCGTCATACACAAATGCTTCAATAGTTGAGAAACCATTAATAATGCCGATGTTAGCTGAACCGGTAGCAATCGAAGATCCAAGAGGTGGTTCAGTTGAGCTCGCGACAATATGATCATCAGTAGCACGGACATGGAGTTCACCAACACCAGCAATTGCTGCTGATCCGAATCCATTACGTACGCCAGGTGCGTCAGCTGTG
>CAZDKI010000002.1:0-235743 GCA_964506115.1 uncultured Candidatus Peribacteria bacterium | reverse complement strand
ATATAAATAGTTAGATATTTTACTAATAGACACAGAAAACAATACGGATAGAACTCAAAAACATAACAAAGAATTCACCATTCGAACTCAATAAAAACAAAACGAGAAACCCGAGTTGTCAAAGAGCACAACATTTTATTGTGGTAACCCTGCAATAGGGGGCAAAATGTTGATTTTTCCGGAGCTAGCCTAGCATTCCCCCTCCTTCTCAGCAATTTTTTATCTAAAGTAACTAGGGTGGTGCCTTGATACTTGTACCATTAAGTTTATGACTGAGGTCAAATAGCTCTCAATGGCTAAAAAAGAAACTTTGGATTAAGTGCCATGCTTCTACAAAACCCCAGACGGCAATAATGATAAAAGCAATACTGCCAAAGAAAGAAATAACGGGGTTTTTGACTGCTTTTATAGTGAGCCTAGGAGAAAGAAAAAGAGCAATGTTGAGTAACATGTGTCCTAAGAATACTCCGGTAGCGAAACCAAAGACATTGACTACATTAAAGAGGGGGATGTAGCCAGCAAAGTCATCTAAACCTAGAATAAAAGGCACGCTGATCGATAGCAGCAGTAAAGCACCATAACTGGCTTTTTTATTTTCACTTACCTTGGTGCTGGGAATGATTTTATTCAGTATTGGTGCGAAAAAATGATTACATTTTTGTAAGATGATTTCGATCCACTTGGCCATCTTTCCTATGGGGCCTTTATAATTGCCTGTTTCATCTTTGACATGGTCTAGACCTTCTTCAGCCATGCGTAAGAGCACTAATCCTGCAATGACGATCATAATGGCCATTAACCATTTGATTTCTCTGAAGGTATCCCAAAGAATTAAGATCGCAATGGTACCAGCGATATTGCCTAATGCTGTACCGATTTCGATCATGATGCGATTTTTCCAACCTGGATATTCGCTCATCAGTCGACCAATAAAGATAGCAAAATCGATGGCAGTCTTGAGATAAATAGTTAATCCAATCACGATATCCTGCCATCTCAAAGTAGGCACAATTCTTTCAGTTCCGCCAATAATATAGTTTAACAAATGTACTTCTCCCCAAAGGAGCCCAATACCAGCTAAAAATACGATCAAGGTCAATGCAAGCGGTACTATTTGATTAGGGTAAAAAGGTTCTTTCATGGATTAAGCTTTATGTTCTCGGCGCACACTTTGGCGAAAAGACATGCAGAGCGAAATAATAATACAAACGGCTGTGAAAGCTAAGAAAGGAATAGTAATGAAGTCAAAATAAGCTACTTGTAGCGCATTGCAAGGATTAGCTAAAGTACAAAATGCACTTGTTTCAATAGGAAGCATCTGTAGCGCATAGTGATACAAGGTAAGCGGTAGGGCAATGAAAATTAATGGCAAAATATAATTAGTAAATTGTTTGTCCTGTTTCCAAATACCGACAAGGCTAATAGGTACAATGGGATACATTAAAATTCTAGCCCACCAACAGAAATGACACGGTTCAAAAGCACGTGAACTATCGAATAGTATTCCATCCATGAGGTTTTTAATCGGGTCACCAAAGTTACTAAAATAAAGTGATCCGAGCATTGCCAGCAGTGAAATAGTCAAAATGCCGTAACTTAAGCGTTTCTGTAGCAAATTAAACATAGGCAGTCTTTAAAGTTCGCACCTAGCATGGCGAAGATTACTGTAAATAACAAGTATCTCTACTAGCGTTACGCAGTGCACTTTATTGATGTTTTTGGTGATTTGTTGTATTGTGTGCTTTATTTAAATAAGTCGCATGAACAAAGTTGAGTCTGCTATTGGTCTGTCATCGCGAACTACTAGGTCTATTTTATTGGCTACAATTCTGACAGGTTGTGATAGTAACAATTCTCCTGTTGCTACTACTTCGGCACCAGAGACGCGAACAGTAGTTGCCTGTCCACTAGCTGTTCGTTTTGTACCAAGAATTCCAGAATGCTCAGCTTTGATGCGAGAGGCATGTCATGGGCAATGTGGAGTTGGTCCAGCTACGCAATCAAGAACAGAGCACTTAATTGATCGGGGTATGACAGAAGCTGAGGCGACAACAATTACACTTGGTGGATACTGTGCGCATTTACATCAACTCAGTGTTACTCATCGTATGCATTTGGCTCAATGTGTGCCTACTTTGTAATAATTGATGATTTCTGTTTGTAATGAATAGGTGAATAGTATTTTGGCGAAATCAATCAAAGTCGATATACTCTTTTCGTACCCCTATTATTTTTCTATGCCTTCAAAAGATACCACTAATAAAATTGTAGCTGCTGTTGCTTTTGTCGTTATTGTCGGCGGTGTAGCGAGCTACAGTATGATTGGTCAGCAATCTGCTGCGCCAATTGCCACTCCAACTGTACAGTCTACCACCACCTCAGTACCAGTTAGTCCTAGTAGCGTCACTGCGACTACGGTTAACGCAACACCTACTAGTGTTTCAACTGCTACTTACAAAAATGGTACCTATAGTGCTGATGGAGCTTATGTCTCACCAGGAGGGGCTGAGTCGATCGGTGTCAATGTGACCTTGACCAACGGTGTCATTACCGACGTGCAGGTGACTCCTAAGGCTACTCTACCGATGTCACAGAGATTCCAAGGACTTTTTGCTGATAATTACAAACAGTACGTCGTTGGTAAAAATATCAATGAAGTTAATCTGACTAAGGTGGCAGGATCCTCATTGACCCCAAAGGGATTCGTCGATGCTTTGGCTAAGATCAAAGCACAAGCGCAATCATAATCGATGGCTTGGATTGACTATCCATTTGAAGCAATAGGTACGCAATGGCATATCAGTTTTACTTATCCAGATGGGCAAGACTGGTTTGCTTTGCGCCAGAAAATTGATCAGCGGATCAGTGCCTTTGACCTTGTCTATTCCCGTTTCAGAACTGATTCTTTCGTAAGTAAAATAGCTCAGGGGAAGGGTGATTTTCTTTTGCCATCAGATGCCAAGGAGCTCTTTGATCTCTACTATAGGCTCTATGTACTTACTGGTGGTAAGTTTACACCCCTGATTGGTCAGGCATTAGTTCAAGCAGGTTACGATGCTAATTATTCACTACAGCCAAAAGTTTTGACTCCAGTGCCAAGGTGGGAAACTGTACTTGAATATCAATTCCCTCATTTGCGAGTCAAAGCGCCTGTACTGCTTGATTTTGGTGCTGCTGGTAAAGGTTATTTAGTAGATTTAGTTTCAGACATTCTTGTTACAGCTGGCTGTGAGTCTTTTTGTGTCGATGCCAGTGGTGATATGTACTATAGAAACTCCTCTATGGAAAAGTTACGAATTGGATTAGAAGATCCTCTCAATCCTGAAAAAGTAATTGGAGTAGCAGAGATCTGTAATCAAAGTATTTGTGGTTCAGCTGGCAATCGTCGGGCTTGGGGAGAGTACCATCATATTATTGATTCTCATTATTTAGTTTCCCCACAAAATATTTTGGCTACTTGGGTAGTCGCTCAAAAAACCATCATAGCTGATGCTTTAGCTACTTGTTTATTCTTTGTATCACCAGAAGGGCTTGCAGAGAACTACGATTTTGAGTATCTGATTATGTATAAGGATTTTTCAGTTAGCCGGTCTTCAGTATTTCCGGCAGAAATATTTACTTCATAATTGCCACTGTATGAAATTTATTGATGATTTACTCAATAGCATTACGATGTATAAAGTAGTGTTGTATGGATTATGGGCAATAACTATTTCTGGCTTTGTTTATGCAGCACTTGGTCTCTTACCCTTTACTGCTGCATCTTTGGTGACTTCATTAGTGGTCATTTTAGGATTGTGTTGGATTTTTAATACTCTTTTTGCGCGACTTTTTTCGGTGCCAGCAAATATCGAATCTGTTTGGATTAGCGGATTGATACTGTTCTTGATCCTTATACCTGCATCGACTACTTATGAATTTTTTGGTGTCATTTTGATGTGTCTTATTACTATTGCCTCAAAATATATTTTGACTTGGGATAAGGTACATGTTTTCAATCCTGTTGCTATAGCTTTGGTGGTTATGGGTTTGGTTGGTAGTGATTTAGCGATTTGGTGGGCAGGGAGCACGTTAATGCTGCCATTAGTTTTGGTTGTTGGGCTTTTGATTGTACGCAAGATCAAACGATTCCAAATGTTTTTAGGATTTTTGGTTATGAGTTTAGTAATGATTGCGTTTGCTAGTTATCGTCAACAGTTAACTATTAGTGATTCATTGTGGACAGCCTTGATTTCATGGCCACTGTTTTTCTTTGGTACAGTGATGTTGACTGAGCCTTTGACTACGCCCACAAGGCATAATCATCAATTATTATACGGAATCATTGTTGGTGTCATTACTGGCTCACAGGTCCATATTGGCAATGTTTATTCCACCCCGGAACTTGCTCTAGTGGTTGCTAATGTTTTTGCCTTTTTAGTAAGCAATAAGCAGAAGATGGTAATTACGTTTAAATCTAAACATGCAGAAGCGGCCAATCTCTATGACTTTAGTTTCTCTACTCCTAAGAGGTTACAATTTGAACCTGGACAATATATTGAGTGGACTTTTGGTCACGATCATCCTGATCAACGTGGTATTCGCCGCTACTTCACGATTGCTTCTTCTCCTGCTGAAAAAGAACTTCATTTAGGGGTGAAAATAGCATCTGATGGTAGCTCATTCAAAAAGGCTTTGCTGACAATGGAACCAGGGCAACAGTTGATTATTGGTCAAGTAAGTGGAGACTTTGTACTACCAGAAAATCCTGCTACTAAGTTGGTTTTTATTGCTGGTGGTATCGGGGTCACTCCTTTTCGTAGCCATGTCCAGCATCTAATCGATACTCAGCAGAAAAGAGATGTAGTGCTCCTCTATGCTTGTGCTACTGACAAAGACTTCGTCTATCAAAGTGTCTTTGGCCAAGGCAGCAAATCATTTGGTTTGAAGGTGCATTATATTGCTAGTGATCGAGAGCGAGTGGCCAAAGACTGGTCAGGAAAAGTTGGTCATATTGATGCCAAAATGCTTCGTGAACTCGTACCTGATTTTAACGAAAGGACCTTTTATATTTCCGGACCTGGAGCAATGGTAACTGCGTATACGCAGTTGCTTCACAGTCTAAATGTTCCTAGTAATCAGATCAAAACAGATTACTTTCCTGGGTTTTAACTATTCATTGCTTTTTCTAGGCGTTCCAAGGCTACTATAAATGCTGTACGGCGGAGGTCGGTCTTTAAATTCTCTGCTTTTTCCCAGATATTATTAGCTTCGCTCTTGAGAATAGTATGGAGCTTTTTATTAACTTCATCCTCAGACCAGTGCTCGTTTTTGAGATTTTGTTCCCACTCAAAAGTTGAAACGATTACACCACCGGAATTGGCAAGAATATCTGGGACTACATGAATGCCTTTCTTGAACAAGATTTCGTCTGCTTCGGGAGTAGTGGGACCATTGGCTAGTTCTAAGACTAATTTTGCTTTGATAGCTTGAGCGTTCTTTTCGGTGATTTGGTTTTCTAGGGCTGCGGGGATGAGGACATCGGTTTCTAATTCTAATAGTTCTTGATTAGTAATCATCTGGGCATTAGGAAAACCTTGCAATGACCCATGGTCTTTTTTGTATTGTTCTACAGCTTGGATATCCAGACCAGCTTGATTGTAAATGCCTCCTTTAGAGTCAGAAATAGCAATTACTGTATGTCCATTGGCACTGAAAATATGACCAGCATTGCCACCAACATTACCCATACCTTGAATTACCACGGTAACTTTTTCTGGTAACTTGCTAGCTGCTTTCAAGGCATCGAATACGTAGAAACCTCCCATACCAGTAGCTAGATTGCGACCTTCTGAGCCACCATTGTTGAGAGGTTTGCCAGTGAAAGTTGCCTTGGTTTTATCTCCGGATAATTTTTCATATTCATCTACCATCCAGCTCATAATCTGCGGTGTGGTATTGACGTCAGGAGCTGGCACATCTTGATGGGGGCCAAGTACAGGGGCAAATGCTTTTACCCACCCCCGTGAAAGTTTCTCTAGTTCTGTTGTAGAGAGTGTTCTAGGGTCAACCGTAATACCGCCTTTACCACCACCCATTGGAATATTAGCTACGGCAGTTTTGAGCGCCATCCAAAAAGCCAATGCTTTTACCTCTTCAATATCTGTGTGTTGGTGATAACGAATACCGCCTTTATAAGGTCCACGAGCATTGCAATATTGAACACGATAACCTTCAAATACCTGAGTAGTACCATTATCCATAGTAACTGGTATAGATACTTTTATTTCTCGTTGTGGTGATCGCATTTGAGTCAAAAAGCTAGCGGAGAATTGCTGTAACTTCGTCGCTTTTTCTAACTGTTCCAAGGCATTCTGAAATGGGGAATTCATAAGTTTTTTCAGTATAAAAGTATTCATGAGTATAGTCTTTGTTTTTCAGTTTGGAAAATAGATTATTTCAAATTGCGAAGTGTGAATGGCGAATTGTAGCCTCTGAAAGACAATACAAGTCTGGCAACGAATTCATCCTGCGCGTAGTCGAAGGATCTGGTTTCACTTTGTTTAATGGATATTATAGCGCCATCCAATTAAAAATGAATAATGAATAGGAAAAGTACAGGGGTATGCTTATTCATTGTTACCTATTACCTTTTCACCCGTTTGTCTAAAGTGTGTTAGGGTCAATTTAAGATCTAAATTTCAAATCAGGCTTTATAATTTGTCCAAACTACATGTCGGCCGGATTCTTCGACTTCACTCCGTTATGTTCAGGATGAATTTGATCCAAGCTCTCAACTTGTATTTAAAGTGTTATTATTCGCACGTAAAAAGAAATCATATGATTCCTGAAAATGCGCAAAAAGTTTTTACTGGTAAAGTGTTTGAAGTGTGGCAGTGGGAACAAAATTTGTTTGATGGGTCTACGGCTACTTTTGAAAAGTTAAAAAGACCTGATACGTGCTGTGTTTTGCCTGTGGTTGGAGATAAGGTGGTAGTGCTTAAGCAAGATCAACCTGGTGTGCCATCATTTATCTCTCTCCCGGGCGGTCGTAGCGATTTTGGGGAGACCCCCTTGGAGACTGCCAAACGGGAGCTCAAAGAAGAGACCGGGTATATAGCTGATGATTGGCAATTATGGTTGCAGCGAGTACCTGAAGTAAAGATTGATTGGACTATTCACACCTTTATTGCTCGCAACTGTAGTTTTAGTGATTTCAATTATCATGATGGTGGTGAAAAAATTGCTGCTTATTTTCTTGATTTTGACCAGTTTTTGCTTTTAGCTGATGATCCTATTTTTCGTAATACTGATGTCGTGATTGAACTATTACGAATTCGGCTTGATGCTAGTAGAAAAGAACAGTTTCGGAAGATGTTGTTCTATGGTGAATAAGATGTTTTTGAGCTGCTGGTATGTTAGCATGCGGCTAAGAGTATTTACTTCCAAGCTATGATTGCATTAATAATGGTATTACTAGCTGCAGCTGGTACCGTCGTCGTCGGATTGCTTTTTATTTATGTTTTGAAACATGGTCCCAAGTCTTATGACCAAAGTGTCTATTTGAGTGAGCATGGTATTAAAGGCCAGGGACAAATTTTAGCTGTAGAAAAAACCGAGCGGACGCTTGGTGGGACCACTTATCCTATCGTTAAGTTGACTCTCAATATTACCCTGCCAGGAGAACCCTCGTATCCTGCGACTATGGAAGTACCTGTTTCGTATCGTGATTTTCCTGCGGTGGGAATGGATGTAAATGTGTTGGTGAATCCTAAGAAAAAAAACGAGTTTATTATTTCTGAATAATATTCTATGGATGTACTGACATGGTTGGAGGCGCAGGGAATTGCCTGTCAAATTTTGCAATATCCAGCTGATATTACGACTTCAAGTGCAGCTGCAGCATTTCTCGGTATCAAAGAAAGCCAAATGCTAAAGTCACTTTTGGTGAAAGTAGGTGAAGAATTTGTAATGGTCCTCACACCGCTTGATCAACGTTTAGATATGGAAATGTTGAAACGTTATTTTGCAGTCAGTAAAGCTAGAATGGCTACACCTGATGAAGTTCTAGAGGTTACAGGCTATAAAGTGGGTACGACCTGTCCTTTTCTCTTGAAGACACCAGTACAAATCTTTGCGTTACCTGATGTCGTGAGCTTTGAGCGAATTGCTATTAGTACTGGCTCTTCCGGCAAGGAAATGTTGATCAGTGTGGAAAATTTAAAGTCCAGTACTCAGTTCAAGGTACTTGAATAAGTACTAATAGTTTGTTTTTTTAGAGATGTTTAAATGTAGTGATTTCTTGAATAAATAGCCGCCCATATTGTTCTAATTTCTTTGATCCTACTCCATTGATCTTCGCAAAGCTGGCTAAATTTTGAGGCTGGTAATAGGCCATTTCTTGTAAAGCTTTATCACCAAAGATGACAAATGCGGGAACACTGGCTTGCGTAGCTAACTTTTTTCTTAGAGCTTTAAGGCGTTGAAATAAATCTTGGTTATAATTGAGGCCAGTAGTGCTAGTAGCTGCAACTTTGATTACAGGAGCAGCATCGTAGGTAACTACCCTCTGAGGCACACAAATGTCACAACTGCCACAGTTTGTAATAGTTGATTCTTCGCCAAAGTAACGCAACAAATGTCGTTTCCTACAGCTAGTTAGTCTGGCATAAGAACTCACTTGAGCTAGCTTTTCCTTAGCTTGTTTTTTGAGTTCTTCATCCTCAATCTGATCGATGAAGAATTCATGCTTTCTACTGTCTGCGTAGGTATAGAACATGACACATTCACTAGCTAATCCATCTCGGCCAGCGCGGCCAATTTCTTGGTAATAACCTTCAAGTGTCTTTGGGTAAGTGAAATGGACTACTAATCTTACGTCTGGTTTATCAATGCCCATACCAAAAGCAATTGTTGCCACAATAATATTGATTTTGTCTTTGGTGAAATCTTCTTGAATAGAACTGCGATCTTCATTACTCAGTCCAGCATGATAAGCACGAGCACTGAAGTTTTCTGCAATTAAACGATTGGCGACATCTTCAGTTTCTTTACGAGAGAAACAATAAATAATCACTGCTTCATCACGGTATCTCTCTAAGAGGTGGAGTAACTTTGGTAATGACTGTTTCTTCTCAATGACACTAATAGTGAGATTTTCTCGATTGAAACTAGAGATGAATATGCGGGCTTTTTGTAATCGTAATTGATGCAAAATATCATCACGGACACGCATGGTCGCCGTGGCCGTCAGGGCTATCATGGGTGTCTGAGGAAAGATATCTCTCAGTAGGCTCAGATTGCGATATTCTGGTCGAAAATTATGTCCCCATTCTGAAATACAATGAGCTTCATCTACAGCGATTAAGCTAATACTGAGGGACTGTAAGAAACGTTGGAACTCTGGAATTCCGAAACGTTCTGGAGCGACATAGAGTATTTTTAGTTGACCATTTCTAGCTTGTGTCAGCACAGATCTAAACTCTTCTAGGGTGAGTGTGGAATTAATATAAGCAGCATTAACACCACAGGCTCTCAAAGCATCCACCTGATCTTTCATCAATGCAATCAGCGGCGAGATCACTAAAGTCAAGCCTGGAAACTTTAAAGCTGGTAATTGATAGCATAACGATTTGCCTCCACCAGTTGGCATCAATACAAAGCAGTCATTCTGCGCTACTACATAATTGATAATCTCTTCCTGTAGCGGTCGAAAATGGTCATAACCAAAATATTTTTTGAGTAAAGTAAGCATCCTAAAAAGTAATCAGCATCGTCGAGTATACACCAAAGAAGATGAAATTTTGCCAGTGTAAGTTTAATCTTTAATTTAAGGCTTTGATGAGAGATTTAAATGATGGTATAATGGGTAGAAATATAAAAATAAAAATTTAGTATGTCTGCTGCAACACCAAGGGAACTACCCGGTAGAGCGCATGGTTCTCAATCTCAGCCTGAGGTAAAATCGGGCCCACATAGTATACCTGGTGCTCGTGTTGATAATGCTGTTTCAGATGTGACTAACTTGCTTCAGGGTAAAGGGGCTGAAAAAAGTAATGTTGATATAGTTTCCTCGGACCGTGTACTGGATGGAATCTTGGCACGTACTGTTGAAGCAGTTTTCCTTAGTAAAGTAAGTGATAAATTAACTTCAGAAGAAGGCGCTTTAGCCGACTTAAAAATACAGGCAAATAACATTAAATTAGAGCTTGACAATGAGAATATCCCATCATATCACAGCTTCTTTCCCAGTAAATCTGCTATTGGCTTTGCTGCTGAAAACTTTCATCGTTTAGCAAGCAGTGGTCTTGCTGCTTTGAATCGAGAAGCTTTTCATAGTGTGCTTCAAGTTACAATGCAACCACTTTTTGGTTTTTTCGTATCTCGTTTTGAACGTCTAAAGAGCCGACCGGACATTTTAAAAAAAGTGCTCATCAATATAGAGTACACGACTAGAGTGGTTGCTGAGCTAATTAAACGGAGATCAATAGCATTGCGTCGTCCTACTGCTAGCGCTCAAATTACGTCCGCACCATCAGCAGCAAGGATACCTGGCTCTAATCAATCCGAACCAGCAGAAAGTGTGGTTGTGATACCTGGAAATGATATTGGCACATCAGTGAGATCTATAGCAGATAATGTGATTGCGAAATGGCCAATAAGGGTAGTGGCCAGTACTAGGGCTTACTATGAAGACCACAAAGACAAAGAATCTCAACTCACTGCCAACACAAAACTGAAGAACCTTGTTGCGGTTAAAATTAATGATGTTAGTGTTGGTTATCAAGATCTTCAGAAAGCTTTTAACAAAGTAGGGGGTAAATTGCCAGCTACGGAAATGATTTCACCAGAAACAGTTCTGACATTAGCTGCTCGGATAGTAAGAGCAGGCCCCGTTATAAATGCTAATTCCGATATTACTCTCGATACTCAAATTGCTGCTTGTGTTGATAAAGCAATGGATCATTTTTCCAAACAAATTCAGGCAAATTTACCAGCTGCTAAATTTACTGAATTGCAACGTAGTATTGCTGTTTTTTTGGTCAGGCTTCGGGTTAATTATGCTCATACTTTAGCGATTGCTGTGAGAGCTTTTATGCTGAGTAATCAAAATACAGATTCACTTACTGGTACTGAAAATGAATCTCTCATCGTGGGCATAAATGCACCACATCAATTAAATAAGGCTGCTGCTGATGCTCTTGTGGGTGAGGGGATTGTAACAGCTTCAGCTCCAGGAGTACCGCAGCAACATGACGAAAAATCCAAAAAGACTGTTGCTTCTCGTGGGCTTGTTTCTGATACACGTAAAAGTTTTCGCAATACCTTGCTTGCTGCCGCTATGTCTGCATTTTCTGGTATCAAGGATTTGTCATCATCTTCAGCACAACCCGTAAATCAGGATGTTCCTCACTCTCAACCAGTGACTACAATTGCTCATACTAGACAAAATCCAAATCCTACTCCCACTCCTGCTCCTCAACCAGTAATCAGACAGGTTCAAGAGACCGTTGAAGTTGGGCAAATTACTGGCACAGTAGAAATTCCTGTTACTAGTACTATTCAGGGAGCTATCAATACTGCACTGCATCAATTGAATGTAGATAGTGGTGCTAGAACTGCCAATGAACCTCGCAATGCTTTAGCATTGTGGGCATTGCGATCTCATGGTGTGGTTTTGAATAATACGCAAATCAATTTGCTCATCAATGCTCTAACGAGTCGTATAGCAGATACTGAAATGCATGTCGGTAGTCATGACTCACCAAAAAGAGCTTGGCATGCGGGGATGCCTAACAGTAAGCGTCTACGTTTAACCTGTACTTTAGGTCAAGAACCTACCTTTACTGTCACTTTATTAGAAAATAATGTAGGTAGAGCTGAACATGGAAGTGTTACTGCTTCTTTCTCAGTGACGCCACAAATGTTAATTGAAGGTCGAGCATGGGAAGCTGCACCTAGGGATCCTTCTGGTAATTTAGTAATTGCGAATCCTTACGATCCACCTAAAGCACCAATTTTCTAATTGAAGGAGTAAAAAGACAAAGTAAACCCTTATTCAAGAGTATCTTTGCTTAGATGCAATGGTTTTTCGAGTGTGTGGTTAGCTTGTCGAAATAGCAGGGCTGAGCTAGCGAATAATAATGTAAAGATTGTATTCAAGATAAATATGAAGGGTATACTAGGTGTCCAACTAGTCTGATTTCCCCATACTACTAATGCAATTATTGGGACCAAAGCTTGAGCAAGGGCTGCTAATGTCATGGCAATAAACATACTTTTTGGACTAAAGCGACCGATTATTGCTCCGATGAAGCCGACGAAAATTACACATAAGTACATGAGATTGACTGGTCCATCACCAATAATACCAACAGCTGCATTCACCCAGATCAATAGGAACGATGTTAGTACTGCAAGCCCGACGGCTAAACGGTATGTGCTGCTACGCATCTTTCTAGCTACTAGCTCGTAGATACAGGCCGAACCAAAAAGCAAAATGCTCATAAAAGTGAAATCCCCAAAGGACCACTGCACTTCATTAGTAAATTGCATTGCTGCGAAGGAGATTAGCAGTAGTAGCACTACAATTACTGCCCAAATACTAAGTCTTTTTGTAATTGATTGCATAAAAATTGTTGTTAAATGTTCTTTAATAATTTGAATAAATGTTTCTAAAAACGTCCTCGCAATGAAAGTCATTATTGTTTGATTCTTTTCACGTTGCTCGCTCGATATAGGTTATTGAAAGTTTGGTTCATCCCCTTCAGTGAAGTGTTTGCTCAATTACTCAAGATATTGGCTAAAGCTGTCGCCAAGTAATGTTTCCAAGTAAGGCGTTACATGCCAAGTCTCTTTAAGTATCTTGTATTCTTCTACAAATTGTTTGTCGCCAGGAACTAAGCTCTTTACGCCTCTAATAATTAAATTTCTATTGGTGTGTTCTGATGTGACAAATTCAATCACGTCCGTTTGATAACCCATAATACGGAGGATCAGTGCTCGGAATGAATCTGTAAGGATATCACCAAAGCGTTCACTCAGCGCTCCATGGCGGAAAAGGGGAGCATGTGCTGCCAGTGCTTTTTGCTGACGACTGAGTTGTTGTTGGATGTGATGGTGACAGCATGGGGAAGCAAAGATCATTTTCGCATCCCAGGTGATTGCTTTGAAAAGGGCATCATCTGTAGCTGTGTTACAGGCATGTAAAGCCATCACCAAGTCAGGACTAGCAGGTGGTTGATAGTCACTGATTTTGGTGGCTTCAAATTTTAATGTTTGCCACTGTAACTTTTCAATTTCTAAGCGATGGTTTTCGATCAATTCTTTATTTACATCTATTCCAACCAGGGTTAGTGGTCGATGAATGATGAAGTTAAAATAGTTATATACCGCAAAGGTGAGATAAGCATTGCCACAACCATAATCAATGGCAAGTAATTCTTGTTTCTCAGGCTCAGTTACTTTTTGAGTTTTGGCAAAAGTTTCGTCAATGATTTTCAAAAAGCCGTTCAACTGGCGGAACTTACTGTGTTTATCTGCTTTTACTTTTCCCTCTTTGGTCATGATTCCTACAGCCTCTAAAAAGTCACTAGGTACGTCTTCAGGTAACAGGTAGTTTTTAGTCCGATTATGCTTCAGATCAATGTCAGTTTTTGTCTTTTTAGTCTCACTTTCATTGATGAGTAACTTGCCTTTTTTACTAACCTGGATTTGGAGATTTCCCTGTACGCTTTCGATGAATATATTCTTAAAATTACTTTTGATCAGTCCTTGCAAAGCTTCAGAATATTCACTGCCAAGGTAATTTTTGACGATACATTTTTTGTCATCGTAAAAGGAGAATTGCACTCGCTCTTCACCTTTGATTAGTATTGGTCGTAAGGTAACTCTGATCCATGGAGAAACGGTTGTATTCGTCTTTCCTGAAAATGATACTTTGAGAACATTGTTGCTTGATCCAATATATTTGATAACTGCTTTGGCAGCGTCTTCAGTGGTGAGCATAATTGCTGAGATTAAGTCGAGTGTGCTTGCTTGAGTCGATCTTAGTATAACAATAAACGTTATTTAGGTAAGACTTTCAGTTTCCATTTTATGCATGATTTGGTTCCAGGGATGCAAGTTGTTACTTTGTAGGGATACGGGTATTAGTACTATGTACAATATGTTAACTGTACAGCTTATGAAAAAGATAAATTATTGTTTTGTGCTAGGCATATTTATGTTACTAACCCTGCAAGCTTGTGGTGTCTCTGATAGGACTATAGAAGCAGGTATCCAAACTCCTGTAGCCTCTAGTTCAGCGCAAGGTACTATTGTGCCTTTACATCCAATGTCCATAGCTGCTCTCCGTAGCAATGAATACCCTGGCGGTGATTTTATTATTGAAAGGAAATTACCAAACGGATCCAATTATGAACAAATGATTGTGTCTTATCTCTCAGAAGGTTTGAAAATTTATGGACTGTTAACTATTCCTACTGCTCCTAAGCCTGAGAATGGTTATTCTGCAATCGTTTTTGTTCACGGCTATATACCGCCTAAAGAATATTCAACTACCGGAAATTATCCCACTTATCAAGCAGCATTAGCTAGAAGTGGATTCATTACTTTTAAGCCAGATCTCCGTGGACATGGTAATTCAGAAGGGGAACCGGTCAGTGCGCATTTTTCAGAAAAATATGTAATCGATACACTCAATGCTATCGCCTATCTGAAACAGCATGCTGCAGTTGATGCTCAACGTATCGGTTATTGGGGGCACTCCAATGGTGGTGAAATTGGCTTACGCGTATTGCTAGTATCACAAGACATCAAGGCTGCTTCACTGTGGGCTGGTGTCGTGGGTAGCTATGAAGATATGTTTGAAACCCATAATGCTAAAATTCCGTTCTTGCAGGACCTAGATCAGCCTCTAATTCGAGAAAATGGTCTTCCTAGTAGCAATAGAGATTTTTGGAATCAGCTAGATCCGTATAGCCAACTTGCAGATATTGTTGTGCCTATCCAATTGCAGCATGGAACAGCTGACATTAGTGTGCCAGTAAAATTGTCACAACATTTGAAAGAGGCACTAGAGCAAGCTGGCAAACCTGTAGAGTATTATGAATATCAAGGAGATGACCATAATATCGGTAAAAACTCTAGTGTTGCGTGGCAACGTACTATTAATTTCTTTAAAGCAAATCTGTAAGCTTCAGCTAATTGAGAAAATTACTTTATTGATATTAGTAATAAAATAGCGCACATTATTGCTATCAATTATAATTGATTCTTTATGAAAGAATACAAAGTATTGGCTGATAAGGATGGCTTTTTTGGTGATAATTTTGATACTCAAAAAAATTGAAACCCTACTCAATGGCTATGCCGAGCAAGGTTGGGAATTAAAGGCTGTGGGTAGGAATGAATTTCCTGGCTTTGGTGGTAAGCGTGATGAGATAGTTCTTTTTTTGGAGAGAGAAAGAAACTAATAAGTTCTACAGCCTTAGCCTCCACTTCAATCACTTTTCACATTCAATAACGGTTCGCACAGTTTTTGTGAGATAATCAAAAAAATGGTGCGGTTGGCCTCGTTGGTTACACTCCGTTCCAGATATCTTTATCCTTTTGCCGTTCTTTAGTTAAACACAGTGAACATCAGCGTGGTAATGAGATTACTTTGGAATATGTAAATAGCATGTAGATAAGGTCTTCCTACTTGCGATATGTATTAGAGATTAGCAGTAGTTACAATCAATTATTGAGCAGCTTGCATGACTGCTTGAAAGAATGCTCTTCTCGGCCGATCGTTTCCTACATGATCAATTCCTTGTCTTGCAACTCGACGAATGATGCTTTTTATGCGGGCATTTCGTATCCTGCTTACTTTAGTAATAAAGTTTCTTAGCATCACTCTAAGATGTCCTTCATGATCATCAAGCATACCTTGAGAAAGTGCATCAGGTGTTAAGAGTAGCGTATATACCCTTAAAAATTCATCGTTTCCATGAGTGTGCAGGTAAGTGATGAGTTCTGTATCTAATTCAACAATATGGGCTGTAGCGTCTTCCAGGTGAGGGTGCGCTAATATATTGTCATTATCAAGGTGATTTTGGCCACATCCGAATGGTTTTCCCTGAACTGTTTCAACAACAGTTCCGACACCTTCAGCTGCATAAGATGGCGCATTATGGTGAAACCCACAGTGCTCTTGGCTTATGATACAAAAGTGTGATTTATCGCCAAAACCAGCGCTGGGTGTATCAGTCAGTAATGTATAAACATCTCCTGCTGATTTTGTTTGAGGAAAGTCACCAACATGCGATGTTCTATCCACATCGTGAAATAGCACGATATCAGCCTGAGCAGCACTCTCAGCTCTAAAGTAATGATCGCCGCTCATTTGCAGTTCAAAATCGACAACAATAGTAACTCTACGGCCGCTAGCAGTGATGTAGGTAAATTGCATTGATTTCTTTTTGCTAGTTAAACCAAGCTCTGGATAATTCTCTTCTGATATGTGGAAATCAGCGGTATTGTTGCAAGCCCACATCATTCTTCTAATGTATGAATCTATAGCTCGATAAGTTTCAGATTCTACTTCGGTATATGTGAAATGAAATCTTTCTGTCACTGCAGACTTCTCAGCCATTTGGAAAGCAATCTCTAGCGGTGACAATAAAACACCAGAGGCTGGACATAAAATGCGCACTTCAGGCTGTTGAAGTAATGGTGACGTCCGTGGATTTTCAGCTAAACGCACACCAATGTCAGTAAGTGATTCGGAGCTGGCTGTAATTGCATATTCTACACTGTCATATTCTCTACCAGTTACCCAATTGATGCCACTGGGCTCAGGTGTTTGACTAGGTGGAGCAAAAGTTGATCGATGATTAAATACACGCATGTCTCTTAATCGGCTGAATGTTGGTACGCCTGGCATTATTACTATTTGCTCACTTGCCACTTCTGCTATTTCTAACCTAGGCAAATGTGGTGTTCTTGCGTGCAAGCTGCGTTGTGTAGCCTGTTCTTGTTGAAAGCGTTCACTGCCAGTATCTGTTTTAGCTGTAGCAGCTAAAGCGCTCAGACCCAAAATCTTTAAAAAGTCTCTTCGTGTACGGCCTTGATCTTGTCTACTAGCGTCCGGTGTTCCTGGTAGACGATGACGGTCGTTCAATGAATTTAATGCCATGATTAATTAGCTAATCAGTCTATTATATCATGATCTGAAGCCTTAATTAAGCTTTTACTAAAAATGGTGCGGTTGGCCTCGTTGGTTACACTCCGTTCCAGATATCGCTTCTATTCAATAAAAAGTATTTCATGCGCACTAATTGTAGTGGTTCGCAATCGATAGTTGAAGTCGAGCTGATGGAATGCACGGCTTCGCAGTAAGCTACTAACTAACTGAATACTTACTAGGAGATGTCGTCGGATAGATCTGTAGTTACCTAATCAACAACTTTTTATTAAACGGTTTCATATTAACTCCATGTATAGTAATATCTAACGTCTTACTTAAAGCTGATTTAAATAGATAAATTGTGAGTGCAAATTCATAGCCCCCTTTATAGGGATATAAGAGTCCATTATGTCTGTACATAAGACTGTTGTCATCTAGCTGTCCAAAGTCATTATTGAGGTATATATCTTTTGGTTCTAAATTGAGTATTTTTATAACAGGCGAGTCGATTGCTGTTGCTCCATTATTCTCAAAACATAATACTAACTTGGAGTGATTCTCTGAATGCTCAAGGGTTTTTATATACACATTTGGTTTAGGCCGTTCTGAATACTTTTGAAGAAAGTAAACAATGAAACCAACGGTAACTCCAGTTAATAAGCTAGCGATAATCCCTGAGTACAGAGCTGGCCAAAAGGCCTCTTTGAATGTGCCGAATGCGATTGTGTTTGTATCTGGTATACCTGGGAAATAAGTTATCCAGCTGCTACCTGTATTAGTCAACATATAAATATTTGATTCTTATTACTTTATAGAACACTAATTTTGTTTCCAATTCCCTGGCTCTAACATGTTCCATTTAAAGCTTTCTACTTCTTGAAAGTGGAACTTATATGCGGGATCCTTAGCTTTACTAAGTAAGAAGTCTAAGATCAAATTCCAATTTGAACCTATATGGTTGGCTCGTTCAATTAGATAATCAATTGGTGTATTTTCAATTTTCTCTAAAGCAGGCGAAAGCACTGCTTTCTCTTGATCTAAAGTAAATGTTTTAGAGAAGTCATGGCCATGTACTATTGAATTTCTTATCTTATCTAAGATCTTTAGGTTTTTATTTATGTCTTCAATTAAGTCTTTTATTTGCATTGGCAAGCTCGTACAGAAAAGTTTAACGAAGAGTGTTAGTTTTCCGGGGGTAGGAGGCTTAATTCTATCTTTGAGTGGGCAGTATTCCAATGCTTTAGCTTCTTCTTTAAATAAACTCATGCTTGTCATAGTTCGAATGAATTGATGTAAGAAGTACTCAACGTATACTTGTAGGAATAATGCGGCGAAGAAATGATTATAGTTTCCAGGTTCTTGGCCTATATTCTTATAGTACTTCTTGAATTCAGTGAGGAAAATTATACAGTCAGTGGTAAGAGTAAATTTCCATGTTGGTTGAATACTCACTTGCTGGTTTGTCATTGTTGTTAGAAGTTAATAGTGTTTTATTTATCTAATCTAATTCTTGTAATTACATGATTGAGCATTGCATAAAATAGCCAGTCTGTAAGAATTTCATTATCGGTTATTTTTGTTGCAGTATTAAATCTATTTTTGTGACGAATACCAAATTCGTTAACTAAATAAGATAAAGCTTTTTGATCCACACTAAGTCCATCGTTATCTTTTTCGTTTTTGAAGAGTTCACTCATAAGTGATAGTTCCTCAATTGCACCTCTTTTATCTCCTTGGGAGAATTTTTTTTGAGCTAGGCGCACTTGGTTTATTTGTTCTTGTTTCATTCCTTGAATGGGTGCTTCAATGTCTTGCATTTGACTATGTAGACTGATCTTTTCTAAATGTCCTTTTGAATTTAATTGAATATTACACGAATCTAATACAGGCTTAATTTGTTCGATATATTGTGTCTGGCCTTCTTTATTAGCCTCTGATTTATCTACAATGAATATAAACCTTGAATCTGGGGATGATACTTCATGAAAACAAAATTCAATCATCCTGAAGGTATCTTCAATTGTAATAGTGCTGTATTTCTCCTTATCTAATGGAGAACACGTGAACCTGTTTTTTATGAAGGTATCATGTGCTCGTGTTTTTGGTGTCTTGCCTTCAGATATTTTATTACCGTCAAAATCCACTAAATTGTAATCACAACTTGGGAAATAGCCTTTCTGATGTAAATCCTCAAATATTATTTGAAAGGAGCTTTTGATATAATCTTTATCATTTGTTGATAATCCGACAACAAGTGTTTCGTAATCATTCATATCATTATTGATTTTACCTATCCATATGTTAGCGAACAATAGAGAAGATAAATAGGGACTTTATCTTCCAATAGATCTAATCAACCAATGTAAGACAGGTGTTGTCAGTAATGCTACATAGCCACGCCAATCCTTCCCTGCCAATATCAAATATAATCCAATCCCAAAAGTTACTGAATAAACACCAACTAAAATAAGCTGCCTGGTCAATTGCCTTGCTGATACTTTGTCCATTCGGATGGCTTAAGTGCAATGATTATAACATTTTGTGCAGATTTACGTTTTTACTAATCGTAGCTATTATCTCTTTGGTTTTCATTGGAAGTATTTATTTACTAACTAATGACTATGAGACATCAATCTGTTCCAATACCAGCAGAACCAATGTTTACGAATGATGAGTGGTTTGCTCGTCTTCACTTATTTGATGATGGTATTCGTCAAATGGAGCACTTTCTTGAGTCACTACCTGATGATGACAGGCGTAGAGAGTTTTGGCTTTTTGTAAGCTTCTTTTGTCGAACAGTTGTCGATAACAGTAAAGATCCCAATTTTTATCCCAAAAAAGATGCGCTTATGCAAAAGCTAGCTGGGAATGAAGCATTAAAAATCTATCAACCCTTTTTCGATTGGTATTTGGTTGAGATTGAGAAGCCCGGGGCTGACTTTGATGAAGTATTTACTTGCTATTGGAGTGAGATTCACCAGCCAGTTGTAACACTTTAAGTGCCTGAACGTAATCTATTAAGTAATCTTCACCATCCTCCTGCCTCAATAACATGAAGCATCGATGAAGCCGGGATCTACCCGCTTTTCGTTCCGCACGAATGGGACAAAAGGTGTGGTAGTTCAGGCCAAAATTATCGAAAGGGATCCAAACATCATCTTTGATAGTTCTCGTACTACTATTACTTGTTCATTGTGCTTTCCTGATAAACATGATGAGCAAATTATTGATGATCTAGTACGTATATTTGATTACACTGGGGTTTTTGACTTTTTGAAAAAATAATATGAATGGCCTACATTAGTTTGTAGTTGTAATATGTTTTTATGTTTTCATATGTAGACCTTCCTCCAATTGACTGGTTGGCAGATATTATTGAGATTAAGGGAAGATTTCCTGCTACGCCAGTATTTCTATTAGATAGCATGGTTTTGATTCGTGTGGAAAATATAACGGGAAATCTCAAAGAGTTCGTGAATCAGATGCTATTTTGTTCTAATTTGCAAATAAAGATTTTGCCTCAAGTACTTGATGAGGTTTTTAAAAATCCTTTAGCTCCTAGAGCTACTGAATTATTAGGTATATTTCTAAAAAATAGTATTATTGCTAATCCACTTTTCATATCTGGTCACAGAGATATAAAAGGCGAAAAACAAAAGCATGTATCATTTGCTGTGAATACAAATAACGGTCTGAAAGTTTTTAATGGTTTTGAAAAGGGGAAAAGTCCCAAACATTTTAAGAAAGTTTCAACTACTGATTACACAGAATTACATTTTGCATATTCTTTAAAAGAATTTGTACTAGTTTCTAACGATAAAGATCTAGTTGCAAATGCCAAGCAGCTTTTAGGTTCTCGTGTTTGGTGTTTAGAAGAATTCTTGAACTATCTTCAAGCTAATAGTCCTAATCCGGGGTATTTTGCATCAATCATTCAAAACTCAAATACCAATTAAAATAGATCTTTCCATCCCTAGCCAACACACCATGGAAGTATGTTAATTTAGTGATGACATTAACGGCCACCCAATGTTTTCTTTTCCAAAAGATGAGCAACCACGGCGTGTCGCAATCTATAGTAGAGTGTCTACAGCTGAACAACGGTTGGAGGGTTTTAGTCTTGATGCTCAGAAGCAAAAGCTTATAGCTCATGTTACTGATAATGTTGGTTTGAATCTCATCACCAAGCCTGAGTGGTTCTTTACTGATACTCACACTGGTAGTGATATCAACCGCCCAGGATTAGATGCAATGATGGAATTAGTGCGAGCCAAGAAGTGTGATGTCATTCTTGTTCTCAAGATTGACCGTCTTTCTCGTAGTCTCAAGCATCTTCTGATGATATTTGAAGAGCTTGAAAAGCATGAAGTAAGTCTAATGTCCCTTCAAGAGAACCTCGACTTTCGTGGACCTATGGGACGTTTGGTGTTTCAGATCTTTGGTAGCATCGCTCAATTTGAGCGTGAGCTCATAAAAGGCCGTACAGTGATGGGTAAGCTCGCATCTGCTGGATTGGGCAACTATACTGGTACGCACATTCCATATGGCTATAAAGCTGTCTTGAATAGCAATGGAAAGGGGAAGAAGATCGAGCTAGATCCAGCTGAACGTGAATGGGTGATGAAGATCTATGATTGGTATATTTACGAAGGGCTAGGGGATGGGCAAATAGCTGAGAGACTCAATGAGCGTAGAGTCCCTAAAGGTAAAGCAGCATTACCACGTTTTAGAGGTACTGAATGGTCTGAAAAGTATGTGAAGACTATTCTGACTAATCCTATCTATCGCGGTTCTTTTATTGCCAATCAGCGAGATGAGCTTGGTTCATTATTACCTGAAGAGAAATGGACTGTAGTGCCTGTACCTTCGTGTGTGAGTGAGATTACCTTCCTTCAAGCACAACATGCTCGTAAGCAACATATTCATCCAGCAACAGGGGATATCTATCTTCTGAGTGGGAAGCTGGTCGATATGGGATTACCTCGTCTACATAAATTTACTGGTATTCGTAGGCAAAAGGGTGGTGTGAGCTATCGAAGAAAGCAGACCACTATTGATGGTGTTTACTATCCTGTATTTGAAATACCAGGCAGGCAAATAGAAGAGTGGGTGTGGAATCAGCTAGTGCTAGCATTCAAGGATCCTGATATTTTTATTCATCGCTTTTTAGCTAAGAAAGATGAACGTGACCTTGAATCTACTAAGCTTGAGAATGAGCTAGCACAACTACGTAGTAATCGTATGGAGGCGGATTTGGCTTTAGCTAGAATCAATCAAGCTTACGAACATGGCATCTATAGTGAGGAACGAATGAAAGAACGTGTGCAGCTTCAAGAAGAAGCTATCACTGCTATCGATAAACGCGTGCTTGAGGTCGAACAAGAGCTCTTTCGAATAGGACAGGCCGACCTAGAGATACAAAAGCTAAAAGAGGCATCAGAAGAAATGAAAGGTCATATCGATAACTACAATCGGGCACAGCAAAAAGCCGTCTGTCAGATTTGTGTTGCCAGAGTAGAAATGTATCGAGAGCGCTTGAATGGTAAGTGGCAGGTCTCGTCAAAGATAGTCTTGCGGTTCAACCCTGAACAGTTAACTGAATCTAGTATCAAAGTTAGAACCGGAAAATCTTTAACAGAAGAGGAAAGAAAGAAGCTTTCCCCTGGAAATAACGATGTTGGTGGAGATCATGACAAACGGATAGAACTTTTGATTACGAAATTCATATATCAGCATGATTCCATAGCAGAGTATCTTAGTAATAGTCTGCACATCATCGCGAACATTAAAGAAGCAGTGGCGGATCAATCAGTACCTGTTTTACTGTGATTAGTTGCATCTATTTCTTTGCCTTCTGATATAGCTGGACCCAATAGAACTTATTCTGTTCCAAAGAAAGCACTAAGTGGGTTGAGGATTGGTTCGGAAGACATTATCGCTGTGTATACTTTACTGTAAACAAGTAATTGATGTCCGTGCCGTGCCATGGTCGCCACCAAATCAGTTATCATAATGGTGTTCGTTCACGAGCTAGCAATGACTTCTTGGATGGCTTTAACTTGCTTTGTCCTAACGAATAATACGGGTGAGTAATTTTAGTATTGCCTAATATCGCTTATTTGCTATATTTACTTCTGGCACCGTTGAAATTTATTACCTTTGTGCTATAATTGAGTTGAAAGTGGAAAATGATTACCTGTTAAACCCTAAAGTGAAGTTTGCTCATGGTTCAGTGGAAAAGTGTTTTTTATGCTGGCGGCAGTGCTCTCCTAGTGTTTTGCCGAGACTTGTGGGTACAATTAATGCATGTGCGGAAAATAACTTGATCATAGGTAGGAGCGAGAATTGCATATTTCTCAGGCATATTGATGATCCAATTATTGAGTTCCAGGTTAAACCTAATCAGCCGCGTGTTTTTGCCGCTAACAAGTTTGGATACCTACATTTATTGGTTGCTTTTGATAAAAAGACCAACAAAACTCCCCTTAATTTCATAACTACCGCAATCACACGATTTCGGTCAATTACGAACTAAACCTTTATGAAGAAAACAACGACTCAGCCTAAAAACAAAGCCAACGAAAAAGACGCTTTTAAAGAAGCTGTGAAGTTTGAATCATGGCTCATCAAGTTAGGACTAAATATAGCCCTTCTTAGAGAGGAGCGCGGTCTTAGTCAGGTTGAATTTGGTAAGCTCATTAATGCCACTCAGAGTGTTGTTGCTAGAATTGAATCTGGACAGAATATGACATGCTCAACAATATGGAAAATAAGCGAAGTTCTCAATGTCGGTGTGTTTCTGTTTGGTGTAAATAAAGATTACGAAAAGTCACTGGTTGAAAGCTATTCCCAGCCGTCATTAAGTTACAGCTTTAGCTGTGGAGCTACTTCGGGCCCAATTTTGAACAAGGTCTATTCTCTAACAACTACCCATCTGATTCCCTACATCAGTAATATAACTAAACCTAATTATGGACTCACTACTGCCCGTTAGCCCTCATGTGTCAGCTTATGCCCAAGTGGTTTCATGTGCTATGAGTGCTCTTGATGGTACATTGATTTTCCAGCAGGCAATGCCAATCAAAGAATCTGGTGAGAACCCTCATCAATTTCAAATGGTTCTTGTGGAAGTTGCAAAAGTTACTCTGCCTCATCAAGTACTTCGTGAACTACGTAATGCGTTGAACGAATCCCTGGAGCGTTTAGATAAGCAGATACAACAAGAAACTCAGATTGCACAGGCAAAAAATCATACTAAAAACAAGTAACTCTCTATGAGGTCTCATAAAGATGCATTAACTGATTTAGCTCAGAAGTTGCAGCAAGAAGCAAAGAGACAAACCGAAGCTTCCACTACTAACTTACAACAGCCTAAAAAGGGCGAAAACGTGATTGGTGCTGACGGCTCAGTGATTACTTTAGGTAACCGCCGTGGCATAACTAGAAAGTAGATATCGTGGAGCTTGCTGAACTATCGTAATTGAATTTTAGTTGGCATCTTTATAACAGCTAAGGGAAGCTATTAACTGAGATTCTGCTTAAAGTAATAGTGATAATTACGGAATGAAATTAGCCTATTTTAGAATACTAACTTATATTCCAGTTATCTTAAATAAAAACATGGGTAGCTCGAACTCCTATATTCGTCTTGTTAGTTGTCTGATTGTTGGAGTGATAATTGGGCTAGCTTCGATTCCATTAACCGCTGCATCGACCTTTAAAGACGTTTCGAGTAAAACAAAACATGCTGATGCAATTAATTTTGTGCATGATCGTCACATCGTAGATGGAATGCCTGATGGTACATACCATCCTGAACAACATATCAATCGTGCTGAGCTTGTTAAAGTTGTGATGTTGGCTACCCATGCTCCAGGCCTGGATACTGCGGTATTTAGTGCACCTTGCGCAAGCGATCTTAGTTTGGATAACTGGGCAACTAAATACATATGTTACTCGAAAGTAGCTAACTTGATAGATGGATATCCCGATAACACTTTCAAACCTTGGCAGTCAGTTACGTATGCCGAAGCGCTTAAGATAGTGATGAACAGTTTTGGGTTAGTTCCGCCCCAAAGTGATGCTCCTTGGTACGAAGCCTACCAAGCTCTTGCCCTTGCTGATGGTATTGCCTTGCCAACTACAGATCTATTTTCACCCCTAGATCGGGCTGATATGGCTGAACTAATCACTCGAGCAGTACAGTATAATCAGGCTAATCCAAATATTACTCAATTAAGAGGTGTGGGGGATTACGACTTATTACCCACAGTCTCTCTTCCCATTCCAGATATTTCTTCTTTGCAGCCACAAGAAAGCTTGACTGACAGTAAACCTATTACGAAACCTGAGGTTTCTCATAACATAGACCATGTCTCTCCAGATACAACGATTCATCAATCGCAGGAGCCAATTGCTCCAAATGGTTACTACAAGAATACTGATAATATCTCAGTTGCCAGACCTTATCAATCATCTAGTGTCCCATCAGAAGCCACCGCCCAGTGTAGAGATGGCTCATATAGCTCTAGCCTGAAGCGAAGTGGCACATGTGCACACCATGGAGGAGTCTTAACGTGGCTTTAATAGATAATATATTGCTATGAACTTTGAGGTTACTGCATCTACAGTACTTGCTGATTGGAATAAAGACTGGATAGAGGAAATTCTCAATAGAAATTTGCAGGAGGGTAGCTTTTACGACTTCAAAGCTTCATTAAAAGACGATTCAGGCTCAATCGCGAAAACAGTTGCTGCATTCGGGAATACTTTAGGGGGATTTATTGTATTTGGCATTCAGGATTATAAAGAATGTAGTGGTTGGTCTAGGCTGCTTGGAGTTGATGAGACTGAATTCTCCAAGCAATTAAATGATAAAGTTCAGTATATTGAGCCACACATTCAACTTGATGATCCCTCATTTATTGAAATCTCAAATCAGAAAGTTTCCAGAGTTATAGCTGTTGTTTATGTAAATAGTCGAATCGGTGTTCCGTATGGCTTTATAAACCGAAGCAGCAACTTAGTTGAATTCTGGGAGCGTGGTAATCAGACTAACATGCCAATGAGCTATCCATCTATTCAATTAGCTATGAAAAATTCCCATCTGACTCAAGCTAACCTCAAGACGTTGCTACGAGAAGCTATACAGTTAAAAGCAATGCTTTCTGATCTCATAGTGGCTAAGACAGACCAAAGAAATACTTACCCGATGTATTGTCCTAAATCTCTAATGGAATCTGAGTGGGGTTTACAAATTATTCATAATATTCCTGACGATACTCAGTTAGCTAATCTTGTTTTTGCTATTAGAATTAAAATGGAAAACGTTCGATCCAATGTTGAGCTTTTACATTTGAGCGCGGCAACTTGCCTCCCTATTATCCCCGAACATAACAGAATCATAGGTGACAAATTTGAAGCTGGTAACATTAGAATTACTACTCTCATTGAGAGGCTTTCCCCTCAACTTGATGAGTTAATTTTCCACTTGGTAAAAGAGTATCCTCAATTAGAGACGTGTCTTCATGAGTGGGTACAAAAGTAAGTTATTTTGACGTTATCAAAGTGCAATGTATGATGTATCCGACGTCCTATTTTTAGTGAAAATATTTTGCGCACCTTAGGTGTATGTATCCGTGTATTGAGGGGTCAACCTTCTGCCTACGGATACTTCGCAAGAAGCTGAAATGGGACGTCCAGATGGTTGGTCCCTTTTTGCATTTTTTTACTAAAACATAGTTATGGAAGAAGAAGATATTAAAGAAAAGCAACAAGCTAATAGACGAGGATGCCTAATATTCTTGGTTGCTTTATGTGCTTTGCCATTTTTCCTAGTACTTATTACCTCAGGTTCACGAGGTGGAAGTTCTAAGCCTAAACCTGTACTAGGGTGTGAGCAATATAATAGCAACGCCATAGTTATGTCTCACCATTTTGTGGAATCTCATTTGAAGTATCCTGGCAGTTCGCATGTACCAAGTTATTGGGAAAGTCCTGGGGCTATTTCATGCAATGGTACCACTTTTACTATAAGCAACTGGGTAGATGCAGCTAATGGGTTCAATGCAAAACAAAGACGCCAGTACCTCATGTCAATCAGATATAAAGGAGGGGACTGGGCTGATATAAGCAATTGGGACGAGCTAAGCTTTGTCTTTGATTCTGGAGCGAATTAATGAGCTGTTTAGTGACTAAGAATTCCATGCTATGTTCTTCACAATGTTTACGGAAAATACATGCCCAATGCTCCTCAGACAGCGCAAGAGCTCGTTGAACTAACAAAGAAGCACAATCAGGCGGCTTTACCTCTTGAGCCCTTAAATCTCAAGTATGTTATTTACGCTAGAAAATCAACCGATAATAGCGAGCAACAGGTGAGATCACTTACTGATCAACTTACTGAATGTAGAGAGCTGGCTACTCGTAACAACCTGAAGGTAGTAGATGAGATCCTTGAATCTGAATCAGCAAAAGAGCCTGACACAAGACCGAAGTTTAGAAAGCTGCTCGAAGATGTTAAGCTTGGTAAGGTGCATGGAATCATCTCCTGGCATCCTGACAGATTAGCGCGAAATATGAAGGAAGCAGGAGAGATAATTGATCTACTCGATAAAGGGGTAATCAAGAGTCTGCAATTCGTAAGCTTCACATTTCAGAATGATACGTCAGGTAAGACGCTACTAGGTATAACGTTCGTCCTATCTAAGCAATATTCTGATAGTCTTAGTGACAATATTAACCGAGGGATCTACCGGTCTATTATGGAGGGTAAATATATTGCCCGAATTCCTCATGGGTATTATCGAGATGACAATTTTTTACTATGGCCTGATGAAGGAAACTTTCTTTTGATCAAAAAGGCTTTTGCTATGCGTTTAGATAATAAGTCACTTGAGGATATTGTGACGTTTCTAAATAAGTCAGGGTACAGGCAGTACACAAAATCAGGTCATCAATTATACGAATTCACTTACCAAAGAGTCTCAGATCTCCTGAAGAAAAAAGTGTATGCTGGAGTGCTAGAGCATGGTGAATATGTGATTGCTCTGGGTGATGTATATCCATTTGAACCACTCGTATCAGTAGCAGATTTTTGTAAGATTAATCGTATCACTACTGAAGACTTCGCCTTTAGGGGAATTACCAGTAAGAAAACAAAGCAACAAACGCTGCTGCGGGGGTTACTAACCTGTGGTCACTGCAATAGACCTCTCACTTCAGCTATGACTCACAAGTACAATAAGGATCGCACTCAAAAAAGAATTTACTACTACTATCGTTGTGATAATACCTCTAACTCCAGATGCAGGAAGAACACATTTAGAGCATATACCCTCATGGATTCGATTTATGAGCTGCTAGATAAACATCTGTTCGTTACAGAAGAGTCATTTAGCAGTTATGTGGCAGAGATGCAAAGAGTGACGATGGAGCAGACTAAATATGCGTCTAGCCAACTAAGGTCTCTTCAGCATAAGCAGAGGCAAGTTACTGAGCATATCTCTAAGATTAAGAAATTCTTGTTAGCTGAAAAAAACGCTGAGGTAAAAGCAGCGTTTAGTAGTGATCTCAAAGAGAAACAGGAGGAACTTGCATCATTAACTGTGCAGGTTGAAGAAGCAAAACAACTCAAAGAGCAGCCTAAACAAGCCTTCATGGATTATCAGCAGTTCGTCGAACTTTTTGGGAATATTCGCTCTACGTTGCGCAAAACCACTGATCTAAAGGCTAAAGATGAACTCCTACGTGATTTATTCGTAAACCTTACTATTAAGGATAAGAAAATGGCTTCTTATAAGCTTAAAGAGCCATTCAATACGTTCGTTGAAAATGGCTTTTTCCGGTTTGGTGGAGACGGGCGGAATCGAACCGCCGTATAAGAAGCACTAAGATGATCCTCTACGTCTATAGTTTGCTTTGAATTACGTTCTCGCTCATCAAGAGCAAACAAAAAATAAGCAAAAACGGTTTCTCCTAATACTTCTAAGTACGGAGAAACTTCCTAGAAGCATATCGAAATTTTACAGTAAGTTAGTGATGGATATGTACAGAGCACTATCCTACTGTCTCCAGCAAAAAGGCCAGAGAGGAATTGACGTAGATCGAACGATTAAGCAGCTAGTGCCATTGCTGGTGAACCAACATACTCAGCGTCGCGACCTGCAGTCAAATTAGCTAAAGTTTTAGCAGTTGTTTGTCCCTACACGGATCTACCGGGGGCATAGGGGCCCCGTAGACGCCAATCATGATAGTAGACTCCTTAGCAAAACCGATCGTCCCCACGAATTGGAAAAGAACAAGTGCAGCAATCAATGCTGCTTCGGTATTTTACTCTATTTAATTGTGAATTAGTAGATCTTGGAAGGTTTTAAAAAGAGCAGAGAGGCTTGAACCAATCTGCTCTTTAATCTCTGCACTTAATATCTTCTGTTTAGTTGATCTCGTAAGTAATAGATACGTTTGAGTATACTTCTTGGCTACCTGCTTCAAAACTTGGAGCTGGAGCTGCCATGTCTCCGCCGGCTGCACTCATTGGCATTTCTTTGTAGCTAGACATATAGCTATCGTAGTAAGGTACCGCAGTGTCATCACTGAAGCTGACAATCTTACCTAGACGTACACCAGCTTGGCGAGCAAGTGTTTCTGCCTTTGCCTTAGCTTTTGTAAATGCTTTTTCACGAGCTTCGTCTTTGAGCTTGTCTTGGTCGTCAATAGTGAGATTGATATTACCAATATTGTTGGCTCCGAGATCTGTTGCCTTTTGTACTACATCGCCAGCTTGCTCTACCTTGCGTACTTTGACTTCTACACTTTGAGTCAAGCTATAACCAATAATTTTGGGAGTTTGGTTTGGTAAGCGCTCGATTGAGTAGTCTTGTTCTGGATTGAGATAATATCCACTTGTTTGGATATCTTTTTCGTCGATTTGCATTACCTTGAGTGCAGCAACGATGTCGGCCATTTTCTTGTTGCCGTCAGTAGTTACCTCCATCACAGTTTTGCCTTTGCTTACTACTGAGAGACTAACAGTAGCAATGTCTGGTTTAGCTACTACTTTGTCGTCAGCTGAAACAGTAAAGGTATTGCGATAACCTTCTTTATATGTCTTGTAGGTAGTAATGCTGTCTACTAGAGCTGTAACACTGCCTACTAAGAGAAATACAGCTAAAAGTGCTGCTACTAATTTTCCTAATGATGTCCTGAGAAATTCCATATAACTGATGAGTTAATAACATTGCTCATTGTAGCCACCCTTAGTTTTTCCGCTATAGTACAAGTCTTTTTATAGTTGACGCCTTACTTTGCTTCTGGTGATTGATAAATTGAGGTATGTGGTGAGTTTACTGGAAAATAATCCTGCTTAACCCAGTGTTCGGGGTAGTTGTGAGGGTAAAGATACTCTTTACCACCCTCTTTGGTGAGATGTAATGGTACCTGCAAATTAGTATTTTGGGCTAGGTACTCATCCGCTTTGGTCATAGCTTTAGCAATGTCATTACTTTTAGGCGCTCGTGCTAAATAAATACAAGCATGTGCAAGGAGATATTTTCCTTCGGGAAACCCAATAACATTGAATGCTTGCAATGCGTTCTGCACAAATACCAATGCTTGTGGATCAGCCATCCCAATATCTTCTGAAGCCAAAATAAGCATTCTTCTAAAAATGAACTGAGGATCTTCACCACCAGCAATCATTTTCCAGAGCCAGATCAAACTCGCGTCTGGATCACTGCCACGCAGGCTTTTGATGAAAGCAGAAATAGTATTGTAATGTTCTTCACTACGTTTATCATAGCGAATATGTTGCTTGGTCAAAAATTGCCGAATCGTGTTGAGGTCAGCTGTCGTTTTTTGCGTTGCAACTAGTAATTCTAAAGCATTAAGGAGACTCCGAGCATCGCCTGCAGCAATAGTAATTAAATAATCTTGTACAGCATCGCTAAGCTTTATTTCATCATTGTAGCCTTCATGCAAAGCTCGATTGAGAATCTTTTTGAGAGCTTCTTTGTCGAGGCTGTTTAATCGATAAACTGTTGTTCGCGATAGCAATGCCTGATTGATCTCATAAGAAGGATTCTCTGTCGTTGCTCCTATCAAAATGATGTGACCTGATTCTACGAAGGGGAGTAACGTATCTTGCTGTGCTTTATTGAAGCGATGAATTTCATCTACAAAAATAGTGGTTCTTTGGTTGTAGGCTAATAATCGTTCTTTGGCTGCTAAACTATGTTTTCTTAGATCGCTAACCTTAGCTTCGGTAGCGTTGAGTTCGACAAAGTGGGCATCAATGCTATGAGCAATGATGTTGGCAATACTGGTTTTACCAGTTCCTGGAGGTCCTACTAAAATAAATGAATGGAGAATTCCTGATTGAAGTAATTTAGCTAAGTGTCCCTCGGGGCCAAAGAGGTGCTCTTGGCCATATAATTGGTCAAATCGAGTGGGGCGTAGGCGATGGGCTAATGGCATCATAGGCGTACAAATACACCAAACTATCATAGCTCTTTTCTCTTACCTGCCAAGGTGAGGTTCTCTTAGTCGAGCATTTGCAATCAAAACTTGGGAATGCAAAGTTAAAAATATAATTCAGAGTTCAGAATGGAGAATTATTGATCTTCATTCCAAATCCCTAGATTTTTCATTGTTACGTTTTACTTTTTCACTTGTAGGCCGAAGCTGTTCTCAGTAGGGTTTTATGCTATGGTATGGTACAATTATACGAATGCTCTTTTGACTAAGTTATTTTCTATGAAATTGTTGGCAAAAAATAAACTTATTTGCTCCTTCAGTTGGGGTATTACCACTCTTGCATTATTACTTTCCGTAAGTCCACTTTCGTTAGCTGCTGAGACTACAAGTCAACTAGTAAATGGTGTTACGTACTTCAAAGATACAACAGCATCTGGTAGAGATTTGAGGGCTTTAGTTGTTGATCCTGCTGTGGTTACTGTTCGACCTGAGGGTAAGAATTCTTGTAATGGTAAATTTTCTCATGATCAATTCGTTGCTTTAGGTAATGAAGTGAACGTCGTTGGGCTAATCAATGCCAATTTTTTTAGTGGTTCGGTTTTGGGAGATTATATTGGTAATCAAGTATATTTAGGCCCTGTAGGTAGTGCTGGATTTTTTGCAATTAAAAGTGACGGTTCATTTGAATTAGGCTCTGGTCGTTTAGATCAAGCGCGTGCTAGTCAGTACAAAATGTATCTAGGCGGTATTTATCGTATCGACTCAGATGCCAAGCCATTAGCACAAATGACATCAGCAGATATCAATACTCGCTTCGGTCAAATTTATACCCGAGATATTAGTGATGCTCAGGGACGAATTCCTCGTACGTTTTTAGGTGTGAACGTTGCCGAAAGAAAATTGATTCTCTTTACTGGTGGCCAGGGACATGAACGTAATCAAGGAGTGACTCCCCAAGAAGGAATTGAGTACTTAAAAAGACATGGAGCTACTGCTGCATATAATCTAGACAGTGGTTCGTCAACTTTAATGCGTCTTAATAGTCGGCTTTCTGCAGCTGATCAAGGTGGATCTACATTAGGTGATGATGGTTTGGCTACTTTGTTGGTAGTAAGGACCGATGCTGGCACTGCGTCTTCCACTGTACTGAACTGTCGTGGTTCAGAAGACCCTACTGCCACTACTGCAACCACCCAAAACAATCCAGCTAATACGGGTGGCAATGGTACAAGCTCGGTTCCTCAACAAGTAGTGGTACCGGCTGGGTCAGTTCCTTTAGAAGCTCCTATTAATGGCTCAACAACGGTGTCCTCAGATGGGGGAGTCATAGTTAATTATGCGCGTATTTTATTTACCTATGCTGCTGGTTTAGCCGGTACTTTAGCTCTCTTGATGCTAATAGTTTCTGGTATCCAAATTATCATGGGTGGTGGCGGCGAAGCCGTTGGTAAAGCGAAAGAACGGATTGTTGGAGTGCTTTCTGGCTTATTTATTCTGGGATCAGGTGGTTATATTTTGTATTTAATCAATCCATGTTTCTTCACCTTTGGCACTGGATCTGCTTGTCAGGTGCGCTCTACTCGCTATGAGAATCCCAATTTTCAAACCAACGGAGTAAATCAATTTGTGAGTGGGCCAGCAGGACAGGCTGCTACTGAAACTAGAACTAGGGCTCGTTCACCGCAAGTATATGCTCAAGAAAAGCTATCAATGATGAAAGGGTGGTGGACTACTTATAATGCTGATATTCTTCGTATTTCCCGTGCTTTGGCTCCCAATGCGGCACCAGAGTTTTTTATGGGAGTTGCTAGTAATGGTAGTTTGCGTGAGAACACTACCGGTTTTCGTACTGGCTTAGCTGATGAGCGTACTGCAGCTCGACCACCTCTTGGTGGTGTAGCTACGCAAAGCTTTCATGAAATAGGTTGGTTTGGTGTAGAGGGGGGATCTAGAAATGGCCCTGCACCAGGACCCGAATCAAATTGGTCAACAATTGCTACTTCTCAAGAGGTAAGGACTCTTTTAGGCAGAGAGGGAGTGACAGCTCCTGGTAGTTGGTATGAAGCTGCTGCTGATCAATTGGCTATTGGTATCATTAATAACCGTAATCATGGTCGTGTAGTTAATCGCTCATTACCAGCAAATATTCAAGCTCAAGATGAAAGTAGTTTGTGGTTTGAGGCGATGACCACTTTAGGCTGGAGTGCTGGTGACGCTCGTGCCGCTCGTATTATTCGTATGGTTGCTAATGACATTGTCAATGTTCCAGAGAATCAGCGTTGGGGTGCACTTGTTCGTGCTTTTTATACCAAAGGATTAGATCGTTCTATTCTTCCAGTCCAAGAAGGTGGTGTGTACGATGTCTACAATAACCCCTTTTTCGCCATTATTCGCACCATGCAAAAGATTGAAGCAGGTTTAGCCTTAGCAAGAGACCATGGAGGCAACGTTGCCTACTTTGATGATGGTTTAGGAGCTGAAAGACAACAAATTCATACCACGCTGACCAACTTGGCATTTTATGGCACACCAACTGGACAATAGGAAGAGCTGAGAGCAAAGATCAGGGATCAAAGATGAGTTGAAAGTTTTGATTAAATTCATCCTGAGCGTAACGCAGTGGAGTCGAAAGATCTGGTCGATATACAGTTGGATGAATTATGAAACATGTTCGAGGCATGAAATTTGTAGCAGTAGGTTGTCATCCTGAACAAAGTGAAGGATCCGACACCGCGTTTGGCAGCACATGATACTCTACTTATAATTCATGTTGGGCGAAGCGCTGTGGAGTCAAAACATCTGGCCCCTCCCTGTTTGCTGGTTTTTATTTTTACCTATTGCGTCTTTATTTATTTGCTTTTGATGCGGCGATTGATCTTTAAAAAAGAAGCCTATAGACAATCTATAAGCCTCTTCTTTCAACGAACCTCTTTCTAAGAAACGAACTATCTCACAATTCCATTAATTCTTGCTACAATCTTAGCTGCTTGTTCACGAGTGAGTGAATCATTTGGGCCAAAGGTAGTAGCGTTGTAACCATTGAGTACACCTTGAGCTGCTGCTACTTCTACGTAGCGAATTTGTTCTGGATCACGTACATCCATGAATCTACTTGTTGTAGCTGTGCCAGGAGCAATACCAGTGATGCGCATCAAAATGATTGTTGCTTCAGCACGACTGATTGGACGTTCTGGGTAGTAGTAACGAGCACCATTGATGGTTTGGCCAGTGATGATGTTGTTAGCTACAGCATAGTTGATATAAGGACGTAAAGCATGGAATGATGCTACATCAGAGAAAGGACTTGCTGTGTTTTGGTAAGCAGAAATATCTCTACCGCGTGCCAAAAGAGCCATCTTAAGGAATTCAGCACGAGTCACATTTGCTTTTGGATGGAAGCTGCGATCAGCATAACCACTAACTACATTGCGAGCTGCTAAAGCAGTAATGTAGGTATAGAACTCTGAAGTACTAGTAACATCGAAGAATGTAGTGTTGGTGTTTGTAGCGCCAGGAGTATTAGCAGCGCCGATCAATTCTTCTACATTGTCCAAAGCATCGTTCATGTCAGTCAAAGCATCTTTGAAATCATCGTTTTGCTCTTCGTATTCATTGACGTATACAGTTGCTGAGCTATTGCTTTGTACTGCGTCACGGACTTTCTTTGCTTCATCTTCAAATGAGTCTACTGCGTCACTTAGGTCATCAAAATCACTTTGAGTAACTGTGCCTGTAATTCTCTTCAATTTGCTTTCTACATCTTCAACGATTGAGATGAGGTCTTCCATGTAGTTGGTAAGCTCACTTTCAGTGTCTACTAAAGCTTCATCAGTCAACATGTCATTAGCTTCGTCTTCACTGTCCTCAATAAAGCTGATTGCTGAATTTACTAATGCAGAATTACTGACGCCAACACCTAATGCCAATCCACTAATTCTGTCGATTTGAGAATTGATCTTGTCTTTGTAATCATCACGGAAGCTATCACGAGCGTCTTTGAATGCATTGTCGAAAGTAGTGCCATAAGTAGTGCTGCCGCTACCTGCAATTGTAATTTTCTTGTCAGCTTCTTTTTTGAAATCACTTGTTGCTTGGTCTAAGTCATCGAGGTCAGTAGCAGAGATGCTGCCAGTAATACGTTTGAGTTGAGAGAGTACATCGTCACCTTCATTATTGAGATCATCCATGAAAGTGTCGAGGCGAGTAGTACTACCTAGTACTGCTGCTGCTTGAGTGTTGAGATCTTTTACATTAGAAGTTGCATCATCGATATTGTCGATGATGTTTTGGACTGTAGCACTACTGATATTGCCAGTAGAACCAGTAGTAGCACCGGTAACCTTAGTAGCCAAAGTGTCTAATGCGTCACTGAGGTCGTCGAGGTTGTCATCAGTATCTTCTTTGTTGCTTGTATAGGTGCTGCGGGCACTGCTGTTTTCAGAATGAGTGTTTGCTACTGTAATTGCGCGTTTTACCTCACTCTTAAATGAAGTATATGCATCGTCAACGTTATCAAAGTCAGATTGATTAAGTGGAGGTGTTACTGCTTTGATTTCAGATAATACATCATCAATACTATTATTGATTTCATCAAAATAGTTATTAATCTCAGAAGTAGTGTCAAAAGCACTAGTCGTCTGATAAATAGATGAAGTCCGGAAATCTTTGAGGTCACTTTCTAGGTTGTCGATACTGTCAGCAGCGCTAGAGGCTGTTTTTGCCAAGGCGAGCGGAGCTGCTTGAAGGAGAACCATCAAGGCTATTGCTGTGCTGGCTACGATACTACGTAAAGTAGGGAGCTTGATCATAGGAAAAAAGTTATGAAGAAAGGAAATAACGAAATATTCGTGTCCACATTACCTTTACTTCTAATACGGAGCAAATCAGGAAATGTTACTCAAGCTTGCTTGAAAGAATGGCATGTCATGAAATTATGCTTTATATTGCCACTGACTTCAGTTCATTTTTATCATTATTATGGATCAAAATCAGTCTCCCAAGGCTCATCCAGCCGATTCTTACTCATCACTCGAATCACAAAGAAAACTGAGGATAGAAAAGCTCGACACACTCAAAGCTCATGGTATTGATCCCTATCCAGTCAAAAGTAAACGTGATGGTACTTTGGCTAAAATTAGAAATTACTTTGAAGATGCTAGCAACAGCTCCGTTGGTGACGTTACCAAGTTAGTAACAGTTATTGGTAGAGTAAAATCCAAGCGTCTTAGTGGCAAGATTGCTTTTGCTCAGCTTGAAGATGCTACCTTGCCTACTGGCTTTCAAGCTGTTTTTAAACTAGACATGCTTCCTTCAGAGTCAGGAAAGATTGGTTTTGCTGAATTCAAGACCTTGATTGATGAAGGAGATTTTTTGCAACTGACTGGGTATCTTGATCGCTCTCAGACAGGTGAACCAAGTATCTTCGTCAGTAGCATTGTGATGATCTCCAAAGCCTTGCGACCACTGCCAGATAAAATGGAGTATGAGCATATCGAGTCACGCTATACCAATCGAGTGGCTGATTTCAAAATGAATACTAAAGATGAAAGTGGCAGATCAGTACGTGATGTGGTGCAAATGAAGGCGAAATATTGGCAGATCTGGCGTGAAGAAATGGCCAAAGAAGGTTTCTTAGAAGTAGAGTGTCCTGTTTTTGAAGCTGTTCCTGGTGGTGCAGAGGCTAAGCCTTTTACTACTTTTTACAATGAGTTAGATCAAGAAATGTATTTGCGTATTTCTTTGGAATTACCTTTGAAAAAGCTCATTGCTGGTGGTTTTGAAGCTGTTTATGAGATTGGTAGGATTTTTCGTAATGAAGGTTCTAGTCCCCAACATTTACAAGAGTATACCCAGATAGAATGGTATATCGCTTATCGTGATTATGAATGGGCAATGGTTTTTGCTAAGCGCGTTTATCAACGCATTGTTCAGGAGCTTTTGGGTACTATGACTCAGGTGGATTATCATGGACGTACTATTAATTGGGGAGATTGGTGTAGTGCTGAAGAAGCGCAAAAGAATGGTTGGGGATTAGTAGGCGGATGGCCTAAAATCCCTTACTTTGACGCAGTTCGATACTTTTCTGAAGGCAAGATTGATACTGAAGGTAAGAGTATTGAAGAACTTTGTGAATTAGCTCAGAGCTTAGGTGTGGAGGATATCGACGCTTCTCATGGTATGGCTACCGTGCTAGATAAACTTTGGAAGAAAGCTCGTGTGAATACCGTACATCCTTTCTTTTTGATCTTACCTCCAGTAGAGCTTGAACCTTTGGCTAAGCGTGATCCTGCTAATCCGCAGCTGACTCAGCGTTTCCAAGTAGTTGCTGGTGGAGCAGAATTAGGTAAGGCTTTTAGTGAGCTCAATGATCCTATTGATCAATTTGGTCGTTTTTCTCAACAACAAGCTGCGCGTGATGCTGGTAACGATGAAGCTCAATTCATGGATACCAAATATGTAGAAGCGATGGAGTATGGTATGCCGCCGATGGCTGGTTTTGGTACTAGCGAACGTTTTGTTTCATTCCTTCTAGGTAAACATATTCGTGAGTGCGTGACCTTTCCTCATATTCGTAGCCAAGAGAATGCAAATGTCAAAGCAAAGAAAACTATGGTCGCCCATGCTGTCATTCTCAATACTGAAGAAATCCCGATGTGGTCTAAGCTCAATGCTGCTGCTCATTTGGCCGCTTCTTTAGGATCTCGTGAGGGTAAAAAACTGATTTATATTGATCATTCAACTACTACCGACGGTGAAAAGATCCCGATGAATATTCAGCATGCAATCATGATGAAAGCGACTACTGACAAGGCTGAACTTGTTGCTTTGAAGAAAGCAGCAGAAGCCCAAGATTTGTTGGTAACTTGTTTTACTCAAGAAATGCGTGAGAGTAGTAGCGATGATAAAGTAAGGGAATGGCAAGAAACAAAAAAACTGGAAGATATTGGCTTTCTAGGCATCTTAATTTTTGGCGAAAAAAAGATGGTAGAAAAGCTGACTCAACAATTTCCACTTTTTAGTTAGATTGTATAGCCGGTAAACGGCTTGTATTTGTTAACTTTGGTATTTTTCTGCTATAATAGAGAGAAATCAAAATAAACAAACAATGCCTCGTCCCTCTGTATTTTCTTTTTTGCGTCGTACCTTTGGTTCAGTTGCTGTAATTTTAGTGATTACTGGCGGTTTTTTCTTGGCACTTTTCAACCAACCTGCTCAAATTGCAAGTGCTGCTGATCTAGCTAACCTTCAACTAAGTTGGTCAGCTGACAGCTTTAGTCCGTTTAGTGGGAGCAATAATACTGTGGTTCATCTCAATATCTACAATGGAGGGCCTAGTGTGGCTACTAGTGTCAGTGTGGAAGTGATTGTTCCTACTGGTACTTACTTGAGCCATGGTACAGCCACAGCTAGTCAAGGATCGTATGACCCTGATACTGATATTTGGGACGTTGGCAGTATTGCTCCAGGTGTTAGTTATATCCTGGATATCCCTCTCTCAGCACTTACGACCAATGCCAATGATCAAATACATGTGATTACAGGTGAAATTTTGACTAGCGATCAAGATGATCAAAGCTGTATAGATGGTTCAGATGTTTCTTCACCGATCAATTGTTATGACGATGGAGTCAATCAAGACGGGGATTTTATTAGTGTCAGTATTAGACCATATATTCGTACTAATTTACTTCTCACCTGGAATACAATTTCCGATGCTAACCCCATCAATGGTCAGGTAACTACTGTCAAACTGAGAGCCCGCAATGAAGGCCCAGTTCCTGCCACAGGGGTTAAAGTGAATTTGAACTTTATCCAGGAGCAGCTAATAGAGGGGGCGTGGGCTGCTGATAGTGGAAATTTTACTTTGAATACCGACAGTATTGTTAGTCATATTTGCGAATATTATACGGGCACTTGTGGTAGTGACTATGGAACCTACGATCCTGATACTGGTGAATGGGATATTGGTAACCTGGAGGTATTCCAGGTAGCTACCGACTGGCATGAGGCAGAGTTATATTTTCAGTTTACTAAGACGACAACTAATGCCAATGATCGCAGAGTGACATTGGTAGGAGAAATAACTGATGGAGATCAGGCAGATCCTAGTTGTGGTGGGTCAGTACACGCGACTACTAATTGTTTTGGTGATGGTCTGAATCAAGGAGAAGACTTTATTACAACGGTAATTAGACCATATATTCGTTCTAACTTGATGCTTTATTGGAATACAATTTCTGATGCTAATCCGGTCAATGGTCAGGTAACTACCATAAAAGTTCGAGTTCGTAATGATGGTCCTGTTGCTGCTACAGGGGTTAAAGTGAATTTGAACTTTATCCAACAGCAACTAGTAGAGGGTGTTTGGGCAGCTGATAGTGGAAATTTTACTTTGAATACCGACAGTATTGTTACCCATATTTGCGAATATTACACACCTACATGTGGTAGTGCCTATGGAACATACGATCCTGATACTGGTGAATGGGATATCGGTAATCTTGAGGTATTTCAGGTGGCGACCGACTGGCATGAAGCAGAGCTCTACCTTCAGTTCACTAAAACAACGACGAATAGTAATGACCGAAGAGTGACAGTGGTTGGGGAAATAATGGAAGGTGATCAGGCAGATCCTAGTTGTGGTGGTCCACTCCATTCAACCACTAATTGTTTTGGCGACGGACTTAACCAAGGAGAGGACTTTATTACTACGGTGATTAGACCGTATATCCGTTCCAATTTAACTCTTTATTGGCAGACGATCTCAGACAACAATCCTTTAAACGGTCAGGTAACTACCATAAAATTTAGAGTGCGTAATGAAGGTCCGGTTGCGGCAACTGGTGTTAAAGTAAACCTAAATTTTATCCAAGAGCAGTTAGTTGAAGGTTTATGGGAAGCAGATGCTAGCGAAAATTTCAGCTTAAATACGGGAAGTATTGTTAGCCATATTTGTGAATACTATACACCTACTTGTGGTAGTGATTATGGTACCTATGATCCTGATACCGGCGAGTGGGATATTGGCAATCTTGAGCTGTTTCAGGTGGCTACTGACTGGCATGAAGCGGAGCTCTATCTCCAATTCACTAAAACCACCACGAATGCGAATGACCGAAGAGTGACATTGGTAGGAGAAATAATGGAGGGAGATCAGGCAGATCTCAGCTGTGGAGGGCCTTTGCATTCACCAACTAATTGTTTTGGTGATGGTCTAGATCAAGGAGGAGATTTCATTACTACAGTGATTAGACCATATATTCGTGCTGATTTATATGTCGCACTTGGTTTCTCTAGTACGACTCCTACTGCTGGAGTCTCAATGACTAATACTGTTACTCTTTATAATGCTGGTCCCAGTACTGCAACTAATATTGAAGTCTCATATCCTTTGCCACCAGGTTTAGCTTATATTTCAGATAACCGTGGCACCTATGATCCAGAGACTGGTATTTGGGAAATTAATAGTCTAGCTAGTGGTTCCAATCTTTCATTGATCATTACATTAGCTCCACTCCAAACGTCTATTTTTTCTATGGTTGCTGAAATTGCTTCTGGTGATCAAGCAGATCTTAGTTGTGGTGGCCCATTGCATTCACCCAATAATTGTTATGGTGATGGTTTAGATCAAGGTGGTGACATCTTTGGTGCATCGTTTACTCCCGTAATTGATCCCTCATCTGCTGATTTGCGTTTGGATTTAGAGGTTGATCATGCCTCACCTGATATTGGGACGAATGTCGTCTATACTGTGACTGTTACTAATGATGGTCCAAGCACTGCTAGCTCAGTCGCTATAGCGGTAAATTTACCGGTAGGAATGAGTTATGTCTCCGATGATAGTAGTGGTGCTTATGATAGTGATACCGATGTATGGACAGTGGGATCGCTTAACAGTAGTGAAAGTAGTGTTCTCGAGCTAACGATTGCAGTGCAAACACCCGGAACGAAAATAGTATATGCGCAAATTTCTGCCAGTGACCAAGTGGATCCAGACTCTTTAGTAAATGATGACAGTGTTGATCAAGATGATGATGACTCTAATGCCATTAATGGCCAAGCAATCAATCTGAATTTAGTCTCTTTTCTTGATCAGAGTACCTCTCATCTAAGTGAAACTGTTGAATTAACAGTTACGTTGACTAATTACGGTCCAAGTGTCGCTACCAACATAGACACTGCTTTGGTTATTCCTTCTCAATTAACTTATGTTAGTGCGAATGGGGATGGAAGCTTTGATGCAGATGCAGGTATTTGGACTATCAACTCCCTCAGTGCCGATGTGAGCAATAGTATTACTATTACTTTCACTACCAACGGTTTGGGAGATCTAGTGATTCCTATTGAAGTTTCTACTGCTGATCAACCTGACATCGATGCTGTCTTTGGTAATCATTCTACCACTGAAGATGATGATACTACGGTTACTTTAAGTATTATCGCTTATGTTAGTGATCTTAGTTTAGAATCTAGTTTACAAAGTAACGCTATTTTGCTGGGTCAATCATCGAGCTACACTTTGACTTTGGCTAATGCTGGACCTGATACAGCTAACAATATTGCTGTGGCTCTCGATTGGCCAAATCAGCTGCTTTATGTCAGTGACAATGCTACTGGTGCGTATTCATCCACTACTGATATTTGGGAGGTATCTACTCTAGCTAGTAGTGCTCAGATTAGTCTTACTATTTATTTCACCGCTTCTACACAGGGTTCTTTTGATGTAGGTGCTGAAATCGTGTCTGCTAGTGCTGTAGATATTGACTCAATTAGAGATAATCATTCGACTACTGAAGATGATGATACCTTTGTGACTCAAGTGGTAAATGCCGGTATTGGTACTATTACTGGGCATGTATTTACTGATAGCAATGCCAATGGTACTCAAAATTCAGGTGAAGCTAATGGTTTTTCTACCGTTGGTATACTGATTACCAACGGTTCGATTTCTTACCATCCTGGTGTTAATAGCAGTGGTGACTTTTCTCAAGCTGTGGGTCCAGGTAACTACACTGTTGTAGTTACAGGTGGGCAAGGTACTCAGGTCCGACCATCTAATGGTTCCGTAAATGTAGTAATAGTTGGTGGTGATGAAGTAAGTAGTGGTAACTTTGGAATCTCAGGTACTTATACGGGTGGCTCTAGCGGTGGTGGCTCTTCAGGCTCATCATCAGGAGTATTCTATGGTGGAGGAGGTTCCTCATCGGGAGGTAGTAGTAGCTGGTCTAGTAGTTCATCAAGCTCTAGTTCTTCATCATCTTCACGTTCTTCAAATCGTACATCAACTCGTGCTGCTCGTACTCAACAAATAACTCCTGTTCCTACTACTTCATCTTCCCCACTACTGCAACAACCATTGCAATGTTTGAGCATTGGCAGTGTGGCGCCACTAACATTTTCAGATGTTGTTGGTGATAATGCTGATTTAAATTTTTTAACTAGCACGGCTTTTATTGCGTCTCAGGACTTGAGAGTAATGCAGGGATCGAATGGTTTGTTTATGGGAGAGCGGTATTTGACTAGATTTGAACTGACAAAGTTGATCTTGGCTGCAAGCTGTATCAACTACACTTCAGCACCGATTGCTAATCAATCTTTTGTTGATGTCAGCAATGACAATACTGAATTTTCTTTAATAATTGGACATGCGTATGCAAGCAATATTATTGCTGGTATCGGAGATCATTTTTATCCGCAAAACAATGTGACGTATGGTGAATTATTCAAGATTTTATTCAAAGCTGCTGCCCAACAAGGCTATCAGTTACCTCGTGCTGTTCTCAATCAACCGCTGCAAGGCATTACTGAAGAAACCTTTAGACCATATGCTGAACAAGCAGTATCAATGGGATTGATCAGCTTGAACGCCAACAATGAATTTCCTCAAAATCAGCCAGTGACCAGAAACGAAATGGTGAGAATATTGGCAAGATACTTTAGAATTTTAATTGGAACGGCTTAATAATCGCTATTTGGCAAACGAGTCAAAATGTAAAAGGTAATAATGAAAAATATGCCTAGTAATCTAGATTTTCTTATTACCAAGAACAACCTCATCCATGGCCTTGAAGAAACGCTCGGTGCTGAATTTCTTAGCTTGTTCTCGAGATGCTGTTTCCATGCTTAGTGAAAGTTCTGGGGTGAATGTGTCGATTGCTTTGATCACATCAGCAGGTGTGGGATTAGCTGGACAAAGATAGCCGTTTTTCATATGCTCAACTGTTTCTAATAAGCCGCCTTCTTGGACTCCAATAGTTGGCGTACCTGCTGCCATTGATTCCAGTGGGGTCATACCAAAATCTTCATTGATTGGAATGTAAATGCTGGCCAAAGCACCAGATAAGTATTCTGAGAGTTCGTCATCAGAGATCAGGCCGACAAAGCTAATGTTGGAGTAACCCTTTGCTTGCTCTATCAATTTTTCTTTGAGACTACCGTGAGACGCTATCACTAGTTTTTTATTTGGTCGTTGTTTAAATGCCTCAATCAACACATCAATACGCTTCATTGGTTCCAATCTCGCCCAACTAATGAAATAATCTTTTGGCGCGCGAGGAAGTTGTTTGCTTACTACAGCATCACAAGGAGGGTAGATAATTGGGACTTCGATATGGAAATAGTCTTTGAGACGTTTAGCTACTGTGGCTGAGTTGGCAATCACAATATCCATTGCCCGAAGATTACGTTCAAATGACCGTTGAATGATTCTTACACCCATACGAAAGAAGGGGCGAAGAAAGGTGGGAAAGCGTTTGCCGTAGTTGTCCAATTGATCGTAAGCGTAGCGAGGAGGGGTGTGACAGTACAAAATCTTTTTGCCTTTTACATTATGTACTGCTGAAAGTGAGTTGCCTGAGAAGATCACAGCGTCATATTGTTTCAAAAATCTGGTGCCAAACCGGAATAAGATATTTTGCCAAAAGTGACGAATCCCAGGTAAAAGAATTGGTCGACCTAGTTTGCGTACACGCATATGACTAAGGTCAAAAGTCTTGTCTGTGGTGAACCAAGTGACGATATCAGCATCGAAGTGTTGAGCCAAAAGCAGCATCATTCTATCTCCACCGCTTTTTGCTAAAAAGTAATCATGAATGATGGCTATTTTCATAGGTTTTGATTATGTCTTTGATTCCTTGTAAGAAATTTTCTTCACTAAACTTAGCGGCTCTAGCGATACAGTCATCCTTTTTTGTCAGGGCTTCTTTACCATCCAGAGCATGAACAGCTGCAATGATACTTTCTACGGATGTTTCTTGAAGCAGAATACCTGTTTTGTCCGTCATGATCTCTGGGAAGGCACCTTCATTGCTTGCAATGACCGGTTTGCCTGCTGAAAGTGATTCAGTGACCCCCATACCAAAGTCTTCATCGACTGAGACATAAATACTGGCGATACAGTTACCGACCAAGTCGACGATTTCTTCTTCAGACACAAGTCCTTTGACAATAATATTGTCGTGACCAGCTGCGATTTTTTGAATCTTCTTTAGTTCAGGACCACCAGAGGCAATGATCAATTTTTTATCTGGCATTTGGGTGAATGCTTTGGCGATCAAGTCTACCCGCTTCACTTGTTCTAGACGCCCAAATGATAAGTAGTAGTCACCTTGTCCTTTCCATGTGAAGCGATTGATATTGCAGGGAGGGTAGACGATTGTGCTGTCATGGCCTGTAAATTTACGCAGCTTTCCCTGGATATTACCAGAGTTACTGATGATGAAGTCCATGAATGTCAGCAAGTACTCATAATTCCGTCGGTACATCCAAGTATAGAAACGATAGAATGGCTGAATATACCAAGGGAATTTCTTGAGGTAATAATCTCGATCAGCGTACACATGCCTTGGCGGAGTATGACAATAGAGAATCTTAGTAACCGTTTCAGGTAAAAGTGGTGCGCTATCTAAACAGTTGCCGAAATACATCACAACATCGTACTCGGCTAAATCAGCAGCGACTTTTTGAAATGCGCGTCTTTGGTAGAAGTATCTCACTACCGGGCTATTCATTCTTCTAAATACCGTCTTTACTCGTAGATGGGCGAGATTGAAGCTTTCGTTGAGTACATAGCCAGTATAAACATCAGCATCCAATGCTTCTGCTAAGATCATTTCTAAGCGTTCAGCACCGCCTCTTACTTGAAAATGTTCAACAACAAAGGCGATTTTCATGAACGAAAATTTAAGCTACTGCTTGAGCGGTGCGATGGAAACTAGGATGACAGTAACCTTGGTGCTTGGTATCACATGCTTCACAGCAGACATACTGACGATGGCAAATGTCGTCGATACAGTTTAGGTATCGTGCAGTTTTTATACCGCAATGTTCACATTCCGAAATAATATTGTCATTAGCTTTTACTGAGATCCGTTTGTCAAAGACATAGCAATGTCCATCGAAGCCAAATTCGGGGTGTTTCTCAATGTATTTGATAATGCCACCATGGAGCTGATAAACATTCTTGAATCCTTTTTGGCGGAGATAAGCAGAAGCCTTTTCACAACGAATACCACCAGTACAGTAGGTAACCACCTTTTTATCTTTGAGCGATTCTAGTTCCTCTACTGCTTTGGGCCAGTCACGGAAGTTCTCGATATCAGGTGTGATCGCGTTAGTAAATTTACCAATTTTAGATTCATAATTATTGCGGGCATCGACGATGACGATATCAGGGTCATTTTGCAGCATCTCATGCAATTGATCTGGCTCCAGATAAGTACCAGTCATGCTCATATCTACTGGTATTGGTGCTTTGAGTGAAACAATTTCATCACGCACCTTGATACTCATTTTAGGAAAAGCAGGACTATCATCATTACCTAATTTGAACTCCATATCAGCAAATTCAGGCATGGCATGCATGATCTCCATATACTGGTCAGTTGCTTCTTGGCTACCAGAAACTGTTCCATTGATGCCTTCATGAGCGATAATAATACGCCCTTTGAGGTGCAGCTGATTGCAGAGTGTTTTATGCTCTCGCATCATTGCTTGAGGGTCAGCAATCGGTGTGTATTTATAATAAAGTAAAATAATCTGCTTCATACTATTATCGACATATATGAACGGATACAACTGTATTATTACCAGGGAAAGGAAATATTGTCACCTTCCTTGAATTGCTATCCGATGGAGTCATCCTTACTCACACCTGGCTTATTAGTTCATCCTGAACGGAACGTAGTGGAGCAGAAGGATCTGGCCGACATCAAGCATGAGTAATTATTAAAGATTTTTCTGAGGATAAAGTAAGTCTTTTTCCTTGTCATACTTGAGCACGCTTACGATCTTTCCCTCTAATTCACCCAGAACTAGCGCACTTTTATATTTCTTCTTAGCGACAATAGCCTGACCCATACGGGTTTTTTGATAATCCTCAATGGTCAGCTTGATCGTATTAAATGTAGCAATAATTGAGCTGAATGCTGTGCTTGGACTACTTTCGTTTAGTTCAAAAAGTTCGATGGCGTCTTTTAATTGACAGGGGCCAACACTCGTACGCTTCAATGCAGTAATGTAGCCACCACAATTGAGTCTTTGACCAATATCATGAATGAGTGATCTGATGTAGGTCCCTGAGCTGACATGGGTATCAATAGTCAGTTCGGGATATTTAAAATCAATTATGTCGATACTATAGATACTTACCATGCGTGACGGAATTTTGACAGTTTGGCCTTCACGAGCATATTCATAAGCTTTTTTGCCTTGGATCTTTACTGCTGAGTGTTGCGGTGGTGTTTGTTCAATGTCTCCTGAGAACTCTAGAACGACGCGTTTGATGTCTTTCACTGAAGGAGCAGTTGGTGTCTTGGTTTCTGTAATTTCGCCTTCACTATCATAGGTAGTCGAAGTAGCACCTAACTTTGCGGTACATCGGTAGGTTTTGTCTAACCCAACAACATACTCCAGCAACTTAGTGTCAGTTCCAGTGGCTACTATCATCAAACCTGAAGCAAGAGGATCAAGCGTACCTGCATGACCGATACGTTTCATATTCAATGCTTTGCGCATTTTATAAATCACATCGTGTGAGGTGATGCCAGTAGGTTTATTGATGAGATAGAACACTGAGTAATCGTTAGCTTACAAGTTCTAACATACAGTTCTAATGCCTAAGTTTGAAGTGTGTTTCCAACTTTTCTTAGTTCTACTTCAAAAGTTCTTCTACATCAGCGCGAGCATCCATAACCACTTTAATTTCCCCAGCTAAGAGTTCCAGCCTGGCTTGGTCTTTTGATCCAGCTAAAAGGTCTCCCATGTCACGGATTTCAGTTAACAGTGTTTCCATATCGGCAGCATAGTGGCCGGCAACTAATTCAGTTTCAGCATCCAGGATGGCATGATGTAGTCTTTCTGCAAACATTGCTGCCATTTCCATCATTAGTTCACCTCTATGCTTGCGATCATCATCTGTGGATTGGGTATCGATTTTGCCACTACGATGTGCGCAGTAGAGGAAAAGCTGAGCCTTGTATACCTGTTCTAATCGTTCATTCGGCATACTTTTGCCTCCATGTGTCTCCAGTAGTTGCGCTTTTGATGGCATGAATAATCTCATTGGGCTGAATCTTCCTGGAGCCGCGGCATATTCATTTGCTAATAAGGTTGTGTTCATTCCTAAGAATCGCTCACTATACTCTGCTAGAAATTTACTCTCACCCTCATCGCTAGGAGTTTTTCCAACTAATCTACGATAAACAATCTTAGCCATTTCAGCTCTTGCATTACGAGCATTATCTAGAGAAGGAAGGATGCTAACTGATCTAGTATTTTCTAATAGTTCAACACCACTGAGACTCGTAATCATTTGATAAACAAGAGCTCTGATATAGTTTGCTTCTAATGGTACATTGTAGGCTTTTTCTTCACGAGTGCATACTTCATAAAAGTATTTCCCAGGACTTGCCACTAATGCTGTAATAATTCTCCCGCTCAAATTGCCGTTATGTTGTGGTTTCTGACCATGAATGTTGGTGTGGCGTATTGCTTGAATAGCAGCGGTGATTTCAGCAATTACTTGAGCTAAAGATACAGATGTATCAGCGGTGAATCTAAGTCCATTTTTTTCTAATGCTTTGAGCACCAAAGCTATAGTTTCACCTTCTACATCAACTAATGTATATCTGCTTGGTATTTTTTTGTAGTTTCTGCCACCGTCAATGGCGATAGTTTTTCCACCTTTCCACTCGTTAATTGGCTTTAAACCTAAATTTTCTATTTTTTGAGTCTCTCCGCTCCAAGGGATAACACCTGACTCAATTATTGAATTGTCTGCTCTCCTCGAATCAATTACTTTAATAATATCAACTACTGCAGCTCTAATAGCAGCAGCTAAGGGGCCATGCAATAGGCCTCCTACTGTTCTGGGATCTTCATTTTGTTCGCGCCAGGTTCGATCTACTCTATAGGTAACTTTATTTGCTACTTCTGGGTGCACATACTTATTAGCAATATAATCTATCAGGCTATTACTACTCATTACTCTGCCTTTAGGACCATCTATAAAGTCCCCGACTACACCTGCAACTATTGATTCACAATTACGCCATAAGTGATCGACCGCATGCTGTTTGTAGGAATTAGCATTAGCACAAAATTTTTCTAGTTCCACACAACGAGCTGACAATCTTGTACCGTCTTTTTTGCGTGCTAATCGCTCTTTAGCAAATCGGACCAATTCATGATCAGCATCATTAACCTGAAGTAAATCTTTTGACATTCGCAGTTATAATAAACAATTGCTTATTATGCTGATTATTTATTGCTTGTCAATATTTTGTCCGCTTCTGCTTTGATCACCTCACGTTCACTCCAAGGAATAGTTTTATCTTTGATTACCCGGCTAGTTTCATTGCCCATACCCATGATCATGATGATGTCATGAGGTTTTGCTATTTTAAGAGCGTGTTTAATTGCTTCACGGCGATCATCAATTACGGTTACTTTGTCTTTATTCTTTGATTCAACTCCTTGTACGATCATCTCTCTGATTTGTTGAGGATCTTCGAAGTATGGTTCATCATCAGTGACGATTACCACATCACAGAGCTCTCCGGTAATTTTACCAATGACCGGGCGTTTTGCTTGATCACGATCACCACAGGCACCGAATACTGCTATCAGTCTTCCACTGTCGATTTTTTTTACTGCTGATAAGGCGATTCGATAGGCTTGGGGTGTCATCGTGTAATCGATCAGTACCGTATAGTCAGTACCAAGCTCGATTTTTTCCATTCTACCGGGGACACCATGGAAGGTGCTAAGTGCAGCAACGCATTGTTCTACTGTTAAGCCAACCGTAGTACAAGCACTGATGCAGGCGATCGCATTGAGAATATTATATTCACCAAACATGGGAATGACCACATGATATGGTTGACCGTGGAAATAGATAGTTGCTTCTAGACCGAAAATGTTGGTAGTAAGGTCGGTGTAATAAATATCGTTCGTGTTCTCTATACCAAAGGTAAAACTTTCAGCACTAATGTGAGTCAATGGTTCCAAAAATGGATCGTCGCCATTGACCACACCAAATTTACTTTTGCGAAAGAGTATTGCCTTTGCTTCTCGATATTTTTCCATGGTCAGATGGTAATCCAGATGTTCGTGACTAAGATTGGTAATGACGGCTGTGTGAATAGGGATGCCAGCTAAACGTCCTTGATCTAGTGCGTGTGATGAAGATTCTAGGACTAAGTATCCCACCCCGTTAATTTGGAACTTTTCTAAATAGTGATTAAGAGCTTTGGGAGATAGAGATGTCTTATGAGTTTCATTTGTTTCTATCTGATCATTCCAAGCAAAGGTGGTGGTAGTAAGCATTCCTGCTTTCTTACCTGCATATTTTAAACAGTGAAAGATCATTTGAGATGTTGTGGTTTTACCATCAGTTCCAGTAACACCAATTACCACCATTTTGTTAGCAGGATACTTAGTTTTCTTGGCATAATATTTACCTTTCATTCGATGGTATATGAGACGAGGCCAGAAGCGATAGGGGATTAAGCGTTTGAGTCGGGTCAACATGGGGAAATTCAAAATCAGCCTCAGTATAGATCAAAGCATCCTACCTGCAACGATTGACAGCAATCAGGCACTATTATAGTTTTTGGTCTTAACTTAAACAGGTTATATGACTGAGGATTTGGTTCTAGTGAGAAAATATGGGGGCGAGTCAGTAGATATCACCGCCGGTGCATTTGAAATGCATGAACGTGATCCAGACTTAACAAAATTGGCTGTTGTCTCTGCTTTTTCTGGTGTTACTAACCAACTGTTTAGTTTAGTTCGTAAGGGTGACTCTCAGGGATTAGCTTTGGCAGATTTTGATGCTGTTGTCGCTAGAAGTTTTGCTTTGTTGGATGAAGCAAGTGTGGTGACTGCTCGTCAAGTACGACATGAAATTTCTGCTAAGATAGAGCAAGTAATAGAGATCTATAGCTTAGAACGTAATCCTTTGGTCAAAGAAGATATTGTTGTCGGTCTCGGAGAGAGGATTGCTGCTTCGGTGGTTGCTGGCCACTGGAACTATCTTGCTGGTAAAGAAAAATTCGTACCGGTCGATCTTGGTGATTTAGTAAGTCCTCTTCTTTTGTCTGAAGTGAAACAAGATTATTTGTTTGCTTCTCTTGAAGGAGCACTGCAGCATCGGTTGATGCCTGTATTAGCATCAGGTAAAACGCCAGTCATTACTGGTTACATGGGAGTGTTGCCTAGTGGTATCATGGCTCATATGGACCGTGGTTATTCAGATTCAACGGCAATTTTAGTGGCAAGAGCTCTTTTGGGTTTAGGTTCTGCTGAACGCCGGGTAAGAGTAGAAATTTGTAAAACTGTTGCAGGTATTTTTTCTACTGATCCTAATTTATTTAATCATGAGAAAAATCCCTTTTTGCCGGGTGAAGATAGTGACATGCCTGTTGCTGTGTTAAGATCCCAGATTACTAAATCGTTAGCTGCTAAGGGGGCATCTTTCGGTGTAAAGGCGCTCAATGCACGTGCTGCAGCACAGCTAGAACAGTGCCCACGAATAACCGCCCGCGTCCGTCACACTGCTCATCCTGATGCACCTTATACCGAAATTGTTGGTGAACTATCTTCAGCTGAAACTGCCGGAATTCGCGTGGTTACTGGTAAACTACAGAGAAGAATAACTTTAAGAAATACTTCTGCTTTGGACTCTAAAAACTGGTTAGCTAATATATTTGCTGTTACTGATAGGGCTGGGGTATCTGTGAATGTAGTTGAATCTCCAGATAATACTTGTAGTATCTGGGTCGATGAAGACGAGAGAAAAGTTGCTTTAGTTACTGATGGATTACGGGAACACGGTGAAATTATTAATAGTAATGTTGTTGGATTGATTGCTTGTTTGGAAGATGGTGTCCGATCTGTGTCCGAAAGCAATCGTGATGTAGTGAAAGTGCTTACTATTCTTCTTGATGCCGGAATCAATGTTATTGACTCATCTGCTAGCACAAATGGAACTATTTCTCTTACTGTAGGTAAACGAGATTTGGTACGTGCTATTCGGGCTATTCATGCTAAAGCACTGGTGTTGAAATAATTGGTGAGATCACGCTTCTATGCTATCTTCTCGACTGAAATGTTCTATCTATGGATGAAAGAGAATTAAAAGACTATTGGCATGGCGTACTCCGCGCCCTTCAGCCAACTATCAAACGGGCAGAATTTCTGACTTGGTTTGGTAATACCAATGCTCAAAGTTGTGAAGGTGGACAGTTAATATTGGCTGTGCCTACGATGTTTTATCAATCTTGGATCAATACCAAATATTTGCCTTTGATTACTGAAGAAGCTAAGAAGCTGAATAATGAGGTTGAATCAGTAAAAGTGGTGGTGGATTCGACCTTGGTTGGTCAAAAGAAAGAAAGTGGACTCCCTCCTGTACGCAACAATCCGCCAGTTGATAGTGGTGGTAATAAAGGTACCCAGTTTTCTCGCAAAGAAATCGGGGGAGATGTGGGAGAACTGACGTCACTCAATCCTCGTTATACTTTGGATAGTTTTGTGGTAGGCCAAGAAAATCAATTAGCATTTGCCGCCGCAAAAGCGGTGGCTAATAATCCTGGTGAAGCTTACAATCCACTGTTTATTTATGGCGGTGTTGGTTTAGGCAAGACCCATCTGTTGCAGGCTATTGGTAATGCTGTTTTGGGCAAGAATGCTCGCAAACGCGTTTATTATGCTACCTCTGAAGAGTTTACCAATGAATATATTGGTATGGTGCAGAAAAAACGTGCATCACATTTCAAAGAAAAATATCGTAATCTGGATGTATTGATTGTAGATGATGTTCAATTTTGGTCTCGAGCAGAACAAACTCAAGTAGAGTTTTTCCACACATTCAATGCTCTCTATGAATCCGGTAAGCAAATCGTCTTGAGTAGTGATCGTCCTCCTCGTGAGATTGCGAATCTTGAACAAAGATTGCGCTCTCGTTTTGAAATGGGGATGTTGGTAGATATTCAGCCACCTCTTTATGAAACACGCTTAGCAATTTTGATTACCAAATGCCAAGAAAAAGGACATTTATTATCTCAAGAAATTCTAGAATATATAGCTAATAACTCTGGCAGTAATGTACGTGAACTCGTTGGTGTACTTACTAGTTTATTGGCTCATATTGATCTCCAAGGCAAGATGCCAAGCTTAGAGGATGTTGCACATCTCTTTGAAAGGAGTATGAAACCAGAAAAGGCGATTGTGCCTTCGAGTAGTGGTTATGGCGTGTCACCAATTGGTCATACTCTCAATGAAAAAGATATTCTCAATCTGACAGCAGATGAGTTCAGTTTGGCTCCCGATGATCTCTTAAGCGATGTGCGCAAACGGGAAATTTTAGTACCACGTCAGCTTGCTATGTACTTTATGCGTGAGGAGTTACAACTTTCCTTTGAACGTATTGGTGAGATTTTTGGTGGCAAAAATCATACTACCGTGATGCATGCCTGCCAGAAGATCGAAGAGCAAATCAAAAAGGACAAGGTGTTGGTGAAACATTACAATGCTATCAAGCGCACTTTAAGGTAATCACGTATGTCAGGACATTCCAAATGGGCGACAACCAAGCGACACAAATGGGCTATTGATGCGAAACGAAGCAATAAGTTCACCAAGCATGCTAAGTTGATTGCTCTGGCTGCTCAAAAAGGGGGTGATCCTGCCACTAATTCAACTCTACGTTTGGTAATAGAAAAGGCCAAGCTCGATAATATGCCCAATGCTAATATTGAACGTGCAATCAAAAAAGGGACAGGCGAACTAAAAGAAGGTAACCAAATCGAAGAACTGTATTACGAAGCTTATGGACCAGGAGGAGCGGCTCTCTATATTCAAGCTTTGACTGACAACAAGAATCGTACAGCTTCTAACCTGCGCACTATCCTCAACAATAATGGTGGTCGTATGGCTGAAAGTGGGTCGGTAGGATTTCTTTTTGAAAAACGAGCAGTATTTTTTATTCCACTGAGTGCTATTGCAAGCAAAGATGATTTGGAATTAGCTTTGATTGATCTAGGTGCCAGTGAAATTGAAACCATTGAGCAAGAATTAATGGTAGCTGCTGATTACACACTTTTCGGTACACTCAAGCATTACTTTGAAGACAATAAATACCAACTGAATTCTAGTGCTATTCAATTTGTACCTAAAATGACGACAGATTTATCTGAAGAACAAAGTATTCAACTCCAAGAACTTCTCCAAGAGCTAGATGCAGATGATGATGTTAATGATGTGGCAACAAATGCAAATTAACCTCCACTGACCAACAATTCGCACTTCGCAATTCTGAATTCGCAATTATTCCCTGTCCGTGTGTTTCCATTTTCCATACTGTCTAGGTAGCACCTGTTTGGCCATTTCAGGATGTGCCATCAGTTTCACTGATACTTTCTCTAGTGTGATAGTATTTTGTGATCCTTTGATCAAAATTATATCTTCTTTTTGTAATTTGGGAGTGATAAAAGCAACAATATCTTCTCGAATTTGAAAGTGATGAAATGCCGCTTGAGCTTTGGTGTGAGCGGGGAGGTGGAGTAATGCTGCTTCGTAGTTAGGACCAAAAGTACAGACTATGTCACATTCCTTAGCAAGAATCGTGAGCATTTCTAAATGTGCTTCAGGGGTAATGTTTCCTAGTTCTCGCATGTCACCCACAATAGCAATATGTCTTTTTCCGGGGATATTTTTTAGTACCTCGATAGCAGCCTTCATCGATGAAGGAGATGCATTGTAAGAACTTTCTAATAAGTAGCATCCCTTGATTCCTTCTAATAAACTTAATCGACCTGGTAGCGGGATCAGTTTTTCTAAACCAGTAGCAATTTCTGTCCATGTTTCTCCTAAAATTCTGCCGGTAATGATTGCGGGTAAAGTGATATATGCTTGGATTTTCCCAATCGTTGGTACGATGATGGTTCTTTTTTCTGTTTCGGCTGCTAGGGTGTAGGTAGTACCTTTTTGGTTGTATTGCACATCTTGCGCTGAGTAATCTGCTTTTTGATTGAGGCCAAAGGTAAGCACTTTGGCAGTGACATGATGTATCTGAGTGTGAGTGGGTGGATTATCGAAATTAACAATAACGGAGCCTGATTCTTTGGTGCCAAACGCTAATTTCCATTTCTCGTGCACTAGACTTTCATGGTTAGGGAAGTTTTGCATATGTGCTTCTTCCACGGTAGTGATAATACTGATATCTGGTTTGATCAGGCTAAGGATACTGTCCATGTCACCCGGCTTGTCTATACCACATTCTAATACCATTACGTCTACTTTTGGATCGAAAACAAATGTTCTTAAGGTAATCTTTGCTACTTTCCAGAGCCAGCCTAAAAACGAAGAAGCATTGCGTTCGCCTAGAATCGCTAAAGGCAAACCAAGCTCGTTATTCAGACTGCCATAATTTGAACGAACACGATACTTCTCACTTAGTACCGTAGTGACTGCTTCTTTGGTGGAGCTTTTGCCCACACTACCCGTAATCGCTACTATCTTTGCCTTGGTGTTGATAATTTTGCGGCGAGCACACCAGAGGATATATTGGCGGATACGAGCTTTCATAGTAATTTGTGTCAGTCTATTCAGAGAGAATATAGCATCTTTTTATGAAAATTTTAGCAATCGAGACATCTTTTGATGAGACTGCCTGCGCCATTGTGGAAGATGGGATGAAAGTAATTGCTTCGGTGATATCTTCTCAAATCGCTTTGCATCAGCTTACGCATGGAACAGTACCAGAAGTAGCAGCGAGAGCACATGTAGGTAAAATTATTCCTGTAGTTGAAGAAGCCTTATCTCAATCTCAGCTAACTGTTGCCGATATTGATGCTATTGCTGTTACTCAAGGTCCTGGACTGATTGGATCCCTTATTGTTGGTGTTACAGCTGCTCAAGTACTAGCTAAGATGTGGGGGAAGCCGTTACTGGCCGTGAACCATATTTGGGGTCACTTATATGCTAATTTCTTAGGTAGGGAACAGCTACCGGAATTGCCGGTTCTGATCATTAGTGTTTCAGGCGGTCATAATGATTTAGTATTGTTACGTAAACATGGGGAGATGGAACTTCTCGGTCAGACTCAAGATGATTCTGCTGGTGAGGCTTTTGATAAAGCAGCAAGAATGTTGGATCTTTCTTATCCTGGTGGACCAGAAATAGAAAAGCTGGCACGCTTAGGTAGGCCTGGAAAGTTTCAGTTACCACGAGCATGGTTACAGCAAGTACCTACAGGTTTGCGACCAAAAGAGATTCATGATTTTAATTTCTCTTTCTCCGGTCTCAAGACGGCACTTTATACCTTAGTCCAAAAACTAGGATCATTAGATGAACAGACCAGAGCTGACCTAGCTTATGAATTTCAAGAAGCTGTCTTTGATGTAATGACCACTAAACTTTTTGGTGCCTGGGAAAAATATCGTACGCCCTCAGTATTTATTTCCGGTGGCGTATCAGCTAACCAACGTTTTCGGGCATTAGCGATAGAGAAGTTTAGCAAAGCGAATGCAACAGTATTTTACCCAACCAAGTTAAGTTACTGCACTGACAATGCAGCAATGATCGGAGCAGCAGCATTCTTTGCCAGCAAAGAGGTGACGGATCCAGTATTGGAACCAGACCCTAGCTTGTGGAACTAAGTGGCCAGAACCCTGATGCCCGAGGTTTTAAATTCGCACTTCGCAATTCGCAACTCGCAATTTTTAAAAAAGGCCCCATCCAAAGATGAAAGCCTTTCTTAATCTATTTGCTCAAACAAATTTTTACGCCTTTCCCAGTGTCTTTCCGCCTTGGTTCCAACCTACTGGACATAATTCACCAGTTTGGAAGGCTTTGAGTACACGGAGTAGTTCATCGATGTTTCTACCGACTGGGAGATTGTTGATAGTACAAGATTGCAATACGCCATCTGGATCGATCAAGAATGCTCCTCGGAGTGAAACACCTTTGTCTGCTACTAATACACCGTAGCTCTCAGCAATTTCCTGAGTCATATCGGCTAGGATAGGGAAATTGAAGTTGCCGATTTCCTTAGTCCAAGCTTGATGTGAGTAAACACTATCAGTGCTTGAGCCAATGATTTGGCAGTTGAGCTCTTCGAACTCTTTGAAACGTTTGTTGAGTTCTAATAGTTCAGTAGGACATACGAAGGTAAAATCTAATGGATAAAAGAATAATAGTACCCATTTACCACGATACTCTTCGCTAGAAACCTGACGGAATTGACTGCCATCGAGTGCTTCAGCCATAAATGCTGGAGCTTCTTCACCAACTTGAGCTACAGACATCATCTCTTCTTGTTCGTCACCACACATATCCATTTCGTGACTAGAAGAGCATCCACATCCGCCGCCCATACAACAGTTATTGTTCATATTTTATGATAGTTAATACTGGTTTAGCGATTGTAAGTGAAAGTAAAATTAAACTCAAATGTTTGTTTTTTGGCTGATAGGTTTTGTTTAGCAAACGATTTAATAGGCAATATGTAAAAGGTAAAAATGGGATTTTATTTACTGATTAATCCTCGTCTTACAAATTCTTGGTAAACAGTGGGGTAGTTTTGGAAAACATACTCCATCATTTTACCTCTCGTGTCTGATACTTCTAATTGGTGTTGTTCAGCAAAAGTGATAATGTCTTCTTTTGCTTGCATAGCTGCATCTTCGGGGACATCTAATTCAATCTCGGCTACTGCATAGTGAAAAATTACACCAGTTCGAATTAGCGGGAATTGAGCTTGGTCTAAATCTAAACGGAAGGCACCTTTTTGGTAACTGGTACGTGTAGTTTCAATGCTTGCAAATGGTCTTATCTTTGCTTTAGTCAAAGCAGCCTCGAAGTCCTCTTCATCTGGTAAATCTAACTCTCCTAAAATTTTATGTTTGTCTTTTTCTTCATGAAATATGGTCGCAAGATGAGGAGTTTTGTCGAGTTCACGGTTTTTTAAAGGAATTTTTAACTCATATTTACCATTTTTTCTTTTCAGCCAATGATTAGAGTAAGCCAGTGTCCACTGCGGTGTATCTAAGAATTCTACTGTGAATTTTGTTTCTTCAATCAGTTTGGCCCCTTCCAGTAATCGAACTTGGCTGGTAGGTGTAAGTAAGAATCTAGCTTCGACTTCCATAAAGTTTTTTATTCACAGGTGAACTGTAAAGGATTACAGTAGCATTGTCATTAAAAATTATTCCATGTTTGACTGGTATGTTTTGAGTTTGGTTACGATGTTAGTGTTCGTTGTATACTTCGTATTAGTTGGCAATGTCGGTTTTGCTCGAGCTAAGTTTAAAATTAGTGCACCAGCGATGATCGGAAATGCTGATTTTGAGCGATATGTGCGTGTGCATTATAATACTTTAGAGCAAATGGTGATGATGCTTCCTACAATGTGGTTTTTTGCTTACTTTGTGAGCATTACTTGGGCCGCTATTTTGGGTGGTGTGTGGTGTCTTGGCCGTATTGCCTATGCCATTGGTTATTACCGTGATGCCAACAAACGTCATTTTGGAAGTGCATTAAGCTTCATTCCAACATTGGTATTTTTAATAGGAACAATTATTAGTTTGGTAATGAAGATTGTTGCGGCTTACTAAGCAGTTTTTCATCCTTGAGCAGAGTAGAAACCGGATCTTCCCCTTCGATAGGGTCAGGGTAAGCTCTGTTGCTACGCTCTGCTCAGGATGAATTTTGAGGCTTGATGTTTGAATTGCTGTTTGCAAAACTCTCAACTTTTCCCAAAGGGACCCCTTCGGGGCAACTCTCAACTGGTATTTAGCATTAGATCTCTACCACGCTGTCAATTCCTAGCTTCTCTACAAAGTATCTGTCATGAGAAACAATAATCATTGCAATTGGTTGTCTGCGGATAAATTCTTCTAACATTTCTCGAGCAAAGATATCTAGATGATTGGTAGGTTCGTCGAGGATTAATAACTGGGGTTGTTTCGTGAGAATAATAGCTAGTTCTAATCGCTTTCTTTCGCCGAAGCTGAGTTTACTGACTATATTGTCGATGAAATGATTAGGGAACAGATATCTTGCTAGGACAGCTCGTGCTTGAGTTTCGGGCATCAATGTTTCATTCATGAATGTCTCGAGTACGCCAGCTTTTCCGCTTAATTGACTATGCTGTGGGAGATAAGCAATGGTTACTCTTTGGCCAATGATGATACTGCCATCGTAATTGTTATCTATGCCAGCGATCATGTTTAGCAGCGTGGTTTTTCCTGCACCGTTTCTTCCTTGGATCATCACCTTTTCTTGTAAGTGCACACTAAATTTGGTGCCTTGGAGTAGTACTTTTTCACCAAATTGTTTTTGGTTGATTGCTACTTTGACGATCAAATTAATGTCAGATTTTGGTAATAAATAAGGAACGATTTCTGGATCTGGTTCAGGTTTAATAATATGATCTCGGATAGCGTGTTCTAGTTTCTGTTTCTGCGACATAACTAAAGCGCCAAAGCGATACTTAGGGTTCAGTTCGTTTGCTTTTAACCAGGCTTTGATTTCATCGATTACTACTTGCTCTCTTTCATACTGAGTAAGTAAACGCTCAAAACGATGTTTGCGTTCAAGCAAAAACTGATCATAACTGCCACCAAAGCGGTGAATGGTTTTGAGCTGACTATCGATTTCCCAAATTTCTGTAATCACATTTTTGATTAAGCTGCGATCATGGGAAACAATAATAATTGAACCGTTAAAATTTTTGATAAATCCTTCGAGCCAACTGATACCAGCATGATCAAGGTTGTTAGTAGGTTCATCCATCAAGAGAATAGTGGGATCATCGAGTAATAGTCCTGTAAGAGCGACCTTTACTCTTTCGCCACCACTAAGATGAGCGATCTCAGCAATCAAATAGTCGGGTGCCAATCCTACTTTTTGCATGGCAATATCGATTTTGTAAGCATGCCATGGTTCTTCCAATAAGCTTTCTAAATATTCTCCGACTAAGCTGTGTTCACCAAATTGTGGTTCCTGTGGTAAATAGGCAATCCGTTCATGATGAATAGTGATGTCTCCAGCAGCAGGCTCGATTTCACCCATGATTGCTTTGAGGAAAGAAGATTTGCCACAGCCATTTTTTCCGACAATGGCGATACGATTGTCGGTTTTCCCGTCGAGAGAGAGGGAAATATCGCGTAATAAGTCGTCGTCGACGATGTTGAGTGTAAAGTGAGTGATTTGTAACATAAAAAATTAGGTATCATAAAGAAATAGTTCGCTGCAAAATAGCTTGTGCATGCGACACCATTCAGACATGACTACCTCTAAACAATAACTATCGATTGGGTCAGCGTGCTAAGCTACTGAAGTTATACTTCGGTAAGCGACACAAAATCCCATTCTGAGAAAATGTACTGTCTGGGATGACAATATTTGAGTTCCTAAACCCATAAATTTTCTGCGTCAAAAATATAGCAGAAGTTGTCTGAATTGTAGTTTTCTCCTTTTTCTTGTCAAGAAGCACGGGGAAAAGTTGAAAGTGGAAAGTTTTGCGAACGAAGAGTCTTCCCTATCAATTCATCCTGAGCACAACGGAGTGGAGTCGAAGGATCTGGTCGATATACAGCTTCGGTGAACTTTGAGGCTTGAAGCTAGAAATCTAAAATTTAGCTTCTTAATAATTCATACCTTAGGCATCAAGCCCCAAAATTCAATCAGTGTTACAATGCTCTCATACACTTAATGTAAAATAATGAACTATCAATTAGCTACTTTCGGTGCTGGTTGTTTCTGGGGTGTAGAAGAACTCTATCGTGAACTTCCTGGTGTAATTGAGACTGCTGTGGGCTACGAAGGTGGCGTGATGGCCAATCCTACCTATGAGGATGTTTGTTCGCATACCACCCAGCATGCGGAGGTGGTGCAGGTTACTTATGATCCTGAAAAGGTTAGTTATGAAAAATTGTTGGAAATATTTTGGAACAACCACAATCCTACTACTCGTAATCGTCAGGGGCCGGATATTGGTGATCAGTATCGCTCTGTAATCTTTTATCATTCTGATGAACAGAAGAAATCAGCTGAGCTATCTAAGAAGACCTTAGAGGAATCTAAGAAGTTTAGTAGCCCGATTGTGACTATTGTTGAACCATCTCAAACTTTTTACAAAGCGGAAGATTATCATCAGCACTATTTAGCTAAAAATAACTTGGGTTCTTGCCATCTCTAAGATCAGAATTTATGTCTATGATTGACAAAAGTGCCTAAAAAGGGGACTATAGTGCCGGCAGTTCTATTTTGCAGGCTAATTTTATTGGTTCGATAGAGACAGTAGAAATTGAATCTAAGTAGACTGGATATCCTTAATTTTTTAGGCTTTATGTCTACAAAACTCTATGTTGGTGGTTTGGCTTGGGCAACAACTGAACAAACATTGCATGCTGAATTCAGCAAGGCAGGTGAAGTTGTATCTGTTAGTATTATTACTGACAATGGTCGTTCTAAGGGCTTCGGCTTTGTAGAAATGGCTACTCCTGAAGCAGCTCAAGCAGCTATTGATATGTTCAATGGTCAAGAGCTCGAAGGTCGTTCTTTGACTGTTAATGAGGCTCGCCCAAAAGCTCCTCGTTCAAACTTCGGTGGTCGCAATGACCGTAGTTTCGGTGGTGGTAGTGGTGGTAATGACCGCCGCGGAAGCTGGTAGTCTAGTGCTCAAATAAAAAGAAGGCATTCCTTATAGGTTATGCCTTCTTTTTTGTATTGCTGAATTTGTTTATTGGGTAATTACTGTAATGAAGCTCAGCATGTCTGCTATTTCTTCTACTAATTGTTGGATTGGTCGCCCAGGGCCATGACCTGCACTTTCCTCTGTCCGAAGGAGCGTATATTGATTGGGGTTTTTTGCTTGTAGTTCAGCAGCCATTTTACGAGCGTGTAGGGGAGCTACCCTAGTGTCATGTTTACCAGTAGTGATCAAGAAGTGCGGATACTCCTGGTTGGTTTTGACATTATGATAAGGGCTCCAAGTCATAATCTTTTGGAAATCATTCTCCACTTCAGGATTGCCATACTCATGGACCCAACGGGCGGCAATTAAAAACTGTGGGAAACGCACCATGTCAGTGAGAGGTACTTGGCAAATGACGCCACGGAAAAGTTGAGGATTGAGTACGGCTGTAACCGCGACTAACAGTCCACCATTACTACCTCCTTGGATAATAAGCTTCTGCGGACTGGTATAACCCTCTGCCTGTAGATACTCAGCTGCTGCCGCTAGATCTTCGAAGCTTTTTGTTTTGTTTTCCAAAATCCCTCCTTGATGCCATGCTCTACCGAATTCACCACCGCCTCTGATATTGGCTATAGCAAATATTCCATTACGTTTGAGCATGGGGACAAAGCGTCTAGGGAAAAAGGGTGTGAGCAATGTAGCAAAGCCACCGTAACCATAGAGAACAGTAGGGTGACTATGATCTAATTGGAGATCTTTTTTGCAGACGATGAACATTGGTACCTTGGTACCATCTTTACTAGTGAACCAAACTTGTTTGCTTTCATATTCTTCAGCACTAAGGCTAATTTCTGGTTTCTGATCCAGTATCAGCTTCTGCCCATCGTAGAAATAAATAGCGGCATCATGGAGTAGGTTTAGTACTCCAGCATAAAACTGTGGATACCTTCTATCTGAAGTAATGGAGGTAACACTAGAGTGTGCAGGTAAGTTTATGGTTTCTAGATAGTGACCATCAAAATCAAAAGTCTTTAAAACTGAACAGACATCGTGGAGGTACTCAATCACAATTTTTTCGCTAGTACAGTAAACTTCTTGAAGCTGATCTTCTGTGGAGGCAATGATTGTTTCCCAGCCATCTATTTCTTCAGGAATATGATCAAGGTTGCATCGGATCAGCTTACTTTTCTCTGCTTGGTAGTTAGTTGTTAAGTAAATACAGTTATTTTTAATAAAACCACTGAAACTAGCATCATAGTTTTCTACTACTGTAGTCCAAGAATCTTTGGTGTAGTTATATAAGAACACGTCACTCCGAGTCCAATTTACGCTGCATCCCAGCAATAGATTTTGACCGTCCTCAGATAGCTGACAGTAAAGGATCATTTCAGTTTTAGGACGATCTTTTCCCCAAATTAATCTATCATTACTAATATTTTCTCCTAGTCGGTGAAACAATAAGTAGTAACGATAATTTTCTTCGTCCTCTGGTACGGTTCCTGGGGCCGCTTGTCTGGTATAGAAAAAGCCACTTTCATCAGGCATCCATACAATGTTTGAGTAACGAGCGTAGGGAATTGTTTCCGGTAAAATTGCTTTAGTTTTTATATTATAGATATACATTGTAGCCATTTCGTCACCATTCCGGGAAATGCCATAGTTAACATAGTTTCCTAGAGGGGAGTTTATCCAATAATCTAAAGAAGCTAAGCCGTCTTTATCGATTAGGTTTGGATCAATAATTACCTCTTCCTTTGCATCTACTGCTCTACTTTTGGTATAGACCACGAATTGGTTTTGTCCTGGGCGTTTTTCTTGCCAAAATATTCTATTTGGTAAGTAGTGTGGGATCCCGTGGATGGTAATATCGAAACATTGTTTCACCTCATCTACCCACGTTTGGTGCTGGGGATCTTGCGCCAAAACACCTTTGGTATATTCATTTTGTTTGTCTGTCCAGTCGAGAACTTCTTTACTGTTGTCGTCTTCTAACCAACGGTAGTTGTCGGTAATTGCTTGATTGTGAATGTTATCTGTAACTGGCCTTTTGGGTGTGAGAGGGGGATTCATAGAAGATTAAAGGTAAAGGGATGTTTAACTTTTTCTCTTAGCATTATCAATTAAGTGCATTGCGTGCTCGAAGTCCATAGTGTGCTCAATTTGACCGTTGTTGATGAAGATAATCTCATCAGCATTTTGGATAGTATTGAGACGATGGGCAATTACCACTTTGGTAGTGGTCTTCGGTAGTTTGTCTAAAAGTTGGTTGAGGTACTGTTCCGTCACGGTATCAATATTAGCTGTAGCTTCATCTAATATCAGTAGTTTGGGTTTGCGTAAAATTGCTCTCATGAAAGAGACTAATTGTTTTTGTCCCAGACTCAAGTTCTCACCACCACTAATCACTTCAGTAGCTAAGCCATTGGGGAATTTTTCTAAACAGTCAGTTAAATTATTATCGGCTAAGAGTTGTAATAATTGCTCATCATTGAGCTCTTTTATTTGATTATTGCCATAGCTAATATTTTCTCCAATAGTGCCACTAAAAAGTAAAGCATCTTGAAGAATGAAACCAATGCTGTTGCTTATCTCTTCTGATGTGTAGCTTCGTAAATCATTCCCCTCCAAAGTGATCTTTCCTGCTTGAGGGTCATAGAGCCTAGCCATCAGACTTGCCATGGTACTTTTGCCTCCACCAGTTGGACCGATGAATGCATATGTTTTTCCAGATTCTAAACTAAAGCTGGCATCATGAATGATTACCTTTTCTGGTAAGTAACCAAAACGGACATGATCAAATTGCATTAGTTTCGTAGCCTCGATAGTAGAGGGAGTTTTTGGTTGTACTAACAAATCATTCTCCATCACTAATATATCTTTGATTCGGGCCCATGAAGCCAACGCATTTTGAATGTTGCCGACAATGGTACCAAACATTTGTAATGGATCGTAGAAGCGTTGGGTGTAGCTTAGAAAGGCAATCAAGATACCAATAGTAATATCTCCTGAGGAGATTAAGTAAAGTCCATAAATCAATACTACGGTTTTGGCAATATTGCCTGAACTATCATAAATTGGTTTATAAATACTATTGATAAAAGCACTAGCACGATTGCCGTTGAAGTTTTGTAGATTGAACTCTTGTAGTTTCTCTTCAAAGTACTGACGACGATTGAAGGCTACAATTACTTTGAAGTTACTGAGACTTTCTTGCAATTGTCCAGACAATGCACCTGTAGCTGCTGCACTAATTTTGTTAGCTTTCTCGACTTTTGATTTGACCAAACGAGAGATAATCATAATCACTATGATACCGCTAAACATGGCTATTGCTAACCAAAACTGGAAGAATAATACGAAAATACCGACACCCACTATGACAAAGAAGCTCCCCATAAAACGCATAATACTTTCCGATAGAAATTGATTGAGCTTGTCAGTGTCATTGTTAATGCGGGCCATGAGGTCGCCTGTTTTGTTTTGTTGGAAAAAAGCTAAAGGCAAGCTCTGGATTTTAGCAAAGATAGTACTGCGTAGACGGTAAAGCATTTTCTGCGCCACCTGTCCGGTTAAGACCATTTGGCTGTAGCTGGTTAGCACAGCAACAATATAGAGCAAGACCAAGATACCGATCATATGCAGTAAACCCGTAGTGTCATGCGCTACAATATAAGTATCAGTAGCTAAACCAATAAAGTAAGGAGTGACGATCACGATACCAGAGTTGAGGAGGACGATCAGGAGTGCCCATACCAACTTCATCCTATCTTCGCCCAGGTAAGCTAAGAGACTTTTGATGCCTTCCCATAGACTTGGATTTGCTTTTTTATCTAATTCTAAAAGATTATATTTCATATATTTATTCTGAAGTTTTTTGAGATTCACAGATTTGTTGATACTCCAAGGAGTTTGTTAATAGTTCTTCATGGGTACCGCTAGCAATTAATTCTCCCTCCATGAGTACGATGATTTGGTCATAGGTTTTAATTGGCTCAATTTTTTGAGTAATGGATACGAGCGTAAGGTTCGGGTAATTTTTCTGGATTGCATCAATAATTTCCTTCTCGGTTGCTCGATCCACACGAGCAGTAAAGTCATCGAGTAGTAATACTTTAGGGTTGAGAGCTAATGCTCTTGCTAGCATTAACCTTTGCTTTTGTCCTCCAGATAAATTGCTTCCACGCTCGCTAATTTGAGTTTCTAGTCCTAGTGGTAGGCTAGCAATCAAATCACTCAATTGAGCAGTGTCGATTGCTTTCTGAAGGGCAGATTCATCGATACTTTCGTGAAGTTGAATGTTCTCTCTGACCGTAGTATTGAGGACGACACTATCTTGAAATACGAGCCCAATTGCTCGCATCAAAGTATCGCGTTCATAATCAGCTAAGGCGTGATCGTCAATAGTGATTGAACCTTGAGTAGGTTGAATCAATCGAGCGATAAGATAGAGAATTTGACTCTTTCCAGCTGATATTGGGCCAACAATAGCGGTTCTACTGCCTGGTTTGATCGTGAAGGAAATGTTTTTTAATACTTTCTTTTCATTATAAGCTAGGGAGACGCTATCAAAGCTAATTTCCCCCTTGATTGGTGTGGTGATGGTACCATTAACCTCTTCGAGAGGGGCTAATAGTACTGAGTTGATTCTTTGCCAAGAAATGAAAGCTCTCGACATTGTCGTACTAATAAATGCGATAATAAATACTGGAGCAAGCAACATGCCAGCGTAAGCAAAGAAGGCAGCAAAGTTTCCGAGGCTGAGCTCACCGCTAATTGTTTTTAAGCCTCCAAACCACAGAATAAGTAAAGTCGAAGCATTGGCCAGTAAATTGATAATTGGAAATAAAGAGGCAAATCCTTTGACGATAGAGAATCCGATATCGTGTGACCTAGTATTTACTACATCGAATTTATCTTTTTCTTGGTTCTCGGCATTGAGTACTCGTACCAAACTAGCAGCGATGATGCTTTCGTTGACTACTTTGTTGATTTTTTCCAAATTTTCTTGTGCAGCACGGAATAGTTTGCCAATTCTACCAAAGATAAAGCTAAAGGAGAAAGCAATAAGAGGAATAATAGTCAAAGTGATCAACGCCAGTTTGATATCAATAGAGAGTAAGGCGATGCTACTACCGATGAGGATCAATAATGCTGAGAAGATAGCTACAATACCTTGAGCAATTAGTCCTTTGATGCCATCGACGTCACTAGTAATGATAGTCAAAAGTTTTGCTACCGTAGTAGTGCTTACATAATGAAAGCTTTGTTGAGAAATCTTTTTTGCTAATTGGTCGCGTAAATCATAAGCCATCTTTTCTGCTGTGAACGTGGCTAGTGCCGACTGAATCAAAGTAAAAACTGCGACTGCGACCGTGATGCCAATCAATTCTAATAAAATAAGATTGAAATTGTATCCACCGGTAGCTTGATAAACATCAATATGTTTGGAGATCAAGGCGGGGATTACTAATCCAATACCATTAGCTAAAGTAGCGGCAATGATAAGTGGGATAAGAAAACGGAGATAATTACGGAAGAATCCCGTAAGTTTTGGTGCTGTTTGGTTCATAAGGTGAGTCAGTGGATCTATTCTACTGCTTTTGCAGAAGAAAGTTAAGTATGTTAAGTAGCTTAATTGATCTAAACAATTGCATTCTTGTTTTGCTTGAGTAAGCTGAGGATTGTAACTAAGATATGGAACGATGACTGAAGCTACTATAATTGGCGCTCGTGCTGTTGCCGTAATTCTCCGTGGTGACCAGGTCTTATTAATGAAGAGAGTTAAAGCTGGTGGTGAATATTTTATATTTGGTGGCGGGACAGTTGAACCTGGTGAAACTAAGGAACAAGCAGTCGTTAGAGAGGTTGCTGAAGAATTTAGTCTTGATGTCTCTGATCCCCAGTTTCTTTTTGAACTAGTGAATGATAGCAGGCACGAATTCTGGTTTTTGATTGAATCTGATCACGGGGTTCCAACTGTTGGTGGTCCTGAAAAAGAAAGGTCTTCAGCGTCTAATCAATATATACCTACTTGGTATTCAGCGACAGCATTAAAGGATCTTACCAATTTGTACCCTCAGTCAGGGCAACTGCAGGTAGTGGAATGGATTACTAAGCACCTAGTATGAATATTGCAATTATTGGTGGTGGCGCTGCGGGGATGATGGTGGCTGCTACGCTTTGTGAACAACAGGTAGAAGGCTCAATTCATATTTTTGAAAAGAACCCAGCTCTGGGCAAGAAAGTGCTTATTAGCGGTGGAGGTCGATGTAATGTGACTACTGGTTATACTGACACTCATTTGGTCGAGAGCAAATATATTCGAGGTTCTCTGTTTTTGCGCTCTGCAATGGCTGCTTTTGGTCCAGAAAAGGTATTTCAGTGGTTTGAATCTCATGGTGTTCCGCTCAAAAACGAAGAGGATTTTCGCGTTTTTCCTCGTTCTGACCAGGGCAAAGATGTCGTTACTGTATTTGATAAGCTGTTTGTGAATCACGATGTGCAAGTGCACTTCTCTGAGCCCGTAACAGCTATCGTTAAGCAGAGTGATGGTCGATTCGAGTTAGCAACCGGGAAAAGAAACGAAGTAATGGATGTAGTAGTGATCACTACGGGTGGCAATGCTTATCGGCACACTGGTTCTACCGGAGATGGTTATGATTTTGCCAAAGCTTGTGGTCATACTATTACTCAGCTGGGACCTTCGCTTAATTCCTTTGAAGTAAAGGAAAATTGGTGCAAGGGTCTTTCTGGTATCAGTTTACCTGCTGCGAGTTTGGTCGGTATTGAGCCCAAAACTGAGGTAATCACTGGGCCATTTCTCTTTACCCACTTTGGTATTTCTGGCCCGATGGTTTTTGCGTTCTCAGCTCAGATTCCATTTGCGACGATTACTACTCAGCACCCATTATTGGTACGTTTATACCCTTTAGGCTACAACAACTTCGATTATTGGGAACATGCACTATTATCAATATTTCATCAAAATACTGCTAAGTCGGTAGCCAATATATTGAGAACTTTGTTACCGAAACGTTTAGTGGCAGAGCTTTTATTACTTTCTGGTATCAATGAATCACATTCCTGTCATCAATTGCCTAAAGAATTGCGCAGAAAGCTAGTTCATTTACTTTCAGGCGAGCTTCGGTTGACCCTTCTAGCTCGTCGACCAGGGGATGAATTTGTCACTGCTGGTGGTGTCTCTCTCGATGAAGTAAATCGCAAAACAATGGAATCTAAACTCTGTCCCAATTTATATTTCGGCGGCGAAGTTTTAGATGTTGATGGCGTGACAGGAGGTTTTAACTTGCAAGTAGCTTGGGCTACGGGAAGATTGGTAGGGGAGGCGATTGCTAAAAAGTTGAAAGCTTCTTTTAGCTAGATGGGCTTATTAAGGACTACAAACTAATTCATCCTGAACGAAACAAAGTGGAGTTGAAGGATCCGGCCGACATACAATTCTGAGCCCCCCGATTGACTTCTTTCCCTACAGCTCTTAGAATTACCTGCCTGCATTAATTGAGCTTGCTACTATTATGGATGGTTCTATAAGGTCTAATTTGGAGCACGGTCCTGAAACTAATTGTCATGATTGGCCTAGCTATTTGAGGAGGCTGATGGACATGGATCCTCCTTCTACACCGGTGAGACGACTGAGATCGCTGCGTGACCCAGCTAAAGCATATCAACTACAAGAGTTTACCTCTTTAGTGAACTCATTTTTTACTGCTGTACGTGGTTATCTCATTCTGGATGATGATCCCAATGTTCTAACAAGTTTAGAAAGCCGAGTTCATGAAGCTATGGGAATCTTCGAACGAGATCTTATTTTAGAGCCGGCATCACAGCGGCCAATGTTTGCTATCAATGTTCTTTCTCATGCTCTGCGAGGTGTAAGTTTTGATTGGGTCAAAAAACATCGATTGTTTTATTCACGTTTACAAATGGATGCGCTTATTGCCGGAGTAAAAAGATTGGATAATTTAGTTGTAGCTGAAAATAAGAAGAAAGTATCACCTGTAGCTATGCCACCTAGAGTACAGCAAAAACTGCCTGTACAAAAAGTACCCCTAGAAGCGGTTGCTGCTGCGCCTCCATACTGCACTGCCGCTCTTTTATCTAGTTCACCAGCTCAGATTGCCCCACCTTCTCGAGTCGGTCGTTATGCTGTTGGTGCGATACTTTCATCTGTTGCTATTGGTTTAGCCAGTGGGAATGAACAACCAAGCAGTCCAGCTACTGTAACCAGTACATCTTCCTCAGCTGTTCGAGAACCACCACCTCCTACCGATCCAGAGCTTTATTTTTTCCGACATACCACGCCAATTATTGATCCCATTAAGCCTCATACATCAGTAGTAGTGCCAACTTTGGAAGCAGCCTTTAGTCGATATCCTACTCGATTGGCCGGTTGTTATAGTGAAAGAAATACTTTAAACGTTCATTCAGCTTCTGAGCTCGCACATTATATAGCCGACCATCCTGATCAAAGAGCTCATAGTTTAATTCAAAGAGTTAGTAGAAGGAGAGGCGATCGTACAATTACTATTTGGTGGACTGAGAATTGTCATGAAATGGTGATTGCTCCTGGGGTACAAACTAGCTTCCAGAATTATATCAATCCTAGACCGGTCACTATCAGATTCATTCCCAGAAGAGCAATAAGATCCTAACTGTTTTCTTTTTAGTTGACTTCAGTATAGTGAGCTTGATCATTAATTTCATTTTATGATGATGCAAGTTCTCAATTATTGGGCGGTATTGGGTGCTGCGGTGGCTGCTATGGTGATTGGGTCTTTGTGGTATTCACCACTTTTGCTTGGCAATCAATGGATGAAGTTAAGTGGAGTGTCATCTAAGCAGGGTAAGGATATGAACAAGGGTATGGCGTCAGCAATGTTTGGGATGTTTGTTGGCTCTTTGATCATGTCTTATGTGTTGGCACATGTGTTGGTGCTCGTAGGAGCTACTATGATTAGTAGTGCTTTAGTAGCTGCTCTTTGGCTTTGGTTAGGCTTTATCGTTGTTCCTTACTCATCTGGAGTGCTTTTTGAACGTCGTCCAGTTGGCTTGTTTTTTATTAATATTGGTTACTACTTAGTTAGTATGTTAGTAATGGCTTTGATTTTGACTGCTTGGTAGAAGTAAGTAATTTGTTGCTTTTCTTATGAATGAAAAGGATATTTTAGAGCTGATCAAAAACGATGAATGGATGATGAATATCCTACGAGCAGCTCGCAGCCTCAATTTGCCTGATTGGTGGATTGGGGCTGGTTTTGTCCGCAGCAAAATATGGGATTATTTACATGTTTATACAGAGAGCACACCATTGCCAGATATTGATGTGATTTATTTTGATCCAGACAATCTCGCTGAATCTTTAGAAAAAGAATTTGATGCTCAATTAACAAAGCTTATCCCTGGTCAAAAGTGGTCTTCAAAAAATCAAGCACGCATGCACGTTACCAAAGGTGACCAACCTTATACTTCAGCAGCAGAAGGTTTGAGTAAGTGGTCAGAGATTCCTACTTGTATTGGGGTTAGGCTTCTTAGCAATGATGAACTATCTTTGGTCGCTCCTTGGGGGATAGATGATTTCAACCAACTTACTATTCGTTCCAACCCAGCCTGTAAATCTAATCCGCAACTCTTTATAGAGAGAATGAAGGTTAAAAATTGGACTCAGACATGGCCTAAACTAAAAATAATTTGGCCACTATGAGATCTAAATCAAGGTCAATAATTACTGATATTCTCGGCTGGTATGGTATCAGTGCTGTACTAGTGGCTTATGCTTTAACTAGTTTCGAGGTTATTTTACCTCAGAGTAATATCTACCATTTGCTCAATCTCACTGGCGCTTTGGGAATCATTGTGGAAGCACATTCCAAACGTGACTATCCAGAGGTGCTCTCAATATCATTTGGGCTCTGATAGCGATTGGTAGTGTAATTTTCATCTTTTATACTCAATAGGGAGCTGAGCATTCTGCCAAACTGGATGTCGGCCAGATCCTTCCCTTCAGCAAGCTCAGGGCAAGCTTTACCACTACGTTGCGCTCCGGATGAATTAATTGGTAGGCTCAAAATGACACTCTGATTGAGAGACTCTTCCCAAAGGGACCCCTTCGGGGCAACTCTCCACTCTCCACTTTCAACTTGTTTCCATGTTTTCCACTCCTTCAATTCTTATCATCAGTTGGGATCCTGTCACTCGAAGCGAGAGCGAACCTTTCGCTTGGGCGGAGAAGTTGGTTCAGCACTACAAAGATCTCTATCCTGAACTTTATTTAGATTATATTGATCTGCATCAGGATTATATTGATTTCAACGAAGATGCTAGTCTGGTTCGTTTTAGCCAAGCTCAATTGATTTGTATGGTGATCAATGATGATTTTTCTTGCTTGCCTAATGCAATTGTTACTACTTTGCGCACATTATCTGATTATCCTTGGACTCAACAGCGCAAGTTTTTGTTTACAAAAAAAGCCCAACCAGTGTTTGCTGATTGGACTTTGATTGATTCTCAAAAGAAATTAACGAAAGAGCTTGCGTCTTTGGAATAAGAAACCTAATGCTAGAGCAATACTGACAGCAATCCAGAGTTCTGGACCTACTTCAGTTACCTCTACGCCACGTTCAGTGATGTCACTACCTTGGAGGGTTGTACTTGCTGTTGCTCCTTTATCGTCGGTTACCGTTAATGTCACGGTGTAGTTGCCTTCGATTACATACACATGCTTAGGGTTTGCTTCGGTGCTTGTGTTGCCATCGCCGAAATTCCAGAGATAAGAAACTACTCTACCATCACTATCGGTTGCATTGCTTCTGAATTGGACAGTCAGCGGTGAGCGACCAGTTTGGATATCGGCATTGACTGAAACAATCGGTGCCTGGTTAGGAGTTGATACTGGTGCAGCAGCTTTTACTTTGAGAGTAGCTTGAGCACGATAGTTACTAGTATTATTGAATTTATCAGTTACTTGAATATCGACTGGATAGAGTCCAGGAGCTTGAGGAGCGATGAATTCACCGCTATAGGTACCAGGACGGTCAGGTAATGCCGCCAAGGTGATTGTTCTTTGGTCAGCAAGAGCGCGTACACTGGTTAGTTCAGGTTCAGTATTGACGGTGATCGTGGTCTTTTGGGTACCTTCTACTTCTAGCGGAGCGACAATAACGCTTTGAAGTACTGGCGGGGCTGTATCTACACGTACTTGTACGCGATCAGAAGTACTCTTTTGGCCTTGGCTATTGGTTACTTCCACTGAAATAGTATGAGTACCATCGATCAAGGCATCGGTCGTATAAGTAAAGTTACCACTACGATCAGCATTCACTGTCGCTAATAGTTTGTCGCCATCATAAATAGAAACTTGGACATCTGGATTGGTCGTACCAGTGATATCTAGTTGTGCTTTATTGATAGTAGAATCATTGGTAGGACTGGTGATCACTGGTTTTGTAGCTGTGGTGCCAGTATTGGTGTTGCCTGCACTGACATTAACGGCAATTTCACCAAGAATAGCGCTATTGGTACTGTCCTTGATACTTACTGTTTGTGCACCGGTAGTCAACAATGTAAGGGCGAGATTGAATGTTTTTTCACCACGATCGGTGCTTGTAAATGTATAAGCACTTGGTAGACGTGCGCGAGTGTCAGTTGATGTGAAGCTAACTGTACCGACATAACTATCTGCTGTAGCTAGATTATTATCTAAAGCCTTAACAGTAAGTGAGAATGCTTTATTGGCTTCGATATTGATATCTGCACTCTTGCCCTCAATTGATAGTAAGAATGAAGTAGCACTACCAGCAGCTAATAACTCTTGATTGGTGTAATTCAAAAAACTCGCAGCCATGGTCATCAGTGCTACACCTGTGATCATCAATGCGCGTGGGAATCTCTTTTTCTGATTTACTGCTCGTAAATCGATATCGAATAAATGAGCTTGGGGATGATTCATAATGACATTTAATTTGGTTTGGATGTTTGAGCTTCATAGTATTTTACCTCATCTGACCTAGTTTTGCCAAGCTCTACCATCCTTTACAGCTATACAGCTGGGTCCTGCGCTTTTGAGTAAAAGTGGAGGATGTATACTGTGACATAAAAAATGCCACTTGTCACTGCTTGAACCTTTAAATCAAAGCGAATAACTATTATTTGTTGATTAAACTGGCTACAGTAGCGCTGATTAAATAGACTGTATGTATCAAAAGACGACTCTAGCTAATGGTTTACGCGTCATTACTGCCAACTTACCCCAGACTGAAGTAGTCACTGTTTTGGTATTAGTAGGGACTGGTTCCCGATTTGAAAGTATTGATATAAATGGTGTATCTCATTTTCTTGAACATCTCTTTTTCAAAGGTGCTGAGCGCTATCCTGATACTCGTGCTGTATCTGAGGCTATTGATGGCGTAGGTGGGGAGTTCAATGCTTTTACTGGCAAAGATTATACAGGTTACTATGTTCGTTTAGCCAAAGAACATGCAAGTATGGCCTGCGATGTGCTTTCTGACATGTTACTCAATGCTACGTTCAAGTCTGAAGAAATTGAACGTGAACGCGGTGTAATTCTGGAAGAGATCAATATGTATGAGGACAATCCTATGTCCAAGATTGCTGAAGTCTTCGAAGGTGTAGTGTTTGGCGATCAGCCATTAGGATGGCCAATTGCTGGGCCTAAGGATGTAATCAAGCGTGTGAGTCGAGATGAGATTATCAATTATCGTGCGCGTACCTATGTACCACAAAATATGGTGGTTACGATTACTGGTGCCCTAGATCACACTCAGGGACTAGATTTGGCTAAGAAGTATTTTCAGTTTACTAATACTGGTAATACACCAATGCCAGTAGCATTCGTCAATCCTGAGACTCCTCGAAAAACTATTGTCCATAAACAAACCGAGCAAGCTCACTTCTGGTTGGGTGGCCGTGCGTATCATCGCAATCATCCCAATCGATTTGCTTTGAAGGTTCTTCGTACCATTTTAGGTGGAGGTATGAGTTCACGTTTGTTTCTCTCAGTACGTGAGCGTCAAGGTTTATGTTATTACATTTCAGCTAATTATGATGATTACGCTGATACTGGTAGTTTTGCTGCCTATGCTGGTGTCGACCTCCAACGTGTAAATCAAGCTTTGCGTGCTACTGAACAAGAATTTGAGCTGATTCGTACTACCAAGGTATCTGATGCTGAACTGCAAAAAGCTAAATCTTATCTCAAGGGTAAGTTAGTAATGAACTTAGAAGATTCTGAGAACGTAGCTAATATGATTGCTCATCAACAACTTTTCTATGATCGCTTCTTTACTCTCGAAGAGCAAAAGGCCTTGATTGATAGTGTTACTGCTGAACAAGTTCAAGCTGTGGCTCAGGAGCTACTCGATCCTAAAAATCTAGCTTTGGCTATCATTGGACCTTTCACTGATGAACAGATTGAGTTCTAGCACTTAATCTGTAAGTGCATCTTGGATAATCGCTTGAATGTCGTCATCGGCAATTCCGTCAGGACCGAAACGATTTTTGAGCAGCTCATCAACATTGCTATAAGCTTTACGCAAAAACTTTAGAGCGGCAATGAGCCCTTTTCGGTCAGGATTGATCCCACGAATATAAGCACGTAAAAGGTCATATACTACATGTGGTTCGCAGACAGGAGTGTACGTGGCACCTTTTAGTTCTCCGATAAATGCTTCAATATGTTCTTTGCCATCAAGAATTGCCCCAATTACTCGATGCATACCATTGAGCACTTTATTTTTGTCGTCTTCGTATCGCACTAATATGGGACTGTCGTCGTATTGAGCATTCTTGAAGAACTCACTAAGTGCCGGTTTGTTCGCGATTAATATATGTAATTTTGTTGGAGAACGTTGTGCTTCATCAATGATCACTTTATTCCATTCAGGACTAGTGCCTGTGAGATAAAGACTATCTATTGCTATAGTTTCATTTCGCCAAATCACATTGGGATCAAGCAGATAATCAGCCATCCAATTCAAAGCAACTCCACTGTATGTGAGTAATCTTTCTAGGGATGAATTCGTATTCTCAAAACGTGCTCGCTCAGCCTCAGCTAGCTTTTCTAAATACGCGAGATCAGGAAATGTCGTTGTATACGGATATTGGTAATGCATACAGTGTCTTTAGTTTGAAATAATTCTCATCACATTGAAAACAACAGCTATATTAAGTATAATTAAAAGATTAAACAAACATATGTCTGGTGATTTGAGGGAGGGGCGTGATGCTCTTGATACAAATGTAACGCCTCCAGAGTATTCTTTACTTGATGGCCAGTTAGGATCTGATTTCCTTGGTACCTTTGTTGATGTTGTGCCAGAACGCTTTTTGGGAGTTCAGAATTTAAATTTTGGGCAGGGTGGTTTACAGCGGCCTAACTATTTGAAGACATCTTTAGTTGGAGCTGAAGATAATAAGTGGTCAATGAAATGTACCGCAAATGTTGATTTGAAAATGGCTCGTATTGGCACTTTGGCTCCAGAACTGATAGGAAGAGATCCATCTTTTTTGCTTAGTAATAATCATCTACTAACGCTATTCTCAAGAGCGCTCCGTTGTGCCCCCTCAGTTGTAGATCTTAGCGCTACAGAGCTTTTAATTGCCTATAGACGGCTACCGGCTAGTGGTCTAATTGGTATTACTAGAAAACTTGCTAGTGTTGTTCCTGAGAAAGAAGCGCTAGCAGCACGTGATCTCTTTATTCATGACTTATCTTCTGCTGAGTTTGAAAGACGTTTAGGTCCGAGATTTTTTGCAGGTGAGAAGCTTGCTCTTCCATTGGCTATTACAGGGTTTGCTGGAGTCAACAATACTCATCAGTTTGGTTATGCATCAGATGCTGTGTCGACTCTTGTACTCAATCAGATGCAAGAGACAGGACCTAATCATTTAACAGTTGCTATCATTAATTATTCTTCAAGTAATAGGATCAGGTCTGTAAAAACTACTACTACTCATTTAGGAGTTGAAGAAGTTGCCATCGATCAAGTTGGTCTTGATGCTCGTGGGCAGACGAGACTGTGGGCATGTGAGACGAGTGAACAAGGCCAAATAACCAGTCGTACAGTTTTTGTAATTGGGAATAGGATTGAACTTGAAGATGCTTTGGCACATTTAGGAGTATTAAAAGACACCTTTCGTCTGGAGGCTCTTGGTCATAAAGATATGCGAAAATGTTTGCTTCGTGTTGTACAAAAAAGAGCAAAAGGTGGTTTAGAAACTGTGGCTATGCACTGTGCAGCAGTTGATGATAGTGATTCTCTTGAGACGCGCTCTAATAAAGATCCGCAGTTTTTTATGGTTCCAGTTTTTGGTCCCACAGCTTACTATAGCCGAGGTACGGCCTTGGCTCAGGTTGGTATTGCTAGATCACCAACCTGGTAAACTATATTTGTTGATATTTTATCTCTCAATTTCCCCATGAGCCTTCCTACTGATCGCACAGCCAAACCACTTGAACAAAAATTACAAGAAGTAAATCGTGCTTTTGAAGAGAAAGAGGCGATTAAGTTAGCTAATGAAACCGGGCTTTCGTATGTGGACTTGACTAAATTACCGATCAATATTGATTTGCTTACTATTGTTAGCGAAGAAGAATGTCGCACTGCTTTGGCGATGCCTTTCTTTCGCACCGGTAAAAAACTGCGTCTTGCGGTAATTGATCCTAAGAATGGGGAAACGCAGAAGTTGATTGAACAACTGCGTACCCAAGATTATGCTATCAATCTTAATATAGCCACTAAAGCTGGGTTAGAAGATGCTCTCAAGGCATATCATGTGGAATTTTTTAAGCATAAAGCTGAAGTAGAAAATGTTTACAATCCTGAAGATCTGGGGAATATGCTTGAAGAGATTCAAAATCTCGCGTCTCTCAAGGACAAATTGGATCAGCTTTCTGGCGAAGAAAGTACCAATGCTCTTTTGGTGGGAGCAATGCGTGCTGGTAGTTCAGATATTCATATTGAACCTTATGATATCGCTACCAAGGTGCGCTTTCGTATCGATGGTGTCTTGCAAGAAGTATTTGCTGTAGAGAAAAAGAAAGCTGCTCAAATGATCAATCAATTTAAACATCTTGCGCATATCAAGCTTAATATTAGTAATAGACCTCAAGATGGACGTTTTAGCTTTTTTGTAAATCATGCCAAGGTTGACGTTCGTCTATCCAGCCTACCGACTATGTTTGGTGAATCTTTGGTAATGCGCTTACTAGCACCACAAAAAAAACTATTGCGACTGACTGATTTGGGTTTGAACGGTCATGGATTAGAGTTAATTCAAGCTGCTATTGCTCGGCCAAATGGCTTGATTCTAGCTACTGGTCCTACTGGTAGTGGTAAGACTACTACTTTGTACGCTTTACTAAACCTGCTCAATCATCCTGAAGATAAAATTATTACTTTGGAAGATCCAGTGGAATACAATGTCCCTGGTATTGTGCAGAGCCAGATCAATGCCGAGGGCAGCTATGATTTTGCTAGTGGACTGCGAGCAATTCTGCGTCAAGATCCTGATGTTTTGATGGTTGGTGAAATTCGTGATCGAGAAACTGCTGAGATTGCCTGTGAAGCTTCTCTGACCGGTCATATTGTTTTGTCTACGCTCCATACTAATGATTCAGTGGCTACTATCCCGCGTCTACTCAATATGGGTGTACCTGCATATGTACTGGCCCCAGCGTTAGATACTGTGATTGCTCAACGGTTGCTCCGTCGTATTTGTACCTTTTGTTCAATAAAGCACCAATATAGTGTTGAGGAAATGGCTTTAATTGGCAATATGATTTCTACGGTTGAGATACTCCTGAATATTCATATTGATAGACCACAAGAGTTTTTTAAAGGTGCTGGCTGTGAGAAATGTAGTCATACTGGCTATCGTGGACAGGTAGGTATTTATGAAGTATTTACCGTTGATGCTACTTTAGAGAAAATGATTCTGGCTATGAAATCCGGCGCAGATATGCTCTCTTATATCAGAGAAAATCAAAAAATGCTCACGCTTCGTGAATCCGGTGTACTACAAGTTTTGCAAGGTATTACTACACTCGAAGAAGTAATAAGAGTAACAGCAGACTTGGTAGACTAGTGAACTAGATAGCTTAGATTAGTATCATCCCAACTATAGCTTTTGCGGACGACGCTACCTCGGTCACCAAGTACTGTTGCTGGTGATCCATTGAGTCCTACAGCTAGGGCCCCAGCATTGCCGAGGATGATGTCGATGTTTTTACCAGTAAATTCTTCTTTCTCACCCGCTTGCATAGTTTTTTGGACACTTGCTCCATCTGTCTTTACACTTACCCAACTGGTGTCGGTAGCGGTAATTGCCAGTGTCAGAGTACCCTTGGTCACATGGTCTTCGAGTTGTGCTGTCTGAGGAATATCTGCATAGACAATCAAATTTTCGCCGTTTTTTTGGCCATTATTACTAGTAGCTACGATGGCTATATTGTTTTCACCATTTTTGAGATCGATGGGAATATTGAATTGACCTTCATTATCGGTATTGATTACCTTGCCATTAAATTCGATTTTGCTGGCATTGCTTGTTTTTCCTTTTACTAAAATATTATTGCTACTTACGGTGATACCAGTAGCGGGTTCGAAGATTACAATGTCAGGAGGAGAAGATACTTGGTAAAACTGTTGTACGATATAAAACACTACTAAACCTAAAATACTGGTTGCTAGACTAATAAAGATCTTTTTACCAGTAATTGGAGTGGTGTGAGATAAAACTAATTTATTTTCAATAGTTAGTTGATTTTGATGATTGAGGTAATCGAGCTTTTCCTCTTTCAACTGATTAACTACTGCATCTGCATCTAATCCTAGATAAAGAGCATATTGTTTAGTAATTGGAATCAGGTATATATCCGCTGGTAACTTCTCGAAATCACGACGTTCTAACGCCTCGATATAATCTGGTCTAATCCCAGTGTCACGCTCAATTTCACTCAACTCAATATTGAAACTGAGCCGTCTTTGCTTTAGATAATCGCCAAGAAATCGAGGTGTGAGGGCCATGCTTACGTACTAAGGGGGGATGGTTGAGAAGTACTGCCAGAACTACTGGAATTTTCTTCAGAACTATACGCCTCCTCTTTGATATCAGCAATATGCCAATCGGTCCTGTTTCTTACTAAAGAGACTAAATACCTTCGATCTTTCGCGGTGACCTGGACTTGAGCGCTACCATTGCTGTTGTCCCGTTGCAAAATCAGCATAATTGTTTCTTGATCCCAACGGTAATTATAGGGTGCTTTTTTGCTTTCTCGTCTCAACGTACTTAGTAGAATATCTTCTTCGCTCAACGGCTTGCTAGGGGTAAAAGCAGATACATCAATGGTCGGTACACCCTCGCTACTTTGGTGACGCATCTTGCCTTCAATGGTGCCCTGTCTATCAATAAAGTCGCTTAGTGGTACTTTAGTGCTTTCGATATAGCCAAGTAGCTTGTTTTGTTCAATATCAATAAACATGAATGGTGGTTGTTCACGTAAGTGTGCTGGATTTTCTACTATTGTCCCATTTAGGCTGAGACTGTCGGTTGGTGATTGTGTGCTTCCGCATGCGCTTAGGGTCAGTACAGTGGTCAATAAAAAAAGTGCTCTTTTCATAAAAAAAACAATAAGTGCTTTGAGTGTAGCCTACTTCAATCTCAATGAAAAATTCCGGTTTAACTACTAGATTTGGTTCTCTGGGTAAGGTTTTTACTTGGGGGCCTTAATCATGGTATAATGATGAGAAAACAAAAATACATGGCTTTTGCCCACACAACAACATGCCGTTTTCTTTTAAGCTTTTTGCTCACATTTGTGATGGCAAATGCTTCTTTGGTGGCTTTTGCCGACAATGCTTTAGTGATTAGACCAATGGCTGGTATAAAGACTAAAGCTGATGAAAAAGTAAAGATTCAAGCTTTAGTCGATACGACAAGTACACACCCATTAGCTTTTGTTTGGGAACAGAAATACGGAGAGCAATTGTCTTTGCGTAATGACATGACCGACACTGTCTCTTTTGTCGCTCCTCGAGTGGCTGCGCCCACAAACTATCAATTGATGGTTCTCGTCAGTGATGGCACTACTCAGGCTCATAGTGATGTCACTATCACGGTTATGCCTTACCAAGCACAGTTACCAATTGCCAATGCTGGTATTGATCAAAATGTCGAGAACGGTGAGCATGTGCATTTGGATGCTGCTCTCTCAAGTGATGAAGACAGTTTGGCGCTTACTTATCTTTGGCAACAGGATCAAGGACCAACTGTTGTTTTTGCTCCTACGCATGCAGCTACGAGTTTTATTGCTCCAATGGTTGATACTCCCACTGCTTTAGAGTTTCAACTCAGTGTTAGTGATGAAAGTAATACCAGTGTTGATAAGGTGAAGGTGATTGTATCACCCACAACTACTAAGTCATTAGTAACGGCATCAACTACACCGACACTACAATCAGAGCTTGCTGATCCTGTATCTGAGCAGTTAATTCAACCTCAATCTGATTTGACTCGCTTGGCTTTAGTGCAGTTATCATATAACTCTTGTTTTTCCGGTACCGCTTTGAGCAAATCGAAGGAAAATGCCTTGATTCAGAGTATTTTGGCTACTAATAGTCAACCCACAACCAATGTGGGTATGACGAAAATAGAAATGTTGCATGATGTACTAGTAGTGTGTGATTTGGTCCCGATGCTTACTACTGGTGTGAGCTCTACTGAACACTATGCAGATATTCCAGCTGATGCTCCAAACTGGTGGAAAAGCTATACGAACTTTGCTTATGAGCAAAAACTTTTCGACGATCAAGCGTTATTCTTGCCTACCAAAACCATGCAAAAAGCTGATTTAACTAATCTCTTACTCAAAATAAAGATAGTTAAATCTCCTGCGCCTGTTATCACTCCTTCACCAATGGTTACAGTCGATCCTGTAGCGACGACTACACCGGAAGTAGTTGCTGCCGTGACCCACGTTGTAGCCGATCAGAGTGCTTCAGCTTCGGTGCTGAACAAAGTACTTGCGCCAAAGTTTGCGGTATTTGCTATACTATTTTTAGTAGGTCTTTTTTGTATTGTTTATTCGTTGTTGTATTCATTGAAGCCAGTGCGTTCCAAAAGTACGTATATCTCACTTCCTAATGTTTCCACTCATGATCGACGATAATATGTCTCCGCTACCAGAAGAACAAATTACGGCTGAAACACAGAATGTAACAGATACTCAACCAGCAGAACAAGGTCTTTATACTTGGCAGGGGCATGAACGTACCTGGTTAATGAAAGGAAAAAGTTGGTATGTTTATGCAGCTGTTATTGTCGTTCTTTTGTTGGTTTATGCTGTATTGACACAAGCTTGGTTGATGGCAGTACTGATATCCTTGCTCAGTGGTATCGTTTATCTTTACTCACAAGAAAAGGCTCCAGTCATAGATGTGGTAGTTAGCGATCGCGGAATCTACTTAGATGAAGAGTTCTATCCTTATACTTTGATCAAAAGCTTTTGGTTCCAGTTTCTCCCTGAAGAAGCGTATGTAGTTTTTCAACTAGTAAATAGTACACGTTCGCATATCGCTATTAGCATCGATCCCAATGAGCGATCAGTAATTGAGGTAGTGCTCAAAGACTATTTGGTAGCGGACGAATTTCACCGCGAAACCTTCTGGGAAAGAATAGAGAAACTCTTTTAAGCTTTCATCAGCTTCTTCGTCAGAAAAACTCTTCCCAAGGGGACCCCTTCGGGGCCACTCTCCACTTTCCACTCTCAATATGAGGGGTTTATTTGACTTGATCACCCAATTCCAGTAAATTCTGCTGCGATTGTTTCCAAAAGCTATGTCACGAAAACCGATTGTTTATTACAAAATTACGCGCAGCGGACCAAAGAGTAATCACAAGCCTGAAAAAGCTTTGAAATCTCGTGAACGTCTACTCAAAAGATTAAAAATTGAGGGTAAAACCAAATGGTTACTCAATGCTTTGGCTTTCAACAGCAAAAAGCTTGAGAAATATGGCCTTAGCCATAAAGTCGCTGCTTAATTGAAACTGGTTACTAGTAAGCGGTCGGGGATTTTATTCTCCCTGATCGCTTTTTTCTGTGTATACTACGAATGCTTATTATAGACTCTTATGAAGACGAATGTACTTTTTGTCTGCTCTGATTGCGGCTATGAAACCAAAAAATGGCTTGGTCGCTGTAGTAGCTGTGGTCTTTGGAACACTCTTACGGAGCAAATCACTACTGAAAAAAAAGCTCATGCTCCTCATGTGACCTTGGAACCACAAGATCTCACTGATATTGCAGCTCAAGAGGGCGAAGGGAAGAAGCTCTTTACTGTTCCTCTTGAAGAAGTGAATTGTGTGATGGGAAAAGCATTGGCTCAGTCAAGCTTTGTTCTCTTGGGAGGAGAGCCTGGCATCGGTAAATCTACCTTGGCATTACAGTTGGCTAAATATGTGCCAGCAACCATGTCGTTTCTTTATATCACGGGTGAAGAAAGTCTTGGCCAGTTAAGAGGTCGAGCTGAGCGTCTAGGAGTTAAGGAACGTGTAAAAGGGATTATGTTAGCTGATGTTGATTTGATCGCCGATCATTTGCGGGAGCAATATTATGATGTCGTGGTTGTTGACTCGCTTCATACCTTATATTCATCCACAGTTGCTGGTACGGTCGGTAGTGTCTCGCAAATTAAATATGCGGTAGATTTATTGCGTCGAATTGCTAAAGAACGACAGATTTTACTGATCGGTATTGCTCATATTACTAAGGAAGGTGACATTGCTGGTCCAAAAATGCTGGAACATATGGTTGATGCTGTATTTTATCTAGAAGGAGAGCGGGATCATCATGTCCGTTTCTTACGTGCTGTCAAAAATCGCTATGATGCAGTGAATACTTTAGGTGTGTTGGAGATGTTGGAGTCTGGTTTTGCTGATGTAGTCGATCCCGGCAATTTATTCTGGACCCCAGGACCTTTGGATGTGGGTGGGAGCCTGGGAATGATTAAACAAGGTAAAAGAATATTTGTAGCTGAGGTCCAGGCCTTGGTGATTCCTAGCGACTTTGGCTATCCTAGACGGACAGCGCTGGGGATAGATGTTAACCGTTTACATACGATATTAGCTGTATTACAAAAACATCTTCAAGCCAAATTCAATAAATATGATGTTTATATCAAGCTGAAGGGTGGTTTATCATCAGATGATCCGGTTTTAGATGCAGCCATTGCTGCAGCTTTGATTTCGTCATATAGTCAAAAAGCATTACCAGCTCAGACCGTTGCTTTAGGCGAAATTGAGCTCAGTGGTAGGATTTTGTTACGTAATACTGAGTATGCCAAGGAAGCAAAAAAGCGTGGTCTGCATTTGCTTACATTAGAAAGTCTTAGTGATATCAAACTGGCAGCTTAGTGCTTACTCTATTGTATAGCGGACTTTGTCATTGACGGTTTTCCCTGCGATCTCACCTTTTGCTTCCAAGATATAGTTACCAGAGACTAAGGGTAAATCACAGACCGTGCTGCGGGAGATCACTCTTTGATTGAGCATAATAGTAAGATTCTCCACATTTGGGGCATGGATAGTGCATTTGATTCTTTGTGCAGTCTGGGGTGTCTCACTATCTAGTTGAAATACATCTTGATCTTGGGGAGCAGTAATTGTTAGTCCTCCGATGCTTTTGGTTTGAAAGCGTTGCTGCCAGTAATGCAATTCTTGAGGTAAGTGCAGTCCATCCTGCTGATACCAGGTGTCTGCTTGTTTAGGTGCTGTACCTGGCAAATAAAACTCTTCACTAGTATGCGTACAGAGTGGTTGTGGGAGTAGGCCAGATGGGAGGCAAACTTTTGTGGCTACCAATGACCGGAATTGCTTAAAAGGTATGTTTTGATAGTTATTGATGATATCCATCACTTGATGAAAGATTGGACCCGCACCAGTAATGCCACTTACTTGTTCCATTGGCTCACCGTCACTATTTCCTACCCATACCCCAACCGTGATGTTAGGAGTAAACCCGACAGTCCAGTTGTCATTGAAATTCCTACTAGTGCCTGTTTTTGCCGCTACTGGATAAGCAAATTCTAAAGCATTGTTTTCACCAAATTCTGCTAAACGAGCTTTATTATCCTGAAGTATATGGGTAATGAGAGTGCTTGGCTCTAGCCATGTTGGTTGTGATCTAGTGGGAGATTCTGGCCAAGTTGTGGTTTGATCATCGATAGTTATGGAGAGAATACTTTTTAGCTCGCTGTACGTGCCTTGATTAGCCAAAGTACGATAAGCATTGGTAAGCTGATAAAGAGATACTTCTGCACTACCTAATGCTAGAGACAATCCGTAATGGTCATCCTCTTCTTGGATAGATTCAATGCCGGCTTCTTGAAATAGTTGTTTTGCTTTAGCGATACCTAGTTTCTCCAGCGCTTTTACTGCAGGAATATTGTATGAGTTAGCTAAGGCCTCCCGCATAGTCACTGGGCCATGATAATCTAGGTCATAATTAAGTGGTGTATAAGGTGTATTCTGTGCGGTCAAAAAACTCGTCGGTACATCATAAAAAATACTGCCTGTTCCGAGTTGGTGAAATAAAATTGTGCCTAAATAAACAAAGGGCTTCAATGCGGATCCTGGCTGTCGCTGTCCTTGCACCATATCTACGGCACCATTATGAGCAGTATCAAAGTAGTTAGTATTACCCACATAACTTAAAATTTGACCAGTGGCATTATCAATAGCCAATACGGCTGCATTATGAGCATTCTTCTCTTTGATTTTAGCAATTTCAACTGTGAGTGATTGTCTGCTCTGGCGATACCAGTCTCGATTGAGGGTAGTAGTGACACGTACGGTGTGACTATGCCAGAAATCTTTACCATATTTTTGCTCTAGTTGAGCGAGGACGAAATAACCAAAGTGAGGGGCTTCAATGATTTGAGCTGCCGGTGAAAGTGTAGGAGAAGTACTTTGAATTGTTCGGAGCTCGCCATCGTTGATGGTACCGAGTTCATGCAGTTGCTGAGCAATAGTAAGCTGTCTGCTGCGTACTAGCTGAGGATTTTTATAAGGGTTGAGCGTGCCAGCATTCTGGGGAATAGCTGCCAAAAAGGTCGCTTGATTCCAATCTAATTTCTCTACCGGTGTTGCAAAGTAGGTTTCTGCTGCTGCACTGATACCGTATGCATGGTTGCCATAGAAAATAGTATTGAGGTAATACTGCAAGATTGCCTCTTTGCGGTACGTCTTTTCCAAGGCCAAGGCTAAAGTAATATCGGTGAGTTTGTTTTTCCAAGAGCGACTACGATCCGTTCCAAGTAAATTGCGCGCAACTTGCTGGCTAATAGTACTGGCGCCAGATACGATCGCTTTTGCTTGGATATTGGTGTACATCGCTCTACCAGTTGCGATCCAATCAATACCATGATGATTTAAGAATCGTTTATCTTCAGCTGCTAACGTACTAGCAATTACGGTCGCTGGTATTTGACTCAGTTCTGAGATTTTTTGTCTTTCGCTATTCTCACTCAAGAACATCAGCTCTTGTCCATGCTGATCATTGATAGTAATAGTACCTATTACAGGTAAAGTTTTGGGTAAAAGATAGGAGGTAACAATGACAGCAGCGCTGAGTATTGTTCCGAGTCCCATCAGTAGCTTCTTTGAGGTCGACACGGTATAATGATAGAGAACTGTGCCTATCTTACAACAAAACTGAAAACCAATTCTAATATTAAAATATGAATAATCAAAAATCCAAAATAGCGATCGCTTATGATTTCCTGCGCTCAGCTGAAAGTGCTCTAGCCTCAGCTCGGGAGATTCTTAGTCAATGCGAAGAAGTACAAAATGCACTGCCTAATTTACCTAGCGATGCTGTTTTGACCGAAGCAAGAATGGAAGGAAATTTGAGAATTATTGAAGGTACATTTGATGGTCAGAATATGATTGGTGGTGATCAACGTATTTATCCTGTGCCAGCCAATTACGCTAGTAAATCAAAACTGATACCAGGTGATAAATTAAAGCTAACTATTACTGAGACAGGTACCTTTAAGTATAAACAAATTGGCCCAATTCCTCGCCGTGAGATTGTTGGTGTTGTTACGTATACTGATGGTGAATACCATGTATTAGTAGATGCGAAGCTCTACCGGGTATTACTAGCTAGCATTACCTACTATAAAGCAGAGGTAGGTAGCCAAGTTACTATCATTGTTCCTCTCGAGGGTGATAGCGAGTGGTGTGCAATTGAGCATTTGCTACCGTCTTAACTGTGGGTATAGGGAAGAAAGCGCATTTGAAAAGGGGCAACTGCGATGTGTAGTGGCGCGCGAACTTGATGAATTTCACCATCGATTTGGAGGGTCAAATCCAACGGTTCATTGATCGTGAATTTATGGCCACAAATATGTGTCATGCTAGCGCTACTCTCGAGCATTAGGTTGCTTTTGAGTGCTCGTGCTTCACTAGCGGTCATCGTTTGGTCTATGATCATTAGGTCTAGCAAACGATCAGTATGATCGATATGGCTTTTACCTTCATGGTAGAAGAAATGGCAGCTATTAGCGACCTCAATGTCATAGGCGTTGGTCGTTGCTTTGTAGTATCGGTCTACTGTTACTTTAAAGTTTTGTAATTGAGGTTTTTGATATTTGTGTTTGATCTTAGACCAAAGAGAATTTCGTTTGATAGTAGTTGATGCTTTTTCTTGTTGAGTAAGCAAGGTATCTACGCAGAGACCGATGCCGACATTGGTGACGAAGAGCAGGCGATTGACAGTCCCAATGTCGCTGACCAAGGTATGCCTGGCTACCTGGAAGTGTTGGAGAATTTGGACAATGGTTTGATGGTCAAATCCTAAGGTGCGAGCAAAGAGGTTGCGATTGCCGCAGGGCAAAATACCGATAGTAATAGGAGCATCTGCTAGTCCATTTACGACTTCAAATACGGTGCCATCTCCCCCTGCAACCAAAAACAAATTATAACCTTTTTTGAGGCCAATTCTAGCTAAATGACTAGCATCACCGGGGCTGATGGTTTTGACGATTTCACCCTCGAGGCCTAGACGTTCAAAAGCATCACGCAACTTGGTTTCTGTTTGCGCTGATTTGCCTTTACCTGCCACTGGATTGAGAATGGCATAGTAACGCATCTGCTATTCATCACTTACTTCCTCACTACCGTCTTTTTCAGCTTCTTCGTGTTCAGTATTTTTGCTACCCATATCACATTTACCATTGAAGATACCTCCTTTTATAATAATCAATTTTCCATGAACCATAATATCGCCTTTAATTTTTCCTGTAGCTCCAATCTCTAGGTCATCTTGAACAATGACATTGCCCTCAATAATGCCATTGACGGTTAGTTTGCCAACCTCAACTGTGCCTTTGATATTAGCAGTAGGACCAACAACTAGGGTACCACCAATGCGCACATTACCTTTCTCCATGCTACCATCGAAGACGACATTGCCATCACTAGCGAAGGTGCCGTTGATGGTTACTTGTTTGCCAATAGTTGTTGATTGTGGAAGACCGTCGCGGTCATTATTTTGAAACATAAGAATAGGAAGTATTAATGATTTAAGAAAGAGAAATTCTGTACAAGTACGTATAGTACGTGACTAGGAGGATATAACCAAGTAGGAAATTGATCAAAAATACCAAGCTGGCAAGAGCAATTGGTCTCAATCGAGAGGCGAAGTATTGAAAGAACTCCAAGCCTAGCTTGCGGGGCTTTAATAAAACATAAATGGGATTCTTGTGTGGTTCTTCGGTGTCAGTGTGACGGACTACTACTCTAGGCAAAAGGCCTAGTACTACATAAATAATACTGCCGAGAGGTGCCGTGATAATGCTGATAGTCCACAGAAGCTGTGGAATTTTAATAATTTGTTTCCAAAAACGAATACTAATTAAGCTACTAATTGCCCAAAGAATCAATGCCAATAAGCAGGCCCAAATAGGAATGATAGGCAAAGTTGTAGCTTCTTGGCGTAGAGCCAAATGATAGGCTAAATTGGCTATTTCAGCTCGGGTGAGACCTTCATTAGGTTCAAAAAGAATTGTTTCTGGATCCCAGAGATTTTTTTCTTTTAAGACACTGGCATAAGGATAAAACCAATTGTCGGGTTGGATATCACTATATGCTGGTTGGGGATTGACAGGTAAACCGATGCCGAAGCTACTAAAAAGTACTTTTACGCCTTCAGCTCGTGAGATATTTTGGTTGGGGCGAAATGTTTTGTCCTCATAACCCTTGATAAACCCTCTTTCTACTGCCAAATCTACATAGGGTTTGAACCAACTGTCGGCTGGGACATCACTTAGTCCTGCATCTGTGGTGGGCGCAGGAGTATAGCCGCTTGCAAGTAAGCTAATTTTCAAAGCTTCGGCACGGGTCAGAATGCGGTCAGGTAAGAAAGTATTGTCTTCGTATCCTCTGATTACTTGCTGCTCGACCAGATGTTCTACAGCTGGGTAAGCAATATGATTTGGAGGTAGGTCAGTGAAATGAGTTGTACTAGCTAGTGCTAAAGCTATGAACCACATAAGAAGTAAAAAGGTCGGGGGCAGTATAGCATATTCCTAATTAGGGCATTTTGAGGTAAAATAGAAGGTAGTAATGAAACAAAACCTTAATCAACATCCATGGATACTCCAAGTACTCCTGTGTCTACCTCTTCACCTAATGTTCCACCAACAGGGGCTTTCCCGGAACATCCAAATGCAGCAGATGGCACTTCTTTGATTCGCTCTACTCAGCCTAAGCATAGTAGTCATCTTGTTTTGTGGCTTTTAGTTTTAATTGCTCTTGGTGGTGCTGGTTTTTCTGGCTATATGGTGATGCAAGATCGTGCAGCCATGGTTGCTAGCCAACAAAGTATGACAGAATGGGCTACTCGTCTGACTACTCTAGAACAAAAGCTAAATAGTGTCAGTACTAAAGTGGATACTTTAGCCGTTATGCCGACAGCTACTCCCGCCTTGCCTATTGATTTAGGCTCAATGTTACCTACTGGATTCCCATTGGTTACTACTTCTCCTACGGCTTTGCCTATAGTAGACAGCTCTTCACCTGTTGCTACTATTATGCCAAACATGACTGGTGATGATGATACTGCCACTGGTGTCTCAGATGGACGAATGACTGCTGAAGATGAACAGGGAATGTTAGAATTTTATATGCAATCTATTCGTATCGGTGAGCACAAGACTAGCCAACCAGAAGATATTAGCTTGGTTAAAAATCGCCAAATGACTGAAGATAAAATGTTTAACTACGATGTCTTCATGAATAAAGAAACAGAAGAGCTTTATATCTACGCTCGCAAGTCAACAACCAATACTACAGCTGATTTTGAGGATGGTTGGTATGGACCTTTCTCGGCATTTCCTGGGGCTTAACTAGACTCTGGTGTCCAACCTGAAGTAAAGATAAGATAGAGGTAAGATTTCTTACCTCTTTTTTGTGTCCAAAGCTTTCAATCCTCGAGATCATTATTTCAAAAAGGCGAAAGATACTGGTTTCCGGGCTCGGTCAGCCTTCAAATTAGAGGAGATTCAGAATCGCTTTCGTCTCTTAAAGCCTGCCCAATATGTGGTTGATTTGGGATGTGCACCAGGTAGCTTTCTGCAATTTGCAGGAAAGATTTTAGGACCTAACGGCAAAATTATTGGTTTTGATATCAAACCAGTGCAAGATTTTGGTGATGCTAGGATCAAGACCCATGTAGCTAGTGTTTTGGAGGATGATATTGTGAGTTTAATTAACCAGGATTTAGATCATGTAGACTGTATCATTAGTGATATCGCTCCCAATACAAGCGGTATCAAGGATATCGATCATGGGCGTTCTATCGATCTCAATCGAGCAATTTTAATGATTGCTTTACAAGTATTGAAAAATCATGGGTCACTTTTACTCAAAGTCTTTGATGGTGGTGAGTTTCCTGGTTTTGTAAAAGAGGTCAAAGCACACTTTGCTGAAGTGAAGATTGTAAAACCAGATGCTTCTCGTGATCGTAGTCGAGAGGTCTATGTCATCGGTATTAATAAAAAAGCAACTAACTCTTAATTGCTATGAACGTCACTTGCCCCCATTGCAATGAGTCATTTGATTATAAACCCAAGGGAAAGCTGAAGCTTTCCTGGCGAGGTGTAATGATTACTATGTTCTGTGGCTTAGTCATTTTGGGTGCTTACTCACTTTATAATGGAATTAACGAACAGCCTTTAGTGAGTGCTGTAACTAACCTAGGTGCTCAGATCAAAGAAACCTATAATGTGTTTGAACAAGTAACTACTACAGTACAAGGAAGAGTAGCGAAACAAATCCGGGTGAATATAACGTCAGCTGATCCAGAAGAGGTAAAGATCCAAGCAAAAAAACTGATAGAAGCTGAACGCAATCTCAGGCCGACCAACATTATTGTGCTCTATTTTTATGTAGGTTCAGGCAATGTCCCATTAGATAATTGGTACGCCAAAGTAACCTATGTCAATGTTGCTCTCGTCCGGGACTGGGACTGGGGAGATTTGGGTACGATGAAAAGTATCGGGCCGGGGATGTATATGGAACTGAAATAAAAATTGCGAAGTGCGAATGGCGAATTTAGTCATGGCACCCAAGGCTCTACGTCGGCCGGATCCTTCGACGCCGCTGCGCTTTGCTCAGGATGAATTGAGTCAGAACTTTCCACTTTCAACTCTATGAGCTAGTGTGTTTGTGTTTATTTAACTGAAAATATATGTCTTACAATCCTCAACCCTTACCTTATTCTCAACTTACAGGTATTTCTGCTAAAACTTTAGAAGTGCATCATGACAAGCTTTATGTTGGCTATGTCACCAAGCGTAATGAAATTGAACAAGCGCTCGCTACTGCTGATCGTAGTGCTGCCAATGGTACTTATAGTGCTTTTGGTGAATTGAAGCGCCAAGAGTCTTTTGCTGCTGATGCCATGATTTTGCATGAAGCATACTTCAATGTGCTTGGTGGTGATGGGAAGCCTGCTGGTGAATTAGTGACTCAAATCGAAAAGGACTTCGGTTCTTTAGATGCTTGGATTGCTGATTTCAAAGCATGTGGTTTAGTTGCTCGTGGTTGGGTAGTGCTCGCTTATGATCTCAATGATGGTCGCCTGCACAATTATGTCTGTGATGCGCACAATCAAGGTGGCATCTGGGGAGCGATGCCAGTGATCGTATTAGATACTTATGAGCATGCTTATATGATGGACTACGGTTCAGATCGTAAGAGTTACATTGAGACCTACATGAGTCAGATCAATTGGAATGAAGCAAATAGAGTATTTGTAAAAGTTGCTAAGCTCAAATAGCTGCGTGGTGAGGAATGTTTGGGTGTCTACTTAATTATCAATAAAAAAGGAGCGCTGTAGAGAATACAGAGCTCCTTTTTTGCATAATTGAGACTATCGGTGATTACGGCTTAGCGACTATGCGGCTTGATTGTGATTGGTATTATTATCATGACCAAAGTGTTGAGCAATATCATCCATCAAGGCTTGATAGGCCAGGCTATCTTCGGCAATAGCAACATCTTGTGGTGACTGACGGCGACGATCAAGTTCAGCAATCATGGCTGTATGTTCAGGAGAACCTGGGATAACTACTTGTCTATCGAGGTCGACCCCTTCTAAAATATTGGGCATCGGTTGTGCAGGTGCTGATGGATTGGGTGTGGTAGCTTGTGGATGCGCAAAGCCACTTTGTAGTGCTTCTTTTGCCAGTCTCCAAGCGCTTATAATTGCTCGTATAACATCTGGATTTTCAGCATATGGACGGGCAACTTGTACTCTTTGAGGTGTAATTTCACGAATTAAGCGTTCCTGCCACCCTTCTACATCATTAGGATGTGGTAGAAGGCCTCGAAGGTTATACTGAGCAACGCTGCGAGTTAATCTCACTTCATAGAAACTACTAAGAATATATGCAAGACTGAGCTCTAATGATGAATTCACTCCAACTCTGATGTTTTGATAAATTTGTGGTGCCTGTCTATCTAAGTGGAGGTGACGATTTCCATTAGCGGGGTCAAATCCAAAACCTGAATTATAGCTAGTATTATGTCGAATCATGGCTGCATCAGTACTGGGGACGAAGTTAACAGTTCTATGATGTTCGACTTCAGGATCATAGAAACTACCTCTAGCAAATTCTCCACTCAATGTAGGCATTAAACCTGCATTTGATCCTGTTTGAAAGCTACGATCCCACAAATTTTCTTCTTGGCCGCGAGCAAAAGCTATGTCACCTTCAGCAATTTCTATATCGTATATGCCTTCAGCTCGTCTTACGACTTGAATAGGTAGTTCTGCTCTTGTTTGAGGCATCCGTCTCTGCTCTGGATTTTGTCTGTTAGTCGGTGTGTAATTGTCAGAAAGTTGCAAACTAAGATAAGGCTTTTGATTTCTGTCAAAACTGATACCAACTGATAGTAAATTTCTAGTGCCAGCAAGAGTTGTTGGTAATTGTAGAGTATTCGTAATTTCATTGAATCTGTTTGCAAATGACAGTAAAGCGCGTTTTTGGTCAGGATTCAAAATATTTGCAAAATTTTCTACTGTTCTTGTAACTGCTGGAGTGGGAGCTGCATTTGGAGCTGTATTTGGAGCTGTATTTGGAGCTGTATTTGGAGCTGCATTTGGAGCTGTATTTGGAGCTGCATTTGGAGCTGTATTTGGAGCTGTATTTGGAGCTGCATTTGGAGCTGCAGATACTATTTGTTGATTTCTTGCAACGTGACGTCTATCAATTACTGGTCGAGGAGCTGCGGCGCGGCGTGCTGCAGCTGCTGTGTTAGCTCTTTGCTCTGCTCTAACGTGTGCTCTGCGAACTGCTCTAGATGGTTGACCTTGAACAGGTGCGACATTATGAGGGGCGTTTCCGTCAACTTGATTGCTTTGTTCGATGTTGTTTGCTGCATGACCGGCATTAGATGCTTGAGCTCTGTGGTTTAAAATACCATTGATCTCAGATACTGGGATGTTGAGATCAAGCACTACACGATCATTACCACTTCTATCTTGGCGGTGTAATTGAATATGCAGTACTTGGCGAGTTCTATGGCCATGACCACGAGTCACTTGCTCTACTGTCATATTGCCATTGTCCCCATGATGAATGCGGCCAAATCGTCTGGCTGCTACTGGATGAGTATTGAGGTACTCATCTACATGGTGTTGTAATACATGTCCGATTCCTCCTGCTACTCTCGTACGCTGTGAAGCGGTTAAGTTTGGAGCAACGGTGTCAATGATTTTAGTGGCACCATGTACCAAGAAACGTTCAGTAGAGTCATTGTGACGGTCTGGATGTGCTGCCGTACCACCATTGACGCTACCAGACTCTAATCCATTTGTTAGAACAATTCCTGGTTGAGCTGGAGCACTGGTAGGTTGAGCTACTGGAGCTACAGTAGGAACTGGAGTTGGAGCCGTATTTGGTTGTTGTGCTGCATCAGGCTGTGCATCAGTTCCAGTGTCAGTATGAGCATCGCTTGCATCTGGTCTGCTAGCATCCACACGAGCATCAGTTTTAGTGTCAGTATGAGCGTCGCTTCCATCTGATCTGCTAGCATCTACATGAGCATCGGTCACGTCTGATGGTGATGCTATATCGCTACCTGCATCACGTCCTATAGTTGTTGCTACTTCGAGATTGTCGTCTTGAGTCCCGCTGTCATTCTGCGTAGCATCAATACCTGCATCAGTCTGAGCATCATAAGTTACAGGAGCATTTTGGGTTCCACTTGCATCAATTCCGCTGTCGAAAGCAATGTCAGTGCCACTATCGCGATGATTATGCTGTTGGGGCGTTGAATCACCACCGAATAGTCTACTCAAAGCTAATAATCCTAATCCAACTAAGCCTAGACCAGCAGCACCTCTCTTCGTATTGCGACTGTTGTTGCCTTTTGCGAGCCACTTTCCTATTCTGGTTTCTGAAAACCATGCACCAAGTTTTTGGTGCCAGCTCTTAGGTGCTCCGACTACTTTTACTAATTCTTGTTTTGCCTCACTTGGAAGTTCCAGTATGTCTGCATTTAGTTCTCTAAATAGCTCTACTAGTGATTCGGCACAGTCTGCTAAATTTTTGCCAATAAGGTGTTTTTTTAAATCTATTTCGACAGCTGGTGACATTTCTAAACTTGAGATGTTAGTGATAATAAAGATTTTTTCGCCTGCTGCATTTTCCTCTACCTTTGATTCAATAGTATATTGTCTGCTCATAGATCGGTAATGCACTGCACCATTAACATCCCTAAATGGGTCTTTGAACATTAAATTGGTTGAGAAGCGGTTTGTTGATGGATCATAACTGCTTACTCGCTCACCTGTTATGAGATCACCGTTATCATCTGTTTTGTCAAAATCGGGGCTGAAGAGACTATTTAAAGCATCTACTGAAGGTTGGTAATATCCAAAGTCCATAGTTCTCGCAACCCCCTTTCGGATTGCTGCTACTGCTGTACGTGTTTGATTTGGAAGCAACCGGTAAGTGTCAGGCTTTGCAAGGTCGTGTGTCGTTGCTGGATTTGTACCCTCAATAATATGTAAGTGATAAATTGGGCTTTTAGTTAGATCGACCCCAGCTTTTTCAATTGTTACGCTTACACCGCCAAATGTTAATGACTTTCCTATTGTTTTTCTCAATATTCTGTCTAATTCGTCTTTGACATTTTCTACTTGAACTAAAAGTCCTGTGGTTATTCTTGTTTTGAATTGATCCAGGTCTGTCTGATTGATTCCAGTACTATTATTAATCTCAGTGTTTGCTGCTTCGTGCATCTTTTCTAAATTTATTGCATCAGTAACAATGTCTTTTACTGATTGAAAGAAATTCTCGATGTTACTATCTTGTAATGGCTCAGCAGTTAGAATTTTATTTAAAGCTTGGGTGTGAACAGTAGCTGCTTGTCGTTCAAGGCCATCAATATAAGTTTCCATATCTGCTGCTGTAGTGATTGTCGGCGTACCATGCAATGCTCCGAGTGTATTAGGTTGTGCTGGGTTAGTCATAAATGTATTAAGATGGCTTGCTATTATGGAACTATGAGGCGCCTTTGTCAATATTGGCCAGTTTTGAGTATTTCTTGAGCAAATAAATATTTGTTTCTTGGCGTAATTCTGGTCTCAATAAAGAAAATAAGATTTGATCACTTGCATTTCTGGGCGATCACTATAATAATGGCGGCGCAGTTAGGCCCGCATCTACAGATACTATGGAGAGATGGCAGAGTGGTCGAACGCGGCGGTCTTGAAAACCGTTGGGCCCGCAAGGGTCCCGGGGGTTCGAATCCCTCTCTCTCCGCCAACGAGCATCGTAGGTACTATGTGTCTTGTTACCCTTAAACGGATCATTGCTTTATTGTAATGAGCTTCTTCACGTGCTCGAAGAATAAGAGCTTAAAGCTACCTATCAGAAAAGAACCTTGTAGTGATGACCTTGGCTGGCTCAGCTATACTTCAGATCATTTTCGCTATCGCGAAAAATAAGGGATTACTAATCACGAATAATACTGAATCGTCTTATTTTAGTAATACGATGGTAAAGTCGTCGGGGTGATAATGTTGACGAAAAATGACTTTGGGTGTCAACGAGAGACAATATTTGAGCATTTTAAGGGCATCAATATGCCCTATTTTGCCATTCTTTTTTTTAGCTTTGAGTTTGGGAAAATGCCCAATCATACAAAAAGCAATACCTACTTCTGCCTGATTAAAAAGCTTTTTAATCATTCTTTCTCGGTCTGGAAGTGTCCATTCTTTACCATTGAGAGTGCCACAGCAGATAATGTAATCAAATTTTTGGGCAAAGCTTTTATCCCAAAAATCACCTTTTACAAAGTTAAACCCCTCATACCTTTGTTGTGCTACCTCAATAAATTCGGGCATGATATCGATACCAGTGTAGGTGAAATTGCTGTACTTGCTTAAAAGATAGGGAATTATATCACCGAAACCACAGCCTACATCCAGTATCGTATGATCTTTAATATCTAAGTCTTTTACTAGTTCTACATATCTTTTTGCCGCGCTAGCGTAGCTGTGCCATCGTAATGTTTTAGCGGAGTGTGAACCATAAGTTGTTAAGGCTTGGCTGTACCTAGCAACAACACTATTGGGTGCTTTTTTCATTTGTTTAAAAGTGTAGACGTTGAATATAGTTTGTGTATTACTTGAGTGCAAATGTTAATTATGCATATTTGGTTCGCATAATCGATAAATATTTCAAAACTAACTAGATAGTTCTTAAAGGACTAATGCAATAACTGCAGCCACTCCTACAATGGTCATAATTATCACTATTAGCCATCCCAAAGCAGTGGTTAATTTGTGGTTTCTCCATTTGGCCATCACTTTTTTGCTGCTACTTAGCATCACAATTAGGACTAATATCACTGGAGCAATCAAGCCATTCATTACTGCAGATGAAATCAAGGCCTTGATTGGATCTAGTCCGATAAAGTTCATTGCTAATCCTGCTAGCATTGAGATAATGATGATGCCGTAGAAGCTATAGGCTTCCTTGAGCTTGTGATAAAGGCCCATTTTCCAATGGAAACTTTCTGATAATGCATATGAACTCGAGCCTGCTAAAACAGGAATGGCTAGCAATCCAGTTCCGACGATACCAATGACAAAAAGTAAATAAGTAGCGTTGCCAGCTAGTGGTCGCAGTGCTTCAGCTGCTTGAGCTGAAGTAGTAATGTCGGTAATGCCATTTTTCATTAATACTGCTCCACAAACAGCAATAATGAAGAACATCACTAGATTGGACAAGAACATACCAGACCAGACATCAGTACGCATATTTTTGATATCTTCTGCTGTTGTTTGGCGACGTTGTTTAATCGTGGTTTTGCCCTGAAGTATACGCTCTTCTACTTCTTGAGATGTTTGCCAGAAAAATAAGTAGGGAGAAATAGTTGTTCCTAGTATGGCGCAGACTAAAAGAATTTGATCTTTACTAAAGGTGATTGTGGGGATTACAGCATGGATAGCGAGCTCATGCCAATTGAGGTCAATCAATAACGCAGAAACGATATAAGAGAGTAGAACTAATGCTAGCCATTTTAAGTATTTGGCATATTGGGCATAAGGGGTAAAGATTTGTAATCCAATACTTACTAATGCAAAGCCAATTACAAAGATGGCAAAGGGGATACCTGGTAGTACCAGCTGCATCGCTTGGGCCATAGCGCCCAAGTCAGCGCCAATATTGAATGTGTTGGCAATAAAGAGCAGTAGGGTACAGGTATAAAGTATTGGCTTGGGGAAGTGTTGACGAATATTTGCAGCGAGTCCTTTTCCAGTAGCTAAACCAATTCTGGCACACATTTCTTGCACCAATGACATCAATGGAAAGGTAAGTACAGCTAACCAAAGAAATTGGAAGCCGTACTGTGCACCAGCCTGAGAATAGGTAGCGATACCTGAAGGATCATCGTCTGCTGCACCTGTAGTTAATCCTGGACCTAAAGTGTGCCAATAAGCACGCATTCTACTAACCCCAGGGAGAGCTCCAGTTGCTTTAGCAGCTGCCTCAACCGTGCTTTCAAGGAGCTTGGCTGGCATTTCTATTGCTTTTTCTAGAATATTTTTTTTCATAAAGAATCAGTTTGCCCCACAGTATAGTTTCCTTTCAATTCGGTCTGCATCATATAGGGCTTAACGTTATAATTGGGGTGACAGTTTTTGGTTTTTACTTGAAAATATAAAAGCTATACTTGCAGTACTTATTTTTTGTGATTATGGATCATGTTGCCATTCTCAATAAGCAGTTGCCCTGGCTGGAACGAATAAAATCTGGTGGGAAAACAGTAGAATCACGTTGGTATCAGTACAAAAAAACACCTTGGCAAAATATTGCTTCAGGTGATCGAGTGTTTTTCAAAAATAGTAGTGAAATGGTCACTTTAATGGCACGGGTGATTAAAGTGGGTTTTTATAGTGAACTAGTTCCAAGTACGGCTAAAGATTTAGTTAAGAAACATGCTGATGATCTAGGTCTCAGAGGAGCTGAAATGGAGAAGTTTGCTCGTTATGTGGAGCACAAAAAAATTTGTATTCTAGTTACCTTAAGCGATGTGATTGAAGTCTCGCCTTTCGCTATTTCTAAAAAGGGTTTTGGTTCTATGTCAGCTTGGATTACCGTAGCTGATATTAATCAAATCAAGCTGTAGGTAGTTTTTCCGGCTCGAGTGTGAAGACTTTGTTATAGTCCCTCAGTGCCTCTTTGAGTACGGCTAAATAGGTTTCTTCATAATAAGGGTAACCTAGTTTCTGGATATACTCTTTGACTACCGGACGGATCTTTTTCAGAATATGATTAGAGAGATTGGGGAAGATATGATGCTCAGTATGACATTCTACAAAAGCATTACCACCCATGCCACTCAAGAACCAATTCCGTTTAATATTGCGAGTAGTTTTTAACTGATGTTCTAACCATGGCAATCGTTTGTCAGGAGTAGCGAGACCTATATGGTTGAATACTGCTAAATGCATGAAAAGTGGAGCAAATAAACTTCTGAAAAGATAAACACAGAGAATTGCGTACCAAAAGGGGACTGCTTGCAGGAATAAAAAAAACTGAGCGACTAAGCCGGATACTAAGAAGAATATATATAGTGCCAATTTAAGCCCATGTTTCCTAACATGCTTAATACTACCAATAACAATCCAAGGAAGGATTAAATAAGGTACAGCAAAAAAATAAGCATACCGATTTACCCAAGGGAAATAAAATGAAGGCGGATTGATGGTGGGTATATTGGTATTGGGATGATGAATCAAGACGTGTGTGTCATGCCACCACTCATTGCTTTGACCAGTCCAGAAGTCAGAAAAAAGGTATCCCCAAATACGATTCGCAATATTTGATTGAGCAAATGTGCCATGTCTAGATTCATGGGTGCCACTGATAGCAATACTGACAAAGAAATAGGCCATACACAACATACCCATTATGCGCCAAACAAGCTGATTGTGATCAAAAAGCCAGAATCCACCAAGCAGTCCAATAAATTTTAAGACGAATTTTAATAGCTCCGTACCGTGAATATGGCGCCATGTCATAGTGCGTACTATTTTCTGTACTCGTTCGGATAAAGCGGCGAAATGTTCAGCGTCATCGATAAAAGACATGGTTTTTGCTAGGCAGAGATGAATATAGCACAATTGGGGAGTTTAAAGTGGAAAAATGAGAGTTGAGAGTTTGGCGATCAGAGAGTTCCCGCTGAGAATACTGAGCATAATTCTGCATTCTGCAGTCTGAATTCTGAATTCGCAGTGTTGTTGTTGACAGTTATTTGATTTCTCCCTAAACTCTCGGCGTTGTTGATATTGAATACGTATGCGTCAAGGTAATGCTTCAAAAAATCGTCGTCGTCTCCGTCGTCATGGCTTCTTAGCACGAATGGCAACTCCAAATGGTCGTAAGATAATTGCGCGTCGCCGTAGTATTGGCCGAGCACGATTGTCAGTTTAATTTATTTGTGTGTTTGCGCAAAAAAATCGTTTATCTAGCCGTTCAGTCGGATATATTTTAAGAAAAGGGAGTAAGATTTCTACGCCCTTTTTTTCTATTTGTTATTTGCCTAAATATGGCCAGGAGCCCTGCTTTACAGTAGTAATTGGCAATAAGAAATTGCCATCTTCGCCCAAAAGAGCGCGGGTGAAACGCCGTCTTCGTGCTATGATTCGCGCACTCAATCTCATTGATAATTCTCCTTATGATTGTGTTATCCTGGCTCAAGCCAATGTATACCAAGCTGAGTGGTCTGATCTCTTGGTTCAAGGAAAAAGGATACTGGAAGCGAAGTACCACCGTCATTCCTAGACTACTCATACGTGTTTATCAAAAAACCATTTCTCCCGATCATAGTCATTTAGGAAAGACTCTTTATCCCCATGGGTATTGTCGTTTTTATCCTTCATGTTCTGAGTATTGTGTGCAGAGTTTGGCTAAAAATGGATTGCTTTGGGGGGCGTGGCGTAGTACTGGACGACTTTTTCGTTGTAATCCTTGGCACAATGGTGGAATTGATTTGCCTTGAAGAAATCTCACTGCTATCCTCAGGTGCGAAATAGGGGTGTTTTAATTTTTTACTAGAGTTTATTATGTTTGGAATGCTTACTGCTCTTTGGGATGAGGTTTTATTGAGACCAATCTACAATTTGCTTTTGTGGCTTACTACCATGATGCCTGGTCATAATTTAGGCCTGGCAATTATTGTGCTTACTTTGTTGATCAGAATAGTGCTCTTTTTTCCTACCTATTCTAGTTTGAAGCAGCAAAAAAGTTTGCAGCAGTTACAACCCAAGATCAATGCTGCTCGTACTAAGTATGCCAATGATCAACAGAAGCAAGCTGAAGAAGTAATGAAACTTTATAAAGAGCATGGCGTTCATCCTTGTGGTAGCTGTTTGCCAGTACTGATACAATTACCTTTCTTGTATGCAGTATTTGCAGTTTTGAGAAATGGCTTGGATCCTGCTTATACTCACTATCTTTATGGGTCTTTAGCTAACTTTGATTTGAGTACCGTCAATGCTACCTTTTTAGGAATCGATCTGACGACCCCAGATCTGTATATTTTGCCTATCTTAACTGGAGTGACCCAGTTCATTTCTATGAAACTATCTCAAGTGAAACAAAAAGCTAAAGTAAGAGATATCACTCCAAAAGATGCTCAAGAGCCAAAACAAATGAAAGAGATGGAGCAGGCCACCAATTCAATGGTGTATCTTTTGCCACTCCTTCTCGCTTGGTTTGCTCGTAGCTATCCTGCTGGTCTTTCACTGTATTGGATATTCTCTACTTTGTTTGGTATTGGCCAACAAATGATTCTTAATCGTCGCGACTAACTTTTGCCTTTATGGAAGAAATGTTAAGAAAAGCCATTGCACTCCTCCAAGATCTGCTGGCTAAATCTTTGGTAGAGATTGAAGATTGGGAAATGGAAGAAAAAGAAGATGCTCCTGTCGAAGATAAGGCTGTGTTGTTACGTATCAATCTCAAAGCAAAGGTGCCTGCAGTAGCTATTGGTCGTCAAGGAGAGACTTTATTTGCGCTACAACACATGTGGCGTTTACTTGTCAGGCGTTATGTTGATCCTGATTTAGAAGTGGTGCTTGATATTGATAATTATCGTAAGAACCAAGAGTCTAATGCAGAGCTGATAGCTAAGGATGCTGCTACACGTGTGCGCTCACTTGGTATAGCTGTGGAACTTGCCCCTATGCCTAGTTATCGTCGTCGTGCTGTTCATACTATGTTTACTAAGCCTGAATTTGAGGATTTAGAAGTATATAGTATTGGTGAGGGATTCAATCGTCGTATCAAAGTACAATTACGTTCACAGCCGACGGCTCCATCAGCATAACTCCCAGGAGATGAACTATATTCCAGTTTTGGTCTATATTTTCGGCTACAGTACTTTGGCTTTTTTGTTAACAATGTTAGTAGCCCCTGCATTTTGTAGTTTCCTTACTAAGAATCGTTTTGGTAAACAGATTCGTGAAGAGACTGTAGATGGCAAGCAATCAACTATTTTTCGTTCACTGCATAGCAAAAAAGCTGGTACTCCTACCATGGCTGGTATTTTGGTATGGGGTATCACGGCTGCAATTGTCTTGGTATCAGGTGCCTTGGCACACTTTGGTATTTTACCTGAATCACTCAGTGTGTTGGATCGAGGACAGACCTACTTGCCATTATTTACTTTGGTAGTGACAGGAATATTAGGAGCTTTAGATGATTATTATAACATTCGAGGAGTTGGGACTAAGAAGGGGATCGGTGCGAAGCCAAAGTTGTTTTGGCTTACGCTCTTTGGCTTAATTGGAGCTTGGTGGTTTTATAGTAAGTTGGGTTACAATGAGATCCATTTACCTGCGATTGGTGATTTTATTATTGGCTGGTGGTATGTGCCTATATTTGCATTTGTCATTATTGCTTCTAGTAATGCGGTGAATATCACTGATGGACTTGATGGATTAGCCGCAGGCTTACTAATCATGGCTTTTGGTGCTTTTGGTATTTTAGCTTTTGTCGATCAATTATTTGTTTTGACGGCCTTTTGTGGCATTTTGATTGGTAGCCTTACCGCATTTCTTTGGTACAATATTCCGCCGGCACGATTTTTTATGGGAGACACAGGTTCATACTCGTTTGGAGCGACCTTGGGAGTGATAGCGATGCTGACTAATTCGATGGTGGTATTACCAATAATTGGTTTTGTGTTTGTTTTGGAAACAATGTCCAGTTTGCTACAAATTAGTGCTAAAAAATTCTTAGGTAGAAAGATATTCGCTATTACCCCTATGCATCATCTCTTAGAGCATTGGGGCTGGCCTGAACACAATGTGACTATGCGACTGTGGATCGTGGGTGGAGTGGCTGCGGTGATAGGAGTGATTATTGGATTGATTGGCATGGGGAAATAAGACAGTTAAAAATTGAAATTGGAAAGTCTCTATTAGCTGTGAATCCCATTAGGACTACAAAACAATTCCTCCTGAGCAAAGCGCAGTGACGTCGAAGGATCTGGCCGACATGAAGGTTGGATGAATTATGATGCCTGAGGCCTAAATTCGCAATTGGTATTCACCATTCTGCATTTATTTAGCGTAGCTTCGTCCTTTCCACGTTAGTCCTTTGCCAGTGGCAACGCGGTACATAGAATTGATGATAACAGCGAAACTTAAGAAAAGTGAAATAGGAAAAAAGATGATACCGATGAGTCCTTGGCGAACATAGAGACTAATAATGGCCATGGTGACAAAATATATGGCTACTGTTGCTAGTTCTAGATTAAAGAAAATTGTGCCTTGTCCAATCTGAAGTAGAGTTAAAACAAATGGACTGAGACAGATGGTGAGGCCAATTGCGATAAAAGAGATTGCGAGAAGATAATCCCACTTAAAGAAAGAGAAGCTATTTTTACTAAATCCTTCCCAAATACCCGCCAAAGTGTCATACATGTGAGCTGAATAGATACTCGTACCGTCGCCATAAATAATTTTGTGGCCATTGCTTTTGATGTGACGGGCTAATAATACATCCTCCAATACCTTATCTTTGACCACTTCATGGCCTCCGATTTGATCGTATAATCCGCGCTCAATCAAAATGAAAGAACCATTTGCTGCAACAAAATTGATATTTTTACTTTTATTGATAGCCCAGATTGGCATGAATGCGTACAAGTAAAAGTAAAACAAAGGTAGTATGGCCTTTTCCCAAAAACCATAGTTATCAAATCGTGGGAAAAGTGAGAGGAAAGAAACATTGTGTTTTTCAGCTGTTGCCAACGCTCGAGTAACAGCATCTGTTGTCATTTCGATATCACTATCGCCAAAAAGTAGCCATTTCCCGCTTGCTGTTAGACTCATTTGATGACAACCATGGCATTTGCCTACCCACCCCGATGGGAGATGATTTCCATGCATCACTTTTATTCTACTATCTTCTTGTGCCAGCCGATCCATGATGGTGCCAGTGTCGTCCGTTGATTGATCATTGTAGACGATAATCTCAATATCTTTGTAATCTTGAGCCATCAATGAGCGGACACAACGTTCGATTACTTTTGCTTCATTACGAGCCGGAATCAGAATACTTACTAATCCATAGCGTTTATTTGTGCTTACTGCTGGTTTAACACACAGTAGTAAATTGATAATTGCATGGATGCTGATAATCAGTGCAAAAGATAAAGTAATGAAGCCAAAAATATTCATGACAAAAGGGGAAAATACGAAAAGATTTTACCTGACGTATGCAGAATTAACAATTTTAAATCATGCTCTTTTTTCCACAAAAATCTCTGCTCTCGCCTCTTTGCGCTTTTAGTTTATTTTCATTCTATTTGCCAATCAGAATTGTTGTAGATATAATCAGTAGTGAAATTACGGTTAATCTATAAGGTACTAACTTGACTATCAAGCTAGCCCTTTTTCGTATAACAACTAATTAATTTAATTCTATGCAATCGAAATTTGCTGCTGCTATCGCTCAAATCTGTGATGAAAAGCACATTGATCCAAAGGTAGTAATTGAGGCAATAGAAGCGGCTTTGGGAGCTGCCTATCGCAAAGATTATGGTTCTCAAGAACAAAAATTGCGAGTGGTATTTGATCCACAAACTGGCTTAACAAATGTTTACCAACAATTCGATGTGGTTGCTACAGTGGCTAATCGTGACTTTGAAAAAACTGTGGCTGAGGCAAAAAAGATTCGTAAAACAGCTAAAGTTGGAGAGACTATTGAAGTAGAAGTAACTCCAAAAGAATATGGTCGTATTGCTGCTCAAACTGCTAAACAGGTAATTATCCAACGTGTACGTGAGGCTGAACGTGAGGCTATTTATAATCTTTACAAGGATCATGAAGGCGAACTACTCTCAGCTCAAATTCAACGAGTAGAACGTCAGGGTGATGCATTTATTGATTTGGAAAAAGCAACTGTGCTATTGGAGCGCCAACATCAAATTCCTGGTGAGCGTCTTTATAATGGTCAACGTATTAAAGTGCTGTTAGAAAAAGTAGCGCGCAATGAAAAAGGGCCACAAATCATTATCTCACGCTCTCACCCTGATTTGATCAAGGCTCTTTTAGATCTTGAAGTCCCAGAGGTTAGTGAAGGATTAGTCGAAATTAAAGCAATTGCTCGTGAAGCAGGTGTCCGCACCAAGGTGGCAGTAGCTGCTAAAGAAGAAGGAATCGATCCAGTAGGAGCATGTGTCGGCCAAAAGGGTGTTCGTATCCAAGCAGTCACTGATGAACTTGGACGTGAGCGCATTGATGTAATTGAATGGGCTTCTGATCCGGTTAAGTTTCTTATCAACTCCTTATCTCCAGCTAAAATTGTTAGTATTGAGCTGCTTAAGAGTCAAAAACTAGCCAAGGTATATGTGACTGAAGACCAACGGTCTTTGGCTATCGGTAAGAATGGACAGAATGTTCGGCTGGCTTCTCAATTGACCGGTTGGGAAGTAGATATTGAAGACTTTGTCGCTGGTACTGAGCCTGTTGGTGAGCCAGTCACAGCTAAGGTGGCTGCACCAGTAAAGGTAGAAGAGATGGTGGTACTTTCTAGTCGTGACCGTGCTTTACCTGAAAATGTTCAACCTGAAATTACCACAGTAGCGGAAAGTGAATCAAAACCAGCAGCCGTGAAGAAGGAAAAGAAAGCAGTTGTTAAGAAAAAGCCTGTAGCTAAAAAGGCTACGAAATCAGAAGCTAAAGAACCTACTGCAACTAAAGTGAAAAAGGTAAATAAGACCAAAAAGACTAAAGTTTAAAGCCAAACCTCACTCGTTGGTGGTAGAGTGAAAAGTGGTGTGGGTGAAGGAGAAGTACTGGGAGCACTGCTACTAGTACTTCTTTCAGTTACAGTGGCACGAATAATATCAATAGTGCGTTTTACTCTCGTGACATTGCCACTATCATCATATGCTCGCAGTAATAGTTCATGTTGGCCGGGTACTACATCCTGGGCTATATAATACGAAGTGATGTAAGGGCTGTTTTCTAAGGTAATGATCGGGGTGCCATCGAAGAAAAATTCAACTTTGGTGACTTGTTTGTTGTCAATTACAGACGCGCTGATTTGGAAGGTCTCGCCGGTATGTACTACTTGATGTTCCGTTGGTGCTTGCAAAGTAACTCCTGGGCCACTAACGTCATCAGACACTACTACACCAATTTGCATAAAACTTTGTCTACCATCGACCATAGTGAATACAAATCTAATCGTGTGTACTGATCCTAGCGTGCTGATTGGTACATTAAAATTGAGACTATCTAATCGTCCAGTATCACCTGTACCTACTAATTTTTCATCGAAGTAAATGCCTACTTTACTAATACTTGCCGGATCTCGATACGAGAATAAAGCCTGATTGGGGCCATTGGCTATTTTGTCACCTTCACCAGGCCTAATGAGCTCAATACCTACCTCACTTGGAGGAATGATATTACATGGCTCCGTAGGGATCTTGGCTGGATCATCGACATAGACTATAGGTAGGCCATCTGTTGATGTCGGTGCACCAGTGGGTTGATTGGGGGTAGTCGTAGTGACAGTCTTGTTACCTTGTGCCCAAGCTTGAACACCATCTTCCCAGCGTTTGAGTGCAGGATCATTTGGCCTCAAGTAGTAGAGGATACTATGATAGTTTTGGTAAACGTAGAGTGCTGTGTTGGTAGGACAAGACTCTGTCGCTAGTTTGCCTGATATCTGATCTACCTTCGCTGATTGAAAGCCTTGCTCTACTAGCTGAGGGACACCGTAATCAGGGAAAAGTTCAGTTCTTACTTTATCACTTGGGGTCGTGCTACTAGGCAAGAGGCCGGATAATGTACTGATGCTTATTTCTTTGATTTTTTCTGGTCGTACAAATTCCTCGCGCGGCTTTTTATCCAGAGCTTTGATCATAAATGCCTTCCAGATGCTAGCGGCATTGGTGATACCATCTGCTGTCAGTGTAGGGATGTCTCCTTGGTTATTTCCTACCCAGACTCCAGTGACTATGCTTGGTGTATAACCGATAGTCCATAGATCTTTAGGCTTTTTGACATTATTTACAATGTTTATAGAGGTACCAGTCTTGACTGCAACTGTTTGATTAGGGATGACTAAATTGGTCCACCCAGATGGGCGAGCATTGTTGTCAGATAAAATATTGCTAATGAGATAAGCAGCTTGAGGATCGAGTACTTCTTCACCGGTCGTAATAGTGCGTTTCCAGATCTCTTCACCACGATCCGTGGTAATGCGCATGATGCCGCCAATATCGCGTTTTACACCATTGTTGGCGAATACGCTATAAGCTCTGACCATATCCAAAGGTGTGATCTCTTCAACACCCAGAGCTAAAGCTAAGCCATTCTTAGCAGCTAAATCTTTGTTGAGATAATCAATGCCCATTTTGTTGAGCAAGGTCAAAGTATCTTCAGTGTTGGCTAGATACTGTGCCGCCACTGCGGGAATATTCAAGGAGTTAGAGAGTGCATTACGTACGGTTACTGGTCCACGGAATTTCCCGTCATAGTCAAGTGGCGTATATTTATTACCAAAGTCAGTTCTCACATCGAAGAATACGGTTCCAGTACCAAAGCCTTTAGTAAACAATGTGGCGTAAGTAAAAGGCTTAAATGTCGAACCTGGTTGTCTCTTGGAGGTGATTACATTTACTTGGCCGTCAACGGTGTCATCAAAATAGTCCCTTGAGCCTACCATAGCCAAGATTTCACCGGTTTTAGGGTCGATACTGATGAGTCCGGCATTTTTAGCTCCATGAGATTTCTCATTCTTCAAAGCTCCCTCTTTTACTACTTTTTCAGCCTGGTCTTGGAGGTTGATATCTAGACTCGTGTAAACATTGAGGCCTCGTATTTGTTCACCATATGTTTTCTCTAGTTCTTGGAGTATATAGAAAACAAAGTGTGGGGCTCTGATACTAGCTCGAACTGGTTGAAAGGTGATTTCATCGTTAGAAGCTTTAGTAAATTCAGCATCGTTGAGTAGACCCAAGTTATGCATCCGATTGAGGATAGCCTTTTGTCGGGTCATAAGCGTCGCCTTGTTGTTGTATGGTGAGTAACGGGTTGGGGATTGGGGGATGGCAGCAAGGGTGGCACTTTCAGCGATCGTTAAGTTTTTTGCTTGTTTATTAAAATAAGTATGAGCTGCGGCTTCGATTCCGTAAGATTGATAGCCGTAAAAAATCTTATTGAGGTACATCTCCAAGATTTGGTCTTTGCTGTAATGTTGTTCTAACTCTAAAGATAGTATTAATTCACTTACTTTTCTTTTTAGTGTTTTTTCAGGTGTGAGAAAAGAAAGCTTTACTAACTGTTGAGTAATAGTTGAACCTCCTTGTCTTGCGCTGCTACCAGTTAAGAAATTGATAGAGTCTTGATAAAGAGCACGAGCAATACCCTGCCAATCAAATCCTGGATGATTGTAAAATTGATCATCTTCGGCAGCCAAAGTGGCATTGATCATGTGTTTACTAATCTGATCCAATCCGACAACCGTTCTTCTTGCTCCGTCATCGCCAGCCTCGTAAAGTAAAGTGCCATCGCGAGCCAAAATCTTGGTTGTGGAGACAATATTAATATTAGTCAGTGCTTCTGGATCTGGGAGATCCTTGAGAATCAATAAAATATAGATAAAACCAAAAATTGAGGTCAGTAGGGTTGCTCCCAAAAAAAACACCAAGCCGTACCAGCCCCAAAGCTTCCAGCTTTTCACTGGAGGTAGCATCTTTTCTTTCTCAATTGGCCGAAAGGTGGCTCGCTCAGCAGTAATCGGGCGTTTGGCTATCTGCATACTTGCCTCTGATTGATCTACACTAGGAGCAATCCTTTTACTTGGAAACTTCTTATTGTTGGCCTGGAGTTGCGCTTTGTTCTTGCGTTGGTTGGGGGATGATTTTTTGTTCATTGTAAGAACTATAAGTCATAAGAGCGGTACCGACGAGTACCAAGAAAATACCAATTTGAGGCCCTCCCCATTGAGTACCATCGAAAAGATAGCTGACCAATTGGATTATGGCAGCTACTAATCCGACTATACTAATGATGAGATAAACTAAATTGCTAGGCCAAGGCATCGGGACCTTTACTTTAAATAAAGGGAGTAAAACTAAGATGATTATTGCTAATGCAGCTAACCAACTCAACCAGCCTAAATTAGAAAAGTTACTAAAAGAGGTGGTGTAGTAAGGTGCAGCAAAACCGTATGCAGGGAAAAAGGTAGCAATGAAGGTGAGCAGTGCTCCACCAAGAAGGAGCTTGAGATTCATACCCAGTTGCGTTACTTGATTCCAAGCTTGTTTGCTGGAGTCTTTGAGCTCATTGAGATTGGGACCTGTTGTTGGCTGAGAAGCCGAAGACGATGCAGGGGGAGGTGTTTGGTCTGAAGTATGAGGAGTAGTATCTGACATAAAAAGATAGCGTGATTCCCCGGCATCATACCAGATTGTGCTATACTAAAGAAGACTATTGTTATCTATGCTTGAGCAAGAGAAAAAAATCGCTGCGTTGAGTTATGTGCCCCTGCTCAGTGTAATCTGTTTATTGGGTAGAAATGAATCTTTCGTGCGCTTTCATGCAAGTCAGGCTTTGGTAGTGCATGTCTTTATTTTTATTTGGATTTTTCTACCACTTTGGTGGTTGACGGTAATTTTAGAGTTGGGCTCTTTTGCCCTCTTAATCATTGGATTTTACTATGCAGCTTCAGGTCATATGTATGAACTTCCGTTGGTAAAAGAACTTTTGCGAAAAAAGCCGGTAATTCATGATAAGTAAGTATTTTAAGAATTGAGTTTAAGATTGTTTTTTACCACTGATAAAGTGAAACAAGGTAATTTATTGACGACCAAGATCAAGGTACAGTAAGATCGCCTCGCTCAATTATAGGCCTGTCGTTCAAAGGTAGGACTGCGGTCTCCAAAACCGCCAATGAGGGTTCAATTCCTTCCGGGCCTGCCAACGAGTCCATGAACCGTCATGGTTTATGGCGAGTCTTATTTGTTATCCGTAATTCCTTATTCTCGGCATATTGTTCTTTGGACTCGAACAAATAAATAAAAGAATAACTAATGACGGATAAAGAGGTATTTAGGAACTGTTTATGGTTGACCCTTTTTCTATTTTGGTACATAATATATTTTCTGTTTTATTTTTGATTTAAATTTGTGAAATTACAAAGTAAGGGGGGATTCGGCGAAGTTGCTGGCAATGCAGATGAGGGTAGCGATCTCAGGAGTGATAGATTAAGTGAAATACGGAAAATTATTGGGCGAACTGAGCCAGATGATGTTGGTGTCCTCTCTGAGACTATAGAATTTATTTTATTAGAAATTGAGAAGCTGTTTAAGATTTTACCTGTGTATATGGACCAAAGGCATGCTATGCTCGTAGCTTTGGGGACTGAATTTGCGGTATTAAAAGATACTCGTACTGGTCTACGAAAATCAGCTGAATCTGGTACATTTTCTATTTTCAAGTTCAAATATACTACTGCTAAAGCCAAGGTAGCACTGGAACAATTGGATGCATCTGACAGAATTTTTAATGATCGTGAGTATCTGCTCAAACTACTAAAGGCTCCTATTGCGCAACATGTAAAGAATGCTCAGGCACTGAAACAGTTTCAGGAATTCAATCATTTAGCCCCACTGCTTGATGCCATTGCTACTCTTGTGATCGGTATTAATCAAAGGATTGGCGAAGCTCAGGCTATCTTTGATAAGGTTGCTGGTGATGAATCTCTGTTTGAAGAAAGAAAGAAAGGGCGAGTTGTTCCTTTACAAGATTTCAGAAATCTCCAGCGTAGAATTAATAGTTTAGATGAGGTTTGGGCTGATGCTTATTTGCGGCCAGTACTATTTGTGGATACTCCTATGTGTCGTCAACGTGTTCCTGAAGGGGCGCAACTATGGGAGATGTTTCATGCTTGGTCTGAACGTTGGGAAGAGCTACAGAAAGAACCACAGAAATAACTCTTGTAGCTAATGGGCTTTGCTGTAGAATTGCTTTGCATTAGCTTTTTAGATTATGGCTTGGATAACGAGTGGTGACAAGATTGAATGGAAACGGTCAGCACTTTTTTGGTTGATGCACCTTACGCCATTACTGCTCGTATTTACTGGTATTCATACGTGGGACATTATTGTTTGTGTGGTGCTTTATTTTGTGCGGATGTTTTTCATTACTGCTGGTTATCACCGTTATTTTGCTCATCGTAGTTATAAGCTCTCTCGTGTGATGCAGTTTATAATGGCTTTTGGTGGTGCTAGTGCTGCCCAAAAAGGACCTTTGTGGTGGGCATCTTACCATCGTCATCATCATCACCATTCTGACCAGCTTGCTGATATTCATTCACCAATTAAAGGATTTTGGTGGAGTCATATGGGATGGATTGTTTCACCTCGTTATGTGCAACCACGGCTCGATTTGATTCGTGATTTTGCCAGCTATCCTGAATTACGTTTTTTGGATAAACACATTTTGTTTGCACCTACGTTGGTAGCGCTTATTTGTCTGTGGTTTGGTGGTTGGAGCATGCTTATTGGTGGGTTTTTGCTTTCTACTGTATTGCTTTATCATGGCACGTTTAGCATCAATTCACTCGCTCATGTGTTTGGACGAAGAAGATATGTGACTAAAGACAGTAGTCGTAATTCCTTTATCCTGGCCCTGATTACTTGTGGCGAAGGGTGGCATAATAATCATCACTATTATCCAGCCAGTAGTCGTCAGGGATTTTTTTGGTGGGAGATAGATGCTAGCTATTACGTGCTTAAGATTCTAAGTTGGTTCAAATTAGTATCTAACTTAGTTGTGCCTACGAAAGAATATTTGAAGAGAAACTTGGTCAAAGATGGATATTTTGATATTGGCCTTTTCCATGTTCACTGGGCCAAAGCAATGCGTTTGCTACCTCATATGAAGGCTGAAAGTAAACAAGCTTATTTAGAAGCTCGAGCTAAAATTGAACTGGAATGGCATAAGTTAAGTAATGCCACTTTTGATCAATTGAACCAAATTATTCATCAGAGTATTTCTGCGCAAAGCTCAAATAATAGTTAATTGATGTAATGAGATACAAAAAAAGGAGCTACCGAGCTCCTTTAGTTTTTGATTTAGACTATGGTAGTTTTACTTACCTTTTTTCTCCACAAATTTTACATGCTTGCGAGCGACTTTGGAAAACTTTTTCAATTCTAATTTGTCAGTAGTGGTTTTCTTGTTTTTGCTAGTTACATAAATAGTTTCACTAGCACGAGTGCCGTCTGGGCGTTCGAATTTATATTCCATTGTTACCCACACGCGATTGGTTTTCTTTGCCATAGCATTACTTGTTTAGAGCGTCGACAATCTACAATGAGAGATGGAAAATGTAAAGTAAGACTTGATGAGAGCAAAGATCAAAACGCAAAGAATGGAGGTAGTGGAGAGTTGCCACGAAGTGGTCTCTTTGGGAATTGTTGAGAGTTATGCAAACGAAGGATCTGGTTTCATTCAGACTCAATAATACTATTAGCCATTGTGTTAAAATGAACATGAATAGGTGAAAAATGCAACGATATGTCATTCAATTTCAGGCATCGGGCAATAAGCTCCATAATTCATTTTGGTCGATATGGTTCTTGGACTTTAACGTCCACGTTGCTCTCTTTGTAAGTCTGCCAATGATCGATCAACAAGCACTATTCTTGCACGACATGCTGCTAGGTCTGTTTGGTGTCTGCGTAGGGCTTGAGCTACTTTGGCTAGGAGGATGGTAAGGTTGATGCTACTTTCAGTAAGTACATACTGAACAGGTCCTCTGCTAATATCAATATTTCTCAGGGGGCGACTGTCTATATTCAGTCCGGGTGTTGCTCCTGTTAAGCCAGAATTTTCATTGAAAACAACGTTATCATCTTCATCTGCAGTAGCGAATCTTCGTAAGCATTGGTCATAAGAGCCACAATTGGCAGCCAAATCATCCACGTGTGCCTTGTATTCTTGTAAGCAGGTATTCAGCTCGATGTTTGCTTGAATCAAGGCCTCCACTGGTTGTGGGTCTGTAGATTGGTTTGTGACTATCGCTCTTAATGCTTGGCGTGAAGGAGCTGTGGCGTAGAGCATTATTTCACGATCGGGATCTCGATGTTCGTGCATTTCAGCTTGATGTCTGTTCTCAAGCCAACCTGCTCTGCTCATAACTACTATACCAATAGCAGCTATTATCCCTCCCACGTCACTTAATGTTAAGGTTTTAAGCCGATTGGGTCTTGGTGGTGCTTTAGTTGTGCTTTCTTCAGTGTCGACCACTTCTACAGAAGTGCTCATATAATAATATGAAAAGATAATACTACAGGCTGTTTTTGGCGTCTCTGTAAACTTGCCACTTCGTAATCATCAGAGCGCCAAGACCAGCGGTGACTACTAGGAGATGTACTATTGGTCCTAAAATCGGTAATGAGTCTAGAATAGTTAAAATGAGTGTACTCGCTAACAACATCAGGGCTATGAGCCATGGACGTTTATTTTCGAGCCAGTTCTGTCTGGCAATGTTTCTTGTAAGCCAGAATATTACTCCTAAAGGGGCTAACCATAGACTGATAGCTGTGACTATGATTAGTAATAATGATAAGGGGATACCGACCACAGTGACAGCTAAGAAAATACTAGCTAAAGCCAAAGCTCCAATACTCACTATTCCCATGAGGAAGTTGAGGAAAATATTTTTACCAAAGATATCTGAATAGCGCGCTGTGAGTTTGGGGAAGAGAGAGATAAATAGTAATGCTAATAACCAATAAGAAATAGCATTAGCAATTTGTTTACCCCAAAAATAACTGTCCTGATACCATGGTATCGCTTCCTCACTTGGCAAATTTACTTGTTGACCTTGAATAATTGCTTCAGGCATTTTTTGGATTGCTTCACTACTAGTATATTTGAAGTCACCTTGAACAAATGCTTTTTGATCTAAGCGTATACTGCGTGCATCCACTTTAGCAGAACCCTTGATAGTGCCATTGAGGTAGAATGTGCCAACATCAGCATAGACATTACCATTGATGGTACCATTGCTGATCAGTGAACCAGTAAATACTTGGATATTTCCTTTGACCACACCATCGATATGAATTTCACCACTGGCAGCACGAATGTTTTTACCAACAATTCCTTTATCTTGGATATCGAGGGTGCCACCGGCCATGATTACATCACCATCTACCTGGCCATTAATAGTAACGTCCCCACTCAAGATAATGAGGTCCCCCTTTACTAGTCCGGCAATTTGGGCTCTACCACTGATGATCAGTAAATTATCAGGAGCAATCGTATCTTTATTTAAAAAATAACTCTGTCCACTATAGATTTCCGCTGCTTCTGCTGAATGCAAAGGAACCAATAGAGCAAAGAGACTGATTACTAAAAGTAGGTATTTTTTCATCCTGATATTTAATCGAGTGTAGCATAGCGTGGGAAGTTGAAAGTGGAAAGTTGCTTTTGGCTGGGGAGCATTGAAAATTCGTACTTCGCAATTCTGAATTCGCAATTTGCATTCTATATTGTTCCCTTGGCTGCTCTGAGTTATGATGCTGCTGTTTTACCCCCTTCGTATGAATTTTAGTAGTAGCCAAATTAAGCTCTTTTCAATTGTGGGTGGGATTTTGGTGGTTCTTTTTTTGTTGTTTTTAGTTTTTGGACGTGGACCTGGGGCCGAGAAACAGACTATATCATTAAAAATTTGGGGAGTGGGGGATACCCAAGCTGATATGCAGCCTGTAATTGGGGATTTTATCAATTATGCCAAATCTGTGCCTCAGTTTGAAGGTGTTTCGTTTGATATTCAGTATCGAGAATGGCGTGAAGATGAGTATGAACGATTATTGCTAGATCAATTAGCTGAAGGGCAGGGACCAGATATTATGTTTATTCACAATACTTGGTTGCCGAAATATTATAACAAGCTACTACCACTACCATCTGATCAAATGAGTTTGGATCAGTTTAGAGAGCAATTTGTACCAGTAACTGCTACTGATTTGATTTACGATCGTAAAATCTATGCTTTACCTCACTATGTAGACACCTTGGCTCTCTATTACAATACGCAGCAATTTCAATCTGGTAATAGTAATAGTTCTCGCCCATCTACTAGTTGGACCAATTTCAAAAATCAAGTGGCGGCTATGACTAATAAAAGTGGAACGACTATCAGTCGTAGTGGGGCGGCACTAGGAACTGCAAAAAATATTAAATATGCTACTGATATTCTCTATACCTATATATTGCAGAGAAATGGCAAGGTCTGCCGTGACGAGACCTGCAATGCTGTTATGCTGTCTGATAACCGTGAAGCTCGAGACGCGTTGGAGGAATATGTTAGTTATAGTGATCCGGCTTCAGCGAACTATGTTTGGGATAGTGATTATTTGAAGGGATTGGAAAACAATAATATCTTTCAGGATATCGATGCCTTTATTCGAGGTAGAGTGAGTTCATTCTTCGGTTATGCTAGTGATTATGATCAGATAGTCACCTTGGGTAAAGCAAATAACTTGAAATTTGATATCGCTGAAATTCCACAAAGTGATGAAGCTGTCGCTAACAATGAGAAGGTTGCTTTTGCTAATTACTGGGCACCTGCTGTCTCAAAGGATAGTCAACAACCTCAACTGGCGTGGGACTTTGTTAAGTTTATGACCAGTAAGGTAACTTTAGGTAGTTATTATGAACGTCATCCTCGTCCACCAAGTCGTGAGGACATGATTGATACTGGATCAGAGAATCCTTTACGAGTATTTCATCGTCAAGCTAAGTTTGCTGCCAGTTTGGTATTATTTGATAAGTTTGCTTTTGATACTGCTTTCTCTGATGGGATTGAGCAAGTTGCTATCAAATCCAGTACTAGTTTTAATACTTTGAGAAAGCTAGAAACTGATCTCAATGCTATTATTGCACCATACTTTCAAGTCCTAGGTGATAAGGTTACTGATGCTAATGACGATCAAGACAATTGACTTCGGGTAAATAAATATAGTAGTATGTAATGACATAACAAAAATTGCATGTCTAAATTATCTGCTAGTTCACAAAATCAGTCTGTTGATTCATTGAATCACATGACATCTAGAAAGGGGGTGAGCACTATGAAACGTCTCACTCAAGGTCTGCTTGGAGTGGCTCTCATGCTTACACCTCGTGCAGTATTCGCTGCTACAGGTCGTGGCACAGGTCTAGGTACTAACACTTTACCTTTACCAGATAACCTTCCAGCACAAACCAGCTTCCTAGACTTGTTGACATTTATTATCAACTTCGTTCTTGGTTTCGTTGGTACTATCGCTGTACTTATGTTGATTTGGGGTGGCTTCCGCTATCTTACTTCATCTGGTAAATCTGATGCTACTAAAGATGCTAAAAATACCATTGTTTATGCAATTATCGGTATCATAATCATCTTATTGTCATACGCAATTGTGAATACTCTTACAACTAGCTTAGCTGGTCGTTAGACATGAATTTTGAGCAAAGACCTGGCTGCTAGTATATAGTGTGCCAGGTCTTTTCTTATTTTACCTTTGATTTCTGCCTTTATGTTTGAGTGGATCTATCTACAAATCGCACGTACCAATGGTTTTACTACGCAAGGTTTTACTAGACCATCAGGTTTGTCTTCAGAGGTAAATTTTACTGTGCTCTTTGGCACAATTTTTAACTGGTTTCTGGGCTTTGTTGGTACGTTAGCTTTTTTGATGTTTGTATGGGCGGGTTTTTCTTATATGACCTCTCGTGGGCAAGGTGAAAAACTAAAAAAAGCAAAGACAATTATGATCTATGCACTAACTGGTATAGTAATTATTCTTTTGGCGTATGCAGCTATTTTTACTATCACCACGTATTTGGCTACTGGTGAAATGGTAGCAGATGTACCTACTGCCGTTCCTGCAGTTCCACAGGCTGTACCGGTGACGCCTCAAGAACGGATTGTCCCTGTTAACCCTACCAGTTTAGGCATGCCTAGATTGTAGGAGGCGGAAACTAAGTACTATGAAATTTTTCGTGGATCTCTCTTAGTCTGCGGTCTGTTAGATGTGTGTAAACTTGGGTAGTAGTAATGCTGGAGTGCCCCAATAGTTCTTGGACAGAACGCAAATCGGCGCCATTTTGTAGTAAATTTGTGGCAAATGAATGCCTTAAGGTGTGAGGCGTAACATGCTTTTGAATGCCGGCTTTTAATGCTGCCACTCGAACTAGATTTTGAATACTCAATGCCGTTAAACGTTTATGTTCGCCTAAGCTTTTGATGCCCTGATTTCGCGGTCTGCTATAACTAATAAAAAGTGGTTTCCAATTATCTTGGCGAGTGGCTAGATAGTTCTCTACCACTTGAGCAGCGTGTTTGCTAATAAAGACAATTCGAGTTTTGGATCCTTTTCCACGTATCATGAATTCTCGGCGGATAAGGTCTATACGGTCACGATCAAGATTTACTACTTCGCTGACGCGCAGGCCAGTTGAATAAAGCAATTCTACAATGGCTATGTCACGCATGCCGGAGACTTTTGTAGTGTCGATAGTATTCAGTAGAGCTTTGACTTCGTCAGTATGAAGAAATTCGACACTGCGCTGTTCTAACTTACCCACATCAACTTTTTCTGGAGTCAGGGTAGCAATGTCCATTCTCAGTAGGTACTTGAGAAAAGCACGCAAAGCAATCATATGATAACTTTGTGTCTTCTTACTTAATGGTAGCCCATGTTTGTCGGTGATACGGTTGAGATACAACCGATATTTCTGAGTAATAGCCGTAGTGATCTCATGGGGTTTGATCAGACCAGCAAAATCGACAAATCTCATCAAATAATGCTGGTAATTAATGATCGTTTTCATTGCCTGATTTTTATTGATCTCGGCATGCTCTAAAAATTCGGTAATGTAGTCGACGATACTTTTATTATCGATCATAATTTGTTGTCTAACAAATAAGAGTTTAACCACTTTGGACGGAAAATGAAATTTAGCATTAATCTCAGGCATCATAATTCAAGCCGACTTTATGTTGACCAGATCCTTCGACGTCTCCCTCATGCGCGGGATTTGCTCAGGATGAATTTATTGGTGTGTTTGGAAGTTATACGTTGTTCATAAAACTTTGAACTATCTACTTTCAACTCTTTTTAAAGTACGCTAATATCCGGCCGGCTTGCTAATCGGGGATCGTCTAATGGTAGGACAACAGCCTCTGGAGCTGTGAGTTGGGGTTCGAGTCCCTATCCCCGAACCATCCCGCATGCGCGGAATGCTTAGTCTAATTCTTGTCCTAAGTCTTATCCTAACAGACTTTCAGTTCAAAATAAGAAACTTTTAAGTTGTATACTATGTCATCCAAAGGGCTTCCTTTTACGAGTGAACAAATTAAAACAATTATTCAAAAATACCCTACCCCTTTTCATATTTATGATGAGACGGGCATTCGCAAAAGTTGTCAGGAACTGATTGGTGCTTTTAGTTGGGCTCCAGGTTTCAAAGAATATTATGCCGTCAAAGCTTTACCTAATCCAAGTATCTTGGAAGTAGTGAAATCTGAAGGTTTAGGGGTGGATTGTAGCTCTTTAGCTGAGCTACTTTTAGCTGAACGAGTGGGATTTTCAGGCGATGAAATTATGTTCACAGCCAATGATATGCCCAAGGAAGATGTAGTGAAAGCGTTGGAGCTTGGAGCTATTATTAACTTAGATGATATTACACATATCCCGTTCTTAGATGAATGTGGGCAATTCCCGGACACTATTTGTTTCCGTTATAATCCCGGCTCTTCTCGTGAAGGTGGCAATGCTATTATTGGTAAACCAGAAGAGTCTAAGTATGGTTTGACTAGAGAACAGCTGTTTGAAGCTTACAGGCAAGCTCAATCAAAAGGGGCAAAGCATTTTGGTTTGCACACCATGGTGGCGTCTAATGACCTCAATACTCAGTATTTCATTGATACTGCCGAAATGGTTTTTTCTTTGGTCACTGAGATTAGTAAAGAGCTGGGTATTACTTTCGATTTCGTTAATCTAGGTGGTGGTATCGGTATTCCGTATAAGCCAGAGCAAACTGCAGTTGATCTAAAACAGTTCTCTCAAGGAACAGAAGCAATGTATCAAAGGTATATTATTGATAAAGGTTTGCCGTCACTAAAAATTACGATGGAATGTGGCCGCTTTATTACTGGTCCTCATGGTTATCTAGTTTCTACGGTGCTACATCTCAAACATATTTACCGTGATTATGTTGGTTTAGACTCCTGTATGGCTAACCTGATGCGCCCAGGTATGTATGGTGCCTATCATCATATTACGGTGATTGGTAAAGAGCAGCAGCCGCATGACTGTGTTTATGATGTGACTGGTGGTTTGTGTGAGAATAATGATAAATTTGCTATTCAAAGACCTCTCCCTGAGATAGAACGTGGAGATATTCTCGTCATCCACGATACTGGGGCTCATGGCCATGCAATGGGATTCAATTACAATGGTAAATTGCGCTCAGCTGAATTACTACTGCAACCTGATAATAATGTTCGAATGATTCGAAGAGCTGAGACTCTAGATGATTTATTCGCAACGTTGAACTTTTAACGTAGTGCTTGCCTTAGGCGCTTTCTGCCGACTGCAATTAGATTGGCGAGATCACTATCGTCAACAGAGTCACTAGTTAACACTGTTCCAGAAGAAAGTGGTGCTGGTTTGTCATCTTTACATCCCGGTTCACCGCCAATAATTATTGCGGTAATTGCAGCAGCCATTAGTGGCCAATTTTGTCTAAATTCATCTGGATTCCGCATAATTTGATTACGAGATTTAAATATAATTTTTTTGAGAGAGCTGGGCAAATAAAAATCAGTAGACAGGCTAATTGAAAGTTGCCCCAAAGTGGCTCCGTTGGGAAGAGTTTTACTCGAGTAAGCTGAGTGTCGGCAGGTTCTTTCTCCCGCGTAAGCGGGATCAAGATGACTCCAGTGAGCTACAATTCGCACTTCGCAATTCCATTCTGCCTTCTGCATTCTGAACTTTGCATTTTTTACCCGCCTTGTTTTTCTATAAACACACATTTTAAGTGTTCTGATTCGGACCAGTGTGGGTGCTTGGGAAAGTCGAGGTCAGCACCACATTCTTTGATTACTTTGGCAGATGGTGGGAGTACCTTCAGCAGTACTTGTTTGAACTGTGCTTGGGACCATTGGCTATAATTGGTACAGCACATCAAAATACCTGTCTTGGTTAAGAGGGTATAAGCTTCTTTTGCTAATCTTGAGTAATTTTCAGGGACGGAAAATGTGCCCTTTTTATTTTTCGAAAATGTAGGAGGATCTAAGATAATGAGGTCATATTGAATGCTTTTTCTTGTGCAGTATGCAAAGTGAGCAAAGGTATCGCTACTGATTGCTTCATGTTCGGGGGGATTCAAATCATTGATAGCTAAGTTGTGTTGGCACCACTCAGTGTAAGTTTTAGCTAAATCAATACTTTTGGTATTTACTGCATTTCCTAATCCACAGGCCACGCTTAAGCTACCGGTGTAGCTAAAGGTGTTGCACACGTTTTTATTGCTGGAGTGCTGATATAGCCATTCTCGATTGGCCCTTTGGTCTAGAAATAATCCCGTCATCAGGCCATCAGCTAAGCGAACATTATACTTTCCGATTGACTCTTGAATGAAGATTTCAGCAGGTGCTGCTGTTCCCCAAATTAACTTCGTATGTATCTGAGTTGGTTCTGGAGTGCGATATTTAGCATAAATACCCTCAAAGTCTATGATGGTTCGCAATGCTTTAAGAATTGCTGCTTCATAAGTGATGATGCCTTGATTGAAGTAAGTGAGCACTGCATACTTTTGAAATATCTCGATAGTGATGCCTGGCAATCCATCAGCTTCATTATGGATTAAACGATAGGCCTCAGGTAATTTGCCAAACTGCGACAGTCTGTAATTAAATGCTCGTTCAATAGATTTTAGAAGAAAATTCTCATTGATTAGGTGATCTGTAATACAAGCACAGTAACGGTGACCTTTGCCGCTGTAACCATATGCTATTGTTCGTGTTCCATCATTGTATTCTAAAAGACTTCCTGGTCCTGGGATAGCTTCTAGAAAGTCTTCTTTGGTAAGATATGGGGCATGTTGCTGTACCTTAGAAATGCCACTACGACTTAGAAGTACAGTCATTGTTATTCAGCTTTCTCACTATTATCGTCATCGGTGCTAGGCATGTCATCGATTTGCTTTTTCAAGAAATATTCTTCGTAAAAGCTTTTTGCCCGACGAAGGTTTTCCATTACTTTATTTTTATCACCGGCTCCCATTGCTTCTAAGTTGAATTTGATACAAATAGGCTTGGTGAAATTATCTTTACGTAAATGGGTAAGGAAGCTTTCTAGTGGAATCTCACCTTCATCTAATGGCTGATTAGACATGCCATTGTGGAAGTTGGAGATGTAGACAAACTCTAGACGTTTGCGAATAATTTTGTAGACGCGTAGTAGTGGTAACTTTTGTGATGCAAGATGACAAGTGTCTAGACAAATATAGTCGAAGCGGCGGAGATCCTCGATGTTGCGTAGTGAGTATTGAGGCAAGAAGAAACCGCCATTATTAGGTGGGTTCTCGATTGCAATCTTAACCTTGGTTTTCTTCTGAATTTTAGGAATCTCATTTTTAAACCACTGAGCGTAGCGAATGTTGGTGAAGAGAGGGGGGCGAGCGTTGAGCAGTGGAATATTGGCTGTCTCAGCTATTTCTAGTGCTGCTTGAAATCTTTTTGGTGTGCTATCTGATGGTAAAGAAAGGCTAACAATAGGCAATTTGAAGAACTCCTGTAATCGCAGTAAATAATCAGGGTCACGAGTGTCGAATATATCATTGAGAATAATATCTAACCCTTCAAATCCAGCGTCCTTGGTGAATTCGAAAATACGATTGAGACCATATTTGTAGAGACAACCGGTAGTGAGACACAGCATAAAACGGGTACATCAAAGAAATACATATGTATTTTAGCATATTCTATGGTATACTTAAAAGAAATTTCAAAACAAAAACTAAAGTATGTATTCCCCTTTATATTATTTACGTAAAATTGCGTTAGTTTTTACAATTTTAATTGCGGTAGTGTGGTTTAGCACCTACCAAGCAATTTTTAGCAGAATGCCAATGAAGTACCAAAATCAAATGGCAAATGTGGTTTATTCTCAGTTGAAATAATTTTTATCGTCCATTGAGTTAAAAACTAATAGGTAAAAGGTAATAACGCTGTTTACTATTTTTAGTTTTTACATATTACCACTTCATTCGTTTGATAATGTGTGAGTATCTATTTTTACACATAAATGTGTACTAATTCATCAGGTTCTTTTACTTGAATGAGGAGCATGCTATATTGCGCGAGAATTTAACTTCACCTCTCTATGCAATATGCTGTTTGGTATGCTCTGAGTGCTAGCGTGATTGCGCTGGTTTTCGCAGCAATCTATGTCGTGTCTATTTTGAAAATCAAGGTTGCTGATCAAAAAATGAATGATATCGCTTTGGCGATTCGTCAGGGTGCTCAAGCTTATCTTGGTCGTCAGACAAAAACTATTGCAGTATTTGTTGTTGTTATTGTTTTGATTCTTGCCTATTTCTTGAACTGGGTAATGGCTCTCGGATTTTTAGCCGGAGCTATTCTTTCATTGGCAGCTGCTTATATTGGTATGGGTGTTTGTACCCGTACTAATGTTCGTACTGCTTTCAAAGCAAAAGAAGGATTACAACCAGCTCTCAATATCGCTTTCCGTGGTGGTATGGTAACTGGATTGGGTGTAGTAGGTTTAGCACTTTTGGGCGTAACTGGTTTCTACTTGATTCTCCGCACGATGGGATATGACAATCAAGCTATTCCAAGTTTACTTGTAGGCTTTGGCTTCGGAGCATCATTGATTAGTTTATTTGCTCGTGTTGGTGGTGGGATTTTTACTAAGGCTGCTGATGTGGGTGCTGATTTGGTTGGAAAAATCGAACAGGATATTCCTGAAGATGATCCTCGTAATCCAGCAGTAATTGCTGATAATGTTGGTGACAATGTTGGTGACGTGGCTGGTATGGGAGCTGATTTGTTTGAAACTTATGCTGTGACTTTGATCGCAGCTTTAGTTTTGGCAGCATCAACATTTCAAAGTAGCTTTGCTCAAGTAGCTATTGAATATCCTTTAATGTTGGGAGCTGTAGCTATTATTGCCTCTATTATTGGTGGATTTTTCGTGCGATTGGGTAAGAACAAGAGCATTATGGGGGCGCTTTATAAAGGACTTATTTCAACTAGCATTCTAGCTGCTATAGGTTTCTACTTTGTAACTAATGCGATGCTAAATGGAGATCGTTATATGTTTGCTACTACTTTAGTAGGTATTGTGCTGACATTGCTCATGAATGTAATCACTGAGTATTATACTTCTACTCATTATAATCCTGTAAAAGCAATTGCTAAGGCATCTGAAACTGGTGCTGGTACGAATGTTATTATCGGTATCGCTTATGGTTTACGCAGTACTTTTTGGCCAGTCATGGCAATTGTGGCTGCAATCTTGACTGCTTACTATTTAGGCGATATGTCTAGTCTTCATAGTGGTATATTTGGTGTAGCAATTGCTGCAGTGGCGATGCTTTCGACTACTGGTATCGTAATCGCTATGGATGCTTATGGACCAATCACTGATAATGCTGGTGGTATTGCTGAAATGGCTCAATTACCTGAATCTGTTCGTGAAGTAACTGATGCTTTGGATGCTGTTGGAAATACAACCAAGGCTGTTACTAAGGGATATGCTATCGGTTCTGCTGCATTGGCTGCTTTGGTACTTTTCCAAGCTTATAGTGAAGAATTTATTAAATTTGGTCATCAGCTAGCAGACAACATTAGTAATCCAATGGTATTAGTTGGGTTATTTATTGGAGCTTTGCTTCCAGCTTTCTTCTCATCATATTGTATGCAAGCCGTAGGTCGTGCTGCTCATAAGGTAGTAGATGAAGTACGTCGCCAATTCAAAGAGATCAAGGGTATTATGGAAGGTAAGGCTAAACCTGATTATAAGGCTTGTGTAGACATTGTAACCAAGGCTGCCTTGTATGAAATGATTATGCCAGGTTTAATGGCTGTCATCGCTCCTGTTGCAGTTGGTTTTATTTTAGGTCCTAATGCATTGGCCGGGCTTTTAGCTGGTGTGATTGTGGCTGGTTTAGTAACAGCTATTTCTATGTGTACTGGTGGTGGAGCTTGGGATAACGCTAAGAAATATATCGAAAAAGGTAATTTCGGTGGCAAAGGTTCTCCAGCTCACAAGGCTGCAGTGGTTGGTGATACTGTTGGTGATCCATACAAGGATACTGCTGGTCCAGCGATCAATGCTTTGATCAAAGTAATCAGTACCATTGCTTTAATTATCGCTCCACTAATGGCTGCAATGATTAAGTAATCAATTTTGTCAGTATATGAAAAAGAGCTTCTCTCATTAAGGGAAAGCTCTTTTTTTTGAAAGTGGAAAGTTACACTCTGGGGAGCATTAATTAGTCATTCGTAATTCTGAATTCCTAATTTTATAGATGTACATACTTTTTTAGCAAATTTTGCTATAATTAATAGATATTTATCCACTCATACTGCAGCATGCACCGCAATTGGCAAAAAATAATTTGGTCTGTGGTACTCGTGGTGTGGATTATTCTCGTTTGCTTAGGTGGTTGGTTTGCTGATGGTCATGCTGTAGTGGTGATTGCTTTGGCTGGAATGAACACCATTCTCCTGGCATATATTTGGCATATGACTACACGTTCTTCCGTGAAAGTGACCAATGAGGATTTGGAAAAGACTAGAATGGGTACTAGTTTGGCTATTGCTGAAAAGATTCAGAAGCAACTTTTACCAACGAAAATTCCAGCCATGAATGGTCTAGAATGCTGTGTGCGCTCACGACCATCTGAAGAGATTGGTGGTGATTTCTACCAGATCTTGGAGCCTGACAATGACCATGTCATTCTGGCTATGGGTGACGTGGCTGGACACGGTCTCCCTTCGGGAATAATTAGTATTATGATCGATACTATGCTCCATGCTTTTAATAGTCGATCACATTCCTTGGTGGATAAGTTAGTTGAGATGAACAAAGTGCTTTATAAACGGATAGATCCTAGTCTTTTTGCCAGTATGATTTTGTGCTCTTGGGAAAAAAGCACCCAAAAGTTAACTGTTGCTTCAGCTGGATTCGGTTATTTACTTCATTGGGAAGCAAAGCAGAAACAAGTTAGTAAGATCAAGGGTGGTGGAATGGCCTTGGGAATGATTGCTGATATTAGACCATTTCTGGAAGAAAAAGAGATTGTTCTGGGTGACCATGACAGTTTAGTGATCGCTACGGATGGTATTAGTGAAATTATGAATAGTAACGGTAACCGTTTAGGAATAAGTGGTTTGTCACAATGGATTGCAGAATCAGCTGATAGGGCTTCAGCCCAAGTGTTGTTCGAGGCGCTTTCAAAAGAAATTGCGCAATCAATGTTAGCTAAACAACAACATGATGATTTGACTCTCATGGTACTTACTCGTTGCCCATGTTAAAAACTAAGACGCTCACCATATCTGTGGTTAGTAATCATTATCAGCCAGCTCAGTTGAGAACTGAGTTGAGTGATTTTTTTCAACAAAATATTACCAATGAGCTTTGGAATCATCGATTGGTTATGGTAGCTGCTGAGTTGGTAGCAAACTCGTGCAATCATCGTTTTGATATATACCAGTTAGAGGTAGCGATAAAACTGATTTTCTTTCATGATAAAGTCAAAGTTCAGTTGAGTATTGATGATTCGAGCAACTTGCTGATCATGCAGAGATATCGAAATCTTTCCTTAGCAGTGGCTGCCAGGAAGAGCCAGAAGCCCTATAAACGGATTCATGGTCGTGGACTGGAAATTGTCATGCACTGGACAGATGAGATGCGATTTAGTAAAAAGCGTGCAGGAGGACTTCGTGTGGTAGTGGTGAAGACCGTCCCCTTACACTCTGATTCTACTTCTTATGACTAAGTTTGCGTTTGCGATTAGTGACGGCCGCTTTGGTAAATTTCCAGCAAAGCACATAGCGATGAAAGGTGAGTTGGATGAAAGTAATGTCGATAAGCATGCTGAAACCATGTATGAAGCAATCAGGTTGGTGGCTGATGGTACCTACTTTATTTTTGATGCTAAAGATTTGTCCTATATCAATAGTAAAGGATTGGGATACCTAACCGATTGGTACAACAAGCTGAGTGACAAGGAAGGAAAAATTTTGCTGATCAGAGTAAAACCAGCTATTTTTGATGTTCTTGATGTAGTGGGAATTACTCAAATTATTCCAGTATATGCTAATTTGGCTGCTGCAGAACAAGCAATGCTTTAAGTAAATTCCGAGTTTAGAATTCAGAATGCAGAATTCGAAAATCTAAATTCTAAATTCTAAATTCTAAATTCGAGCATCGGGCTTCATAATTTAATAAAAGGTTCTCTAGAAACTATATAAGCTCTAGAGAACCTTTTATTAGTTGAAACGAACTATTGAGTAAATGCTACCTTGATTCCAGGGCCCATAGTACTGGTGAGGGTTACGCTATTAATGTAAATAGCTTTAACACCTGTTGGGCGTGCATTCTTGATTGCCTCGATTACAGCACGTACGTTTTCAGTGAGCTTCTCAGTACCGAATGATACTTTGCCACCAATCACATGCACATTGCCTTGAGGGTCATTACGAAACTCCACACGACCTTTCTTGATCTCAGCGATAGTAGCTACAATGTCAGTAGTTACTGTGCCAGACTTAGGATTTGGCATCAATCCTTTAGTTCCCAAAATTTTACCAATCTTAGCCATTTTGCGCATTGATTCTGGAGTAGCGATAGCTACATCAAAGTCAATAAAGTTTTCCTTAGCTACTTTTTCAATTAAATCATCACCACCGGCAATATCTGCACCAGCTTTCTTGGCTGCATCTACTTGATCATCACTGACGAAGGCAGCAATTTTCTTAGTCTTACCACTACCATGTGGTAGCGATACTGTTGTGCGGATTTGTTGATCGGGATATTTAGGATCAATATTGAGGTTGAAGTGAACTTCAACGGTAGAATCAAACTTGGTGGTACTAGTTTCAGCAAGCAATGCACATGCTTCTTCTACTGTGTATACCTTTTCACGTTGGAACTTTTCTTGAGCAGCACGATATTTTTTAGAACGTTTCATAGAAAGAATAATTAATCTTCCACCGTTATACCCATGCTACGTGCGGTGCCGGCAATCATGCGAACTGCTTGATCGACGGAGGTGGTGTTGAGGTCAGTCATCTTGGCCTCTGCGATTTTACGTAGTTTAGCTGTAGTGATTTTACCTACCTTGGTCTTGTTTGGTTCTCCTGAACCCTTTTCCAAACTGATCTCTTTCAAAATGAGTACAGATGCTGGAGGGGTCTTGAGAATGAAATCAAAACTACGGTCGGCATAGATCGTAATAATAGCTGGAATTAACACGTCGCCCATATCACGAGTCTTTTCATTGAACTGTTGGCAAAATTGTTGAATATTGATGCCGTGGGGACCGAGAGCTGTTCCAATAGGTGGAGCAGGGTTGGCTTTGCCAGCCTTGGCTTGGATTTTAACTTTGACTAAAATTTTCTTAGCCATATAAGTAAGGTTAGGGATAATTAAACTTTTTTGATCTGAGTAAATTCAAGTTCTACAGGAGTTTCACGATTGAAGATTGATACCAATACTTTGATCTTACCTTTATTCTCATCTATTTCACTGATAGTACCTTGATAGCCAGCGAATGGACCTTCGGTAATTGATACCACTTCACCCAATGAAAAGTTTGCCTTGAATTTAGGCTCTTTCATACCCATGCGCTTACGAATACGTTTAATTTCTTCGTCAGTCACCGGGACGGGGATAGTACCTGATCCAATGAATCCTGTCACATTGGGGGTATTGCGCACTACGAACCAAGATTCGTCAGTTACAATCATGTTGACGATGACATAACCAGGGAACATACGCTTTTCAATCAGCTTTTGTTCACCTTTTTTTACTTCGATTTGAGTCTCTTTAGGAACTATTACATCGAAGATGAAGTCTTGCATGTTCATAGTCTCGATACGCTGTTTGAGAGCTTCTGATACAGCATCTTCGTATCCAGAGTAGGTATGGAGTACATACCATTTGCGACCTTGACTTTCTTGTTTAGCCATAAGAAAGGGGATTAAATACCACTTAAGAATGAAGAGAGGTATCGATAACCGGATTGGAATGCCAAATCAAGTACGGTAATCAATGCTGCGGCAACAATGGTGATGCCTAGTACAATCAACGTACTATCAATAGCTTGTTTGCGTGTAGGCCATGCTACTTTGCGCAACTCTTCGATAGAGCTACTAATGTAATTGGAAAGCTTTCTCATAGAGATCTTTAAAAAGCCCTGTTAGGGGCTCAGACGGACGTAATATACGTTGATATTTATTTTTAAGCAAGTGAAGGCTCACTGTGAAAATGGAGATGTTTGATTCAATTCATCCTGAGCAGAGCGTAGCGACGTCGAAGGATCCGGCCGACATACAGTTTGGGAGAATTATAAGGCTTGATGCTCGAGGCCTTAATTTAGATTTTAGCATTCAAAATTGAGCATGTTACACCTTTGGACAGACGAATGAAAAGGTGAGAGGTCAAAATGAATAACAGCACCCCTTGAACGTTACCTTTTACTTTTTCGTTGTTAATTTGTTTGCTAGCAATACTCTTTGAACAGAATGAAGCCGGGTCCTTCGACTACGCTCAGGATGAATTAAGTGGGAAGGTTTGACTTTTTGATTGGAGATTCTACATTGCCATTGATACTGAAAACTGATGTCACTTTCAACTTTCAACTCTCCACTTTCAACTTCCCTTCATGCCCTTCATCGATATTCACGCGCGCGTTCGATCTAATGTTTATGTGACAGCTGACGTTTGTCTCACTGTTTTTGAATTGATTAAACCTACTGAGCTTAATTTTCAAGCTGGACAGTATTTGTTTTTGCAGGCTAGTCCGCGTGTTGTTCGTGCTTATTCTATTGCATCAGCTCCTCACGAAAAAAACAATATTGAGTTTTGTGTGAAACGAGTTGAGGGGGGGGTAGCATCTAATTTTATTTGGAATCTCAAGGAAGGAGATCAAGTTGTACTTAAAGGGATTTTTGGCCGCTTCGTCTACAAGTCCGATCCCCAAGTGGAGAAAATTGTGATGATTGGTACTGGTACTGGGGTGGCGCCTTTGAAATCAATGATTGAATTTGCCTTGGTGAATGGTGAGCAGAGACCGATTCATTTGCTGTTCGGTGAAAAGACTAAGGCTGATCTCTTTTATTTAGATATACTTGAAGATTGGCACCAGCGCTTCCCTAACTTTACTTATGATTTGTGTACCTCTAGAGAAACTTTAGAGGGGATTTACTGTGGAAGAGTTACTGGAAAGTTGCAAGAACTTTTACCTCTCACTACCAAGACCAGTTTCTATTTATGTGGAGGTCAGGCAATGCTTAAAGATACGATCGATATATTGTTACAACATCAAGTACCTAAGGAAACTATTTATTTTGAAAAGTTTTTTTAAATCTTCTGCACAGTTTCTTGAAGAAAATCTTTAAACTCCGATTGGATACTTTTGTCAGCTAAACCGAAAAGGACTTGAGCTTTGAGTAAGCCAAGTTTATTCCCGGTTTCTACCCAGAATTCTTCAGCCTCGTAGCCATAGACATCTTCTACAGCTATAGATTCACCAATGGCGGGGGTCAAAACTGAGTGATCTTTTTTATTTAGTTTAGGCCGGCGTGCCAAAATATCGATAACTGCTTTAGTAATAATGTTCGGAGTCATTACAGCCAGCTGAGAAGGAGCTTCGCTTGCTGCTGGTTTTTCCACTATTAGCTTTAATTTTTTTAGACGTGGAGATATATCTCGCTCTACTGCCACTACACCATAGTTATGGATTTTTTCTAAAGGTGCTTTTTGTAATGTTACATAAGATCCAGGATGTTTTTTGTATTGTTCTAGCATTGATTTAATGCAAGTCCGTGGATAAGCGATATCATCACTGTAATACACTATCACCGCGTCTTCATCAGTGATTAAATGGTGTGCAGCCATTACCGCATCTCCTGGGCCGCCCATCTGACCTTGGCGGACGAACGTGAAGTGAATATCTTTGAATTTAGTAATTGCCTCCAAGTAATTGGTTTTGTTCTCGCCTTCAAGCATGTGTTCTAATTCTAGGTGGCGGTCGAGGTAGGACTCTATCTGGTCAAAATTTTGTTTACCTACAATAATAATATCTTTGATGCCAGTATCTACTAGATCTTGAATAATGTAGTCAATTGCAGGGCGATCGACTATCGGAAGCATTGGTTTTGCAATACTCTTGGTAGCTGGTAATAAACGGGTACCCCATCCTGCAGCTAAAATAATAGCTTTTTTAATCGGTTTAATCACTTGTTTCTGCAGTTAATTCGGTAATTTTTATCGCTTTTTCATTGGCTTGCTGATGAGGAATAACGATTTTAAGGATGCCATCTTTGAAGAAGGCTTGAATTTTCTCAGGAGAAAGGTTGAAAGGCATGACTAAACTACGAGAAAATGCTCCCCAATAACACTCTTTGAGTAAGTAATCTTCTTCAGCAATCGTATCTGCATGCGTACGTTCACCTTTAATAGTAAGGGTGTTGTCATTGATAGTAATGTGGATATCTGCAAGCTTTACCCCTGCTACAGGTGTGCGAATGACGATGCTATCTGTAGTCTGGTAGACGTCCACTACTAGTTGGCCTTCTTGTTTACTAGTACTGGTTACCGATGCTGTTGATTTGTTGCTGGTGTTTTTTTTGAAGAGGGAAGCCATGTGAGTTGGTTAATTCAGAATTGCGAGTGCAGAATTCAGAATTGAAAGTATGAGAATTAAGTAATTATTCAAGATTTAAGTTTCCATTTCTTAAAGATCTTTTCAAATACCAAACGGTGGAGATCGCTGGACAGTCCGCCGGTCTTGGTGAGTAAGTATATATAGAGTATCCCTCCGGTACCAAAAGCGATTGGTAGACTGATAAGTGGAGAATAATGCATGATATAAGGTTTGATCAAGAAAAGATAACCACCACAAATAATGCCAGAAAAGACAGTGGCTAAAGTAGCTTTGAAGCTGAGGGTGATTTTTCGTACTGATTTTGCTGCCCACATCAATCCTATGAAATGAATCATCTGGGCTAATACAATAGCAAATGCGGCAGCTCGTGCTTGACCTATAAAGCCGTCTTGAGGAATGAAAATACGGGCAAAAGCAATTGCAGCGATCGCCTCAACTAAGGTTACATACCAAAAAAGTTTCACTTTATTAATGCTAACTAAAATGTATTGGAATAAGCTTGATAAAAAGTTGAAAGCGCTAGCAATGACCAAGATGCGTACTAAAATAGCAGCTGGGCTAAAATCATCACCAGTAGAAATCAATTTGATCATTTCTTCAGCCATGATGAAGCAGCCTACCCCCATACCGAGGCCGGTCATAATCAAAACATCCCAGGATTTTTGTAAAAGTTGAGCAAAGCGATCGGTGTTAATGTGTTGTGACAAGCTTGGAAGCACTGAGTTCATGAAACTAAACGGAATGAGCAACAAGAGCTCATAGCTACGAAGAGCTACGCCGAAGATACCCACTACTTCTTCGTTACGTAGTTCGCCTAGCACTAAAGTGTTTATTCTCAAATAGATTGAGCCTAAGATTAAAGCTGTACCATAGACAGCACTTTTTTTGAGAATACGAGTAATTTCTGCTCGGTCAAAATAAAGGCGGATTGGGAGCAGTTTGTTAGCCGAGTATAGGGTAACAATACAAACGTAAAGGTTGTTTAAGGTACCGGCCAGAATGAGGTGAATAAAACCCCAATTAAACCAAGCACTCAGCGCAATATAAACAACGCTAATTACTTTGCCAATGATTACTGCTGTAGCATAAGTCGGCATTTTAAGATGAACCTGCAAAGTGGCAGAGCCGGTCGAAGCAATCAAATTTGCTGACATACCTACAATCGCAATGATGACAGATATCACCATTACTTGGTTAAAAGTGGGAATTAAGAATGCTAAAATACAAGTGAATATACCAATGACACTGATCAGCAATAGTCTGAGGCCAAGCATATTGCCCAATATCCTTTGCATTTTTTCTTTATTTTTGGACATTTCATCTACAGCCAGTGTGAAGAGTCCTAAATCACAAGCTAAACCAAAAAATCCTACTAATTCGTACACTAAAGTATACTCACCGTATCCAGTAGTTTTGAGATAATGAGTAATTATTTTGATAATGACGACGCTCAGTACTGCATTGAATAGTCTAGAAACAATTTGGGCAATCGTATTAGTGGCAATTTTATGTCCGTTTTCCATTGATTTTTGCTGAAGTTAGGGGCTGAGGTTGGAGGTAAGTTAACAATATTTGAGCGATAGATTCGCTACTGTCTCTACAAGAAAAAGCAGACCAACCTTGTGTATCATAGCTGTTTTTGGTTGATTGGCACATAGACTTAATTGTACTGTGCAAACACTCTGGTGTGAGGAGGTCTTGATCTAAAATGCTGAGTGAAGGAAGATCTTTGATCAGTTCGCAATTGACGATCTGATCTCCGCGACTTTGTTTGCGGGTAAGAGGAATAAAGATAGCTGGTTTTTTCAAAGTGAGGATTTCGCACACTGTACTGGCACCAGCTCGACTAATTATTAAATCCGCTAGTTGGTAGAGGTCTGCTAAACTGTCTGTTAATGTTTCATAACTGAAATAGCCATCATGATGGGTGGTGAGTACATTTTTTTGAGCTCCAGTACTGTGAACAACAATAAATTCTTCTAATAACTGAGGAAGTATGGTCAAAATAGCTTGGTTGATAGCTGTTGCGCCTAAGCTACCGCCCATCACTAATAGTACTGGCTTGGTTTTTTTAGTTAATCCTAAGAATTGCAGACCATTTTCACTATTCCCACGCAAAATCGCTTCTCGTAGTGGTACGCCAGTATAGACTAGTTTGGCTTGATCTTTAGAGAAATATGATTTGCTTGCAGCAAAGCCAAGACATTGTTTTTTAACAAAAGGGAAACAAAGCTTAGTTGTCAGTCCAGGCACAACATCTGATTCATGCGCTACAACGGGGATTTTTCTAATCCAGGCTGCGAACACTGTGGGGAAGCTAACGAAGCCACCTTTAGAAAAAACTACGTTTGGTTTTAGCTTGCCTAATATCCACCAAGCTTTGATGGTGCCAACTAGGGTTTTGAAAATGTCAGTAAAGTTTCTCCAATCAAAGTATCGTCTTAGTTTACCCGCGGGGACGTGATGAAAAGGTATGCTTTGTTCTTGGCTCAGTTTTTGTTCGGGCCCCTTTTTGGATCCGAGCCAATAGACTTCTAAACCAAGATTTTGGTTGACGATGTGGGACTTTAGTACTGAGAGGACGGCGACCAAAGGAAGGGTATGCCCCCCACTGCCCCCGCCGGTAATGACTAGTTTCACGAGAATAGCGTGAGATATTAATAAGGATGCCGACAGCAATAGCTTTACTTAACAGGGAAGAGCCTCCATAGCTAATAAAAGGAAGAGTGAGTCCGGTGTTAGGCAAAATTGCCATGATTACGCCCATATTAATGAATGCTTCCAGACAAATCCAGCAGACAATGCCTGTAGCGAGATATTTGGCAAAGCGATCTGGAGCATGCTCAGCGATTTTCATTCCACGCCAGGCTATCAGAGCAAAGGCCCCGATCACTAAGGCAATACGCAAAAAGCCGAGTTCTTCAGATGCGATAGCAAAAATCGCATCTCCTTGAGCTTCCGGTAGGTAGGCAAATTTTTGGCGAGAGTTTCCAAACCCGTAGCCAAAGAAACCGCCAGAACCAATGGCAATCAATGCTTGTTGAATCTGATAACCGATACCACTGGGATCACTGCCCGGATCAAGAAAGGCGGTGAAGCGTTGAACTATATACCTCTTTTGACTCATAACCATAGCTAATGGGATAGCTAGCATGGTGCCACTGGCCAAGATGTGAGTGACGCGTCCTTGAGCGACGAAAAACATACTGATAGCGATCAGGGTGTAGAGGAGAATACTACCAAAGTCTGGCTCTGCAATAAGGAAGAAAAGGAATATTCCTACTATCACAGCAAAAGGCAGGAAGCCATTTTTGAAGTCTCGCAACTTGGGTCCCAGGCCGTCAAAAAATCCTGCCAAATAAACAATAAATCCGGTTTTCGCTATTTCTGATGGTTGTATTGAAGGTAGAAAGGGGATATTGAGCCATCCTCTGGCAATAGTACCGTAATCAGATCGTAACGGTGTAAATACAGTGGCCAACATACAGAGAGAGAATCCAAGTACATAGAAGCGGTAAGTATACCAAAATCGATAAGGAATCTTTTGGACTATCAACCATGCTACCAATGCAATCCCTAACGATTTTAGTTGATTCCAAAAATAAAAATCAGTGGCCTGGCCGTTAGTGTTGAAGAAAGAATTGATCGCTGATGCACTACTAATCATGATTAAACCAAAAAGCATCAAGCCAAAAATAGTAATCGCCAAAATACGATCAAATTGACCGGGATTAGCGATGGAAGATTGCGCGTGTGTAACTGATGACTTTCTTGGGCGCATGAATAAGGAAGTAAACGAAGGGCGAGATGACCAAGTGGTATGTGCCAGGGTAGGTTACTATTTGACCACCAAACTTTTTTTTGAAAGTAGTAACTCCATGCCAGGGGTGTTCAGATGAAGCGTTGTCAGGGGCAATTCCTAAAAAATCATAGGTTTTTGCTCCTGCTGCTTGAGCTTCTTGAATTACATGCCATTGGAGGCCATACGTGGCCATGGTTTCGCGATCGTGATTGGAAGAGGCTCCGTAATAATAGATACTTTCGTCTTGATAAAAAGTGGCAATCAATCCAGCTACTACTTTTTCGCCATGATAGGCAAGATAAAGCCTACTATGAGGAAACAGTTTCGCCAAGAATAAGCTAAAATACTGACGTGAATGAATACCAAAACGATCTCTGGTAGCAGTGGAGGTTAGGAGGGTATAGAACTGATCAAGATGGTCTTCAATTTCTGGAGAATGGCCGTCGAAGCGTCGGTAGGATATACCATGTCTGGTGGCTATTTTAATATTATAGCGACCTTTGGGTTTCATTTGTTTGAGAAGATCTTCTAGACTAAGGGATAAGTCTAAGACTAAGGTCGTGTCAGGTTGGATATGATGTTCACTTGATTTTAGTTTCAATTCGCTAATAGTGGTGGGGTCTGCATCATTGAGGTGGATTGGTTCTACTTTGATATATGCACAATGATGTTTTTGTGCTAATGCTAGTACTTGAGGCCAGTAGTCAGTTAGTGTCCCTGTGATTGGCCCATGATTAAGGAAAAGATACTTTTGTTTAAAAATCGTGGGTATTACATTCCAACTCAGCTTGTTTGCTCCAGAATCCAGGTGCCCAGCTTTCCTGCCTGGTAAGCTCGCTTGAAAATCTTCCCAAATAGTACTTTGAAAGATAGTTGCTTTATTCAGCATGATGATCTTGCTGCTTTTCTTTATAACGTTGAAGTTGAGTCTTTAGTTTGTCATGTACTAAGTCAATACCTTCTTCAACGGTGCTGGCTTTTTCTTCACCAATAAATGTTTTCTTGCTAACAGAAATTCGTACTTCAACATTGACAGAAGCTCCTGACTTTTCAGTATTAGCGCTGATTTCGACCGTTGTTTGAGCGGCATCAGTATCGATAGTGCCGTAATATTTTTTGAGTGTTTCAAGCTTTTCTTCAACGTAATCTTTGGTTGCATCGCTTAAATGGACACCTTTAGCACGGATCTGAATAGTCATAACAGTGGGGGGGTTAAGAATGGTAAATAATTTTCACTTCTTCTTCGAGCTCGATGCCAAATTTTTCGAATACGATTTTTTTAACATGAGCCGCCAGCATGATAACATCTTTGGTTGTGGCCTTGCCAGTATTGGTAAGAAAGTTTGCATGTTTAGGTGAGACTTGAGCTGGTCCGAGGCTGAAGCCACGCAATCCGGCCTGGTCGATAAGAGCTCCCGCCGAAGTTTCTGGGGGATTTTTGAAATATGATCCCGCGGTAAATCCACCTGGTTGTTTGTCTCTACGCCAATTTTTGGTTTCCGTCATTTTGCTCTGAATCAATGTTTCCTCGCCCTGTGTAAGGGCAATAGTGCAATGAGTAATAAAGTTGGGAATATGTTTCAAAATACTTCCTCGATACTCAAATTGGAAATAGCTTGCTGGGTATGTTTGTAATTGATGATTATCATTAATCATGGTGACATCGACGATGACATCTTTGATCTCAGTACCCAAGGTGCCAGCATTGCCTCTGATTGCTCCTCCGACTGTCCCTGGTAAACCAAAAAGGGCTTCTATGCCTGAGAGTTTCAATTTTAAACAATGTTGTGCCAAAGTTGTGGTATAAACACCGGCACCCACTGACAGCTGGGTCTCGTTTAATGATTGAATAAAATTGATACTATTTTTGATCACCAAGCCTTTGATTCCTTCATCAGGAAAGAGAATATTGCTGCCACCACCTAAAAATAGTACTGGTAATTGGCGCTCGTGAGCATATTTTAGAGCTTCTTGAGCAGCTTCTGCAGTTTTTACTTCCACGAAGTATTCTGCTGGCCCACCAGTGTGAAATGTGTTGTATAAACTCAGCTTAACATTTTCTCTAATATCCATTGTAGTGATGCAGAATTCTGAATGCAGAATGCAAAATGGAGGTGGAGAAGTCAACTAAATTCTGTATTCTGCACTCTGAATTCTGAATTTTATTGACAGTCTTCTGGGGGAACAATTACCCTTTCATACGTTTGCCTGTAAGTATGTGTTTTGTCGTAATACTGTATATTGACAGATAAAAGTATAAGTATCATAATAATAAGATAACTTTCACTACTCGATTAAACAAAAAACCATGGCTACCAATGATATTTTGTCCCAAATTCAGACACTGTTGGCTGATGCTAATAATATTCTTTTGATATCGCATGCTTCTATTGATGGAGATGGCGTCGGTAGTGGATTAGGTTTGCAAATGGCTCTGACTAAAATGGGCAAGAAAGTAACTTTTTTCTCACGTAACCCAGTACCTGAAGTTTTTCGATTTTTGCCAACAGTAGAGAATATTTCTACTGAGTTTAGCCTTCACCGCGATTTCATCATTCAAATCGATACTACTCAAACAAAAGTAGAAAATGTACGTACTGAGAAAGAAGATAATCACCTCAAGCTGGTGATTACTCCTCAGAATGGCTCACTCAGCAAAGAAGACATTACCTTTATCAGTGGTGGTAAAAGTTTTGATCTGATTTTTACGCTGGATACTTCCAATCTAGAATACACAGGTCTGATGAGTGGACCGCAAGCTGAGCTTTTCTATGAGACCCCGATTATCAATATCGATCACCATATTACTAATGAACAGTACGGTAAGATCAATTTGGTGGATATCAATGCTACCTCTACTGCTGAACTCGTATTGGGATTAATTGAACATCTAGAACAAACTGAGCCTTTGATGGATGCTGATATTGCTACTTGTCTTTTGAGTGGTGTGGTGGTGGATACTGGTAGTTTTCAAAATGCTAATACCACACCGAAAGCTTTTGCTGTTGCAGCGAGACTATTGGCTGCAGGCGCTCGTCAACAAGAGATTGTGCGTCATCTATTCAAAATGCATGAGCTCTCTACTCTGAAGTTGTGGGGTAGAACGCTGTCTAAACTGCAACATGATCCAGAATTGCGTATGGCATGGACCACGGTTAGTAAATCTGACTTTGTGGAAACCAATGCAAGTGAAGAAGAGCTGGATGGTCTGATGGATCAATTAATCACTAGTGCTTCTGATGCTGACATTGTATTCCTTATCCGCGAGACTAAAGATGGAGATGTGAAAGTAAGTTTACGTTCATTGAAAAATATCGACATTACCCCAATTGTTTTGCCTTTTGGTGGAGGAGGTCATCAAAGAGCAGCGGGTTTTAAGATTCTGCAAAGTTCATTAGAAAAATCTGAAGGTTTGGTTGTAGATAGTGTGAAAGATTTCATGAAAGAGTATGTTGCTCGAACTAAGCAAGTGGAGTCACTCGTAAACTTTTCGCCAGTAGGATCAACTATTAAAGCTGCTCAAACTGTAGAGGTGAAGCCTGAACCAGTTACCGAACCTACTGTACAAGTAGAGCCAGCTCCTGTTCCTCAAATCAAAAGTGAACCTGTGGTAGAGACTAAAGTAGTCACAGATAATACTACTTTTCCACCGGCAGGTATGAGCGCCAATCAAGAAGAAGCACTCAGAACTAACTATGTAGAGAAGAGCAGCGAGGTTCCTAGTGAATTTTTAGGTTATAATGCTCCTAAACCCGTAGAAAATAGTATCTTGGAAGAGAAGAATGTACTGACGCCACAGGAAAAAGAGGTACAGTCGTTTGTACAGCCAACTGACTCTGCTAAATAAATTCAGAATAAAAATTGCGAAGTGCGAATGGCGAATTTTCAAGCATCAGGCCTCGGGCTTCAGGCCTAATAATTCTCCCGAGCAGCATGTCAGCCGGATCCTTCGACTCCGCTCAGGATGAATTTGATTGGCATGTTTTATTGACAATATTAGGTGTGCTCATGTAGTTTGCTCCTGCTTTTTTGTATTTAGTTTTTATGCCAGTAATCAAGTCTGTATTCAAAAATGTTCGTTCAAGTGAACGCAAGCGCTTAGTTAACCTCAAAACTAAGGATTCTTTCAAAGGGAAGGTAAAAGAGGTGAAGCAATTAGTTGCTGCTAAGAAGATGAGTGAAGCTCAAAAAGAATTAGCTGCTGCTTTCAAGGCATTAGATATGGCTGCAAAGAAAAATGTGATCTCAGCTAATAGTGCAGCAAGAAAGAAGTCTAATCTAGCAAGATCAATTGCTCCTGCTAAAGAAGCAAAAGCGAAGAAGTAAGTAATTTTGAGAGAACAATGAAAGAAGCTTGTGGGATATCCTATAGGCTTCTTTTTTAAATTGCGAAGTGCGAATGGCGAATTGCAAATTTTAGGCCCGGCTCAGACTCTTCATGTCGGCCCAATACTTCATCCCGCAGGAGTGGGATCAAGATGACACCCCTGTGCTTGCAAAACTCTTCCCAAAGGTGCCATTTCGGGGCAACTTTCCACTTGCTTCTCTCGATGTTATCATCTTTGCGAAACATGTTTACTCCCTCATGAAAAAGCTATTACTTGGACCAATTCTACGTTTGTTTGTGGCGGCAGGTTTTATCGGAACAATAGTTTGGTCTTATTTTTATAATCATCAAAATGCTGGATATGTTGAAGCTATTATTAATAACAAAGGAGTTTTGATTCCTGTGCTTTTAGTGAGCATTTTTCTTGTTTTGGGCCTGTCGTTTGCTCGGTATGTTAATAAAAATAGCGAGGTAATTAGCCTGGCTTGGCGGCCGTATAGCTTTGCTGGAGTACTAGTTGTGTTCATTAGTTTCATTCTTTCTGTTTATTATGCAATTTCGCCTTTTACAGCTACATTAATTAATCAATTGACTCAAGGAAAAGCGAGCGAGTTGTTGTGGACTAGTATGATGTGGTCTTTTTGGGGGTATGCGTTACCAATATTGCTTTTCCTTACAGTGCTGACCTTGTTTGTAGCTGGGCTGGGCTATAGACTCTTTAATCTATTTCAATGGGAGTGGGAGAGTCGGTTAGAGAGAATGGTACTTTCTACTGGCTTAGGAACCGCAACTTTGATTACTGGTTTGGCTTTATTAGCACTGTTTGGTTTGTTCAACATAATGGCAGTTAGTGGCATGTTTGTTATCGGTGTTCTTTTTGGCTGGAATCAATGGCCAAAAGTTCTGCGAGAATTTTTATGGGATCCGATAAAAATAGAATTAGCTTACAATCGTATTAACTGGCTTTGGGGTTTGGTGCTATTAATTATTGTTAGTTTCAATATTATTGATCTTATTCGTCCGTTTCCGATTGGATGGGATGACTTGGGCGTGTATATGAATTTTCCTCGGCAACTGGTGATGAAAGAAGCTTTACTAAAAGGTTTCTCTGGGCAAGCTTTTATGCTCATTACCAGCTTAGGGTATATGTTTGGTGGTATTGCTACTTGGGCGATGTTTTTGTCATGGTGGGGGGGGATTATGGCTTTGTGGGCTATTTATCTTTTGGGTAAAAGATTTGTAAACAGTGAAGCAGGTCTATTGATGGCAAGCATCATGTATAGTTTGCCAATGATTATGCATCAGTCTTTTGCTGATATGAAGCTAGATTTGCCGCTATTTTTCTTTATTGTTATTGCTTTTTATAGTTTATTTAGAGCTCTAGAGCATCATCGAGAAGGCAAAATAGTGTACTGGTGGTTGGGCCTTTCTGGACTATTCTGGGGAATAGCTTTGGCTGTCAAAATTACTACGGCTTTAGCTTTGTTTCCTGTTTTCATTTTAATAGCATGGCGTTATGGTAGTCGTTGGTGGGCGCTATCATTAGGGTTTCTTTTAAATGCAGTGTACTTTTATCAGTTTGTAGTGGTTGCTGATTTTCCTAATGCCACGAGAGCTTTGATTAGTAGTACATCATTAATAGTAGCCTTGCTCTTTGCAGTTGTGGCTCTGATCAAAAAAACAAAACCACAATTGTGGCTCAAAGCTGTTGGCTGTATCTTGGCAGGTATTGCTTTGGTTTGGGTGCCGTGGGGGTATAAAGTCCTTGTAGATACTCCAACATGGAGTGTTAATAGTTTATTATATACTGCTCTGTCTGGTGGGGAGCCTCCATCTCCACTAATAGCGTGGGAGAAGATTGGTACATCGCCAGCTCTTTGTGCTTATACTGGCAACAATGAAGAGTTGGGACGATATATTGGAAATGAAACAAATTTATTCCAAAAGTACACGTCTGTTTTTTGGGATCTAACGATGAATATCAATCAAGCAGGTTTTTATGTGGATATTAGTTTCTTATTTTTGGCACTTATTCCTTTGTTATTACTTTTTTGGCGTAGATTGGATTGGCCTCAATTTTGGCAAGATATTTTGCTTTGTTTTTGTTTAATCTGGTATTTTTGGCTTTTTGTTGCTTCGGGGGTACCTTGGTATGGTTTAGCTGGTTTCTTACCTGGGTTGCTACTAGTTGTTCGGGTAAAGGAGCTTTCAGCTCAACAAATGTTACTTGGTCGTTACCTAATCCCAGTGGTGATTGTAGTTTCATTACTTAGTACTGCTTTTTTAAGAGAGGGGAAATTTGCTAACACAGGCCAAATGGCCTATGCATTTGGTTTGATGGATAGTCAAGCGATTCTGCGCAGTACAAATCAATCATATCCGACCATTATTAGTGCGATTAATAGTGATACTTCTACGCTGACTAGTCCTCATTATATTTATCGTATAGGGACCTTTATTAATTACTTTATTGATAATAATCGGGAGCGGGTTTATGACGACGCTCAACTAGATACCTTCCGTTGTATTGATGGTGATGGTCTCAATGATGCTCGCACTTTGGAGCGGCTTAAAACCCTTGGCTTTCACTATATGGTCTATGATACTAACACTGAGACTATTGAGCGTAATCCCCAAGGAACACTGCACCGTAAAACCAATCGTTTCAAAGCATTTGCGTTTAAGAACCTAAAAGTAATTGCGCCTAAAGATCAATCTCAGTATCGTAATGGCATCATCTTATTTGAAATTCCACTTTAGTGTATGAAATTGGTTGTAGTTATTCCTGCTCTCAATGAAGAGCAAAGGATTACCAAAACGATTGAGGCCCTGAAGCCATATGTCAATGCTATTGTGGTCGTCGATGATGGTAGTTCCGATCATACATGTGTAATGGCCAAAGAAGCTGGAGCAACTGTGATTCGGCATATGATTAATTGTGGCCCTGGGGCTGCTACTCAAACAGGTTTGGTCTATGCCAAGACACTTCACCCAGACTATGTTGCTACCTTTGATGCCGATGGTCAGCATGAGGCTAGTGACTTGCCGGCGATGCTGGAGTTTTTGATTGCCCAAAAAAAACAGGTTGTGTTTGGTAGTCGTTTCCTGCAAGCCAATCGGGTGCCTTGGATGCGACGCTTAGCTAATACTGCCGGTAATCTTATCACCTTTATACTTTCAGGCATTTACCTGAGTGATAGTCAGTCAGGATTCAAAATATTTTCAGCGCATGCTCTCGAACATATTACAATTACAGCAAATGGTTTTGAGTTTTGTAGTGAGATTGTGCGAGAGGTGGCTGCTGAAAATCTTACTTTTTGTGAATTTCCTATTAAGGTTTATTATTCAGATGAAACTTTAGCCAAAGGGCAAAATCTCTCAACAGGCATAACGACGATGTTTAAACTGATTGTGAGGAGTTTGATGAAATAAGGCCTAAGGCTTTGGGCCTGAATTGGGAAGGGAGTCTAATGATTGGTATCCTGCTAGACAATGTATCGACCAGATCCTTCAACTCCACTGTGTTCCGTTCAGGATGAATTATTAGGGCTAATTCTCAGTTAATTATTAATCTACTATGCTTCTCCTTAATATTTTAGCGCCTCTGCTGGGATTGATCATGATTGCTAAAGCATTTTCTCGCTTTCGTCGGGGAGAGAAGACTTGGAGAGAGTTATTGCTCTGGATGGTTATTTGGGGAGTGTTTGCTTTTGTTGGTTTGTGGCCTTCTTCAGTAGAGGGATTGTCGGGTTTCTTAGGAATCAAATCTGGACTCAATGTCATTATTTTTTCTTCGATAGCAGTTTTGTTTTTTATTGTTTTTCAGTTGATTTTAGCTTATGAAGTTTTGGAGATGCGCTTAACTAGAGTAGTTAGAGCTGTTGCTTTGAAAGATCCACAATGTTTAGATCAATCAAAGCATTGAATCATCCTGGGGTATTGCAGATAGCAGCTTTATTGAGCGCATTACTGTTCTTAGTAGTACTTGTTAGTACTCTGATTTATCCTTGGCCTTTAGGATTGGCAGATAATCATGATTACTGGCGACTGATGGATCCTTTTGGGCTTACCTATCCTGACTCAAATGGTGAGTATTATTATCAGCACATTTCTTTACTCTTTTTCAAAAGTGCTTCTTGGCATTTAGAAATTATTAGTTCAGGTATTTTCTTTGTAGGAATAACTTACTTGTTGAGCGTTCTTTTCCAGTGGAGTTATTTGCCTCTGGTTCTTCTTGGAGGAGTACATTGTATGTTTTATACCTGGGCTTTTTATTTGTATGTAAGGAATGCTGGTTATAAGCATCTTTTCCCTGTCGTGGTTACTGGGCTAGTTGCCTTACTTTTTCTCTCAGATATTTTCTTTACTGCATATTTCAATTCTTTCTATCAAGAAAGCTCAGTCTTCATTCTTTTACTGTTCTTTGTAGCTTTATTTCAAAGTACTAAAGTTCATTTTTGGTGGGAATGGCTGATGGTGGTCGGGATTGCTTTTTCTAAAGTTTCTAATATCACATTTCTTTTGTTATTTGTTCCACTGGCGATTAAGTATTGGCATCGTAAAGGGAAACTACTGAAGTTGGTAGTAACAGTTATAGTCTGTAGTTTGATTTTGTGGGTTCAAAACAGTAATCAAAATAATAATAGTAGTCCTAATGTTTTCAATAGTTTCTTTGTAGGGTTAGTGCAGGATCAGGATAGTGACCAAATATTGGCTGATTTTGAATTGAACAAGGATAGCTTTGTATCTTTTGTTGGTAAGGACTATTGGCAAGCTACAGACTTACCAAATGGCTTGAAAGAAGAATTTTATCAAAAGGTTAGTCATGAAAAGATTATTCTTTACTATGTATCTCACCCTACTATAGTTTTAGAGAAGCTAAAGCAAATGGCATATGAGCTGGTGTCAGAGCCGAGGCCACAGAACTTGGCTAATCGAAGTAAAGAATTCTCACCAGATTTTATTTTGGAGCAAAATGTTACTTCTTTTTGGCAAAAAGTATTACCATTTATTTTAATTCCTGGTTTGTTATTTAGCTTAGCTCAGCTTATTTACTTTATTAGACGAAGATATTACAGCAATTATGATGGATTGTTGCTCATTGTGTTACCGCTATTTCTCCCTCTACAGCTTGCTGTGAGTTTTATTGGTGATGGGTGGAATGAATTTGCTAAGCATAATAGTACTTTTTATTTTGTATTTGTGTTGTGGTTGCTTATGAGCGGACAATTTTGGTATAAGCACTTTGACTCAAAGCGATTATGAAAATACTTTTTATTGTTGATTATTATTATCCTTATATTGGTGGCGCAGAAGTTGTTCATCAAAAAGTAGCTGAATTGCTAGCTGTGAAACATGATGTGACTGTGCTTACTCAGGCACATGGTGGTGCGAAGTTGGAAGAATGTATCAATCAAGTAAAAGTAGTACGAGTAAAGACAATCAATCGACTAACATTTCCTTGGCAAGCAAGAAAAATAGCCTATCAATTAGCAGCAGAGAGTGATGTAATCCAAGCGTCTACTTATAGCTCTGGTTTCTTAGGAGCCAAAATTAGAAGGAAGCTAGCAAGGCCAGTAGTCTTGCTAGTACATGGTTATTTACGAGAAGTTTGGTATCAGCTCAGGCTCACTTGGTCCATTGCTATCTTGTGTCGTTGGTACGAATCAAGACTCTTTAATAAGAAATTTGATTATTATGTTGTGCCTTCCTGTTTCACGCAAAGCAATTTGTTAAAGTTAGGGATCAATAAAGAATGTATCAATGTTATCCATCACGGTATTGATACTGACCTTTTTCATCCTCGACCAATTAATCACCAAATTCGAGAGCTGCTTGGCATCGGTCGCACTGAAAATGTATTCTTATTTGCTGGTCGCCCTAGTCGTATGAAGGGGATTGAGACTTTACTAGAAGCTTTTCAACGAGTGTCGGCGCCGATCCGTTTGGTATTGATGCTGGCTAAAGATTCTCGGCTGGAGTATGAGCGAGTTATCAAATTTATTGAGCTGAATAAGCTGGCTGACCGTGTTTTGGTGATTGATCCAGTAGCTCATACGCAGATGCCAGAGTATTTGGCCATGGCGAATGTAGTGTTGATTCCATCGCTTACGGAAGAATTTTGTTTTCTGGCTGCAGAAACTGCCGCAATGGAGATCCCGATGATTGTGAGTAATGTTGGTGCTTTGCCTGAAGTTGTTTCTGGCAAAGTAGTATTTGTAGAGCCAGGGGCAGCAGATTCTTTAGTAAAAGGAATTGAAAGTGCAGTCAATAATCAATTTACAGTTATCCCTCGCAAAGAGTGGGACTGGAAGCGTGCTTTGTCACTGTATGAGGAGTTGTATGCCACTATTCTAAATCATACCCAAAAATGAGTACCCCTTTAGTTAGTATAGTTATTTCTACACTCAATCGGGCTTCCAATATTGGGATTACTCTTAAAAATGTAGCGAAACAAGATTATCCTAATGTAGAAGTGATAGTAATTAATGATGGTAGCACGGATGATACTGCTCAGGTCTTGGCTAGAGTTCAAGGGATTAAGTTGATTACTAATCCGCAAAAACTCGGCTTACAGAAATCGTTAAATAGTGGTTGTAAAGCTGCTAGTGGAAAATATATTGCTCGCATCGATGATCACGATGCCTGGTTAGATGTTAGCAAGCTGTCCAAGCAAGTGGCTCGATTGGAAGAGGATGAAGCTATAGGTGTAATAGGGACAGCATTCACTATTGGTAGCCGTACTTTTATCAATCCACTTACAGATGAAGCTATTCGTAAGCAAATACTTTTTCGTTGTCCTTTCTCGCATGTGACGGTGGTATTTAGAAGAGACTTATTTGAACAGGTGGGTGGTTATGATGAAAACTTAAAATACAGTGAGGATTGGGATTTGTGGATGAAGATCGGACGAGTGGCGAAGCTCGTTAACTTGTCTGATATTACTACGGAGGTGCAGGAGTCAGCTGCTGGATCAGTTACTGATCAGTTCTACTTATCACAATTGCAGCCAAATAAAGTGATGTTGAAAAAGTATAGAAATGATTACCCGAGAAAACATTTAGCAGCTCTCTATCATTTATTTGTCGGTATTTTCTTTGCTTTGATTAAGAAAGACAGTGGTATCCATCGGTTTTTTACTAAGGTTTATACTTGGGTATTTGCACGATAGAGGGGGAATGCGAATAAGCTTGTTTAGTGATGAGGTTTTCTTTATCTTGCTAATGGTCATTTAAGTGCAACTAACTTTAGGTTCATGCGGCTTATTCTAGATTTTGTCCGTGATCTTTATACTAACCGTTTCGTGATCTTTCAGCTGACGCGTCGTGATTTACAGAATCGCTATGTTGGGTCAGTTTTTGGTTTGTTTTGGCATATAGTTCAACCCTTAATGATGTTGTGTATCCTTTGGTTTGTACTCAGTCAAATATTTAAAGTTGGGGCAGATGGGAATAATGTTCCATTTATTGCTTGGTTGATCACTGGCACGGTTGCTTGGAATTTTTTCGTTGAAGCTTTACCTAACTCAGTGAATGTTTTTCAAGAGTTTTCTTACTTAGTAAAGAAACTAAACTTTAAAATAGCGATACTGCCTCTGATCAAGATAAACTCAGCACTTTTTACACATGGTATTTTTCTCCTTATAACAATTGTTATCTTAATTTTTAGTGGTGTATCATTCTCATTTTACTGGATACAAGCATTTTATTATCTATTTGCATTAGTAATTTTCTTACTAGGTTTAAGTTGGTTATTATCAGCTATTAATGTTTTCGTTCGTGATACAGCATACTTCATTACAGTGTTACTACAGTTTCTCTATTGGCTTACACCAGTAATGTGGCGCATTGAGACACTGCCTGTGCAATATCATCTTTTATTTAAGTTAAATCCACTTTTTTATATTGTTAATGGTTATCGAGATAGCTTTATTAATCATGTTCCTTTTTGGAATCACCCGGTTTTAAGTTTGTATTTCTGGTTAGTAATGGTATTGATATTAATTATTGGAGTTAGTGTATTTCGTAGACTTAGACCGCATTTTGCTGATGTCCTTTAATCTTTGCTATGGCGAACTCTATAATTCATGTGGAACATTTATCAAAAATATACAAACTCTATGCGTCAGCAATGGATCGTTTTCGGGAAGCATTAAACCCATGGAAGAAAAAGTATCATCATGATTTTTTTGCACTTAAAGATTTATCATTAGATATTTACGAGGGAGAAGTTGTCGGTATATTAGGTGCAAATGGTGCTGGCAAGTCGACTTTACTCAAGATCCTTGCGGGTGTGCTAACTCCCAGTTCAGGAAAAGTGACAATCAATGGCAGAGTATCTGCTTTGCTTGAATTAGGGATGGGGTTTAACCCTGAGTTGAGCGGAGAAGAGAATATTATTTTTAATGCTACGGTGTTGGGTCTCTCCCCCAAAAGTATCCAATCTAAATTGGCTGAAATTATTGAATTTGCTGATATCGGTGAATATATTAAGCAGCCACTTAAAACTTATTCAAGTGGTATGGTGGCTAGGTTGGCTTTTGCTGTTGCTGTAAACATTGATGCAGATGTTCTGATTATTGATGAAGCACTTTCTGTAGGGGATGTGCGATTTCAACAAAAAGCCTTGCGTAAATTACAGGAGCTAATGGGACGAGCAAAAGTAATTGTTTTTGTTTCACATTCAATGGATAGCATTAGGAAGTTTTGTAATCGGGCTATTTGGATTAAGGATGGTGGTGTTTTCCAAGATGGTGAGCCTACTGAAGTTGCTAAAGATTATTATGGTTTCATGACCACCGGGTCAGTAAGGAAAAGTACTAATGAGCCAGTTAAAAATAAAGTTGAGTTAACTAGCAGGGATTTGAGTACATGGAAGAATATCCAATGGACTGAATTAGCTAATTTTTCTTCATTGGGTGATAAAGAAATTATAATTAAGAGAGCAGCATTGTATGATGCTAATTTGAAGAATACTCAGTCTGTCTTAGACGGAGGAGAGCTCCTTTGTTTGCTTTTAGATATCGATGGGCATGTTGCTATTGATAAATTAAGTATTGGTTTTACCATTAACAATACCTTGGGAATCAATGTATTTGGTGTGTCTAGTAGTCATTTTAATGCTAAATTACCTAGTGTGCATCCAGGAGATCAATTTATTGTTAAGATTACTTTTCAATTGCCGCGCTTCCTCAATGGAAATTATACCCTTTCACCAGGAGTAGCTGATATTAGTGATTCGACTCAAAAAATAAAAAAGCATCATGTATTTGATGCTTTTATTCTTCAAATATTGAGCTCAGATCAGAGACAAAATCACGGCTCACTAGTTATTCCAGAGACGGCTGCTTTCGATTCATATAAAATAAATTGAGACTATGACCGATCTGATAAAAATTACAGGGGATTTAAAAACTAGTATTTTTCGTCAACATCAAAATCAACTGTTAAATGAAATAGCTGGTACTCTGGCTCAAGTGACGTCCGTTATTAATGTCGGCTCGGTACAGCACGAAGAGGATAAGCAAGGGAAACTATATAAGGCTTACTTTCCTCAAGCAGAATATTTCACCTTAGATAAAAATCGGTTAGATATCCACCCAAATCATTTTGCTCTTGATTTACATGATTTGGCTAAGATGGATAAAAAATTTGATTTGATTTTAGTTATGAGCGTTTTAGAGCATGTTCAAAATCCCTTTCAGGTGATTGAGGAAATTAAAAGTATCTCACATCCTGGCACATTTCTTTATATTTGTGTTCCCTTCTTTTATCCTATTCATAAAGATGTTCATGGTAGATATAGTGACTACTGGCGTTTTAGTGATGATGCTTTGCGAGAGCTATGTAAGGAATGGAGGGAGGTATGGATCAAAGAATTTCCATCAGTAATTACTAGTGTTCATGATAGAGCTATGTATTGGGATGATCCATCTTTGACTCCTGTTGGCTATGGTGCTTTGTTTCAGATGAATAGTAAATAAACCTCTATGGATAATAAATTCCGAGTACCTAGGGTTTGGTCTAATGGCGAGTTAGAAAAATTTGCACCACTTTTTAAAGGTAAAATTTTAAATGTGAGTGGTGGTACAGATAATGATAAAGAAAACAAGAGCTATAGTAGTTACTTTAGTTCAAAAACTGACTATTTTCTTTCTAATTATCACGTTAACCAACCACTAAAAGAGAACGAATTTTACTTAGACTTGGAGCAGCAGATTGATCCCCAGTATCTTGGCGCTTTTGATGTTGTTTTTAATCATACAACTTTAGAACATATCTATGATTGTAGAGTTGCATTTTCTGGTTTGTGTGCTTTGTCAAAAGATGTAGTGATTTGTGTTGTGCCTTATATACAGCAAGTTCATGGTAGTGCGTACAAAGATTATTGGCGCTTTACTCCCTGGACCATGAAGAAGATGTATGAAGAGAATAGTTTTAATTTACGTTATTGTGCTGCAAATGGAGCTGATAAGTCCTCGATATACCTTTTTTGTATTGGGTATAAAGGAAATGCCTGGGATGATTTTATTCCATCGAGATTTGATTTGGCATTAGATCAAAATCAACCTTTGTATGCAGATAGTTACCGCAATATCATTGGCGGTAATGTAATCCTCTAAGGAATTATGATTATTACTATTGATGGCAATATTCCATCTACATTTGCTCACAGCATCAATGTGATGAAAATGGCGCAAGGTTTTGTGGATATTGGCGAAGATGTGACTTTAGTTACGCTTTTATCTTGGCCTAATCTATGGAAACTATTGAAAATAAGAGATATTTATCACTTTTATGGAGTTTCACCAAAGGTTAAAATTAAATGGGTACCAGTCTATAACCGAGATTTTTGGACAAAAAACATTCATGCAAAAGATTTCAACCAAAAGGCTGCTCAAATGATTTTTTCTTTGAAGCCTAATTATGTGTATTGCCGCAGTTTTTTGACTGCTTTTTTATGTGTGAAGAAAGCTATACCGGTGATACTTGAAACTCACACAACTCATTATGACAATGTAGATCTTCAGAAAATCTACACCATAGCTCATAACAATAACTTCCTTGGTTTAGTAACGATCCACGATGATATAAGAGATCAGCATATTCAGCATGGTATTCCAGCAGACAAGATACGAGTGCTTCCAGATGGAGTTGACTTGAAAGAGTTTGAAATTAACAGTGATCAAGGTAGCTGTCGTGCCAAGCTCAATTTACCTCTCGATAAAAAGATAGTTCTTTATTGTGGTAGTCTACATCCAGAAAAGGGTATTAGTAGTATTATCGAATGTGCTCAATCTTTAGCTGGGCGTGTTGATATTCAATTTTTTGTAGTTGGAGGAACTGATCAAGATGTGTCTTTTTGGAAACAACAAGCAGAGATGAAAAAGACCAACATCAATTTTGTCGGTTTTGTTCCCCACACTGATGTGCCTTTTTACTTAAAAGCTGCTGATGTTTTATTAATGCCTTATAGCAAAAAAGTAGATTATCAAGTGATGGATGTACATACGACCTCGCCCTTGAAACTGTATGAGTATATGGCTTCAGGAAGGCCAATTGTTTCAACTAATATTGCCAGTGTTGCTAATGTCCTACCTCATGAGCAAGGAGCGTTACTAGCTGAGCCTGATGCTACTGCTGAACTAGTAAATCATATTGAAAAATTGCTCATGGACCAGGACTTAGTTCGTCGTCTTACTAAATATGCCAAAGAAAAAGTGATACATTATCAGTGGCAGAATCGCTGTTTGCAAATTAGAAACTCTTTTTTAAGTTCGGTCTATGTTTGAGACTAATCTTCATTATACTGATAGAGAAAGCAAAGCTAGATTTGTATTTGCAAAGTACCAGAGTATTTTGATTGGTCGTGTCTTAGATGTCGGAGCAGATAAAGCCTATTTGAAAACCCTGTTAAATCCTGATGTTGATTATACAGGTATTGATATGGTGGCTTCTGATTTTGTGCAAGCTGTGAATTTAGAAAAAGATTGTTTGCCTTTTGCAGATGAGAAATTTGACTGTGTATTAGCATTAGACGTTTTAGAACATGTAGATAATATCTATGAAGTGTTTGATGCATTGTGTCGAGTGAGTACTAGATATGTCATCATTTCTTTACCTAACCCTTGGGCAACGATGATGACAGCAATTCAAGCGGGTTCATACCAAGCTGGAGTTCATATGAAATTTTATGGATTGCCGGTTCATCGGCCTTTGGATAGACATAAATGGTTCTTTTCTTTTTCTGAAGCTAAGAACTTTGTTTATGGCCGTGCCAAATGTAACTCTATGAGAGTTATTGATATGTATACTGAGTCTACAACTCAATCAAAAGCAATTGCGGATCTCTTGCAAGCCTGGGGGGGGATTGGTAAAGGAATTATGCCCGAAGATCTGTATGCTGGAACTCAATGGTATGTATTAGAAAAAAATAAAGCTTAAATGCTACTGTTATGCTCTATATCCCTTTTGAAAACTACCAAGATCAAGTAGGTGGACCAGCTACATTCATGCATTATTTGCAGGGCTTTTTATTAGCTCAACATGTTCCTTTTCCTTTGGCTCTGGAGGTGAATGATCCAGATCTTACTACTATTTTCTTTCCTATTGCCTATGACCGTGAAGTCCTAAAAAGATTAAAAGATCGTGGGTGTAAAATTATTCAACGTTTAGATGGGATTTATTATCCCAGCAAGCATGGTGAGAACTATGTAGATTTTAATAGTGATATCAAAGCGATTTACTGTGATTTAGCTGATCATGTGGTGTTTCAAAGCCGCTATAGCCAAGCACAATGTACCGCCCAATTTGGTCAACCACTGGCGTACTCGATTATTACCAACGGTGTAGATAATAGCTTGTTTAAAGTCAATTCTAGGCTGGATTTTAATAAACTTGATCCAATCAATTTCGTGACAACAGGCAATTTTAGAAATAAAGACATGCTTGAACCTTTAGTTGAATCGCTAGATGCTCTAGTAAGCCAAGGTGTTCCTGTAAAATTGTTAGTGGTAGGGCCAGTTGCGCAATCTTTAGAGGGTTTTCTTGGTAGATCCTATATCACTAGTGTAGGCAAGCAACCTCTTGCTCAAGTGGCTGCTTATCTCCAAACAGCACATATATTCCTTTATTCCCACCTTAATCCTCCATGTCCTAATTCAGTGTTGGAGGCGGTGTCAGTTGGTTTACCTGTGGTGGGCTTCAATAGTGGCGCGATGTCAGAACTATTATTTTGGCAAAAAGATTTACTGGCACCAGTTTCTGATGCTGTTTTTCAAGAATACCAAGATTTTAAGCCTCAGCTGTTGGTTGAAAAGATTATGATGTGTGTTGGCGATTGGGTGACTTACAAAAAACGGGCATTGCATCATACGGATTTGTATTCCTTCGTTCGTTGTGGTGCGCAGTACCTAGATGTATTTGAATCGATGCTTTAAGATCCACTTTATGCTTTTTGATTGGAGTAATATCACCTCAAAAGAAGAATTTGCTACAAAAGTTACGGCTATGGTTGCTCAATTTAGTGAGCTGCTCTCTCCTGCAGATAGGTTGAAGCTTTTGTTTGATTTAGAGAATAGCCTGTATGAACAAGCTGGAAAGGCTTCTATTGCTTATAACAATGGGCTACATACTAAGCATCGCCACATTAATTACCATCAATTTTTTATTGATAGGATTCGCCCTAACAGTAACGTTCTGGATATTGGTTGTGGTAATGGTGCTCTCTCCAGTGATATTGCTAACAATGTTTCTAATCTAAATATTATCGGCATAGATCTCAGCCCTGACAATATTGTTTATGCAGTTAGAAAATTTTCTCATCCTCAGATCAATTATATTTGTGGTGATGTATTAAAAGATTTACCACAGGGCAGGTTTGATTATATCGTCATGTCCAATGTCTTGGAACATCTGCCTCAACGGACGGCTTTTTTGCAGCAATTACTGAAACTTTACAATCCTAAAAGTGTTTTAATTCGCGTTCCTATTTTTGAGCGTGATTGGCGTGTCCCATTGAAAGAGGAGTTGGGGATTGATTATCGTCTGGATCACACGCATTTTATTGAATATAAAAAGGGAGAGTTTGAGAATGAAGTTGCGTTAGCAGGACTTAATATCAAAGAAAAGATTATTAATTGGGGAGAGATCTGGGCCGAATGCATTCCCGGCAACTAGTTGAATACCAACTAAGGAAATCATATAGTGTCGGTGTCTCTCAACTGCTATGGCTTCACTTGCTGTTTGTGTTTTGTTTTACAACAAAGTAGATCAAACTATCGAATGTCTGACCAGTTTTTTGGTAGCAGGCGTGCCTTTGTATGTGCTCAATAATAATTCTGATCCTCAAGCTAGAGCTGTGCTGGGTGAATTTGCTAATAAACATCAACAAATCACTATTTATGATTCTGCGGAAAACTTAGGTGTTGGTCGTGGAAGAAATTACCTCATTGCCCATTCCCATGAAAAGTGGTTACTCTTTGTGGACAACGATATTACGGTTAGAACTATTGATTGGTTGGAGAAAGTGGAGAAGCATATTGCTGCTAATTCTGAGATTGAAGTTTTTATCCCTCAAATGTTCAATGTGCATACCAATAGCTTTGCTCAGCACTTATCCGTACAGCTAACTGGGTTGGTTGCAAAGTTCGCATGGATAAAAAAAGGCCAAAAGCACACTAATATGTTTCCAGGTGGAGCATCTTTTTGTAAGCGCTCCTTATTTGCTCGCTTAGGAGATTATGATGCCCAGATGTTTGTTGGTTTTGAGGACTTTGAGATGGGTATTAGAAGTCTAAAGATGAAAGATCCGATTCAGGCCTTGGTTATTGATGATATTGAATTAATTCATGATCACCGTCAGTTAGTTCATGCTGTTGATCTAGAAGCTACGAAGGTCCGTTATGACTTTGATAAGATTGCTGCTTCTGAAGCACGAATTAAAGAGAAACATGGGGTGGCATTGGATAATGACTGGAGACCATGGGTAAAAGAACAAATCGCTATTCTTAATAAGGACGAACCGCATGTTTCTTTTTGGCAGCATCTTTTATCAAGTCTTATGCATAAACTAAAAATGGTATGGCTAAAACAAAAATAGCACTAGTGGTCGATATCAAAAATTGGGCATTTGATAATATTGCCTACCAAATCAAGGCTAATCTAGCTGATTTTTACGACATTGAGATTGTTTACCCAATTGAGGATTTTACTGATTTTAAAGATCTTTATAGCCATTTGTTTAGCGGTGAATTTGCGTTAGTCCATTTTTTTTGGCGTCCTCACTTAAAAAACTTCTTTACTTACTACTTTCTCAAAAATTTAAAAGTACCATTTGAGCAGATCTTTAGTATGTATGCGCAGACCGTAGTCACTACGTCAGTTTATGACCATTTATTTTTAACCGCACATGAGATCAGGTCGTATGTGCCTTTTTTTCAAAAAGTAGTAGATGGCTACACGGTGAGTTCACAGAGACTAAGGCAAATTTATCAAGCTATTGAGAGGGGAAAGAGTCCTGATGCAGTGATTCAAGATGGTGTTGATCTTAATTTGTTTGGCCAAAAGAAAAATAGTCGAGCGCATGCAAATGCAACCAAAGATTTAGTGATTGGTTGGGCAGGAAATAGTAAATGGGGCAAAGTTGGCAAAGATAGTAAAGGGCTCCATACAATTATTAAACCAGTGCTTAAGACTATGCGAAAGAAAGGGTTCAAGTTGATTGAGCACTTTGCTGATCGTAATGTTCAGTTTATTCCTTTGGAAAAGATGAAGGACTACTATAATGAAATCGATGTCTATATTTGTGCTTCAGATATCGAGGGGACTCCGAACCCTGTGCTAGAAGCAATGGCTTGTGGGGTACCGGTAATTTCTACTGATGTAGGCATTGTTCCTGAAATATTTGCTTCAAAGCAGCAAGATTTTATTTTTGATCGTTCCAAGGCTGATTTGGAAAAGAAGCTGACCAAACTTGCTCATGATCCTAACCTTAGACAAAGGCTAGCTCAAGAAAACTTGAAACAAATAGTTCAATTTACCCGTCAGAAAGAAGGGGAAAAATGGCATCACTTTTTTGAAAACCAGCTTAAAAGAAAAGTTGAAGTTACTGCAATTCAGCAATTAGATCGTATGGCTCAATTGAGTACTTACTTACTTGATCACAATTTTTTCCCGTCTTCACGTTTCTGGCAATTAAATGTGAAAAATAAATATCGTTTTTTTGCTGGTATTAGTCGCGTGTAGTTTTATAAACATGGTTTTTATGTTATCAAGATAAATATGAACGAAATTATATTATGAAAGTAAGTATTATTATTCCTTGTTATAATCTTGGTCAGTATCTAGATGAAGCAATCAAATCAGTGATGGAACAAACGTTTACTGATTGGGAGCTGATTGTGATTGATGATGGGTCTACAGATGAAGAGACACAAAAAGTTTTAGATCGACTTAACTATGCTAAGACAAAGCTTATCCGTACTAAAAATCAAGGCTTACCAGTTGCTCGTAATACCGGAATAAAACTGGCTCGAGGGAAGTACATTGCTTGTTTAGATGCGGATGATCTTTATGATTCTCAATTCTTAGAAAAAACTGTTAAAGTTTTAGATGATGATACTGAACAGAAAATAGGATTTGTAACTACCTGGGTTCAGCTATTTGGAGCCAAAGACGGTATCTGGAAAACGGAGGACTATAATCCAATTCTTTTGGCTACCAAGAATGTAGTACATGTTGCGTCTCTCTTTAGAAAGACGTGTTGGACTGAAGTGGGAGGCTATTCTGAATCACTAAAGATTGGCTACCAAGATTGGGATTTTTGGCTGAAAATTGTAGCTGAAGGATATCGGTGGACATGTCTAAAGGAGCCATTGTTTTCTTACCGTATGCGTGAAAAATCAATGGTCTTTCTTTCCAATCAGAAGAGACCACAACTTTTTCAACAAATAGTGGAAAATAATAAGAAGTTTTATGAAAAGAATTTTTATAAAATTCTTAATCACCTATTTCTTGTGTCAGATAAATATGCCGTATTGGAAAATCTTGCTTTTGATGATAAAAGGCGTATGGAGCAAAGAGAAAAGTCACATGAACAACGTATTGATTTAAAGGATAAATATATTGCTGAGTTGAAAGCCTCTAAGAAGATACTTACTACTAATTTAGTAGAAAAACAACAATATATTGAAGAGCTGGAATCTAGTAAAGAAAGCTTTAAAAAAAGAATAGAAGAGAAAGATCTTTATATTAAAGAATTAGAGGCTGCAAAAAGTGTTTGGCATAAAGCGGCATCATCTCTGTAATCCTCTGTTATGGCATCATTTTATAATGGGTTTAAAAAACTATTCTCCACTCCTTGGATTAACTTTTTTCTGATTGAGTTTGTAGCATTAATGCTCTGGTGGTTAGCATTTTATCCAGGTGTAATGAGTCCTGACAGTATCGATCAATGGTATCAGTCCGGGACAATGGACTTAAATAATTGGCATCCCTATATTCATACTTTGTTGATTGCTGCTCTGCGTTTGTTATGGGATACCCCTGCTGTTGTATCTTTGTTTCAGGTATTGGCAACTGCATTTTTGTTAGCCTCAATATTTAACTATTTTTGGCGTAACGGTCTCAATAGGTGTGTATTAGCTATTTTTTTCTTTTTAAGCGTCACTTCTTTACCAATTGGTATCTACTCAGTTACCTTGTGGAAAGATGTCGGTTTTTCTTTGGCAGTGATTGGCTTGGGGTTCTTTTTAATGGTTCGATATAGGGAAGCAAATGTTTGGAGTCGAAAGCACATTGTATATTTATTGTTGCTATCTCTAGCCAGTATTTTCTTTCGACACAACGGTGTTATCTATATTGTCTTTCTTCCACTAATTCTGTTCTTGTTTTTCTATAAGAAAATCTTTGTTCGCTATTTTCTTCTCTTGCTATTGCCAATCTTTATTTTTCTTCAGTTTGCAATGCCATTTATTTTGCATGTTAAGCCGACTCCAGCATGGGTGAAAAATATTTACATCTATCATAGTACGGCCGCTTTCTATGCTGGAATGCCATATACTTTTCTCACCCCTGAATCGAAGACAATGATGGAAATGGTTCTTCCCGCAAAAGAATTAGTTGCTAAATACAATCCAGCTTACTGGGATCCACTTTACTGGAATCCATCCTTAAATAAGGAGGTTTTTTATTCATCTTCATTTTGGCAAACAATTGTGGGAGACTTTTATTCACAAAATGTTTGGCTAAACTTGCCTACTTTTATCGGTGAACGTACGAACTTATTTATTGCTACTACCTTTGGTTATGGGATGATCAATGGTGTTGATATTGTTCCCAATGATTACGCTTTGGAGACTGTGCCACTTTCTGTTCCTTTAAATACATTTTTTACTACTATGCTAGCAAAGGTGCATTCACATCCTATTGTGAGAGTAGTAATTTGGTGTTCATGGTTGGGAGTTCTTTTAGGTATACTGTTATTTATTGATAGCATTTATAGAAAAAAATATGCATTTCAACTATTTTCATCAATAATGCTGATACAGGTACCATTTTTATTTCTCGTTAATCCTGCAAGTGATTGGCGGTATGTATATTTCATGTACTTAGCAGTGCTGATTATGATTCCTGCTTACCTTTTACCTCCGGTAGTTAATACCAATCGCAATTCGTAATCATTGCTGATGTGAGTCTTTTAAGACTGTGTAAATAAAAGAAAATATCAGAACCGTCACTCCCGAAAATATAAAATAAAAACCTATAATTACTGGTCTTAGGGCATTGATGCCAGTGTAATTCATGTTGATCCAGGTAATTAGTATGAGCAGCTCAATCACGGTCCCTAAAAGGATTAATAGAGAACCAATCGAGAAACCTTTGTTGAAAGAGAAAAATTTCTCAAAGCTTAAGGGCAAAGTGTTTTTCCCATAGTAATATCTTAACTTGCTATAGAGACTGATGATAAGACCACTTGAGCTCATGTAGAGACCAATGATACTGAGCATGAGGCCTAATATCATAAAGTGAATATCTAGCTTGAGATTCATGATTAGAAGGGGACCAGTTGTTTGGCTAAATACTAATAAAGTTCCCAAGAGGAAGGAGGTAATACCTGGCCAGGTGATCAACTTATTGCTGGCAAAGAGCAGCATATATTTTAGTACTGCCCATCCGTGACTCCAAGTCTTGAGATGAGGTGCTCGTGATCGCTTGTCTTTGTAGAAATTAATCGGGATTTCATTGATCTTTGTTTGCGTGATGCCAGCTTTGATCATCATTTCGGTACAAAGTTCAAAGCCTTTGCTATCTAATTGCCAAATTTTAAGCATTTCCCTTCTAAAACCTCTCATTCCACTGTGAACATCAGAGATGTGAGTATTGAAAAGAAAGTTACAAATCCATGTTTGTAAGGGGGTGCCAATGTATCTATGTAGCCATGGATTACTTCCTGGTTCCATATTACCTTTTAATCGACTACCAATGACCAGCTCTGCACCTTTATCTAATGTTTCAAGGAATTGGTCTATTTCTTCTGCGTTATAACTATCATCAGCATCAAGCATAATAATATACTCTCCTTGAGCTTGAGAGAATCCATATCTCAGAGCATTTCCATTACCACGATCAGGACAATCGACGACTCTCGCTCCTAACTCTTGGGCAATCTGTTTTGAATTATCAGTACTACCATTGTCACTTACGATTACTTCACCATCAATGTTGAGCGATTTTATTTTTTGTATCGCTTTTTTTACTACAAGACCAATAGTTTCTTGCTCGTTCAGGCAAGGGATGACAAATGATAAGGTCATAAATTTTTATCGATATACATACAGGTAGAATCCATTTGCTACTGAATTTGAAGAGGTATTGTTGGGAGCAAAGTAAATGTCTTTGCTCATTACTTCAAGTTTATTTTGTAGCTGTTTGCCATGCTTTACTAGATCTGACTCAGTTGCTGCATTAATTGATTTCTGTTGTGATATATAGATGATATTGCCAGTTTTAAATCTGGTGTCGTTAGTGATAGTGCTTGGTAAGCCATACTGATCCTTGTACATACCATCTAACATATATACTTTTAAATTTGAGATCTCATAAGGTAATTGGAAAGGTTGAAGGGTGTAAATATCTGTGATGATCAAATGGACGTCGTTGGTAATCGTTTGGTTTTTTAATACTGAATAATCAAATTTTGTTATGCGTTCACTGAAAAAAGTATTTTGAGTGATAAGAAAAAGTAAAACAATTCCAATGGGAATGAAGGTAATAAACCATCTAACCCATCGCACTGCATAAAATTTGTTTAAAGTTGCATGAATGCCTATCAGAAAAATAGGGAGTAGTACGATCAAATGACGGGTTTCGTCAAAAGGAATCTTGCGAAGACTATGGAGTAAAATCCAAATGATTAAGTAAAAAGTATTCAATATTCCAACAGCGCGGTATTCTTTTTGGGTAAAACTGTATATCCAGCCACTGACAGCAGTGATTAAGAGCAATCCGTAGAGTAAGTACTCCAATGGTCCTGCCAGGTTGTAAGAAAAATTAACTAGGTTATGGAATATGCTATAAGTTTGGCTTACTAAATTGGTGATCCACTCAGAAATAGTTGTCAAAAAGTTCCCCCCACTATTTTGCCACAACCATTTTCCATGCATGCCCCGATCAGTTTTTAAAAAAGTGGCTAAAATGGGCTGAATCGTAATAAAATATAAAACTATTCCTGTAATGTAATATAATCCGCGTTTTTTTATGTTTTCCCAAATTTTTTTGATTGAAAATACAAATTGGGTGTCACTGGCTAGCATGGCAAGTACTAGACCAGGCATGAGGAGGGCGACTAAGTAGTTGAAATAGGTGAGTGCTCCGGCAGCAAGCAGTATCATCACGATGCTCCACCGTTTTTGCTGTCTGCTATACCAGATTAGTAAATAAGTAATAATCAAGCAGGTAGTGAGCATCGCTCCATAAGGTCCTGCATGGTAGCCATAGCTAATTTGAAAAAAAGATAAGGAGATTAGACTCGTGATCAATAGGGTATTTACGGTGAACTTTTTGTTGTTGAGGTAATAACCTATTAACCCTACTAAGGTGACATTAATAACTGATATGCTAGCTGTTACGAGTCTAGCAATTGGATGCAATATGCTTAAGTCTGCTTGTCCATGCCAGAGCATACTAGTTATTAAGTATTGAGCTGGTGGATATGTCCAAGATAAGCCAATATGATAGGCATATTCCAATGGATCCTGTAAAACATAGTTTCCGGCTGGGATTGAAAGTGGAAGATTGACGATTCCTATATCATCATATTCAGTCATGTATGTATTGAGATAGCGATATCGGAAAATGATTGCTAGACTAGCCACCAAGAGAGTAAAAATAGGAAGCGCGTATGTTTGAACAATTTTTAAAAAACGTTCTATGATTGTTCCTTTAAGTACAAAATTCATAAATAGTAGTTTTTTGAAATTTTTAGTAGTTGGTTCTTTCAGTACGATTATTAACTACCTTATTTTTATAGGTTTGTATAATATTTTACACATTTATTACTTGATTGCTGCTGCTATAGGTTATCTGAGTGGTATGGTGTTTGGATTTTATTTAAACAAGCGGTGGACTTTTACTAGTTCGAACCAGTTTTCTTGGAGTGAGCTTTCTAAATATATCGCAATATATGTTTCTTCCTTACTTCTGAGTTCTGTACTTCTATATTTTCTGACAGAATTTTTGTTTTTGCCACCGCAATTCGGGAATATTTTTAGCATGATCCTGTCAACATTAACTAATTTTGTAGGAGTAAAATTGTTTGTATTTAAAGATAATGAGAAAATTTAAAAAACATTGATGAATAGTTTTCTTTTGAGTGCATGTTGTCAGTAATTGTCTAAATTGGATATTGATATTTTAAAACTGGGATTTATAACATTACACTGAGGCGTATTTCAAGTATTAGATCGTATAGATAATAGTACTTGCTATCGGTTCGTGGCTTCTATATATTTTTGTTAGTGTCGTTTTCGTGATTGGTGTTATTTTATGCGTCTTTAGTTCCTGCCTTTTAATTTGTTTAATCTACGAGTTTACAAAAAATAGTATGTTTTCAATAAAACTTAGCTAGTATGGAGAATACTTTTCAATCTAGTTTTTCTGACAATTATACTGTTCTAAAAAAGCTGCTTTTCAATAAATGGTTTCTCGGGATATTGGCTGTTAAAATTTTATTTAGTTTCTTTTTTGCTTCAGATGTTTTTGTAAAAGGTTTTTTACCTTTTATTGATCATTTTGTATCTTCCGGTTTCCAAAATTCATATGAAGTATTCACCCAGCTAGGAGATCTGAGAGCTTTTCCCTATCCGTCTGGTATGCTGTTGGTCATGGCAATTCCCAGGCTGATCTTTTCTATTTTTTTTGTTGGTTCCGGGATTAATTTCTTACAGATCTTTGCTTTACATGTGCCTGTTCTTTTAGCTGATATCGTTATTTATTGTCTATTAGGGTTCTTGTTAGAGACTAAAGAAAAGCAGGTAATTTGGTTTTATTGGGCTTCACCAATTTTGTTTTATATCAACTATTTTCATGGTCAGTTGGACGTTATTCCAACTATGTTTGTGTTGTTATCATTATTCTTTTTATTAAAACAAAAAGAACTTTGGGCATTTATTATTTTAGGATTTGGTTTAGCGGTGAAGTCGCATCTTTTTATTGCCTTGCCGCTTTATTTTGTTTACTTATATGTCAACAAAAGGGGAGTGGTAAAATCGTTCCAAGCTATTATTGTTCCATTAGTGGTTTATTTAGCTCTTACTCTTCCATTTCTTTTCTCTACCGGTTATCAAGAAATGGTAATAAATTCAGTTGAGCAAGGAAAGTTCTTCTTACTCAATTTTCCTTATTTCTACGAACAAATTAGATTTCTTTTTGCTCCAGGAGCTTGTTTGCTGTTAGTTTTTTATTTTGCAACCTATCCGAAAATTAATCAGGATATGTTCATTGTGATTGTTGGCTTATTATTTTCAGTGCTAGTTATATTGGTTCCTCCTATGCCCGGATGGTTTTACTGGTCTGTGCCCTTTTTGGCATATTTTTACATTAAACGAGGAGATGAGGCGCCAACAATGAATTTTTGGATTCTTAATATTCTGTATGTTTTATACTTTATCTTCCAAAAAAACGGTGATTTTTCACAGAGCTTTCAATTAATCCTTCCTTCTTTTGCTGCTAACTTTTCATCGGCTAGCTTGCTTGCTCCATTTGGTTTTGATGATGCCCTTGTTTCTAATGTTTTGTTCACTGGTTTAGAAGTCTCTATGCTAATGAATGTATTGTGGTGTTATAAAGCAGGGATTAAAAGTAATTTCCTTTACAAGACGAAAGATCAACCATTGTTGATTGGTATCGGAGGGGACTCTGGTGCTGGAAAGAGTTCGTTTGCTCTTACCCTGGAGCGTGTGTTTGGTAAAAACAACACCGTTTGCGTCAATGGTGATGATGTCCATAAATGGGCTCGTGGTCATGAGAATTGGAAAATATTCACTCATCTCAATCCTAAAAGCAACTATCTCCACACTGAATTGACGCATGCTGTAGCTCTTAAAAATGGCAAGCATATCGAGAGAGTTCATTATGATCACGATACTGGGCAATTTACTAATCCCCAGAAAATGGAATCTAATAAATTTGTACTTTTTGTCGGTTTACACACCTATTATATTGAGCAAATGCGGCATATTTTGGATGTAAAAATCTTTTTAGCTCCCGATGAATCTCTCAGAAGACATTGGAAAATAGTGCGAGACATGAAGGATCGGGGATATTCTAAAGAAAAAGTTTTATCTCAATTAGATCAACGTGCCGCTGATTCAGAAAAATACATTCAACCCCAAAAAGACAAGGCGGAATTAATTTTTAGTTATCTTCCTCAAATGCCCATAAAAGAAATGGGGTCAGATGAGAATGTTTCTATCAAATTGCGGGTGTACTTTGCCAATTCACTTTGTATTGATTCTCTGGTAGATGTCTTAACTCCAATCAGTAGTTTGAGTATTGAAACTTGGTATGAAGATGATTTGAAGAATCAATGTGTAGAATTCAAAGGATCTATTAGTACCACCGAGGTGGCCACTGCTGCTTATAGTTTGGTACCTAATCTAAAGGAGCTCCTTTATAATATGTCGCCGGAATGGGAGTCAGATTACCAAGGGTTATCACAACTATTTATTGTCTTTTATATCAGTGAAATATCTAAACAAAAAAAACAAAGAGAGCATCTATTTCATTTAGATAGTCATGAGTAAAAAGTTGATTGAGCATCATGTCCGTATCTCTCAGCTATTAGGGAGTCAAATAGCACACGTACAAGGTGGTGGTGGGAACACTTCAGTAAAACTAGATGATGAAACTTTGCTAATTAAACCATCGGGATTTTTTCTCAGAGAGATTACTATTGATCAGCCGGGGGTATATGTCTCGTATCAGCCAGTGATAGAGTACCTAGATCGTGATCATAACCACATTACCAATGAGCGTGAAAATGAATTTACATCATTGATAGACACCTCTACTAAAGGAGATGAAGGGAAAAAAGCTTCAATTGAGACTTCGCTGCATGCTTTGATTAAAAGAAGATATATAGCTCATACGCATTCTGTTTATGCCAATGTTTTCACGTGCGCTGTAAATGGGAAGGCTTTATTGGAAGCTGTTTTGGGTGAGTCTGTGGCTTGGTTGGATTATGCTGCTCCTGGACTTACTTTGGCTAGAGATTTCTACCGTGGTCTGAATACATTGGGTGATAGCAAGGTTATTTTCTTAAAAAATCATGGTATTGTGGTTGCTGCTGATAGTGCTGATGAGCTTGAACTCATCTACTTTGGAGTAGAAAAAAAATTACAGGACTATCTTTTTCAGCAGGTTAATTTAAATTTCAGTGCTCGGCAGCTCGTTAATGATGGTTTACATTTACCGATTCCTGTGGGTGAGCATATTCAAGCTTTATTTAATCAATCTCAACTAGTTAAGCATCTTTTTCCCGATTCGGTAGTTTTTGGTGATGCTGTAAAATTTGATACTAGCATCAGTGGTGAAGCGATTTATCGGTCTGATGGAATGCTCACTTTTCGAGATATTCCGCTTAGGAAAGCTCAAGTTCTGCATGAAAATCTTTTGGCAATGAATTACATTCTTTTTGCTCACCAGAGATTGGGGATGTCGTCAGAGTATTTGTCCCCTCAAGATATTTCTTATATTCTCGGTATGGAGCGTGAGAAGCATCGGAAATCTCTCCTTAAATAGTTTGTTATGAAGGTAATAATTCCAATGACCGGTTATGGGCGACGTTTTATCGCCGCAGGATATTTGGACCCTAAGCCATTAATAATGGTCGATGGTAAGCCAATAATTGAGCATGTTCTTGGTCTGATGCCAGGTGAAAAAGATCTACAATTTGTGTGTAATTTAGACCATCGGACGACATCAGATATAGAGGCAGTTCTATCGAATTTGGCTCCTCAAGCAAAAATTGATTGGCACACTAAGAAGCGTGGTCCTGTAGAAGCGATTCTCGATGTGCATACCAAAATAGATCTGAGTGCACCATATATGGTGAGTTATTGCGACTTTGGTGGTTTGTGGGACTATCAGGGCTTCAAGCGGGCTGTTGTCGAGACTAATTGTGACGCAGCATTGCCTGCTTATATTGGATTTCATCCCCACCTTCTTAACAAAGCTCTTTATGCCAGCATGCGTGTATCTGCAGACGGCTGGCTGGAAGAAATTCGCGAGAAACATTGTTTTACTGAGAACCCGATGGATTGTTATCAACAACCAGGACATTTTTATTTCAAATCTGGCTCACTGATGTTGCAATATGCCCGTCGACTGCTAGCTGAAGGGGAGCTGATTAATGGTGAGTTTTATGTCAGTCAAATGTTCAACTTAATGCAAAGAGATGGTTTGAAAATTCTGGTGTACCCTATGCCTTATTTTTGCCAATGGGGCACGCCTGAAGATTTAGAAGAGTATGAAGCTTGGTCTAGAGTAATTCACAAGGAAGTACTTAAAAGAGAAAAGCTACCGACAGCTATTCCCTCTGGTCGTGAGAGTCTAGTGCAGATACGTTATCCAATTGATTCCAATGAATATAAGCTTTGTTATCACTATTGGAGTGACTACTTTCAAAAACTCTACCAATTAGAATCTTAATCTTTATGGTCAATCTTATTACCATGGCGGGTAAAGGAAAACGTTATGCCGAAGCTGGTTATTTGCTACCTAAACCTCTGATTGATGTTGATGGTCAGCCAATGGTGTGGCGAGTGATTGATGATTTACCTGCTGCAGATAAATGGATCTTTGTGGTTAATCAAGCTCATATTGACGACTTCTCTATTGATAAAGTGATCAAGATGAAGCTGCCGCAAGCAATAGTGACGGTTGATCATGACTTGCTGGGAGGAGCATCAATATTTTGTGCAGAGCAATATGTTGGAGTGGATGAAGAGGTATTTATTGCATCTTGTGATAATGGTTATCTTTATAATCAATCAAAACACCAGGAACTGAAAATGACTAGAAAATACGATTGTATTATGTGGACCTTTACCAATGATCAGCGTCAGACAGATTCGCCTCAATCTTGGGGATATGCAGTTTTAGAAGATGATCAAGTCACTATCAAATCAATGTCAGTAAAGATTCCTATTTCTGATAATCCTAAAAATGACCACTCAGTAACTGCGGCTTTTTGGCTTTCCAGTGGGAAGGTGCTCTATAGTGCTATTCGTAGAATGATGCAGGATAATATTAAGATTAATAATGAGTTTTATTTAGATATGCTACCAGTGGTGCTTAACTCTATGAATAAAAAGAGCGCTATTTTTGATGTCGATCTCTACGTAGGATGGGGCACACCAAAAGAAAAATATGCTTTTGATTGCTTGCGCCATCACCAAAGAACCGGCCAACTAGATAAATCACATCTGTCACCTGCCGAAATTGAACTGTGGAAACAGTACTTTGCTCAACGTCATTATCTATGAAGCCTCAATTATCGATCGTAATGCCCGTTTTTAATGAAGCAGAAAATATTAAGCTACTGGTTGAAAGATTTGCTCAGCTACCATCATCTATTTCTACTGAATTAATTTTTGTAGAAGATGGTGGTTCTAAAGATGATACGAGAGCTGTCTTGGGCTCTTTATGTGAGAAGCATCCGTTTGTTATCGCACACTTTACTGACAAACCAGGCTATGGTGCTTCAATCTGGGAGGGCCTAAAAGTGGCTCGGGCTGATATTGTTGGTTGGACTCATGCTGATTTGCAAACTGATATCAAGGATATTTTTGTGGGGTATAAACTGTTAATGTCTTCACAACAAGTTGAGTGTACTTTTGTAAAAGGAAAGAGAGTGAAACGTAAAATTGCAGATACAATTTTTACATTTGGCATGTCCCTGATTGCTAGTCTGATTCTTCGAAAAGTACTTTTCGATATTAATGCTCAACCTAAAATATTTCACCGATCTTTTTTGGAAAAGTTACCGTCTCCTCCTGCTGATTTTTCTTTCGACTTATATGCATTTTACTTAGCAAAGAAAAATGGTTACAAAATTAAAACTTTTCCTGTGGAATTTATTCCTAGAATACATGGCGAATCTAAGTGGGCATTTAATTTTTCGTCGAAATGGAAAACTATTATGAGAACTATCAAGTATATTTTTCGATTAAGAAAATTAGTGTAGTTATATTCTTGAATGCTCTGTAAATTCTATAATACAAGCCAATACTATCTTTTAAAGCCAGCATCTATGCATATTTATATTCACCGCGTAAATACATTGGAAAAATTGGCCAAGGTACCATCTAACTATGGAATTGAAGTTGATTTAAGAACGGGCAGTAGAGATGGTTCTCAAAAAATCATCATGCACCATGATCCTTTTAGTGAAGGGATAGACTTTGAACTCTTTATGAAAGAGTATCACCATAAGGGTATTATTCTTAATATTAAAGAAGCAGGTATTGAAGAGCGGGTATGGGATATTGTGAAAAAATATGGAGCTGAGGAAGGCTCGTGGCTTTTGGATGTAGAGTTTCCTTATATGTACCAAGCTTCCAGAGGGATTAATGGTAAGCGTCTAGAGCGGAGAATGGCGGTTCGCTACTCGGAAGCAGAGCCAATTGAATTCACTGAGGCTCAAGATGGTTATGTTGATTGGATTTGGATAGATACCAATACGCAATTGCCTTTAAATGCCCAAATAATAGCACGCTTAAGGTCTTTGAAAATGAAGACTTGTCTAGTGTGTCCTGAACGTTGGGCTCGTGCCAATGACATCGTTGCTTATCAGAAGCAAATGGACAGTATGAGCTTTAAACCAGATGCGGTGATGACTGCTCTTGAGTATGTACCCTATTGGGAGAGCTGGGTATCAGTTACTGACAGTCAATAGTTGGTTGAAAATAGATATCTAGGTACTTAGTACTCTGAATTAAGGAAAAAGAGTGGTTCTTCTCACCATGTTTATAAACGAGACGTTTATTGTCAGTATCGATGATCATATCTTTTGGATGTACTTGATTCAGTGTTTCTTGAGCACTGTTTATCAATGGTCGATTGATGAGAATAAAACTAGTAGCTGCCAATATCTCGCTACTTATGTGTTTATTGTCCCATACGGCATAAATCAAAGGATTGATTCTCACTGATGGTAAACTTTCAGGATCTAAGGCCACTATTGTGTCTGTGATGACAGTAGTTGGACTGGAACATCGGGATCCAACCAACTGACTTAATGTATTGCTGTCTACATCGCTCTGACTAAGCATGTCATTGATGGTCATTTTGTGATTGATTCTATCAATGATTCTAGGTATGCCAGTGGCCACGCTGATCAAGGTTACTACAGCAACGATAATTCGTAGGTGTTTTTGATCTGGCATAGTCATGCATAGCCCAGCCATTAAAACTAAATAGGGAATGAATAAGTACCAGTAATAGGTTGGATTAACAAAACTGATTAAACTCGCATAAACAAACCCAATAATAAATGTTGCTATTCCTAAAGCTGAGTGTTTAGGTAATGTTTTGTATACGATATTACCCACAAACCAAATAAATAAGAAAGGCAGAATATAAAAGAAGTCTATATACCAACCTCCGATAGTGATTTGGTCCCAAGTGTGACTATCGAGGAAAAACCATTTTTTAAGTTGTTCCAAAGTAAACTGGAAATGCCCACTATTTTGACCTATTTTCGTTAGTATTTCTTGGCTTTGATTGGAAAATAAGAAGGGAAGATTAAGAATGGCGATCAGTCCTGTGCCAGCACTGGTGATTAGTAAAGTCTTCAAAGATAACTTTTTCCAATTAAAGAGCATGTAGATTATTGGAATTCCTAAAACAGGTAGTAGTGCATATTTAATAAAAATCCCTTGAATAATGAGTATTGTAGAAATCATGAAGTACTTTCTCAGGTCATTTTTGTCTTTAGCTAAAAAATAAACTGCTAATGCTACTATTGCAGTCAATAAGTATTCTAGACTGAAGATCTTGCCGTAAAAATATAATCCCGGAGTAGTAAGAAATAAGAGGACAAATAAATTGGCATTGAAAGAATTACTTCTGGTTTTTACTGCCTTATAGAAAAAGACTAAGGCTAGATATTTGAAGCCTAAAAAAATTATTCTAAGGATCAGCATTTTGATGGCAAAACTGAAATGTAGGATTAGGATTAATATTGCAGATAGTAGCCAAAACATGAATCCGTAATCAGCAGGCATACCAAATGTGATCACCTTCTGAAAGTCCAGATGGTAGAGATGCGTACTGAGCTCTTGAGCTGTTTGAAAGAAAACAAACTCGTCAGGCACGGAATTAATTACTTGGTATGTTTGAGTCTGTTGTCCAATTAAGTAAGTTTCAAAGATGAACAAAGCAATACATGCTGCTACCCAAAAATATTTTTTAATGATTTGGGAGAGTTGCGTCATGATGAATATTATTTAATGTGACGCTAGCAAATTAGGGCTGTTCGTGAAAGTTAATAATACTTAGTTTCATTGCTTGCTTAATTGTTTGCTGTATGGTTTGATCTTGATCAAGTTTAAATTACCTGAGCCGATGACAAATAAAGCGGCATTTTTGGATCTAGATAATACCGTTTATGATTATGCATCAGCTAATGATGCTGGCACCTTGAAGGTAACAAGTTTCTTAGCGGAATACTTGCGTCTAGATGTGATATTGGTTCGGGAAAGAATCAGAGAAGGTCGCCAGGCTGTACATAAGCTTCTTCATTCACAAGCAGCAGGACACTCACGATTATTATATTTGCAAAAGGCGATTGAGTATTTAACAGGAGCAACTAATTGTGCATTGAGTTTGGCTGCAGAGGAAGTATTTTGGGGAGAATTTTTGGAGCATATGCAACTTTTTCCTGGCGTGAAAGATTTTTTAGTAAAGATAAGGGCAGCTGCTTTTAAAGTTGTTGTGGTTACTGATTTAACTGCTCAGATTCAAATGCGCAAGTTAGTCAGGTTGGGGATTGCTGAATTTGTGGACTTTGTTGTTTCTTCTGAGGAAGCAGGTGTGGAGAAGCCGAGTTCAACCATCTTTGAATTAGCTATGCAAAAAGCTCAATGCCAATCTAATGCTGTAATTATGATTGGAGACTCATATGACAAAGATTGTCAGGGAGCTATAGGAGTGGGTATCCCACGTGTTTTTTGTCGATATACAGAAAAACCTTATCCGCCCCCAGTAAAAATGTTCAAATCGTTTTCAGATCTGCTCACTGAGATTGATTAGCGTGAGTGATTTTTGTATTTGAGAACGGTTCTAGTAAAAAGAATTGTAGCACTAAAAATCCTTTTCCATCGATACGGTTGAGTGATTAATCTCCATAACCATTCAAGGTTGAGGGTTCGGAATAGAGCAGGTGCTCTTTTGGTTTTGCTGTGCTTATGCTCAATGTGACTTGCGCCTGCTATGAAATCAAAAGTGCCACCTACACCAATTGCTACCTTAACCTGATGTAATCTTGGTAAGTAGTGTGCTATCCATATATCTTGTGCTGGAAATTGGAAGGCTACAAAAAGTGCTGTTGCTTTACTGTCATTGATAATGGCAATGATTTTTTGAGCATCGTGTTTTTGGGGTGATCCCGGATAATAACCAGCAATTTCTAAATCTGGAATCTGAGTTTTCAAAATTTGAGCGGTTCTTTCTGCCACCCCTGAAGCCCCACCCAAAAGGAAAATACGTTGCTTGCTTTTGGCTAATTGCTGTAACAAGGGTAAAAATAAATCACTACCAGTTACCCTTTCTGGTAACGGATTGCGAACTACTCTTTTGGTGAATGGTAGTAAAGCTAGTGTGTAAAGGCATTGGTATAAGCTATAGAGTCGAGGAAATAGACGGTAGAGTTTGGGGAAAAGTGGTTTGATGCTGAGAAAATGAGTTGCCCAAAGAATGCCTATACCATCTGCCAGATGAAGATCAGCAGTTTTGAGTACTTCTTTGAATGCAGCATTTTTCTGTGCTTCTAATACGAATTCAGGGTTGATAGTTACTATGCGTGTGGTTTTATTTTCCTTAATGCGTTGATCAATCGTCGTCAAAACTTCGGCTTGCGTTAAGTTATCAAACGGAATTTCTAACAAAGTGACGTCATTCATGGATGGAGCAAACAATACTGACTCAATGTAAAACAATTGCTCTGAAGATGAAAGTCTCTAGGGAGAAGTGATTATTGAAATATTATGATCATGATTTTTGTAGTGAAGGTTGTAAGATAAAAAATTACACTATCTATCATTCCAATCTTTTATGCCAAATTTGCAACCTTATATCTGGAACTCACCTTGTTCATCTAAACTAATAAGTATAATTATCAGTCTGTAAGATTGACTTAAACAATATGACAAAAAACATTCAAAAAGACGAAGCACTGTATGCATGCGTAAAAGACGAAGTATCTAGCGCTGATCAACTGATGAAATTAGCTCAGCATGTCTCTTTCTCTCAGGATAAAAAATCTTTAGTGCTGTCGTTTTCTCCTCCCATTGCTGCTAGTATTTTAGCGAAAGCTTTAAAACGCTGTGAGTCTTAAACTACTAAATGTCCGATCTCAATCAGTTATTGCAATATGCTCATAAGGTAAAAGTGCAATATGAAAAGAAAAGATCGGTAGTAATGCAGGAATTAGATTTGCTTAAGCAAATCTGGGAGACTTTGGATAAACAAAATCTGCCATTGGCTACTTATACTATTCCTACGGATATAACACAGCATGGCGGATATGCGGTAGTTGGTGCCGATGGATCGCCATTGCAGCTGTCACGCCACCGCAGTATTGAACTAAAGGCGTTTTCATTGGCTCGGGTAACGACTGACTATGTGCATGGGACAGAGTCTATCGCTACCACTATTGAAGACTTTCCTGAACAAGATGAGCTGGGAGCATTGCGCTTTCCACTATTAGAATTGGCTTTTGCTACTCAAGCAGAAAAAGTAGATTTGATTTTGGTAGATGGGAGCTTGGTTCGTTGGCAATGGGAGCAACTAGATCAAGAGAAGAAGCTGCTGTATGTAGGGGAATATGTAGATGCCTTGGTGAAAAGTTATCAGCAAAAAGCCCCTGTATTTGCTGTGATTGATCGCTCTCATAGTCAGGATATTGTTCATTGGCTAGAACGTCAGACCAGTAAGAAGTTTGGTCATTTTACCGATCAAGATCTCTTTGAAGCGGTACTGCCTATCAATACGTTCTCACCTGTATTTCGTACCCATTCGCCAATCACCGACTTGATGCCAGATTATAATATTGGTTTCTGTTATTACCGTAGTGAGCAAACCGTCCTCAGAATTGAGTTCGTTTTAGAACAACCTATTGATAATGCGGTCTGGGGATACTTAGTCGATCAAATCAGTAAAGGCAAAGGATATCCATGGAGTTTAGTAAGAGCACATGAAAGTTGCGTCATCAAAGAAACAGATAAAATGATGATTGAAAAAATTCTGGGCGGCGACGGTGGACTGTCGCAGAAAGAACTTTGGAAACAATTGCACAACAGTTGAGAGTTCTACTCCCGTAAGCAAAGTATAAGCCAGATCCTTCGACTCCTCCCGTATGTGCGTGATCAGCTCAGGATGAATTGAATCAAAACTTTCCACTTTCAACTTTTCTTGTTAATCTGCGTGAGCTTTTAAGTACTGTACTTTATGGGATTATGGCAATGGATGTTTCCGGATGTGACTACTAAAGAGTTGCGCAAGATTAGGCCTTTGGTGGCGAAGATTAATCAATGGGAGGATAAATTTCAGCAGCTTACTGACGAACAATTACAACGCAAAACTGACGAATTTCGCGATCGCATCAAGGAAGGGGAAAGTTTAGATGCACTTTTACCTGAAGCTTTTGCGGCAGTGAAAAATGCTTGTCGTCGCTTGGTGGGGACAAAATATGTGATTTCTGGTCAGGAAAAAGAGTGGAATATGATCCCCTTTGATGTGCAGCTCCTAGGTGGTATAGCTATGCATCGTGGCAATATTGCGGAGATGAAAACTGGTGAAGGTAAGACTTTGGTATGTACTCTGGCTGTGTATCTCAATGCGCTTACTGGTAAAGGCGTACATGTCGTTACAGCCAATGACTACTTAGCTCGTCGTGATGCTGAATGGATGGGGATTTTGTATCGCTATTTGGGTATGACTATTGGTGTGGTGGTTCATGGAGTAGAACCTCAACAGCGTAAAGAGGCATATGCCTGTGATATTACTTATGGTACTAACAATGAATTTGGTTTCGATTATCTTCGAGACAATATGGTGCAAGATGTGGATCAGGCTGTGCAAAGAGACTTACACTATGCCATCGTGGATGAGGTAGATTCAATTTTAATCGATGAAGCTCGTACACCACTGATCATTTCTGCACCAGCTCAAGAGTCCACTACGAAATATGTTCATTATAGTCGCCTCATTCCCAAGTTGGTAAGAGATCAAGATTATGTTGTGGATGAGAAACAGAAGGCGGCAACTTTGACTGAAAAAGGTATTGCTACAATGGAAGGGCTGATGGGTATAAAGAATATTTATACTGAGGCTGGTTTCAGTGAAGTCCATCACATTGAGCAAGCACTGCGCGCACAAGCTTTGTTTACACTTGATCGGGACTATGTCGTCAAAGATGGTGAGGTGATTATTGTAGATGAGTTCACTGGGCGTCTCATGCCAGGTAGACGTTTTTCTGAAGGCCTTCACCAGGCTTTGGAGGCTAAAGAAAATGTTGAGGTGAAGCAGGAGAGTAAGACTTTGGCGACCATTACTTTTCAGAACTACTTCAAGCTGTACAAGAAACTAGCCGGTATGACAGGTACTGCTGCTACTGAAGCAGAGGAGTTTGAATCCATTTATAACTTGCCAGTAGTGTCTATCCCCACGCATCGAGATATTCAACGTATCGATGCAGCTGATCGTGTCTACAAAAACGAAAGAGGTAAGTTTCAAGCTGCTGTCAAAGAAATTAAAGCTCGTTACCAAAAGGGCCAACCAGTACTTGTTGGTACTATTTCTATCGAAAAATCTGAATATCTTAGCAAGCTTTTGCATGCTGAAAATGTTCCTCATCAAGTGTTGAATGCTAAGTTTCATGAGAAAGAAGCTGAGATTATTGCTTTGGCTGGACGTGTAGGAGCTGTCACCATTGCTACTAATATGGCAGGTCGTGGTACCGATATTCAGCTGGGTGAAGGTGTTGCTGAGCTGGGAGGACTGCATGTCTTGGGTACGGAGCGCCATGAGTCACGTCGTATTGATAATCAGCTGCGTGGTCGTTCTGGTCGTCAGGGAGATGCAGGTAGTAGTCAGTTCTATGTCTCAATGGAGGATGATTTGATGCGTCTTTTTGCTGGTGACCGGATCAAGGCTTTGATGGAGAGACTGAATATTCCTGATGATCAAGAAATTGAAAATACCGTGATGGCCTATTCTATAGAAAGCGCTCAAAAGCGAGTAGAAGGTCGTAACTTTGATATTCGCAAACATGTGCTTCAGTACGATAATGTGATGAATTATCATCGTAACTTGATTTACTCTCGTCGTAAGCAAATCCTCCAAGCAACTGAACTCCGTAGTGAGATAAGAGAGATGATTAGAACCGAGATTATCAACCTTATCCGTGTTCATACTAATGTGGAGACAGACCAAGTAGATCTTACTGCTCTCAAAGAAGCACTGAACGCTATTTTTACTTTACCCAAAGATATTTTTGCAGCTATGCCGGCGGAAGTAGTCGATGATAAGGAAAATCTAGCTCAATATATTAATGATGCTTATATTGCTACATACGAAGAGAAAATTAAAAAGGCCCCAAGTGAAGAAGCAATGCAAATGTTAGAACGCTTTGTTTATCTCAGAAGTATCGATACTCTGTGGATGGATCATCTCGATCATATGCAATATCTACGTGAAAAAGTGGCTCTTAAGGCTTATGGCCAAAGAGATCCTTTGGTGGAGTACAAACAAGAAGCATACTTGGCAATGCAAAGACTATTAGCGATGATTCACGCCTCTGTAGTCAATACAGTCTATAAAGTAGAATTTGCTCCTCAAATGCAACAAGCACCCGCTCCTCAAGAAGTAGTGACCAATCAAGCTGAGATAGAAGCCGAGGCGACTACTAGTACCCTTGCGCCTAAAAAGCCAACTGCCGTTAGCAAACAAACTAAGCCTATTGACCGTAATGCACTTTGTCCTTGTGGTAGTGGCAAGAAGTACAAAAAGTGTCATGGAAAATAGGTTTATCTAGTTCATAGACGATAGTTAAGACTCCTGCTAGATTAACTGCCAGGATTAAAATATTTCTATGTTTAAATCTGTTTTGGCTCCAAGTGAATTAGGACGTGTGCGTGAAGCAAAAATGGATTGTTTAAGGGCCAGGGGGCGGCTTAAATTAGTTCTTGGTAATAGGTATGATGTTAGCCAATTGGATGGAGAAGTAGATAGAATTTTAGCTCGAATATTTCCTGAGGATGGTAGTTTTGTCCCGGTAGGTAACGAGCGTGACGCAGCTTTACTCGATCGCTATTTGGTGGAGGCAATAGAATCTGGTCGGCTGACAGTTTTGCATGAACATAAATTTCATGATGCGTATGGTCAGTTATATTTCAACCCTTTTGTAGGAGGAAATGTAGTTGGATCTGAAGACATATATGCTGCGAGTATGCCTGTTTTAGACGACTTGTTTGCTTATGTTACCCATGAATCTACGCCCAGAAGAATTGCTCCTGAAAACGCACATGTTGCAGTTGTTTGGAGAGCTGCGATTGAGGGATTGGAGCCGGCTTATAGAGCTGGTTTTAGAAAAGCAATTCATTACGGTATGAGTAGAAACGGTACCGCTCGTTCTAGCGTTTATTACCGAGGTCCAAGTGCTTTACAAAAAGTGACCGCAGATCAAATGGCGGTTGGTTTTGATCCGGTATGTGCTACTGGAGGTACAATGGAGGATTTAATAGTGCAATTGGAGTCTCAAGGCTTTTTACCAGGAAATATACAGTTGGTTTCAAAGTTTGCTGCTCCAGAAGGATTGGTGAAAATTCTAAGAAGACGCCCAGATATTCGAGGGATTACTATTGGTAGAACAGAAACAGGAATGGATTCCCACGCTTATTTGTTTGGTATGAAGGTGGGAGATGCTGGCGATTTATCTAAAGATGCATCAGCTAGGAGAGTTCAATCTATTGAGCAAAAGGGATTGATTCATGGAGAAGAAGCTGCAAGACTCATGAAGAGATATACGCTTGGTGAGTAATAAACCTAGCCAATTTGCTCTTTTTATTGTAACCTAGGACCGACTTAGTTAGTGAACGTTTATTTCTTTTTATGTCGCGTTTTCAATCTCTGCTAGTCGGTAGTTTGGTTCTTGGACAAATAGCAGTACCATCAGTTGCTTTTGCAGCTTCAGGTAATGACTATAAATATACCAAGACTACTAATTTTAGCTTACCAGCTAATTTCTTTTTTTCAGCTACAACCAAACCAGTAGCGACACCAAGCCCTACGCCTAGTGCTACTACTAAATCAACACCCACTAAATACATTTTGCCTGTAATTGTTACTTTTAAACCGGTTACTACACCTTCCGCAGTGGCATCACCAGTAAAACCATCTGTTCAACCGACTCCAGTTCCAAGTACTTCAGCTTCACCTGTAGCTACTAAGGCTCCAAGTAAACAATCAGTTTTACCTCAAGACAAGAAAGACACTATCAAGGTGTACTTCAATAGCATGCAAAAGAAACTCAATGATCTCGTAGAGAAGTTGGGTAATTTGGCTGCACGTATGGATACCAAAGTAGCCGAACTAAAAACTAAAGGTATAAGCACTGATGCTATAGAGAAAGCGCTTAATGCAGCTAAAGCTAAGATTGCTGAAGCAAAGGCAGCTTTAGCTGAAGCTGCTACCAAAGTAGATACATTACTAACTAGTAGTGATCGAAAGGCAGCATTTGATTCACTGAAGGTAGTTGTTTTGGGTGTTCAAGACAATCTCAAAGTAGCTCATGAATTGTTAACTGAAGGTGCTAGTCAACTCAAAGCAGCCTACCAATCAATTACCTCTGCTAGTGCTAATTAGTAAGGTATGAAATCCTGGCGCTTAGTTAGCTTTTGTTTCATCGGTATGCTTATGCTTTCTAGCTGCGCGGATACCAGATTGGAGCCAGTACAAATGACTTTTTCACCCACGCCGTTGATTACGCCATCAGCAAGTATTGTTCCTGAGGAAGAGTTAGATTTAGATGTGCTCAATGAACCGCTGCCAGAACTAGATGAGATTGAAGCATTGTTGGCTGAATATAGTGGAACTGATGTTAATTGAGAATTGCGAAGTGCGAATGGCGAATTTTAGGCTACCCCTAGCTTAGGTGCCGATCGGATCCTTCGACTTCACTGCGTTTCGCTCAGGATGAGTTAATTGAGCATTCTTGGTTTGCAAAACTTTCAACTCTCAACTTTCCACTTTCAACTTCTAGTGTGCTATTATCTCCACGTCATATTCTCCCCCCTGACAACACATGGCTCGAAGAAAAAAAAAGTCTGGTTTTAAAGTGCGTATCCCAGTTCCTAATTTGAAGCTGAAGAGCTCTACTAATAGAGAAATTTCAGTAATTTTTTTGATTATCTTTGCTATTCTAACTGCACTTAGCTTAATTGGCCAAGCTGGTGTATTTGGTGTGAACTTTGCGGGTATTTTGATGCGGCTCTTTGGCTATGGTAGCTATGGTTTGCCGGTGATTTTAGCTCTTACTGCGGTGCTTATTTTCTTTATGTCAGACTTCAAGCCGTCATCGGCTAGGAGTTTTGGGGGGACTGTCTTTTATTTTTCTATTTTAGGTTTGATTCATAGTGGCTTACCTTTGGATACTATTTTGGAAGCAGCCAAAGCGGGTACTTATGGGGGATATGTTGGTTTCACAATTACTACTATTTTGCGCCACTTTATTGGTGATATTGGTAATGTGGTGGTTTTGATCGCTACGGCTTTGATTGGTTTATTGATTACATTTGATATTACTATCAAGAAAATATTTGGTTTTATTGAGTGGGTACAGGATGATTTACCTACTCCAGCTCAAGTGAGTGCACCCAAGGCTGCTAAAGCAGCAGCTCCAAATTTAGCCAATACCCCAGTTACCACTAAACCATTGAGCGGTCTGGCTAGTAATATTATTCGTCAGCCAGCAGGTAAACCTCTTGCTGCAACTCCTGGCGAAGAGCCGCACAGTACTTTGCCTCCTACTAAAGGAGATTATAAGTTTCCACCTCTGAGCCTTTTGTCTGACAATATTGAGTCACAGCAAGATGATCCTAAGGAGATTCAAGAGAATGTGAATAGACTGTATCAAACGCTCTTGGAGTTTAATGTGATTCGGCCTGAAGATAATATTAATGTAGATGCCAATCTTGGCCCTACCGTTACCCAATATACCTTCACTCCACCTACAGGCGTGAAGTTGAAAAACATTACTTCACTAGAAAGCGATATTGCTTTGAAACTCAAAGCAGAGAGTATTCGTATTGAGGCTCCAATCCCTGGTAAGGATAAAGTTGGTATTGAAATTCCTAATAAAAAGCGCGCAATGGTGCGGCTAAAGGAGGTAATATTGAGTAGTACTTTTCAAAATCTAAAGTCACCATTACGCCTAGCTTTAGGCAAGAATGTGAACAATGAGTATGTCACTACGGATCTGAAAAAGATGCCCCATTTGTTGATTGCGGGAGCAACTGGATCAGGAAAGTCAGTGTGTATGAACACGATTTTGGTAAGTTTGCTTTACCAAAATGCGCCAGAAGATCTTCGTTTCATCCTAATTGATCCTAAGCGAGTTGAGCTCAATGCTTATCGCGGTATCCCTCATTTGCTTACACCAGTCATTACTGACCCAGATAAAGCGATTTTAGCTTTGCGTTGGGCTGTAGCCGAAATGAATCATCGTTATAAACAGTTAGAGTCAGCTGGTGAAGTGAACATTGAAAGTTTTAACAAGAAAAAGCCTGAAGAAAAAATGCCATATATTGTCATAGTTATCGATGAATTAGCTGATTTGATGATGGTGGCTTCTAAAGAAATTGAAGCTAGCATATGTCGTATTGCTCAGATGGCACGTGCTGTAGGGATTCACTTGATTGTGGCTACACAAAGACCTTCAGTAGATGTAATTACTGGTTTGATTAAAGCTAATATTCCTGCACGTATTGCCTTCACTGTCTCTTCTGGTATTGATTCTCGTACTATTCTCAATCGCCAAGGTGCAGAAAGTTTATTGGGAGCAGGAGATATGCTTTACCAAGATCCTAATAATGTGCGCTTGATACGCATCCAGGGTATTTATGTAAGTTCGGATGAGATCAAAGGTGTTACCAATGAAATTAAGCTGACTACACCACCTGAATATCAAACTGATATCATGGAAGAGAAGCGAGAGATACCAGAGGGTTTACCTAATGCTGGTACTTTGGGAATACTTGGTAGCACTGATAACTTTGAAGACTCGTTAGAAAAGGAAGCTGTAGAATTTATTATTCGCTCTCAAAAAGCATCGGCGACTCTTCTGCAAAGACAACTACGTATTGGTTACGCGCGAGCAGCGAGGCTACTAGATATACTTGAGCAAAAAGGAATAGTCGGCCCAGCAGATGGTGCTAAACCGAGAAAGATATTAGTTCAAGCAGCTACTCAACCAATGATGCAGCCGGAGGTAGATAATGTGAGTGATGCTCAACTGTAGCTGACCTTAAGGTGACATATTAGAGCTTGCAAAACTTTCAACTTTCCACTCTCCACTTTCAACTATCCTCAATCGTTGCTATTTTAAGCTTGTCATTATCAATGTTCGCATGTTGCAATTCCCCTTGGTTTTGAAAGAAATTGTGCAGAAGCTTTATGGACAAAGCTTAGAGGATATTCTGATCGAGTTTCCTAAGGAAGTTACTTTTGGTGATATTGCTTTACCAATTGCCATGCAGCTGGCTAAACCGTTGCAAAAAAATCCTCGCGATGTGGCTACGGCCATTGTCGAGGAAATTAAGTCACGTTCATTGCCTGAAGTCGCTGCTATTGAAGTAGCTGGTCCTGGTTTTATCAATATTACTTTTACTGAAGTTTATTTGATTGAGCTTATTGATGCAGGATTTACAACAATTGCTGCTGATAATGCCGAAAAGAAGATTTTGCTAGAGTATGGGGCTGAAAATATTGCTAAATCAATGACGGTAGGGCATCTGCGCAGTAATATTATTGGCCAAGCATGTACCAATTTGTATCGCACTTTAGGATGGAATGCCGTTACTGATAATCATATTGGAGATTGGGGGCTACAGTTTGGTAAATTGATTGTCGCTTATCGAATGTGGGGAGATGATGCGGCTATTAAAGCAGATCCCATCAATGAATTGGTGAAGATCTATATCAAGTTTCATGAAGAAGAGGAAAAGGATGAAGCTTTGACTGACCAAGCACGGGCTGAATTTACTAAACTCGAGCAGGGTGATCCGGAAAATAAGCGTATCTGGCAATGGTTTTATGAAGAGAGCATGCGAGAGTTTCATGAGCTGCACAAAATTTTAGGTGTTTCTCATGATACCGAACTTGGAGAATCATTTTATACTCCTTGGCTCAATCATATTATTGAGCTGTGTAAGGAAAAGGGGATTACTACCACCAGTGATGATGGCGCTGTTTATATTGATTTTGGTAAGGCGATGCCACCTTTTTATATTCAAAAGAAAGATGGTTCTTCCCTGTATTCCACTCGAGATCTAGCAACGATTGAATATCGCCTCACTCAGTATCCGGGCTTGAAACGAATGGTTTACTTTGTTGGTGTAGACCAAAAGCTCCATTTTGACTCTTTATTCGCTACTGCTAAGAAACTTGGTTGGTATTGTCATTTTACCTTAGCTTCATTTGGCTTAGTCAGTTTGCCAGATGGTAAAATGTCTACTCGCAAAGGAAGAGTGGTATACCTGCGTCAGTTGATTGATGAAGGTATTGAGCGGGCTAAAAATGTATTAGCTGAACGAAAAGTAGAATTAAGTGATGAAGAGAAGGACCAGTTAGCCCGTAAATTAGCGATTGGCGCAATTAAGTTCAATGATCTCGTCCACAACCGGACAGGTGATATTGTTTTCTCATGGGACAATGCGCTCAACTTCGAGGGAGATACTGCTACTTACTTGCAATATACTTACACTCGTATCCAAAGTGTTTTGCGTAAAGGCGAATACATTGCTAATGCTAAGCGCGATTACAGTTATACCTTGCCAATTGAACATCATATTCTTTCTCTCCTCAGTCGTTTCCCTACTATCGTGCAGAAGGCAGCTGATGCCTATCAACCTCATGTAGTGGCTCAATATTTGTTGGCCGTTACTGCGCTGTTTAATCAATTCTATAATGATGTCACCGTAATCAAAGCAGAGCCGGATCAGAAAGCAGCCCGCTTGTTTCTTTTAGATAAGGTGGCGACCATTGTGAAAGATGGTCTGGCATTATTGGGAATAGAAGTGCCCGATAGAATGTAAGTCAGAATTCCAATTGTGAAGTGCGAATGGCGAATTGCGAATTCAAGCCTCGGGCATCAGGCTTCATCATTCACCCGCGCTCTATGTCGGCCAGATCCTTCCACTTCACTTCGTTTCGTTCAGGATGAATTTGATTGGTAATCAGTGTAGGACCACCTAGCTAAAAAGAGACTCTTCCCAACGGGACCCCTCTCCACTTTCAACTCTCAACATATTAAGTTTATTCTATGAAAAAGATATTACTAGCAATTACCACCATACTTTTATTGACGAATGTAAGCGTTGCTCACGCATTTTCTACTGTTGCTCCTGCGATATCTGCTTGGCTTCCATCCTGGGATTTTGAAAAGGGGAAAAAAACGATTGAGACATATCCTCATTTGTTCAATGAGATCAGTCCCTTTTGGTATTACTTAAATGATGATGGTTCTATTGGTGTCAGTACTGGTGGTGAGAATCAAGAGTTTGTTAATCAACTCCACACCTTGGGCATCAAAGTAATCCCCAGTATCACTAATAGCTTCAAAGATGAACGCGCTACAGCCGTGATGGCTGATGATGCTAAACGAAAAGATTTCGTTAAGAGAGTGATGAGTGTAGTGAAAAAATTTAATTACGATGGATTTGATATTGATTTCGAAGGCTTAAAGTTAACTAATAAAGAAAATTTTGTTGCGCTTCTTAATTTATTAGCTACGGAGCTGCATAAAGAAAATAAGTTTTTAACGGTAGCAGTACAGGCAAAATCAGCTGATCCCGGACCTTGGGAAACAGTACAAGCTCAGGATTGGAAGAAGATTGCTCAAGCTGTCGATCGCTTCAGGATCATGGCTTACGATGAGCATTATAGTGGTAGTACTACCGCTGGTGCGATCTCATCCAAGCCTTGGATGCAGACCATTCTTAATTTTGCTAAGACTCAGGTGCCAGCAGAAAAGCTGATCATTGGCATGCCAATGTATGGCTACAACTGGGGAGAGCAGGAGAAGACCTATGCAGTGACTTTTGATGATGTGGAATATCTCCTTAAAAAATTTAAACCAGCTATTCAGTGGCATGAGCAAGATAAAGAACCATTCTTTACCTATGTGAAGCCTGCAGCCAAAGCTGGTGACCCTGATGATAACCGCACGGTTTACTTTCAAAACAAACAAAGTATCAGTGAGAAATGGACAATTACCAGTCAGTATCCAGTGAGTGGCGTGGTGTTTTGGCGACTGGGTGGAGAAGATCAGAGTATTTGGCAGTATTTAACAGATCAAAAGAAGACATTGTTGAAGACTGGGACTTTTGCTGATGTGAATAGTGATCATTGGGCTTATAAATACATTCAAGCTCTCCGGGCCAACGATCTTAGTCAAGGTGTTAATAACCAGTTTTTCCCAGAAAAAGAGCTTAGTCGAGCTGAAGCTTTGAAAATCGTACTCAAAGCTGGTCAAATACCAGCTACTACTTTGCCTGCTATAGCCGCTTTCAAAGATGTCCCCGCTAAAGAATGGTTTAGTTCAGTAGTAGCTACTGCACGTACCAGAGGAATTGTTAGTGGCCAAGGTGAAAACTTCTTTCCTTACCGCTCTTTGACTCGATCAGAAGCTTTGAAGATTATTCAGAAGGCTTATGGGCTCAAAGCGCCTAAAACAATTGATCGACCTAATGATATTATTTCGCGAGCAGAGTTCGCCAAATTAGTAGCAATTAGCTTTCGATTGGTCTAGTATCTTGCTGATTTTTCTCGCTCTCTTCTATGAAAACACCTCAAAAGTTTATTGTAGTAACCGGGGGGGTCTGTTCAGGTTTAGGTAAGGGAATTTCGGCTGCTTCGCTAGGGACGATTCTTCAAGGTATGGGATACAGTGTTTTTCCTATGAAGTTTGATCCTTATCTTAATGTCGATCCTGGGACAATGAATCCATTTCGTCATGGGGAAGTATTCGTCACTGATGATGGTGCTGAGACCGATTTAGATTTAGGCCATTATGAGCGGTTTCTGAATATTTCTCTCAACAAATATTCATCGGTTTCAGCGGGGCAAATTTATACCAAAATTCTCACCAAGGAGCGTAAAGGAGAGTACTTGGGGAAAGATGTTCAGATTATTCCTCATGTAACTGATGCTATCAAAGAGCGGATTATTGAAGGAGCACAGAACAGTAAAGCAGATATCGTTACAGTAGAGATTGGCGGTACCGTTGGTGATATTGAGGCAGAACCATTTTTAGAAGCTATTCGTCAATTGGGTGAGGATGTGGGGCGAGATAATATTTACTTTGTGCATGTAGTATTGGTGCCCTATCTGATGGCTTCTAAAGAATTGAAAACTAAGCCGGCGCAAGCGTCAGTGCGGGAATTACGTCGTATTGGTCTCAGACCAAATATGATTATTGCTCGTGCTGATTATGATTTGCCAGTTGATATCTTGCAGAAGATTGCTTTCTTTTCTGGTGTCCCAGCTCAATCTGTTATTCCAGCTGTCACCGCAGAATCAATTTATGATGTACCTTTGGGCTTTGAAAAATATGATGTGGGGCTAACTTTGACTCAGTATTTTGGGTTGTCATACAAAGAGCCGAATCTGAAACGTTGGATACAATTGCAAGAAGCTAGAAAGAAAAGCAAAAAAATAAAAAGGATTGGTCTGATCACTAAATATGTTGGTTTTAACGATGCTTACTTTAGTGTATTGGAAGCAATTCGAGCAGCAGCTTGGTCTATCGGTGTCAAAGCAGAAATAATAGGCATTGACGCTCAGCAAATTGTAGATGAAGGTGATAGTGTGCTGAAAGATTTAGATGCTATCGTTGTCCCTGGTGGTTATGGTCAACGGGGCACAGAAGGAAAGATTTTGGCTGCGAAATATGCTCGTGAACATAAAGTACCCTACCTCGGTTTATGTTTAGGTATGCAGATGATGGTGATTGAGGCTGCGAGAAATCTTTTGGGGCTCAAGACTGCGACTTCAGAAGAGTTCAATCCTGAGGCAAAGGATCTCGTGATTCATTTGATGGCTTCACAAAAATATATTACTGATAAAGGCGGGACTAATAGATTGGGCTTGTATGACTGTAAATTGACACCTAAAACTAAAACTGCGGCAGCATATGGTCAGAAGGAAATCCATGAGCGTCATCGTCACCGTTATGAATTTAATAATGATTATCGGCAAAAACTAGAAAAAGCTGGTATGATCATGGCCGGAGTCAATCAAGAATTAGATTTAGTGGAAATTGTGGAGATCAAAGATCATCCCTTTATGGTCGGTTCCCAATTTCACCCTGAATTTCTCTCCCGCCCAGCAATTCCTCATCCTTTATTCAAAGCTTTACTAGAAGCAACATTATAATCGGTATTTATGGCAATATTTTGTGATTACGCACAAGTAACAGTAGAAGCGGGTAAAGGAGGCAATGGTCTGATTGCTTTTCGACGTGAAAAATTTATTCCTCTCGGTGGACCTGATGGTGGTAACGGAGGTAAGGGAGGAGCTGTTTACTTTAAGGCAAGTGATGACGTGAATACTTTGAGTGACTTTCGTACGTATAAGTTTTTCAAAGCCACAGATGGTGGCCCGGGCGGTGGTAATAATCGTACTGGAGCAGATGGCGAGGATTTAATTTTGCCAATAGCAGTTGGTACGGTGGTAAAAGAGAATGGAGTAGTAATTGCCGATCTATCACAACCAGGACAATTGGTATTAATTGCTGGTGGTGGAAGAGGTGGATATGGTAATGCCCACTTCGTCTCAGCTGTGCGACAGGCCCCTCAATTTGCTGAGTTGGGAGAGGATGGTGAGAAAAAAGAGCTAGAACTAGAGTTGAAACTAATTGCTGATGTGGGATTAGTTGGGTATCCATCTGTAGGTAAATCAACTTTGATTTCAGTAATATCCAATGCTAAGCCAAAGATTGCAGATTATCCTTTTACTACCTTGATACCCAATCTAGGAGTAGTTCGCTTCGATGATTTTGACTTTGTAGTAGCTGATATCCCAGGACTGATTGAAGGCGCTCATGCAGGTAAAGGTTTGGGAGTAGAATTTTTGAAGCATATTCAAAGAACCAGGGTAATCCTTCACATTTTAGATGTGCAGTCAGTGGATATTGTCGCTGACTATCATGCTATTAGAAAAGAATTAGAGCTCTTTGATCCAGATATTCTGAAAAAACCGGAGATTGTAGTGCTCAATAAAATCGACACGATTGACGAAGCTAGTGTGGAACTTTTGGTAGGAAGTCTAAAGGATGCCAAGATTGTTAAGAACATTAAAGAGGTATTTGCTATCTCAGCAGTAAGTCATCATGGCCTTAAACCACTGCTTTACAAGATCGGTACCATGCTTGCTGACTTACCAAAGGTCCAATTTGAAGATGTGGTTGCTGAACAAGATCCTAACGTCATCCCCGTCTTGCGACCCCATTTAGAGGGAGCAGCCAAGTCGTTCTTTATTGATCGTCTCAGTCCTGAAGAAATTATTATCAAAGGTCAAAGAATTGAACAGATCGCTAATATGACGAATATGGACAATCCTGAAGGAGTTGCTCGTCTCTACGATATCTTCCACAAATTAGGAGTAATGAAATTATTACGTCGTGAAAAAGAAACAACGAACGCGGTAGTGATCATTGGAAAGCAAAAAATTCCATTTAAGGATATACCATTGATGCGGAGCAAGAAGTAAAATTTAAAGCACAAATTGAGAGTTGAAAGCGGAGAGCTCCTCAAGCTTAGGGGAGCATCTTGAGCTCACCCACTAATTCATCCTGAGCGCAACGCAGTGGTAAAGCTTGCACTGAGCCTGGCGAAGGGAAGGATGTGGCCGACATATGGTCGAATTCTGATGCCGTATGCCTGAAATTCGCAATTCGCCATTCGCACTTCGCAATTTTTATTCTGCATTCTGAACTCTGACTTCTGAATTATATCTCTTGCGTACTTCAGCGCTAACTGTTAATTATTTACTGTCTGTTAATTGGTATTTATGTTTGTGATTATTGGGCTTGGCAATCCTGGGAAAGACTATGAGCGTACTCGGCATAATATGGGGTTTTTGATGGTTGATTGTTTACAGACGAGTTGGAAGTTTCCTCGGTTTAGTTTAGATAAAGACTTCCAAGCAGAGATTAGTAAGGGAAAGTGGCAGGATCAAGATATTATTTTGGTGAAACCTCAGACGTTTATGAATTTATCGGGACAGTCAGCACAAGCAATTAAGCAATTTTATAAACTGACATCTCAGCAATTTGGTATTGTTTATGATGAACTAGATTTGCCTTGGGGTAAATTGCGTATTCGCAAAGAGGGTTCTAGTGCTGGACATAATGGTATTAAGTCTATTATTACTGGATTGGGTAGTGAAGAATTCTATCGTTTTCGTATTGGGATTAAGCCTGAGAGTTATTTGCCTGGCCAGGAGAGGCGGACGCCAGTATTAGAGCGCTTCAGTAAAGTAGAAGAAGCTTCTTTGGCTGCTATTTTTGATCAAACTCAAAAAGCAATCGAGTCTGAACTCGGTAGTCTGAAGATTTAATTGCAATTATGGTAGACACGGTTTAAAATACCTTGTTAAAAAAATAATTATGCATCCAGACGAATTCACACCATATTATTTCGTATCAGGAAAGGACGTTCGTCGTCCAGTTGGCCATGATCAAGTAAGTACTGGTATTAGTACTTCAGCTCAGGCCCCTGTTCTTACACCTGAACAGGCAACTGTAGGACGTCGTGAAATGCAAGCAAAAGCTACCGCTGCCAAAGAAGCTGCTCTCATTGCGGAAGTGCGAGCTACACCATGGGTAGTGTCTTTATCTCAAGCTATTGAAAATAACTAAAGCGTGAGATCTGGATAATAAGCGTATCCAAGTAAGCGGAGATAAATGACAGCGCCTACCATTTGAATATTGAGTTTTTCATTGGCTTGTGTTCGTGCTCCATTCACACCATTCAAAGATGTATCAATGAGTGCTCTGGTAATGTTCGCTTTTGTGACTAACAAAGCTTCATCGATGTCATGATAAAATCCATCCCATGTTTGATCTATTAAATGGCCGGCGCAATCACGATCTTTGAAAGTAATGTTTAATTTTTGATTAGCAGCTCTGCTTGATCTATAGATTTCATGCTCTCTCATGGTGATTCTGAGTCTAAAGTTTTTGCAGTATGCGTAAGCAAAGGTCACTCTTGCTAAATGGTCGGACCAGGTTAATGTAGGACTGATGCCAGCTGTTGCCATTTCTTGGATGTCATGCTCATCCTTTTTCATTTTGAGATATGCTGTTTCTAGTTCAGCTATCACAGTTAGTGGAAGCATGTTTATTTCTGCAATTTCTTTTAAAGCAGGAATAAGTGTGGTCAACCAGTCGGGTATTGGTTCAAGACTTTCTCTTATGTCTTTGCTTTCACGTAAACTCATAGGAAAAATATTTGAGTTTATTAATATACGAGTTTATTCTGTTTTTGCTAGGAGCTATTTTTTATTGAACATTATGGCTGTGCAAATTACTTACTTTGTTCATGGCACCACAACTGACAACGAACAAGAGATCTCTTCAGGATGGTCAGATGTTGAGTTGGCAGAAAAGGGGAGAGAGCAATCTATTAAACTAAAAGACTTGGTGGCCATTGATCAATTTGATGTAGTGTTTTGCTCTGATCTTAGACGTGCCGTGGAGTCAGCCCAGATCACATTTGCTGGAGTTGTTCCGATTGTGATTGATGCACGCCTGCGTGAATGTAATTACGGGAAATATAACGGGCATGCATCTAGCATTGTGGAACCGCTACAGGAACAATCTATCTTAGTGAAATTTCCTGAGGGTGAAAGCTACCAAGATGTTCAAGAGAGGATCAAAGCGTTCTTAGATTATTTGAAAGCCGAATATAATGGTAAGCATGTAGTTATTGTGGCTCACAAGGCACCACAGTTAGCTTTAGATGTACTACTTCGTGGCTTGAGGTGGGAAGAAGCATTTGCTCAAGATTGGCGTAAACGTAAAGCATGGCAGCCAGGTTGGCAGTATGTACTCGAATAACCTTAATCTCTTTTTTATGATTGAAGCTGAAATTCGTAGTTTCGTGACTAAAGAACAATTTGCGCAGTTGTATGCTTTGTTTCAAGAACACGGCACTTTTATCAATACTGATGAGCAGGAGACATATTATTTTCAAGCTGATCATGATCTCCGCATTCAGCGAAACAGCTCTTTTGCCAAGATCGTACTCAAGCAAGGTAAAATCCATGATGAAGCACGTGAAGAGCTGGAAATCAAAGTAGATCGTGAACAATTTGAACAAATGGAATCTTTATTTTTAGCCTTAGGTTATCCCGTAAAGATTAAATGGTTTCGTACACGGCACACATTTGATTGGGGCGATATCAAAGTAATGTTGGATTATACTAAAGGTTATGGCTATATCATTGAGCTAGAAAAAATGTGTGAAGAAAGAGACAAGGATGCTGCATTGATTGAACTAAAAACAAAGCTGGCTGAACTAAATATTTCACTTACAGAAAGAGTCTTCTTCGATGAAAAGTTCAAAGATTATGAGAAGAATTGGAGACAACTAACTGCTTAAATAAATTCAGAGCGCTAAATTCTAAGATCTAAATTCTGGCTTCTAATATAGGTGCTTAGGTCTTATAATTCAACCGAACTAGATATCGGCCAGATCCTTCAACTCCTCCCGCATGCGCGGGATAAGTTTAGGATGAATTAGTTAATAGTTCTCAGTAGAGGACCATCCACCTAAGAGAAACTTTCAACGGTATTCCTATCTTCTTGGTTGAAAGTTTCTAAAACCAATCTCTCGTGCAAACCAACTAGTACCGTAGAGCGGGTGACCAGCTGCATCTTGGACAGATAGTCTGACCTGTCCGTTGAGCTCTTCCATTACTACGTTTTGATTTACTTGTGTATGAATGTCTGGAGCTTGGATATTTCTAGCGGCTCTTAATTGCGTATCTAATCTAGTGGCAATTACTTTGGTTTGGACGGAGTTGAAGCCCATTGCTTTGACCATGCGCTGCAAGGTCTCATCTGTATTATGATTGTGGCTATCTACGCTATATCTACTGCCTTCACTGGTAGATGCTCTTGTTACTACAGTTTGGTTTTCAGCAATGTTCGTTACGACTGGAGCTGGTGTTTCTTCGACTATGTGAGTAGCTGTGACTATGGTTATGGGGGCTGGATTGTCTACATGAGCTACTTTGTGATCAGCCTTTCCCGAATGTGCTGCCAATCCTAGAAACAGTGCAAAGCCTGCAGCTACGAATCGGTTATGCCTTAAGTTGGCAAGACTGAATTGGTTTTTTAATTCGTTCCATTTATCACCAATATTTTTACCTATAGTTTTCCACCATGCGGTTTTGGCCGATGCAGCTTTAGTAGCTAGTTCGGTATGGTTACTCAAACTGCGAGGATTTGTGACATGAGTATCAGTGTCCAATCCTACGTTATTAACTAGCGATTCTTGTTCGCCTGTGGCGTACATGTCTGTGAAAACTGCTAAAAGTGTTTTTCTACTGAAGCCATGTTGTCCGAAACTATCTCGGTTGTTGATTGGGTGTGCATTGTGGGGAGCAACTAGTCTTATAGTGCGAACTACAGTTCCACCACTGCTGGTCATTTGCTCTAGCATTAGTAAAATATCTTTAGATGCGTCATCGGTAACAACCATTTTTTGATCAGAGGCTATGTCTCTAGCTGAGTATTGTCTGAGTGTCTCGTGAGTAGCTGCGAAAGTTTCTTCCTGTTCTCTTTCTTGATGAATGGTCGCATCATGCAAATCTATTCGAGTAGCAATGGTATCGATGATTTCTACCATTTGAGCAATGCCTTCTGACCGCTTAGCTTGACGCAGAAAAAGATCGTCAATTTCGCGTACTTTTTGACTTAGAGAAACTGGAGTAGGAGCAGGAGTGTTATACGTGAAAATTTCAGCAAGATAGTCATTGGCTGTAATTTTAGTTGCTTCCTTAAAAGAAATCCATGCTGCACTAACCTCTTCTAATGTAGTAGCTGCTGATATTTCTTGATAAAGCTTTTGGGGCACAGATCGCAAAAAGCTGGCAGTAGCTGGGCGTGTAGCATTTTTAAAGCCAGCAACTATTTCTGACTGAATTGCCAGTTTAATATCATCAACAGCTGATAATGCTTTAACATATGCTACAATATCGCTTCTTATTTCATCTACACGAGCAAACAATCCTTCTAAAGAATCTACAGTCCTGTCGTGATTAGCAATAAGCATAGCAATTGAACGTGCCTTTGCTAAGATTTTTTTACCGTTAGCATCTTCTGCGAAAAGATGCTCATAGTTATGAAGTAGCTTTTGGATGAATTCACTATAGGCATTCCAACCTCTTACTTGTACTTCAACTGGGTAGTAACGATCAGTTCCTACTATTCTAGCTTTAATTGCCTCTGCTGGTATTAATTGTGGTGCTTTCATTAAACTTAAATCAAAAATTAAACTTCCTAAGTCGCTTTAACTAGGAAAATTTATTATAGTCTATTGATAGTGGCTGTCAATTTTAAAGCTCCCTTATGCTAATTATTATCTAATTGACTCTGAGCTGCTTAGCCATTCCAAAATATTGCGATCGTCAGTTTGAATTTTGGCGGGATCAGTTTGAGTAATTGCTTTCGCTGGTAGTTTTTGCCATACATGATAGAGCTCAGGGCTTGTAGAGATACGTTGATTTTGCTCACTGGTAAGTGTTTCTGGCCAAGGTTGGTTACGTGCTATCAGGAGGCTGTTGTAGCCACCATTAGTATCGATACTATACAAATACTGATAATGAGGCGCCAAAGTAGCTAGTAAGTAATCATCTAATGCTGACTGTGGTCCATTGTGAGCGACGTTGATAGCTAGGGTGCCGTTACTAGTCAGGTGATGGGCAATTAAGCCAAAAAATTCAGTAGTGCTGAGGTGAATAGGCATGCTGAGGTTATGATATGCATCTAATACTACCAAGTCGTATTTTTCAGTGGTGTGTACTAAATAATTGCGAGCTTCCTCTGTAAGCACTTGGATGTTGGGACTTTTGGTCGTATCGAATAGTTGTTTTCCGATTGCTACTACCAAGGGGTCAATCTCGATCCCAGTAATTTTCATTTCTGGAAAGTATGTATGGAAAAGGCTACTGATATTGCCCCCAGCTAAACCTAATATCAAAGTGTTTTGAGTAGGAATTGTTGCTGGAACAGCCATAGCATAATCCCAATAATTATGAGTAATAGCACCATCGGCAATTTTGATTGAGTGTACTGCTCGAGGATCATCGATCTGAAGAAAACGATTGCCGAAGCGTTCGTAAACGTGAATGAAGCTATAACTAGATTCGCCACTATAAATAGTATTATTAGTGCTCAAAAAAGCAGGAGCAAAAAACAAGAGTGATAGCGACATGACAGTAAATAGCTGCAGAAGCTTTCTCTTAAGGCCTAAGCTTGCTGTAAAGAATAAGATGGCAGCAAAGAGGAGAGTGGTCCGTAATGTGCCGATTAAAGGGATGGTCACTAGAACAGGAAGAAATGTGCCAATTAAGCTGCCAATAGTAGAAACTGCAGACAGACGTCCAGCTTCACGACCTAATTTTTTAGGATCTTTACTGAGTAGCTTGAGTACATAAGGTGAAATCATGCCCATAATAGTACAAGGAGGGAAGAACAAGAGAAAAGCAGCCAGGAGTGAGAGCCAAAAGACAGCAGATGTGGGAAAGGTGAGGGTGGCTTTTAAAATTCCTGTACCGAACCAGGGCATAAGCATTAACCATACAGCTGTAGCAAAGATGAGATAGTAGAGCTTATTTGCCGATGGATAATTATCAGCAATTTTGCCACCCCAGTAGTAGCCAAGTGATAAGGCGAGCAATACTACACCAATGATATTCGCCCAAACAAAAAGTGATGTGCCAAAGTAAGGAGCAAGTACTCGAGAGGCGGTAATTTCTACCGCCATTAAACTCATGCCACAAATAAATGCAGTCCATAACAAAAAAGCAGAGTTTGGCCAAGATGATTTAGTCGCTGATTTAGCTGCAGCCATAGGGGGGAGTTAGGACAAATAAAAGACAGGGAGATACTACAATTCTTAGAGAGAATGTGCTATCTTTCTCCCGTGACTCTTCTTTGTTTTCGCGGTCTAAGTACAAGCATTTTTCCTCTACAATACGTGCTCATTGGAATCCGATAGCGTCTTGGCTCCGTGGAGTTCGAGACTGGGGATTCCGCCCTATTATCTTTCAGGGGAACACGTCCTTGTACATCACGCGCTTAGAGGGGTCTCTTTTTTTTAATTCAGAATTCAGAATTGCGAATGCAGAATTGTTGCTCACTGGAGTTGGTTTGGTCCTGCCCTTCGGGAAGCCTGCCCCGAGCCTATCGATACTTTGATCGGGAAACTCTCAACTTTCCACTCTCCACTTTCAACTATGGAGTTATTGTTAGTTTGGTAATGTGATATACGACTGTTCTTTTTCACTTACTACCACTAACTGATCTTTGACTAATGTCTTGATAATATCTGGCCATTGGTGTCCCTGAATATCAACAGCTTCTAGTTCTTTCCATGTCAGATGGTCCTTTGTTTTTAACAATTTAAGTACCATGCCTCGATAGTATCTTCTTGAATGAGGGAAATGTGATTGTTTTGGGCGTTTAACGGTGAAAGATTGCGTTTGATATGCTTTACATGTTGATTGCAAAGGGCAGATGTCGCATTGTGGTTTTCCTTTACATACCTTGGCACCGAAATCCATTAGTGCTTGAAAGAAATAACGTGAGAACGCTTTTTTCTCTTTTGCTTCAGGAGATTGCAATATAAACTTAATCTTGGCTGCTACTTTTTCTCTAGCTAAAAAAGGTAAGCCCCAGAAATAACGAAGTAGAATGCGTTCGATATTAGTATCAATTACTATTACTTCTTTCTCAAAGGCGAATGCTTGAATAGCAGCTGCAGTATATGGACCGATGCCAGGTAAGGCTAATAACAGCTCTTCGTCTTTAGGTAACTTTCCAGCATAAGTAGCATCGACTGCTATTGCTAGTTTCTGCAAACGTATTGCTCGAGAGTTATATCCTAAACCGGACCATAGTCTCAGTACTTGAGCTGGTGAAGCTTGAGCTAGGCTTTTCCATGTCGGGAAGGCGTCCAACCATGCATGGTACTTAGGAATAACGCGTTCCACCTGAGTCTGCTGCAGCATAAACTCTGAAACACAAATAGCATAAGGATCGCGGCTTATTCGCCAGGGCAAGTGAGTTCGCCCTTCCATTTTAAACCAGTGCCAGATCGTTTTAATGAAATTTTTCATAAATACTGAGATCGGCATCATCATACCGCTCAAAAGTACATCTACAAGGGCATCTTAACTAAAATTGACAGTGCACAAGTAAAAGATCTTAATTAAAACTCATTAATGCTATCACTATGCTCATCACCTTTGTGCGACATGGAGAAAGTATTAACAACTCACACCATCGCCACCACGATAATGACAGTGAGTTAACTGAACTTGGTAGACTACAAGCTCACCAAATGAAGCTTTTATTCTCAAGCCATGCACACGATGCTGTCTTTACTAGTCCATTGCTACGTGCGTATCAAACAGCAAAGATTATTCATGGTGATCCCGCAGCTGTCATCTCCGACCCACGTCTCCAAGAAATTAGAAAGCCAAGTGTTCTGAACAAATTGACTGAAGCAGATAGTGAGTTCTACGCTATTAAACAAGCTTTGCTCAAGCATGGTCATAAACCAGATTGGAAACACTCAGATGAAGAAAGTTTTTACGATTTTCATCGTCGCATCAAAGATTTTCTTCACTCAATCACACATGTTAATGCTTTAGCCATTACCCATAGTGGTGTCATGCGCATGGTCATAGCTATTGCTAATAATAGTAGTAGTGATGAGCAAGCCGTAATTAGAACTTATTTGGACTCTAGACACAAAATAGCTATTGAGAATGGGACTATTATTACATTGAAAAAAACGAACTCAACAATTGAGTTGGCTGAGCTAAGGACTAATAGTTTTTAGTTGAAGATGGAAAGTTGAAAATTGAAAGTTTGACACCAGTAAGCAGCATATCGACCAGATCCTTAGGCTTCACTACGTTACGCTCAGGATGAATTTGATTGGTGAGCGACAATTCGCACTTCGCAATTCTGAATTCGCAAGTTACTTTTGGATTGCTTTCTTAATATTGAGAATAGCAAAAAAGATGCTACCTACTAAAATCATTGTTGGTCCTGATGGCGTATCGGCGATATAAGATAGTATTAAACCAATGAAGGCCATTAGTTCAGCGATGATGAAAGAGTAGATGAAAGCACCTTTGAGACTTTTTGCTTGCATCATGGCACTGGCTGCGGGGATTACTAGTAAGCTGCTGAGCAAAAGTACGCCAATGATCTTGATGGTAACTGCTGTGGTTAGTGCCAATAGTAGGATGAAAATATAGTTGTAAACTTTCACATTAATGCCTTTGCTTTGAGCAATATCTTTGTCGATTACGACCATCATTAATGGTCTATAGTAGCCATAGATACCGATAATTGTGGCAATAGTAACCACACTGATCATGACGATATCAGTGGTATCAATTGCCAAGATATCACCGAAGAGATATTGGAATAGTTCAGCTCGAAATCCGGTAAAGAGGCTAATCAATACTATCCCAAAGGACAGTAAAGAAGAGTAGAGAATGGCGATATAGGTGTCAGAGGAAAGCTTGGCATTGTCTTGTAACCATGTCAGTAAAAAGGCAACTAAAATGGCGATGGCAAAAACAGTGATTTGAGGATGGATGCCAATGATCAAACCAATAGCTATCCCCGTAAAAGCGGCATGTGAAAGAGTATCACCGAGAAAAGCTAACTTTCTACTCAAGACAAATACGCCTACTTGTGAGGTGAGCAAAGCCAAGAGTACACCAGCAATGAGAGCTCTTAGCATGAATGGATACGAAAGTATTTCCCAAAAAGTAGTGATCATAGCAGTGGTTTCAGTGATGATGGTGGTGATGATCGCCAATTAAATCTTGGAATTCTTGACTTCTAAGCACTAAATTCGGCTTACCAGCACAAATCATTCTTTGCTGTAAACATAATAAATTGTCTGCTGTCTGAGCAATGCTATCGATGTCATGGGAAATCACAATCATACTTTTGCCAGCTTTTTTTTCTTCAAGCAACAACGCCTTGAGTGCGTGATCGCTGTCTGTATCAATATTGGAGCTAGGTTCATCGAGAATAATCAGGTCTGGATTATCAGCTAAAGCAACAATCAAAAACACTTTTTGTAGTTCTCCTCCAGATAAGCTGCGAACTTGTTTATCAGCTAAGTTGCTTAGGTTGAGTCGATTGATCAGTTCCTGTGCTTTGGCCGTATTGGCTTGATAAATATGCCATAGTTCTTTGACAGTCAATGGAATATCAAAAGAAATTGGAGGGCGTTGAGGAAGATAGCCGATACGAAGATCTTTTGCTCGAGTAATGGTGCCGCTAGTGATTGGTTGTAATCCTAAAATTGCCTTTACCAACGTACTTTTTCCACCGCCATTTGGACCTACTAAACCAATGATTTGACTAGGCATTATTTCAAAAGAGACTTGATCAATGATCAATTTTTTATCAATTGCTATAGTAACTTCTTTTAAACTAAGAATTGGGCTCATAGATTGAATGCGGCAACGATATTCTGGACATTTTTGAGTGTCGTGTCTTCATAAAAGGTAGCTGATGCTGCGCCCGTCTCCATTGGGTCGAGACTATATACTTGCAAATGGAGGTCTTGTGCGAGAGTCTCAACTATCCGTGGTGAAAACTGTGGCTCTGAGAAAATCGCTTTGAGTTTTTTTTCTTTGATAAGATTAATCAACGCTTGGAGATACTTAGGTGTTGGCTCTTTGCCAGGATATGCTTCGATAGAGATAGCACTGACTAAACCGTAGTCACGAGCGAAGTATTGAAATGCTTCGTGAAAAGAAATGAATTGCTTTTGTTGGTAAGGTTGTAACTGCTGCGAGATAATAGTGTCCAGAGTCTTGAGTGTGGCAGTATATTTTGTGAGATTTTCTTGATAGCTGGTGGTATGTTCATTATCAATAGCTGATAGTGCTGCTTGAAGGTGAGGCAGTACTTGGAGGACATTCTTGGGAGAAACCCAAAGATGGGGATCAAATGCATCATTATGCTCATCGGCTAGATCTCCAGTCGCATCGAGTGCGACACCATGTTGGGGAGAGAGGGGAGTGATGTAATCACTTGCAGTAAAGATCTGAGCCTTAGTGCCACTTTTCTCTGCTGCTTCTGCTACCCAGTCATCGATACCTAGACCATTTCTAATAATCAAATCTGCTTTTTGTAGTGTCACAATGTCACTTGGCTTCAGTTGGTAATCATGAGGTTCCTGAGTATTGTTGATCAAGTTGATCACTTGCACATTGTTGCCAGCAAGATTTTGAGTGAATACAAAGTAAGGGACAAAAGTAGTAACTACAACTTTTTGATCTTGAACCAAATCTGTAGGTGTACAGCCAGTAAGCACGAGTGAAATTGTCAGTACGCAAACCAATAATTGCTTGAGCATAAAGGCTTAGAAAAGAGTTTGTTCTGGTTCAAAGTGAAAGTTTACTTTGATTGTTTTGATCTCATTGGTATCTCGAGCTGTATACTTTAGTTCTCCGTGTTCTAAAGCATAGAGATAGAGTTTGTTGGTGACCTCCACATCCTGCAAACAGTATTTTTCAATTTCTTCAAATTTACCTTCATGGAACCACTTAATTGCCATCAGGCCATCAGCACTTTTACCAATGCCTAAAGTTGCTTGAGCAACACTATCTAGACTGACACGATGTCCCAGAATCTTGTTGATCTCTGTCAGAATATCTAAAGATGGTAATCGTTTGAGATTGATATTTGGAACATAGGGTTGGAGTACATCAAAATCAAAGCCTTCAGTATTGAAGCCCACGATGCGATCGACCGCGCTCAGATAAGGGACAATATCTTTGACGTTGGCTTCTCGAAGACAGAAATAGCGCTGATCCCGGGAGTCAAAGAGACCAGCAACAGATATACCCAATTGGTCGAGGTTTTGTTTACCTCCGACTTCGAAAAGTAATTTTTTCGTTTCTAAATCAAGTACGATATAAGTATGATTGAGGGACATAAATGAAATGATACCTGGTTATTTAACCTACATATTCTCGTTCGCGCAAGCGCTTTTCAGCTAAATTGAGAGTTTTTGGTTGCTCCCAACGGTCTTCATCGAAGTCTGCGAGTATTGCTTTGATACTATAGAAATGGTGAGGTTCGAAGTGAACTGACAATTTTTTATCTTTGATGCGCTCATTTACTAGCTTAATCCTCTCCTGGTCGCTAGCGAATACAGTACGATTTTTGTTGCGCAATATTTCTACTACTATTTTTAGTAATTCTATACCTCTCAAATTGCTAGCGTCGAGATCATCAGGGACCTGTTTGAGAAATTGATCTATATGAGCTTTCTTTTCAGCTAAACCTAGTTTTTTGAATTGAGCTACTCGAATTGATTTATCTGCATCAGTTTTATTGTCTAAAGAAAGATAAATATTTAACAATGTGATCTCCTCAGTATTTTGTTGCTGGCGGTGTTTCAACATTTTAGTTTTTTCTTCGGGACTTAATTCTTCAAACTGTTCTGGGGTTTTGCCATGAGGAAATTGTTCGTAGTACTTCTGGTATTCTTGGAGCTGTAAGAAGGCTTTTTTTTCTAACGCTTTCTTTTCATCTGTATCTGCATCTTTTTCTACTTCATTAGTTTCAGTTTTCTGTTCTTCCTTCTCTGCTTCTTGATCCTTAATCTCTTTTAAGAGAGTAGATTTGATTACGCAGCTTTGTTCACGAAATTGGGTTAGTAAAAGTTTCTGTTTTTCTGCAGTAAGGATCTTTTTCTTGAGTAATTTTTGATACTCTTCGTCTTGCGCTTTTGCGTAAGCAAGGCTACCTGGGAGAGTATCAATGAAAATTTGGATTCGGCTAATTCGAGCTGCATTGGTTCGTAAACTTGCTAATACTGCTAATAACGATTGCCAAGCAAATTCGCGATCTGCGTCTGAGAAGTATATTTGAAATTCACCACTCATCAGTTGATCGTGGTATGTAGTTTTTTTGCTTTCAATACTTTCATGTTGAGTACGCCTTTTATCGGCTACACGAGCTTCTTCTTTTTGAACAGCTTTGAGTACATCTTCTTTGCCCCGAAGATCACTAGAGAAAAACTCATCTAATAATCGTTTTTTGGTGTCAAAGGCGATTGGTAAAGCGCCCAGGCGGGATTGTACTTCTTTTCGTAGTTCTTGTTCTCTGCTTTTGGTGCGCTTAGCATAATTTTCCGCAGAATTGAGATTGTTGAGACAAGCTTCTCGACGAGTGAAAAGTTGCTCAGGTGTAAGTTCTTCACCTTCGGCATCAAAGTATCTGAATGCCTCCTCTTCTTCTTTTGCAGTAAATAAATCCCGGTTTTTGTTATAAAAACGGACAAATTGAGTGCGTTGCTGCTGTAGCAACTCTTCTAATGGTTCGTCTTGTTCTTCGGTGGAAATAGTGCGGGACATGGTTTTAAAATTCGATACCACGGCGTGCGGGGACGCCTTTACTGAAATAATGTTTAACCGGAGTCATCTCGGTGACTAAATCAGCTAGATCAAGCATGCTTTGGGGAACATTCCGGCCAGTCATAACTAGCTCTAGCTCTTCTGGTTTAGCCTGCATCATAGCACAAACTTCGGCTTCGTTCAGCATATCTAAAGCTACGGTAGAATTAATTTCATCTAGGATAATAAGATCGTATTCTTGATGAAAGAGATCATAAACTAAATTGAGACCTCTTTTGGCTTCAGCTCGATCTTCGTCAGTAATGGTAAAGCGAAAAGTACCATCTTCATTACGACGATTGAGTCCTGTGACGAAAAAGGGTATAGCAAGTTTGGTTAACACTGATCTTTCACCATAGTCTTGGCCTCCTTTGTCGAAATAAACGATAGCGACTTTCATGTTTTGGCCAAATGCGCGGATAGCTAATCCTAAACCTGCTGTAGTCTTCCCTTTACCTTTACCAGTGTAAATCTGAATCATGGAGCTATTTAACTGTAGGCGACTATAGCAGTTTTTGCTTATAGAGTCAGGCTCTGACTACTTGTTGATTAGTAACTCGACTTCTTCGCATCGTACCTAATAGCAAATCTTTCTGCCATGATTCCAGTCCATTGCTTTTGACGATCACGGGCATTTTTTCTCTGGCCAAAATTGTCCACATTTGGACAGGTGGCACATGTTGAGTAATGGTGATGACTAGGGGCATGTTTTCACTTTTAGCCTTTTGTAAACGGGTAACCAATACAGGATAGTTGTCCCATAATTCTGGAGGGATAGCTTCACCTGATTGAGTACAGACAGCTGATGCTTCTAGGTCTTCTTTGGTCACTAAATACGAAAAATCATTTTGAGCAGCTTCTTCTATTTCACCATCATTACGTCGTAGTTCGGGGGGGATATAGTGTAATCCTAGTGAACGATAGATGTCAGCTTCTGTTCTACTAGCAATATTCTTTTCTCCTTCGAATACACCATACTCATTCAGTTTGTAGCCTTTATCTTTGGCAATATTTCTTAGTACTACATTGTGTTCTTTGGAGCCAGTAAAGTACTGCAAGGCAGCACCAAAGCTTTCTTCGGGGACGACGCGTAGATCTATTTGTAAGTTATTTCCAACCAGGATTGAAGCTTTGGTCGGACCTTGCGCTTGTACCAAGGTTTTCTGAGGATAGTTTACGAAGTAAGTGATTAGTTCGTCGGCATGTTCTGACGTGGTCAAGATATCGGCGTCTCCGATGGTTTCTTCATAACGTCTTACTGATCCTCCCACACATGCCTGGATGCAATAACTGCTAGCTTTGAGATAAATAAGCATATCGTGGACTACTGGCAATACTTCGGTGATGGGGAGTCTACTAGTATTTTTCTTAATGCGAGTCATGGCTTCACGTAAATTGGTTAAGCTTTTTTCACCAAAGCCTTCATGATGTGCCAATTCATCAGTACTCAGTACTTTTTCTAGATCTACTAGAGATTTTACATGGTACTCTTCAAATAATAATTTGGCCGTTTTTGGGCCAACATGGGGGATCCGGAGAATATCGAAGAACGTTTCTGGATATGTTTCTAGAATCTCGTCATAGGTACCGATGTGGCCGGTGGCAATATAGGAAATAATCTTTTCAGCCATTGCTTTACCAATGCCCGGTATTTTGGGCAGCTCATCATCCTTGATCAAGTTAGTCACTGGCTCAGGGAGGTTGCGAATTACCCGAGCACCATTTTCATAAGCAACAATTCTAAAGTGATTTTTCTTCTCATCTTCCACGGCTAAAGCATAGGCAAGATTCTGAAAAATAATAGCGAGGGTGGTGTTGATATCTTTGGACATAGGAGAAAAAGTTGAAAGTGGAGAGTTTCTTGGTGTTAGGTGGTCCTACCAAGGACTACCAATTAATTCATCCTGAACGTATCCCGCGTTTGCGGGAGGAGTTGAAGGATCTTGCTGATACTTAGCTTAATTGAACAACGTCCCTATATTGTTTTTGATTTTGTCGAAATTGAGTGTGTTATTCACTTTGTCTTGAATAGTGCTGACTTGGGTGGTGACGAAATTGTATGTTTGCCAAATCAAAATGAGCGATAGTATCAAAGGAATACTATGCCAGAGGAGGCCGATCCAGAAATGTCTTTTGTCACTACGGTTGCGTTTATGGTTCTCTTGTACTAATTGAGCTAGCAGGGCATTGGTTTTTTGTTGTTCAGCTAGCAACATACTGGTTTCATTTTCCATAGCGAAGATTAGGCTATGGCTACTATATAGCACGAACGGTTAGGATGAAATAGTATAAAAAAAGAGGTGTAGAATGCTTGGAATATCCCCCAATATGCCAAGCCAGGAACTACACCTCGCTAATAATTATACAACATAAAATATATTTGTCTAGTATCTGAACTAGAGAGCAATGAAGCTACTAGCACCGAGCCAAGCTAGATTGAAAATCGCGCGTTGAGATTTAGCATATACTGGGCTTTCAAAGATCATACCGATCAACTCCTCAGGGTTGAGCGAGATGACAGCTACTTTATTATTGTAGATCATAATTTCATGTTCAAACCAAAATTCTTGGGGATTGATAAAAAGAATTTCTACTAATTCTGGTGGATAATCAGCTGGATAATAAGTTTGAATATAACTAAAGGCTTTTTGGCTAGAGGGACAAATTAAACGGGTTTTGATATTCCGTTCAATTTTCTTTTGCGCATAGGTGATCAAGTATTCGCCTAGCAAGTCACTGGCGCCTTGGAGATTGGAGTAACCTAAGAGCTCTTTAGCTGAAAGCGTGTCTTCTAGAATGGTATGTAGTCCAGCAATTCCCTCAAAGTATTTGATTTGTGGTTTTAGCGCCTGGGCATTGGTAATTGAGACTAAATCAGGAAGGACATGTTTAGCATATTTAACTCGCTCTTCTAGGGTAGAGATGATGCGTGTAGGAGTCTCAGCTAAGTAGTAACGAACGTTCTCTTTGGTAATACAGCTTACTAATCCTTTCTCTGTGAGCTTTTCGAGGGTATGGTAACAATTTACACGAGGAAGTTTAGCTCTTTTGGCAATACTACTAACGAAGCCCCCACCAAGCTCCAATAATGCGACATAGACCTTTCCTTCACTTTCGCTGAGACCAAGCCGCTCAAAATTAAGATAAAGCATATTTTTGTTTGCTTAGAGCACAATGTAAGCAGGAAACAGAGAATTAACAAGTTGCAGATCAAAGAGCAGAGATCAGAGTTCACCAATCAATTCACCCTGTGCGTAGTCGAAGGATCGAGTCGATATACATTTTAATTGAGTTTGTCTCTGATCTTTGCACTCTGCACTTTGCTCTTCGTATTGTTGTCGCTTGCCAATTGTTTATTAAATCCAATATGATGCCGGAGCAAAAGTGAGCCGAAGTGGCGAAATGGCAGACGCGCTACGTTCAGGTCGTAGTCCTCGCAAGGGGGTGGAGGTTCAAGTCCTCTCTTCGGCACCACACGAGCACCGAAGGTGAGATGTGTCTCATTCTGATACTTATCCTATTCAATGTCGGATAGGCTTATTCTCGGTGCTCGAAGGATTAGTATTTGGATGAGAGGATGTTCTAACTGAGGGTTAGTAGTATTTCCCGTCTATTTGTAGGATAATTAGAAGATTAAGTTTTGCTGTGGAGAAAGATTTTTATGATTTAAGTGGTACAGCAGCGGAAGCATTACCTGAAAATGCTGATGAAGTGGTTTTGCGACAAAAGTTTAGAGAAATTGAACAGATTCTTAGTGCTGCGGCTAATTTACCTAAGGACACCCGTAGAGGCCTTGCTGGGGCTTTACAGATTAATGTTGCTCGTCTTAAACGTAATGGGGTAATTGATAATAAAGAAAGCTGGCAAGCTGCTTTTGAGGTGGTTTCTTTTACCTACGATACTATTCGTCATCAACTGTACAGTTTTAAAAATGAAGCTTTATTAATTACTCTCAATAAAATATTCAAGGAGAGATTGGCCGAAATTGCCCTAGAGTATAGAAATAATGTGGCTAAAGGGTTGGTATCTTTAGCTCAATACCATATTGCTCCCGATGTCCGGGCAGCTACTGAAAAACAAGCTGCAAGTTTAGCATCAATGCGTGAGCTAATAACCGGCAGAAAACGCAAACGCTCTGCCCCTCCGCGTTGATTTACGCTGCAATATTGATTTCGTAAGGGAGTTCTTCTTGGCTCCAGATTAATACTTTTCCTTGATTGATTGCTTGACTGATGATTTTATATTGATCGTAATCAAAGTGCATGGGAATTGGTGTGAACATAATTTGTTCTTCAACTCTTTTGCCATGTCCTACTAAGCACCAGTTACGAATCAAAAAGTATTCCTGCTGACTTGTAAGAGGATTTTGAGCTTCTAAAATTACATCGACCTCTTTGGGCCATGGCCACGGAGCGACAATTTGGTTATTAAAAGCTTGATGAAAGCGCTCATTGTGACTTTCTTTAGTCTCTTCATCGACACATGTTCCTCGGCAGAGACCTATGTGATAACCAAAACATGATCGGCTGCTTTTTTCTAATCCTAAAACTTTTTGACAGAGATGATTGCTCTTACAGAGAGAGCGAATATGATCTTGTGCCTGACTGACACTTTTATACAGTCCTACAATATTTTCAGTGTTGTTGATTTTCTCTGCATCTAAAGTCTCTAAGCTAATACTAGAAAATCCATCAGCATTGATTACTTCTCTAGCAGTGACAAATTGTTTGATCCGACGAAGCATGCGATTGTATGTTGGATACATTTGTTTGACCAAACTACTCTCTAGTAGAAGTGCCCCCAATTCAGTGAATGTTTCGTGAAACTTAATATCAGCAGTTTGGGTAAACATATTCATTTCTTTCGGTTCACGACCAACTTGGTAAAAATGACTAGAAACTCGATGTTTGATGTTGATGCTTTTTCCGATATAAAGAGGGTTTCCTTGTTGATCTTCAAAGATATAAACCCCAGGTGATTCTGGTAAAGAGCTGATTTTCTCTGCACTGAGCAGTGGAGGATGACTGGCTTTTCTACTAAACATTCCCCAAGTACTCTGAATAGTCTCAGGGTGAATATTGGTCTCGATATGCTCCAGTAAATGTACTACTACCTGAGCGTCATCAATAGCGCGGTGCCTACGCTCAGGAGAAATCCCTAGTCGAGGTATCCAGCTTTCTAAAGAGTGCTTGTGATATTGAGGAAATATCGCTCGGGCAAATTGGACTGTACAAAGTATGTCGAGATTAAGGTTAAGATTGACGCGTTCAAATGCTTGTTGGAGGAAACTATAGTCAAACTTAGCATTGTGAGCGATGAACAAACTACCTTGTAACAAAGCAAAGAGATCTTTGCTGATATCTTCAAATAGTGGGGCGTTTTTGAGTTCTTCATTGGTGATACCTGTGAGTTGGGTTATAAACGGTGGTACAGAGCAACGAGGATTGACTAAGCTATGAAATTTCTGCTCTATCTGGCCATTGTTAATAATAATCACTCCCACTTCAGTAATTTGATCACGGTTAAAATTGAGACCAGTAGTTTCCAAGTCGACAATTGCTAATCGTTGATGTGGTGAGAAGAGAGAAAACATTACTAAAGAGTTGAAAATTGAAAGTGGAAAGTTAACGATTGAAAATTTTGGCGATTGATCTATGATCGCGCTACTTGTACCCGTAGTTCAACGGATAGAACGAGACCCTCCGAAGGTTTAGATAGAGGTTCAATTCCTCTCGGGTGCACCACGATCGCGATTAGCGATCGCTTATTCTAATGTTTATTCGCATTCTATTTCTAACAACGTTACTTTAACGCGATCGAAGACTGAGGATTAAGACTAAGACGTAGGTTAGTTTTAAAGATTAGGAAGAAGGATCTCGGCTTTTATTTAATTTCTTTTACCACCATATCACTATATGATTCTGCAATTAAGTCGTCTTCGGTGATTGCAAATAATTTTAGGTAATGATTGCATTGTTCCTGCAGCTTATCTTTTCCTAGTGTACCATCCATGTCAATTGCCTCGATTTCTACAAAGGTGCCTAGATTGAGTACTGTATCTAGATGAAATTTTACATTGTCTACAAAGTAAATTCCTCTTTGTTTGTCTACTACTGCCAATGTAGCCAATGCTTTTGTGAGTACTTCTTTTAAGGCTGGGTCGGCAGGACTTTGGAATAGGGTGACATGTGATTCTTTTGGGCCTTCTTGATTGGATCTTTGATAATGAATTAAGCAGTTTTCAATAGTTCCTTCTCGCAGTTTCAATCTACCATGAGGGACTATGAAATAAGTGTCTATCTGATGGTCGGTGCCTTTGTAGACAGCATTTTTAGCTAAGAGCACCTTTCTAATTGCTGCGTGATCAGCGCATCTAGCTTTTATTTCAACATTGAGATGTCCCATGGTGATAGTATTACTGCTATTTGGAGAATAGGAAAATTGGGTTTTGATCACAAGGTGAGTAAAGGGAAATTTGTTAAAAAAAGAGTCGACTATTGTAACTCTGTACTATTCGTCTTAGTTTATGAGTGTCATTGGCTTAATTTTATGAAAATCACTGAAGCGAAAGCATATACTGTTTTGGATTCTCGTGGTGTCCCCACTGTTGCTGTTTTTTTACGGGCTAATGGACACTATGCCGTCGGTATGTCTCCTAGTGGAGCCTCAACTGGGTCTCATGAAGCTTATGAGTGGAGAGATGGAGAGCCAGCTTTCGCAGGCAAAGGAGTGAATAAGGCAGTTGATTTCTTTAATCAAAAATTAGCTCAATCGATTTGTGAAAAAGAGTGGGGTGGCTGTGCTAGCTTTGATCAATGGTTAATAGAGACTGATGGTTCTGCCAATTTTCAAAATATTGGAGGTAATTTAGCTATTGCTGTCTCCATTGCTTTTCTGCGTCTCGCGTCCCTGGTCCATGGTTTTGAACCTTATGCTGCTCTTAGAAATGAATTTGGTTTTGAACACATCGAATCAGTAGTCACTCCGATGATTAATGTGATCAATGGTGGCAAGCATGCCTCATCAGGGCTAGCCATTCAAGAAATTATGGTTGTGCCAATGATTGGAGATAATAGTACTGAAAAGATTTTAATTGGTGCCGAAATTTTTGCTGCTCTTAAGAAAGTAATGGCTAAACACCACTTTCCTACCTTGGTAGGGGATGAGGGTGGTTTTGCTCCTGCAATTGAGCATGCTAGCGAAGCTTTTGACTTGATTGCTGAAGCCTGTGATGGTGCGGGATATCGATTCGGTGATGACATTAAACTAGCTTTGGATGTCGCAGCCACTGAAGTTTATCGTAGTGGTAGCTATCATTTAGAGGGTGGCGCTATGGATACGCCTACAATGGTGGATTTTTATCAGAGCTTGGTTAAGAACTATCCGATTGTTTCAATTGAAGATCCTTTTGCAGAAGATGACTTTGCTGCTTGGAAGCTGCTGCAAGAACGCATTGGTCAACAAGTACAAATAGTAGGCGATGATCTGACGGTTACTAATGTGAAAAGAATGGAATTGGTTCACAATCAAAGATTAGTTTCAGCAATGATTGTGAAACCTAATCAGATTGGTACCATTACTCAGACTATGGAAGCGATAAAATTAGCCAATCAATACGGTTGGCATACGATCATTTCTCACCGCAGTGGTGAGACTGAAGATACTACTATCGCCGATATCGCTTATGCCGTAGGTTCACCTTATATCAAAACTGGCTCATGCAGCCGAAGCGAGCGTCTTGCTAAATACAATAGGCTGATGTGGCTGGAACGAATAGTTTGATGAATTCAGAGTTCAGAATTGAGAATGCAGAATTCTAGAATCTAAATTCAGATTTCGGGTATCAGACTTCATAACTTATTCTAACTGTATGTCGGCCGGATCCTTCAGCTCCACTTCGTTGCGTTCAGGATGAATTATAAAGTGCGAGCCTGAAATAAAAAACTTTCAATTTTCAACTTTCCACTTTCAACTTCATTTCTATGATTCATCCCGCATTGTTACTTATTCTCGATGGTTGGGGAATTGCCTCTCCTGGGCCTGGTAATGTTTTGAGTTTGGTTGATCTGCCCGCCGTGAAGAGGTTTCGTAAAGATGATTTTTTTACGAAGTTGGATGCGGCTGGTGAAGGAGTGGGATTACCTGTTGGTCATCAAGGGAGTTCAGAAATGGGGCATTTGATGATTGGAGCTGGTCAACCAGTAGTATTTCCTCAGAATCAAATCAAAGATGCTTTGGCTAATCAGGCGGTGTTGACGAATCCTGCTTATAATGAAGTGATGGATTATTGTCATCAAAATAATAAAACTTTGCACTTAGTTGGTCTGCTTTCTGATCGAGGTGTCCATGCTTATGCTGAACTTGCTTACCAATTGCTGGCTCTGGCAAAAATCAAAAAACTGCAACAAGTGATGATTCATATCATTGCTGATGGTCGAGATACTTTGCCTACAGAACTGCCTAAGTTTGTTAGCCAACTAGAGGAATGTATCAAGGCTCAAGGTGTCGGGACAATCGCAACCTTAGTGGGACGTTATTATGCCATGGATCGTGATCAACGTTGGGAGCGAGTGGAACAAGCATACCGAATGTATACGGAAGGAAAAGCAGATTCTGCTACTGACATTCACCAATTTCTTGAGCGTTACTATGCTGGTATTAATGGTGCTTTGCCACCTACAGATGAATTCATTCCGCCCACTAGTTTTGTTCCTCAGGCTCATATGCAAGAGGGGGATGGTGTGATTTTTTGGAATTTTCGAGTAGATAGAGCAGTTGAACTGACGCAGGCATTAACGGAGCCAGTGTTTAGTCACTTCGATAGAATATTGCGGAACCTTAATTTTGTAGCTACCACAGCTTATTATGATGAGATTAAAACTCCTGTAGCCTTTGGTCAGGAGCATATTAGCAACCCATTAGGGAAAATTTTGGCGGATGCTGGAGCTAGGCAATTACGTGTTGCTGAGACAGAGAAGTGGGCCTATATCACAAAGATATTGGATGGCTATCAAGAGGTGGAATATCCTAATGAAACCAAGAAACTGCTACCTTCAGATAAAGTAGCTACTTATGATCTAGCTCCTCAAATGCAAGCTGTCAAAATTGCTGACACGATCATTGAGGCTTTAGAATCTGAACAATATGATGTGATCATCGCCAACTTTGCCAATGCCGATATGGTGGCACATACAGCCAACTTGGCGGCTACCAAAATTGCCGTGCAAGCTGTGGATGAAGCGCTGAATCGGATTGATCGAGCTTTGCAAAAAAAACAAGGTTTTATGTGTATCACTGCTGATCATGGTAATTGTGAACAAATGTTAACCGAGTCTGGGGGGAAGCATGGCTCTCATACTGCTAACCAAGTACCGTTCTATTTGGTCAATTATAACCCAATTCTAGTCGATAGATTGCATGGCAAGAGCTTACAATCCGGAAGTTTGATCAATGTTGCGCCTACCCTTTTAGATTTAATGGGAATTGTGATACCTTCTCATATGACTTACTCACTTGTCCTATGACCAACTTCATGATCGAATCGGTGTCGTGGATTCTTATTCCTATTTCGTTTGTGTGCATCATCCTTGTTGGATTGGTGCTGCTTTTTGCTCGCGATCGAGCACTGACCGTGCTGCGTAATCTCTACTTGTACGGTGTTTTAGTTACTATGCTTTTGGTATCGGTAGTGACCGCAATTGTGTTGTTTAATACCCTGCTTAATACCGTGGTATTTCCCACTCAGGTTGATAATGATTATGGTAGACCTTTTAATCTCTATGGAGTGCAATATGATCCTGGAGTCGAAGATTTCTTGAATCAAAAACAAGCTGTAATTAATTCGCGTGTCGATGCTTTGGCTTTCACTCAAAACTGGAGAGATCAGCTTGCTTGGTCTATACCACTTTTACTTGTATGTCTGCCTGTATTTATTCTTTATCGTCGAAAAATTCTCAAGCCAATTCCTAATACTGAATCAGTAGATACCAATGTGGGTAGTATTAGATACTCATACCTATTTCTTACAGCTTATCTGAGTTTAGTTGCATTTATAATCGGAGGGATTGGGGTGATCAATGTGGGTTTAGAGCAATATATTTTGCCACCACATTACGATACTTACTCGCTGCGATATGGTTTACAGGATGAGTTGACTGCTAAATATACCACTATCACTATGCCTGTCGCAGTGGAACGTTCAGAGATTGCGTTGAACAAGTTAGATCAACAAATTGCCAAAGCACAGGCAGAACAAACACCGATCAATAGTCGTAATCGTGCGCTGAGTCTTAGCTTCTCATTCCTGGTCATCGGTGGAGCTGTCTATCTCTGGCATCGTAAAGATGTCATGAGTTTGATCAAGGAATAAATGAACTTTACGAGAGTTCTATTGATCAAACGAATGAAACATGAATAATGAAAAAGTAAAAATGATACGAGAATAAAGTTTTTCATTATTACCTTTTACTTTTTAACTTTTAAAAAAACATGGCCCGTTCTCTCAATATGGTGCAATTAATCGGCAACCTGACTCAAGATCCAGAAGTGAAACAAATTCCTTCTGGTGCTTCTGTAGCTACTATTACTGTAGCGACAAATCGCTCTTGGAAGGATCAGAATGGTCAATTACAAGAAGAAACTGAATTTCACAATGTCGTATTGTGGAGAGGCTTGGCAGATATTGCTTCTCAATACCTTCGTAAAGGTGGAAAGGTGTATATCCGTGGCTATCTCAAGACTCGTAGTTGGGAGAGTCAGGATGGTGCGAAGAAATATCGTACGGAAATCATTGCTGATGATTTAGTATTATTGTCAGCACGTAAAGAAGGTGAAGGTAGTCCTGCCCCTTTGAATATGAATGCTCCTTCAGCTGCTCCTCAAGTCCCAATGAATACTGGTAGTGGTATCCAATCTATGCCTACTGGAGAGCCAATTCAGATCGAAGATATTCCATTTTAAATTGAATGAAAATAAGTTGAAAATGAAGAGGTAGGATACTCATGGTGTCCTGCTTCTTTTGGCTTTTGTTGAGAGTTAAATTGTGGTAGAATGAAAGGAAACAAAAATAAAAATCATGATTACCTCCACCAATAAAGTAGCTAGATATGCTAGTGCAATACTGACAGTAGGCTTGTTAGTTGGGTCTTTAATTTTTTCTTCACAAATAGTCAAGATCTTTGCTGCTGAAACGATTTCAGTAGATATGCAGTCATTTTCTGGTGTGACCGAAGATGCTACGAATGTTGCCCCAGGCTTGAATGTGATTCGTTACGGTACAGCTGGTTATTATGTGCAATTAAATAATGAAAGTAGTACGACGATTCTGATATCACCTACCATTAGCTTGCAGTATCCAACTATTAGTGATTTGGATTTTACTGCTGCGGTTTGTGAATATGTGATTGATGCGCCAGGTCTACCTAATAGCAGTGTTGATTTCCTGACGCCAACTTCATGTATCGACACGTTTATTTCCGGCTCTACTTATGAATATACGATAGGTACTACTTTACCAGCTAACCAAACTATATATTTTAGGATTTCTAACTTAAAAGTTGTTGGTTTTGTAGGCGCTGCTTTTGATGCCGAGGTTAGTGCAGCTGGAACTTTTTTAGCTGGTCCCAGTGTTACTGCTGGTCCAGTGGAAAGCTTTATCACCCCAGTTACCCCGGTGGATCTGTTAGTAGAGAGTTTTAGTCCTTATGAAACTGATACGACGCATATTTCACCTGGTTTGAGAGTTCTTCCGGGTGATGCTATTGGTTATTATGCTGATGTTACCAATCTTACTAGTAGTGATAATTTATCGGGAGCAAAGGTAAGGTTAACTTATCCTGTAGGGATTGTATCTGGCTCATGGTCATGCAGATATATAGTTGCTAGTGCTGGTACAGTTAGATCCACGCTTGATTTTAACTCTGGAACGGTGTGTACCGAAAATTTCATCAGCGGTACTACCTATGACTATTCAGGTCCTGCATTACTGGCCGGAACTCAGACACTCTTTTTTAGGTGGACCAATGTACAGACATCAGTACTTTCATCAGGGAGTAATGCTGGTACATTTGTTGCAAGTGGTGTGATTGTTGGTGATCAAGGAGTTTCATCAGATGGGCCAATTTCTAGTTATGTAACTACTAGTACAGCCACAATCAGTGGCTTTATTTTCTATGATAATGGCTCAGGAAATCCGACCAACTCTAATGATGGTGTTTCCAATAGTGGTGATCATTTAGCTGTAGGTGTTGGTGTCTCTGCGACCGATGGCTCTTTCACTTCTGCTACTGCATTCAGTGATAGTCTAGGTAACTTTAGTTTTCAAGTACCGATCAATGACCTAGCTTCAGCACCGCTATCTTCAGCTTATACACTCAATCTTAGTTTACCTGTTGGGTACCATTTCACTACCTCTCCTACTAGCTTTTCTAATCTGAGGGTAGCTACTAGTCAAAATAATAGTGGGCATATCTTTGGTATCAATAATCAAACTGATTTAGCGCTTTCGCCAATTACGGTGACTCCAGCTGCAGTCTCTCATTCAGCATATTCGACTGTGGTATTTCACTATACTGTAGTCAATCAGAGTCTCGTCACAGCTACTGATGTGGATATTAATATTACAGCTCCAGTTGGTGGTACTATTTCTGGATCACCTGTTGCTTCAACTGGGACCTATAGTAGTGGTGTGTGGAATCTGCCGCTTCTTGCTGGTGGTGTCAGTGCTACTTTGGATGTAACGGTTGTTTTGGGGGCGGCTGGTGGAGAAGCTGGTGAAGCTGAAATTATGAGTATGACTACACCGATTGTACCTACTACTACTCCGGTCAGTACAACTGCCGATATTGATTCAGTTCCTGGTGGAACTAGTTTTATCAGTGAAGATGACTACCAGTATCTTTCTTTTACTGTAACTGGTGAGCCTACTATTCAAGGTGTTGTTTTCCAAGACAATGACAATGATGGTAACTACGAAGGAGGGGAACCGGGATTGTCTGGACGTACCGTTACTCTCTATAATGAAGATATTGATGCAGGTGTAGTTATGGGGACAACTACAACCAATGGTGGTGGTACCTATACTTTTAACCACACCAATACTGTTGGAGCGGTGGTAATTGAAAATAGTACTAATTATCGTGTCGAAGTAGCTCCTGTCGCTTCATTTACATTAAGCAGCGGCAATATGCCACAGCAGCTTACTACAGAAGTGAGTGGTCCAACTATTGCTGATCCTATTGGTTATTTCTCACCAGCTACTATTACGGGAAGAGCATTTAATGATTCTGATCATGATGGTCTTTTCAATAATTCTGTTGACAACAATTTAGCTGGGATCACGGTACAACTTCTCAATACTTCCGATAGTATTTTGGCAACTACTACTACGGCACCTACTACAGGTATTTATAGTTTTACTGGTTTGATACCTAGGACATATCGCGTGAGATTCGTGCCACCTACTGGTTCTATCGCTACTCTACCAAATGTTGGTAGTTCAGAATCTATTGATAGTGATATCTCTAGTTTGAATACTACGGTGGATATTCCACTGGCTTTTGCTCAGATCTTGCCTGAAGTCGATGCTGGTTTCTTTAATGATGCTAGTATCTCGGGAAATATTTTTCAGGATTTCAATTACAATTCATTAAACGATAGTGAAGCTGGAATGAACGATGTTACTGTTACCTTGCATGAGGTCGATCTTGGAACTGATGTGGATTCTCTCACTCTGAGTGATAATACTGGTGATTATGTGTTTAATACTTTAATCCCAGGCAACTATCAGATTCGTCTTACGCTGCCAACAGGTTATGGATTAGGTACTTATCGTATCGGTGGTACCAACCAAGCCAATGATAGTGATTTTTATCCTGAGACTGGTTATTCTGATCCAATTCTTTTGACTTCAGGACAAGACGTCACTTTAGTTAACGCTGCAGCGATCAATAATATTGCCGATCTTCGTTTGAGCAAAAGTGTTAATCAATCCAGTGTGGATATCGAGAATGAGGTAACATTTACAATTGGTATTGAAAACCAAGGTCCAGCTACGGCTAATGGAGTGGTTTTACGCGACTTACTTCCAGCTGGGTTGACCTATGTCTCTAGTACTGGAGATGGTGCGTATGATCCTCTGACTGGCAATTGGACTATTGGTACTTTACTTAATGATGAAGTAGCTGTGCGCCAAATTGTAGTGGAAGTTACTGACTCCGGTGTCCATACCAATACAGTGTCAGTTTTGGCTAGCGATAATCCAGATTTTGTAACAAGTGACAATACTGCTAGTGCAGAAGTAATTGGTGTTTCTCCTACTCCATCGGTGGATATTCGTAAATCAGTCAGTATTGCCGGGGGTAGTGAGAGTTCGGACACTGGTGGTGGCCCTCAGGTGTTTCCAGGGCAGGCGATTACTTATTATATTGATGTTGCTAATACTAGTCAGGCCAATGTTACTGACTTTGTTTTGGAGGAACATTTCCCTACTGGCCTAGATATTGGGTGGACTTGTGCTTACGCTATTGGTGTAGATAGCATTAGTGATCATAGTGGCGATTACAACCTGGGGTGTACTATCGAAGATGGTTTAGTTGTAAGTACCAATGAAGTAAAGCCTGGTGAGTTTTTACATGTGCGCTTAACTGGTCGTGTTACACCATCGAGCTTTGGTGTGAATTGCAATGAAGCTGAGATTATCTTGGATGATGTTACTGCTCCAGAAAGTGATATTGCTTGTTTTACTACCGTCTCACCGAACGCAGATTTGGCACTGACCAAGACGGTTGATCCTAATCAAGCTACTATCGGTGAACAAGTGGTTTATACTCTGCATTTGGTAAATAATGGTCCTAATACTAGTACCGGAGCAGTGGTTACTGATGCGCTCCCTAGTGGTTTGCAATTTGTGAGCTCAGCTGGAGATGGTGTATATAGTGCTACCAGTGGCCACTGGAATGTACCTAACCTGGCTAATGGTTCAGGAGCTACACTTAATATTACAGCCGAAGTGACAGCTGCTGGAGTAATTACTAATGTGGCGACTATTACTACCAATTTGCAACCAGATGATGATACTAGTGATAATGAAGATAGTGTCCCAATTACTGGTATTGCGCCACCGACTACTTTAGTAGTGCAAAAGTTTGTTCAGATTGGAGATGGTTCCGAGAGTACTGATGACACTGCGGGGCCTGCTGTTGCTCGTAATCAAGCTATCACTTACTTCGTTGATGTTCAGAATACTACTACCATTGGAGTTTCTAATGTAGCTGTAAGTGATGTTTTCCCTACTGGTATCAGTCCGACTGGTTGGCAATGTCATTATGATATCGCATCCAATGCTATTAATAACCATACTGGATCATATAGTACTAGCTGTACTGTGCAATCTGATGGGCATATCGTGTTGCCTACTGTTTTAGCAACGAATGCAGTAATGCATATTCGATTGACCGGACAAAATACACCTACAAGTGCAGGTACTTACTGTAATCAAGCTTTGACGCTTGCTCAGGGTATTACTACGCCGGTAAGTGATACTGCTTGTTTCCATATTGTCGCTCAAGTACCAGCATCGCTTCAAATTACTCATGGTAGCAATGTCTCTACAGTTACTCCTGGTGGACAAGTAACTTACACTATTACAGTTACGAACAATGGTGGTACTGCAGCTAACAATGTCGTGATTAGTGACAATCTTGGCAATGAGCTCAACAACTTAGTCCCAAGCTGCGTACTCTCACTCAATCAAGTGATTATCAATAATAATGGTACGGTAAATACTAATAATCCTACTACAATAGACTGGGCAATCGGCACATTGCAGCCGGGTGAAAGTCGTACGGTAAGTATTATTGCTACTATTCGCTCTGATCTGGCTAGCTCAGCTAACTGTCAAACGACTGCAGTAGCTACTGCTGATGAAGTGCCTAATGCCCAAGCAGAAGCTAATATCACCGTTCCTGTTGTTGTTGGGCAGGCTTTGATCACACTCAATAAAGAAGCAATCAATCCTGATACGGTGTTTGAGCCAGGTGATAATGTTCAATACCGCATCACTGTTACTAACTCTGGTGATGGAGCTTCCACAGCTTTGCAATTGAAAGATGCTCTACCAGGAAACATGGCAGAATGGAAGAACGTTCAATCAACTTTAGGTACAGTGTCGGGAGGAGCAGGTTTAACTGTAGATAATCTTACACTTGCTGCTAATACTTCAGCTATCGTTACCTATACAGGCCAACTCAAAGATAGTGATGCTTTTTCTCTTCGGTCTTGGAAGCTAGATAAAAGTGCTGAAAAAGAAGACGCGGACTTTTATCCTGATCAAGTAGTGCGTGCACGTCTCACAAGTACAGATACTGATGATCAAGCAGCATTGGGAGCAATGGATCAATCATATGTAAATCTAGGTCAAGGAGGATCAATTATTCTGGCTACTAGCAGTAAAGGAAAAGTGTTGGTAGATGGTGATGATGATGACTTCTGTCTAGCTCTCGGGCAAAATGACGCTAGCAGTCGCTACCGTGTTTCTGTTGCCAAAGTAAATCAATCAGGTAGTTATGAGCGCTTACGCAGTGATAGCCAAAATTGTTATGATATTAGCTCTGCTGATCTGCCTTGGATTCGTTACATCAAGATTGAAGATCAATCGACCACTGCTACTGGTATTAACCTAGATGCTGTTTGTCTCTTACACGTCGGTGGATTGATCCGAAATACTGCTAATCTAGAACAAAGTAATGCTGTATTAGCTTCTGATATGCAAGATATCGCAGTCGATTTTACTGATGTATTCGAAGATCCAATCTCTGCCAGTGCTTGTGCTAAACCAAAACAAGCTCAAGTATTAGCTCCAGCTCCATTGCCACCACCACCAGTAGTTATTCCTACTCCAATACCATTGGCACTTCCTAAGACAGGTTCTGAAACTCCCATCGCTTTAGCGATAATGAGTAGTATGCTTGTTGCTGGTTTGTGGTTGATAAGAAAACAAAGAGTTAGTTAAATTCAGAATTCAGAGTGCAGCCCTTCGGTTACACTTAGGGTGACATGCAGAATTGACTCAAGCTCAACTTGAGTCTTTTTTGTTTGTTGTTATTGATAAATTATAATTCTTGGGTAAGACTCTGATCTTTGCACTCGTATCTTTAATCTTGTTGCATGTGGACTTTCTTTGTCTAAGTGTGCTAAAATAATGAGAAAACACAAAAACTAACCCCAAAATAACATGTTCCCCCGTCTTGTTTCTTTGATCAACACTTTGATCCCCGATCGTGTTCGTCATCGTTGGAATCGCAATAAAGCATTATCTGCTCTTGCGGCTTTTATAGTTGTCATGGCTCTCATGCCAATTCCACAAAATTTACAAAGTTTGTTTGCTGCTGTTCCTGGTGGTGTCCAGGCTGGCGACATTGTGGTAGAGGGATCTGGTGATGCCTCGTTAGGTGTTCCTGCCAATTGTGTAGTGGAAGACGATAGTACACCAGATAATACTGGTAATGCGTTTACTTGTCGTTTGCGTGATGCTGTAGCATTAGCAGCAGCGCAATCTACTGATTCTCGCATTGTTTTCGATAGCACAGTCACAGAAGTTATTTTGAGTGAAACACTGAATATTGCGAGTCCACAGGGGGTGGATATCAACGGTCCAGTGGTTGGTGGGGTACCACAAGTAACTATTCATCCTGTTTCTTCTGGTTTCACTGGCAGTCCATCTTATTGTGAAATGCCAGTTGGTTTTGCCTTAATCGGTATTTATTCACCTAATGTTCGTATTTCGGGTCTGTCGATTGTAGGATCTCCCGGTAATGGTATTCAGATTATTTCTGATTCTAACAGTTTCCTACCTCCTCATGATGTAACGATTGAAAATAATTTCATTGGTACTAATACTCGGTCTGGTGTTACTAGTAATCAACGTAATCAAGGACATGGTATTTGTGCCCATGCTTTTGATCGTGATTTCGAAAATACCCTTATCCGGGGCAATATCATTGTGAATAGTGGTTTGGACGGTATTCGTTTACAGGGTACTTATGATGATACTCTTCCTGGAGGAATTGCCATGCCTTTTATTTCTCATATCAGCAATAACTTGATTGGTAATTTATTGGGTAATGATCAAAATCCTGTTACTGGTAATCGTTATTCAGGTATTACTATTAAAAATTCAGTAATTGTTAAACCAGCGACTGTCATTGATCATAATATTATTACTAATAATGGTTATGGTGATAACAGTCATTATGTTGGTGATGGTATTACCTTACTCAATGCATGGGGTATGGATATCGTTAGTAACTATATCGGTACTACTCAGACCTTTTCTGGAGTCAGCGGTTTCCCATTTACTGTGAATGGTAGTGGCGCCCTCAATGTTCCTACAGTGTTAGGAGTAAGCAACTACCGTAGTGCTTCCAATGCTTGTGATGGTATTGGTATTCGTTTTTATGATCATCTTGATGCTGTGGCTCAAGATTCAAATTATAGCTGTGCTGATGCTGATGCTAATGCCGCTACAGGATCTGGTGGTGTTGCTGGTCGTACTTACTTCGATGCGACTTTAGGTGGACCTTCTAATTTCAACCGCATCTTCAAAAATGAAATTGGTGAAAATAAACGTAATGGTATTTATATTCAAAGTTTAGCTTGTAAGCTTGATTCAGGTGATGTACGTACAAATTTGCCTAATACGGCTACTGGTACTGGCTCTGAAGAATATCCATTGCAAAGTACTAATAATACCATTTTGCAAAATAGTATTTTCAATAATGATAATAGTCTTGATATTACGTCGGGTAGTGGATCATATGGTATCGGTATTGATCTAGAAGACTTCGCTACTGCAAATTTGGACGATCTCACTTCTGGTATACCTAATACTTACTGGAATATTCTATTCCCAGGTTCGAGTTTTAATAATTTACTTTGTGGATCGGTGACTGAGCCTTGGGAACCAGCTAGTCAAACAAGTCAAACTCAAGTAGATACTAATATTACTGAAAATGATGGTTATCCAGTGATCACTGATGCAGGTGCTGATCCTGATGCTGGTGCTAACCGTTTGATCAATACTCCTGTAATTGACATGGAAAATTCAACACCTACTGCCATCGTTGGTACTGGTGCTGAAGGTACTTTAGTCGAGTTATTCCAAATACTTTGTTATACCAATGGTAATGGTGTCGGTGCTTATGTGCCTGCCGGTCAACCTGATAGTAGTCTAAGCGATTGTAATACTGACTTCTGGAATGAAAATAGTCTAGCTGAACACGAGTTAGGTCATGGTCAAGGTTATCGTTTCTTAGGTAATGCTTATGTTCCTACTAACGGTGATAGTGATCATCAAGGTACATGGTCAATTAATCCTGCCCACTTTGCTGCTGGCGGGGCGGACTATGGTGTTGCGCCTTTTACAGGAGGTTTAATCACTGCTACTTCTACCGCTTTTGGTGGTCGTACATTGTGTTGGGATGATGGTAGTGCTACTGCTTGTCCTGATTTATTTGGTGAAATGAGAACTGCAGGCTTTGATTTTGGTGCTCAACGTATCTCAACTACTGATACAGGTACCGGAGCTGGTCTTTGGAGTCCTGCCAACTTGCCCGATGATAGTTGTTTGATCGATGCACCGACTGCAGCTACTTATTATACTGATGGCCAGGATGAAGGATCACTTTACGCATGTGCAGGTTCTACTTCAGAGTTTGCTGCCAATGCGCTCATTGTGCCGTCAGCTAGTTATTCTTTGACCAAAACAGCGAGTCCTACTGTGACGACTCAAAGTGGTTCTACTGTTTATACAATTACTGCCACAAATCGCAGCGATGCACCAATTTTGTTTGGTACTGGCTCTTTGAATGATGTGTTACCAAGTACGGTTAATTTGGCTAGTTGTACATTTACTGTTACCGGTACTGTTGGTTCTCAACCTTGTATTGGCTCTGGTAGTAATATATTAGGTGGTACTGATTTTGGTGTTTTGCATCTAACCAATGATCAGATCGTCATTACTATAAATACTAATGTTCATAATAATCTTTCAGGTTCACAATGTACTATTGTAAACACGGTCAGCACAGGTGCTGCACTTAGAGATCTCTTTGATGAAGTGCCAGTAGAAACTGGTTCAAATGCCAGCAATCACCAAGCAGTGGTTACTATTAGCAACTGTTCAGGTACGCCTACTCCAGGACCAAACTTTACCAATATTGAAAAATTAGTTTCAGCAAGCGGTAGTGATTTCTTTACTGCTGATACCGCTGGAGCTCCTGCCGATGCGGTTCGGGGTGATAATCTTGCTTATTTATTCCATGTTGCCAACTTATCAGGTCAATCTGTTACTGGATCTTTGACTGATAATTTCCCTAGTACCTTAGTACAAGGTACACGTAGTGTGACTTGTTGGATCAATACCAATCCTAATGACAATAGCCCGGTAGGGGATACTGCCATTACAGGATGTTCACATGATCTCGCTAGCGGTCGCTTCGACAGTAGTAGTACTACTGGTATTCAAGACTTTACTTTAGCTAACAACCAATATCTTCACATTTTAGTTACTGGCTATAGTATTTCTGCTACCCAAAGCTTAAGTAGTGCCGCTATCTGTAACCGTTTGACGACTGTGAGTGGTGGCGTAACTGCCCAAGATGATGCGTGTGTACGTGTACTTGATCCAGGTATCGCTATTTATAAGTCTGTTGTACTCAATGGTACTGAATCAAGTTTTGACACTACGACTGGTGCTCCAGGTGCATTACCTGCTACAGCACTTACTTACTACATCGATGTTGGTAATACTTCTCCTAGTGCTCCTTTCAATGGCTTGGTAGTAACTGACACCTTCCCTTCTGGTTTGAATACTGGATGGACATGTAATTATTTTACTCCAGCATCAGGCGCTTTGATCAATCATGTCGGCCCATATAATGGTAACTGTACTGTAAATAGCACTACTGGTGTTATTACTGGTATTCCTACTACTTTGGCAGCTAATCAAATGCTCCATATTCGTCTCACTGGGCGTACTGTACCAAGTGTTGCTACAACACTTTGTAATAGTGTGACCGCTACAGCTAGTCTCACGGGACTCACTGCCACCGACCTTGCTTGTTTCCGTGCTGGTACAGCGGCGATCGATATCGTTAAGTCGGCTAGCCCTGCAACTCCTGCTCCTGGTGGAGTGGTTACTTATACTTTGACTGTGAGCAATCCTGGTGTCACTACATTGACCAATGTCAGTGTAACTGATGACTTGGATGATACTACGCTTAGTACCAACTTAATTCCTGCCTGTATCACTGGCATTAGCCAAGTAACTGCATTAGATAGTGGTGTCATTAACACTACAACCAATACTGTAAGTTGGACTATTGCTTCATTGGCTTCTGGTGCTACTCAAGCTGTTCGATTTACTGCCACTATCAACCCGTTGCTCACTGCAGCTACTACTTGTCGTAATACTGCGTTAGTCAGTGCTGGTACTCAGGTAAGTAGTGATCAAGGAAGCGTAGATATTACGGTTCCAGCTGTTTCTGGTAATAGTATTATCAATTTGAACAAAACTTTGGTTTCTGGTGATGAAGAAACGGTATTTACTCCTGGTGATACGGTTCGTTATCGAGTAACTATGAACAATACTGGTAATCTCGCTGCCACAGGTCTCAGTATCAAAGATGTAATTCCTACAGCTGAAAATACGTTGAGCAATGTGAGTGCTACTACAGGTACTGTTAATAGTACTAGTTTAACTAATGGTGAGGTCTTAGTAGAAGGCATTAGTATTGCCGGTCAAGGTTCACAATCAGTGTCATATGATACTAAATTGCTTGATGAAGGTCGTTTCCCACTTCGCAACTATCGTCTCCATAGTGATGCTGAGCCAGAGGATGATGATTTCTATCCTGCTCGTGTACGTAGCGCTAGTATCGATTCTGACTCAGATCATAGTGATGCCGATGATGCGCTCTCTGCTCCTGACCAAAACTTTGTTTCACTTGGTGAGCGTGGCCAAGTAACTTTTGCTACAGCTCGTAGTCAAACTTCAGAGAAACTAGTAGTAGACGGTGATGGTGATGACTTCTGTATCCTCGAATTGGATTCTAATCTCGATGATAGTGTGTCAGAACAATACAGCGTAGAAGTTTCTCAAACCACTCGTAGCTCTGATTTCGAAAGAGTCGGTAGATCTAATAAGAACAGTAATTGTTTCGATATTGAAGATGCTGACATGACCTGGGCTCGTTATATCCGAGTACGTGATACTTCTAATACTGTATCTGGTCCAATGCCTGGTACTGATTTGGATGCAGTATGTCTCTTGCATCTTGGTGGTTTCGTTACCAACACTGCAGAAGTATACAGCGGATCAACTCTCTTGGGTTCTGATGCTCAAACCATCGTAGTTGATTTCACTGATGCCTTTGATGATCCATTGACCGCTCGTGATTGTCGTGAGCAACGGGTAATTACTGCTGCTAATCCTTTACCTTTACCTCCTCCTCCAGCTCCATCAATTCCACTTTTCCCAAGCTTACCTGTACCTCCTATTCAATTGCCAAAAACTGGTGCTGAAGCATTGCCATTCTTTGGCACAGGATTGTTTGTTTCAATGGTTGGTTGGGTAGTTAGAAAAAAGAAGTTGTTCTAAGTAGCTAATAGTTTACTAAAAAGACACCTTGATGCGAGAGCTCGGGTGTCTTTTTTAATTGCGAATTGTAGCTCACTGGAGTCATTTTAAACTTGAGCTTGCCGAAGAGGAAGGTTCCTGCCGACACTGCGTTTGGCAGTCTTAATTCATCCTGAGCAAAGCACAGCGTCGTCGAAGGATCTGGCCGATACTCTTCTCAAGGGTGTCTAATTTTCCTTCACCTTATTGATAAACTGCTTGATTCTTCGCAGGATATGGTCCGTACTTAATTGATAGTAGTCGAACAATTCATCTACTGTGCCCGATTGGCCGAATTGGTCTTCGATACCAATGAAGCATTGTTTAGTTGGCATCTCTTTGGCCAATATTTCAGCTACTACACTTCCTAGGCCTCCGGCTATTTGGTGTTCTTCCATCGTGACTACTCGTTTGGTTTTGTGGACTGACGCGAGTAGCGTCTCTTGATCAAATGGTTTGATGCTCGCTCCATTGATTACCTCTAATTCAATACCTTGTTTAGCTAGAATTTCAGCTGCTGCTAATGCTTTTTCAACCATCAGTCCACAAGTTAACACGGTTAAATCTTTACCGGAGCGAAGGATGTTTGATTTGCCGATTTGAAATGCTTCAGTGGTCACTTTTGTTCCGCCTGTGCGTGATAAACGGAGATAAATAGGGCCTGAGTGGTTTAACATACTGCTTACCATCATTCGGGCTTGTTCATAATCAGCTGGTACTAGTACGGTCATATGTGGTAGGGCTCGCATCATAGCTATGTCTTCCAACATCTGATGAGCAGCACCATCTTCACCCACACTAATGCCAGCATGGCCACCAATAATTTTTACATTAGCTTGTTGATAGCAGACACTGACTCTAATTTGATCAAATGTTCGGCCAGGCGAAAAGCAAGCAAAGCTGGCGGCAAAAGGTATTTTGCCAGTTAAGGCTAATCCTGCAGCGACGCCAATCATATTTTGTTCTGCTACGCCCATCTCTAAAAAACGTTCGGGGTATTTTTCTCTAAAAGCATTTAATCTCAATGATTCAGTGAGGTCGGCGCAGAGAGCGTACACTTTGGTATCGCTGCCAATATCGATCATGCCTTGGCCGAAGCCATCACGAATACTAAGTGGTTTATTCATAGTGATGCTAAAGCTGCTGTTAATTCTTGTTTTGCTTGCTGGCCCTCGGCTTTGGTGGGTGCTTTTCCATGCCAGTGATAATCATCTTCCATAAAGCTCACCCCTTTACCTGATGTCGTATTGGCAATAATTACCAATGGTTTATTTCGTTTTTTCTTACTCTGGCCCAGAGCTTCAACAATATCACTCACATCATTGCCATCTATGCTTAGGGTTTCCCAACCAAATGATTGTAGTTTTTGAGCTAATGGTTCCAGTCCTGGGGCAATTTCATCGGTACTGCCATCGATTTGGATGCGATTGCGATCGATTACTACGGTCAAATTGGTCAGGTTTTTGCTACTAGCAAACATCAATGCTTCCCAAGTTTGGCCTTCTTGGCATTCACCATCGCTAATCAGACAGTATACATGGGCGGAAGATTGCTGTTCTCTTAAGCCGATAGCCATACCTACAGCTTGAGAAATACCTTGTCCAAGTGGGCCAGATGAAGTCTCGACTTCTGGTAGATTCTGCAGGCTAGGATGGCCCTGAAGTGGTGAGTGTAATTTGCGAAAGGTATTAAGTAATCCGCTAGCAAAAAATCCTGCTTTAGCCATAGCTGCATAGCGAATAGGAGCAATGTGACCATTAGAGAGAATAATTCGATCTCTATCGGCTGCAGTCTTATTTTGAGGATTAATATTCACTAAACCACTAAAGTACAAGACACTAAATACTTCAGCCATCCCTAATGGCCCAGCAGTATGACCTGATTGTGCTTCGATGAGCATGTCAATGACCGCGATACGCAACTCATAAGCAGTCTTGACCAAAAAAGGGGAGGCGATTTGCATAGCAACAAGGAGGGAAAAACAGTACTAAGTTACCATACTTCCCTAATCACTTAAAAGCGTCACTTATCATTGAGCGATAACTCTTTCCAAAGGGACCCCTTCGGGGCAACTTTCCACTTTCAATTTTCAACTCTATAGTAGCAATGTTCTTTCTTCCTATGCCAAAAAACTTTTCTTGGGTGCGAATAGTACTTTTAAGTTTGTGGATAATAGTGTTATTAGTTTGTTTGGTTTGGTTTCTCCACACTGGTAAATCTATTCACGAACTCTTTGTTTATTGTCGGGAATTGATTCTTCACTCTGGCCATAAAGCAGTAATAGTCTTTATTTTACTTTCATGGGTCCGGGGCTTTTTGTTTATTCCCTCATGGGTATTTTTGACTATGGCTGGGCTTACTTTTGGTCTATGGTATGGCGGTATCATTATGTATATAGCTGATCTTGGCAGTGCTGTTTTAGAATTTGCCTTCATTCGTTATGTCGCTCGCGATTTCTTAGGAGTCCATAAGCGGCCTATTTTGGCTAAATATAATCAACATTTACGTAAAAAGGGTATTGCTACCGTGATCTTTCTCAGGCTTATACCTGTTTTTCATTTTGATGTGCTCAATTTTGCTTTTGGCGTCTCGGCTGTGAAGTGGCGTGATTATTTCTGGGGAACTTTAGTAGGAATTATTCCAGGTATTGTTGCCTATGTTTTGTTGGGAGCCGGTGTAGAGCAGCTTTCTTATGCTTTGACCGGATTAGCGTTGATTATTCTCTTAGCTGTTTTTGGTTGGCGATATGGCAAAAAGTAATTAACGACTACGGCCGCTACCAAAGTAGTTGCTAACGTTGTCTTGCAAAAATAGCTGAAATGAGCCAGTCATCCACATAATAGAGAGGATGATGACAGCGATAGCAAAGAGCTTGTGTACCCAGTAGGTACTACCAAGGCCCAAATAGTTTTCAGCCCACGGGAATTTACCAACGATATTAGTGATTTGGTAATTATATTTGAGGTAGAGGATGCCAAGTGCTATTCCGAGTATTCCTAAAAATATCTGCATAGTTTAGTTGATGGTAACGGTAGTATTTTGGGATTGGTTTTCAGTATCTGTAGTGGTGATATTGATCGCGCCTTTATTTTTGTCGATTTGAAAATGGAAGATTTGATTAGTCTGAGGAAAAATTGGTTGACTGACAAAGTTGATTTTAAGCCCCTGCATTCGCACTACCTGAGCTTTATCTGTAGTATTTTTTACCTCTACATTGAGTTGATCACTACTAGTGGCTTTCAAGGTTGATGAAATGTTATCATGGGCAATAGTAAGTGAAAGTTCTTGTGGCCCTTTCTCTGTAACGCCTGATCCACAAGCTGTAAATAGCAACGTGCTAAAAATGATAGTCCAATTTCTTAAACTCATACAAAAAAGTAAGTACAGATTGATTTTACCATGCAACTTAAAAATTCAGAATTCTGAAGTGCGAATTTTAGGCATCAGGATTCGCACTTCAGGCTTCAAAATCTCCCAAGCTATATATCGGCCAGATGTTTCGACTTCGCTATGCTCCGCTCAACATGAATTTACTAGTAATTGCTAACCCTTAGTAGGACCGCAAGCTAAAAGAAACTCTCAACTTTCCACTTTCCACTTTCAACTACCCCGGTCATATGCTATCACTATGGCGATATATTACTTTATCACTATGGATCCATATTACATTCCTACTAGCAGTACTGGGTTTAGTTTGTTTGATGTGTTTGGTAGCTTTATCTGGGTGCTTTTAGTTATTGTTGCGATCATGATTTTGCGATCTATTCGCCAAGTTGATCAAAACGAACGTGGTGTTAAGTTTATGTTCGGTCGCTACACCAAAACATTGAATCCTGGTTGGCATATTATTTTGCCTATCATCCAAGGTATGCGAAAAATTGATATGCGTGTGAAAGCAGTTGATGTACCTGATCAAGAAGCAATTACTAAAGATAACGTATCAGCTCGTATCAATGCAGTTATTTATTACCGTGTCACTAATGCAGAAAAGGCATTGCTCGAAGTAGAAAATGTTTACAATGCAGTGTCCCAAATGGCGCAAACAACTATGCGTAATGTCGTTGGTGAGGTCACTCTTGATGAATTACTTTCTCAACGTGAACAACTCTCAGCCAAAATTAAGCAAAATGTAGATGAAAAAAGTGAGGCTTGGGGTGTGGATGTTCAGAGTGTTGAGCTCAAAGATATCAACCTGCCTGAGACTATGAAACGTACTATGGCTAAACAAGCTGAAGCAGAACGTGAGAAACGTGCTACTATCATTAGTTCTGAAGGTGAAGTCTTAGCTGCTGAAAATCTTTCACATGCAGCTGAACTGATGGCCAAAACTCCTGGGGCATTGCATCTACGTACCTTAAACTCAATCAATGATATTTCATCTGATGAGAGCAATACAATTATTTTTGCTTTACCAATAGAAGTATTACGCGCTGTTGATGGTATCAAAGATTACCTTACTCAAGGAAAGAAGTAAGTTACTCTTCTAACAATCTAAAGATAGATCTTCTCAACTTGCCGCCCTCAATTACTGCAAATGTAGCTTCAGTAAATTGAGTGGCGGCTTTTTTGATCTCTTCATTATCAATGCTTACAGCTAGGGCCCCAATTGCCTTTTCTCGATGCTGACGATCACGATCGGTATAGCTTGGTCTTCGCATCAATTCACCATGAATTTGATCGGCCAATCTACTGATCAGTAAGTGAAGCTTGGCTTCATCTGTTTGATGTTCATTACTTTCTTGGTAGATAGCTAAAAAGTACTTTCTCGTTTCTGGGTAGCCAATTGATTCGGCTAAGTGATCAATAGTTGTCTGACGGATCAGATCTACATCCTTTTTGAGAGATTCATCCCGTACATTAAACAATACTGACATGCCACCTCCATAGAGTTTACCTGCTTCATGGAAGAGCGGCATATCTAGAATCCCATTTTTCGCAAGCCTGAGAGCATGACTGATCATCAGTAGCATTACACCTGTCATGTAGCCATGTTCAGCCAAAGTGTCGATTTCGTGTTGTTGATAGCGCCCTGGAATCCAACCTGTCCTAACCATGCGTTTAGTACCTTGGAAATGGTTAAAGAGCTGAATCAATGCTCGTTCTGGTTCGGCTTCACAATCGATAGTTGGTCTCACTCCAACAGATAATTCTTTGTGAGTAATCGCTGATTTGAGAGCATTGGCAAGCTTGGTACAAAAGGCTTTGATTTCTGGATGCTCAAAGTTATCAATGAAAGAAAGTACGGTGCGGTTGAAGTAATTTTCATCATCACGGTTGAAGCGGGGATTGGTTTGGACATTGTGGAGATGCACATTATCGGCAATGCGATCAGCTAATTTGACTAACTTTGCTTCATCGCTGGGTTGTTCGCGCTCTTCTTTGCAGAGGGCTTCCATATAAGTCTTCAGTTCTGATTCGCCTAAAAGCTGACCAAAGATGCTAATGACGCGATCTTCCAATCTGCGAGCTGCTTTTTTTGCTTCTTGATATTTGGGATTCATACCTTGTGGGGTAGCCATATCTGCACCAAGCAAAATTTCACCGATGTCGTGGACAAGAGCCATCCCAATCACGCGTTTGCGGTCTATTTTTACCTGGAGATCTTTTTCTAAGATCAAGCTTAAAAGATTCGCAATAGTAGTGACCATATAGTGATGGGCAGCTAGATTGTCCATTTGATGACGATCAAGTCCAATCGTATTCCAACCTGTTCTGGGCATGGGACGAGAGAGAGCAATCACTGACCACCATTCAATTAGTTTAGTCCAATCTTGAGGCATAGCAGTATTCATATGAGAGTGGTTACAATAACTATTTTAAACAAGCTTTTTTCCCATTGGTGCCTAGAATTGCATGAAGTGGTTTTCTGGCTTCTCCGTCGAGGATTGCTTTCATCCAATGTTCAAATAAATCCTCATGTAAATCTCGGAGAACGGGATCTTTCATACCATGAATTAGTGGTAAGAGTTTTTTAGTACGATAACGTTCAAAGAATTTTCTAGCATCAGGCTTTTGGTATTTAGGGCGTCTAGCTCCATCATAGAACATTAAATCCATTATTCTAGCAGCAGCCATTTGACTACGAGACATGTCCGATTCTTGCAACATTGCCTCTGAGTGCAGTTGCCCGAGCTCATGACGCATCGCTTCATTGGACAGTTTCTCAACGATTATTTCGAAAGCTTGTTGACGAATTCTCCTTGAAGCTTTACGCATTGGATCATTTTTGTCTGTGGAAGCGACGGATACATCGCCCCCATACATTTTCCCAATATCTCTTACCGATCCTAAAGCCAAAGCCCGTCGCATGTCATATTGTAGTTTTCTTTCTAGAGTAACTTCCCCCACCAGCCAAGTAGCAGCTAACCCTGCATGACCGTGCCTAGCCAAATTGTCGTGTTCAAATGTTCTCAGTCCTGCTGCTGTCCATGAAGAGCGGCTGATAGCTTTAGTCAATTGCAGTTCACCCCACAAAACCACTAATCGATCTTCTGCTGAGTCTTTGGTCTTGGTTTCAGGACGTCTTCTACCCAATCGACCTTGCTTGTGTAACTTGATAAAGCTGTCGATTAACTTGTGTGCTGCATTTTTTACTTGCTCATTTTGGATGCTATCAGCACTGCGACGGATGGTTTTATTAAAGAAATCTTCATGAGCTTTACACCATGGAGAGGGATCTTTTTTTTGTAAATGAAGCCATGCTTCTAGTCGATCTAGTACTTTAGTAACTCGGCCTTCATCAGTTTTTTGATCACGCTCATCTTCAACTAATGTTGTGAATTGTCTCGCTATATGATCATTTTTCAGTAGTTGGCAGTATTCTTGTTGAGCAATCAGCTCAATCTCACGGGATGCCATTTTGAGATCTGGGTAGTCTTGACCTCTAGGAGTACCAATGTCACCGCCTCTTACCTCGGTATCATCATGCCGACCAGGCATGCTAATCATGGTTACTTCATCAAGTGCATTTACCTCCGCTTCCAGTCGCAAATGCATGCTAAAAAGTAGCCCCCCAAGCGATAGATTGTAACTATGCTCAGCAATAGTATCTTGTTCATCATGAGAAAAACCAATAGCACTCCAGCCCACTCTTTTTGTTTCACCAGTGTCTAATCCAATCAATCTGAGAAACTGTAACCACTGTCTGGGATGCCATGAGAGCGATTGTTCTGCTTTCCCGCCATCACCTGCCACTACTCTATCATGGCCTTTCAACATGTTGTGGTTTTATTAAGGTAAGAGCACAATATGTTGTTATTTTCTGAAGTTCAAGGTGAGTGTGTTATTTTCTGTTTCCGATATTTTTAATAAGCCAAATTTGCAACAATTACTTAGGTCCTTAGCTTTCTATTCTTCAAAAATCATTTGATTCCATTGTTGAAGGGATACTTTTACACACTCACAATTTTTTAGAGGAGGGTAGTCGACATTGTTGAAAATAGCACTAAGTATAGTTCGAAAGGTATTGCCATGGGTACTTAGCAATAGAACTTCCATTCCCGGTTGGTTTTTATGTAAATCAATCACTCTATTCACCTCATTTTTAACGCGTCTGACGATATCAAAATCAGTCTCAATTCCTGTTCCAATTGAGAACTTCTGCCTCTCTAATACAGTCGAGAGTTTTCTGTAAGCCAAATAACCAGTGTGGCTGCCAAAAACTTCTTTAGTGCCACCCTCGAGAGGTCCAAAATTGCGTTCTCTTAGGGCTGGAGTTATCGCAAAAGTTCTTAATTTCGCTCGGGCAGCTTCTGGTAACTTATTACAAACTCTATTCCATGTATTGTGAGCTCTAATTAGGTCGGAAGTTAAGCCGTGAATGCCATCATAGCTTTTACATAAGTCGGTAATAACCTCTGCTAGATCGTCAGCTTGTCGTTCACCATCTTGATTGAGATCAATATTTACACCAGCTCCTTGAAGAATACCTGCTTTGTTGAAATCCGTTTCTCCATGCCTGAAGCCAATGATGTCTACAATTGCCATAGATTATTCGATCATGTGAGTATTTAATGTAAATGAGTCAGTAACCAGAATCAATAAAACTTGCAATTTTACGTTTTCACTTTTACATTGGCTGTAGCAATGATGAAGCGTAGCTGCTTCGGAGCACTCTAGCTAAGCATTTTGTTCTAACTAGAGCGAATAATAGACGTAAACTATTACTAAAAGTGGCCTTTTATTAAGGCATGGAGAGTGGCACCACGAGGTCGTCTAGGCGACCGAGTCTCATCCTACTTCTTATTCTCAAGCTATTCTTTACGAATTGAGTTCCATTTGGAGCTCGAAGCCTAAGACTAAGGATGCAAGCAACTCCTATTCTTAATTAATCGTCACATGTTGGATATTCATTTCATTCGTGCCAATGCTGATAAAGTAAAGGCTGCAGTTGCTCAAAAGAAACTAATTACCCGTGTGGATGTAGATAGTTTATTAAAGTTGGATCAGTCTTTAGTTAGTGAACGCCAAGTTTACGAAGCTTTGCTTCAACAAAAAAATGTAGTTGATACTAAAATGAAAGCGGCCAAAGATGCCCAGGAGCGTACTGCTTTGATTGAAGAAGGGAAAAAAATAAAGGTACAAGCAAAGGAATTAGAAACTAAGGTCAACGAATTAGACGGACAGTTGAATGAACTTTTATTGCAATTGCCAAATGTGACATCTGACCGCATGCCTGTAGGCAAGAGTGAAGATGAAAATGTGGTCGCTCGTAAGTGGGGTGAGCCCACTCAATTTAGCTTTACACCCAAAGATCATGTGGAGCTTGGTCAACATCTCGATATTATTGATTGTGAAACTTCAGGAGAGGTCAGTGGTTCTCGGTTCTTTTATCTCAAAGGAGCTGCAGTACTACTACAATTTGCTTTGGTTCAATTCGTATTCAAAACTCTGGCAGACAGAGAGGTGATTAAAGCTTGCGCAGATAAAGTGGGTAACCCTTTTTACCATCCTTTTGTGCCGATGCTGCCTCCGATTATGATGAAACCTGAAGTGATGAAAAAGATGGATCGTCTTGATCCTTTGGAGGAGAGATATGTTTTCACTGAAGACAATTTAGTTTTGGTTGGTAGTGCTGAGCACACTATGGGCTCTTATCATATGAACAAACTCTGGCAAGAAGGTGAACTACCGGTACGTTATATTGGTTATTCCACTGCTTTTAGGCGAGAAGCGGGGTCACATGGTAAAGATGTTCGCGGGATCTTGCGTGTACATCAATTCGATAAAATGGAAATGGAGACATTTGTCCCAGTGCAGCATGGCCAAGTCGAACAAGATTTAATTGTGGCATTGCAAGAATATATAGTGCAACAGCTCAAGATTCCTCATCAAGTAATTCAGATTTGTACTGGTGACACCGGTAAGCCTGATTATAATCAATATGATATTGAGTGTTGGATTCCGGCTCAGAATCGTTATCGTGAGACACATACCTCAGACTATATGACTGATTTCCAAGCACGCAGACTAAATATTCGTTATAAAGATTCAACTGGTAAGAATCAATATGTGCATATGAATGACGCTACTGCTCTAGCCATCCCACGTACGCTAATTGCGATTCTGGAGAACTATCAACAAGAAGATGGTTCTATCCTCGTGCCTGATGTTCTTCAGCCTTATGTAGGCTTACAGCGAATTACGCCAATTGCTTAAGTTGTTCACTAATAGCAGTTTTCAATTGATCTAATCCTTCTTTATCCAAGGCAGACACAAACACTGGGTGTCTGTCTTGGTATTGTTTCTTGATTTCTTTTTGGCTAAAAGGAGAGGCTAGATCAAATTTATTGAAAACCAAGATTTGTGGTTTGTTGACGACTTCTAAGTCAGCCAAAATTGCATCAACTATTGCAATTTTTTCTGGCATCTTGGGATCGCTATAATCTACTACATGAAGGATAACATCTGCATGGATAGCTTCTTCCAAAGTAGATTTGAATGATTTGATTAAGCTAGGAGGCAGATCACGGATGAAACCGATAGTGTCAGAGAGCATCACTACTTTTCCTTGTTCTAGTGCGTCTTCGTTGGGTAGGTAAAGCTGCCCAATCCGAGTATCTAGCGTTGCGAAGAGTTGGTTAGCTACATAAGCATCTTTTTTGGTAACGGATCGAAGCAAGCTTGATTTGCCAGCATTGGTATAACCAACAATCGCTACTGAAAGTAGATCCAAGCGACGACGATGTTCACGATGTTGGGTGCGTACTTGTTCTAGGTGTCGTAATTTCAGTACTAAACGGTGTTCATGCTCTTTTAAGTGTCTTTTCATACGTTCAATATTCGTTTCACCAATACCGGAGGTACCGATACCACCACCTTGTCGCGAAAGATCGAGACCTAAACCAAAAATACGAGGACCAGTATGTCTAATAGCTGCTAATTCAATTTGTAGTTTAGCTTCAGCACTTTTAGCATGTTTACTAAAGATCTTGAGAATGAGATCTACTCGATCCCAAGCTTCCATTTTTGCTTTTCTTAATGCTTCACCTAGCCGATAGACTTGTCCCGGTTTCAAAATATTATTGACTATCACTAATTTAGCTCCTAGCGCTTTGCCGTCATCAATTATTTCTTGAATCTTTCCTGCTCCAACGAAAGTAGAGTAGTCAGGCATACCCCGGCGCTGCACTTTTTTGACTACTACTAAACCACCAAAGGTATTTACTAAATTCTCAAGCTCAATCAAGCGATCATAAGCATCAGCTTGGCTTACATCTTTGGAGACGACATCAATAATTACGACTGGAAGAGGGGAATTGAGATCCAACATAAAGACGCAGATATATTTCGGCTACGTCTGGTACTATAGCATGAATCAATTTTTTAAGCTGATTGATTTTTATTACGATCACTCTGAGCTAATTCTTCTAGAGCCAAATCTACCTCGGAAGGTGCTGAGCGTACAGGAGCAGTATTTGTCCTCGGTGTTTGATCAGCCTGGCTGAGTGCATCAAGTGCGGTACTTATTTCCGCATCAGTGGGTTTTGTTGATTTTGTAATGTCTGACGTCGGAGCTGGAGGCGTAGCTACTTGTGGATTCTGTATGCGCACAGAATTGTTGCTGACGTGTGCTGGAGAAGGATTGAGAGCATTAGCTAGGCCTCGAGATAGATCATTCCAGGATGGAATGTGGATACTAACAGTTTCAGTTCGGTCACCATAAACTACTTTGAAAATATGTTTGTGGTGTGGTGCTCGTCCTTGATATACCACTCTCATTTCACCTGCTAGCCTACCAGTATGAAAGTGGTGTAGATGTGGTCTGATAATACCGGCAAAGGTATTGGCTAAGTACCTGTGTTGCTCGGGGGTGGGCGAGAGCTCGCTACCTAGTATCTGTTGAAATACGCCAATAGCATTTGGTTTCTTGAATGCATCTTGCAAACCCCTTTGGACACTAGCATTGTGGTTATTTTCTAACCCTGCAGCGGTGTTTCCTGTGAGAGTATTAGCTTCTTTTTCTGTCTCAAGGGTGTTTGTACTATTATTAGTGCTAGTTGTTTGTTCGCGCTCTTGTAGAGGTCGAACTTCGGTTATCGGTATACTTTCAGCTGATGCAGTATCAGATTGATGTGTTCGCGTATTTCCTAGAAATAAGCTAGCAAAACCAGCAGCTAACCACATCATTCGACTTTTACCCCGTTTGGGTTTTGATTTCAAAGATGGTTTTTCAGCTGGAGTTTTTTCTTTAGAAAACCAACCATTCCATTTCTTTTTAACATTTTCACCTAAGGACATTAACTTTTGGAAAAGAGATTTTTTCTGTACTACTGGTTTATCTGTATTTCTGTCTACAAGTACTTTTAGAGAACTACTCATTTCTAAAACTCGATAGGCAAAGTCGAAAATTTCAGGTAAAAGTGCGTCTGAAACTTGAGCTTCTTTAGCTGCACATTCTTTTACTTGTTTTTTAAAGATTGTTTCCAGCTTTTCTAATAAAGCTGTTCCTCTTGCTGTACCGATAGTTACTTGGGATAAAGTATTTATTAACTCCAGTACTTCTGGCAATGGCTCGCTAAGTACTCTGTTGCAGAACTGATGATAGTGATTACTTAGTAAAGTTACTTCTAGGCTCCAATTAGATTTCTCTCTTTCTTCATGTCCCTGGGTTATAACTCCACGCTCTAATTCTTGACCATTGACTGTCTTTGCAAGAGGTAGGGTAGTTGGAGTTATTTTCTTGTTTAATGCCTCGGTTATTGTTTTCCAAGTAACAACTTTTTTTTCTGGTAAAGCTGCTTCAACTGGCATTTCTCCAGTAGCAGGTAGCTGTTGTTCAGCTGATGATAGTTGCTCTTGGGTGTTTTGGGGCGTGCTGGTTGGTGTTACTAATTCTTGATTGGGATAATGTTCAGATTGTCTTTTCACGATGACGATCAGTGAATCAATAATGCCTAAAAATAATTGTACCTGAGTGTAAAGTGCTTTTAATTGTTTAGCATCTAGTGCGTTGAAGTGGTCTTTATACGTTTCTGCACTAAGTACAAGGTTGGTTTTTTTACTAAATGTTAGTTTCCATAGACGTCGTGCTGTTTCAAAAGAAGCAATTAGGTGCTCTTTTGTTATATCTCTAGCTTCAAGAGATGTTTTTATGAGGTCTTCAACACTAAATCTGGGCGTATTTAATCTGGCTAACCTGCTTTCATAATTAACTCCAGCATTCGAGGGTAGTAACGCCTCTAAGTATAAATGGTATCTTGCAATGTCAGTCGCTCGATCATTGGTATTGAGCAAAACTGTAGGAAAACAGTGATTTCTATCAAATTCTTGTACTATTGAATCTAAAGAGACCTTTTCAGGGACTTCAGGTACGTCGATGGGCTTAACTGTGTCACTGTCGTTAGAGCCATTCAAAGCCTGTAAAATCTCACCTAAACTTTCTCTCTCCCGAGTTGGATCTATTAATTGAGGTGAGGAAGGACGGTCATTATCCTCATCCTGGGCGTGATCTTTTTGCGATTCCACTGACATTTTTTTTGTTTGATTTCCTATCATTATATCTCTTTTTATCCCTATTTGTATAGTTTTTACGTTTAATTAACCCTATTTTGTTAAGGTTGAGGCAGTTTTGATCTACACAGAGTTATTATCAATGCTAAAATTCCATTAAGTCCGATTACGACACATAGATAAAATGCAGTAAAAAAGTTAATTTCCGTCAGTGCTACCAAAGAAAAGAGCCATTTTATGCTATTGATAGTGAAAGTAAGCGTAGTTTCTTCATATGGTTTGTACCAAGATTTTCTAAAAGTAGGTATGAAACTCAATGTGGCTGTCAGTGTCGTGAGTAGTACTGCAGTTATTTGATCGTTGGTTACCAACCAAATACTTATCGCTAATAATGCACCTAAAAAACAAACCCAATCTAAAAGCACAATATGCTTTTCACCTCTCTTAATTGAAATAAGGAAAATAAAAAAACAGGCCAATGTGCTAATTGCCATGGACCAAGAACCTGCACCAGCATTGTTATAAACCTGAATAAAATAAGTAATGCCTGAAAGTAAACTCCAAAGAATCCACATAAAAATATGCGGTCGTGTTTTGTTTCTCAAAACATCATAAATATAAGGTATATAGCTAATGAGCGATAAAATCACCGCAATATAACCAAAGATGAGCTGATAGGGGAGCATAGGAAACATATTATTCCTATTTCCTAGCTCCTTTTTCCTTGAGCTAGCGTCGGTGTGCTTGAGTAAGGAATGAGGAAATAGGAATAAGACTCGCTCGCATGAATGCGAGCTCGTATGGTGGGCGATCGCCGACTCGAACGGCGGACCTCGACATTATCAGTGTCGCGCTC
>CAZDKI010000001.1:0-245070 GCA_964506115.1 uncultured Candidatus Peribacteria bacterium | reverse complement strand
TGAAGATCATGGATAAATACCGCAAATTCATTGGTATCTGCAACATCTGAGAAGACGCTACCAGCCAAAGCTTGAGGCATTACACCAACGAGCATAGCTGCAGTCGAAACTGCTACTGCTATTTTTCGAAGTTGGGTCATATAAATAGTTAGATATTTTACTAATAGACACAGAAAACAATACGAATAGAACTCAAAAACATAACAAAAACTTTCACATTATTCTGTCTGCCGAATTTTCAAAGAGCACAACATTTTATTGTGGTAACCCTGCAATAGGGGGCAAAATGTTGATTTTTCCGGAGCTAGCCTAGCATTCCCCTCACTTCTCAGCAATTTATTACTTTAGTTAAATTAGCGATCATCTTGACAATAAAGTTGCTCATTAAGCATGAAGTGAATGCTCAGTGCATTGCTTAGCGCTGATGTAACTTAAATTCAAGGCTTACTTTTCTTGCTCCCAGCAAAACTATAATTAACTCGGCAATAATCGCCGCACTAATAATCCAGCAGAGACTTAAAAAGCTATTACCAATAAAGTAGGTCAGACCGAAGAGCAACAAAGCGATAATTAATACTATCGTCTCTCGAGCAAACCACCACTTTTCTTTTCCTAAAGCAAAAAGAGTAATCAAAGTCACATCATATCCATAGGATATCGCAGCAAGAAGGAGCATCATTGGCAACACAAACCAAAGATCAGCTAGGACATATTTTTGATGTGTCACCAAAGCCAAGACCGTTGGCCCCAACAAACTTCCTAAAGTCACTAAAACAATCCCTCCACCGATCAACAACCGACTAATTTTACGATAAAGCTGATGAGCTTGCTCAAATTTTTTCTCATCAATCATAGCCGTCAGAGCTGGCAATGCTGAAAACATCACAAAAGTTGAGGCTAAGGCCATCACCTGCATAATCCGGAAGGACAAAGCAAAAGTAGCAAATTGGGATTCAGTTAAAACTTGATGAGCAAAGTAATCAGGTAAGAAGCGAAAGTACAAATTATTGATCACATTAATCAGCCCAAAAGGTATACTAATCCATAATAGTTGGCCCATAAGCTTTGGACTCCAATGCCAATGCCAGTCCAACTTCTTGATCACCAAAAGCACGCTACTTATTGCTGTCACTAAAGCGCCGCCAATAGTAATAGTTAAGAGTGGCACAATGGAAGCTTCTCCATTGCTATAATGACTAATGAAGTACCAGATCAAAATCACATTCACTATTCGCCCTAAGATTAAAGCGACCATCGCCTGTCCCATACGGTAATGCACCTGCAAAACAGCATCACAAATAGAAGTAATATAGTCTAAAAAAAGACTAACTAAAAAGACTGCACTACCAATGAGCAGTACTTCATTGGCACCGCTAATACCGAGATATAAGATCCCGATGACAAAGAGTACTAAAGCAGAAAATACTCGCAGCAAAAGGGCATTGATGAATATACCACTATCACGTGGATGGTCGGCCATTTTGCGCACAATATTAGCAAAAAGCCCAAGATTAGCTGCAGCAGAAAGAAATAAGCAGTATTCTGTAATGGTGGCATAAACGCCATAGTCATGTTGCTGCAAAAAACCTGATACTAACTTCAAACTAATAGTAGCCAGTACTATTTGCACAATTTTACCAGCATATTGGATCAAAGAAGAAAAAGTGATCTTCTGACTAAGAGTAGTAAGCATGCTTAGGACTGAGGAGGAAGCACTTCAATAATGCGCCGAGCACCATTAGTAATCGGTTCAGCATAATCATGCAAAGCAGCATTGATAGTCTCCCAATCATAGACATAGTTTTCACCACGCTTGGTACCGACATCATGAGTAATAATTTGATTGTCCTTGGTATACCCCTTGGCGACGACAACATGATACACTGGTCCTCCATTACTAAAGTACGGATTGCCTAGCTCTTGACCCGCCAAAGGAAGGACAATGAAATGCCCATCAGCTAGGATCTTTTTGATAGTATCGAGACTGGGATTTTCATGTACCTTAGTCTCAAGATTGAGCAGCTCGTGAATCATTTGATCAGTCTGAGCCATAGTAGTGTGTTTGTAGTCACCAAAAGTCTTATTTTCCCAATCCACCATGGTCAAAATCTGTTGATTAAACTGCGCACTAGTCCACTGATGACTAAAGTATTCATTGGCAATCAAAAGAACAGTCGCCTCTTCACAAGCTTCTTGCCAAGGATAATCCCAATTTCCAGTAGGAGCTTGGGCATAAAATGGAGCTTTGAGATTGAGAGCGTCCGGTACGGCCTCAGACTTAGACTGAGACTCAGAGTTCGGTTCCTCAGTCTTGGTCCGCGTCTCAGTCTGAGGAGAAGCAGCTGGAGATTGGGTAGTAGTTGCTTTGGCTAATGCAGTGAAAGCTGTATCGGGTGGTAAATCGACTGCTTGAGTATTATAACGAGCATCGCGCCACATAAAGATGGCAGCGACAACGATAATAGCGATCAGAATCAAAGTCGCCAGAGAAACAACAATTTTCTTCATAAATCGGGGGGCTAAGTAATCTCTACTATAGCTCTAAATACTAGATATCGCTACTACAATTTTCTGGGGGCAGTACTACACCTTCAGGTACAGGACACTTCTTAGAATAAATACATGCTTTGCGAGTTACAGCATCGCGTTGGGTTTGTAACTGTTCCCGAGTTAAATCGCCATAACTAATGAGCACTCGATCAAGGTCGACAAATTCACGATCAGCAAGCGTACTTACTTCTTGATCATTGACGAAAAAATGCCATTTTTTAGCACCTTCATTTTTGAACACAGTACCATCATCAGTAGTTATGCTAGTATCGCTGAATTTGAAACCAATGGTATCAAAAAACTGTGACCAGTGTTGACCAGCCTCATGACTATGAACGACATCACCATTCATATCATGCATGTGCAAATGTTTCTCTTGAAAAGCAGCATGACAGACATTGGTACTCGTCATGTATTTATCTTGAGTAAAGTTGAAACGTTCACCGTTGATATAGACAGCGAAGTCGGCATGGACATGAAAGTCATGACTATCATCATGCTCAACAGGTACCTTCATCCATTCTGGTTCCGGATTAAGATATTGATAACCTGAATACCCAGCAGCAACAATAATGACACCTATCAGCAAACCAATAAGAGCGTTCTTCATAAAAAATAAGTCAGTGACGACAACACTATAGTGCAACTACACTAGAAATGCATTCTTGACAGCTCAAGGATGAGTATGAGATTTTCGCCTAGTATTGATCCTCTCTATGAAAACACCATTGCTTAGTTTTAGTTTGATTGCAGCGATACTGACATTCAGTGGTTGTAGTGATACAGGGACAGCTAATCCAAAAGCTCCGCAACTAGTGCTGGAACGTAATCGTTTTTCAGAAACAGGAATAATTAACCTTAAGTTTTTACTTAAAAGTCCCGATGGCAGTTATGTTTTTGATGAAGGACTTGAAGTAATTCATACTCAAAAAGTACATTTAGTAGTTGTAAAGAATGACCTCAGTACCTTTCTGCACTTGCATCCAGAGCATGAAGATCAATTCTGGACAACACAGTTTACCCTTCAAGATCCAGGCCTCTATGAGGTGTATGCCAATTACCAGATCAAAGACCGTGAAGAGCAAGTAGCCATCAATGAGATTTCAGTAGGGAACTTTGATAACACCATTACTTACCCAACACTTACACCAGAACAAAAAGTAACCCGAGATGATATCGGTGCAACACTTAGTTTCAATGCCGAAAACACCAATCATTTAAACATAGAACTGACAAAGGCTGGCAAACCCTTAACAGATTTGGAACCTTACATGGGAGCAGCTGGTCATTTCATTATTTTCAAACATGACAAACCTCAGCTCTTTTTGCATGCACACGCAGAAGGTATTGAAGCTGCTCAAGATGGGAAGCTAGATTTCATGACCAACTTTACTGAGACAGGTACTTACACAGGATATCTCCAGTTCATGTCACAAAGCATTCTCTATACACTACCAATTACATTTAGTGTAAATACTGTTGGTCCAACAGAGATGCATATAAACCACTAAAGTTAGTATCCACACAGACTCATCACTTCAAGACAATATAAAATATACCCATTGAGAATGGCAATCTAAATGGAGCCCTTGACCAGATTTGAACTGGTGACCCCGTCCTTACCATGGACGTGCTCTACCAACTGAGCTACAAGGGCAACACTGCGCGAAGGATAATGATGAGGATTTGGATGAACCTTATACCTGCTCTTATCCTTATGCTTCTTCTTAGATTCCGCTTTGCGGAATCTTGGTAGCAGGAGACGGATTTGAACCGTCGACCTTGGGCTTATGAGTCCCACGCTCTAACCAGCTGAGCTATCCTGCCTCGAAGCGCACCTAATATATGAAAGATGGGTGATTATTGCAAGGAATTTTGTTCACTACATTTTTTAGAACGTGATTTAAACTTTTAAGCTGGGAAAAATCCATTCGCCTGTAAATCTACCATTTCTTTGTATTGCTTGTTCTTCTTGAGCAGTTCGCTGTGCTTACCAACTGCGATTATTTTCCCATGTTCGAGTACTACAATTTTGTTACAATGCTGTACCGTAGATAGTCTATGAGCAATGATAATTGCGGTACGGTCTTTGATTAAGTTCAAGATTCCTTTTTGAACTTCACGTTCGGTAATGCTATCTAAAGCACTAGTAGCTTCGTCGAGAATCACAATGCGCGGATTTTTGAGTAATGCTCTGGCAATTGCCACACGTTGTTTTTCACCACCAGATAAACGAATTCCTCTCTCCCCCACAACGGACTGATATTTTTGCGGTAGCTCTGTAATATATTTATGAGCATATGCTTGCTTGGCAGCTGATTCCACATCAGACTTACTCGCATTTGGTCTACTATATCGGATATTGTTGAGAATTGTGTCATGGAAAAGCATATTTTCCTGCCAAACCACGCCAAAGTGTGATCGCAAATTATCATAATCCCAAGAGCGGATATCGACACCATCTAAATCAATTTCTCCTTTGGTCACATCATAGAAACGCATCAACAAAAACGCCAATGTGGACTTTCCAGCTCCTGAGTGCCCTACCAAAGCAACCTTTTCACCCGGCTCAATAGTGAGATCAATCTTATTCAGTACTTGTGAATTATTGTTGTAATGAAAAGAAACGTTCTTAAAGACCAATCTACCATCAACATTCTTTTGCGTATGACCATTCTTAGGAGATTGAATTTTAGGGACTTCAGCTAACATTTCGGTTAACTTGTTGGACTGCACACTGCTGGTCTGAATAGCACGAATATTTCCTTTGATCATACGGACAGGCACTAATAACTGACTAAGAATGCTATTAAACATCAGCACAGTACCAATTGTTGCTTGTCCATTTTTAATCAAAATATACCCCAACAAAATAATTGCTCCTTGGGAAACAGTGTTCATATCAAGCAATTCAAAAAGCAACCAGACTGAATCTCGCTTTCTTTGATTCTTCATCGCTGTAAGGCTCAACTGCTCAACAGCCTGCAGTTCACGCTGCTCTTGCTGAAAAGATTTAGTAGTAAGAATATTATTAATCACATCACCAATATGGCCAAACAGGGTATGCCAACTGTCTCGTGCCTTTTTGCTATAAATAGCTGCTCTGCGGTAGTTGTAGTAAGCCCACAGTGAATGGATCGGGATGATTACTAAACAAACAATGGTTAACTCTTTACTCTGGAACCAAGCGAATACCAACAAAGCAAAAAATGAAATTGATGGTTGTAGTAATTGTTCAAAGAAAATATGGCCCAGTGAACCATATGCCTCAAGACCATCGTCTAATGTCTTCATCAACTCACCAGACTTTTTCTGCACAAAGAAATCATAATCAAACTTCAATACTTGCGTATAAGCTCTACGCAAATAGGCTATATAGGTCGGATTGGAGAGCTGATGCCAGTAAAACCACTCCTTGAGAGAATCTACTAAGTGACCAATGTAAGAAATAATCAGCCAAAGAATAATGAGATTGAATACCGGTATCGGTGGCGCAGGTGTCTCAGGATCAAAAATATTTACAAAGCCATCAATTGCCAGTTTATAAATATATGGTTGAGCTACCCCGAAACAGACGAGAATGACTCCCATTAAAATATACAAAGCAAACTTCCCTTTCTGTTGAGAATAAATTTTAAACTTCAGCTTTATAACATTCCACATCAAAGCAAGATTTAGGCATGATCAAGATAACAGATAATGTATTGCTATCAAAAATACTAAGCAGCCTCCTGATCTAATTTAAACCTATCTTTAATTGGTTTGATCACCTCACCAGTTGGAGTGACACCACCTTTTTCCCACAACTCCAATGTCTTAAAGTCAGGAGTGCGAATGGTAGACATATCGATAAAGCCAAGTCGGCATAAGGTCAATACGGTACGTAAATTGAGTCCGTAATATGCTAGTTTCTCCAATCCTAACGCTTTTAGTTTCTCAAACACTATTTCTTGTTCTGTATAGGCTGCTTCCTGACTATTGGTAACGTATTGGCTTGCCTTATCCAAACCAATCAACTTAGTCTCGGTGCTGCGGAATAAACGCTTCACTCTCTCAATTACTCCATCCAGAGTTTTTCGCGCAACGACCATGAATGCTTTTTTCTGTTGAGCATCACTGAGATCATACTTTTCCCGAATTGATTTAATTTTACTCTCATATACTACTTCTACACATTCCAAATAGCTTTTACCTTGAGCACGAGCCTCCAAACCAACAATTGAATCAACACCTTCTGAATAGCGCTCAAAACCAAACATAGCTCTATTCATTTCTTTCTCATTATTAACGGCACCACTCTCAGCTACTACTGTACGACGATCAGAGTTCATATTACTCATCATTGCCAAAGGAATACCCTCGCGATTGAGAGCTTGCACCATATGCCCCTCTATTTCATGGGCTGTCCCAACAGCTAAAGCTTCATCAACACTACGAGGTTGAGCAGCATCACGGACAAAGCGACGCTCAGGATCAACTGCCATTTCCCCTTTGGTGCCAGTAACAAATTGCCATTTACCATCAGAAGCCGGCCCTTTTCTTTCAAGAGTTTGCGGACCAGCAGGTTCAGCGCTGAGCTCTCCATAGTGAGCAATCACTGTGTCCCCCAAAACTTTTCTTTCAGCAGCTGTGATTTTATTTTTGGGATCGAATACTTTGGCAGGATCTATCCCTTTGGCCTTCATCACCTCATCACGAGTACTTTGAGCTAATGGTCGCAAAACATTAATAATTTCATGTGCAGCAGCTCGAGTACTATTACTCACTGATTGATAATTGCCAGTATGTTCATCTTTTTCTCCGGCTCCTCTCAACATCTTGTCCAGCAAGTGTAAGCTTCTTTCCATATTTTTGAATCCCTTCACTTTTGGTACCAAGGCTGCTTCTTCAGCATTCAACCCTGCTGTTCCCATCACTTCTTCTTTCATTTTTACCAAGTAGATATCACCGTACAGTTGCATCACGATTTCGTTGACACGGTGACGATACATAGTAAGAATTTCTTTTTGAGCGATGCGTTGATTCTCGCCTTCATCATTGACAGCTTGATCTAAACTTGCCCTAAGTGCCTGTAATTCTTTTAGAATGTTTCTAAGCCCTTCCCATTTTTGATCTAACTCTTTGGGATTGAGAATAACAGTAAGCACTTGAGGGGCAGCAATGCCGCCTAAGTCTAACTTTCCATCAGTAGTAGCCTCCGACAGTAACCTTTGGCTTAAAGCCTTATTAGTGGCATTTAAACTTTCCGTTTCATAACGCTGTTTGAGTTCAGCATTTGCTTTCTGATTAAAGAAATCTTGCTTTGTATAGAAAAATTGTCTTAGACCAGCAATATCGTTAGGAATAGGTTCTCCAGCAAAGTCAGCTGCTAGCATCGCTTGTCCTGCTGCCGTAACAAAAAAGTCCAAGTGAATAGCTTGAGATTTGATATTGATTTTTACAATAGGCGCAATCTTCGTATTAAGATCTTTTTCAAATACAGCAATTGCTTCTAGATCATCTTTAGTTAGCTCTAAAGGTTGTTTTTCACCATTCATATACTCCTTGATCTCTGCCGCTTGAACTGATGCCTCTTCGGCTGGACGCATCGGAAATATTTTAGGAGCATTTTTTTCACGAGCTGCTCCGGAAAAAGATTCTATCATTTCAATTTATAATATATCTATTTATTGTACTCTTTTGCTAATGATTGAACAATTAGCATCAAATAAAGAATGACATTTGATTGGCTAGGCAGGGTATGAGTGTTATGATGGACAGGTTTAACTGCACTCCCATGAAACAACTCTCTCTGATTCTCTGTAGCCTTAGTTTATTAACAGCCTGCACCACTGCTGGTAATAGTGATCCAAGCGCTAGTATTAGTTTAGGTACAACTTCTCCAACACCGACAGTCATAGCCAGTAGTAGCCCAGCTGTACCATCACCACAACCCAGCGTAGACACAGCTGCAAAAATTGTTCTTCCCATAGATGAATATGGGGCTAGAAAAAATCTGAAAATATTTGGGGAATATATTCAAGACCGTTTCACTGGTTATCATGTCGCTGATGATATTGAATACACTGATATAGAAAGTGATACCCATGTACGAGCCATGGCAGATGGTGAGGTAGAAATAGTACAATTTGCATCAGGCTACGGTGGTATGATCAAAATCAAGCATCAAATAGACAATCAAACGATTCATAGCATCTATGGTCATATCGCCCTTGATTCAGCAAAAGTAAAAGCAGGTGATCAAGTAAAAGCGGGGCAGTTTCTAGCTAACTTAGGTGTAAACAATAGTGAAGAAAGCGACGGTGAAAGGAAGCATCTACACTTTGGTCTCTATGCTGGTGATGAGAATCGGATCAATGGTTATGAACAAGAAGCTTCAGTTGTAAGTAAGTGGATCAATCCCGAAGACTTCTTTGCCCAGCATCAAGTGGCTATCAACCACCCAGCGCGAACATTCAGCAGTAGTGAAATTGGTGGAGACAATTTCAAATTACAATTAACGATTCCAGCTGATTGGGAAGTAGAATATATCCCCGCTCGTAAAGCGTTGAATCTTTTCAGTTTGCGCGGTGAGGGCACGGCACGTGATCGATCACAAATGTACATTAGTTTCTTCGATGCAACTCAATTTCAAACACTAACTACAGTTAATGTCCTTAGTACTAAGGACACTAAAATCGGTCAGGAAAATTATGTTGCTAAACGCTATGAGATCGAAAAGAAAGCCAATGTAGCTTCATTTGATGAACAACCGGGATGGCGTAACAGTAAGCATTTCGTTACAGATTTACGCGCTCGAGAAGGGCAAACTCGGTACTATGCTCTCGCCAAAAATCCCAGTTTAGATGAAAGCATCTATCAACAAGTACTAGCTAGCATAAAACTGGAATAAGTGCGCGCCGAGCATCGATCAAATCAGCAAGCCAGTGGTTAGTTACGAGATCTAAAGGAACACTGATATGCTCATCAGGGAAAATAACAACATTCAGCTGACAGTGACGATCCAGTCGATCGGTACCACCATGCATCTCCAGCACATGCCCATTAGGGCTGATGAATTCTGCCCCGACATGACCGTAGCGGCCAAACTCTACAGAATGAATCTCCCGCTGTAATGTATAATGCCTCATTAAATCTACTTCAAGTAAACGAACTACAACTACACCCTGGGCAGCTGCGGTAGAAATGAACACCTGGCTAGGGCTGTTCTCCGTACCTAATTTACGCCAACCATTAGGCCACCGTAATTGATCATTATTAACTGCGTCCCAATCCAATTGTATTTCTGGGTTTAATCGATCACGTAAGCATTTCCAAGTAACCAATGGATTACAAGCTATAGCATCTTCACTAGCAGTAAAGCTTACCCGACTATGATCAGCTAAAACAGCATTAATCCCATGTGCATGCAGCGTAAGTTGAATAGGTTCACCAGGTTTATGAACAGTACATCGACTTTCATCGGCTCTCAACAACTTTCCTTCAGACAATAAGCTTCTCACCACCGATCTCCACCGCATACAAGGTTCACCCAAACGTTCTCCCAACATCCATTCTTTTAAAGCTGCTTCTGCTTCATGTTGGAGACCTTGATCAGGAGTAAGCATAAAATTAGTTAGGTACGATAGTAGTGAAAAAAGCACAACATGAAAAGAGCACTTTATGCTTAAAGCTAAGCGAATGGTGGAAAATGATATTGGCAATAGAGAATTCTTGATCTAATGTCTTTGGCAGAGCCGGGAGCAAAGCGCAAAGATCAGAGATGAACTTACCTACATTCATGCTGAGCATGCCGAAGCATCTGGCCGACATTCAGTCTATTAGCACCAATTTCAACATTTAGATTCTCGATTCATGACTCATATTTGCAACCACTGCCATGCACCTTTCGTTATAAATGATGTAGAGTTGGCCTTTTACCAAAAAATGACGCCTGTATTCAACGGCCAAAAGTACCCACTACCTCTACCAGTTGATTGCCCTGATTGCCGTAAGCAAAGACGTCTAGCGTTCAGAAATGAAAGGAATCTCTATAATCGTGAATGTTCTCTCTGTCATAAAAATATCGTTAGCATTTATAGTGCTGACAAAACTAAAACTGTTTATTGTCCTGATTGTTTCTGGAGTGACAATTGGACTCCCTTTGACTACGGTCAAGATTTTGATTTTTCTCAACCATTCTTTCCCCAATTTCAGAAACTGTTCGAGCAGGTTCCTGCTCTCTCTTTGATTCTCGATAAAAATGAAAATAGTGCCTACAACAATAGCTGTGCTGAATTGAAAAATTGTTATCTTTGTTTCGATGGGGGATTTGCTCAAGATTGTTTGTATGGAGAGACATTTGATTATCTCAAAGACTGTATTGATTTTTTGTTCTTACAACATTGTGAGCTGTGTTATCAATGTGTAAATTGTTTTCATTGCTACGAACTATTTTACTCTCGCTTCTGTGAGCATTGTTCCAACTCATACTTTTTGATGGATTGTACTGGATGTACGAATTGTTTTGGTTGTGTGAACTTAGTACAAAAAGAGTACTGCTGGTTTAATCAGCAGTTATCAAAATCTGAATATGAACAAAAGCTAGCTGGGTTTAATCGTGGTAGCTTTCAAGCACATGAACAAATGGCTCAACAAGTAAAAGCATTTTGGTCCGCTGCACCAAAACGTGCTTATCGCGGGACTATGAGTGAAGAGTCAACTGGAGATAATATTTTTAGTTGTCACCGCAGCTATGACAACTTTGATTGTAAAGACTTACAAGACTGTGATCATTGCCAACAAGTCATCTTGCCCGCTCAAGACTGTCATGACTTAGATAAGTGGGGTGGCAATACCGAATTAGTTTATAATTCTTCCGGAGTAGGCAGTAGTGCTCAACGCATCATTGCTAGTTATTATACTGCCTTCAATGCTAACGATATTTATCACTCAGCATACTGTTGGTTTGGCTCTAGCAACCTTCTTGGTTGTGTCGGCATGAACAGACATAAACAGTATTGCATTCTTAATAAGCAATACACTAAAGATGAATATGAAACTTTGCAAGGGAAGATCATCGAGCATATGCAGAAGACTGGTGAATGGGGACAATTTTTCCCACCGCAAATAGCAGCATTTGGTTACAATGAATCAGTAGCGCAAGAATACTATCCCCTCACCCAAGAACAAGCGTTAGCACAAGGATTTAAATGGAGTGATTATCAAACTCCAGCACCTACTGCTACAAAAATGATTGAAGCAATCGATTTGCCAGACGACATCACTACTATTACTGATGATATCCTTACACAAGCAATTCGTTGTCCTATTACTAAGAAGCTTTTTGTAATTACTAAAACCGAATTAGCTTTCTACCGCAATCACAATATTCCAATACCAAGACATCACCCAAATCAGAGAAATCAAGAGCTAAAAGCAGAAAAAAATCCCCGTAGACTTTGGCAAAGAAAATGTACTCAATGTCACAAACAAATAGCGTCTGCATATTCACCCAGTAGACCGGAGTTGGTCTACTGTGACTCATGCTATATCCAAGTAATTAGCTAGTGGCAGGTAATTTATTGACAAAAGTCAGCGAATAATTATAATCTCTTTTCATTACTTACACGCAAATGGCGTTTGGTTTCAAACCACGAGATGCGGTCCCTTTGGGTCCTGCCGTACTTTTAGCTCACGACCGACCAATACTAATAGGACTGCATACTCAAATAGCTGAGGGTACTCAACGTATTCCAGTGCTCGATAGTTTAGCTCAAGTCGAGGTTGATTCAGGGAAAAAACATGCCCGAGGTGAGACCAGATTGTTTTTTTCTGGCCATAGCCAACTTTACATTCATGGACCAGACACATTATTACCAGCGGTAGCTTTGACAGAAAGGTTGCTACACGAAAAAGAAAGAGTGGTAGTTGCAGAAGAGGTTCAATTTCGCAAATTAACCCGTTGTGAACTAGCACTAGAGGCACATGAAGGCCGACAGTTCACACCGAAAGAAGTACGAGAAAACAATCTTCTAACTCGATTTCATACTTCTCGAAATCGAACATTCCTTGTAAAAGGCAAAGAAACCAGAAACCCAGTTTATGGTGGCAAGTGGCCAGGAAGATTGGCTACGACTACGCACTTTTTAGGAAAAAGTGGCTATTGTACTATTACAGAAGACACAGCATCCTTTACTTACGAACAAGCAAGGCCATTAGCAATGACACATCTTGAAGCAGCTTCTAGCGGTTTTCAATTAGCAACAATCTTCGACTTTGTATTACAAGCCGGAGCACAACTAATCACTACGTTTACTCAAAATGGTCCCTGGATGTTGGCTGCTGGATGTAAAGGCATATGTATTCCTGACCTGGCTACTTTAACCAGAGGAAGCACTATAACTGTTAGTATGAAAGAAGCGACCAAAAAGGGTCCTAAGTTTACCTTTATACCTGTTAACTTCACACTACAGAGCCCCACAAAAACTTCGTTAGGTTGCGGCGAAGTTACCATCGCTATCCCTAATACTCAATCGATAGAAAGAGCGTACAGTGAAGCGATTAAAGGTCATACATTCGCTAAATAATTGTCTATTTGCCAAAGCAACCGGACTTTCATATAGTCGGCTTATATAATGTACTCTTATGCAAGCTCGATTTTGTTGGATTAGTGGTAAACAGTTCACTGTCTCCGATCGGGAAGAACGTTATTGTTTAGCAAACAATATTCCCCTACCTGAGATTGCACCAGAAGAACGCATGCGACAAATGTACAGTTTTTCAAATGCTGTGTTTCTTTATAATAGCCAATGTGCTTTAACTAAAAAACCAATTTTAAGTTGTATTCCTCCCGAAAAAGGATTCACGGTTTATGAAATAGATGAATGGCAATCTGATCGTTGGGATCCAATGAGTTACGGTCGAGACATAGACTGGAGTAAACCATTTTTCGAGCAAATGGCCGAATTACAGAAAGTAGTGCCAGCACCTAATTTGATTGTAGATAAAGCGAGCATCGAGAATAGTGACTATTGCAATGGCGTTGGCTACGTAAAGAACTGTTACCTTCTGATCATTGGTTCCGAAGACCAAGATTGTATGTTTTCTTCTGGCATGATTCGCTGCAAAAATTGTATAGATACGGTGTGGGGTACAGATTCTGAACTGTGCTATGACTGTTACCATGTCACTAATTGTTACAATGTCCGCCATGCAGAGCAAAGTGCCAATTGTTCCGATTGCTCATTTCTCTATAACTGCCGTGGCCTCAAAAATTGTTATGGTTGTGTCAATCTGCGTAATAAAGAATATTGCTTTTATAATGAGCAGCTGAGCAAGGAAGCCTATCAAGCAAAAGTAGCTGCAATTGATCTCGGTAGTTATCAAACTGTTCAAGCTGAAAAACAAAAATTCGCCGGCTTCAGAAAATTATTCCCGGTGAAATATATTATGGGTAGCCAAAATGAAAACTCTACTGGTGATGAACTGAATAGTACTCAAAATTGTCAAAACTGTTACTTCGTAAACACTTCTCAAGATATCGAGAATGGAGTACAGCTCAACAAAGCCAAAGACTGTATCGATTTCACTGGTTTCGGCAACAATTCCGAACTGATCTATCGTTGTATGAGCGTTGGCCAAAATGCTTATAATCTCAAATTCTGCTTACATACCTGGAATAATGTCAGAGATCTGGAATATTGTATTTACACTGCCGGCTCTAGTGATTGTTTTGGCTGTGTCGGTATTAGAAAGAAACAATACTGTATACTCAATAAACAGTACTCTAAAGAAGACTATTTTGCGCTTACCGAGAAATTGCGTGAACATATGCGCACGCACAATGAATACGGAAAGTTTTTTCCAGCATCGATGAGCTACTGTCATTACAACGAGTCCGAAGGCATGACTTATTGCCCACTGACCAAAGAAGAAGCTCTCACCAGAGGCTTCACTTGGGCAGATGACAAACCTGAAAGTGCTAGTGAAATTTCGACTCTAGCTGATACTATTCAAGCTACTGACGACAGTGTCCTCAGTAATATTTATAGCTGTGCTAAAACTGGTAAAAAGTACCGCATTATTAAGCAAGAACTAGTTGCTTATCGACAGATGCAAGTACCACTGCCTAGAGTGGCTCCGTTAGAACGCATTAAGGAAAAACTGTACCAAAACAAAATCAAACCATTACTCTCAATCAGCTGCAGTAGCTGCAATAAATCGCTAGTGAGTGTCTACGATCCCAAAGAACAACCAGTACTATGTCAGGAGTGTTATGAAAAAATAGACAACTGACTTTAAAACCAATTGCGAAGTGCGAATGGCGAATGCCGAATTTTAGCCATCAGACTTCAAGCTTCATCATTCATCCAAACTCTATGTCGGCCGGATCCTTCGACTACGCTCAGGATGAATTGATAGCTAGTGAAACTTTCAACTTTCAATTTTCAACTATATGAATTCTTCTTCCAAACAAACCCACTTCGACCCAACAGCTACTTTTACCTCCCTCAAAGGATTATCCGGTATCATCACATTTTGTGGGGTGGTCGCCATTATAGAATTAGTGATAGTGATGGCGATATTCTATACCGACAATTGGGCGCTGTTGCATTACCGCCTACCAACATCTCATCTCAATCCTTTTTTTGTTTGGTTTATTCAGAATGCTGATGTTTTCAGCTTATGCTTTCTAGGTGGTATCATGGCTTTCTTGCTTTGGTTTTATCAAGCCTATCGCAATTTATATGCTCTGGATCATGAGACAGACACTACACCGGGTATTGTACTGGCCGGTTGTATTGTCCCTGTTGCCAATTTGTGGGCACCCTACATCCGCATGCGTGAACTTTGGCAAAAAGTAATTGATGTAAATAATTGGCAACTTGTAAAGACTTGGTGGGCTGCATCGATTATGGGAGGAATTGCTTATTACATTCCTCAACTCATTTTTCCATATGGAGATATCGAGCGCATGATTTATGGTCAAAATTTAGTCAGTGTCATCAGCATCACTACTTTCTTTTATACTGTAGCCACCATTTGTTTGATCAGTTTTTTAATAATGACAATCAAGTTAGTCCATACCATCAGTACCGTTGAAGCTGAGAAGCAAGCAAAGCTTCCCACTACTAAAGGAGATCACAGCCAGGCGCAAAATCCTGATTCAGAAGCTAAGATTGCTGCTGCAGGACATGGGATTGGAACTAAGATTGTCTTCGGAATCATTAGTTTAACAATTGGCAGCGTTATTATTTTAGTAGTGGCCTATGCTCTCTATTTGGCTCTCAGCTAATTGAGAGTAATATCATATTTGACTTAGAAAGAATTACCTAGCAGAATAGTGCTTCTAGTTTTATATGAATCACTATTCTCGTCGGGGCAACAAACATTATGTAGCGCAGGATGTAAATATTGATGGCGATCTGCTCGCAGACGTCCTTACATTGGGGCGACCAGTGGATTATGTCAGAATGGCGGATGTAATTGCTGCTCTTAATAGTGGCACAGAAGAAATGAGGCATACGCTCCGTTTCTGTTTACAGCAAGGCAATCTGGCCAAAAGATTTGAAGCATTGTTTTTTAGTGGTAAGAGAGAGCCCCATACCGCGGACTTTGTCCGTGCATCATTTGGTACAGTACTCGATACCGATCAAAAGTTTGATTATGGACGACCATATATCAATTGGCCACAACCCAAATTAGTAGCACCATATTTCCCTGTTGCCGAAGATATTGCAGACCAGAGTATGGCGATCATCGGTGATGGACCAGCAGCTATTCTTTTAGCTCGCTACCGAAAAGCAATGGGGTACAAAGATGAAGCGACCACCATTATTAGTGCTCGTGGTAAAAAACTCGGTGGAATATGGCATTACCCAGGAGTTGTTGCTGAAGGCCATAATACTTTTGCTTCAGCACAATTCTTGGATTCCCATTTGTCAGCAATAGAACCACGTCCCGGGTACGTCGTTCAACAATTCTTAGCTGATCTGACAGCTGAACTAGGCAGCAACATCCACCATGGTAAAGCAACAAAGGCTACTTTTGATCCCGAAACGAGATTATATACAGTGAGCACTACACATGATGGACAGGAAAGCACAGTCACAGCAAATAGTGTCTGTATTGCTACGGGGAATGCGAGACCACGTTCAATTGACGATCAATCAGCCTTCAAAAATGTGCGCATTTCTCCCCGCACACCGATCAAGCGTTGGCAAGAAGACATCCCTGAAAGCAGGTGGCATGAATTTGAGAACACTACACCAGTAATTGTCGGACTAGGTAATAGCGCCATGGCTATGTGGCATATGTTTAGTAAAATGCGTGTCAAAGGGGTAAATGTAAAACCGATAATTATTACTCACCATACTAAGCGCGCTGTAGAAAATCCCAATGAGCTCATCAGAAATAGTGATGAACTCGAAGGTCCGCTTGCCCGACATCCATCGGCCCTCTCTAGACTGGCTTTGGACATCAAACGAATTAGTGACCGTTACCACGATGCTTTGGATAGTGGTGCAATTCTGACCGACGTCAGTGCTTGGCAAACAGCTAAAAATGATGGTAAGTGGACCCTGACTGCACACGACCAACGCACTGGCAATAAAACAGTTATCAACAACATAACAGTAGTATATGTGCTGATTGGTTATCAAAATGATCCAGCACTGATGGAGGCTTTGGGCTGCCAAGTAGCACCTGATGGCACAGTTGATTACGATCCGGTCACCTATATGGTCCACCCCGCTGATGAAAATCCAGACAACAATGGTATATGTATTTTGGGGAAGGCCGCATATACCCGTTTCAGCCAATCTATTGAGACTATTCCAGGCATCATGGGTGCAATACCTAATTTGGTAGCAGCTGAATTAGTCAGAGGATTGGCGGCCAAAGAAAGAATGTTACGAGCTGGAGACCGAGAAGGATTAAGAGCCTTACTTAAATTAAACCATTAAGCTCAGCCCCATTGATTTATTATGAGAAGATGGTACTTTAATGATCACTAAAATTTTGTATGGATTCTAATCTAAGAATTGCTGAAGCTGCACCAGAGAGCCTGCATCAAGAACTCACCAAAAAGATGCTGGCTGGCTTGGTTCCACAACTACATCGAAATAATAAGCCAGGAAGACCACCTATGCCCAAGAGTGCGATAGAGCTAGATCCAACTGCAGCTGAAGCAATGGCATTATTGGCTTATATAGATATTCTGGAGTTAATTCGTGCTCATATAAATATGATTCCTAACGCACCTACTGGTGCACTCTTTGCACAATTAGACAGCCAAAAACAAGCAGACGTTGTATTTGCACAAATAAAAGACATAAAAGCTGGTGACTTCATCAACAGGATGGTGGAAGCTGTTTTAGCTCCAGACAATCCAGAATATACAATCACAGATATTATTAGGATACATTTTCAGCTTCTTTTAGGAGAATTTGACGATAGCTGGTTACCGCTTCCAGCATTACAAAAAGAAATTAATCATCTCATTAGCTGTATTACTATTTTAGTAAACAAAAGGGATAAGTGTAAAAGACGGACTGCGAGAATACCGACCCCAACTAGCCTAACTAGTTCACGACAGGCACTCGCCCAAGTAGTTGCCGGTGCTCCTACAACTGCAGATTTAACAGCGGCGTGGCCTGAGATTATTGAAGGCGCAGCATTAGATGATGCAGATGCAAAAGCATTAGAAGAACTTGCAGCCACTTCTCAAGCGCCTGCAACGCCGATTACAACTCATCTATTAGACTTAGTCGATAATGACGGTCTTCCCGAAGCATCAACTGCTCCTGCGGTAATAGATATAAATGCATCTTCTGCTGCACCACTCGCATCAGCACTTTTAGAATCAGCTCCGGTTGCAACTCCTCTATACCCTTTAGTTGATGACGCAAATATGGATGAGACACCAAAACCTGCACCAATGTTGGCAGCTCCTTCCAGCTCGGCACCAATAATTACTCCGCCGCCACCTAGACGTTCAAATGTACCGTTTTATACTCTAGCTGGTGCACTAGGGCTAGCAGTAGGAATCGGTCTTGTGTCACGCAATAGTCCAACAACCGAAAATCCTGGATCTGCTGATACGACTTCCACTCCAACTATTTCTCAACCATTGGTAGTAGTAGAGACTGATGCCACATTACCTCCACCATCACCTATTCCTGAAATTCCTGCATCATTACCACCACAACCAGCTATAGTTTCCGTTTCTAGTAGTTTTACCATAGCTGGACAATCATCTTTAGAATTAGGTGTTCGTACCGCTTTACTGCAAGGTACATCAACTTTAGCACGTTGCATCACCCGTCCAAACACTGATCCTAGACATCTCGCTTATGGTTTGACAGCTCCTATTACAAGCTTCATCCGTAGCCACGGTTGGACAATTGGCACATCAAGCCATCCCAGAGGAGTAACTATTACATGGACTAACAATGGTCAGTGCAATGATTTCAGCGTAACTGGCTGGGAAACAGGAGATAATGCCACGACCGAAGTGGTACATCCAGAAACTCGTGTTCACATCACTACTCCAATTGCCACCATTGTAAACAATCGCGCACTTTACCACCGCCTTCCAGCTGCTCAGTAGACCTGCTGAGTTCAAATCTAGATTCTAGATTAAAAGCACCAAGCTCACCTTTTCATTCGTCATCGGTTCAACTACTATTGGACCAATGAAATCCCCCTCCATGGAGCAGAATTGTAAAAAGTGTCAGCTGGCATTTGTGGTTGAAGAGCGTGATTTGCAGTTCTATGACAAGATCTCGCCTATTTTTGCGAGCAAGAAATATCCTGTTCCTGCCCCGCAGCTTTGCCCTGATTGTAGACAGCAAAGACGCTTAGCTTTTCGTAATGAACGCAAACTTTACAATCGACTTTGTGATGTTTGTAAGCAGCCATTTATTGCTATTTACTCGCCTGATAAAAAAACTGACGCAGGAGAACCACTAACTGTTTATTGTACTAAGTGCTGGTGGGGTGATAGTTGGGATCCACTGAGCTATGGTCAACAATATGACTTCTCTCAATCTTTCTTTCAGCAATGGAAAAAGTTGTGGCAGCAAGCACCTAAGCTTGGACTACTAGTGTGGGGAGATGGTATCAATAGTGACTATACCCATGATGTGATCAAATGTGTGAATAGTTATTTGATCTTTGATGGTGATCAATCACAAGAATGTTTTTATGGTGAGACGTTTCATATCATCAAAGACTGCATGGACTTTTTGAAAGTGAGAAGTTGTGAGCTTGGCTATGAACTGATTGATTGTGTGAATTGTTACAATGTAAAATATAGTCGCTTCTCTGAAAACTGTAGCGATTCATACTTTTTAATTGATTGTATCGGCTGTAAAGATTGTTTTGGTTGTGCAAATCTGCAGCAAAAACAATATTACATCTTTAACAAACCTTATACTAAAGACGAGTATCAAAAGTTTATTGCCGATGCTCAGCTCAGTAGTTATCAGAAACGTGAAGAGTGGAAAACAAAAGCTGAAGCGTTTTTTGCTAGTCAACCTAAGAAAGCCTATCGCGGACGGATGAATGAAAACAGTACGGGGAACAATATCAATAATTGTCAGAACTGCTCTGATTGTTTCGATGCAAATGAATTAAGAGATAGTCGTTTTTGCACCAATATGATGCTCAGCGCTAGCGACTGTTATGACCTAGATACTTGGGGTGAAAGTACTGCTCTGATTTACAATGCTTCAATGGTTGGTCTGGGTAGTCAGCAAATGATTGGTGGTTATTATACTTGTTTCGACAGTCACGACATCTACCATTCAGTTTTTTGTTGGCAAGGCTGCAACAATCTCTTCGGTTGTGTAGGCCTCAAGCACAAAGAATATTGTATTCTCAATAAACAATATACTAAGCAAGAATATGAGCAATTAGTACCCAAGATTATTGAGCAGATGACTACTAACGGAGAATGGGCCGAATTCTTTCCACCATGGACCTCACCTTTTGGCTACAATGAAACTGTAGCTCAGGAGTTCTATCCTTTATCAAAAGCAGAGGCAGAAAAACAAGGCTTTTCTTGGAGCGACTATGAGGCACCGAAACCAGCTGTGAAACAAGTAATCAAAGCCCAAGACTTACCAGATGATATCACTCAGGTAAAAGACGATATTTTGGACTGGGCTATCGAATGTGAAGTCAGTGGTAAACTCTATCGCATTATCAAACCTGAATTAGCCTACTACCGTAGACATTCAATTCCTCTCCCCCATCGTCACCCTGACCAGCGTCATAATGATCGGCAAAAACTTCGTCCACCAAGACATCTATGGTCAAGAAAGTGTAGCCGGTGTCAGAGCACAGTCCAAACAGTCTATGCGCCCGAACGACAAGAAACGATACTCTGCGACCGATGTTATTCCCAAAACTTATCTTAAATCTAGAATCTAAAATTTAGATTTTAGATTTTCCACACACTAGCCTATAATCTCAATGATTAACTTTCTTATCATGAAAAGACTTTCCATCTTAGTTCTCAGTGCCAGCTTACTTACTGCTTGTGGTGAAGCGGCTCCTCTTGTTAGTACCTCTAGCCCTATTCCTACCAACAACTTACCTCAATATACCTTGACTGAGATTGCTGCTCACAATCAACCAACTGATTGTTGGATGGCTATTCATGATAAGGTTTATAACGTTACAAGCCTAATAGCTTCTGGTAATCATGCTGGAGGCCCAGTAATCAACCAAGGTTGTGGCAAAGATGCTACGACGATGTTTGAGGATCGCCCAGGTGAAGGTACTCCTCATTCTGCTGAAGCACGGAGTTACTTACCAAACTTTTATATCGGTGATTTGAAAAAGTAATTTAGTATTCATGCAGCAAAAAACCTGTAGTGTCACGGGTAAAAAATTCACAGTTAGTGATTTAGAAGAACAGTTCTGTCTAGAACAACAGGTTAGGTTACCTACTATTGCACCTTACGAAAGATTACGGCGAACTGCTGCTTTTTTAAGCAGCATCTACCTGTATCCATCCAAATGTGCACTAACTGGCAAAGATATTCTTACGTTCATACCACCACATAAAGAATTGGTGGTATATGATATAGATGTTTGGATGAGTGATGCTTGGGAGGGATTAGCATTTGGCCAAGATTATGACTTCTCTCGACCTTTCTTTGATCAGATGGCTGACCTGATGAAGAAAGCGCCTTTTCCTAGCTTAGAATGCATTCGTTCAACTATGGAAAATAGCGATTATACTAATGGCGTATTAAATGTGAAAAACTGCTATTTGGCCTTTGGCACTATGGACGCTCAGGATGTGCTCTTTTCTCGAACGGTGGTGAAATCAAGAGATATTCTGGACTCTATCTACGTCATTGATAGCGAGCTCTGCTTTGGCTGTATCCAAGTAAAGAATTGCTACAATGTCTCTTACAGCCAGGACTGCAGCAACTGTTCCGATAGTGCCTTCCTGTACGATTGTCACAATTGCAAACATTGCTTTGGTAGTAGCAACTTGCACAATAAAGAATACTATTTCCGCAATCAGCCTTGCACAGCACAAGAATATGCAACCAAGATGCAAGCAATAAATTTAGGCAGCAAAGCTACGATTGATGATGAGCGCAGTCAGTTTGATGAAATGAAAAAACAAGCGTACGTAAAGCACATGCAGGGCAAAAGCAATGAACTTTCTGATGGTAACTACCTCGACAACACCAAGAACTGCCACAACTGTTTAATTGTCTCAGACGCTGAAGATATCGAATGGTGTATTCAAATGTTTTACCAGAGTCGTCGAGCATTTGTCTGTGACGGCTTTGGTCAAAATGGCGAAAATCTTTATTACAGTTCAGCTGTTGGTGAGAATGCTTACAACATCAAATTTTGTTATGACTGCTATAGCAATGTCCGTGACTTGGAATATTGTATGTTCGTAGGTTTTGGTTCAATGGATTGTTTTGGTTGTATCGGTCTCAAACGCAAACAGTACTGCATTCTCAATAAGCAATATACTAAGGATGCATACTTTGCTTTGCTTGCCGAGATCAAAGAGCATATGAGAAGCACAGGTGAATACGGTCAATTTTTTCCTCCAGCTTTATCACCGATGGATTACAATCGCTCTGAAGCTCAAGTATTTTTCCCCGAATCTCAAACTGTAGCTGAAAAGCTTGGCTATACTTGGAAAGAAGAACAAGTGGAAGCATTCACCCAAACCTATTCCATACCTGATGACATCAAAGATGTGCAAGATGATATCTTGGATGCGATTCTGAAGTGTGAAGTTACAGGCAAAAAATATAAGATTATTAAACAAGAACTCGCAGCCTATCGAAAAATGGGTGTACCTATACCTACAGTATCCCCTATCGCGCGCTTAGAAAAAATCCAAAGTAGTTTAACTGTCAAAGAAGCAAAAGCGCAGTCCTGTACCTCCTGCCAAAAAACAATTCTCACAGTGTATAATCCGCAAGAATGTCGTGTGGTGTGTGAAAACTGCTATCAGCAAGCAACGAAATAATATTTAAAGTTGATCGTACTTACAAACTAGATTCGACCTGCTTTTTGAAATTATTCAGAATCGCTTGCCAGCCAGAGCGCTGCTGCTCTTCGGAATGAGTGTTTTCCATTTCAAAAGTCTCAATCACCTGAGTACTATCTCCTTGATCAGTAAACGTGACCTGCACTTTTCGGCCATCATCAATAGTGTACTCAATCAAATGTTGTGGCTGCACCTTGGTATAGTGTCCCGTGAAGTCAAATCCAGCAGAACCATCTTTGGCGCGCATAGTAAAACAAATCCGACCACCTTCTTTCAAATCATGTTCAGCTTTGGGACATTCCCAATCATCAGATGCGAATAGCCACTGACAAATATGCTCTGGACTTGTCCAATGTTGCCATACTTTAGTAAGTGGAGCTTGAACCACTGCGGTGACGGTAATAGTAGTAGCCATAAAATAATGAGCGTTAGATTTATACCTTGCTAGTACAGGTGATCATCCATTGTACTCCATACTTATCAGTAAAAGAACCGAAGTAATCTCCCCAAAACATCACTTGCAAAGGCATCTCCACCTTACCACCTACTGACAAAGCAGCAAACAACCGGTCTGATTCTGCTCTCGTATCCGGCTCTAAGTTGATATAAATGTTATTACCATTATTCATTTTGAATCCCATAGATTCAGGTGCATCTGTCCCTCTCAGTATATGACCACCCAAGATTGGCAAAGCAACATACATTACTAAATCCTTATCAGCTTCAGCTACTGGTGGCTGACCAGGTTGAGCTGGCATACTAGAGAAACGAGTAATCTCACCCAAAAATTCTCCACCAAAAATACTTTTATAAAACCGGAAAGCCTCTTCTGTTTCTCGTGCGAAATTGAGATAGGTACAAACTTGTGCCATAGAAATAAGTTAATGACAAAAGCAAGCATAGTCTAATCTTGTTTATCCTGAAACCAATAAAATCTGATTCCCTTTCCTAACTATTTCATTCATGGTAAATCGTCACCATTTAAGCTTGTTGTAAAAACATTTCTACAGAATTTTAAGAAGTCGATAATACTTTACATAAGCCACCTGTACCTCATACATAGCTACTCAAACCAACACTAGATGTTTACTCTTATTCACGATCTGCTACACTACGCGTAGTTACAAAACAATTTTCACCTTATGGCAAGCAAGACCTGCAAATGCCAGCAGTGTGCTGTCTTTTTCGTGATCGACGAACGAGAACAGGCATTTTTGAGCAGATTAAACATTCCCGAACCAAGTATTTGTTTTGACTGTGGTCAGAAACAAAGACTGATCTTTAGAAATAGCCGATCTCTTTACAATCGCAAATGTGATTATTCAGGGGAAGCAATCATTTCTATCTACTCTCCTGATAAACCTTATCCAGTATACAAAAGCGACTATTGGTTTAGCGATCAGTGGGATGCTACCTCCTATGGCCTAGAGATAGATTTTAGTAAACCATTTTTTCCTCAACTCAAAGCACTCCAATTAAAAGTCCCTCGCTTAGCGCTTTTAAATTTCAGCGGCGAGAACAGTGACTATTGTAATAGTTGTGTCGGAAACAAAAACTGTTACCTGATCTTTGGTGGAGACCATAATCAAGATTGTCTGTTTGGCAACCTATGTATGCACAATGAATCCACCGTAGACGTTGATTCCAGTAATCAAAACAAATTGAGCTATATGCTTGGTGATACTACCAATTGCTACAACTGCCAATTCATCTTTGACAGTAAAAACTGTAGCGATAGCTATTTCTTAAGTGACTGTAGCAGCTGTAAGAATTGCTTACTTTGTACCAATCTCAACAACGCTGAATACCACATTAATAATCAGCCAGTTAGCAAAGATGAATTTGAACAGGCAAAACAAAAGCTCTTACAAGGCAGCTATCAAACTCAGCAAGAGTTTCTCCAAGCTTTTCAAAAACTACGCGCAGAACGTAAGGTAAAGTTTACCCACACACTGGGCTGTGAAGACTCCAATGGTGACTACCTTAAAAACTGTAAAGGGTGCCAGAATTGTTATGACTCATCTGAAAGCCAAGACTTACAAAATGTACTGTTCGGTACCAAGGCGAGAGACTCACTCAATAGTAGCATGCTAGGTGACAATACTGCATTTTGTTGCGAGGTAATTAGTACCAGCAGTGCTTATGAAAGCACATACTCATTTGGTGTACTCAATAGTCACAATGTCGAATATTCAGACTTAGTCTTAGACTGTCATGATATGTTTGGCTGCGTTTGTATTCAACGCAAAGAGTACAGCATTCTCAATAAACCTTATGCCAAAGAAGACTATACCAAGTTGCGTTTGCAATTGATTGCTCATATGAAACAAACAGGTGAATGGGGAAAGTTCTTAGCAAAAGATTTGTCTTGCTTTGGTTACAATGAAAGTTGTGCTCAAGAATATTATCCTCTCACTCGTGAACAAGCTTTGCAAGAAGGTTTCAGCTGGTACGATGGTGACAATACCAATAGCTACCAAGGTCCTACTATTGCTATCCCCGATACGATCGATCAAGTGAGTGACGAAATTTGTCGTGATATTCTCACGTGCATTGGCTGCAATAAAAACTATCGAGTGGTGAGCCAAGAGCTAGTCTTCTATCGCGCTCACAAAATTCCAGTACCAAGAACCTGTCACAATTGCCGCTACCAATTCCGCCAGTCCCTACGCAACCCACGCAAGCTCTATGACCGAAGTTGTGCTAATTGCAAAGCGCCATTTCAGACAACTTACGCCCCAGAAAGACCAGACACAGTTTTGTGCGAACAGTGTTATCAACAATTAGTTTATAAGTAGATTAGAGACGAAAGATCTCGAAACTCTCCACTATCCACTTTCAACTTCATTTATGATTTGTAAGCATTGCCAACAATCATTCGATATCACCGACCCAGATCTCGCTTTTTACCAAGAAGTGAGTCCAACCATTGGTGGCAAGAAGCAGTTGATTCCTCCACCAACTCATTGCCCTGACTGTCGCAAACAACGGAGGCATGCTTGGCGTAATGAACGTAAACTCTATCATCGCCAATGCAATAAATGTCATAAAGAGATCATTTCTATTTATGCTACGGACAAGCCTTATCAAGCATATTGTCTGACTTGCTGGTGGGATAGTAGTCATGATCCTACCCAATTTGGTCAAGAATACAATTTCTCCAAAACCTTTTTTGCACAGTATGATGAGCTGCTCAAAAAGGTTCCTCTGCCTGCCCTAGTATCTTCACCTGATGCCGAGGAAAATAATTGCTCTTATATCAACTTTGCTGGCAATAGCAAAAATTGTTATCTCACTTTTGATGCTGATTTCAATGAAGATTCTTACTACTCCAATGTACTGAAGCATTCACGCAACTGCATGGAGTGCTCCTATGTCCAAGAGTCTGAGCTCTGTTATGAAGTCACGCTTTCCACCGGTTGTTACCACTTATTTTTTAGTGAGGAGTGTACTAACTGTCGAGATAGTTACTTCCTCAAGAATTGTCTCGCCTGTAGTGACTGTCTTTTATGTGTAAATCTCCAACACAAGCAATATTGTATCCTTAACCAGCAATACACTAAGGAACAATATGAGGACTATATTCGCAAACTAGACTTTGGTGACCGTGCTACCAGTGAAAGTTTGATGAAGCAATACCAGACGTTAGTACTCACAGCTCCTTGCAAATATATTCATGGAGTGAACTTAGAGAATTGTAGTGGTGACTACATGATCAATGCCAAAAACTGTGATCACTGTTTCAGTGTTGGTACTGTCGAAGACATCAAATACTGTGATTCACTTTACCGATCCAAAGATTGTATGGATGTCTCCGCTTTTGGTGAAAATATCCAAAGAGTCTATGAAGGAGCTTCTATCGGCATTGATTGTTATGATATTCATTTCAGTCAGGTCTGCGCTACTAGCGCTTACAATCTCCAGTACAACTTCGGCTCTCGAGTCAGTAAAAATAGCTTTGGTTGTGTGGCCTTGAAACAAAATGAATATTGTATTTTAAACAAACAATACACCAAGGAAGAATATGAAGCTTTAGTGCACAAGGTCATTGAAAAAATGCGCAGTGAAGGAGCTTGGGGTGAATTTTGGCCCATGGCTATTTCTCCATTTGCTTACAACGAAAGTGCAGCGCAAGAGTTATTTCCCCTCACCAAGGAACAGGCAGTGAACCAAGGGGCTACTTGGCGTGAAGAAGAACTAGGTAGCCGTTATGAAGGCCCAAAAACAACCGTTCCAAGCAATATCAAAGATGCTCAGGAAACTATCATCAAAGACATCCTTACTTGTGAACGCTGCCAAAAAAACTACAAGATCATCTCCCAAGAGTTAGCTTTTTACCAAACTCATCATTTACCTTTACCTCAATTCTGCTTCAGTTGTCGCCATGAAATCAGAATGAATAAAAAGAATCCTCAGAAACTATGGGACAGAAACTGCGAAAGCTGTAAATCCAACTTCAAAACAAGCTACGCTCCAGAACGTCCCGAAAAAATCTACTGTGAACCATGTTATCAAAAATTAGTCATTAGCTGAATCTAATCTGGATGCCAGAAGCCTGAGGCCTGAATTTTTCCCGCTCTTCGTTTGCAAAACTCTCAACTTTCAACTCTCCACTCTCAACTGAACTATATGTCCTGTAAAAACTGCCATTCCCCCTTCTCCATCACCGACCAAGACCAAGCCTTTTATGCCAAGGCAGGCCCAAACATTGCTGGTAAAAGTTATCCACTCAAAGCACCAACGCTTTGTGCGCTTTGTCGCCAGCAACGACGAATGGCTCGAAGAAATGAACGAAAACTCTATAATCGTAAATGTGACTTCTCAGGAAGACCAATCATTTCTATCTTCCACCCCAATACACCATTCAAGGTTTATGAGAGCAAAGTATGGTGGGGTGATGACTTTGATGGTTTACAGTATGGTCGTGATTTTGACTTCAGTCGTCCCTTCTTTGACCAATGGGCTGAGCTACAGGCTCATGTTCCCCGACTCTCTCTTTTTGGTAAAAACAATGAGAATAGTGATTACAGTAATCATGCTGATCAGCTCAAAAACTGCTATTTGGTTTTGAATGGTGGACTAGCTGAGAACTGTCTTTACGGTAACTGGGTAGTGAGCTGTCGTGATTGCGTGGACTGTTCCTATGTGGATAGTTGTGAGCTGTGTTATCAGACTAGTTATTCCACCAATTGCTACAACGGTCAGTATTTGTGTCACAGTGATCACTGTAGTGATAGTCGTTTTCTTTATGACTGCAAAGGCGTAAAGAACTCGCTCCTTTGTGTTGGCTTAAGAAACAAATCCTACTGTTTACTCAATCAGCAATACACCAAGGAAGAATACGATACCAAGATCAAGACTTTATCGCTGGCAAGTCATGCGCAGATTGTTGGTTTACAAAAACAATTTGAAGCCTTACTGAGGCAGTCACCCCATCGTGCTTTAAATATCGTGGGTAGTGAAGATTGTACTGGTGACAATATTTTCAACAGTAAAAGCTGTACTCAATGTTTCTATATCGATGGCTCTCAGGACAATAAGTATTGCTTTGATTCACTCAATATCACCGATTGTTATGATGTCTATTCAGCTGGTTTTGACTGCGAGCTGCAAGTGGAAACACATGCTTGTAACCGCACCAAGTACTCTGGCTTTTGTAATACTTGTTATGATGACAACAATATTTGGTACTGCGACTTGTGCCACAATTCCAACCACCTTTTCGGCTGTATCGGTTTAAAAGGTAATCAATACTGTATTCTCAACAAACAGTATTCTAAAGAAGACTATGAAACCTTAGTACCGAGAATCATTGAGCACATGATGAAGACTGGTGAATGGGGTGAATTCTTCCCAGTTTCACTTTCACCTTTTGCTTACAATGAAACTTTGGCGATCAATGCATTTCCACTCACTCAGCCACAAGTGCTGAGCAAAAACTGGCCCTGGTATTCTGACCCATTGGGTAGTGGCTATCAAGGTGAGCGGGTTGCTTTACCAGAAAATATTAATGATGTGAGTGATAGTATTTTAGAAAAAATCCTCACCTGTGAGCAATGTGAGAAACATTACAAACTGATTCGCCAAGAACTTAATTTTTATCGACAACACCAACTAGCACTACCCAGAGAATGTGTGGAATGTCGTTATAAAGAACGTACTGCGCATCACAATCGTTTCCAACTCTACACTCGTCCTTGTGCTCAGTGTCACACATCTATTGAAACCACCTATCCGCCAGAGGATCCTACGATGGCTGTTTGTGATAGCTGTTATCAAAAGGCAGTTTACTAAATTCTCTATTAATTCCAATTGCACAGCTATGACCAATCAATGTAAGCAATGTCACTTACAATTCGAAATCACTACCAAGGACAAAGAATTTTATGATTCTGTCTCACCGGTAATTGGCGGTCAGAAGTTTGCCCTTCCTTTACCCACCCTTTGCCCTGCATGTCGCTCACAACGAAGATTAGTGTTTAGGAATGAACGTCGCCTCTATCATCGCAAGTCAGATTTATCTGGAAAAGAGTTCATCTCTATTTATGCACCTGAGAAACCTTATGTGGTTTATGACAACGATGAGTGGTGGTCAGACAAATGGGATGCTTTAGAGTATGGTCGCGAATTTGACTTTTCACGACCATTTTTTGAACAATTTAAAGAGCTTTGGCAAAGTGTGCCTATGCTAGGACTCAGTGCTTTAAGTAATGAAGACTGTGGCTATGTCAATTATTGTGGTTACTCTAAGCGCTGCTACTTATCATACAATACCGACTTTTCGGAGAATATGTACTACAGCACTAATTGTGTCCGCTGTAAGGACAGCTGTGACATGCTTTTTTGCAGCGATACCGAGCTCGGTTATGACAGTACTGATTTAAGTGAATGTTATAATGTTTATTATTCCAATTACAGCTTCAACTGCCATGATTCTTACTTTTTGATTGATTGTAAAAGCTGTAGAGATTGTTTTGGCTGTGTGGGACTACGAAACAAAAGCTACTGTTGGTTCAATGAACAACTATCGGAAGCTGAGTTCAAAAAACGAAAAGAAGCATTAGATTTGGGATCAAATGCAATTGTGAAACAACTCAAAGAAAAACTTCACGAGCTATACCTTAAGGTGCCCAAGCTCTATATGGCTGTGCATAATAGTGAAGATGTCACTGGCAACTATATCAGCCAATCCAAAAATGTCTTGGATAGTTTTGATATCGGCAAATCTGAAGATATCCGTTTTTGCGGCACTATCAATAGTTTTCAGCATTCATACGACTGTGACAATAGCGCGCATGAATGTAGCTACTCTTACGAGTTATGTTGCTGTGGGGACCGCATTCATAACGCTCTTTTTTGCCACAATATTTGGAGTGGTGGCAGCACTATTTTGTACTGTGTATTAGGTAGTGGTTTACAAGACTGCTTTGGCTGTATTGGCTTACGGCAAAAACAATACTGTATTTTTAATAAACAATATTCAAAAGAAGCATATGAACAACTTGTACCCAAGTTGATTGGTCACATGCAAAAAACACAGGAGTGGGGCGAATTCTTCCCAATGGAGCTCTCACCTTTTGGTTATAATGAAACACTTGCCCAAGATTATTTCCCGTTAGACAAAGCTGCAGCTATTAAGAAAGTAGCCAATTGGAAAGATGAAGACATTAGTAATCGCTATCAAGGTGAAAAAGTAGTGCTACCTGACAATATTAAAGATGTCACTGACGACATTACTCAACAAATCTTGACCTGCGATCAATGTGAAAAGAATTATCGGGTCATTTCCCAAGAGCTCAGCTTTTATCGCAACCATACAGTTCCTGTTCCCAGATCGTGTCCTAACTGCAGACATCTTCAAAGACTAGCTCTCCGCAATCCCCGCCAGCTATGGGACCGAGCATGTTCTGCTTGCCAAACAAAGCTAAAAAGCACCTACGATCCCAATCGTCCCGAAAAAATCTTGTGCGAAAAATGCTACCTCAACGCCACATACTAACGTTCCCTCAAACTCTCAGTCCGCAAAACTCTCAACTCTCAACTTCCACTTTCAATTTTCAACCTATGAATTGTATAAATTGTAATCACCCATTTACGGTCACCATCGACGACCTCGCTTTCTACGAAAAAGTCTCCCCTACCATTGAGGGCAAGAAATATCCATTAAAAGCACCTGAGCTTTGTCATCCGTGTCGTGAACAAAACCGTATTGCTTTTCGTAATGAAAAAAAGCTTTATCAGCGCAAATGTGACCTCTGCAAGAAAGAGATTATCTCTGTCTATTCTCCCGATAAAAATCAGGTCGTTTACTGTAGCAATTGTTGGTGGAGTGACAGTTGGGAGTGTACAAGCACCGGTAAAGATTATGATTTCAGCAAACCTTTCTTTCAACAGTTTTCTGAACTATTAGCGACAGCTCCTATTCTAGCTTTGTTTGCTAAGAACAATGTGAATAGTGACTACGTAAATCAGGAAACTGATGATAAGAATTGCTACCTCAATGCTGGTGGTCATTTCAATGAAGACTGCTACTACAACACCTATGCCCATCGTTGCAAAAATGTAATGGACAACTATTGGACATTTCGCTGCGAGCTTTGCTACATGTGCGTTCACTCTGATGACTGTTTCAATAGCACCTATTTACAGAACTGTAATAATGTCCGAGATAGTCATTATTCCAAGGAGTGCAAAAATTGTGAGTACTGCTTTGGTTGTTATGGGCTCAGTCATAAAAAGTATTGTTTCTTCAATGAGCAGCTGACACCAGAAGCTTATATTGAAAAAGTAGATGCTATTCTGCCTAGCAGAAGCGAACGCAAAAAATATCAGCAATTAGCGGCCAATCACTTTCTCAAGTATCCCCATGAAGCTACCAAGATGCACACCAGTGAAGATAGTGATGGTGATATGTTGATGAATTGTAAGAATGTGCACAATGCCTTCAATATCGAGATTGCTGAAGATTCCAAGGACTTAGTTATTTGTGCTTATCTCAAAGACTGCCAGGACATTAGTGCTGCGGGATGGGCTGAGCTTTGCTATCAGCTCACTTCTTCAATGAAGTCGTATCAGTTACTTTTTGGTTCTCATTGTTCTGAAGTGAAAGATTCTCTGTATACCATTCAAAGCTTCAACTGTGATCATCTCTTTGGCTGTGTCGGCCTCTATCGAAAAAGCTATTGTATTTTGAACAAGCAATACACCAAGGAAGAGTACGAAGCACTTGTTCCCAGAATTATAGAGCACATGCAATCCACTGGTGAGTGGTCACAATTTTTCCCTATGGCAATATCCCCTTTTGCCTACAATGAAACCGTGGCGCAAGAGTACTTTCCTCTCGCCAAAGAGGCAGTGGAACAAAAAGGTTTACGATGGCAAGATCATACCTTGATGAACCGGTATGAAGGACCGCAAATCACCATTCCTGATCATGTCGATCAAGTAACCGATGAAATTTTGAAGCAGATTTTGAGTTGTACTGAATGTCAAAAAAATTACAAAGTAATTCAGCAAGAATTAGACTTCTATCGCCAAAGACTCATCCCCGCCTCTACTCTTTGCTTAGATTGTAGACACAAAGAACGTTTAGCACTCAAGACACCCAACTGTCTTTATGATCGTACCTGTCAGCAGTGCCAAAAAGAGATCAAAACTCCCTATGCTCCCGGCCGAAAAGAAATTGTTTACTGTACTAGTTGCTATCACCAAGCACTAGCTACTTTGTAATATCGTTAGTACCTGCCACGATAAGCATCTCCACCTGATCCTGTGCCTGGATCCATACTTCCCGCCCAATTACCGTCAGTATCTTCAGTACCTGATCTAGGCGCAACACCAGGCCTCGCTGGACGACGTAGAGTCGGCTGAGGTTGTGAAGGTCTTGGACGAACTGCAGGAGCAGTATGTGTTGCAATTGTAGCAGGAATAGAAGTAGGAGCTGCTGACACAGGATTAGTTAAGCTTTCTATATCAATTGTTCGAGCGCTATTAGTACAACTCAATGTGGCATAATACGCATCAATCAATAACGATATTTTGGGAATATAAACATTACTCTGACTAACTACGAATTGAAACCACATCCTTTGCTCCACACTCAAACCACTAGTAGCATCAGCCAATATTGCCTCGGCTTCTGCGTTAGCTTCATGCAAGTAGTCTCTTGCTTTTCCTAATCGTAGTAGAATTTGCAGAGTATTATGAGTTTCATTAGTAATATTTACCCTCCCTCGTAATGAAGCGACTGTAGGCAGACCATCGCCAAAATTCGGAGGTGGAGACAAGATGTCTTGACCAATAGCACTGCTAACTTTTTGTTTCGCCCATGTCCAATGGGTGTAAATAAGTTTGAAGGAAACCGACAAATTATTCCTTCTTTCTATTTCAGCAGGAGTATCATCAGTTGTCGTTTGCGATTCAGTTGGTGGATCATCTGGCTTGGCATACAAGGCAACAGCAACTACTCCTCCAAAGATTATCATTGATAAGATACTTCTTACACGAGAGTTTCGCTCGGCCAATCTAACAGATGGTTCGTGTAATTGCTGCTCTACTTCAGAAGGCTCAGCTTCTTCAGGTCCGTCAGCATCAACATGCTGAGAATGTTCGTCAGGAGTGGTCATATATAAAAGCTTTTTTAAATACCAAATTACCTAAGAATCTAGGTTATCATTCAAATCAATTAACGCAAATATCACTAAGCAATAAAACTAGTTGCCCCGAGCCAAGCTAAATCAAACATCGCCTTTTGGGTTTGCGTATTCACCGCACTCTGAATAATAACACCGAGCAACTCATCCTTATCATAAGAAATAATGGCCATTTTATCATCATAAAAAAATACCCCATTCTTGAAATGAAACTGTACCGGGTTAACGGTAAACACTTCTAACAATCCCTTGTGAATTAAAGGTTTAAAATGTTGGTTGATATACTGTTCATTAGCATTATCAAAAGGCGCCAAGAAACGCGCTTTCTTATTGTTCTTTTCTAAAGTGTAGGCAAACTTAGCTAGAAGTTGGGGGAATAGCTGACTCAATGGGTCAAAATTAGTATAACCGAGCACTTCTCCTTGAGCTTGAGCCATATCATCGAAGATACTAGTAATGCTTTCTTTTTCTTCATAATAACGAATCCTTGGGGTAAAGCCTGATGAATGCTGCAGTGCTATCAATTGAGGCAGAACTTTTTCTGCTATGTGATATCGCTCCTCCAACTTGCTCAAGAGGATACTAGGAGATTCAGCTAAGTAAAACTGTACATTCTTGCGTTTAGAATTAGTAATATATCCCTTCTTTACTAAGTTATTTAGGGTATTGTATGTAGTCACTCGATTTACTTTTGCTCGTTTAGCAATAGCACTTACACTGGCCCCACCTAATTCTAGTATAGCCAAGTAAACAGCTGACTCGGGTTTGGTAAATCCTAAGTGTAATAAATCTTCTTTTAGCATAGAGAAAAGTTGTCGAAAGCTTTCAACACTTATTGTAGCATATCTCAAGATACTTTATTCTAAAGACATCCTTCCATAGTACATTTAACTCTACTCAATGAACTGTCAGCTTTGCCAACAGCCATTTGCAATTAGTGCTTCTGAACAATTATTTCTTACTCAAGTCGCACCAACTATCAATAATCAGACATTTACATTATCCGCCCCTAAGCTCTGTCCTCGTTGTCGAATCATTAGACGCTGTGCTTTTAGAAATGAACGGAGATTGTATCAACGAAAGTGTGATTTAAGTGGTAAAGAAATTATTTCTATTTATTCTCAAGACAAGCCATTCAAAGTTTATGATCAGAAAGAGTGGTGGTCGGATAAATGGGATGCGACTGATTACGGTGAAGACTTTGACTTCACTCGTTCGTTTTTTAGTCAGTTCTCAGAACTAATGAAGAAAGTACCTAGATTAAGCATGATGAGCGCTAACAATGAAAATAGCGACTACACCAATTGTGTATCGCATCTCAAAAATTGCTACCTGGTATTCTCTTCCGACTTCAATCAAGATTGCTACTACAGCGCTTGGCTAGAATCGTCAAAAGACTGCATGGATACCATGCAGGTAGATCAATCAGAGCTAGTTTATTACAGTTTCTTCAGCCAAAATTGCCACAATAGTAATTTTCTAATCAACTGTTCAGAATGTCATGACTCTAGTTTCTTATTTGACTGCAAAGGAAGCAGCAATTGCTTCATGTCTCATGGACTGCGAAACAAACACTATTATTTCGAAAACAAACCTTATTCCCGAGAAGACTATGAAGCCAAAATGAAAGCCGTGGATTTAGGGTCAGCTCGACAACTCCAGTCACTCAAAACTCAGTTTCTCAATCAAATTGTTAATACTCCGAGACTCTTCATGTACCGAACAGGACGGGTACAAAATTCTTCTGGCAATCTCTTAACTGACACCGACAAATGTGTTGAATGTTTTGATACCTTGCGGGGACAAGATTGTATGTATACCCAGGGCGCTTTGGATATTAAAAGCGCGCAGCACTCCTCTTTCGTGATGGGTGAACTGAGTTATGAAAATATTGAATGCGTACCAGCACCCAACCATTCAGGTTTCAATATGAATAGCTATTCTGGCAGTAATTTGTGGTACACAGATACTTGTATGAATAATTGTCAAAACTGCTTTGGTTGTATTGGACTAAAGCACAAGGAATACTGCATCCTCAACAAACAGTACACCAAAGAAGTATATAAAGAGTTAGTTCCCAAAATCATTGCCCATATGCAAGCCACAGGAGAGTGGGGAGAATTTTTTCCTATCACCATTTCTCCTTTTTCCTACAATGAAACAACTGCTTATGATTACTTCCCCTTCAACCAAGAAAGCGTGGTTACAAAACTCAATGGAACATGGAAAGAAAACATCTCACAATCTCAATATCATGGCCAGGAAGTAAAACCACCAGACCACATCAAAGATGGTAACAACATTACCAAAGAAATCCTTACCTGCAGTCAATGCCAGAAACATTACCGTATCATTCAACAAGAATTACTTTTTTATCAAAAGCAAAATATAGCCTTGCCAACAGCATGTTTCGACTGCAGACATCGAGAACGTCTTAGTTGGAAAAATGGCTGGTTACTCTGGGATAGAAATTGTGCCAAGTGCCAAGCTCCAATCAAAACCACTTATAGTTCGGACCGCAAAGAAGTACTGTATTGTGAAAAATGCTACTTAGAATCTGTGTATTAATTAGTGATCGACACCAGGGCAGCTACAGGTTTTTTATAAAGAGCTAACCTCAAGCTGTTAAGTAACAGTAGTTGCTCTGAGGCTGAACTTTCAGTGACTATCATCAGCTCATTACCAGTAATTTCACTCTGAACCATCGGCTGGCTGATCAAAGTATCGCCTAAAAAGATCGCTAGAGGCTTACCAATATTCCGTTTCGTAATCTGAGCAATTTTTGCTTGACCTTCTTTAGTGAGGGTCAGTGCTATGTGATAAGACTGTTGAACGGCACCAATGCCCACCCTATCGATTTGTTGTTCACTTAATCCTGTTTCATGCCATATCGGCTCTTGAGCTAAATCTGCCTGTGAAGGAAGCTCTTTAATAGATAAAGGCAAAGGGGCAATCAATCCATTTGCTTCTACAAAAGTAAGTGGATCATTTGCTGGAACCGTTACTGTGATCAAATTACTATCTAGCAATCCACTAGTAACTTCGAAACCCTGCTGATACTTCTTAGCTAGACGCTGATTGATCAAACTCTTAATGGAGTCCACCATGCCTTCAGTAGGATCCCCCTCGTACTGAGCCAAAGCATCAGGGTTGACTCGGTAATGAATAGTAGTCCCTACTTGGTTTGTTAATTCACTTTGAGATTGGGGTACAAATACTTGAGAACATCCAGTTAAAAGAGTCAATGATAAACAACTAATGATGAGTTTTTTAAGCATATAAGTACGACAATTATATTCAGCTTAATACAGAAAGCACCGGATGCAAACAGTTCTAGACTTCAGTTCTCACATTATGATACTTTCCAGGCAAACTTAGCCTTTTGTTATGGAAGTAATCTGCAATCAAACTGGTAAAACTTTTACTATTACTGAAGCAGAAAAAACCTTCTTAGAAAGCAAATGCATACCACTTCCTAGCTTATCGCCAATCGCCAGGCTGCGACAGCTCTTTGCTTTCCGTAACGAATGGATTTTGTTTGAGCGTAAATGCGACAAGACAGGTAGCAGCATGATCAGTTCCTACCGACCAGATGCACCATTCCCAGTTTATGATAAAGACGTTTGGCTATCAGCTGATAGTTTCGATGCTCGCGATTATGGCCAACCATACGATTTTAGTCGGCCTTTTTTTGAACAATGGCATGAGCTCAATATACGTGTTCCTCATATGTCTCGTACTGCTGCCAATACCGAAAACAGTCCTTATGTCCACCTCGCTATTGGGCTCCAAAATTGTTATTTAACATTTAGTTGTATTGAGAGTCAGGATTGTATGTATGGCGTAAGAGTCTATCAGTGTCGCGATTGTATCGATAACACTTACATTACCCACTGTGAACTTTGTTATGAATGTGTGAATTGTCATAATTGTTATGACCTCAAGTGGAGTATTCACTGTTTCAATTCTCGTGAGTCCTCATTCCTCTACAATTGTCGTAATTGCAGCAATTGTTTTGGTTGTGTAGGCCTGGATCACAAACAATATTGTATTTGGAATGTGCAATATTCTAAAGAAGAATACGAGCTGCAAATGCGGGAGTTAAGTACTGATTCCAGAACTAACTTAGCGATAATTCAAAAGAAATGGCTGGAGTTTTTACAGGAGAAAAACTACACCTACCAATCCTTAGTAAATAGCGAAAATTGTGACGGTCAATATATCGATAGCAGCATTGATTGTCATCAATCTTACTTTTTACGCAATTGTCAGAATGTCGATGGTTCTTTCAACTTAGAGTCCTGTAAAGATTGTTTCAGTTCAGTCACATCTACGGGTGGGCAACTGCATTACATGAATATGGGCGTGAGACGAAATAGCTACAATGTCCAACTAAGCTTCACCTGCATGCAGCTCTCTGATAGCCAATATACTTCAGGCGTCATTCCTGAGGGTAACAATCTCTTTGGTTGCTCTCATTTCAATCAAAAGGCTAATTATTGTATTCTCAACAAACAATATACTAAGAACGAATATGAAGAGCTGCTTCCACGTATTATTGCTCACATGAAGTCTACTGGTGAATATGGTCAATTCTTCCCCATGAAGTACAGCGACTATCCTTATGCAGACAGCATCGCTCAAGAGTTTTTCCCAATCACCACAGCTGCTGAAGCGCAAGCTTTGGATATCCCTTGGACTAACCAAAAAGCCTATCCAACATTAGAAACTTCCTCTACTCTTCCTGACAATATCGCGGACGTAGCTGAAAGTTCCTGTGATCAAGTGATAGCTGATAAAGACACTAAGCGGGCATTCCGATTTCAAAGAAAAGAACTAGCTTTTTATAAGGCTCACCATATTCCCTTGCCAGAATATTGTTTCGAAAGTCGAAATCTCCAAAGATCTCAAAGTCTTTTACGTTTTAGTTAGTTTCAGACTTCGTCACTACTTTGATTTCGCATGAGGCATGAGCTAGTAGATTGCCATACCTTTCTTCAATTTTTTCAGCTGACACTAGAAATAAAATAGCTTTCTGGATGGGAACATCTTTTTGACCTCCTAGAAAGAGAAGGACATCTTTTTGTCCATCCCAAACAAATTCTTGTTTGATCTCACATCTACTGAAAGCAACATACGGGCGCGCTCCAGATTTCAATTTGTAAGTAGCCAGCCCAATTGCTGAATGCACACCAAAAGGATTGAGAGTAGAGCCTGAGCTCAAAAATTGCTTTTTCAACTCCAAGGCTTTTTCTACTAAATAGTAATCAGCAATAAAAGAAAACGGCACTTTTTTAATCGGTAGATCTACCTTATGAGGCAGCACTTTGAAAGCTCCTAGTATTCCTTCATCGCTAATAGAAAATATTCTCCCACCCAAATACTCAGCTCCATCATAGAGCGACATAGCCATAAACGGCCACTCATAAAGAGGGTGATAGAGAACGCGATCACGAACATCGATAATGCGAGCATCAGCCTTTTTACTAATTTCTTTTTCGTACATGGGCACAAATTTGTCGAGATAAGCACTATCGACAGTTTCAAATTTGAATTGCAGTGAGGATCCCTCAAATACCCCTACCGCTTTCTCTAATTCAGATCGTGAGTGACCATGAAAAACATCTAAAAAACTACTTAAGCCATCTAAGTATAGTCGCCAGATAATTCTTGATGGAAACGTAGCCTGCATATTCATAGCGAATCTCTTAAATTAACCACACCCGTGTTATGATAATAATGTATAAACTATCCCTTTCGCAATGTTTGATTCTCATTGGTATATCGGCATCAGTCATGCTGACAAAATCCCCGTACTCTACCCTGATCATAGCAATTTCGAAGGCCAGAAACTTGGCTTCATCAGTGATCAAATAGAAAATCCTGATCTCATTTATATTGGTGTAGATCCAGACACCTTAGCTGCTAGGACCGATAGACTTTTGGGACTAGAGAAAGACATTTTGAGCACTGAAAAAAACAACACCATTAGGGAGTTGTACCAAGCAAAAATCACTGAAGAATTAGAACGTGTTCATCTGTATCGAGCAGTGCTAAACAATGACACAGATGATTTTTTTGAAGCTACAGCTAAAGTATTTGGCAAACCAAAACAATCAGTATGGCAGGATATACTGACCCGTATAAAAACTCGCAAAAATTATTCTGCAACTACCACGCCAGAACTTCACCAAATCATTTCTAGTTACCACTTTGAATATGCAGAAGGTTCAGATCAGATAATTCAAATACCCCAGAGTAGTGATATTCTGCATCTACAAAAAGAACTTTTCGGCCTTTTCCCATTTCTTCAACTAGATAGCATTACTAACGAATTATCAGCTCCTCAGATTGTTGAAGCATTCAATAGAGCATTAGCAAATATCGGTGCTCACGATTGGATCAGTGAGGTAGCAGAAGGATCGAGAACAGCAATTTGTGTAATGAATCGTAAAAAAACCGTGGTCATACCGCAAGCAAGAAAAGTGACTTCACCCGAGGTTACAAAACTGATAGCCCACGAGATTTGTACTCATGTCTACCGCAGTACTGCAGCCGAAAAAAGTCCTCTCCAATTACTTCGCTTTGGTCTAGATCACTACCTGATGACCGAAGAAGGTATTGCTACCACCAATGAACAAATTCTCTCGAGCAAATTCAAAGATTTTAGTGGCGATGACAAATATTTCGCTATTGGCCTTGTCCATGGATTAGATGGGATCAAACGAGACTTCCGGGCTATTTACGAAATAATGAAAGAATACTATTTCCTCAAATTCCCCAGCAAAGATCCACAAGATCTCAAAGAGAAAGCCTGGCGTCTCTGCGTCAGAATTTTCCGAGGTACCCCACCAGCTCACAAAGGAGTTTGTTACACCAAAGACCTTATTTACCGAGAGGGAAATATCAAGATATGGCAATTGTTACTTAAAGATCCAAGATTTTACCCCACATTATTTGTAGGTAAGTATGATCCCACCAACCCATTACATATCAGTGGGTTGAGAAGCTTAGAATTACTATAAATTAGATATTCATTGCTGAGCGCACTCGCAATTCATCTCCATAACAGTCGAGGCCATTCTCTGCCGCAAATCTAGCACTCCCAGCGGTACCACCACCTACACTAATAAGAGTAGTCCAGTTATTTACAATATCATCAGCATTCAGCACCATAGGGGTCCGCCAATGAAGCCAGTCACCTTCTATGATCCCCCACATCAGTAAAACAATACACGCCCTAGCGCCAGTTAAAACTCTCAATCCATTTTGCTCATGTCCTTTTTTCATAGCTACAATTTGCTGATAATTAGTCTTACCAGCTTGGATAAATTCATCATATGGTATATGTCTTCTACCATCTACAATCATTACTTCCCACGAAAGTTTAGCTTCGGTGCCTTGGGGATCCCAAAGAAGACCATCTTCAAACCGATCCGTGGTCACAGGTTCAATAAACTTAACCCTCGAGGCCTGACCATTGAGGGCAAACACTAAACGTTGCCTTGATTGAGGGGGAATCAAAATCATCCGAGGTTCTTCTATTTTCTGAAGAAGCATTAATTTTTCAGGTGTCAGTCGAGCTTCGACAGTATCCCAAGAGGGCACATTTCTAAAGCTGATTCCAAAAGTTTTTAGGATTTTCAAAGCTGACTCATATTGCTGTCTATATCTTTCCATTACTTCTTTGGTTCCCAATATTTGGTCCAACTGACTTTTTACTATTTTGCGATTTTGCATCTCTTGATCCAAGTGCTTCATTACAACCATTAATCCATAACGCGTGACTAATTCATCAACTAAAGCCACCTGATCTTTGGCAGACTTTCGCGATAGATTCATAACGCCTAGTTGCCTCAGTAAACGCTCGAAACCTGTAGCATCAATTATTCCTTGTTTAGCCTTTAGTAGATCCCTCAACTCATTCCCATATTCACTGTCTATCAATTCAGCTAATTTTCTGGCATGCTCAGGCTCCAACTGTACGTCTCTGGAAAAATATCTGCTCATAGTGACACCAATTACATACAATATAGTATACAATATATTGTATGTTTCATCATCTAATGGCTAACGAATTGATCTACATATCTTTCTCCGCTGTTTCTCTATCTTAAGACTATTTTTCTGCAGAAGAATTAACTAAATACTATTTAATAGGTTCTGGTGAGGGAGATGATGGAGCAACATACCTAGTATTAGTATTGGTAAAGTTGTACGTAGGTGAAAATCTTGATGAACTAGTAGGTGATGGGGAGACTGTTGGTTGAGCAGTAATACTCTCTCTTGGTGTAGGTGTGGTGTATTCTGGGGCAGAAGTGGTCTCTTCATCGACCTGGGATGAAGGCGAGCTGCTTGGAGAGGGTTCAACCGCACCAGTATGACCAATAACTTGGCTTTGCAAATAGCTCTCTATATATGCTTTGACCTCAGCTTCTGATTTCAATTTCAAAAGATCTGGGCGATCAATCAATCCTTTGATCGCAAATTCAGCTTCATTGGGCCCAATATAATTCTTCGCTACCATCTCTTTCAAAATCAGCATCAAGACCATTGAAGGATCAAAGCTTTGAGGCTGAGTAGAGATACTCGCTGATGGGAATACCTTGAAATCTACTGTTGATTGAATTGATGGTGGGTCTTTGAAGAAAGCAGCGCGGTTTTGACGTAGAAAATCTTTAGTCAAACTTGCTTGTCCTGATTTATCCATGAGCTGTTCTAGATTGTGATCTTTAGTAACATTTTGTTTGAACCACGGACTATCCATTTTATCTGCCTCCATTTTCTTTACTGCCATTGGTTGACCAGTACCACTGTTTTCAGTAGCAAAGTCACCGGCATCTACTAGTACCTTTGCTTGATCACTTGTTCTGGTAACATCTACTTTCGACTCATACACTCCTACCCAAGACTGCTGAGCAGCATCGACACTAAAGTTAAAGACAGTTCCACGCACGGTTGCTACCAAGGTAGGACTTTGCACACTATAGTCATGCTTACGATCTAGGAGACTTTGGACATGAGACCAAGTATTGCCACTTGATTGTAAAATAGCCACTTTACTCTCGGTCTCGCTAGATACCAATGATTGCAAAGTAATATGAGTGTTGGCAGCCAATCGAATCACATCATTGTCTGGGAATATAATAAATCCTTGGTCACTAGCACCAGTCTTCAGTTGATCACCGACGAGCACTTCACTTTCACTGGTTATCATCATAGTTTGTACCCCACGAATCTGTTGAATAGTCCCCTGCTCAACCATCAAAGTAGCTTTAGCGTTAGCAATTGCTACCACAGTTGCAGTGTTAGTTGGAGTAGCGGTAACTACTATTGGTGTAGCGTTAGGAACAACTCCAGGTTGAGTAGTAAGAGCATAAATATATCCTCCTGCAGCAACTCCAATTATCAACACAATTATTACCGTTACCCAAATGGTTATCTTTGACATACAAATTAAATAAAAAGTTTACTTACTATCCATAATGATCACACCTGTAAACACCTTTGCTTGTTCAGGATGAGCAATGAAGTCTTGGCAACGTTCAATGAAGACATCTACTACTTTATCTTGAGGCATACTTTCTTTCCAGAGCTGAAACTGATCAATTGCTTCAGCAAATTTACCATCACGATAGAGTTTTATTGCTTGGTGAAAGATAACTAATTTTTGAACTAAGTCATTATTGTCCTCAGTTTTTTCACCGAGAATATCAAATAGCCGTAGTGGTTCGGTTCGCCCCTTTACTCTGACTAAATCCAATTCTCGACAAATGAATTGTTTATCTACAAGCTTCTTAGTAGCTTCAGCGATCAAAATATCCGCACGCCAATATTTAGTCAGTCCCTCAATACGAGAGGCAGTGTTTACATTGTCCCCGATAACGGTGTAGTCAAAGCGTAGATGAGAGCCCATGTTTCCAACAGCCATCATTCCGGTATTTAAGCCAATACCAATTTTCAATTCACCGAGATCAGGCCAATTTTTCAAAAACAAATGGCCATTTTCTTTCATCGCTTTTTGCATCAACCACGCAGTACGCACTCCCAGTACAGCATGATCTTCTTGAGGTAGTGGTGCTCCCCAAAAGGCCATGATCGCATCACCAATATATTTATCCAAGACTCCGCCCTGCTCCAAAACAATCGCAGTCATCATATCTAGATATTGATTCAAGAAATGAACCACATCAGCAGGTGTCATTTGCTCTGAAATAGAAGTGAATCCACGGATATCAGAAAAGAGCACCGTCATTTCACGCTTATCTCCACCCAAGACAGCTTTCTCTGGATTTTGGGCCAAACGATCGACGACAGACTTATTCACATACAAAGAAAAGTGTGAACGTAATTGCTCACGTTCATCTTCAATCACATTGATTTTGAGTAATGAACCAGCAAGAACAGTAATCAGCCAGGTAAGCACTAGGTAAAATAATGGCACAATTACCATCTTAGGTGCCAACAAGAATGGTAATAAAATTATTACTGCTAAGAGAAGAACAGTGATGGCCCAATCAGCTAAAGTACGCAGAAATAGCTTAGAAGCAAAGGCAATCGCAATTATGATAAAGAGCAAAATCCAAACAATGCTACTAGCCAATGGTGTGAATGCTCTTTGGTTGAGCATATTGTCGATAGTTAGTGCATGCAAGAATACTCCTGGAGTTTTATCATTTTGATTAGGAATAAACACCTCATCATGAAGTGTTGCAGCCGTACTACCAACCAATACAATTTTATCTTTGAACATCTGCTGGGGAACCGTTCCATCGACAACATCACTAAAAGAAAAACTCTGATACTTATTAATATCCTGAATAGGCAAATAGACACTATTATCAGCTGGAAATTGGTAAGCCGCTCCTTTTACTTGATTCACAATAGCAGCACTAAAACTAGGAATGTATTTACCAGCAAAAATGAGTTTAGGTGGGAAGTGTCGAACCAAAAGATCTTGATCAGCTTGAATATTAATAAATCCTGTCTGCACTTGTTTGCCCAAGAAATTACTCAAAGGCAGATTTTGCACTTGAGCATTACCTACAGCCACTTCATTCAACTCCAAAGGTAAAGCTATCGGCACTGAAGTATCAGCTAAAGCGGCACTAAGAAGTAGATCTTGATCAGTAAGTGGAGACGGTTCAAAGAAAGCGACATCATACCCAACCACCTTTGCTTGAGCCTGATCCAGTAAAGCAATCATCTTCCCATGCTCTCCTCGAGGCCAAGGGAAAGTACCTAATTTTTCTAGACTTTTATCATCGATTTTAATCACAACAATATCTCGATCTACATCATCAGTAAGCTGCAAGAAACTATCTTGAAACTTTTGAGCAATAGAAAAGAAAAACTGTCCTTGAAATGCTTGAATACAGACAAATGTAGTCAGTAGCACCGTAAGCACAATCCACCCCAACCGTCTGCGCACATGGTACCAACGCATCTGCATCATAAACTTTGAGCTAGCATAAGTGCTCTATTCATAGCAGAGAGCAAGAGGAAGAGTCAATGAACCAAACAGTACCATAACTCATTCCTAACTTATCACTTCATTAGTTATCCCTTATTTATTAGTTGGTCCTTTCCAGCGGTAGATACGTACCAATCCCACAAAAAGTAGATACCCAACTACTACACCGAGCGTATTAAATAGCACATCATTGATGTCCACAATCCGAAAAGTACTTCCTGCTATTAGTCCAGTTATCAGCTGCAAAAGTTCAATAAAGATACTAAAGCATACTCCGATCACCACTACCTTTTTCATGCGGAAATTGGCAACGAACGGTAGCCCAAAACCGAAAGGTATCAAAAGCAAAATATTGAGCAGTGATGTTTTCAGATCTCCAGCAGTAAGCGTGATCAGTGGCACCAGGTTGATGGTTTCACCAACAGCTTGCCCATTCAAGATTAGACTCGGTACAAAATATTTCAGAAGAAGCAATGATTGGAATTGAAATATAGTGTAATCCAACACCTTAACCAGATAAATATAAAACACTGTGAACAATACTAAATAGACAAGACTTTTCTTTTTCTTCAACCAAAGAAATAGAATGATAGCAAGCCAAATCAAGCTCACAAGCACTACAGCTAATACATTGAAATATTTCACAACATCCATAACGTTCAAATTAAAATCAGCCTTTCCTATAGCGACACACTCTTTGATTAAGCATTTCCCAAAGTATCAGTTATCGACTTACCACCAAGCTGCTGGGCCAAAGCCACCACTATACCCTCAGGCCCACGAAGATAACAAAGTAGATACATATCCTCATACTGCACTACCTCACCAATTAGTGAAGCACCATGCTTCTCTAAGCGAGGAAGTACTTCGTTGATATCTTCGACAGCGAACATAATGCGATAAGCTCCAAGCATATTCACTGGCTTATTTCCCGGTTCAACTTTGACCGCAGCTGGTTTCCGAAACTTAGTCAGCTCCAATCGACTGTGACCATCTGGAGTACGCATCATAGCGATATCAGAACGAGCACCATCAAGTCCAATGATCCGATCTACCCAAGGCCCCTCAACTGTAGTCTCTCCTTCGAGCTCCATGCCCAGTTCAGCAAAAAAAGCTTTAGCAGCTTCCAGGTCTTCAACCACAATGGCCACATTATCCATCCGTAACAATTTACTTTTTGCATTCATAAATGAGTAGCTAATGAATACTAGTACTTTTACTAATCTCTACATGGAACGTCAATGTTTGCAGCAAACTTAACGGTTACCTTTAATTGGTATTAGAAAACCTCTCATTCTTATCTTTATTCTAATTCTTATTCTTCCGTCACGATCAAGACAGCCTAAAAACTAAGAAAGACTGAGGATTAGAATAAGAATAAGCACGATCGTCACAAACGATCATGGCGGAGAGAGAGAGATTTGAACTCTCGATCCCCTTGCGAGGATGCACGCTTTCCAAGCGTGTGCACTAGACCACTATGCGATCTCTCCATGTTGATACTTCTCAGTAAGAGCTCTTTCTCCAAGTATCCTTGAGGGTGCTTGAGATAGTATTCTCTTTTGTAAGCTACTTTCTTTTCAGAATAACTTTCAAAGTGAATCAAAATCCAACGCTTATAAGGGCATGTAGATTTTGTGTGCCCATTATTATGTTGTTTAACTCTATTGGCAAGATCTCTAGTCACTCCAATATAAAACCGCTTCTGTTTAAGGCTTTGTAAAAAGTAAACACAATACATAAAAACACTGATAGTCCATCATAGCCTACAGTGCTAAAAATGAAATTGGCCTAGACCAACCCGGAGGGGCCCCTTTGAGGCTATGCGATCTCTCCATACCCAGAAGTGCCTATTGTATGGAGAATCGCAGTATTTGCAAGGGACTATTTTTTGGCAACTTTATCTTTAGCTCCCTCACCTCTTTCTACTTCATGATCGTTACCGACATCTAAATCAGCAGCAACTCTTGTTTGAGCCGGAATACGACGAAGAAAGGTTTTCATTTCTCCACGAAACCGCTCTTGCTCATTTCTCAATGCTTTTCTAGTCAAGAACGTAGCCATCATCGCCAATATAGATATAATTAAAGCAGCACTAACCACTGCCAGTTCTTGTCCAGGTTGTTTAAGAATATCCAAAGAACTTAAGACCTTCAAAATACACATAAAGAGAAAAACACCAGCTTCAGTTTCTCCAGTTGGACCGGCATCATGCTCATTTAAGTTATGGAGAACTCTAGTCTTTTTTCTTCGTACATCTGGGTTTTCTTCTCCGGCATCATTATCAACATGGACAGAAACAGTCTCTTGATACTCACGTAATAGCGCTAGATCATTTTTATTAATCTGTTTAATTACTTGTGGAGCAATTACCAAAGCAGCAGTAAGAACAACCCCAAATTTCTGAGCTAATCCTGGTTCCCAATTTAAAACAGAATCAGCTAGCAAAAGTCCACCAGCAACACTAGCTGCATTAGTTACTCTAGACACTCTTTTTCTAGTCTGTTCTAGCAAAGCAGCGTATTCTTTTTGAAGCTCAGGTGAGGCATCTTTCATCGTACGGTAAGGCAACTCAGGAGCTGAGATCTCTACTCTCACCTTATCTTCTTTAGGCCTTTTTGACATTTTGTTTTTATTACACTTAATCACATTATAAACTAAATCAACTAAGTGGTATATAGCCTCTCTAACCTGCCTGATCCTTATACTAATCCTTCAAACACTAATAAAAAGCTATCTAAGAAATTAGACTGAGAATAAGTTTAAGACTCGCACCGATGGTGCTCGCGTGGTGGGCCGGGACGGATTCGAACCGCCGAAGGCGTAAGCCAGCAGATTTACAGTCTGCCCCGTTTGTCCACTTCGGTACCGACCCACGAATAGAGCGCCAACACTCTATAAAGTTATCTGCGAACAGTCAAATCAATTGTGAGACTTGGACTGAGACTAAGACTAAGGGCAATTCCTAGCCTTATCACTTATCCCTTCCTCAGTCTAAGTCTCAGTCTTGATCCGTGTCTTCGGTTCGACAGATCACAAATGAGCGCACCACCACAAGCGCTCTTTTGACAGTAGTTCTTCATCAGGTGTAAAAATTAACCTTACTTAAGTAAGTATCATGTCATTAGAAGATCAAGTACAACCGGTAGTGACCGTAGCAGCATTTGATCCAATGAATGATCACGTGGTTGTTTTGAAGAGATCTGATCAAGCAAAAACTCATCCAGGTCTTTATGAAACAATTGGAGGGAAAATCGAACCTGGAGATCCATCAAGCAAAGACAGGCTCATTCTTGAGGTTTCCCAAGAAGTTGATGGACGGATAGATCACAACGCCACTCATTTTGAAACATTTGGTATTGCAAGAAAAAGTAGAAGTCACCTTCTGGTAAGTAGATATGTATCACCCTTAATTCCAGGATCTAACCTTTCTATCCCTCCCGAAGAAGCCAACGAACACCCATCGTTCCGTTTTGTCTCTTCTGACGACTTCCACACTCTCGACTATGTCCCAGAAGTAAGAGACTTTCTAGCTAGATTATTTGAAGAAAAACGTCGAACTGGTACTTTATTAAGCACTTTAAAACAACCAGTTTATATTCGCCCCACATTTCTAGATCTATCAAGTAGACGAGCGCTAGTACCTATGGATGATTGCAAAGCTGGAATGCCACGTACATTGCTTCGTGAAGATCAAAAACACCTCAATGACATTCTTGGTGAAGTAGTACACCGATACCTCAACGAACGAAGGAAACATGCTCAAGTAGTTAGAATAAACGTAGCCGCAAAAAGGTTAGTTCATGGAAAAACAGAAATACCAGCCTGGATTTTAGACTATGGCATCATGATTGAGTCTGAAGAAGGAAATGCCTTAATCGAAAGAGAAAAAGTGGTAGCTGTAAAAGTACACAATGAGTTACGATTTAAAGTAGATGTACCTGATTCATACTCAGATAGAGTTCGTTATGTGTTAGAAGAGATGAGGACGTCAATTGCTGAAACTATGATGCTAGCAAAGCCACCACACTCCATCCGTTTTTCTGAAGCTCGAAAAAGAAGTCTCACCTTCCGTTAATTCCCACTCACCATTGTCAGAATAAATTGATTGCAGGATACTGAGGACACTAATTATCTGTATGGCTGAAGACTATTCTAAGAAGCTATCACCTGACCAATACAATGTTTGCTTTCTCAAGGGTACTGAACCTCCTTTTAGTGGTAAATATTACAAAAATAAAGCAGCGGGCATGTATGCTTGTGTAGCTTGTCAGACGCCCCTCTTTTCTTCAGATACGAAATTTGATTCTGATACTGGCTGGCCGAGTTTCTGGGATCCAGTTTACCAAGCGAATATCAAACAAACTCTTGATGAAAGCCACGGGATGATTCGTACGGAAGTGCAATGTGCTACCTGTGGAGCTCACCTAGGCCATGTCTTCGATGGTGGCCCCAAACCTAGTGGCCAACACTACTGTATCAACTCCCTCGCATTGGACTTTATCCCTACAAAAGATACAGAAAAGAAGTAATGGATTTCTATGAACACACCATATATCACTTATTTCCAATCCCCAGTTGGCACCTTAAAAATTATTACCGATGACAACCACCTACTTGGCCTCGATTTTGTTAATAATGATCTGCAAGACAGTGAACCACCGGCATCAACCATTGCTCAAGCCTGTTTCCAACAATTAGGAGAATATTTCAATCATACACGCCAAGAATTTGACCTCCCACTTTCACCCGCAGGAACCAATTTCCAAAAATCAGCCTGGACCGCATTACAAACGATTCCGTACGGACAAACGACCTCATACGGAGAACAAGCTAAAAAAATCGGTAACACTAAAGCGGTCAGAGCCATAGGCCATGCCAATAGCAAAAATCCGATAGCTATTATTATTCCATGCCACAGAGTTGTAGGTAAAAATGGAAAGTTAACCGGCTATGCTGGCGAACTGTGGCGAAAAGAATGGTTGTTAAAACATGAGCAGCGAATTGAGAGTTGAGAGTCTTTCTAGCGTAATGTCGGCCGGATGTTTCGGCTACACTGCGTTTCGCTCAACATGAATTAATGGTTCGTGTTCTGCCAAACGGAGTGACAGCAGGATCTTTTTCCCGCATACGCGGAATCAGGATGACTCCAGTGAGTTCCAATTCGCCATTCGCAATTTTCCTCTTGCTGTGTGTCCCTCACCACCGCTAGACTACCGAAGCCAATTGGAGTGCAACTTTCAATTTTCAACTTTCCACTTTCCACTAATGATCGACCCTGTCATCGAAATTAAATCTCGCCTCAGTATTGAAGACTTAGTCAAAGACTATGTCACTTTGAAACGATCAGGTCGCAATCTCAAGGGTCTATGCCCTTTTCATCAGGAGAAGACTCCTTCTTTTATGGTTAGTCCTGACAAAGGCATTGCCTACTGCTTTGGTTGTCATCAAGGGGGCGACATTTTCAAGTTCTACATGACAGTTGAAAAAGTGGACTTTGGTGAAGCCATTCATGATCTGGCGGATCGTGTAGGTTTAAGCATCGATCAAAAGTCTGCCCAGTACAGCTCCGCTCAGAAAGATGAGAAGGAACGGATGAGAGCGCTCCTACGTGAGACACAGAGTTTTTTTGCTCAACAAATCAGCACCCAAGCTACTGCTCAAAACTATCTCACTCAGCGAGGTTTGCAACCCAGTATCATCACTCAGTTCGGGCTTGGGTATGCTTTAGATAGCTGGCAAGCTCTCTATGATCATTTACTGAAGAATAATTTCACCTTACCTGAACAATTAGCTGCTGGTGTAGCCATTCAAGGTGACAAAGATACTGGTCATGATAAATTTCGTGATCGCATTATCTTCCCTTTTTATGGCGATCGCGGAGACATTGTTGGCTTCACCGGTAGAGCACTTACTAATGAAAATCAACCCAAATATCTCAATTCGCCTGAAACTATTTTGTTTCACAAAAGTTCATTCATCTATGGCCTCTATCAAGCCAAATCTAGTATCAAAGCTGCTCGTCGGGTGTATGTAGTCGAAGGACAGGTCGATTGTTTGAGCTGTGTTCAAGCTGGCTTACTCAATACCGTGGCGGTGTCGGGCACTGCCTTTACTCCTCGACACTTAGAAATATTGCGCCGCCAAGCTGACAGTCTCATCTTTGTTTTTGATGGTGATCAAGCTGGTAAAAATGCTGCTTTGCGCATCATGCCTGATTTAGTAGCCTTGCCGGAAACGCAAGCTCGCTTTGTTTTGCTCGCGCCTGACCAAGATCCAGATTCATTAGTACGCCAAGATCAAGCTCAATTTTTTAGCTTGATAGAAAAACATCTCGATTGGTTTGATTATATCCTCCAAGCCTTTTTTGCGGATAAAGATCTCAACTTTATTGAAGATCAAAAAGATGTGCTCAAATTTACTATTCCTCTGATCAAACGCCTTGCGCATCCCTTTGACCAAGATATTTATGTCAAAAAGTTAGCCAACTTATTACACAAAAGTGAAACGCTTATCTATAAGACATTGCAGTCACATCACATGGAGAAGTCAGTTCCCAGCATTCCAACTACGGCGCAAACTGATTTATTGTTAGTTACTTTAGCTTTCAGTGTACTTTATCCACAGTTTATCGACATCCTCCAGGATCTAGGGCTCATAGAACTTCTTCCTGCTGATTTCAAGGACATTTACAGAAAGGTATATGAGTACTATAGTACGCCACGAGTATCTAGCGATATCAGCTTACTTACTAGTCAATTCCCTCCTCACATCTCATCAGATCAATTTTCTCTCCAACTTCTTCGCATTGAAGAACAATGCCAAGACTACGATTCAGACCGTCTGCTAGCTGAGAAAAACAAACTTCTCCAGCGTCTCAAAGACCATCTCAAACAAGAATCGATTCGTAGTTTACAAGGAGCCTTGAAAAAAGCACGAGCCGAGGGCAACCGCCTAGAAGAACAACAAATATTAGCTGCAACAGCTCGCATACTCCAGCTCCATACTTAACATTCGCCCAGTGGGTAAAAAAAGTATTAAACGCGAACAAGATTCGTTAGCAAAATATAGTCCTGAGGTCCGTTTATTGATCAAAAAAGGCAAAGAACAAGGGTTTGTGACACAGCAGGAAGTGATGCATGCCATTCCTGAATTTGAAACCAATCTAGAAGTAGTAGAAGACGTAATGGTGCAATTCCTCGACCATGGCATAGAGATTGTCGACTCACAACAAGAATTCATTTGGCAAAATCAACAAAAAAATGCTGCCCAACAAAAGGAAAAAGATACTCCTACAGAAAAGACTTCAGAACAAAAGTTACGTGATAAATTCCTTTCAACCAATAAGAAAAATTTCGCTTTAGGTGATATTGCTGGTGACTCTATCCGCATGTACCTGCGTGAAATCGGCCGAGTAGAATTGCTCAATGCCGAAGAAGAAGTAATGTTGGCTAAACGTATTACCAAAAATGATCCCGTTGCGAAGCGCCAATTAGCTGAAGCAAACTTACGTTTAGTAGTAAGTATTGCTAAAAAATACGTAGGACGAGGCCTCTCTCTCCTTGATTTGATTCAGGAAGGAAATATCGGTTTGTTCCGTGCAGTAGAAAAATTCGATTATCGTAAAGGTTTCAAATTCTCTACCTATGCTACGTGGTGGATTCGCCAAGCGATCACCCGTGCTATCGCGGATCAAGCTCGTACCATTCGTATTCCAGTACATATGGTGGAGACAATCAATAAATTCACTCATACTCAGCGCCGTCTTGTGCAAGAGTTGGGTCGTGAACCATTGATTGAAGAAATCGCTTCAGAAATGGATATGGATGTGAAAAAAATTCGTTACATCAAGAAAATCTCTCAAGATATCGTTTCTCTAGAAGCTCCTGTTGGATCTGATGGTGACAATTCTGGCAAACTTGGAGACTTCATCGAAGATGATGTGACCCTCAGTCCTTCTTCTCAAGCTGCACGCCAATTACTCAAAGAAGATGTTCATCGCTTGCTAGACTCGCTCACTCCTCGTGAACAAAAAATCATCCGCATGCGTTTCGGTTTAGATGATGGTATTGGTCATACATTAGAAGAAGTAGGCCAAGAATTCGGGGTGACTCGTGAACGTATCCGTCAGATCGAAGCCAAAGCTCTCGTTAAATTACGTGAACATCCAGATAGTGTCCGTATCAATCTCAGCAAAGCAGAACAAGCCCAAGACAATGACATCAATTTCTTGGCCAGTAGTATGAGCTTCAACTACTTTCCTGATCTAGTTTTCTTTGGTCCTCCAGGCTCAGGTAAGACCTGCCAGTCTTTGAAGCTAACCAAAATGTATGACATGGCTATTTTTGACCTCCACTTCGAGCTCCAAAAAACCATGAAGCAAGACACTCAATTGGGTCGTAAAGTGAAACAACTTTTGACTGCAGGACAAGTAGTACCTAGTGATATTTTGCAACAAATTGTGGAAAGCTTTATCAAAGGTATCAGCACCGAGAAACCAATTATTTTTGATGGCTTCCCCAAGAACTTGGCTCAAGCAGACTTCTTCAATCGCTTAATCAGCCAATACAAACGCAACTTCGTCGCTGTCCTTTTCAATGTTGGTGATGACCATGCGCTTACTCGCATTACCAAGAAGAAAATTTGTAGTTATTGTCAGTCCGTCTACTCTGCTGATTCAATAGCAGAAACTTGTGAGAAATGTGACAATGATCTCAAATTGGTCAAAGAAGACAACATTGTGGGCATGAAGCTTCGCCTCAGCAATTACTACCAAGAAACAGCCCCAATCGTCTCTCTTTACGAAAAGATGGGCAAACTCATCAGCATCAACGCTGACGAGCATGAGGATGATGTCTACACCACCCTCAGTGACCGTCTAGAAGGCTTTGGGCTAGAGAAAAAACGTAAAGTAGGAAAAAAATAATCGCAAAAATAAATTCAGCGTGCAGAATGCAGAATTGGCTCCAGGAAAACCTTGAGCCTTTTTTGTTTATGAAGCACTAGCTTAATTACTCCAATCGATTGCTCACTTGGAATAATCCTCAAACCCAGTGATAGCCCCTTTATTCATCTTGAGCGTAACGAAGTGGAGTCGAAAGATCCGGCTTCACTCTGTTCAATGGTTATAGGTAACCATAACTCGATGACTGACTTCGAGCTTCAGACATGATAATTCTCCCAGACGGTATGGCGGCCAGATCCTTCGACGCAGCTGCGCTTTGCTCAGGATGAATTGAACTCAATTATCGGAATCGATGAATATCCTGATAGATATCTCGCGCCTTATCATGCAATTTCAACTTTCGATACGCCTTAGCCAATAGTTCTAAATATGCTTTCTGAGGGTGTAGATCAATCAAAGTCTCTAAAGTCTTCACTGCTTCTTCATATCTACCTGCCAGTATTTGAATCTTGGCTACTTTTTCTTGCCAAATTGCTTCATTGGGGAAATGAAAAACAAGCTTATTAACGACCACCAAAGCTCGCGAATAATCATTAAGAGCTAGATATGCATCTACTAGTTTTACATGGATATCCACATAATGATCCGGTGGTAAATCGCGATGGAGAGCTTCTTCCAAATATTTCACTTCTTTACGAAAATCATGCTTTTTACTGAGCTTATCAGCCATCGTGATCAGCTCTGAAAAAGACATGTCATGCAGATTACTTTGAAACATTCTCTCGATCGTAATCGCCTGCTCACTGATCTGATCATGTGTTTTAAATTCTTCATGAATAGGCAAGCGCACACCACGATAGCGGAGTAATAAACGTCGAGTAGTTATGCCTCCAATTGCTAACCAACATAGTCCAGCTATATAAAGCCAAAAACTTTCCATATCAAGTTAAAAAGAAATATTCCAACAGTACTTTCACCTTTGTGCTTGGTTGGGCCAATGATAATGTAAATAACCATTTCTGAATAGTGTTAGGCCCCAAATGTTTCTTTTGTATATAGTGTGACATTTCCAGGCTCACTTCATTCCAAGTACACTCTTTATCAATTTGATCAATCACAGCTTGTTTATCTACTAATAAAGTCTTAGGGGCGAACAAAGCATCTAGCCACACTTGATACTCAGGTTTCAACTGATAAGGTTTAGTACCTAAGCGAAAAATAGCAGTACGGGAGAGAATTGGCTTGCTGATAGATTTTAATTTGCTGGTAGTCAGCAAGAAAACACTTCTTGGCGGTGATTCCTCAAGCAGTTTGAGTAACATTTGTTGAGCGGGAATAGTCATTTGCTCAATATGTTCAATAATTCCCAACCGAATTTTACTCACTGCTTGTAAGCCAAAGATTTGCCGAAATTGTTTCACACTTTGCACATCAATGGTGCCCTCCTCCGCCTCTAATCGATGAATATCTAAGCTACGATGGCCATTGAGATCTTGAATATCACTCAAAATTATCTGCAGCTCTGAAGCGAGTGAAACGGGATCTTCAGCGCTTAAGAGATAAACATGAAAAAATTGTCCTTGCTCGATGATCTGGGAAAGCGGATGCTTGGGCATAGATCTTGCAGCGAATCTACTCTGAAGATACCATAACCGCACGATCAGTGTAAGCATTATGTCCCCCATCTCATCTGACTCCAAAAAACTCACGCCCATGCTTCGGCAGTACTTCGCCATCAAGGATCAACACCCTGATTGTATCCTGCTTTTTCGCCTAGGAGATTTCTATGAAATGTTTGGTAGCGATGCCGAGATTGCCAGTAGTATTTTGCATATTGCATTGACTGCGAGACACAAAGGAAGCGAAAACGAAATTGCTATGTGCGGCTTTCCGCATTTTAGTTGTGAACAATATATTCGCAAATTGATCAAAGCTGGCCACAAGGTCGCTATCTGTGACCAGACTAGTGACCCCAGCTTACCCGGTATTGTAGAAAGAACGGTTACTCGTATCGTTACACCGGGAACATTGCTCAGTGACGCCGATGACCAACAAATTCGCTTACTGGCTGCAATTAACCAAAGACAGGGATACTGGGCAATCACATTTTGTAATGTCAGTACTGGTGAAATAAGTGCTGGTCATGGTCAAACCTTGCCCGACATGATTGATCAGCTCCGTATCCGCTTCCCACAGGAAGTACTAGTAACGAGCACTGCTAAAGATGCATTGGCTCCACTTTTAGAACAGGGCAATGTAAGCGTCACTCTCACCCAAGTTGCTGATGGACAAGCACCTGAAGAAATGATTGCTAGCTATATTGCTCACACTCAGCAGAGTGAAGCAAAACATCTTTTTTCTGATCAACAACATAAAATCACCAGTGTGCTGTTAGATGAAATGACGGTGAGAAATTTAGAATTAGTACGCAATGCACATGATGGCAAAGTATATGGTTCTTTACTAGATAGTATCAATGCCACGGTCACAGCAGCTGGATATCGCCTGCTCCACACTATGCTTTTACATCCACTGACTAGTAGTGACTTGATCATGCAACGTCTCGATTTAGTAGAGCATTTCACCAAGAGTGGTCAAAACCGTAGTCAGATCCAAAGTCAGTTGAAAAAGAGTAGCGACATCGAAAAGATTATTGCCAAGATTGTTCTTCGTAGTGGCACTCCCCGAGATTTAGGTAACCTTTTTCAAACGCTAAGTTTACTCCCGGATATTCAAAAATTATTGCAAAGCGATGCGAGTTCTATTAGCCAAACTTTAGCTCAAGGACTAAACACACCAGAAGAGATCACTAGCTTACTCGGACAAGCTTTAAACCTGGCTGACACATTGCCTTTGACAGCAGGAGAAGGTCAATGGATTCGGTCTGGATTTGATGCTGAACTTGATGCTATTCGCCATACAGTCACGGATAGTACTACTTGGTTGCAGCAGTATGAAGCCCAAGAAAAGGGAAAAACTGGCGTTGATGGACTCAAGGTCCGCTTCAATAATATCACTGGCTTTTTCATTGAAATTTCTAAAGCTAGTTTACGTGATACAGCTGTAGAGAAGATTGCACACTTGGTACGTAAGCAAACTTTAGTCAATGCTGAACGCTTCTCCTCACCAGCTCTCCATGAATTTGAAGCTATCTACCTCAGTGCTGACCAAAAGTCACAAGCACGACAGACTGTACTTTTTGGCCAAATGTGCCAAAAAATTATTGAGAACAAGAATATTTTACAAAAATTAGCCCAACATCTAGCCGAACTCGATGTTTGGATTGGTCTGTCAGAGATTGCAGTCCTCTATCACTTCATCCGTCCTCAACTCAGCAACGATGATAGCTTGATGGTTGAAGGTGGAAGACATCCCATTATTGCCAAGAAATTAGGAAAATCTTTCATCCCCAATGACACCTATCTCGACCATGACAAACAACAACTACTACTGATTACCGGTCCTAATATGGGCGGTAAAAGTACCTATTTACGCCAAGTTGCCCTGATTCAAATTCTCTTCTTGATCGGTAGTTTTGTTCCAGCGACCAAAGCTAAGTTACCCATAGTAGATAGAATCTTTACTCGTATTGGAGCGCAAGATTATCTCCTTCGAGGGATGTCTACATTTATGGTAGAGATGAGCGAAACTGCAAATATCCTACGAACTGCCACCAGTAAGAGTCTGATCATTCTCGATGAAATCGGCCGCGGCACATCTACTTATGACGGTCTCAGTATTGCCTGGGCTCTCTGTGAACATTTACTGCGAATCACTCAAGCAAAAACATTGTTTGCCAGCCATTACCATGAATTGATCAGTGTTATTGAGCAATTACCCAAGGGCAAAAATGCTAGCGTAGCCATTGCCCAGCAGGGAGATCAGGTCACCTTTTTATACAAAATTGTCCCAGGCGGCATTGGCAAAAGCTATGGTTTAGAAGTAGCGAGAAGAGCAGGACTCCCCCCTACTTTAATTGAAGGTGCCAAAAACATTCTTAAAACTTTAGAAGAAAAAGATTCCCAAGCAACTGATTCTAAAGCCTTAGAACCAACTTTATTCTCTACCAGCTCACCTCATCAACTGCCTAATTTTGTCAAAGAATTAGCAAACCTAGACTGTGATCGCCTCACCCCATTTGATGCATTGGTGATGCTAAAACAACTGCAGCAAAAAGCAAACGCAGAGAAGTTGAAAATTGAAAGTTGAAAGTTTTGCTTGCTATCAATTCATCCTGATCCCGCGCCTGCGGGAGAAGGATCCGGCCGACATAGAGTTTGGATGAAGCTTGAAGCCTGATGCCTAAAATTCGCAATTCGCCATTCGCCATTCGCCATTCGCAATTAATTACTATCATATGGATTCCATTCACATTCTATCCGAGCAGGTGATTAATCAGATCGCAGCCGGTGAAGTCGTAGAGCGACCAGCTTCCATTGTCAAAGAGCTTTTGGAAAACAGCATCGATGCTGGCGCTACCCATATTAGTATTCATTTACGCAATGGTGGAAAATCCCTGATCGAGATCATCGACAATGGATCAGGCATTGCTGGCTCTGAAATCAAAAAAGCTTTTCTTCGTCATGCTACTAGCAAGATTACGGAGCTCAGTGATCTAGATCGATTGATCAGTTTAGGTTTTCGTGGAGAAGCCCTCGCTAGTATTGCTTCAGTCAGTATGGTGACTGTAGAGACTAGTACTAAAGCGAATGCACCTGAAGGAAAAACGATTGTTTTGAATCATGGAGAAATAGTCGACGAAGCTATTATCTCCCGTCAGCAAGGTACCACTCTTCGAGTAGAGCATCTTTTTGCCAAAGTGCCTGCCCGTCGCAAATTCTTAAAAAGTGATAGACAAGAACTAGCGGCAATTACTCGATTGGTACAAGAAATTGCTCTCACCTTCCCTCACATTCACTTTGAGTTGTTTCATGAAAATAAAGAACTGCTCAATAGTCCACCTGAAACATCATTGTTAGAAAGATTTTACCAAATCATGAGCAAAGAGTTAGCCGGCAAGATGTATTACCTTCACGCTGAAGATAGTGAAGTGAGCGCCGATATGGTGATCTCCTCCCCAGTGATCAAACGTACCAATCGTAGTCAGCAAATGATCAGTATCAACGGCCGCGTTATTCAAGATTTCCGACTGAACAAAATTATTAGCGATGCTTACCAAGGATTTTTACTAAGCAACGAGTTTCCTGTTTTCTTCATTCACTTAAAAGTGGCTCCCGATAGTGTGGATGTCAATGTTCACCCCCGCAAAACTGAAGTAAGGTTTAGCAATCCAGATCAAATTTATAGCTTTCTCTACCGCAACATTCGAGAGTTTTTAAGTAGCCAGCAATTTGCTGTGAGTCCGAATTACCAATCGGCAACTACTCCTTATCCGTCATCCAGCTATCCCTCACAATCTGGTCATTATGTACAACAACCCCAGCAAAGCTATTATGCCAAGAACTTTGATTTAAATGCACCAACCAATCTAGTGCCGCAGGTTGATGCTAGTGCTACTGAATCTCTCTTTGTAGTTCCCGAAGCTAAACCGATTCGGGTCTTAAGTCAGATCAGTAATTCTTATATCTTAGCTGTAGACCAAGACAACCTTTTACTCTTTGATCAACATGCTGCTCACGAACGTTTATTGTATGAACAGTTCAAACACGCTCGACTCAGTCATGCTAGTCAACCATTACTGGTAGCTATCCCTTTTGATGTTTCGGCTGACCAAAGTGTTGTTCTCGGTGAGCGAATGGATCTCTACCATGCTATCGGCATCGATTTAGAACAGGTTAGTCCTACCACTTGGACTATCACTGCCATTCCAGCCATTGTTCATAGCGAGCAATTAGACTGGGCAGCAATCATGCAAAATAGTCTCAGTGAAGCCCCTGACCAAAGTATTAAACAAAATTTAGATCATTTAGAAGATGATATGTTGCATACCATGGCCTGCAAAGCAGCAGTAAAGTTCAATGATGCTTTGACTATTTCGGAATTACAACGACTAATAGACGATGTCGCCTATCTGCCTGGTATTTACACTTGTCCCCATGGTCGTCCTTTTCGACTTTCAATGAAATTCACTGAAATCAATCATCATTTTAAACGCCATTGATCATGTATCAAGCTGCTCTTCATTTATTGGAAACCTTGCACAAAGCTGGCTTTGAAGCTTATCTAGCCGGTGGCTGTGTGCGCGACATGCTGCTTCACAAGACTCCCAAAGACTATGACATTGTTACCAATGCTTTACCTGAACAAATTGAGGAATTATTCCCGCATACTGTCGCTATTGGTAAACACTTTGGTGTTACTTTAGTGACCCACAACAAACATCATTTTGAGATTGCTACGTTTCGTTCTGACAGTGGCTATAGCGATGGCCGTCGACCTGATTATGTGACATTTACCTCGGCAGAAGAAGATGCCAAAAGACGCGACTTTACTATCAATGGACTTTTTTACGATCCCTTTACGGAAAAAGTATTAGACTTTGTCGATGGCCAAATTGATATCAAAGAAAAATTGATCAGATTTATTGGCAATCCAGCAGAACGCATTCAAGAAGATGGCTTGCGCATTTTACGGGCAATCCGTTTCAAAAACCGCTTAGGTTTTCGTTACCATCCAGACACGTACCATGCACTGCACGAATTAGCTCATTCAGTGGAAAGAATTAGTGTAGAACGCATTCGCGATGAACTCAACCTGCTACTTTTAGATGCCAATCGTGCTGAAGCCATTCGTGACCTTCATGAGTTTGGCTTATTAGCTATTTTATTACCAGAGATCGAAGCAATGCGTGGGATTACACAACCCTTCCAGTACCATACCGAAGGTGATGTTTTTGAACATACCCTAACAGCTTTAGAAAGTATTGGTGTGACTGACAACCTTACCTTGATATGGGCGACTTTACTGCACGACAGTGGGAAGGTGAATACATTTCATATTGCTGAACGCATTCGTTTCGACAGTCATGCTGAACAGTCAGCGGTGATCAGCAAACAAGTACTGCAAAGGCTACGATTTCCCAATAACTTTGTTGATGAGATTGTCTATCTCACCTCGCATCACATGATGTGGGTGGCCTTGAGAGACATGCCCGACAATCGTAAGCGTAAATGGATTAAAGACGAACGCTTTGCTAATCTCTTGGGCTTGTTCAAAGCAGATGCAAGTGGTTCACGCCCTTTAGACCTGAGTCTCTATCATGAAATTGAAGCTGTAGTAAAAGATATTGAAGCCAAATATCCTGACCAACCACAACCACTACTAACCGGTAATGACTTGATCAAAGAGCTCAATTTGAAACCAGGACCAAAGCTAGGTAAGATATTGGCTCAGGTATATGAGGCTCAACTTGATCATCATATCGAGACCAAAGCTGACGCTCTCAATTTTGCCCGTAACCTAGTGCAAACTATTTAGTGCCCACCTATGCAAGATCAGATTCAACATCCATTCATCATTCCAATTCAAGAGCTGTTAGATAAAGAAATCGGTGCCACTCAAGACTTTTCTTTTGATTTAGCTGACTATACTTTTCCCCACATAAAATTTAAGAAAAGTAGTCAGTTAACCGGCACCATTACCTACTTAGGAGACACCCTTTTGATTGCCTTAGATAGTGATCCGTATACTTATACCCAAGCATGTGTACGTTGTTTGACAGACTGTAAGCAAATCACTAGTATTGACGCGGCTTTGGAAAGCTTTTCTTTGCATACTCCGGCGGAAAATGATTTTCCCCTCTTAGAACAGCACCCAGATGGCGCAATCTTGGATATTACACCAATAGTAGAGCAAGAACTTCACTTTAGCGCTCAGAGTAATCCACTCTGTCGAGATGATTGCGCAGGACTTTGTCCCAATTGTGGTATAGACTTCAATAAAAAATCTTGCACTTGTGCTCAAAAGTCGCAATCAGAGAATCCCTTTAGTCACTTGAAATCATTATTCCCACCTAAATAGTTATCATTTTTATTCCTTTATTTTATGGCAGTACCAAAGAAGAAAACGTCCAAAACACGCACCAATCGCCGTTACCGTACTTGGGTAATGAAAGAACAAAAGCGTCTTTCTGATGCTCTTGTCCTCGTACCTTATGGTCGTGGTAATGAACTCAAACCTGCACATATTTATATTGATGATGGTGAAGATTTACGTAAGCGCAAGAATGCTAAGACTAAGTCTGTAGCAACTACTGAAAGCAAAACAGCAAAAGCAGAAAAACCTGCTAAGAAAACAGCAGCTCCTAAAGCAGCTAAGAAAGCAAAAGAAGACAAGACCGACAGCGAAGCTTAATTTTTCATTGGCATGAGCGCGAATCGTCACCTACTACGAATTCTGGTAATGCAGAGCTTGTTTGAAAGCAACTTCCGCGCACAACTTTCACCTGAGACTATCCTTCGCCGCAACCTCGAAGAAACCTTAGCAAAAAAGGGAGCATTAGATAAAAATGGTGAAGACTTCGCCTTGAAGCTCTTCACTGGTGCCCAAGAAAAGCACCCACTCTGCGCGGAGCTAGTAGCTAAATATGCTCCTAGCTGGCCATTTGCTGAGCTTGCTTTTATTGACCAATCCATTCTCAAAATAGCTATTTTTGAGCTTCTTTTTTGTAAAGACGACGTACCACCATTAGTAGCCATCAATGAAGCAGTAGAATTGGCCAAAGAGTTTGGTACTGACAATAGCGCCAAATTTATCAACGGTGTTTTATCATCTATCTTTAAGCAAGAGCTCAATGTCAGCCCCAGTACTGTCTGAATTGCAATCCCAGCTCGGCATTGAGTTTAAAGACCAAAAGCTACTCTATGAAGCCTTGGTGCACCGATCTTATGTCAACGAGCATGATGAAGCTGCTAGTCACAATGAGCGTCTAGAATTTTTAGGTGATGCTGTTTTAGAACTAGCTGTGACTAATTACCTTTATCAGAATTTTCCTTTATCTGAAGGTGAACTTACTTTATTGAGATCGGCTCTAGTAAAAAAAGATAATTTAGCTGTAGTAGCTAAAAATTTACGATTAGGTGACTATATTTTATTGAGCAAGGGCGAAGAAAAATCAGGTGGACGAGAAAAAAACTATTTATTAGCTAATACATTCGAAGCAGTGATCGGTGCTATCTACCTTGATCAAGGTTATGCAGCTAGTGAAAAAATGATTTTAGAATTTCTCCTTCCTACCCTAGATACCATCATTGCCGAAAATTTACATATCGATGCGAAATCTTCTCTCCAAGAAAAAGCCCAAGCTAGCGTTGGTGTCACACCTACTTATAAAGTGATCGAAGAAAGTGGCCCTGCACATGATCGCCTCTTTATAATGGGGGCTTATATCAATGATGAACTTTTAGCTACAGGCCAAGGCTCAAGTAAACAACAAGCAGAACAAGCAGCAGCACGGATCGCTCTGGCCACTAAACAATGGCCATGAGCCCCACCCAATTTACACTAGAGAGCAGCCATTATGGCCACCGCGTTGATGTAGTTTTAGCTACCTTCACCCAACTAAGTAGAAATCAAGTACGTAAGCTCATTGCTGATCGTGCAGTGCTTTGTGATGACCGTATCGTGACTAAACCTGGTCATGTTATCAAAAGCATCAATAAGACTCTTTCAGTTACCAATATCCCTGAAGACCGCAATCGTATCATTCCTGAAGCAATAGCTTTGGAAATTTTATTTGAGGATGAGCACTTAATTGCCGTGAACAAAAAGCCCGGATTGGTCGTGCATCCTGGTGTTGGACATCATAGTGGGACGCTTGTTCACGCCTTGGCTGATTATCAACAAAAAAATAATTTAGATCAGCTTCGTCTACTCCATCGCTTAGATAAAGACACATCGGGTGTATTGCTCATTAGTAAGTCTGAAAGCAGCTATGCTTTGTTTATGGATATGTTTGAGAAGCGCCAATTAGAAAAAGTTTATTTGGCTTTAATTGCTGGTACCCCCAAGACATTGAAGGGCTATATCGACGCTCCTATTGATCGGGCTACCCATGACCGCCAAAAGTTTGCCGTGTCGGCTAGTCACACTTCCCGCCAAGCACTGACGGCTTATCAAGTAATTGATTTTTGGGGTAGTACGAGCTTACTGGCTGTACGGCTTCATACCGGAAGGACACATCAGATTAGGGTGCATATGCACAGTATTGGACATCCAATTATCGGTGACGAAACATATCATAATGATCACAGCGAAGAGGTTTCCTTCGAGCTCAAAGCTGAACGGCAAATGCTTCATGCTTACCGAATAAACTTTGTCCATCCGGTCACAAAAAAACCAATTGAGATCACAGCTCCCCTACCTTATGATTTTAGAGCTTTATTAGGTAATCTTGCCGACAAGAAATATAAAGTCCCCTCATTCTCTTTTGCTGATTATGATTATCACCGTCAGTGGTGATGCTGGTACCGGCACCACTACTTTAGCAAAACATCTTAGTAGCACGCTCAACTTACCTTACTCCCATGCTGGGGCTATTTTTCGGCAACTCGCTGAACAAAGAAAGGTTTCTTTATTAGCCATAATCAAGGCTACCGAGCACGATCTTTCACTTGATCAATATGTTGAATCTAAGTTACTGAAGCTGATGCAGTCTCATACTGACTTGATTGTTGAAGGTAGACTCACTAGTTACCAAGCATGGAAACATCACATCCCCAGCTTTAGAATTTTACTTACTGCCTCCCCTCACATCCAAGCTCAGCGCATTAGTGAAAGAGAAGGTACAGGCTATGAGCAGACCCTCATTGATGTCCAATATCGAGATCATCAGGATTGGTTACGTTACCAAAACTTATATGGCATCTCTATCAATCAGCAAAATACCTGGAACTCTTTAGTAGTGAACACAGATACTCTCAGTATCGATGAAACATTTCAAACTTGTTTACAAGCAATCAAAGCAGTCATATGAAAAAAGATGTACTCAAGGCAAGAGCGACTGAAATAGTCAGTAGACTAGCAACTAAGTATCCCAATCCCACTACAGCGCTGGTACACAGCAATGCCTTTGAACTATTAATTGCTACCGTACTTTCAGCTCAATCAACGGATAAAAGAGTAAACATAGTTACCGCTCAATTTTTCCCTCAGTACAATACACCTGAGCAGTTATTAAGTTTGAGTTTGGACCACTTCAAAAAATTAATTCAAACCGTAGGCCTCTATCAAACCAAGGCAAAAAATATTTTTGCTCTTTGCCAAATTTTAGTAGATAAACATCAGAGCCAAGTACCCAATGACCGTGAATCTTTAGAAGCCTTGCCAGGTGTAGGGCGAAAAACCGCCAATGTAGTGTTATCCAATGCGTTTGCTATTCCAGCATTTGCTGTAGATACTCATGTATTCCGGGTAACTAAAAGACTAGGCTTAACAAAAGGCAAAAACCCTTTAGCAGTAGAACGAGACATCATGCAACTGATACCTGAAGACCAATGGACCGTAGCTCATCACTATTTCATTTTCCACGGTAGAGAAACATGCAAGGCAATCAAACCAAAATGTGTGGATTGTGTTTTGGTAGATATTTGTCCGAGCAAACAAGTTTGATGGAGTTTAAAGTTCAAAGAGCAGAGATCAAAGGTGAATGTAGAAAGCGGAATTTTAGTTGAGAGTTTCTATGACCAGGGTATCATACTGACCCTGAGCTTGCCGAAGGAGAAGGACACAAACCGTCTACAAATTTACCCTAAACGAAACGAAGTGGAGTTGAAGGATCTGGTTTCATTCTGCCCAAGGGTGAGCTTATTCATTTTTACCCATTACCTTTTCATTCGTTGGCTCAAGAATCGATCTGCTCGCAATTTTAAAATTCAGATTCTAGATTTTAAAAATGAGGTACCAATAATCAAGCATCAGGCTTCAGGCCTCATAATTTCCTGTCTATAACCACTCACCATCAATGTTTGTTTCCAACATAGCAACATTATCGTTTTGAACAAATAAAAGTTTTGCACAGAAAAAGTATTGGCTTGCTGCTTGCTTATTTTTTCAAAAATCCATCACCACGTTTTTCTTTTTCACTATGTCAATAAAAAGTGTAAATCGTTGGATTGCTTTTGAATGCAGTATTTTCTACAGTGGAAATGTTCAAGAGAGAGTTTTACACAAAAATCGGAGATTTACACATGAACATTCAAGATCATCATATCCCGGTTTTAGCCTCTGAACTCCTTGCTCTTTTACAACTCGAGCCCAATCACACTGTTGTCGATCTCACTTTAGGTCGTAGCGGACATGCACAATTAGTGGTCAATCAGCTTTCCCCTCAAGGACATTTTATCGGAATCGATGCTGACCCAATGCAAATCGCTTATGCACAGGAGCAGTTCAAAAGTTCCTTGGTGCCAGTTACCACTTTACAAGGCAATTTTGCTTCCATTACTGAGTTATTACACTCAATCAACATCCTTAAAGTAGATCGAATTTACGCAGACTTAGGCTTGTCTACTGTGCAACTCTTAGATCCCACTCGTGGTTTCTCTTTCCAGAGTGACACAGCACTTGATATGCGTCTTGACCCCAACTCTTCTGCTCCCTCGGCTGCGACCATTATCGCCACCCTGAAAGAAGAAGAGTTGGCTGATATTTTCTTCCAATTCGGTGAAGAGCCAGAATCAAGATACATAGCTCAAGCTATCGTCAGTCAGCGTAAACTAAAAAGTATTACTACGGGTATTCAGCTAGCGGAAATCGTGAAAGCAGCAAAACGTCGTCAAAATAAAAAGATTCATCCAGCCACTCAAGTCTTCCAAGCCTTGAGAATGTATGTCAATGACGAATTAGGAACCTTACAAAAAATGCTTGATCAAATTCCAGCATTACTTACTCCCCAAGGCCGCCTAGCAATCATCACCTTTCACTCGCTAGAAGACCGCCTAGTAAAAAATACGTTCAAAGTCTGGCATCAATCCGGTGCCATGACCTTAGTCAACAAGAAAGTAGTACGTCCACAGTGGACCGAAAAACGTGATAACCCCAGGGCTCGCAGTAGCTACCTCCGAATAATCGAAAATACCTCGGCACCAATTCGCCATTCACAATCTTAACTCGCAATTTTCCTCCAGTATTACCTTTTACTTATTAACTATTACCTCATCACAGATGACCGTCCACGTCCTCCCCCGCCAATCATCATTCACAGCCTCCGCTCTCCCAAGACGTCGACACACAGTGTCATCTGAAGTCAAAGTCGGTATCGTTACGCTTAGTTTCACCCTTATTGGGCTGATCAGCATTCTCAGTTTTGCCTCACTTCGACACACCAGTAAGATTCAAGCTGCTGGATATGAAATCAAGAAATTAGAACAAGACAAAGGGGCCCTACTCAACACCAACAAATCACTAACAATGGAGATTGCCAAGCGCCGTTCTTTAGCAAACCTAGAACAAAGTCAAACCGTCAGCCGTATGGCTATTGTGGACCACCCTATCATTGTGACTAGCAACCGCGACCTGGCCCTAAAGTAATCCGCTATGAACCGTTACCAAGCCCTACGCTTTTTCCTAATCACCATCATGAGTATATTAGTGATTAGACTAGGCTTTTTGCAGTTGGTAGCAGGTCCATATTATCAAGCTTTAGCAGAGCAACAGCACAAAGGGGTAATTGAGCTTCAGTCAAAACGAGGCAATATCTACTTAGCTGACAAATCCGGTGATCCAGCCTTATTAGCAACCGATAGCGCTTTGGATTTAGTCTTCGTGGATCCTTCTCTGATCAACAATGAAGAGGCAATAGAGATTGTTGATCTTCTGAGTCCCCTGCTTTTTGAAATGCCCACCGACGAAGAAGATCAAAAGTCGCTCTTGGCCCAAAACCAACCAGTAGATGCAGCTCTCGATGAAAGTGGTACACCAGTCGAAGAAATTGCCAATAGTATTCCAGTAGACACACCCAAAATAGAAGTTAAAGAAACATATGAAAGTCTCTTAGCTGCTTATAAAGAAAGTATACTCAAAAAATTACAAAAAAAAGAAGTAACCCATCGCACCTTGGTCAAAAACTACAAAGATACCCAACCAGACCTACGCCAACAAATAGATGCTCTCAATATCCGCGGTATTTATACCAGCGATGATGAAATTTACTGCGATCCCACTATTATTGACAATCCCGCACAGGTAGCAGGTGAAATCAGTAGCTTCTTCGACTTACCCCGGCCTACATTGATAAAAATGCTCAGCCGGACACCTATCCGTTATGTACCACTCAAACATAAACTCACCACCGAAATATCCACAAAGATTAAAAACTTACGCCTCAAAAGTGGCAAAAGACTGCCAGGCGTAGGCACAATCCCGGAGCAATGGCGTTATTACCCAGAAGGTTCATTGGCAGCCCAGATTGTCGGTTTCATTGGTAATGACAAAAAAGGCCAATATGGGCTAGAAAGTCAGTTTGAAGAGAAGGTAGATACTATTCAGCTTGCTGGTATCAACGGCAAATTGCTCATCGATCGCGATCCTCAGGGTAATCAAATTGTCGTTGGCGACAAGATTGTCACACCAGCTCAAGATGGTACTGATATTACTTTAACTATCGATCGCGTCATCCAAAAATATGTCGAGGACGAGTTAGCCAAACAAGTAAAGGCCAGCCAAGCTGAAAGTGGCCAAGTAGTGGTACTCAATCCCAAGACCGGAGCAGTATTAGCAATAGCGAACTATCCTACTTATGATCCCAACACATATTGGAAAAGTTATGAAAAATGGCAAGAAGGCATCCATGCTGGGGAGTATAAAAATAAAGTAGGTCCTGGAGCATTCTTGAACCGGGCGATCAGCGACATGTACGAACCAGGTTCAGTATTCAAAGTAATAACCATGGCTTCAGGTATCGATAGTGGTGAAATTGAACCAGATAGCGTCAATTGTGAAAATGAGAACACTGTCTATATAGATGAATATCCTGTACGCAACTCTACCCTCCAAGCATATGGTTGTATCACCATGACCAGAGCGTTGGAAGTATCGAGTAACCTAACAACTCTCACCGTAGCTCAAAAATTAGGTCGCACACTTTTTTATCAATACATTCGTAATTTCGGGTTTGGTACTCCCAACCCTATAGAAGTAGACAATCAATCAAGTGGTTGGGTAGCGGCACCAGAGAAGTGGGCTAATATCGATTTGGCCACAGCAGCCTTTGGCCAAGGTTTAGGAGCGACACCATTACAAGTCACGGCTGCAGTAGGAGCAATTGCTAATGACGGCATTTTGATGAAGACACATCTGATAGATAAATATACCGATAAAACAAGTGGCCGCACTACTGACGTTTTACCTCAAGAAATACGGCGAGTGGTCAAAGTAGATACTGCGGCTAAAGTGCGAGCGATGATGGTATCTACTGCTCAAAAGTCTTATTACAATACGGTCAAAATTCCGGGATATGCGATCGCTGCTAAAACTGGTACGGCTCAGATTGCTTTGAATAATGGTTTAGGTTACGAGAAAGGACCAGGCAGCACTATCGGGTCAATCGTTGGTTTTCCAGCCAATCATCCCGATTTCGTCATCTTAGTAAAGATGGATAGACCACTTTCTTCACCATGGGGCGAGGGAACTGCAGGTCCTTTGTTCACCAAAATCTGTGATTATCTATTGAAGTACTATACTATCCCTCAGGATATGCCCACTAAGTAGTCTCTCATGACCTGGATTGAAAAAGTAAAAAATTTATGGGCAAATACCAAACGTCAGCCAGTAGCCTTTGAAGAACGAAAAGCTCGAGGTGAATATGCAATTGCTTTGGACATTGGCACGGAATGTATCAAGACCGTAATTTTCCGTACTCGTTATAATCGTGATCATAAAGTACACATAGTAGGGATTGCTCATGTGAAACAAGAGTATGGTGACATGAATGGTGGCGCTGTGATCAATATCAGCCGCGTAGCAGAAAAGTGTAATGAAGCTATCAATCAAGCCATGATCATGGCTAATGTCGAACCAGAACAAATGATCGTCGGTATCGGTGGAGAACTAGTAAAAGGAGCTAGTACTACTATTCAGTACGAGCGCCCAAACCCTCATACTCCAATCAGTCTCAATGAACTAAAAGAAATAGTCCATCGAGTACAATGGAAAGCCTTTGACCGTGTACGTAAACAACTTTCCGTAGAAACAGGGTATCCTGAAATTGATGTAAAGTTGATCAATGCTGCCATTACTGAAGTAAGCATTGATAGTTTTCCAGTTGCCAACCCTCTAGGTTTTCAAGGCAAATACATCACCCTTAGCATTTTCAATGCTTTCGCCCCCTTAATCCATTTTAGTAGTTTGCGCACTATTGCAGATGCGCTTGCCTTTGATTTGCTCGCGATCACAGCTGAACCTTACAGTATAGCTAAAGCCCTCAACGATACCAACAATAATACCTGGAGTGGCATCATTATTGATATTGGTGGTGGCACTACTGACATCGCAGTAGTAAGAAATGGTGTGTTAGAAGGCACTAAAATGTTTGCACTGGGCGGCCAAAGTGTGACCAAAAGAATTGAGCAGGTATTACATTGCTCTTATTACGAAGCGGAAAGAATTAAATTATGTTTAGAAGAAAAACCATTAGAGCGTGCTGAATTGACGAAACTTAAGCAAACACTGCTACAAGATGCCAAGGTTTGGCGCAGCGGTGTAGTATTGACCCTTGAAGAATTCAATCAAGATAGTCCCCTCCCTGCTAATATTTATTTGTGCGGAGGTGGTAGTCTGCTACCGCAGATTAGTCTAGTCTTAGAAGAAGAATCATGGTTTAAAGAGCTTCACTTCTTAGATAAACCTTCTATTATGAAAGTACGTTGTACTGATATTAGTGCTTTCGAAGATGATACTGGCGAGCTGTGTGATCCTCAAGATGTTACTGTATTAGGCTTAGCTCACTTAGCTTTAGATTTGGCTGGAGAAGAGAAATTGATCGACCGCCTCCTGCGTAAAACACTCAAAATTATGCGCAATTGATTAAAATTGCTCATTGTGGCGAGGGAGTCATCGTGAGCAAAGCGCAGCGAAGCCGAAAAATCCGGCCAACATTCAGATCGAATAACTCTCAACTTTCAATTTTCACCTAGCCCCCCTTTTATGGATAGCTCTCAACAACTTTTTATCGCTGCTGACGAAGAAGTAACTAGTATTCTAGACCGGATCAAAAAACATGAGGAGAAGGAGCTACTCTTAGTAGTCCCTCCGCTAGCGAAGCTTTTTCAGAGTCAAATCCATTTAAAATTACTTTATAAAGAAGCAATTGCTTTAGAAAAAGTATTAACCATCGCTTCTAGTAATGAAGCAGGTCTGACCCTGGCCGCCAACACTGGCTTTCCTACTGAGGTTCGTAAAGAAACACAGCCAGCACCAGTTACCAAAGGAAAACATAAAAAAAAAGGAGGGGCTGTGATCAATGAGAAAATTGACAGTACCACTTTCATGATGCCCGCTCCCGGTAAAAGAGTGATTGGGCTGTTCTTTGGTATATCTGCTTTTGTCTTTATCTTAATTGCTTACTTTGTTTTGCCAACAGTTACTATCCGCGTTACTCCTGAGACTAAGGTAGAGAAACCACTAGAGCGCGTGACCATTGCTGACAGTGCTCGTAATAGTGCCGAAATAGCCCTTAGTAATGGTGAGATGATTGCTAGTATTCCTGTGGATACTGAGGTAGAGCTGACCAAAACCTATGCCACTACCGGCATCAATTCTACTGGTACCAATGCCAAAGGAACAATGACTATTCACAACGATGGTGATCTCGTACAGCTTTTAATCAACAACACGCGCTTCCGCTCCCCTGATGGTTATATATTCCGTATCAAAGCTGCAATCAATGTCCCCCCAAAAGGAACTGTTACTGCACCTGTAGAGGCAGATGCAGTTGACGACAAAGGCCAAGTCATTGGCGTCAAAGGTAACTTACCTGCTGGCATTAGATTTACTTTGCCAGGATTACAAGGAACTTATAAAAATCTGATTTACGGTACCAATGATCAACCCTTCACTGGTGGTATTACTCAAGCAATCCGCACAGTTGCTGATCAAGATCTTGATAGTGCTAACAAAGACATTGTTGCTGAAATTCAAAAAATTGCTCTCACCAAGCTGAAAGAGCGCATTGGTCAAGAAAATGCTAGTCAGAATAAATCTTTAGTTTTATTGGAAAATGCCAAAGTAGTGAAAAATACGGTGCTCCAAGTCCAAATTTTAGAGAATGTAAAAACCAAAGATATTCGTGACAGCTTTCAAGCGTATGCCAAGGTCCGAGTCAGTACTATCGCTTTTGACCAAAAAGATATTATGAAAGTGCTCGACCGCAAGCTTAGTAGCATTATCAACCCTGACATGAGGATTGCCTTCGTCGACAATGCTAATTTAGAAGTACAATTTGTCGAACAAGATACCCGGACCCAGAAGATTAAAGTCAATATTACTATGCCTTACCGTCTAGAATACATGTTCAAACCTGACTTCCTGACTAGGCTAAAATCACAAATTTCAGGCATGAGTATTAGTGAATCCGAGAAATATTTGAATAGTCTCGACTCAATTGCAGAAGCTAAAATTACTAGTTGGCCATTTTGGGTCAATAGTATTCCGGGCCTTAAGAGTAATATTAATTTAGTTATCGACACGGATTAACTTCGAATTCAGAATTGCGAAATGAGAATTTTAAATCAATGCTATGAAGCTGATGGCACTGGACTACGGTCTTAAGAAAATTGGGATAGCAATGAGTGATGACAGTCAACAATTTGCCTTTGCTAAGGATATGCTAGTCAATAACGAAAAGCTCCTTAGCTCACTCAACCAATTAATCAGCTCAGAAAAAGTGGGAATGATCATAATGGGTAGATCACCGAGTGATGAGGTACGAAAGGCAAGCGAAATTACAGCTAAGAAAATTGAGAAGCATTGTAATGTCCCTGTCCTCTTCGTCGATGAAGACTATAGTACCAAGCAAGCATTAGCGCTGCCCCATACGCTTGCACTGAAAAAAAAACAACGTCAGCAGTTTGATGATGATAGTGCTGCTGCTGCTTATATCCTCGAAGCTTACCTTCAATCTCGTCACTCATGAAAGCTTTTTTTTCTCGCAATAAATCTCAGAAAAGAATCTCCCGTAGCTCGCTCTTTCGTAAGCAACAGCTAAAAAAAGTAACGGATAGTGCGGAGCAAAGCGATCCAGCGAAACGAAAGTCGCGGCAATTTTTATTAGCCTTAGTATTAGTGACACTCTCACTAGTCATTGCCGTCTATACATTATTTTTCTCATCAATATTCAAGATTAAAGAAGTAGTAGTTACTAATAGTAGCCTGATTAGCTCACTAGACCAAACAGTCGTCGAACAAACATTTCAATCTTTAGTAGGCAAGAATATTTTACTTTATACTCCAAAGAGTATTCGCAACTTCGGCTTTAGTGCTATCCCTCGTTTAAGAGAGGTGAAGGTAGATATGATTTATCCTGAGAGTATTCATGTGGATGTTGTAGAAAAAGCAATTGTACTAGCCCTACCCGGCAAAGACACCTTTGGCTTAGTCAACGAAGACGGCGTAGTAGTCAAAACTACGCCGACATTAGAGAGTCCCCTATTTCAGGTCAAAGTCCAACAAGATGAAACTACGACCTTAGATACTTTTTATCTCAATCAACAGCTGTTTTCACCGGATCAAATCCTTTACTTCATTGTAGGTAAAGCTTTGCTAGAAGAAAAGATTGGCTTCATTATTACTGAGGGCAGTTGGCATCCTATGGCCAAAGAGATTCACTTCAAAACAGATAAAGGTCTTTCACTGTGGTTTGATACTGAACTAACAGTAGATACGCAAGTAAGTAAGCTCATCGACATTTACGGTCAAATCCAAAAAGACTTTGATAAAATCAAATATATCGATCTTAGAATCCCCGAAAAGGTCTTCGTAAAAAGATAATTTTATAGATTGGGCTATTATCACAATGAGAAACTAATAATAATCCCTTCAGTCTAGATTATTACTTTTTCATTTTTCACTTCTTCACCCGCAAGTAATTTTCTTTATTTAGCAAAAAGAGAAACTTGCATTTTTAAAATACCTCAAAGCCAAGAAAACAGCTCCAGTATTCTAGATTTTAGATTCTAAATTTTAGAATTTCACCTCATTTCCCCTCCCGGGCTCTAAAACCCTTGCCAAACGAATTTAAGTGATTTATAATTACATGATTACTTAAATATCTATGGCTTCATCTCCCGTTTCTACCACTCCTCAATTATATAGTTTCTTGGGTGACGACTTAGCTGCAAGCTTTGCTCGTCGAGTATTTGCCGCGCAAAACGTAGATGTAGACACTGGAGCTGAATACTTCAATGCTCTCATAGACAGTACCAGCATCAAGCTCGATACCTTTGTCTTAGAAAGACTATCTCCCCTCAACATTGAAAAGCTCTATGTACTGAAAGCTGGAAATGCGCCTCAAACTTTAATTACCAATTTCCTTAATGAAATTATCCCAGACCTTAATGCACAGTTAGTAGTGTTCTTTGATCAGTTGTTTGCCGAAGTGAGTAAAAAACTCAATTAGTCTATTATTTACATCCATCATTACTTTACCCCTGTTATATGTCTACCTCAGCTCCTAAGTCCATCGATACCACGTCTCATCCAGCCGAAGTTAAAGATTTGCAAAAGCCTCATTGGGAGGCACTTGCCTCCGGTGTCCGCAAGGCCGCAGTCGGCATCGACGCAGCAGCAGCTAAAGCAGCATTGGAAGCAATGCGCACAGACCCTGCTACAAAGGGCCTTGATTTAACGGATAAATCAATCGTCACTACTGATACTCCTGATGAGATCTTCAAAGCAGGATTGATGGGAGAAGGTATCGTTCTTCATAGTAGTCTCGTCGAAAAGAGTAATCCAATGGCTGCCGTTCTTGATGGAAGAAAGGGTAGTCATAGTATTGTAATGGTTCATTCTCAAGGAGCTCCAACGGGTGAAATTGATAAAGCGCGTACTAGAGTAATTGATGGTAGTAAAGCATTAGCTAATAAAGAAGCCACTGACCCAGCAGATCCAACTAAATTTTTAACTGCAGTCGAACGTGCTACAGCAGCCGCTGAGGAATTCAAAAAGAATATTAATAAGAAAGAAGAAATTAGTTTCGTCGCTTGTGATATCAAGGATGACAAATTGATGGTAGAAAAAACAGGTAAACATTGTGTAGTTTACATTGTAGATGCAGATGGTTCTAAAGTTCGCACAACTAAAAAAGGCGCACTCACTAGAGAACCTGGAATTACTAATAAAAAGGCCGACTTTGAAACAATTCCTTTTGATCTCGCAGCTAACCAAGTAGTAGTTGTTGTTGATGGTGATGTTTCTGAAGATAAAATCAAAGCAGCGGTCAAAGACGCAGGTGGCAACTTACCTGTGATCATGGCAAAACTATTAGCAGGTACAAAAAATATTGATGCCACAAGTGCCACAGCTGTTCCCGAAAAACCTCTCAATATCAGCTTGTATATTCACAAGCCTAGTGAACCAACTGAAGCTCTTAATACCAAGCCAGACATTGTTGAAAAAGAAAAGAAAGCCGTGGCAGTTACTCGCGCTAGTTTGCGTGAGGCCCTCAATACAGCACGTGAACAAGTAGCGAGCCTTGATCCTTTCCTCCGTCCAGCTCGTGAAGAAGTACGTAGTGCGGAAACTCGTCAAGAACGTGAAGCATATGTAGCTGCTAATCCTGGTAAGTTTGATACTGTAGAGAAGCAGAAAGCTTATATTGATGGACCTAAGAAAAAAGGTATTGCTGGCCTTTGGGAAGGCATTGCCAATAAATTCAAGAATAGAGTCGGTTTTGCTTCAAAAGCTGAGCTTTTGATTGATGTCCCAGTTGCAGCTGTCGATACTGTACTTTTCGGTATCCCTCAAGTAGTTGGTAAATTTATCAATGATGCTGGTGAAAAAATTCGTGAAGGTTTATGGGCCTTTGCTGAAAGTCGCGATTCAGAAGGCGGCAAATGGGCTGGTAGATTGCTAGCTAAAACTGTGGGCGAACTTGCACATATCACTCTTGGTATTGCCGGTACTGTTCCTCGTGTGGCTGGTGTTATTGGGTCTTATGTACTCAACATGGGAGTTGGTACAGTCAAAGAATTAGGTATCAAGGGCTTGCTTGGTGGACTTTTAGGTAAATTTACCGGACCAGGCAAGAAAAAGAACTTAGAAGCAGTGTTCAATTTAGAAGAATTCTGGAAGACAAATGCTGACTTGAAAGCTGTCTATGACAAATTAGGAGAAGTCGATCCTAAGGCTCAGATGAACTTGCTCCGTCAATTACAAGAAAAAAACAATGAAGTTCGTCGTACTCAAGCTAAACAAGCATGGGAAGAGGATCATAGTCCTGAACGCGAATTTGCAGGCCGAAAATGGTTCGATAAATGGAGAACCAAGGGTATTGCTGACCGATATGCTAAACCTCGTGGACGTATTGCTGAATTCCTAGTCAATGGCAATGAAGGGTTTATGGCTGGACCATTCCGCATCGCCTTCCCAGGTTTTGCTAAAATTCCTTTGTTCCGTGACCTGCTCTTCCGTCGTGAACCTCATTATGATGCAGCCGGTAACTTTGTGCGTGATGATGAAGGACATATTCGTCAAGACTTCCTAGTGGACGTTAGTATTGGTAGAGCAGTCAAAGAACTGCTAATTAAAACTGATGCTTTAGCTGACCGTTGGGATGCAGCTCGCCGTGTCGATATGGCAGATGCTGAAAATGGCCTACATCCAGATGAAATGCGTCGTGAGATGATGCGCATTATCGCTGAATTTACTGATGAAGCAATCGCCTCTAAGAAAACTAAGAAACCAAAGGAAGCACGTGAGGTGCGCAAAATGTTAGATACTGATCCTACTGTCAAAGACCGCATGGCTCCTGCATTAGCTGCAGCTCCTACTCGTAGACCTCGTGACAATGATCAATGTAAAGATTTGGTAAATAAACTGCTACCAGGAGCAGCTGTAGCTATTGCTAAGTTACAAACCATAGCAGAAAAGGCTACCAGCATGGCTGATATTTCATCTGCAAGTGCTACTGGCAAAATAGTAACTAAAACTGCTTATGAGGATGCCAAGGATGAAGTAGAAAAAATAATTGGTGAGATCAGAGTACTCAAGTCTCATAAAGATGTAGTGAACTCCACCTCACCTACTGGTCCTACTATTGAAGCTGAATTTGATAAGTATATAGCTCAACTAGAAGAAGATCTCAAAACTCTTGAAGAGTCAGTCAAAGCACGTTTTGCTGCTACTACAGCCCCTGCTATTGACACCGTGTTTGCTACAGTGACCGATGTTACGAAGAACGCTGAATTGCATGAATATGTAAACCAATGCTTTGAAGCTCCCCAATTAGTACTATTTCCAGAGTACAAAAAGACTGTAGATTTAGCAGTTCCTGCAAGCAAAACAGCTGCCTTAGCAGCAGCGAGTAAAGTGTTAGACTTGCTTGAGCAAAACATCATCAAAGACCTTAAGGGTAAGTATGGTATCGCTGATGCTGAAGCAACTGCGTTTGCAGCTGAAATGAAAGCAGCAATCACTGCTAGATGGATAGCGATTTCTACTGATGCTCAGGTATCTCAGGCTCGTGAAAGTGATAAAGCATTTCAAGCTATTGATAAACATCTCAAAGAAGATATCAATCATGCTCCTATTGCTGAAAAAGCTGTTACTGACAGTTTAGATACTTATGAGAAATTCCTAGAGACAATTGTTGCTGCACGTGAAAAAGGTGGCGAAGAACCATACACAGCAGTTGATACCTTTAGTAAAGATTTGACCAAAATAGCTGCTGATTTGAAAAGAGCATATGCAAGTACTATGCCACCAGCAATATTTAATGAATTAGAATCTCTCCAACTTAAATTAATCAGACAAGCTGAACGCGTCGCTTCACTTCGTGATCGTACGGTAGATACATATGACCGTAGTGAATTGGTCGGTAGTATGATGACTGGCTTCGACCGAAGTGGTCTATCAGAATTAGCGAAGACTATGCGCGATCGTTTTGCGCTGATGACCGGTAAAGCTGCTGCTAAAAAATTGGCAATTGCTCCAAGTTTATCTGTATTAGCTGTAGCTGCTGTCTCTACTGCAGTTGGTAAAGTTGCAGCCGCTCGTGTACATGAAGGTGTTCGCAAAGCCATGTTCTCTAAACTAGAGAAAGATGATAAAGGTGCAACTGCCTTCAAACCATTAGTAGCCTCAATAGTTGCCAAAGGTAAGTTCTTAGGCATGCAAGTTCCTGCTGGCATTGGTGAAATGCTTGCTAAAGCGACATCAGATACAGACGAAGATAAAGCAACGAGAGAAAAAGCAGCAGGACAACTAGAAAACTGGATTTCTCGTGTAGTTTCAAACGTAGTTGATGGCCATGGTGTCACCAAATTTGCTGATGAATTGTTCAGATTAATACCTGCACAACCAACCGTACCTATGATGGTACCAGTAGATCCAGCAGTGCCTACAGGTCCTCAAAAATTACATCCTGAATGGGCAGCATTCAATGCTACTAGTCAATCTGTAGCTACTATTATCTCCCGCTTGATTTCCGGTATTAATGCCAACCAAATCGCTGTTAAAGAAGACTTGCTTGGTTCTATTACCAGTCGTGGTGCGGGTGCAGCTGTCGTAGATAAATTATATGTTCATTTACATACATTAGAAGAACTACTTGGCGCAAAAGCTGCTGAGTTACAAAAGGAACGTGTCTTGGCACAAGCCGGATTTCTCCAAGCAGGGAAAGCTGGTATCAGTGCCATTATGGGTGGTGCTGCAGAAATGTTATTTAATTTCCCTGATACAGGTACCCAAATTGTTGGTACAGCCGGATACATGGGACCAGCTATGCTCGTAGATACAGCCGTGCTCAAATATGTTACCGGTGGTATTGCCCATGGACTGACCTGGGCACATTTACCTAACCTCGCTCATGCTTATGAGGGTATGGTACATGTCGCTGAAGCTCCCGCTCATGTAATAGGTTCAATGGGACCAGATAGTTTCGCTCATGGATTAGACACTCTTACTGGCCAACCAGCTCCAGCACGTGATGCTGGCCCAGTACAAGTATTACGTGAAATCGGTCAACAACTAGCTCGTGATGCGCAACAAAGCAATTTACCAAGAGTAGCTCAAGTATTAGGTCGAGTCGCTGGTACACCAGCACATGTAGACCCAGCAACAGCTCGTCCAGGAACAGCTCCTCATGCACCTCTTCAACCTGCTGCTCCAGGCGCTCAAGCTCCTCATGCACCAAGTAATCCAGGTGCACCTACAACTCCAGGTAGTGAACCTTTCTATACTCCACCTCACTCAGGTGCTCCTGCAATTGTTCCTACAACTCCAGGTGGTGAACCTATTTATGTTCCACCTCACTCAGGTGCTCCCGCAATTATTGGTCCTGACCATCCAGCAGATCCAAATCAACCAGGCGCTCCTACAGCTGCTCCTGATCATCCAACAGCTCCAAATCAACCAGTCACTCCAGGTGAAGCACCTGCTGTAGTAGTAGACACTGAAGGGTATGTCGAAGCTGGCACAGTTACAGCTGGTAATATCGATCGTGGTCGTGAAGGTCGCATGATGGCTGTCTTGGATGCTCGTTATCCAGAACTTACAGATCATCAACGTAATTATATTGCTAACTCATTACAAAATAGTCGTTTAGTACAAGCCGAACGCGATAGAGTACACCAGGGCCACAGCCGAGTCGGTGATCAAATCGATGTCCGTATTAATGGTGATACTGTAGAAGTGCGTTTCCATCGCCCAGCTGGACGTGGACATGAAGCAAGCACAGCAGTAGCACACGTGCCACTAGCTGGAGTCCTAAGCAATACTCACCTCGCCCCAACTGATCGTACGCAAATGCAATCAGTTTTGAGTCATGGCCCCGCAGCTTCTGCCCCAGCTGCCCCAGCTGCCCCTGCCGCACCAGCAGCAGACCCAGCTCCTGCAACAGGAGCTGATCGTCATCATGGTTCAGGCCGTCATGGTCGCCATGGTGGAGGTCACGGAGGTTCTGGCACAGGTGGCTCTCAACATCGTGAAGGTGGCCAAGGCTCAGCCGACCATCGTCAAGATCGCCCAGCAGCAACTGCTGATGTAAGAACTGCCTCACCTGACACTCTCACTCCTGAAGCAACTACCAATCTTGTTAGCTATTTACGCAACGCAGTTACCGCCTCTGGCGTGACAATGCAACCAGTAGCTAATCAACCAGGTCGCATTGAAGTAACTTATGGATCACCTGCTCGGACATTCAATATTAATGTTCAATATCATCCAAGCACTGGCCAAGCAGAAACATTAGTTCAAGGTGAAGGATTTCCAACAACTGATGCCACAGCTCTTGACGTATACCAACGAGTAAATAGTAGTATTACGAGAATATACGCCAGCCGTCATCGAGCACTTGAACATTTGCGCGCAAGTCATCACACCGGAGTCACTTTTGGTGCAACTGAACGTCCAAATGAAATTCAGATGATGTACCGCGAAGGTACTGAAAGTCGAACTGTAGTATATACACTAGTTAATCGTGATAATGGTCAATCTATGGCCTCTATCATTCCTAACGGAGCTTCAGATACAGAGATAGTCAGAAAGATTGGTGAAGAGATCAATAATACCCTTTCATCTAATGCACCAGTAGCTACAGCTGCTAATGCGCCTGTTAACAACAGTGAGCTACCTAAGAACATCACCAATGAAGTTCGTACAGATTTAATTGAACGCTTGCGTGACGAATTGGAAGGTGCTTCTCAAGGTGATCATGATCGTGAAGTAGCTGAAGCTAGTCGCGAACTAAGAGAGGAAGAAAACCTAGATAACATTCCAGAGCTAACTGAAACAGTAGCTGAATTGAACCGTAGAATGGTGATCGAACCAGGTCGTACTCCTGGAACATTTGTAGCTCGCTATCTCGATGGTAGAAATCAACTACACATGCTCAATTACCGCTTAGAAACGAGAGGTAGTCGCGTAGCAATAGAAACACCAGTTTCTACCAATGCTGATGAACAAGCAATGATTCAGCGTGTAAATGAACAAATTCAAAGTTTCTATTCAGATAAAGATACCGAAACAGACATCCTTCCTGTCGCAACTAATACACCAACTGTTCAAGCTAATACAGCTCCAACAGTAACGCCATCAACACCAACTAGTACTGTAGCTTCAACAACTCCTACAACTACACCAAGCACGACACCAGCAGCTACTCCAACTCCTGCTCCGGTAGCAACTCCTACAGCTAATGTAGATACAGCTAGACAAGCTGCAACTAACGCAGTCACAGCTGCAGTACCAGCTGCTCCTCAAAATCCTGAAGCGGCAGTACGAAGTACACTGAGTGGTCTCATGAACTCAGCAATTAGACCTGGAGCTACTCCTGACAATGCTCCAACACCTACTGCAACAGTAGCTGGAACTACTCCAACTGCTGACAATCCAATCCCAGACTTTGACCCCGACAACAACAATGACAGCTTGCCAGGTAGCGATGATGGCACACCACCAGCACCTACAGGTGGATCAGGTGGTAGTGGACCTCGTCCAGCTGGAAGCAGCGGAGGTACAGATCGACCAGGTGAACGTACTGGTGGACAAGTAAGAGGCGTCGCTGGTGCGAGAACAGTGACACCAGGTACACCGGCTGCAGCTGCTCATGCTGAGGCGGTTACTTCTGAGGCACACACTGACTCCACTCCAGAGACTCAAGTGACACGTTCACTAGTCTCACCAAGTGAAGAGAGACAACCCACATCGATGACTGTCCGCGAAGCTGTAGTCCAAACCTATAATAGTGACTCCGCCATTAACCAACATCTCCGGCTCAAAGCTGTTGCCCAGCGAGCCGGGGTGGTGATGATTCAAGGCACCGGCGAGCACATCAACGAGAGTATCCATGTATTGACTCACCCAGAAGGTGGGTCTTTACGGGTTATAAGGGTCGTCTCAACCACAGGTAATCTGTTCTCAGACAACGCAGCTCATCCTAATGCTGTTTTAGTCGGACAAACCTTACGTCAAGTTGCTGCAGTACTAAGCGATCGTGTAGCTCCTCAAAGTGGTGCGGCAATTAATGCGGTCGACGTCACACGTGAAAGCCATACCATTACCCACGCTGCGTATGCGGCTTACAATAGTGAACGTGAAGCAACATCACGTGTGCCAAGTTTTACCCGTGATGTAACCATCGGTGAATTAGAGCGTGAGTTTCACAGTGCTAATTCTGAAGCCGTTGGTCAATGGTTGGATCGTGTAAATACAGAAACACGTGTTGCTACTGTCCGATCTGATCTGCAAGGATCAGGCTATATGATGGATGCGATCAGAGAATTTGTCAGTACAGCTCACAACAACAATCGTGTTTCATTTGAACAATATCCTTGGGCTAGAAATATTACTGAAGAACGAGTATTACGTGCTGTAGTAGATGCCCTCAATGAAGATGGCACACTAACTACTAAAGATTTAGCTCGCAGCCTTGGTATTCCTTACGGTGACGGTACTACAACACCTGAGATGCAGACATTTTTGCGTCCCCTCCGTGCGCTTGCCGAGTATGCAGCTACCAACGTAAGACTTACTCCTCAGTTGGCCGCTAATACTGATTCAGCTGATCAAATGGAAGATGAAAGAGAAGCTCGCAGTGAACGCGAGATTGATGATCCCGAGGACACTTATGCTCGCGGAGGTCACGATCGCGTAGTCGCTGTAATTCATTCTATCGCTGATGTTAGTGGTGATGAAACTATTACTGCTCCTAATATAGCTGAAGCTGATGGTGACGAATTGGTGATGACTAACGCGACCACTACTATTACCGAGTCTGGTATTCGTGGGCGTCTCGATGATTTATTACGTTCTCATCGCACAGCCGATGGCTTTGATGATGCTGCCTTTGTCCGTGACTTAGAAGAATTACGTCGCTCTGGTGAACGTTATATGGCTAGTGAACGTGCACGATCATTGCATGTAGAAATCCCTGAGGGGCGTGATACTCCTGTCGCTTTAGCTGCTTCTTTTGCAGATGCACTTGATGACCGTCAAAGAATGGCTATCCGATTTGGTATCGCTTTAGGAGTTGAGCGCCATAGTGATGTGGTCAGCGCAGTAGCTGGATCACGTGAAGTAGGAGCTCGCGAAGCTGCTCCTCGCAATCAAAGTAATGAACTAGTCACTGCTTTATCTGAAGCTGATCGTACTGTTCTCAATGGTGTACGTGGAGATCTCCCTGCTCATGCAGATTTGAGTGCTTACTCCCCTGAACAATTACATCAATTAGCTACTAACCTACGAGATCATATCAATGATGCATCTCGTGCTCATAGACCTATTTCTGTCGCTGAATTGACCATGCTTGGTAGAGTTTCTGCAATAGAAGCACAACGCCAATTACTCACAGCCAATATCGATGTGATCGCTCAAGATATTGCTGCCAACATTAATCGTCACAACGATGGCAATGCTGACATGGCCGTTTCTGCTGGTCGTATCCGTGAACAATTATTACATTTTGCAGCAGGTGGTCTCTTCAACTTCCACAATGGCTCACCTTCTTTTCAAGGAGCTGGTGTAGGACTCAGTCGTGAGTTCCCATTTACTTCAGACAATGGTCGCCACAACTTTACCCTTGGTCTAGACCTTGGAGTTGGTGGCTCAGTAGATGGAGTAGGTGTTGGTGCTGGAGTACATGGTACTTATAGCTATCGCATCACTCATGGACTGGATTTCGTTTCTGGAATCGTAGGAGGAGCAGGCACCGCCAACCTCAATCCCGGTGTCGCAGCTGGTATCTTTGCTGGTATGCGTGCCAATATCAGTGGCGGCCTTGATGCCGTTGCTTTAGTGAATGGTTCAGTTGGTTTAGGTGGAGTTGGTTATGGCGCACTTTTAGGTCTTCAATACAATCCTGCTCATGCATTTGAAAACATGATGGGCAATTTACAAAGAGATGTGGGTGCAACAGTACGTCCTGAAAATGGTCCACCAGAAGAATTACTTCGCAGCGTAGTAGGCAGATATGGTATTGCTCCAGAAGAAAATCGAGCTGCTATTTTGGCCAATCATGATGAATTAGTTCGTCGGTATGCCTTGATTTTCCAAGGATTAGAAAATACTAGTTTAGAAGGTTCAGTACACAATGGTATTAGTGGTGGTGGTATTACCGTCGGTATGTTCAACGGTATTCCTTATATCCTCCCTTATCTCCGCCTTACCTTCGGAGCAGGTGTTTCTTATGAAATTCAACAAGCTCCTGATGGTCAACTCCATCAGACCTTCCGTGATGCCTTCCAAGAAGCTGTTCGTGCGGCTTCTCGCAATCCTAACCAAAACGGTACCACTACTATCGTTACTCGTATGAGTCGTGAGGTAACCGCACCTCAAGTTGGTATGGATCAACACGGTGAGTCTCATGTGATCAATGGCACAGGGCGTATCCGTGAAACTACCCTCGGTGGAGTCACTGATGCTGCATCACGTGAACGTGCCATCAATGCTGCTATGTCCGGAGCTCATCTCCGCTTAGATGGCAATCGCGTCACGATTAATGATCCTGATGAACAAACTGAATATCGTATCGTCAATGCCGGTGTCGCTGGTATCAACCTCGAAGCAGCTCAAGATGGACGCAGTGCAAACCTGACCCTACCTAGTAGTACTGAGTTCACTATTGTCCGTATCAGAGCGCGTGGCCTGACACCAAATGCAGTCAACCAAGATGCTCGTGAAATCATCATGTTCTGTCCAGCAAATATGAGCACCACAGATATGCAAGCTGCTGCTGAAGAAGCTACATTACGTACTCGAGAGTTCGTTGCTATCAGATACCTCAATGGCCAGGCTCAATTCACCAGTGGTGTCTATGATACACGTAATCAACCTCAAGCAACGGTAGCTTCAGCTGCTCCAAGTGCACCAACTACCCTACCAGACAATGCTCCTACCGCTAACCGCGATGGGGAGTTAACGGCTGCTGAAATGGGTGATGATCGTGGACTTGATGCACAGGTATCAGCTGCTGATCGTAGTTTAGAATCAGCGGTATATCAGTACATTATCACTCATCCAAATGCGATCTCTGCTTTCCGTAATCGTGCCGATGAAAGAGTAGGAGATGATACTCATCAAGCAGAAGCGATGGCTCGCCGCATCGTTGCTGTTCAGAATGCCTTACATCAAGCAGGTTTCCATTATGAAGGTAACCGTGCATTTACAGCTGGTTATGATATGGAACGCTTAATCGATGCATTGACTGACGCTGCGAATTTGACTGATATTTCTGAAAAATCTTTACTTGAGCAAAGACAGGCAATTTACCGTCGTCTCCGTATTGGTGAACAGAATTTCGCCGCAGTTCATCCTCATGGAGATGCCGCTGCCCGTGCAGGTTTGCATGAATCAAATGTCCGTATGCACACGGCTGCTAGCCATTTACAAGTACGTATCGGCGAAAGAGCAGTTGCTGGTTTAACTGAATATACTGAAGAGAACTTACGTGAACGCCATTTGGAGATGCCACCAGCTGGTTCACATGGTTATATCGTAGTTGGTAGCGAACACGGTGGCTTTACTATCCGTCGTGTACCAGGTGGCAGAGCAATTATCACTATGGCTGAACATTACAATCTCCATACCGGACAACGTGATGGTGAAGCGATGAGTGACAATGAGAAGGCAATGGTAAGAATGTTCTTACGTGAAACCTATCCTCAAAGTGATGCATTCCGCCAAGGCAATGCCCTCTATCTCCAAATGTTAACGACTACTGAACGCGGCGTATTAGATAGTGTCCAAACTGCTGCAAATCGTATTCGTACTGATATTATCGGCCGTATGCCTGCAGGCAGCACTGATGCGCAGAAAGAAGCAGCAGTAGCAGGTGCTCTTGAACATGATACTAGCTACCAAGCATTGATTCATGCGGCAGAGTACGTCCGCCTCACTACCAATCGCGATCAGTTCATCGCTCACATTCGTGATCGATTAGAACAAGGGGTAGAACAATTCCAAGTCACCATGCCAGGTAATCGTACCTTCACTATTCATCTCGAGTCCGAGGTGCTCCGTGGTATCTATGTAGCTGACAATGATCCAAATAGCCATGCTCATATTGGTCACTGTGGTAATGAATTCGTCTCTTCAAATGTCCGCCTCCGCATGACACAAGAAGGTGCAGCAATTCAAGCCAGCACTCCAATCGATATGGCAGTAGAATTTGGTAACACTGCTCATGGTACATTCGACAGCGGTAATAGTGTTACTGCAGGTGTTGGCACTACGATCTCTTCTGATAATCCACAACCAGATCATCCTCAAGGAGGCCGTCAGCCTGATCATCGACAAGGTGGCAATGTGAACACAAATGACACACCCGCTCCAGGTACTAGTGCTGGCCCTTCAGCGGATACTTATGGCACTCCTAGCACCACTCCTGGAACCGGTACCCAACCAGGAGCGGCTCCTCAGGCAGCTCCACAAGGCGCTAACAATGTTGGTGCAGGTGTCGATACTTACTAAACAATAATTTGACAGATACGCAATAATCATTAATAATTTATAGAAAACTTTCTATTTTATGTCCAAATCCTCATCATTCAAATTTCTCACCTTAGCGCTTACCATTGGGATTTTATGTTCTACACTCCTCCCCACCTCTCTACTGAGTACTTCAGCCAATGCTGGAGACTCAGCTTCATTTGGCCCACCCCGTCTCGGTAGACAGCCAATAATTACTAGTGGTGGTGATGTGCAATATTATGCATTCCCATTCGCTACTTTCAATAACTATGAAGCGCTGAGAACGCTTGAAGGACGTAGAATTTTAGTCAGAAACAATTCTTTTGATGATGTGATGAGGACATCTCAGAGAATTGGTGATGAAAGACAATTCTTGTCAGCTCGTACAGATGTACAAATAGGTACTAATGCTGCGTTAGATGATGATCATGTAGGACCTGGCACTTCACCATCTACTTCTAGGGATCTTGAATATGCGCAAGATCCATTGATGCTCAATAAGAACAATCTTACCGGTAGTACTGGTGCTGGCAGTCCATATACCAATGTCAAAGTACGTTTCTATTTATACGTTCACAATAATGGCCAACCACCTGAATCAGCTGGTACTCAATATGGACGTCAAGCTAACAATACGAGAGTCTATGTCACTATGCCTACAGACTTCCAAGAATCACCAAAAGTAACTGGCTACATCAGTGCTGACAATGTGTCTTACTATCCTGACATGAATCAGGACAATAGTCAGATCACCAACCAAACACTTTTGTCTGAGAAAACTATTTCTGATGATGTAGTGGTCCATTTAACTAATGGTGGACGTTTCGCTGATGCGCAGAATCGCTTCATGCTTACTCCAGATCCTAATTCAATCCAATTTATTGAGCACAACTCTACTTCTATTCCCGCTGAAAATGATTTGGAATTCAATGCACCAAGAAATATGCCTTCAAGTGTCGGTGGTGCTAATAGTTTCTTCAATCCAACCGGTACCGGCTTGAACCGTGGTATGCCACTCACTAGTACTCAAAACGGTATTACTATCACTCCACAAGGTACTATTATTGGTTGTTTCCAAAATGCTGGTTATCTTACTTTCTTAGCCGATGTCGTACCAGAACCTACAGCAACAGCACCTCAGATTAAAAAATATGTTTCTACCACTACTCGCGCAGCTGGAGCTTTAGCTCAAACTGTAATCAATGGTCAATTTCTTGATGCCAATAGCAGTGAGCAAGCTGTAGACTTTGGTGAACAAACTAGTACATTCCGTGCCAACTACCGAGTAACTGTTACCAATGAAAGTCAGGCACCAATTACTGGACTGACTATTACTGACACATTCTTTGCTCGTAATGGGTCTACTGCTACAGCTCCACAAATCATCAATGAAAGTAGTACTGCACCACTCGCTCCAGGCTCGGTAGTAGATACATTTAGTTATACTGGTTCTGCGAATGAAACTACAGTTAGCAATCCCACTAGCCAGGTAACCTATGCCAATACTTCAGGTGACCACATCAACTTCACCTTACAACTTTTGCCAGCGGGTACGACAATCTCGTTTTATTATGACGCGTTGATCCCAGCTCCAGTTGGTAGTACTAGCGAAGTTCACCGCAATGATGCTCGTATTGTTAGCTGTGACCAGTCAACAGTGTGCGGACTGCCAGCCCAACATGATCCAGCTTTCATCCGTGATAGCCAGACATTACCCACACCAATAGTGGATGTAGAGAAATATATTAGTACTCAAGTACCTACAGCAGCAAGCTTACTCGTAGATATTGCCAGCAATAGTGCAATTGATCGCTCAAGCATCAATTTCTACCAAGATGCTGATACTAGCACTCAAGCTGTTCGTTTCAATGCTGATGGCACCTTACCTAGTGCAGCGTTTACTAGTAATTATTTAGTAAAACTTCAAAAAGCCATTCGCACCAGTGAGAATTCATTTTTATCAACTATTACCGTTGATGATAGTTACTACAAAGCACGCACTACCTTCAGTGCACCAGCACGTACGGTCCCTGCATTAGTTTCAGGATCAGTAACTACCTATCTCAAACTACTTGATAATGCAGCGACACCTCCTCGTTTAGTAGCATTGCAACTGAACTCAAATAGCGCGGGTGATGTATTTAGAGTCACAGCTGATACTACTGGAGGCAATTTACGCTTCAATACTGGAGCACAAGCACTTATTGGCGCTTTAGTCACCATCCCTAACACTGCAATCGCATCAGCAGCAGCTACTGATGGTCCCGTAACTATTACAGCTCCATTTGATGGACTTTTACAAGAAATTCTCTTTAGTTATCAGACTACAGCACCTGTACCAAATCAATCGGCCATCGAAAATAGCTTCAATCGTGCACGTGTAGTCAATTATAGTTACCAAAACTTTGGTGAAGATGGCTTCACAGCAGTAACCAGTATTCCTAGTAATGCAGTGGAAATTGCCAATTGTGCTACAGAAAATTTCTGTGACGATGCGAGTCTATTTACGCAACCACCAACACCTCCTACAGTGAAGAAATATGTTTCTACTGCGGTACGCCCTACTTCTGCTACCACTGTTCCTGGCACTTTCATCGATGGTGAAACGGCAACTGCTGGTAGTGCCGCAGACTTTGGTGCTCAAAATAGTTCATATATCACCTACTACCGTGTCACTGTTACCAATAGTGGCACAGCTCCACTCAACAACCTTGCACTTGAAGACCAATTCTTCTTACGCAATGACACTGCAGTCACTGCTCAGAATGTAGTCGACAGTGCAGGTTCTACGTTAGCTAATGGTACGGTACTAGCTAGTACTTATACTGTAAGCGGCACTACTGAAACTGCAGTTGCTACAGGCAACCGTGTTACTTATGTCGGACCTGGTAGCACAACCAACGCCATTCGTTTCACCATTCCTACTGTGGGAGCAGGTCAAACTGTGGCTTTCTATTACAATGTATTAGTCAATCCTACTGTTGGTACTCGTCCTACGGGTGTTGGTTATCATCGCAATGAAGCATATGTATGTTTCCCACCAACTACCACTGGCTGTACTCCTGGTAGCCGTGATATCGCTTTCTCATCAGATACTCCAGGTACTGTGAATGTCACTATTACTAAGGACGTTAATGGTCAACCTGCGGACACTACAGAGACTGCGGTTACTGTACCTAATGGCACAGCATTGCACTATTTGATTACAATCACAGCTCCTACTGCCAATGGCAGCGTTGCTCTCACTAATGTCCAAATCAGCGACAATATGTTGGCTGGTTTACCTAATGTGAATAGTATTACCAATATCCGCCTTACCACTCCTAGTGGTACTTGTGCGACTCCATGTACAGTAGCCAATCTCGGTACTGCTCTTGCAGCTCAGACATTCACTTTAGCTGCCGGTCAAAGTGCCACTTTGACTTATGATGCAGTTGGTGTGAATACCGGTGCTACTACCAGTGTACCTAATATCAATACTGCTACCGTTACTACTACTCAGACTGGTCCTCGTACCAATCCTGCTGTAGTAATTGTTACCGGTGTTACTCCTGGTACTCCTACACTATCAATTACTAAAGATGTAAATAGCCAACCAGCTGACACTGACCCTACTGCGGTAGTAGTCAACAACGGTGACGCTCTCAACTATCTGATTACGGTGCGTAATACTGGTACAGTCAATGTTACCAATATCGTACTCAGTGATACTTTGGTCGGAACATTACCAAATGTTACCAATGTTTCTAATATTCGTTTAATCACTCCAACAGGGACTTGTCTCAGTACTACACCATGTTCACTTGCCAACCTTGGTGCAGCTCTCGCTGCTCAGACATTTACCTTGGCTGCAGGTCAAACTGCGACATTGAGCTATAGCGCTACTGCCACCAATACTGGTACAGCTGATAGTGCTTACAATCGCAATACCGCTACGGCTACTCCAAGCAATGCTTCACCAGTAAGCAATCCTGCTGTAGTGCAAGTACGTGGCACTGCTACCTTGCATACTGATTTCCGTATTCGTAAGGAAGCTTCTCCTCAAGTAGTCCGTGATGGTGAGGAAGTAACTTATACTATCCGTGTTTCACCTCGTGGTACCAATGACGAGATTGCTAATCTTACCTTGCTGATCACTGACGACATCAATGAAGATGGTACTTTGACTGGTGATAATGGTGTGAAATTTACTTATATCCGCAACTCTACCAAGATCCGCGTCAGCGATGAAGCTGAGTGTGATGGTGAAATGGATGATGAAGATGGTATTCGCTGCGAAGACGTCAGTGCTGATGAAGATATTCGCATTACTTACCGTGTACGTGTAAGCGCTCCTAATCTTCGTAATAGCGACACCGTGATTGTAGACAATACAGCACAACTCCGTGATGACACTCCAAACGTCAACATCCGTGATGAAGCTGATGCTTCAGTACAGGTGATCGGTATCGAAACACCTCCGCCACCAGCACAACCAATCGGTATTGAGAAAACAGTTACTCCAGGTAAAGTATTACGTGGTGAAATTGCTCACTATACAATTATTATTACCAATCCAAACGCTGAGGCTGAGACTCATCGTGTAGTGGATACTATCGGTCTCAACAATGGGGTAGTGCCTGGTCAAAGTGGTGGCTTAGTACGCTTCAATCCTGATTCACTTCGTGTTGAAGGAGCTCTTTACACAAGTGGTACTATTGGCAACGCTGAAGGACTCACCTTCACTATCCCAGGCAATGGCCGCATCGTAATTACTTACACAGCTACTGGAGAACCTGCAGCTAATAGCCGCACAGTTTCACTCGCTCCTAATACAGCTACATTGGATACTGGTGCATACGCAGTAGCATTCGTAGAATTGCCTACTACTGGTCCTATCGGCTTGATGGTTGTCATTACACTCAGTGCATTGTTCAGTGCAGCATTTGTTTATCGCAAACAATTGCTTGCATTCACTAAATAAGCAGCAAATATTTAGGTAAATAAAAAAGATGGAGCAGGCATAAACCCTCTCCATCTTTTTTTAATAAGCAAGAATTAACGGAAGAATTTCCGAACAGCTTTTGCTCCTGGTTGCTTCAATAAGCTTCTAGCAATATTTTCACCACCAATATTAGCTGTATAAGATGCCTGTGCTCTTTGTAAACCTCGCCTTCTCACATGCCAGAACTGTTCTGCTTCAAGATCAGAAATAGTCCAGGTGGCATCCTCTCCAAACGGGGTTTGTGCATCAACAGAATCAACTGAACGTGCGAGGTACCTTGCATAATCACGATGAACACTGTTGGTAGTAAATAGAGTTCTCAATTCTGCTATCTCATTTCGTCTACTGTTTTCAATCAACTGCTTAGATCTAGTATGATCACTATGATAACGAGCATACGTACTCAGATGAAAGAATAAATCGGTACCATTAACTAATACTCTACGATTAGTATCTGCAGCCATAAAAATCATAGAGCCAGAACTTTTTACTTTATCTCTGCCGTAAGCCCAAACTTCCCCTCCATTTTTTCTTACCTTAGTAGCTAGTTGAATCAGCTTATCTGAGGCATCCACCCATCCACCCAAAGTGTTTAGTAAAAAGATAATTCTCATTCTTTCGGCCAATAGAATATTGGCAGCTTCTTGTTCACCAGCACTGGCAGCTTTGATTGTTCTATCCAAACGACTACGAACTTCGTTACGTAAACGAGCCTGATCTTTCAGAGTAGCTAATCTGACACAATGCTGATCTACTTGAGCAAAATCGCAGACATCATCAACAACTGTTTTAGATAGTTGCATTACCTCGTTATGCCAAGGCAGCCACATCACCAATCGACTCAAAACTTGATTGCTGTTAGGTTTAAGCGTGGTTTGTACATTTGTATCAACAACAACTGTTAATGTTGGCAAATTTTCATGTCTTCCCATACCCAAATTAAAAAGGTATGAATTTACATCAATTCTAAGGTTACGACAAGAATCTAGCCAAGATTTCATACCCAGCTTGGCCTAAGATTAAGTTATTTTGTACTTGTGAGAAGTGCTCATCATCTTTGATCAAGCCAGCTTGCTGATATTTTTCCTTTCTCATCTCCAAAAGGTGATTAATTTCCACCAAAGGAATATCAGGATGAAATTGCGTAGCAAAGAAGTTTTGATAATGAAATGCTTGAACCGCAGTATTATCATTGTAGGCTAGCAATTCACATTGTGAGGGCAAAACATCGATGTGATCATTATGCGTAGCATGCACATATTTTTGTTGATCAAATCCATGCAACAATTGATGCTGCTTTCCTGCTTCAGTGAGTTGAACATGTACCGAACCAAATTCAGTACCATTGGGATTTTTAGCCACTCTACCACCAAGAAACTCTGCTAAGAACTGGGCGCCAAAACACACAGCATAGGTAGAGATCCGCTTGTTCGCCAAGGTCTGATAGAGATGTTCAAGTTGTTTCTTCCAAGGGATCTCTTCGTATACCGACCATTTAGAGCCTGATATCAGCACTTTATCAGTACCTTCAACCATTGATGGTGAAAATATCTTTTCGCTAAGTTTAATTCGCCTCCACTCAATGTGCTCTGTACTAAACTGATCTAAGACAGCTTGGACATTACCTAGAGCATCTGTACCGGGAAAATCAATAATATCGACAATAGTTACTCGCATAGAGCTTGCGTTAAGAGTCGTTGATGTTGATGAGCCAAGCTTAACATTGTTCTGTCATCATCGACAGCATCATCAATTCTGGTCTCTAAGCCAAAAAATCCCTCACGCTTCAGCTTAAGAGTAAAAGCGTGTTCATTCTTACATGAGGCGAGTGCAATATTATCTACATCTGAGTGTGCACACATCCAACGATGCATATGTTTATCTAAACGAAAGTGTGGCGGGATAGTACTCCACTCTACCGGCATACCTTTTTTAGCAAATCTCTCTGCTTTTACTCGATGAAGCAGTGACTGAGCCAGCTCCAATCGAGAGCGTCCTTTGTGATCTTTTAGTCTGCCGTTGAGTCGATTAATTTCACTCCAGCTCGCCCCCATGACATTGAATGCTCTTCTTCCTATTTCCCATACCTGATCAGTAGTTTTACCTCTAAAAAAGGTGGAGTCATTGAATTGAATCGCTGCAGTAGCAGTAGCTTCCAGCTGAGCTTGGCCATCCGGTCCCCTGCCCCAGGCTGCTACCAACTGTGCAGAATGCGAATCTGGGTCAAATGAAGCTGGCAAAAACCGAAATGGCTTTGGTGCTACCGGTACAAAAACCAATTGGGCTTGTTCGCATCTGAGCGTATTATTAACCAACTCACGCACCCTAAATATCTCATCCACAGCATCTGCAAATTCTCGATGAATTCCTGTTTTTAGTTCCACCATTCCCGAAGCCTGCTCACTACTAAGTAAATTTCTTAAACCTGGATGTTTTTTTATCATAGCTTCGATCAGCCATTCTACAGTAGGCAAACCACTAATTGTTTCTACTACAGTCTGATCGTCCCGAAAGACAAAGCCCTCTGCTTCAATCCCCCGTCCAAAACATTGTTGAATCTTATTCATAAATAATAATAGTTAAATCAAAAAAAGCCCCTACTATTCGTGAGGAGCTTTAGCAATTGCAATCTTAATGCACACTAAATATCACTCACGCAGTAATGAGCGTAATAATAGTAAGCAAAGTTGTGTGCAGAAGGATGAAACATAATTTGATCTAACCTGATTACAAAATACACCTAAGCTTTTTTCTGTAAAGCCTATCTTAGGTCATTATCAAAGATTACTTTGATCCTCTGTAAGAAATGATCAGAGAACGGATACCCATCAGCTAATGAACGATCTAGAGTACTAGTATAAACCACCCCGTTATGCACTTCAGCTCTATGTACCCAATTACTTTTTCTTAACTCAATTAGCACGGTCGCCAATAAAGTATTAAATACTACGAAATCGCACTATTAAAGCCTTGTCTACCACCTAAAATCTCCCAAATCTCCCGACGCGTCAGTGGAGTCTGCCCCAATATATCAGCAATTTCACGAGGTTGAAGACAAAAGCCTCTAAATCTACTAGTTCCAGAAAATCGTAGTCGCCCACCAAATTTAGGAATTGATTTCATCAAATAAACTAATTGAGGATTGATCATAGCAAAAATTCCTAAGACGAAAAGAGCGCAGCCTAAAAAGCGGACTAATCATGTTGGTAAGCAGCCATCCTCATTCAGGCCTTATCTACACTCAACTTCTTTAAGATTGCCTAAGCAATGAGAGTATGGTTAAATCAACTCTAAATTTAATTAACTTCTATGTGGACAAGTAGAGCTGAGAAGGATTGGACATTGCAAGAATTAGCAAAAACTGACGCGTTGGGAGTACAATTAGCTCCTGTAATAGCCACGGCGCTAGAAACACATACTAACGAATGGCAGGCATTTCAAGCTCGTTGTAAACAAATGGATGCTGTTCAATTTAATGTACGTGAAGTATTAGGAGACCCAGCTACAGCTGAGGCAAGATTTCAAGCTGAAATCAAGGAAAATTTATGGAAAGAATTTGCCGCATTATCTGCAATCAGAGCTTTATTAAGAGATCAGCATATTCTCTCCCCCAATACTGATGCTTATACTTCAGATAAAGTAGGCTTATGGATTGTTACAGCTAGGATTAGTCGAATTTTTGATGGATTAAGTCTAGAAGACCAATCAGAAGCCAGAAAAGGCCTATTCAACTTCAGTTTGCGCAGCAATCAAGCAACTACACCTTTATCAGATATTGCTGCCAATACTAAAGGTCATCAATTAGGTACAGAAGGCTCAAAAGCTCAAGCAATTTTACTTGCTACAATAGCTGCAGAGAGGGCTCAGTTAGAAGCGGAGAGTAAATTACATAAGTTAGCAATGAAGGACCATACGGTACTTGGATTAGTTCATGCGAGTTTGAATGTACGCAAAGCTGTTGCAGAGCTCTATCTGCCACGTAAGTAAATAAATTCTAAATTTAATCAATCACTATATGTGGTCCAATGATACGGAAAAGCAGGTAATATTTAGAACTTTAGCTGAAATTGAGGCTGGTAATATGACATTACCAAGAGCCCTTATTGATGCTCTTAATGCCTATACGGCAACCTGTTTCCCAACAGCAACATCTCGAGAAAAGCCTATACATTTTGATGCAAGTGGTCTAGGTAGTGATGATGAAATTAAAGCGCATGTACGCAAAACAGCTGAGGACACTGCAAGAAAAGAGTTAGCGGCATTGAACACTATTCGAATAGGCATCACCGAAAACGTACCACGAACAGCAGCTACTGAAATGTTCATGAATGATAAAATTGCGCCTTGGATGACCTATCGTCGAGTTAGAACTAGAATTGAAACTTTCACAGCAGTAGACTTAGCCCAAGCAAAAAGAGATTTTTATAATCGTTTAATAGCATTGAGAATAGAAACAGCAGGAGCTTCTGCCAGTGCTCATAGGTTAGCAAATGACGAACGCTTATCAACTCATGCTAAATTTTTTGCCCAGCTAATAGCATGCGATCATATCAGACGAGCACGAGAACTTATGATTATGAAACCAGCGCTAGAACAACCTGAACTCATGAGTTTAGTGCATGAGCTAATCAGTGTGCGTGAAGTCATTGCAGGTATATTGCCATTAGACTAGTAATAAAACACCGTCACTATTATGACACATACACCTCAACTTATCGGTCGTGTAGAACGTTTATTCGTAAACTGTCCCCCTGATGACAAAATAAGCACACCACGCGAAGAAATTACCTGTATCCTTACTGGTATTGAGGGTGATAAACATGCTACTGCAATCCGTGATAGTAGTGGTGTGAGAGAAAGAGAAATCTTTCATCGTCCTAAAGCTGCTGTACGAGCGCAAGTAATGAATTGGCGTGAGTGGAGTGCCGTATCTGTCGAAGAAATGATGCTCTTGGCAAAAAAATATGGTTTACCAGTAACACATGCAATAGCACTGGAATTAGGGCGTGCTGTTGGAGCCAATATGGTTGTGAGCGGAATTCCCAAGTTCACCCAGCTTTTGCCAACTTCACTTTTAGTTTTTCCCGATTGTAGTTGGATAACAATGGCACTTAATTTCCCTTGTCGAGGAGCTGGTGATCAAGTAGGAAAACTCTTTCCAGGTACAGATCCCGCTCTTTTCGCCAAACATGCATGGAATATTCGTGGGTTAGTAGGAAAAGTATTCGAAGGTGGAAAAATTAAAAAAGGTGACCCAATAGAAGTTCGTCGCCGAGGAATTGAAATACCACTGGCTGATAGTGATGAATAAAGAATAGTAGCCACAATTATTGGTTATCAAGCAATAACTGATTGGTGAGTAGATGGTTGTATTACGCATAAACTTGTTCATACTTCTTTAGTAAAAAACAAACTATGAACAGTAATTATGCTCAAGATTTTGCTCAATTTTTGCGAGCGACTAATGAAAAATCAGTTTTACTTCAAGAAATTACAAAAGTCCTAACTGGTTCAGAATCACTCTTAGATATTGGGGCTGGTGATGGACTTTTAGCAATTCCATTAGCACAAGTTGTTCATAAATATACTGCCGTCGAACGAAATATTGACCACATAGCAAAGCTAAGAGAAGCCAACCTAATCGTTATACCATCCGAATTCCCCTGCCCAATCGACCAACTTTATGATGTGGTTTTGTTGTCACATACTATTTCTCATCGTACGAATAATTGGCAACAGATTCTTACAGCAGTTTTTAAACTCCTTACTGCCTCGGGCAAAATTATTATCTTTACTTATCGAGGTGAAGATGACGATTGGAATCTACTGCGCAAATCAATCGGTCTAGATGTAGATACCACCCAGTTTTTATCGCGTTACGAAGAGATGCTCAGCTTTTTAGAAACCAATGGTCAGGTTAAAACAAAAACTGTCACCACGACAGTAAGTGCCACTACATCAGAAGAAATGATCGCAAGTCTAGCATTCGTAGCTAGCAACGGCATCCCAGAATTGAAAACCCAGTTTTTGGCTAAAACATCTGAATTGACTGCAATTCTTAATGAAAAGTACAAAGCAAAAAACAACTACATTTTCCCCTTCCAACACACCATGATGGTAGTAGAAAGAGAGAATAATGCAGAATTGTAGCACTGGGGTGTCATCCTACCGATACTCTGTTCAATGGAGTGAAACTCTCAACTCTCAACTTTTTAAACCGTCTTCCTCATAAATAAACCCTCAGTGGTTTGAAGTACAATCTTCCCCTCCCCTTTTTCATTTAATCCTAGTTTCACCTTCAACTTACTAGCAGTCTCCGGTAAGAAAATTTCCAAGTAAGGAATCATTGCCTTCAAAGTGTTGAGCATCTCACTCAAAGTTTTTACTAATGCTTCTTTATCAGTCTTAGCCAATTCCCAAGGTTTCTTTTCATCGATCCACTGATTGAATGATTTGAAGTGTTTCATCAGCGCTTGCACTGCATGATGAATCTCAAATTTAGCCATAGACTCATCCAATTCACGATCAAATTCAGCAACATTAGCAAGTACTGGAGCATCTTCTTGTACCACAATTTCATTTTTGATGGCCATCGCGACTACTCTTTGCACGAGATTACCTAAATTATTCGCTAATTCGCCATTATAGAGATCTACAAAGCGTTCACGATTAAAGTCCCCATCTTCAGATGCAGGGATCTCACGAGCTAAGTAATAGCGAAGTGGATCTACACCAAATTCTTCAATATAGGCAAATGGGTCAGCACTATTTCCAGATGATTTACTCATTCTTTCACCATTGAGAGAGATGTAACCATGCACATAGATATCAGTGGGTAGTGGAATATGAGCTGCCAAAAGCATTCCAGGCCAGATTGTGGCATGGAAACGTTGAATATCTTTGCCGACGAAATGAATACGTTTGGTAGCTGAATTACCCCAGAATTTCTTATAGGTTTCACTTTCCTCAGCATATCCAACAGCTGAGATATAGTTAGTCAAAGCATCACACCATACATACATTACTTGATCTTCATCACCTGGTACTGGTATGCCCCAAGGCAAAGCCTCTTTAGAACGTGAGAAGCTGACATCTAGTAGGCCACTTTTAGTAAGACTGAGCATTTCATTAGCACGATGTGGAGGCAATATATTAAGCACTTTTTCTTCAATTGCTGCTTTCACTTGTTCATTAAATTGACTGAGCAAAAAGAAATAATTCTCTTCAGATACTCGTTGCAATGTACGAGTGAGATGATCAGGACATTTGCCATCTACCAAATCTTTCTCAGTTTTGAATGACTCACAACCTTCACAGTACAGCCCTTCATAGGTGCGCTTTTCCAACAAACCTGCATTTTTCAGGATATTCCAAATTTTAACGACTGCAGGCCAGTGACGACTATGATCAGTAGTGCGGATAAAGTCATCATTACTAATAGCAAATGCTTTAGCCAAGGCTTTAAACTTCTCGGCATTGTCATCAACAAAAGCTTGAGGATCTTTTCCCGCCTCTTTAGCACTTTTGAAGATCTTACTACCATGCTCATCAGTCCCCGTAAGAAAATAAACATCATGTCCCCGCATTCGATAATAACGAGCATAGACGTCAGCTTGAAGTAATTCCAACGCATAACCTACGTGTGGAGCTCCATTGACGTAAGCAATCGAAGTCATGATTTGTACTGGATTCTTAGGTGTAGCCATGGGGAAAGTAATTAACAGATACCAATTTACAACTCCTAATTAGGAATGCAAATAAAAAGCGATTCCCCTCACTTGAGATAAGAAATCGCCACCATTTCAGAAACCAGATTCGACGGTACATCACATAGTATGTCACAAATATTTCTTTGTAGCAAGCGAGCGACGAAAAAAATTGCGGATTCAGAATTGCGAAGTGCGAATTATAGCTCACGGGTCTCATCTTGAACGAAGAGAAAGACCCTGCCTACACTGCGCTTGGCAGGACACGAATCATAATTCATCCTGAGCGTAACGCAGTGGAGTCGAAGGATCCGGCCGACTCTCTGTTTAATGGAGTCTAACCTTCCACTTTTCCCAACGAGACCCCTTCAGGGCAACTTTCAACTCAAATCAGTTTCTTCTTCCAACTCACGCCTCCCTTCCCATCTTTCACCTCAATTCCCATAGTCAACAGTTGATCTCGTAATTGATCTGATTTTGGCCAATCTTTATTCTGACGAGCTTGCTCACGCTCTTCGATCAGGGCCTTTTCTTCTGCTGTAATTGTTTGTGTATCTAGAGAGATCTGAAACAGATTAAAGAAATTCTGAAAAAGATTCAGAGCATGTTCCTGCTCTACTGGTGATAACCCATCGCCATCCAAAGCAGTATTCACTACATTGCTGTAGCTAAACAAAGCGCCCAAAGCATTAGGCGTATTCAAATCATCATCTAAAGATTGGTAGAAATGGAGACTGAATTGTTCCAATTCTGGCCGGATACCAGAAATATTATCATTTACTAAAGCAGCGCGAATGCGTTGATATGTTTGTTCCAAACGCTCCCATGCCTTGTATGCTGCCGCTAAATTTTCAAAAGTGAAATCTAATTGAGAACGGTAATGAGCAGATAGCACTAAAAATTTGAAAATATGCGCAGCTTGAGCTAGCGAACCTAAGAATCCTTGCTTTTGCCATGCTGCATAGAGACTAGCCAATGTATACACATTACCTTTTGATTTAGACATTTTTTCCCCACTAATCAACAAATGCCGCTTATGGAGCCAGAAGTTTACGAATTTCTTACCACTAACACCTTCGCTCTGAGCAATTTCACATTCATGATGCGGGAAAATATTATCTTCTCCACCTGTATGGATATCTAATTCCTCACCTAAATATTCCTTACTCATTGCACTACATTCAATATGCCAACCAGGATATCCCCTACCCCATGGACTATCCCAAAGCATCACATGATGCGGTTGATCAGTTTTCCAAAGCGCAAAGTCTGCAGGATGCTTTTTGTTAGGATTAACTTCTACTCGAGCTCCAGCAATTAATGCATCTACCTTATTCCCTGAGAGTTCGCCATATTTATTCCAACCCTCCACTGAGAAATAAACACCATCAGCTGCTTTGTAAGCAATTCCTTTTTCAATCAATTGCTCAATCATCTTGATCATGCCCGCAATGTGCTCAGTCGCCTTTGGTTCTACGTCAGGAACAGACAAGCCCAAAATCTCACAATCTCGATGAAAAGCCTCAGTATAAAATGCCGCAATTTGCCAAGGATCCTTCCCCTCTACTTTGGCAGCTTTGAGCATTTTATCCTCACCACTATCAGCGTCATCAACCAAATGCCCCACGTCTGTAATGTTCCGGACATGTATGACTTTATAGTCTAAAAACTGCAAATAGTTTTTCAGAAAGTCGACAAAAATATAGTGAGAGAAATTACCAATATGACCATAATTATAAACAGTCAGACCGCAAGTATAGAGTTTGACAGTCTTATCACTGAGAGGTATAAACTCCCGCTTGCTCTTGCTAAGGGTGTCGTAAAGAAAAAGTGACATAGAGAAATTAATAACAAGAACACTTTAACCAAACTTTTTTACAATTACTAATTGAAGGCGAATATGGTACAATTCATAGAAATAATTACTTTTCATGAACCGTCGACGTCGTGATACAATCGCGCCCCCCAAAGATACAGGTATTAGCAGAAAGCCACGGGACAGAATCATAGTGCGTACTATAGACTCAATAGGTATGACTGTCCCAGACAGGTTTTCGCACCATCGAGATGCACTTATTTTGATTATTCATCAAATTTGTAAATCACCAGAAAAAGATGCAAATGCCAGCTTAGCTCGCTACTTAAGAGCACTTGAAAATAATCCAGAATTTGCAGCAGCCCATAGCGCAGAAATTCAGGCATCCAGAGCTCTACTACAAGGTTTATTAGGACGTAACAGGAAAGAAAGTAGCGAAATCATAGTAGAAAACGAGTTATTAAAAATAATGTTTTTTCACCTAGATTAATCACAAAAAATGGCTAGTCAAAGACCAACATTACGAACAACACAGCCATTAGCAGGACCAGGAGATAGCCTCTGGGGTGTTAAAGAGTCTTACCGTGCCTACCGACATGAAATAGCAGGTATTTTCAAGCCAAAAGGTGTAATTGAAGGACCAACATCTCCTGCAGTAGCCCGAATATTGGAGGATGTTGAGATAGTAAAAAACGACATTCTTCCTAATACTAATACAGAGCAATTAGCAAATGAGATTCTTGCTAATCCAGCAGTAAAGCTAGCTCGTGTACCTACTGGAAGTCATATGTTAGTAATATTTCAAGGTGGAAATGATGAAACAAACATCAAACATTTTAATGACGAATTACTAGGACCTGAAGTCACCAATGTGCTTATCGCAATGCGAGATGAAGTAATCGCTGCTGGCTTAAAGTATTTCAAACTTGCGGATGACGACACTTGCGTATCCAGTGACCATAAAACTTGCCATTACTGTATCAATCAAGTTCATATAAAAATGGCCCTTGACAAGTTACAAGAGACACTTCCAGCAGATAATTTTCGTGTTACAACTGATATCAGTGCAATTGGAAGTTCACAATCTTTAGAGGTGATATCATATGTAATGCAAAGAATTGAAAGGGACATTCAAGAAGCTGCACGAACAATACTTGAAGCGAAAATCGTAACTCTTTTGGGTTCAGAAGATGGACAGAACCAGATCAGAAAAATTCGCTTTTGGTTACAAAAACAACTGGGCAACATTAAACTCAATTTTGGTTTATCTGAAGAAGTTCACACAGTTTTAGGTGGGCAAGAAGCATTGAAAGACAGATTTTGGATAGACCAACAAGCTACATGGAGTGCTAGAAAGGCAGAAGGATCAGTTGAGAGAGGAAAATCCTTTGACCTCCTTACATTTGTGGACGATATCAATGCCATTCGCCAGGAAGCTCTTGAGGATGAAGATCTCGACGAATTTTTTGAAGAAATAAATAATGATGGTCAGCCCCATCGATTACTCAAGTTGGATGTGATTCACAACCTACGCAAATGGGCTACGGTTAAAAAACAGTATGCAAACAACGATGCAATTTTAGCTAAATACCAAAAATTACAGCGATATTATCAAGCTATAAACGGCATAGATTATATTACACCATGGGTAGATATTCAGAGTGCCGATGCAGCGATTAGTCATTTTGAAACAATAACTAGTTCACCTGACAATATTGATGAACTGAAAAGGGCGATTCTTATGGATCAAAGAAACAACAAGGACTGTACATCTGAATATTTTCATTACCAAGGCACAGAATTTAATGCTGCATACTATATATCCTTTGATGCAATTGGTATTGGAGATATAAACGCACGAGACATTGAACTCACAGCCATCAAAGCAATACGACATTTACACTCACACCGGAGTACAAAATCAACAAAAACTATCAAAGCTGATCTACAAGAAATCATTATGTCAGTAGGACAAAACGTGTCAGTTTTGCTTAGAGATGCTTTTGATAATGCTCGGACTGAAATTGAGGCCGCTCTACCCAATGTAACACTTTACACTACTCGTGGTGGCGACGAATGGCATGTATTGATAGGCGACCCTTATAGTTTTGATCCTGAACAGCTCTTCGATACTATCGCTAGAATTGCTCAGAAATACCATCTAAGAGCTACTATCAGTTATAAAGACAGTTCAGTTGACGCGAGCCAGCCTCTCCACGTGAACAGCGATCTCGAACGAGTTGAGGCTCACTACAAAGCTCTAGACCTTAACGAACAGAATAATGCTAAGATTAAGCAGTTTGAAAAAGAGGGATTAACTGACATTGTAGCCATCTCAAGGGAGCACCGAACTGCAGCCAAGATACCATATAAGGGCGGCTACAAAGAGGTCAGTATTGCTTCAATTGCTGGTGCAATTGAGGTTGCCAAAGGCAGAGATCTAACTATCAATGAAGATACCATAGTTGGAATATTAGTTGGGGCAGCTATATAAGACTTCAATCGTCTTATAACTACTCAAATGCCCTTTGAGAATATTGATCTGACTTGCAGAGACTTTGAAATACTTAGCTAAAATCGGAATAAGTAGCTTATTTGCCTTACCATTCACAGGCAAAGCACCGATACTTATTACCATATCTCCATTTTCTGCCACACTAATAATAGCCGTGGGCCTTTTGGGATGAGCTTTGACAATAACATGAACCATTCGCGACATAGTACACTTATACCAGCAATTTTCCTAACCCAAAAATAAGCAATTCTGCTATCCAGCCTATCGCTAAGAAAATAATAATCGGTGAAAAATCCATCATGCCCATGCGCATCTGAGGGAAAAAACGATATACTAGGTTAAATAAAGGCTGAGTCACATCCATCACCAATCTTCCCAAGAAGTTATTCTTGGCAGCTGAAAACCAACTCATCAAAACACGAGCTAGTATCAACAGAGACAAAATCCGTTCTAAATAGTGAACAAATATTTGCAAGAAAACGATGATACTAGTCATCATTAATATTATTTACCTACTTGACGACGCATAAATGTTGGCACCTCTACGTCAGCATCCATCCCCTCATTTTGAGAGTTAGCAGGAGTTGATTGAGTCACTTTTGGTGACACTTTGGGAGTAGCATATGCAGATTGCTTAGCAATACTACTTACTGGAGACAAGTTTACTTGTTTTCCAAAGAAATTATTTTGCTTAGGACTCTGTTTAGCGCTTAGTGCATTCTTATATGGATCGTTCATACCAGTACCCAGACGACGGCTGATACTAGGAGCAGCAATATTGTTGCCGGCTGTTTCAGTAGGATCAAATCCAGTTGCAATCACAGTTACTTTGATTTCACCTGCTGATTTATCATCGATTACTGTACCGAAGATAATATTAGCCTCTTCAGAAGCAGATTCAGTTACTACTTTAGCTGCCTCATCTACCTCAAACATACTGAGATCAGTACCACCAGTAATGTTGATCAAAATACCCTTAGCACCAGCGATTGAAAGATCCAATAGCGGACTCTCGATAGCTGCTTTCGCTGCTTCAAGAGCACGATTCTCACCAGTACCATAACCAATACCCATCAAAGCTGACCCTGAATTCTTCATCACTGAACGTACATCAGCGAAATCTACATTGATCATGCCATGCACATTGATCAAATCAGAGATACTCTGTACTGCTTGGCGAAGCACATCGTCAACGATTTCAAATGCATCGGTAAGTGGGGTCTTGCGATCAATCAAAGCCAAGATGCGATCGTTTGGAATAGTAATCAAACTATCAACACAAGATTTGAGCTCACTAAAGCCTGCCTCAGCTACTAAAGTACGACGTTGTCCTTCAAAAGAGAATGGTTTAGTAACGACACCAATAGTCAAAGCCCCCATATCTTTAGCCAATTGAGCAATCACCGGAGCCGCTCCTGTGCCAGTACCACCACCTAAACCACAAGTAATAAACACCATATCCGCACCACTAATAACCTCTTTGAGCTCGTTTATATTTTCTTCAGCAGCCTTTTTACCAATATCAGGATTAGCACCTGCACCTAAACCCTTGGTAGTTTGTACTCCAATATGGATTTTGTGATCAGCTTGAGATGAAGCCAAAGCTTGAGCATCAGTGTTGACAGCAATGAATTGCACATCAATACGTGCCTTGATCATGCTTTCGAGCGAATTATTTCCACCGCCACCGACACCGACTACAAATATTTTTGCTTGAGTCTGTGGTTGTTGGCCTGATGATTTCTTGGAATCCATAGAAAGAAATTAATGAGAGTTAGCAGGGGTTTAATAAATGTACGGCTTTTCGATGGGTGATAGTAATACAAAATTCAAATATTGACAAGGTCTATTTAATATTTTCTTTTATACTAGCGTATAAAACTTCGTAGCCACTCCTTCACTGTAGTAAAAACTGAGCTCTTATGCAATTTTACTTGTGGTTCATTACGCATCCCCCAAAGTAAGAGACCAATTACGGTGGCGTATGCAGGATCATCGATATTGTCTACTACACCTTCTACTTCTACGGGATATCCTACTTGTACAGGTAGATTCAACATCTGTTTCGCCACTTCTACGCAACCGGGTATCTTCACTCCACCACCAGTAAGTACGATACCAGCTGGCAACAATCCATCACGGTTGATCTTACGCAACTCCTTTCCTACCATGTCAAATATCTCTTGCATACGAGCTTCAACGATTTGTGCCAATAAATGAAGTGAAACGTTCTGAGTGTCCACATGACTAATCAAAGAAAGATCAATCATATCATTGGAACGAACCTCTTGAGGTAAGCATGTACCATACTCTAATTTAACCTTCTCGGCTGTATCCACTGAAGTACGCAACCCAATTGCAATATCATTAGTAACATGCCCAGCTCCTACAGGCAAAACAGCTGTGTGCAACAAAGCCCCCTCTTCATATACGGCAATATTAACTGATCCGCCACCAATATCCACCACAGCGACACCTAATTCTTTTTCACGTCGTGACAATACAGCTTCAGCTGAAGCAAGCATTGAGGGAATAAAATCATCTACATCGATGCCAGCCTGATGAATACACTTCATCATATTACGCATACTGGCCTGAGGAGCAGTCATAATCATCGCATCCACCTCTAGACGAATACCTGTCATACCAACTGGATCCTTGATCCCTACTTGGTCATCAACAGTAAAGGCACGAGGGATCACCTTCACCACTTTTTGAGTCTGAGGAATAGAGACAGCCTGTGATGCTTCCAATACGCGATGAATATCATCATGAGTGATTTCACCATCCTGACGACCAATAGAAATAAATCCTCTACTATTAATAGTGGTCATGCCCATGCCAGCAATATTGACTACCGCATGATCAATAGGACTTCCTGCCATCCGCTCTGCTTCACTAACAGCTTGAGCAATGGAATTGATAGTTTCTTCAATGTCGATTATTTGTCCTTTTCTGATCCCATGGCTAGAAACATCTCCTACTCCCACGATCTGCGGAGCATGATTGCCTTCACCACTCATAATGCCACACACAACTCGAATCCTGGTGCTGCCGATATCTATCGCAGTAATAACGCGTTCTTTGGCCATGCCAAGAAAAATAAAATATACAAAAATAGCACTAAAAATGCATCAGTAGTATAGGACAAACCAATCAAGAGTCAAACAAAAACCGGCTTCTATATGTGCTTAATAATGGTGAATAACGGGGAAAGTTTTGTAATAACATTTCCTTAAGTTTTAACATGGTTTTTTCCTCATCTGCATGCTCATGATCATGACCCCACACATGGAGCATGCCATGAAGAGCGATAAAAACCAGCTCCTGCTCAAAGTCATGCTTCATTTTACGAGCTACTCGCTTCAGCACAGCATTACAGATATAAATCACCGCCACTTTTTGGCCCAATTCATCAATACCAAAGTCAAGGGAAACGACATCCGTTACCTTATCTATTCCTCGATATTGTTTATTAATCATCCGTATTTTTTTCTCTCCTACTATATATATGTCTAAAGTAGTCACTAGTACTGTTGGCGACTCATACAAACAAACCTCATGCCACAAAGTACAAAGTACTTGAGCAACATGAGGTTTAATCTGATTACGAGCTATAAAGTGTAATTGAGCGTTCACAATTATTCACTTAATTCAGCATTTTGCTTAGAAACGCGATACTGAGCGCGAATTTTTTGTTGGCGCTTGGAAAGTTTTTTGGCGTGATTTTTGCGCGCACGGACACGAGTGAGGACACCATCGGCCATCACCTTACGGCGAAATCTACCCAACATCTTTTCTACAGATTCATTATTTTGACGAAGAACATAAGTCATACAGCACCTCCTTTCAAAAGTTAAAGCGACGACACTTTACATGAAACAAGAAAAAAATGAAATTCATTATTGCGAATTCAGACCTCTTAATCTAAATTTTAGATTCTAAAGTTTCACACCTCAGGCAGCAGGCATCATAATTTACCCCAAGCCCCATATCGGCCGGATCCTTCGACTACGCTCAAGATGAATTGATTGGGTTTCTACGATCGCACAACTCTCAACTTTCCACTTTTCCCCACTGGACCCCTTCGGGGCAATTTTCAACTTGCTATCTCATTCATCCAAAACAAAAAGTGTGTTATGTTTGCTTATGGAGATTACCCAAGACTATGGCTTTTGTTCATCTACACGCACATAGCTTTTATAGCTTATTAGACGCCCTCAGCTCACCCTATGCTTTGATCAACAAAATCAAAGAACATGGCATGCCAGGCATTGCTTTGACCGATAGCGGAGTAATGTATGGATCTGTGGATTTTTATCAAGCGGCTAACGGCTATAAATTAAAACCCATCATCGGTGCTGAACTTTTCATTTCGCCCCGATCAAGATTTGATCGCGATGCCAATGCTCCCAAGCCTCAGCAAATTGTTTTGATAGCTTACAACAATATTGGCTACCAGAATTTAATGGTTTTGGTGACCAAAGCTCAGTTAGAGGGGATGCATGAGAAGCCGATGATTGATTGGGAACTTTTAACTGAGTTTCACGATGGTTTGTTGGCTTTAAGCGGAGACTATACTGGTGAACTTGGACATACCTTGCTCACGAAGGGACTGACAGCAGGAATAGCTGTTGCTCAAAAATATCAAGCATTATTTGGCCCTGAGAATTACTTTATTGAAATCGAACGTCATGGCTTAGAAGAAGAGGAGGCACTTAATCCCCTGCTTATTCAATGTAGTAAAGAAACCAATATTCCTTTAGTAGCTACCAACAACTGTCATTATGCCAGCAGCAGCGACCGTGATGCTCATGATGCTTTGATTTGTGTCAAAAACCAGAAATTGATCAGTGACCAAAATCGCCCCATGCTGCGTGGTGATTATTCCGTCCTCAGTGAAGAAAAGATGCGTGAGATCTTCGCTGATATTCCTGAAGCATGTGATATTACCGTCACTATTGCTGAACGCTGTGATATTCAAATTGCCCTAGGTAAAAACCTGCTACCGCCGTTTCAATGTCCTCCGGGATTGTCTGTACCTGAATACCTATTACAGCTATGTACTGAAGGAGCTGAAATACGGTATGGGAAACCATTAAAACAATCAATTATCGATCGCCTTAATTACGAATTAGGCATTATTAATAAGACTGGATTTCCTAGTTACTTTTTAATTGTTTGGGATTTTATTCACTGGGCCAAAAATAATGGGGTGCCAGTAGGGCCAGGTCGTGGATCAGCAGCCGGAGCTATGGTGACTTATACTTTGGGTATCACTGATATTGATCCGCTAGAACATGACTTGGTATTTGAGCGTTTTCTCAATCCAGAGCGTGTATCCCCTCCTGATATCGATATTGATTTTGCCGATGACAGCCGTGAAAAGGTAATTAACTATGTAGTAGAAAAGTATGGCCGTGAAAGCGTGGCCCAGATCATCACTTTCGGAACAATGGGCGCCAAAGCAGCTATTCGTGATGTCGGTCGGGTATTAGGATTTGGTTATAAGGATGTAGATAGTCTAGCCAAGCTTATTCCCCTCAAACCCGGCACTAAGCTCAAAGATGCGCTCGAGCAGGAACCAATGCTTAAAGAAACATTAGAAAAAAATCCAGCCCATCAACAAATCTGGTCTCTCGCTTGCAAACTTGAGGGTGTCGTTCGTCATGCCTCTACCCATGCATCAGCCGTAGTTATTGCTGGTGAACCATTGGTCCAACACACTCCTTTGCAGAAGAATACAGCTGGCAAAGATGAAGGTATCGTGACCCAGTATGCGATGAAACCCCTAGAAGCGCTGGGACTACTCAAGATGGATTTCCTGGGTTTAAGAAACTTAACAGTATTGGCGGACACTGCTGCTTTGATTCAAAAAAATTATCAAATTGACTTAGATTGGCAACACCTAGATACCACGGATGCTGACAGCTATGAACTTTTGAGTACAGGTAAAACGACAGGGGTATTCCAACTAGAATCAGAAGGAATGAAACATTATCTCAAAGAGTTAAAGCCAAGTAACTTTGAAGATATTATCGCTATGATCTCTCTCTATCGTCCGGGTCCACTGGAAGCGATTCCTGACTTCATCGCTGCCAAAAATGGCCTCAAAGAGGTAACATATCTCGATCCAGAATTGGAGCCGATTTTGAAGAAAACATACGGAGTTATTGTGTACCAGGAACAAGTGCTAGAGATTGCCCGCCAGTATTGTGGCTTCTCTTACGGTGAAGCAGATATTTTACGTAGAGCTGTAGGTAAAAAGATTAAGGAGCTCTTGATGGAGCAGCGTCAAAAATTTATAGATAAAGCTGTAGCTCGTGGCAAAGAAAAAGAGACTGCTGAAAAAATTTGGGATTTCATTGAACCATTTGCTCGTTATGGCTTCAACAAATCCCATGCTGCTTGTTATGCCATGATTGCGTATCAGACAGCCTATCTTAAAAGTCACTTCCCAGCAGCTTTTATGGCAGCTTTACTTACGAGTGATCGAGGGGATACTGATCGGGTGGTAATCGAGATAGAAGAATCAAAAGTATTAGGCATTACCATACTTCCCCCTTCAGTGAATGCCTCCTTCTTAGAATTTACTGTTGTCGGCCAAAATGGTATTCGCTTTGGCCTAGGGGCAATCAAAAATCTCGGTGACAGTACCAGTCTCGCCGTCGTAGCTGCTCGAGAAACAGGTGGGCCGTTTACCTCTATGCAAGACTTTTTGACCAGAATTAGCCCCCAAGCAATCAACCGCAAAGGGATTGAGGCATTGATCAAAGCTAATGCTTTTCACGACTTTGCAACTGCGGACCAACTCATGCCTCATATTGATGTTTTCATCAACTATCTGAGTACTTTGAAAAAGCTCCAAGAAGCTCCTCAAGACTCACTTTTTGGAGACATGAGTGATAGTATGAAGGCTCCTGATTTGAAACTAGCATCTCTAAGTGAACCAACACCAATTAGAACAATACTTGATTGGGAAAAAGAAGCTCTAGGTATGTATCTCTCTGCCCACCCGTTAGACCATCTTAAAGAATTTTTCTCTAAACAAGGCCAACGTATCGATCAAATAAGCCTAAAACAAGACGGCAAAAAAGTGAGCATATCGGGGATGATGCTTCATGTAAAAAGGATCTTAACCAAAAATGGAGTGGCTATGTGCTTTATGGATATTGAGAATCCTTTTGGACGCATAGAAGCTGTAATTTTCCCCAAAGCAATGGAAGCTTGCCAACCTCATTGTATTGAAGATAATCTAGTCAAAGTAAAAGGTACCATCTCTTTCCGGGATCGTCGTGGTAGCGGTCAAAGCACCACTCCCAAGATTCTCGTAGACACCATCGAACCTATTACAATCAATGAAGAAGCACTCAAAAAAACAATTACTAACAATACACCGTACCTGATTCAAGTACCCGCCACTATCACCGGTGATGGACTAACTCAACTCAAACAGATCTTAACCAAATTCCCTGGCGTCCAACCGGTAGAATTAGAGTTAGTTACCCCTTTTCATAAATCAACCCGGATCCCGCTGCCCTTTCGAGTGGAGGGAACCCCAGCTTTAAGCCAAGCAATTCTTACTTTCCATGAAACCTTCTCGATCCAAAGCACGTAGTCGATCGCTCATTATTGTTACCTGTATTTTAGCTATTATCAGCCTATTTTATGCGACACCTTATTTAGGGCGATTATTCACCCCTTTGGGTGATATTCTTACCCCAATTCAACGATTCCTTTACCGCACCAAGGTGGCTACTGCTGATTTTTGGTACTACATCAGCCAAGATACTGACAATGAACTGCGCTCCCTTCGGAATGAGAATGAACGTCTGTATTCAGAATTAGGACAAATGAGCCTGGTAAGTCGCGAAAATGAAGCTCTACGAGCTGAATTGCAAGTACAGCGCAGTCACAAACGCCAAGTAGCTCTGGCCCATGTCATAGGCGAAAAACCTGGCAGTTTTTCTCGTTTTCTAATTCTCGACATTGGTACCAATCAAGGTCTACGTGTTGGATTACCAGTAATTCTCAATAATGCTCTCGTCGGTAAAATCGAAAAAGTCAGCGAACACTCAGCAGAAATGAGTTTGGTTACTGATCCTAAAGCGGTCTATTATAGCTATCTGCAAAAAGCAAAAAGTAAAGGGCTTATTCAAGGCACTATTGGCCTCGGTCTCTTACATATGACTCAGATTCCTCGTACTAGCGTGATCAGCCAAGGAGATTTAGTTTTTACTACAGGCCAAGAATTAGAAAACTTCAATGATATTTTGATTGGTAGTGTCAACGAAATTATTAGCAATGACCAAGACACTTATTTGACCTTGTTGGTGACTCCAGCAGTAGAAACTACCAATATTGATACTGTTTTTGTGGTCATCAATTAATCATATCGTCTCTTTTCTTACTCATTATGTTTGGACTCCTCGCTCGCTTGGGCATTATCATCGTCGGCTCATTGATCACTGTAGCATGGTTTCCTACTAGCTTGCTTCCTTTATGGATAGTGATTTTGGCTGCTAACTTCTTCTCTATCAGAGAGGGTACTTATATGTTTGCTGGGTTTAGTGTTATGAGTTTAATCATCAATGCAAGCTGGTGGCATTTTTTTATTCCATTACTGCTTTGGCTAGGTCTCAGTAGCATCATTGTTTTGACCTTGATTAATACTGAAAAAAAAGTTTCCTTTCCCCTGTTCTTTCTGATCTGCTTTTTATTGAGCTTTGGTATTCAAAGCATAGCGGCATTTGGACAGCTCAGTAATATGTTGTTATCAATAATGGTAGTAACTAGTAGACACCTCTTTTTACTGGCACTAATCGTATTCCCGGTAAAAATTCTCGGTGAAGCTTATATTCGTTATAACAATGCCCTAGGCATCAATTATGAGTAATCGTTGGCGTATTTTTGATAAATATTTCAATCAAGACATTGGCTTCAATGATAGCGGCAACAACCCTGATCAGTGGCAAAATGTATTTGTGACACCTCAAGATAAACTGATGGCTGAAGGTAATGGCCAATTCCAAGGCTCATTTCGCATTCTCAAGTGGATTATTATTTTGGCCGTCTTTGCTTTACTAGTCAGACTTAGCTACTTACAGCTCAACCTCGGTCAATTATTATTTGAACGTGGGGAAGAAAACTACCTACGTGTTTATGTCACCCGAGCCTTACGCGGTATTATTTATGATCGCAATGGTATCCAATTAGTAGAAAATATTCCCAATGATAATGCAGCAATCATTCCGGCTGACTTACCTAGGGACGAAGCTGAAAGACAAAAACTCTTTGAAAACCTGAGCACATTGCTCTCTATTCCCGCCAGCGAGATCAACGACCTTAGTGAAAAGTATCGCTTTCTTTACACTCCCATAGTGATAAAAGCGGATATTGACCATGACACCAAACTTACTTTATTGAGTCAATTCGCTAACCAATCTTGGGGTGTCTTGGTATTAGAAGATTTTTCACGGCACTATTTAGAGAGTAGCAGCGGTCTCTCACACTCTTTAGGCTATTTGGGCAAGGTTAATGAAGATGAATGGAAAAATGCTGATGGTGCCTATACCTTAGATAGTACTATCGGCAAAAGTGGTTTAGAAAAAAATTATGAGCAATACCTACGAGGTATCAATGGTACTCAAAAAATTGTAGTTGATGCTAGACATACCAAGGTCGACACCTTGTTCACCTCCGCTCCAGAGAATGGCTGTGACTTAGTCACTACTATCGATGCCAATTTAGAGAATAAAATCAAAAATCTACTCCAAACTACGATTACTACCAATAATGCTACGGGGGGCTCAGTGGTGGTACTTAATCCTCAAAATGGCCAAGTGCTTAGCATTGTCAGTTTGCCCGGATTTGATAACAATATTTTTGCTCAAGGTATTCGCGGAAAAGCCGAAGTGGCCGAGTATGAAAGTTTGCTCAATAATAAAAACACTCCTTTTCTCAATCGAGCAATCAGTGGCACTTACCCACCAGGATCGACTTTCAAGATTGTTACCGCTAGTAGTGTCCTAGAGAATGATATCGTAACTCCAACTGATCGCTTAGAAGCTCCAGGACAAATCAGCGTGCCCAACCAATTTGATCCTACCCAAAGTTTTATTTATAAAGACTGGAAACCAACTGGTCATGGAACTATTTCTATTATTGATGCTTTAGCAGTCTCTAGCGACACCTTTTTCTACAAAGTAAGTGGTGGTTATCAAGGCTTCGTCGGAGTCGGAGCTGAAAAGATTAGTGAATTTGCTACCAAATTCGGTCTCGGCAAAGTTTTGAATATCGACTTACCAGGAGAGCTGCCGGGCTTGGTACCTACCCCCAATTGGAAAAAGGAAAAATTAGATCAACCATGGGTTACCGGTGATACTTATAATTATGCCATTGGTCAGGGATATCTCTTAACTACCCCCCTCCAAGTAGCTGGCTATACCAGCGTCATTGCTAGTGGTGGTAAGCTCTACCAACCATATCTAGTCAAAGAGATTAAAAATTGTGCCAATAGCTCTCAAAAAGACCCCCAAATACTGCAACAAGGTTTTTTACAATCCAGCACTTTAGCTACCATCCGAGAAGGAATGTACAAAACTATTTACTCTGATGTGGGTACAGCCAAGTCTCTACGTACTTTACCATTCAAAGTGGCAGGCAAAACTGGTACAGCTCAGTTCAACAATAATCAAAACGTTCATGCCTGGTTCACGGCCTTTGCTCCCTACGATAATCCGGAGCTAGTAGTCACTGTCATGATCGAGGGTGGTGGTGAAGGTAGCGCTATTGCGGTCCCAATTGCCAAACAGATTTTCCAGTGGTGGAACGATGCAAAGATTGACAATCAGAAGTAGGGTTCATAAAGTGGTCCTAGTCTCTCCCCCTTATATCTTTTTATGCCGAACTTTGTAATCATATGGAGTCTAGCTGGATTTCTAGTAGGAATAGTGCTCACAGCTCTTTATCATGTTCTTTTGGGAAAAAAACGAGTTTCATCTTTAGAAAGTCAGGCTCAAAATACGCTTCAAAAAGCGCAAGAAGATGAAAAGCTGATTTTAGCCGAAGCAAAATTAGCTAGTCAAAAGCTCTTACAACAAATTCAAAAAGACGAACAAGAACGTAAACGCAAACTTCAAGAAATTGAAACAAAAAACCACAAACAAGAAGAAGAGATTGAGAAAAAACAGCAAATGCTTCAACAATCTCAACGCACTATTGATCAAGAAATGGAGAAACTTCGTACTGAGGAACAAAAACTCCACGATAAACACAAAGAAGCAGAAACCGTTCTACAAAAAATTTCTGCTCTTTCTCAAGCCGAAGCTAAACAAATGCTTTTCAGCAAAATCGAGGAAATGTATCAGCCCGAGATCATGCAGCACTTGGAAAAGATTGTGCAGGATCAGCAAGTAAAAGCTGATGAAAAGATCCGCTATATTCTCGCTGAAGCCATGCAACGCTATCATGGTGAAAGCATTGCTGAGTCTACAGTAACGACAGTGACTCTTCCTAACGATGAGATGAAAGGCCGTATCATCGGTCGTGAAGGACGTAATATTAGTGCTTTTGAGAAAATGAGTGGTGTAGACGTAATTGTAGATGATAGCCCTGGCGTAGTGATCCTTTCAGGGTTTGATTTGATGCGACGGTATATTGCCAAAATAGCGCTAGAACGATTAGTAGCTGATGGTCGTATTCATCCTACTCGTATTGAAGAAATGTTGGACAAAGCACGTGAAGAAGTAAGCAAGATGACTCGTGAATTTGGGGAAAAAGTGATCTACGAATTAGGCATCACGGGACTACCTACTGAGATTGTGAAATTACTTGGTTGTTTACGCTTCCGTACTGCCTACGGTCAAAATGTCCTCAAACACGCAGTTGAAGTAGCAAAATTATCAGCAGCCATAGCTGCTGAGCTTGGTGCCAATGTAGAAGTAGCCAAGAAAGCTGGTTTACTTCATGATATTGGCAAATCCTTAGACCAGGAGATTGATGGTCATCATGTCACTATCGCTTTAGAGATTTGTAAGAAATACCGTATTCCAGAGCCAGTGATCAATGCTATCGCCTCTCATCATGGTCAATCCGCTTTTCAATCATTAGAAGGGATTATTGTGTACACAGCCAATATCCTCTCTCAAGAACGTCCTGGCGCTAAACGTGACAGTTTAGAGCAACATATTCAACGAATGACCAACTTAGAGCAATCAGCATTAGCCTTCCCTGGTGTAGAAAAGGCATTCGTCATGCAAGCAGGTCACGAGATCCGCGCAATCGTAAATCCAATCGAGATTGATGACTTACAGGCTTACAAATTGGCTCATGACTTGGCAGCAGAAATCGAAAAGATTAGTGATTTTAGTGGCGAGATCAAAATCAATGTCGTGCGAGAAACTCGCATCATTGAATACGCTCGCTAGCTGAGTTTAGGGATTTCTGTTATATTGGCCTAGCCTTAATTTTATATTTCTGACATTTTTTGAGTTTGGCACGAAGTTGCGATCCAAAATCAAAAGACGCTTAAATCTCTATCGAGTAAACAAAGAGAATCGAGGTAATGTAGTTAGTTTTAGAGATTTCCTCCAAAAAGCAATTGATTACGCATCATTAAAACGGGTTAGTCCCCTCAAAAAAGCTGCTTTCGTCGTCATTATTAGTTTGTTGCTTTCTACCGAGCAATTCAACTTCATGACAGCCAAAGCTGATTTTTCATTGGAAAGCGAATATATAGCCAATGAAGATATTTTCATGGAAAAACCGATGGTCAATAGCGGTGATGTCATCAATGACATTATTGATTATGTAGTCCAATCTGGCGACACATTAGATAATCTCACTGAAAAGTTTCACATCAGTGCCTCTACCATCACGGTAGTCAACAACCTCAAACGCAATCCAACCTTAGAAGAAGGCCAAAAGCTCAAGATCCTGCCAGTGACTGGATTACTGCATGTAGTAAAGAAAGGCGACAGCATCGCTCTCATTTCTGGTATGTACGATGTCCCCGCTGAATTGGTGATGTATCAAAACAATCTCAGCAGTGATAAAGAGTTAAAAGTCGGCCAAGAACTGATTATTCCTAATGGCGTAGAGCCAGCACCAGCAGGCACTACCACTAAACCCAGAACTACTAATCGTACTGGCAGCAGCAATGGAGGTGTAGGTGATGCTCCCGCAGGAAAAGCTTCTCCTACTAGTGGAACATTCAATTGGCCTGCAACATGCCGCGTCATCACTAGAGGATTCAATCCAGCTATTCCACACTGGGGTATCGATTGTGCTAATTCTCAAGGAACACCAGTTTATGCGGCTGAAAGTGGAACCGTTATCAAAGCGTCAGTTGGTACTTGGGGCGGTGGTTATGGTAATCACGTGATTATCGACCATGGCAATGGCATCACTACTATTTATGGCCATTTGTATAAAGTGGGTGTCTCTGTAGGCCAACATGTCGACCGTGGCGAAGGTATTGGCTTAATGGGAACTACCGGAAATTCTACAGGCCCCCATCTCCACTTCGAAGTAGTAGTTAATGGCAAGAAAACCAATCCCAACAAATACTTATAAGCCAATTATTTACAACTCTACTAGTTGCTCTATAATCAAGCTGATGTAGAGCAACTAGTATTTTATTATTCACTACTTTATTACTTTCTATGGACTTCAATGCCGACCATACTCGAAAGGTAGCCAAGCTAGCTCATCTCAATTTGTCTGACGCGGAAATTGCCAAATTTACTCCGCAATTAGGTGGCATTTTAGGCTATTTCCAAGACCTACAAGAACTAGACACTACTAATGTAGCTCCTACAGCTCAAGTAACAGGCTTGCACAATGTCACGAGACCTGACCAAATTCAGGTTCGATCTACTCCAGATAGTTTGTTAGCCGTTAGTCCTTTACCAAAAGAAGATCATCAAATTGTTGTCCCTGCTGTATTCTCATAAGTCTTTATGCCATCCCCTCTCTCACTCACTATTGCCAGCGCCCATCAGCAGATGAAAGCTGGAAAATTTACACCAACTGAACTAACAGTAAGCTGTCTTGAAGCTATTGATGCTACTGATTCCAAAATCAATGCATGTATCACCGTGCTCAAAGAAGATGCACTCAAAAGTGCTGCTCAATCAGATATTCGTTATCGTAACAATGCTCCTTTAGGAGTATTGGATGGAATCCCAATTAGCTTAAAAGATGTCTTTTGTACGCAAGGTATTCAAACTACAGCTGCTTCCAATATTCTCAAAGGTTACAAACCACCTTTCAATGCTACCGTAGTTAACAAACTCCAAAATCAAGGTTCGGTATTTGTGAGCAAAGTAAACACGGATGAGTTTACCTGTGGAGCATCGACCGAAAGTTCTGCCTATGGCGTCACTAAAAATCCTTGGAATACTAATTGTGTAGCCGGCGGATCTTCAGGTGGATCAGCAGCAAGTGTTGCTATTGGCCAATGTTTAGGATCCATGGGCACTGACACTGGAGGTTCTATCCGTCAACCTGCCTCCCTCTGTGGCGTCACAGGATTAAAAGTGACTTATGGTCGAGTTTCTCGCTATGGAGTGATATCCATGGCTTCATCCCTGGATAGTATCGGTCCTTTAGCAAGAACTGCTGAGGACTGTGCAATACTTTTGGAAGCTACTGCTGGTAGTGACACTTACGATAGTACTACGCCATCAGTAAAAGTACCGAGATACTCTGAACTGATTTCGGCTCCTCTAGAAAAGTACCGAATCGGCATTCCCAAAGAATATTTTAGCGATGCCTTAACTGCAGATACTAAAGTGGCAGTTGAAACTGCTGCTAAATTATTAGAAGGCTTGGGTTGTACCTTGGTACCGATTAGCTTACCTCACACTAAGTATGCTGTTTCTGTTTACTATATTCTCGCCCCATCAGAAGTAAGCTCCAATATGAGTCGTTATGATGGCATTCGTTTTGGTCCTGGTACGCAGGAATCTCCTGAAAGTTTACTAGATTACTATTTCACTGCTCGTGAAGAAGGTTTCGGTGATGAAATGAAGCGCCGAATTATGATTGGAACCTTTGCCTTATCAGCTGGTTATTACGATGCTTATTACAAAAAAGCCCAACAAGTGCGAACCCTGATCATTCAAGATTTTGAGCAAGCATTCCAAGATGTAGATATAATTTTAGCCCCAGTATCACCATATCCCGCATTCGAAATAGGAGCAAAGGCACAAGATCCTATTCAAATGTATCTCGCAGACTTGCTCACTATTCCATCATCTTTAGCTGGTATTCCTGGTATTAGTCTCCCGTGTGGCTTCAGCAACGGACTTCCTATTGGATTGCAGCTTATAGGTCCTTCATTTACAGAGGAGAGAGTGTTGCATCTAGGTCACCATTATCAACAACACACAGATTTCCACCTCAAGACGCCTCAGCTTTAATCTCAACTTACCACTGAAATTGTTAATTAAACTATCATGTCTACTCAGTACGATGTCGTAATCGGTCTCGAAATCCACGCTCAGATGAATACCAAGACCAAGATGTTTTGTAATTGTGACAATGATTCTTTTGAGAGAACTCCAAACACTAATGTTTGTGAAGTATGTATGGGGTTTCCAGGAGCTTTGCCAGCCATCAATGAAGACGCTATCAACAAAGGCATCAATGCCGGACTAGCACTGGGCTGTGATATTCCAGCTATGAGCAAATTTGATCGTAAGCACTACTTCTACCCAGACTCACCTAAAGGTTTTCAGATCACACAATATGATCAACCAATTGCTATTGAGGGCAGTATTATGATCACACTAGCTGATGGAACTACCAAAAAGATTGGGATCGAAAGACTGCATTTAGAAGATGACGCCGGGAAGTTAATTCATAGTGGCGTAGGCACTTTAGTCGACTTCAATCGCGCTGGTACACCACTAATGGAGATCGTTTCTAAGCCTGACATTCGCTCAAAAGAAGAAGCTAGTCAGTACGCACGTATGGTACAGCAAATTGTCCGTTATGTAGGCTCATCAGATGCTGATATGGAAAAAGGCATGATGCGTTTTGATCTCAATATTTCGATTATGCCAGCAGGTAGTACTACCTTTGGTACTAGAGTAGAGGTGAAAAATCTCAATTCCTTTCGGTCATTAGAAAAAGCCATTACTTTTGAGATTGAACGCCAAGCAGCGGTCTTAGAGAGCGGTGGCACAATAGCCAAAGAAACTCGTGGTTGGGATGCAGAAAAAGAAATTAGTGAGAGTCAGCGCTCTAAAGAAGCAGCAGCTGATTATCGCTACTTCCCAGAGCCAGATCTGCCTCCGGTGTACGTATCAGCTGAGTTGGTAAGCAAGTTGAAACAGTCACTACCTGAGCTCCCCCATCAGAAAAAAGATCGCTATATTCATGTATATGAAATCGATCAAGAATATGCCCGCATTATTAGTGAAGATAAATCGCTAGCAGCATATTTCGAAGCTATGGTTGATTGTACCAATGCTTATATTACCGTTAGTAACCTCTTCGTTACAGATTTGATTGGCATGCTCAATCAACAAGGAAAAACTATCAATGAAAGTGCAGTTTCACCAAAACAATTAGCTAGTTTAGCGACTCTGATTAACGATGGTATTTTATCTAGTAAAATGGGTAAAGAAGTATTAACCATTATGGTAGAAACCGGCCAAGACCCACAAACTATTGTCGCAGAAAAAGGCTTACGTCAGGTCACCGACTCCTCTACTCTCGAACAAGCAAGTCGTGAAGCTATTGCTGAATTACCCAAAGCAGCGCAAGATGTCCGAGATGGCAACACCAAAGCGATCGGCGCTTTAGTAGGGCTAGTCATGAAGAAAACAAAGGGTCAGGCGAACCCCAGCCAGGTGAATCATATTATTTTGGACATATTAAAGAACTAAAGGGCGACCAAAACCACTCAAAAAGAATTATGAGGCCCTGAAGCCCGATACCTGAAGTAACAACAAAACTTTCAATTTTCAACTTTCCACTTTCAACTCCTAACTAAAAAGTTATGCCCCCAATCGAAACTATTTATTATATTTTAGCTCTCCTAGCTGGCGTGATTTTGATCCTATTTATCGTCATTCTCTGCCGGGTGATCAGTATGCTCAGCAAAGTGGATAATATGCTGCAGGAAGCTCAAAATACCATTGAAAGCGTTCAAAGTTTCGTTGCCAAACCAATGAAGGTGGTGTTACAAGTAGCAGAACAATTCAGCAATATAATGGGCTTTTTTGCTCAAAGAGGTAGTAAGGATAAAAAGAATTAGCCATGAAAAAACGCGACAAATTTATTGCAGGTACCATTGTCGGCGGTGCAGTCGGTTCAATCTTAGCGATTATGTTTGCTCCCAAGAGTGGTAAAGAAACACGTGAAGACATCAAAGCTTCTTCACAGAAGCTCTACGCTCAAGGATCTCAATTTGGCAATAAACTCAAAAGTAGTGCCAATAGCCTGATGAATATGATCAAGAAGCTACGCCCTGGTAAAAAGCCGCAAAAGGACTAAGCCAGTCTTGTTTACTCTGTTCTAATTTCACCATCAAAATCTCACACAATTCAGGGTGCTCGTTTTGTAAACCAAGAATTATCGTTTGAAATCGCTTTTGTAAATCAGACTGAGTTAAATCACCTGCAAACTGAAAGCTTCTCACTGCTATTTCATAATCTTGATTAGCCATTGCCGCCTCCCCTACTCCACGCATGATGGTACGCATAGTCACAATGCCTCGAAGTAATAAGCGCAGCGATAATTTTTGATTCATTCCTGCAAGCAATCGCGCTACATGCATACCATCTTGAGTATAGCGCTCCTGTAGTTGGTCCAGGCATTGAATATAATTTTGCTTACTCATCATATTGATATGTTGAGTACTAAGATGGTCATTGTCAGGCAATGGATAAACCACAAAGTCATAAGGATTTAATTCCTGAAGAACGGCGACAGCATCAGCAAAGTTATGCGCTTTTTGACTAAAGAAATCTACAATTGGTCCTCGTTCTTTTTTTAACTGCTCATGAGCCTCAGGTTGCTCATAGGTTCGCCACAATGTGTCATGAAACCAATGAAACAAAGCAGCTTTACTAGGATCACACTGGTTACTATCTTGGCAGTAGCCAATACGCTCCATCATAAAATAAAGCATAGCCCCAATTAAGTATGCATGTTCCTGATAAGGAATCGTGGTAATTGCACCTACATTAGTGCTAGCCATCTGCTGACGTTGTGTATCCAGGAGCTTAGCAATTTGGAGAGACTTAGCCACCAATCGCGGCCTAATGACACCTTCTTCGTTATGTGGTTTCGCTGCAATATTGAGCATGAAAAAGTATATATCCCATCATTATACCAAATTCAGCAAGAGCACGGAAGCTTCTGAATTGCGAAGTGAGAATTGTAGCTCACTGGAGTCATCCTGAGTCCCGCAGAAGCGGGAGGAAGGACCCTGCCAACACTGTTTGGCAGCCTTAATTCATTCTGAGCAAAGCGCAGCGTCGTCGAAGGATCCGGTTTTACTTTGTCCAATTGACACTGTTAGCCATCGAATTAAAAGTGAAAAAGTAATAGGTAAATGTTCAGGGGGTATGCTTATTCATTGTTACCCATCACCTTTTCATTCGTTGGTCCAGGAGTTCGCTGCTCCCAATTTGGAATCTAGATTTTAGATTCTAAATTGAACTCACCAGAATTCAGGCTCCCCACATTTTCCCATCCTTGACAGTCACCCAATGCAAAAGCTAGCATTATCACTAACCACATTGAATCTATGGCCAATCCTGATAACGAGTTAGAACGGACCTCGCCGCCAGCACCCGGTGTGTCACACGCTAGACCTGAGGTAGCTAGAATCATTCTAGCAAGCACGCCCGAAATTGACCGAGTCCTTGAGGAGATGATCACTGCCCTTTACCTCCGCTACATCGACCATACAAGTCTCTATGTTGCCAAAGGTCTATTAATAAAAGTAGGTGAAGATTTGGTTTGTACTGGTATTGATGGTCAAAGATATGCTGCCCCTACTTGGAAGCAAATAGTCGATGGCATTCGGGCTAATCCCTTGTTAGTAGAAAAAGTAAAAGCGGGCTTTTGCGATGTATTGCCTGTGCCATTTGCCTCATCCTTAGTAGATAAAGCTCATCGTTTCCGAGCAATAATGCAAGCACATGAACGATACCAAGCAAACCCAGGTCAGTTAGCTGAGCCTAAATTATGGATATTTGATGATCAGTTAGAAGAAATTGTTTATTCTCCTAAATCACTCAAACGTGAAGAGCATGGAGGCATGACTAAAAGACAATACTTAAGTGCCACAAATAGAGGTTGGCAGGTGGTATTAGTAAATAGCCAAGATCAAAATGGACCAGGAGTTTACACAGATCAAAGTGCCCAATCAGTTCTAGAAGATATTCTAAACGATCCCGAACGAAAAGGAGAAGTAGTGATGAATTTAGACACATACTTAACGTATGCATCCTCGTTATGGGCACGTGGAATTGTCGTTGACGATTTAAACAATAATAAAGTAAAAGGAAAGCTTACCCTTTGTGCAGGTACTCTACATTTATCAGAAGCTAAAGTACCAGCAGCAGGATGGAACCACATTCAAAGAACAGTAGCAATTGTTCCATCTTCATCACAGGCAACGATTCCTTTCCGAGTAGTACGTACTTGTGTACCTATTTTGCAATAATATTGGTATTTTAATGGAAATTATATTGCCCAACCAAATAGTTTCTGCTACTTTGTGCCTCGCCAACCACAATTTGGCCTGAAGATACCAATGGGCCGGTAGTCTCAGCTGGTAGAGCGCCTGCTTTGCAAGCAGGAGGTCATGGGTTCGATCCCCATCCGGTCCACCACGATCGCATCATGCGATCGCTTATTCTCGCACTAATTCTCATTCTATTTCTAAGAATGCTACTTAAACGCGATCGTAAGAATAAGAATTAGGATAAGAATGAGAATCAGCAGGCACATTTTGCAGAAACCTTAGTCTTGAACAAGCACACAACTATTCACTGGTATGATTAGAGACTTTTCCTTACAGTAGATTCTGTTCAGTTCTCTATTTTCTATGATTCCCTTTTTGCACCAAGCTGAAATTCAGTCACAGCTTAATCAATTCAAATTAGATACTGCCCAACTAGATCAGCTTTGGGATATGCCCGAGTCAGTGATGAAAATAATTGACCGTATATATGCTTATGAAGAGCAACAAGCACAAGGACAAAAGCAAGCACAAAGTCCAGCAGAAAAGTTTCAGTTCATACGAGCCTGGCCATTAGAAAAACCTAGTGGAATTTTATTGTATTTATTAGTACGGTATTTAAAACCTCATTTCATTTTAGAATGCGGAACGTCCTTCGGTATTTCAGGACTGTTTTTAGCCAGTGCTCTCCAACAAAATAACAGTGGCCAATTAATTACTGTAGAAGTATCTAAGCTAAAACACGCCGCAGCTTGGACAAACTTTCAAGCAGCAGCCGTGCATAACTATGTTAAACAAGAAAAAGTTGCACTCGACCAATATCTAAAACACAATCAACAAAAGTTTGATCTTGTTTTCTTAGATTGTGACCGCAGTCGCTACCCAGTGTATTTTGAAGCATTACAACCTTATTTCACCCCAAATACACTTCTCTTAGTAGATAATGCAATTGATAAAGCTGATGACATTGTCTCTCTCCAACTAAAATTAGATGAATATCATTGGCAACATACAGTTCTCCCTATTGGGGACGGTTTACTCTTAGCTAAGAACCAAAATTACGGAGTTATTTGTAAAAATGGCTAAAAACACTCTGTAACAAAAATATTGCCACCGAATCCATAACTTTCCACTTTCCCCTCTCAACTTTCAACTGATATTTGATCTCTGATCTCGAATCTCTAATCTTCATAGTGTAACCTCCAATCGACATTATATTTGTACACATTGTTGCACATGCTGTTTCACAATGAAGATCAATTGATTAGACAGGTTCAGGATGGAGATACAGAAAGTTTTCGCCCTTTGTATCATCACTATATCACTCCGCTTTATCGCTTTATTTGGAGCAAAGTAAATCATAAAGAAGAAGCAGAGGATCTCACCTCACAGACTTTTCTCAAGGCTTTCCAAGCAATTGAAAATTTTCGTTTTGAAGCCAAGTTTCAGTCATGGCTTTTCACTATAGCACGTTACACAATCAATGATTACTGGCGCGTAAAATATGCTCAAGGTGTAGAAATCTCATTTGAAGATTATCTTGCCCAAGAGATTCCTCACACTGAAGACGAAATTGAAACTAATAGTAAAGAAAAAATAACTACTAAGATTCTCAAGTTACTACCCGAAAATTATCGCAACATTCTCCACTACCGTTTCCTCAAAAATTATTCGATCAAAGAAACAGCTGAAGCTCTCGATCTCAGCACCGAAAATGTCAAAGTATTGCAGCATCGAGCTCTCAAAAAAGCTGCAGAATTACACCCTCTACCTCTTAACTCTTGAAGTATATGGCACAGATCCTCACTTCACGACTACCAAAACCTGATCCAGCCTTTGTCCATGCTCTCGAAGAGAGACTGCTGGGTAAAAAGGTCTCACATTGGCAACGCTGGTTGCTTTGGATCAGTTTACCATCCCTGACAACAGCTGCCCTGATGACTGCACTTTTTATTCATCCTCAAGCTAATAACCAGAATACGTTACCCACTGATTCTTTATATACAATCAGTGAAGAGTTACATAGTGTAGAAGTAGATACTATCGGGACCTTAAACGCGATAGAACAGCAACTAGACTTGTAGTCAAAATATTGCTTTTCTAGTATAAGCTGGCAGAATCAAACGTGTAGTTTTCCTCCCATGAAATATTTTTCTCGAGCTATCGGTGTAATTTTAACGAGTCTGTTGGTCTCTGCTCATGCGTATGCATTCAATGATGTAGCGACTAGCAATCCTGATGCAGCTGCAATCAACTTTTTGCAGACACAAAATATTATCAACGGAAGCGAAGATGGGCTGTTTCATCCAGAGCTAAGTCTGACGCGCTGTGAACTAACTAAGATTGCACTCAAAGTTGCCAACATTACCCCTGTGCCTTCTTCTAGCGCTTCTTTTTCTGATGTTCCCACCAGTAGCTGGTGCCATGAATATGCATATACTGCTCGTAGCCATGGAATTCTCAATGGTTATCCCGATGGTACCTTTCACCCCAATCAGGCCGTCACTGAAATTGAGGCTCTCAAAATTATTATCAATAGCTTAGAAGTTACTTTACCTAGTGTCACGGAAGACATGTACTTGGATGTGCGTTCTACGGATTGGTGGGCTCCATATGTCAAATTTGTGCGTGATAATCACCTTTCAGATATGCCTACCGGAGGGCATTATGGTATCAATCAAACTTTTGTGCGCAAAAAAATGGCCAGGGTTGTTTATCATGGCTTAGATTTGAAACAGCCGCGAGTATCTTCTACTAATTCATCGAATACTTCGTCTAATTCTTCTAGCAACGGACACTTCATTAGTCCAACATCGCCAGAGAATACCGTAGACTCAATTTTGGATGATTTAACCCAAGTTGATGACCAACTCAATGATCTCACAGGTCTAGATCTTGAACTTCCAGACCTGTAACGAATACTGATTAAGCTTTAGGCTTAATCACAAAGTTGATCATTTTACGTGGGACATAAATTTCTTTCACTATATCTCCTTCGCTAAGCCATTTTTGGATAGCAGCCTGTTCTTTTGCTAATGCAATTGCGGCTTCTTGACCAATATCGGCTGCTACCGAGATTACTTCTCTGACCTTGCCATTGATTTGTACTGGAATATCTACGGTAGTATCCACCAGATATTGCTCACTATATTGGGGCCAGTCCTCCGAAACTAAGAATGGTTTATTACCTATCTTCTCCCAGATCTCTTCAGTCAAATGTGGCGCAAATGGTGACAGTAGACGTAGAAGATTTTCGAAATCAGTTCGTTGTAATGATTCTTGATCTGATAGAGCATTTACCAAAATCATCAATTGGCTAACTGCAGTATTGAAGGAAAAATTCATAATATCCTCCCCTACCTTTTTGATAGTTTTGTGCAGCAATACCGTAGTAGCACTTTGAGCTTCTCCGGTAAGCGGCTTTTCTGAAAGACGCCACACCTTTTGTAAAAATCTATGAGTACCTTCAATTGATTTCGTACTCCAAGGTTTCATTTCCGTAAAAGGTCCCATAAACATTTCATAAAGACGGAAGGTGTCAGCTCCGTACTCGTTGATAATGATATCAGGATTGACTACATTTCCGCGTGACTTACTCATCTTTTGATGATTTTCACCCAAAATCATTCCTTGATGTCGAAGTGATTTAAATGGTTCGGCAAAAGGAACAGCTCCAATATCAAATAGAAATAAATTCCAGAAACGTGCATATAACAAATGCAATACAGCATGTTCTGAACCACCAACATACATATCAACAGGGCCAAATTTTTCTAACAATTTATAATCCGCCAAAACTTTATCGTTGGTGGGGTCAATGAAGCGCAAGAAATACCAACATGAACCAGCCCATTGAGGCATAGTATTGGTCTCTCGTTTAGCTGGTTCCTTACACTCCGGACAGGTAGTATTTATCCATTCAGTAATTCCTGCCAAAGGGGATTCACCAGTTCCAGTTGGTTCGTACTTTTCTACTTCAGGAAGTAAAAGTGGCAATTGACTTTCAGGTACAGCTACCGGACCACAATGTGGGCAGTGAACAACCGGAATCGGCTCTCCCCAATAGCGCTGTCGAGAGAATACCCAATCATGTAGACGATAATTCACCTTCTTGGTAGCAAAACTACCTTTTTCTCCAATAGCGACAGCTTGATTACGGGCTTCAGCACTGGCTAGTCCAGTTAGAGGACCAGAATCAAAACAAATACCATCTTCAACCATCAAGTTATCAGTAGATGGGGCAATTACTTCCCCAGCAACACTTTTAATTACTGATTTGATTGGTAAATTGTATTTTTGCGCAAAGGCAAAGTCTCGCTCATCATGAGCCGGTACAGCCATTACCGCACCTGTACCATAGTGACCAAGCACATAGTCTGCTATCCAAATTGGTACATACTCATTGTTATAAGGATTGATGGCAAAGCTACCTGTGAATATACCAGTTTTATCTTGATTGAGTTCAGTTCTTTCCATGTCACTTTTTGCTTTGGTAGCAGATACATAAGCTTCCACTGCCTCTTTATTCTCTGGCGTCACAATACTTTCCAGTACTGGATGTTCAGGAGCAACAACCACATAACTACAGCCGAAAATAGTATCGACTCGAGTGGTGAATACAGTCAGTTTTTGTTCTAAGCCATCAATACCAAAAGTAATTTCAGTCCCCTCACTACGCCCAATCCAATACTCTTGAGCAGTTCGCGTCTTTTCAGGCCAGTCCACACTTTTCAATCCAGCTAATAAGCGATCAGCGTAAGCTGTAATCTTAAGTACCCATTGGCGCAGATCTTTGCGCTCAACCAAGGTAGAGCAACGTTCACATTTACCATCGATCACCTCTTCATTGGCAAGACCTGTTTTACAGCTAGGACACCAGTTAATTGGCAATTTAGCTTCATAAGCTAAGCCTTTTTTGAAGAGCTGTACAAAGATCCATTGAGTCCAGCGATAATAATCAGGCGTAGTAGTACTCAGCTCACGCTCCCAGTCATAAGAGAAACCAAAGCTTTCTAATTGTCTTTTGAAGGTTTTAATGTTGGATTCAGTAGTCACTCGGGGATGAGTACCCGTTTTGATCGCATAATTTTCTGCTGGTAAACCAAATGCATCCCACCCCATTGGATGGAGTACATCAGCTCCAGTCATTCGTTTGTAACGCGCTACAATATCTGATCCGATATAGCCCAAAGGATGGCCCACATGTAGCCCCTGACCAGAGGGATAAGGAAACATATCCAACACATAATACTTTTCGCGGTCGGGATTATTCGGTGTCCGATATACCTTGGCTTCATTCCATCGCTCTTGCCACTTGGCCGCGATATTTTGATGATCAAAAGACATAATTTCATGATAAGACACGTCTATAATCACATAATTCATTACAGAGCGCAAAACCAGGGGCAAAACTCATGTTGAGAGTTGAAAAATTGAAAGTTTTCCAAACGAAGAATCACTAATCAATTCATCCTGAGCCGAACGCAGTGAAGTCGAAGGATCTGGCCGACATTCAGTTTGATAAATTATGAAGCCCGAGGCCTCATCCATCTTCCCTCTACTATAAAGAAATGCTAGTTTCTCTGTGTTTAATCTCCCTATCTTGCAACGATTTTATTGGCCATTTTCATCTTTAGATGAAGTTCCAAACTTAATAATCAATGAAAAGGACCATTATGAGTTGTTTCATCAGCTCACCAATGTATTGAGAGCCAAGCCAGGAGATGAGGTTTGCTTCTTCACCGATAGATCAGCCACAGATTCACTGTTTAGTTTAGAAAAAATTGAAAAACGCTCACTAACATTCAATTTCAAAGGAATAAAAACCACAGTAAAAGAGCTTCCTTTTAAACTAACACTAGCGCAAGCCATACCCCAAAAAAGCGAGAAATGGGAATGGATTTTACAGAAAGGAACAGAGTTAGGCGTACAACAGTTTATTCCATTAATTACCGAACGCACTCAACGACAACAGTTACCCAAGCTGGAACGGATGCAAAGAATAGTGATTGAAGCAGCAGAGCAATCAGGTCGAGGTACTATTCCTACTATTAGTTTGCCCACACTATTGAGTGATTGGACACCCGCAGCAACAAGCTTTGTTGCTAGCCTGCATGCACACCAAAAATTACTTCCCCAAATACAAAGTATATTTAATCTTAGTAGTGTTACTCTTATCGTTGGCCCAGAAGGTGGTTTCACTACTGGTGAAGAACAGAAGTTAAGCCAAAGTAAAGTCTTACCTTATAGCCTTGGTTCTACTGTACTACGACTAGAAACCGCAGCAATTGTTAGCCTAGGAATAGTTAACCAGATATGAGATACTAAGAAGAAATAAAAACAAACATGTATTATGCGGATAGTGGTTTAGGCGGCTCACCAGAAAAAACAACTGGTGCCGAACATGTTGAACGTCTAGCCCCACAACCAAATTCATTTTATCAGGAGAAAGTCCTCCTTTTTTTAGCTGGCCGAATTGAAGCATTCAAAGAAACTACTTTGCCAGCTAACTTAGTTGAAGGTACCCAAAGAAACGAACTACTTAAAGGTATTGCTGCAGGCAAATACAATGTGGCTATCCAGATGATGCTTGCCAATGAGATGACACCGATTAAGGGAATGAACGCTGAGCAAATGCGTCAAATATGTACTGATCAAGTAGAATTTTTACGCCAAGAAGGTAGTGAACGCATCAAAAAAGATCGATTTCTCGATGCAGCAACAGCTATTCACACAACATTAGACCAACTCAGATCTCCAGCAGCCAGCGGAGAACAAACTCCTCAGTCGAATCCAACTATGGTAGGCGGTACTCCAGTGGTACCATTAGAAGAAGCTGGCAGAGGATCTTCTTTCAATGCTAAAGAATTTACTGTGGATCCAGAACTGCAAACGAAAATTGCTCTCAAACAATTTCTTCAAGCTCAACTGATTATTATGGGAAGTAGGCTCTTAAGCATCGCTGATAATCAATCCCCACAATATTTTCAAACCAGTGCACGCATTAATTTAGTCAACCGATCAATTGCCACTCTCAACAGCGGCGCTCCTTTTTCGAGGACTGATGCTCCTTTGCTTATGTACTTCATCAATGAAACTAAAACCAGTGAATCAGCAAGATTGGCTCTTGCTCAATCAAAAATAGGCAATGATAAGGAACAAGCATCTATTGCCCAATCAGTACAACAGTTATGGCAAATACAAAAGTACGTTGAACTTCATCAAGAAAAACCATCTGCATAAAACAACACAGAAATAGGTTTCTATTCAGTTTTCATTTGGCTGTTTGACTCTTAATAGTTAGCACTCTATAATCATGAGTGCTAACTATATAGTCTATGAATATTGAAAAACTTACCAATAAAGCTCGGGAATCACTTGAAAGCATGCAAACCATAGCTAGCCAGAATCAACATCAAACAGCCACTTCACTTCATTTATTGTTAGCTCTCGTCAACCAAGATGCTGGCATTGTAGATACGTTGATTCAAACATTACAGATTCAAACCACCGACCTAGAGCATGATATCGAAACTAAATTGGCTACGTACCCTAAAGTCAGTGGAAATGAAGGCACCTATCTAGCTCAAGAGTTTAGAAATCTCTGGTCTATTGCAGAGGCAGAAGCAGGTAAACTCCGAGATGATTATGTCTCTACGGAACACTTATTTCTTGCTCTCTTACAAAGTAAAGGTGATGCTCAGGAGATTTTAACCAAATATGGATTAACAACTGAAAAAGTCTTGCAAGCGTTAGCTAAAATTCGCGGTAACCAAAAAGTCTCAGATCCTGATCCTGAGGGTAAATATCAAGCACTAGAGAAATATACGATCAATCTTACAAAACAGGCAAAACTAGGGAAAATTGATCCAGTTATTGGTCGTGATGCTGAAATCCGTCGAGTAATGCAAATACTTTCCCGCCGCACCAAAAATAATCCTGTTTTGGTCGGTGAACCTGGCGTGGGCAAGACCGCAATTGCCGAAGGTTTAGCTCGTCGGATAGTGGCAGGGGATGTACCTGAGACATTAAAAAACAAACTTTTACTTTCTTTAGACATGGGTGCTTTGGTAGCAGGAACTAAATATCGCGGTGAATTTGAAGATAGGTTGAAAGCAATCATTAAAGAAATTGAATCAAAAGATGATGTCATTCTCTTCATTGACGAACTGCATCTGATTATTGGCGCTGGCAAAACTGATGGAGCAATGGATGCAGGCAATCTCCTCAAGCCAGCACTAGCTCGAGGTCAATTGAGAACCATTGGAGCAACAACATTGAAAGAATATCGTCAATACATAGAAAAAGATGCAGCGCTCGAACGTCGCTTCCAACCAGTACCTGTCCTAGAACCCAATATTGAAGATGCCATCTCTATTTTACGTGGCATCAAAGAAAAGTATGAAGTGCATCATGGTGTACGTATCAAAGATAGTGCCATTGTCGCTGCAGTAAATCTCTCTAAACGCTATATCACTGATCGCTTCTTGCCAGATAAAGCCATAGACTTGATCGATGAAGCCACGTCAATGTTGCGTATGGAGATCGACAGCAAACCACAAAGTTTAGATACCTTAGAACGCAAAGTAATGCAGCTAGAGATTGAAAAAGAAGCACTAAAAAAGGAGAAAGATCCTACCAGTATTGATCGTTTAAAAGCACTTGATCAAGAATTAGCCAACCTCAAAGAAGAGGCCCGTACAATCGAGCTCAAATGGCGTGAAGAAAAAGAAGTCATCACCACTATTCGTAGCAAAAAAAGTGAAATCGACAAACTAAAACTTGATGAAGAAAAAGCTGAACGAGCAGGTGAATTGCAAAGAGTAGCGGAGATTCGCTATGGCATTATTCCTAAACTCACCCTAGAAATCACTGAATCAGAAAAGAAATTGGCCCAAATCCAGAAAGAAAATCCTTTGCTCAAAGAAGAAGTAAGTGAAGACGACATTGCTCACATAGTACATAAGTGGACTGGTATTCCAGTAACTAAAATGATGAGTAGTGACAGTGAAAAATTAGTCCATCTGGAAAAAGACCTAGGTGAACGTGTCATTGGTCAAAAAGATGCTATTACAGCATTGGCTAATACCATTCGTCGTGCTCGCTCTGGCATTCAAGAAGAAGGGCGACCGCTCGGATCATTCATTTTTATGGGCCCCACTGGAGTCGGAAAAACTGAGCTAGCAAAAGCGTTGGCTGCAATAGTTTTCAATGATGAACAAGCAATGATTCGTATCGATATGAGCGAATATATGGAGAAACACAGTGTTGCTCGTTTGATTGGATCCCCTCCGGGCTATATCGGCTATGAAGAAGGTGGTCAGTTGACTGAGGCTGTCCGTCGTCGTCCATTTAGTGTGGTATTATTTGATGAAATTGAAAAAGCACATCCCGAAGTATTCAATATTCTCTTACAGGTATTAGACGATGGCCGATTAACTGACAGCAAAGGCCGCACCGTTGATTTCCGAAATACAGTGATCATCATGACTACCAACCTAGGAAGCGATATCATTCAATCTATTGACTCAAGCAAACGGGATCAAGCATTACAAGAAGTGTTACGCAGAACCTTCAGACCAGAGTTTCTCAATCGCATCGACGATACTATTACTTTCAATCCCCTTACTGAGAAAGAAATCCAAAAGATTGTTGAGTTGCAATTAGCAAAAGTGGAAGAGCGTCTGCAAAAACAAAATATTCAAATTAAACTCAGTACTATGGCCAAGAAATACTTAGGCAATGCTGGCTACGACCCAATTTACGGGGCTCGACCACTCAAACGTCTCATTCAGAAACAAATCCTAGACAAGCTTGCCTTAGAACTAGTTGCCGGTACAATAAAACCTGGAGACAAGGTAGAAATTGATTATGTCTCAGATCAAATAGTTATCGAAGCACACCATGGACAAAAGAAAGCTTAGTATCCTCAAAGCTATTATTGAAACATTTATTCGTCAGGGAGGCCCAGTCGGTTCCCATTATTTATTAGAAGAGTTCGATCTGCCTGTCAGTCCGGCGACTATTCGTAACGACATGATGTTTTTGGAAAAAGAAGGTTTGATCTACCAACCACATACCTCAGCCGGTCGGGTGCCAACTGAGCAGGGACTACGCTTCTTTGTCGATCAAGTAATGGAAGAACCAAAAGTGAAATTACCTCATGAATACATTCAAAAGCTAGCTCAAGTACAGAAATTTAAACAACAAATAGATGGCCAAAGAATCGAGCATGCTATCTATAGAAGCGTTGGTATCTTGGCAAAGATGACCAATGAAGTTAGCTTTGCTACGCTACCTTGGTTAGGTGAAACCTATTATTTGGGCCTGGCTAATGCATTGAAGAAACCAGAGTTTGCTGATAGTGCTCGCTTCAGTACCGTAGTTGAGGTATTAGAAGATCAAGATCATTTTTTGAAATTATTAGAAAGTATCGAACGGAGTCGAGACGTCACTGTTTTGATTGGACGTGAAAACATTATCGAAGCAATTCAGGGTTGCTCTTTATTAGTAACTCATTATCATATCGACGATGAGTACCAAGGAGCCATTGGTATTTTAGGTGCCTTGCGTATGAATTATCCTCATAATGTTGCTGCTATTCATGCTATTCGTGATGATATTGAAAGAAATAGTAACTAACTCGTTTATTTATTCTCATGTTTATGTCTGACAATCCCCTACCAACCGACCCAACCACCAACAATACGCAACCGAATTCTACAGCTGATCAGGACCTTCAAGATGTCATGCAAGCATTTTCTAGCAATCAAGATGCTGAAATAGAGAAACTTAAAGCTCAAGTTGCGCAGCTAACTGACAGTCTAGCTCGCAGTCAAGCCGAGTTCATCAATTTCCGTAAGCGCCAAGCTACTGAACAAGAAAGTTTTCTCAAATTTGCCAATCAAAAACTAATTCTTGATCTACTTCCGGTTGTAGATAATTTTCATCGAGCTTTTCAACATGTGCCTGAAACTATCAAAAATGATCAATGGGTAGTGGGTGCATTAGCTATTGAAAAACAATTTGCGCAAGTTTTGGAAAAATCAGGCGTACAAAAAATGAACGTTATTGGCCAAAAATTTGATGCTAATTTACATGAAATCCTTACCGTTGGTGAACAACCAAATACGGAAAAAGATGTAGTAATAGAGGAATTCGAAGCTGGATACATCTTGGGAGACAAGGTCCTGAGACCAGCCAAGGTAAAGGTACAAAAATAATTGACTTTTTTATATTAGCACTCTAAAATCGAGAGTGCTAAGTTACTTAATACATTCTTATGTCAAAGATTATTGGTATTGATTTGGGTACAACAAATTCTTGCGTTGCTGTCATGGAAGGTGGACAAGCTGTAGTTATTCCAAATAGCGAAGGCAATCGAACCACTCCATCAGTCGTCGCAGAAAAGAACAATGACCGCCTAGTCGGTATTACTGCCAAACGTCAGGCAGTTACTAATCACAAGAACACTATCTCATCTGCAAAGCGCTTCATTGGTCGCAATTATGCTGAAGTAAGCGATGAGATGAAAAGCATGCCGTATGATTTCAAAAAGGGCAAAAACGGTGAAGTGGAAATTATGTTTAGTGGAAAAGCTCGTCAGCCTGCTGAGATTAGTGCAATGGTATTACAAAAGTTAAAAGCTGATGCTGAGAAATACTTGGGTACTGAGGTAAAAGAAGCCGTGATTACCGTACCTGCATATTTTAATGACTCGCAACGTCAAGCAACCAAAGATGCAGGTAGAATTGCGGGCCTGGATGTAAAGCGCATTATTAATGAACCAACTGCTGCAGCTTTAGCTTATGGTTTAGACAAAAATAAAGAAGGCAAAATTGCCGTGTACGACTTTGGTGGTGGTACCTTTGATGTCTCTATCCTAGAGCTTAGTGAAGGCGTATTCGAAGTACTTTCTACCAATGGTGACACTCACCTAGGAGGTGACGATATCGATGCTACTATTGTTAATTGGCTAATTGCTGAGTTCAAGAAAGATCAAGGAATCGACTTGAGCAAAGATGACATGGCCCTCCAGCGTCTTCGCGAGAGCGCAGAAAAAGCAAAGATTGAATTATCGTCAAGTACGGAAAGTGAAGTAAATTTACCGTTCATTAGTGTCGATAACAGTGGTCCAAAACATCTTAATATCAAGCTCACTCGCTCTAAACTCAATGAGTTATCTCAACCATTGATTGATCGCACTATCAAACCTTGTGAAAACGCAATCAAAGATGCTGGCGTGAGTCTCAACGATATTAAAGAAGTGATCTTGGTCGGCGGTCAGACTCGCATGCCTGCAATCATTCAAAAAGTAGAAGACATTTTCAAGAAAAAACCTTCAGCGGGTATCAATCCAGACGAAGTAGTGGCTCTTGGCGCAGCAATTCAAGGTGGTGTACTCCAAGGTGATGTCAAAGATGTATTATTGCTCGATGTCACCCCACTCAGCTTAGGTATTGAAACTATGGGAGGTGTAGCAACCAAACTAATTGAACGCAACACAACGATCCCAACCTCTAAGTCTCAAGTATTTTCTACTGCATCAGACAATCAACCATCGGTAGAAATTCACATTGTCCAAGGCGAACGTGAAATGGCGACAGATAATAAATCTTTAGGAAGATTTATTTTGGATGGTATTGCCCCAGCACCACGAGGAGTGCCACAAGTTGAAGTCACCTTAGACATTGATGCCAATGGCATCTTAAATGTCTCAGCTAAAGACAAAGGCACTGGCAAAGAGCAAAAAATTACGATTCAAGGCTCTAGTGGATTGAGTAAAGAAGATATTGAAAAGATGCAAAAAGAAGCAGAACTCTATGCTGATGAAGATAAGAAAAAGAAAGAAAAAGCAGAGCAAAAGAACATGGCCGAAAGTCTCATCTATAGCACTGAGCATGCATTCAAAGAAGCTGGTGACAAGATCACGGCTGATGAGAAGAAGCCAGTCGATGAAGCAATTGCTGCCTTGAAAGAAGTTTTGGCTAAAGATGACAGTAGTGCTGATGAGATCAAAAACGCTGCAGAGAAACTCTCTACTGAAGCTCAAAAGATCGGTACTAAACTCTATGAAGCCTCAAAAGATGCCAAGGAACCAGCTAAGGATGATGAAAAGAAAGATAATGTAGTTGAAGGGGAAGTGGTGGATGAGACTGAGACTAAGACTGAGGATAGTAGTGAAAAATAAGGTACTAGTTAGTTGTAATAAGAATATAGGTGAGTTATCTATTCTTTAAAAAGTCTCTATGAATGAAATGCCTATTGATATATCTCCTACGCTAAAGTCAGAACCAGCTAAAGTAATGCGCAAGAAAGCGATTGCTTATGCAGTGCTAGCAGCAGTCATTTTCGGCAGTGGTGCTTTCTATGCTGGCACAATGCTGAGCTTATCAGCTGGCCATGCCCAGGATATTACTACGCTGAGCATGACTACATCAGATCAAGCTACTCCTGCTTTAGCTCCCCTCACTGCCATCAGTGGATCTGAAGAATCATTAACGATTGCAGCTGTAAAAAAGGTACAACCTGCTGTAGTCAGCATTATAATCAAGAAGAGTATCAATGCGATTTATAATGATACTAATAGTAAATTTTTCTTTATTGACCCATTCACTGGTCAACGAGTTACGCCTACCACTCCCAACGATGGCGCTGATGGCAATTCCATTCAAGAAAAAGAAATTGGTGGTGGTACCGGGTTCATTGTCACCAAAGATGGCTATATTGTGACGAACAAACATGTCGTTAGTGATAAAGGTGCTACTTATTCAGTATTTTTGAGTGATGGTACAGAATACAAAGGCACGCTACTAGACTCAGATCCGCTCAATGATTTGGCAGTACTAAAAATTGAAGGCACTAATTTGCCTACTGTAGAATTGAGTGACTCCAGTATGGTGGAAGTTGGCCAAACTGCTTTAGCTATCGGTAACAGTCTCAACGAATATCGCCAGACTGTAAGCAAAGGTATCATCAGCGGTGTTAACCGTACCATTACCGCGTCTGATCAATCAGGTAGCAGTCAGGAACAACTCAACGGTATTATTCAAACTGATGCAGCTATCAATCCAGGTAACAGCGGTGGCCCCTTGGTAAATCTTGCTGGTCAGGTAATCGGTATCAATACCGCGATTGACCGCTCAGGCCAATCAATTGGTTTTGCTATCCCAATCAATGATGCCAAATTCATCATTGATAGTATCAAAGCTAATGGTCGTGTAGTCAGACCACAATTAGGAGTACGTTATATGATGATTACCAAACCATTAGCGCAAGCTAACAGCTTACCACGTGACTATGGTGCTCTTGTGAGTCAAGGTACTGACAATGAAGTCGCTGTAATTCCTGGCAGTGCCGCTGACAAAGCTGGCATTGTAGAAAATGATATTATTTTAGAAATCAACGGTCAGAAACTAGATGATACTAATCAATTAGCAAAAGTTATTCAAAAATTTAAAGCAGGTGAAACTGTTAATCTCAAGATTTATCACAAGGGTGAAGAAAAAACAGTAGCAGTTACTTTAACTGAAAATACTCCTTCTCAATAATCCTCCTCATGGCTCAAGACCTCTATCAGACTTTGGGTGTCAGCAAAACTGCCTCACTCGATGAAATCAAAAAAGCGTATCGAAAACTAGCAAAAGAATGGCACCCCGATAAGCATAAAGGTGACAAGACTGCTGAGTCTAAGTTCAAAGAGATTAATGGTGCTTATGAGGTTTTGAGTGATCCTGAGAAACGCCGTAATTATGATCAATTCGGTAGTGCAGAAGGTTTTGGCCAACAAGGATTTGGTGGTGGAGGCGGTGGCGGTCAAGGAAACTTCGACTTCTCTCAGTTCGGTTTCGGCGATATATTTGAAACTTTTTTCAATGGCAGCGGCTTCGGTAGTCAGCAACAACCACGCCAAGAACGCGGTCGAGACCTAGAAATGGATTTGCAAATCACCTTCGAGGATGCAGCATTCGGCTGCGATCGTAATTTAGTACTTAACCGCTTGACCACATGTGATAGCTGTAAAGGTAGTGGAGGTGCTCCTGATAGCAAGGTAGAGACATGTACGACATGCCAAGGATCAGGCTCAGTAAGAAGAGTACAGAATACAATCCTAGGACAAGTGGTAAGCACTCAACCCTGTACAGCCTGTGGCGGCAGCGGCAAAACCATTTCAGTTAAATGTCCTGACTGTCAGGGGGAAGGGCGTAAAAAGAAACAAGAAACAATCACTATTCATATTCCTGCTGGCATAGATGATGGTGAAACATTACGTATGCGCGGATACGGAGAAAGCAGTAGGTTTGGCAAACATCAAGGAGACCTCTACCTACATATTAATGTAAAGAGCAGCAATGAATTCGAACGCAGAGGTTTTGATATTTATAACAAGTTGAATATTCCGGTAGCTAAAGCCGTACTAGGAGGAACCGTAGATGTAAAAACTATTCACGGGACAGCTGAACTAAAAATCCCCACAGGTACCCAATCTCATACTACGTTTAAGCTCAAGGACAAAGGTATTCACACCGAAGGAAACGAGAAAGGGAACCATTATGTACTCGTCGAAATTAGCATTCCTCAGAAACTGACCCACGAAGAAAAAGAGCTCTACGAAAAAATCGCTAGCCTCGAGGGAATCCCTAAGAAAAAGGGCCTCTTTAGCTAGCGACTTTTAAGTTTTACTTTCTTTTAGCAGTACCAGCTATAGCACATTGGATATCCATAAGAGTATCCAGGGTAGTAGTAGTTGCCATAATAACCATAGAAAGAAGGATCTACATAACCGGTAGAATAGTAGTAGCTATTGTTGTAGTAACTACTATAGTTGTCGTTACGATTGTAATTTCGAGTATATGAAGAGGCATCATTTTTGTATTGAGTACAAATATTGCCATAATAAGCACGACAGCCAGCATTGTAATCAGAACTATTTACTGAAGGCGTAGTCTGAGGAGCCCGTGTATCACCATAATATTGAACACAAGTAGTACCGTAGTAAGCACGACAAGAAGGATTGTAAGCAGTAGGACTAACTGGTACTCCAGGGAAACTAGGAGTAGTCACGTCGCTATAATATTGTGTACATGTATTACCATAATACGAACGACACATATCACCACCAGAGGCTTGTGCTACTTGAGGAGCAAGTGCAAAGAGACCGAAACTGCTAGTAATAACCAAAGCTAGGACTTTGAGACGAATAATAAAGTTTTGCATGGAATTATGAGTTAGAATTGCCCTTCATAGTAGCACATTTTAAAGATTTGTCGACAGGCATCTTGCCACAATGCACAAACCTGATTAATATCACGCAGCACGGGTCGGTAGCTCAGTCGGTAGAGCAACAGCCTTTTAAGCTGATGGTCGCGGGTTCGAATCCCGCCCGACCCACCACGATCGCAATAAGCGATCGTGCTCATCCTCATTCTTTCTCTCATTCTAATTCTAAGAATGCTACTTAAACGCGATCGAAGAATGAGAATCAGGATCAGAATACGAACGACTCTTTATTATCTATTGGCATTCTCCACAATGTGGACTACCCATTCTACGAACGGTCTGATCAGTTCAATAGAAGCTAATTGGGCTAGGATGAAGAGTACAACGGCTACTACTACGGTAGCTCCCATTACGGTACCGAAACCAGCAATGACAGCCCATAATAAACGTTGCTTCCAAGAGTTGGCTATTCGTAACTCTTGACGTAATAAATGCAATTCTTTGATGAGGCTTTGCTCTTCAACTTTAATCGCTTGAGTTGTTGGTATTGCTTTTTTGGGCATAAGAATAATTTTTACACTATTACAGTAGCAAATAGTCTTTAGCCAATATAGAAAGCAGTACTGATCTCACTAGCAAATAGCATACAAATCTAGTATGGTCTCCCATCCATCACAATGTTATGGAAATACTGATTATCCCTGACCTTCATATTGGTGAGAAAGAAATGTCCATGAGACATATCAGAGCTATACGTGAAGCAATTATTGGCGCTATTGATAGACGGACACGCCTACGATTTGTTGGAGACATGTTTGAAATGACAGACATCACTGACAGACAAGCAATCATTGATGGATGCAAGCCTTTTCGAAGCATATTATTAGAGTATTGGCAAAAGACCAGATTTAAAATAGCAATTACTTTAGGAAACCATGATCGTTATTTAACTAAAGAGCATTTAAATGAGTTTTTCCCGGGGGTTCCTTTTGAAGTACATCAAAATTGGCTAGTTGAAGATGGAGTATTGATTCATCATGGTCATTTAGCGGATGTTGCTGGTAGTCATATCCTCGACCATTTAGATAGAAATACCGACAATTCCTTAGTAGGCATTCAACGCTTTATTACAAAAGACAAAGCTTACCGTAAAGCTAGACGCGACTATCACGCTCGGAATATGATAGATCTATGGGCATTGATGCGTTTCGCTGAACAAAAAATAGGTCTATCAAATCGTCATCAGCTTAAATTATACGACGCGGTCTATTCTCGATCGTTGGATGGAGTAAACCAATTATTAAAAGACCGCGACCAAGCACAAAGATCAGGAAAATTTATCGAGGATAGACACAAATTTCCTTCAGAATTAGCTTTCAATGAAGCACTGGCTGATAACACTGATACGGAATTATGGGCAATTGGTAATGGTCATTGGCACAAGCCTTATGTCACCTCTTTCCTTACAAGCGAGGGCAAGAAACCCGTGATGTTTAATGCTGGTATGGGTCACTCTACCCATCATGATCCAAGTTGTATTTGGATCAATACTAATAATCCAACCGCAAAAACCTGTCGACTCTTTACCTATACAGATGGTAATTGGCGAATGCATAGCTCTATTGAATACAAACGAAGTTCGATTCCCTATCTAACTCAACCAAGAGCGTCAGAATCAATGTTAGTCTAAAACTAAAAAGTTTTTAACCTTTTCTGCTACTACTTCTTCATATTCTCGAAAAGAATGTCTAGCACCCTCTATAAGCCACGCTTCACAATTAAAAAACTGTTTTTGTAATTGATTTAAACTATCATGAGGTCGAGCAGGCTGATGTGGTGAGAAAAACTCATCTTTGCTACCCACAATAATACAGACAGGCTGCTTAATCGTTTTTAAGTAACTACTATCATAATTAGGTTGAGCATAATCAAAACAATGATTAGCTTCATTATCTTGATACCAAGAACAAAAAGTACCATAACTCATTGGCACCAAATGCCATTCAACAGGAATCAGATCATTTACAAAACCTTCATCTACTTTCTTTTGGGCTATCTCTTTATATTCAGGCAAATTGCCAAGTGTCAGCATATTAGCTAAAGCAAAACGTTCAAAAGGGCACAGTAGCACTAATTTCTTGACCAGTTCTCGATGATTGCCCTCATAAAGGTACCGCACAACTTTAGCTGTTCCCAAAGAATGTCCTTGGAGAACGATTTGATCAAAACCTTTTTTTAACAGAAATCCAATTGCAGCATCAATATCTAAATAAGCATCCTCTAAACGTTCTAAGTAAGCACCTGTATTAGAAAATCCTTTTCCATAAACTTCTAAACCTTGTTGATCATAAGAACCTCGAGTCTCAATACTGAGGTAACCATACCCAAGTGCGCTAACCACATCACCAATAGTATGAACAAATTGATTAGCATAAAAGTTGCCACCATAGCCATGGATATGCACAACAACTGGTTTACCAGCCAATCCTGCTATCCAAAATGCATTGAGAACAAATTTATCTGCAGTCTGTAACTTCACAAGTTCTCCAACCATATAAAGATTCTTAGCCGAATAACGATCGCACCAACATGGTTAGTCCAGGTAATGAGAACCACAGACTATTTTGATCGATCATCAGCCTCGCAATTGGCGACTGTTCATAAATACTTTTGGCAATTTCTGTTGGAGTAAAGCCAACATTTGGAAGGAAAGAGCCACCAGAGAAATAAACTAAGATTGCGCTTACAATCAAACCTGCGCTCAAAGTACCAAGTACTAAATTAACTAACAGAAGCCACACACTAGAGCCTTTTGGCTCTACCGTGGGTTCAAATCCACCGCGTAAAGTAAGAAGAATAATTAAACCAATAAAAAGTAATATTTTGAGAATTACCAATGATTGGCTTGCTGATTGAATAGTCACTAGAGCAAAGACACGATTAGGATTGGTAAAGAACGTATAAGCGAGATTACCTAAACCATCTGCAGCCAAAATAGCGACATACGAACTCAAAATAATCTTAGCTGTACGATTGGAACCAATGATCAAACTATATGCTACGATGACGGTGAACAAGATCAGAACGAAAAGATTCCAAGTAGGAGCAAGATACATATTTGGGGGATAGAAAATCTTACCGTTTGATAGTACTATGCAGTCCGCACGCCGTAAACAGTTGACACATTCAACTAAAAGATCTATAAATAAGTTTAGCTTTATTGCACTATCGTGGACCAATTAGCTTCTAGCCCAGAACAAAATATCGACTCAGGAACAGCAAAGCCTCAAGAAGCGCCAGTAAACGCACGCGCAATTTTAGGTGATAATTTGCCAGCTAATCAAACTAAACAGGCCCAACCACCGAGAAAAGCCACACCGACAACAATAGCAGCTTCCCAAACTGTAGTTCTAGAAAACCAACCAGCAAATGACGATGGTGGTGCTGATGCACGCAATATCCAGAGAATCTTTCTCAAGCTTTTATTTGGTGGTAGTTCATTCTCGATTCAAGCAGAAATGCTCAAAAAGAGACGCCTAAGAGCAAAAAAACATACACGCAAAACTGCAGAACAGATTATGCATGAAGGTGCATTCAAAATTCTTGGCAACCCTGATCAGGTTACTATGCCAATTAAAAAAGCTGCATAGTTGCAGTCACTGCTATTTTTGCTAGAGTAACGATGTTAATAGCTTTTTTGCGATGTGGCCATTTATTCTTGCTTATGTTTTCATTTTAGTGATTTGGGCAATTATGTCCTTTATTGCTATTCAACAGGTCTATACTCATGCATATAAAAGTGATGGATTGTCTCGCAATCTCACGGTGATATATGTAGTGATTAGTATTCTCTTGGCTGCCAATGGGCTAAGAATTTTGTTTACCTTACAACTTGACCAACTTTTCTCATGAAAGATCAGCTTCGTCATTATCGGCCTAAAGATGAGCCCGGTTTCAAAGCTTTTCCTGGTCAAGCGGCCAATGAAAAAGTGATACTTGTTGTGAGAAAACACTGGATTGTCGATGTCGGGATTTTGATTAAAACATTTTTCGCAGTGTTTTGGATGCTAATCCTTTATACTTTGATCAATTACATCTGGCCCATACCCCATAGTGCTTATGTAGACATTGGAGTAGTAGCAATGCATCTCTATATTTTGTTCGCCCTTTTCTGGTACTATGTAAGATGGATTGATCATCGCTTCGACTTGATTATCTTCACTGATCGTCGAATGGTGGATATCAATCAAGAACGTCTTTTCAATCGCCGTATTTCAGAGGCTAATCTAGCCCAAATACAAGATGTTTCGAGTGAAGTTCGTGGATTTTGGTCCACATTGCTTCATGTAGGTAATATCAGAATACAAACGGCAGGCACCGAAAATAATGTTTTCGGTATGACCTTTGTTCATTGGCCAAGTGTGATTGCTAGCACAGTTATCGAATTACGCGATCATTATACCAACGAGCAAAAGATTCTTGAGACCACTACCCCCACTCCTTAAAACTATTTCTTCTAACAAATTTTTATGCCAGCAATTATACTTTTAGTAATCGTCATCGTTGTCGTCTTGGGACTGATTGGAATTTATAATGGATTAGTGACTCTTCGTGTCCGATCTGAAGAAGCTTGGTCTGATATTGATGTCCAACTCAAACGCCGCCATGACCTCATTCCCAACCTGATTGAAACGGTCAAAGGTTATGCGAAACATGAAAGTGAGCTTTTAGAGCGGGTCACAGCTGCGCGAACTCAAGCAATGATGTCAGCCAATGCTAGTCCTGCAGAACAAGCGAAAAACGAGAACATGCTTACTGGCGCCCTCAAGAGTGTATTCGCTTTAACTGAAAGTTATCCAGATCTCAAAGCAAACCAAAACTTCCTCAAGCTCCAAGAAGAATTAGCAAGCACAGAAGACAAGATTCAAGCTTCACGTCGCTTTTACAATGGTAATGTCCGTGACCTGAATACTAAGATTGATACATTCCCAAGCAATATTATTGCTAATATGTTTGGCTTCCAAAAGAAAGAATTCTTCGAAATTGAGGACAAATCTGAACGTGAAAATGTAAAAGTAAGCTTCTAATCTGGACTGCGAATCGAGAATGGCGAATTGCGAAGTGCGAATTATGGCTCGGGAGTTCATCCTGAACGCCGCGGAGCGGAGCTGAAGGATCCGGCCGACACTTTGTTTAATTAAACTCTCCACTTTCCCTATGACTACTTATTCTTATATTGCCAGCAATAAATTTCGCTCTGTAGTACTCTTGCTACTTTTCATGGGTTTTATTGCTGGTATTGGTTATATCTGGGGTCAATATTATGGTAATGGTATAGAAAGCATTGCTATCGCTCTAGTTTTTGCTGGAGTATCTAGCTTTGCTGGTTATTTCTGGAGCGACAAAATTGCTTTAGCAGTGAATGGAGCACAAGCTATAAGTGAAAATGATGATCCCGAACTATTTCATGTAGTACAAAGTCTCTCTATGACTGCCGGCATTCCTATGCCTAAGCTGTATAGAATCAATGATCCCGCACCTAATGCTTTTGCAACAGGAAGAAACCCGCAACATGCTGCTATCGCTGTCACTACTGGCATTCGCCAAATTATGACCAAAGCTGAGTTAGAAGGTGTGCTAGCTCATGAAATGAGTCATATCAAAAACTATGACATTTTGTTTATGACTCTAGTTAGTGTCTTCGTGGGCACCATTACTATGCTTGCCGACTGGTTTATGCGTTGGGGAATGTGGGGTGGCAATCGCAGACGTGATAGTCGAGAAGGTAACAGCTCTCTCAATGGTATCATTATGATTATTGGTTTAGTTTTGATCATTCTTTCACCAATCATTGCCACCATCATTCAATTAGCTATTTCTCGCAAACGCGAATATTTAGCTGATGCATCGGGCGTTCTGTTGACGCGTTATCCTGAAGGATTGGCTAATGCTTTAGAAAAAATTAGCTCCAGTGCAGCCCCAATGGCCAATGCAAATAAAGCGACGGCACATCTTTTTATCAGCAACCCTCTCAAATCAAATGGCTTCAGCAGGCTATTTTCTACACATCCTCCTTTAGCTGATCGTATCAAAATTCTCCGTGAAATGAATCATTAGTTATGATTGATACTCTCATTGGCTCTCTACTGATCACTATTGGCCACCAAGAAAGTATGGAGTGGTCAGCATCTTTGCCTCAAGTACACATGATCAGTGAAGCACATCAACCGATAGTGCAAGGACAACCTAGTGTACACAAAAATCTTCGAACTATTAGTGAAGTTACTCATGGCGATAAGTATAAACCGCTCATCGCTCTCACTTTTGACGATGGCTTCGATCCAGCAGTATCACAGCAGATGATCGACACCCTAAAGGCAAAAAGAGTCTTAGCTACGTTCTTTCTCAAAGGTAATTGGATGACTGAAGAACCAATAATTACCCAAACTATTATCAATGACGGCCACGAAATCGGTAATCACAGTTATGACCATCCGCAATTTACTAAACTTACTACGTTTCAAATAAAGCAAGAAATCCAAGATCAAGAAAATGTACTAGTAAGGAATCATCAATATTCACCTCATCCTTACTTTCGCTTTCCTTATGGTGCTAGAAATCCCAAAATAATGAAGATGATCAATGCCCTCGGATACACTTCAATCATGTGGGACATCGATACTTTAGATTGGGCAACTGACAAAGAAACTATTGTGAAAGAAACCCTTACCAATGCTCACAATGGTGCTATTATTCTGATGCATTTGGGCAAATCAGCCTCAGCTGAAGCTCTCCCAGAAATCATTGATGGCCTTAGAGCCAAAGGATTCGAATTAGTCACTATTAGTACCCTGATCGACAATGACGACGCCATCTCACCATGAAGCTGCTACTAGAGTAGCGAAGTTGAAACAACTTTTATCAGAATGGAATTACGCTTATTTCACTGAAAATAAAGAGCTATTTTCCGAAGCAGCACGTGATGATCTCAAGCAAGAACTAATTATGCTTGAGACAGCATATCCAGATTTGATTACAGCTGATTCGCCTAGTCAAAGAATTGGGAGTGCTCTGAGTGGCAGATTGCCAAAGCTACCCCATCTCACTCGCAAATGGAGCCTGAGTGACATCTTTAGTACTGACGAATTGCAAGATTGGGAAGATCGTTTAAAAAATCTGTTACCCAATCAGCACTGGCATTATTTCTGTGAATTAAAAATTGATGGGCTCAATATCAGCTTACATTACGAACACGGGGTATTAGTAAAAGCACTTACTCGTGGAGATGGCACTATTGGCGAAGACATCACTCATACAGTGAAAACCATCTCTAATGTCCCTTTGAAGCTTACCGAACCGATAACTATTGAAGTCTCAGGAGAAGTCTACATGCCCAGAAAGAGTCTTGAACGCGTTAACGCTAAGTTGGCCCTCGACAATAAAGAGCTCTTTTCTAATCCTAGAAGTGCAGCTGCTGGTTCTGTCCGTCAATTAGACCCAACAATAACAGCAGAACGCGACTTGGGCATGTTTGTCTACACCTTAGGTCAAAATGATCTTAAGGAGCCTTTAGATACTCAGGAGGCTGTCTTAAAATTCTTCACCAAACTTGGATTCACAGTAAGTCCTTACACTAGTAAATGTGCAAACTTAGAAGAAGCTCAACAGTTTTACCTCAAGATTCAAGCGATCAGAGACCAATTAGCCTTTGATATTGATGGGGTGGTCGTGAAAGTAAATGAACTAGATATCCAAGCACAAGCAGGATTTACTGCCAAGACACCACGAGCAATGGCCGCTTACAAGTTTCCAGCTGCAGAGGCTTCAACGATCGTAGAGGGCATTACCATTCAAATCGGCAGAACTGGTGCATTGACTCCAGTAGCAGAATTAAGAGCAGTTGACTTGGCTGGCAGTATTGTCCGTCGTGCGACGCTTCATAACAAAAAGGAGATCATCCGAAAAGATATTCGAATTGGAGATACCGTCATTGTTCACAAGGCAGGAGACGTTATCCCCGAAGTATTAAGAGTGCTGACCGAACTAAGAACAGGAAAAGAGCACCCATTTATCTTCCCCACTGAATGTCCTATCTGCCACTCACCTACTGAAGAAGAAAATGAAGGGACAGTAGTACGATGCTCCAATCGAGCATGCTTTGCCCAACATCGAGAACAATTAATTCATGCAGCATCTAAGAAAGCCTTCGATATCGATGGTATGGGTGAAAAGGCCGTTGATGAGCTGCTAGCTCGTGAGCTCTGTAGTGACATTGCTGACTTGTTTTTATTAGAAGAAGCAGATCTTGTTGAACTACCGTTATTCAAAGAAAAGAAAGTAAATAAGTTATTAACAGCAATTGAGACTGCTAAAACCACCACACTTCCTCGTTTCTTATTTGCTCTGGGCATTCGACATGTTGGCGAAGAGACAGCCAGAGATTTAGCAATATATGCCAGCCAACATGTAGATAAAGATACTGTAGCTAGTTATGAAGCTTTAGAAAAGCCAACTGACCAACACCCATTACTGCAATTCTTAAATCAAGTTACTGAAGCTGATTTTCTTAATATTCACGGCTTTGGTGAAGAGTTGAGTAAGGGTATTGCTGCCTGGTTTCAAGCTGAAGAGAGTCAGCATTTGCTAGAGAAACTCCATCAATGTGGAATACGAATTAACGCATTAGATCTTTACTCTAAAAAGAAAGACACATTTTTCACTGGCAAAAGTTTTGTTATTACTGGCACATTAGCTAAATATGGCCGTGACCAAGCGAAAGAGTTAATTCTGCAAAATGGGGGCTTAGTGCAAAGCAGTATTAGTAGCAAGACTAATTACCTCATTTGTGGTGAAGATGCTGGTAGCAAGCTTAAAAAGGCACAAGAGTTGGGTATAAGTATCCTTTTAGAAGCAGATTTCGAGAGCCATTTGCCACATTGATTGTTACACAAAAATAAAAAGCCTAATTGAAAACAATCGGCTTTTTATTTAACTAACCAAATTAGCCACGGTACTCATACACCGCACGACCAACACGGACGAAGCGTGGGTTCTTTTGGAGATTGAGGGCGATGGTGCCGATCTTCACTTGGCGGACAGCGAGTACACGTTTAACGATTTCAGATTTTTCTAAAGGCTTCTGAGCTTTCTTCAAAATACGTTCGATCACGTCACTTACGGTTCCTTCTACATAGCCCCATTCTTTGAGAGCATAGAGACCACGACCGACTAATACAAAGTTCTCGCCACGAATGAGCTCATTGTGAACAGCTTGTACAGTCACAACCTTATGGTCAAATTCAGCTTCAATGATACGGTTCGCAATCTCCATGAAATGAAGTGGTTTCTCAGCACGCTTGAGTACAATATATGCTTTGTCTCGAATACTCTTAGGATTGATATGTCTCCATTCCATCAGACCCCATCCATCTTCTACTCGCTTGAAAAGTTTACTTACTTCCAAACACGCAATCACAAATTTAGGTGTTGCTTTGAGCGCATGACGCTTCATTACCTTCTCTACTAATTCATTGCCATGGAGGGCATCTTGAGACTTTTTCAATACTTCTTCAGCTGAATCAATCACATCACGAACGATACGTTCTTGTACTTGATCAATACGCCATGCTGGCTTGAATAAACTATTTTTCTTCACTTTGATAATATCTTCTTCAATACCTAAAGCGAGTTTTACAATATTGCTATCGATAGAAATATCCGTAACAGTTTGGATGATTTTCTGAATCAATTTTGATTCTAAGAGCAATCCATCATTTTCACGCAAAATTACATCAGCTGCACGAGTCACATCTTTGAGCTTGGTATTACTCAAAGTGCGGCGAAGCTTTTTGAGAGCAGCATTCTCGATTTGACGCACACGCTCACGAGTAACTGAAAAATCAGCACCAATTTTCTCCAGTGTTTCTTTAGGTTGATTATGCAAACTATAACGACGAATCAGTACCTCCCGCTCTTTATCAGTGAGCACCATAAACATTTCCTCGATGACATCATTGAGGGCCAATTTTTGCCATGAGGTGTAAGTGGAGGGGGTACCATTCATAAGTGGGTGCATTAACGATCTCGGATGTCACTATAGTTATAAAAAAAATGACTGTCAAACGATATTTTTTGGCTTGTAACATTTGTTTTTACACTCTAGACAGATTGAGAGATAATGAATTATCCCCTTTCTACTCACCTAGGAAAATTAAGGGAATATGTGTAGTGTAAACATGCTTAAATATCCCCCTTTATGTCAGAACTTTCTTCACGACTCAGCCAGGACATCAAAACTGCTATGAAAGCAGGTGAAGGTGACAAAGTCACCGCTCTCCGCATGCTCAGTGCAGCGATCAAACAAATCGAGGTTGATAGTAATACCGAGCTCAATGATGATGCAGTTATTACTATTTTGCGCAAAGAGTTAAAGAAACGCCAAGACTCTTCTGCTCAATATACTGCAGCTAATAGAGCTGACTTAGCTCAAAAAGAAGACTTCGAGATCAAGCTAATCGAGCAGTATCTCCCCGCTCAAATGAGCGCTGAACTAGTAAAAGAAAAAGTCTCTTCTCTCCTCCAGACACAGGGCCTGAGTGAGAAAAAAGACTTTGGAAGAGCAATGGGAGTAGTGATGAAAGAACTAGGCAGCAACGCTGATGGTAATGTGGTCAAACAAGCAGTGAATGACTACCTTAAGTAATTAACGTTGTAAGCGACGCTTCGCTTTTTTGTTTTCCTTGCGCTTCTCAGCTGCATTTAGTTCACGACGATAGTTGCGAATAAACTTCACAATAGCTACTACCAACCAAACAATAAATAAACCAAACGTAATCAAGAGAAAGAAACGCATCCCCAAGTAAGCGGCACGTTGGCTACGAGCAAAAAGGAAAAAAGCAGCGATAATACTGGTGAGATACATTGGTCCAGGCAGACGACGGAGAAATTTACGAACCACAGCATTCATCTTACCAAAACGAGCAATCAACTGAATTACAATACCAGCTACAAATAAACCAATAACCACCCCAGTTAGCACACGCAGGTAAACAAAATCAGCTACAGGATTGAGTTCAAACCAGTATGCTAAAGAAAAAAATTGAGCTACATTCATAAATGATGACATAAGTTTAACGAAGCTAGAATTACAATATTTAAGCGATTATCGCAAGCAAGTTCATAATTACACCCCTTGCCACTATGATTCATTATCTTTCCGGCACTATTCTTTCTCTGCAGGAAAACACCCTCCTCGTAGTAGCCAATGACATTGGCTATGAAGTATTAGTACCTCATCACTATACCCATTTACCAGAGCAAAAGATCACTCTTTACATTCATCCTCATCTCACTACAGAACAATACTCACTTTTTGGATTTATCAGCTTAAGTGAAAAAAAGTGGTTCAAATTACTGATTAATATTTCTGGCATCGGCCCTAAAACAGCACTGAATATTCTCAGTAAAGGGGTAGAAGCATTGCATCAGGCTATCCTCAAAAGTGATAAAGTGTTTTTTGAAAACATTAGTGGTATTGGCAAGAAAACAGCTCTCAAAATCCTTATTGAGTTAACTGAAAATCCTCATCTGCCACAGCTAGAACAACCAAAAGCCCATCAGACAGCTACTGAAACACTGATTCATTTAGGATATGATGCCAGTGTCGTACAAGAATTACTCAAAGATCTGCCTGACGATATCTCTTCTGGCCAAGCAGTGACGTTAGCCATTCAAAAATATGCGCAAACCAACCAACGTTAAACCAATTCAAACCACAGTCACCACTCCTGATGAAACTTGGGAGATTAGTCTCAGACCTAAAAAACTGAGTGAATATATTGGTCAAACTGACATCAAAAGCAATCTGAACGTGTTTATTCAAGCAGCAAAAAAACGCCACGATGCTCTAGATCATATGCTTTTAGTGGGGCCTCCTGGCCTAGGTAAAACTACATTAGCGACGGTAATCGCCAATGAAATGGAAAGTAATATTACTATTAGTGCTGGCACAGCGCTGCAAAAACCTGCTGACATCATTAGTTTACTTAGTACGACCAAACCCCATACTATTATCTTCATCGACGAGATTCATCGCTTGAAATTGCCTCTGGAAGAAATGCTCTATACAGCTATGGAAGACTTTCGTTTAGACATTACAGTAGGCAAAGGCCACACCAGCGAAGCAATCTCACTGCCACTTCCCCCATTTACTCTCATTGGTGCCACCACTCGTAGCGGAGATCTATCTGCTCCATTACGTCATCGCTTTGGTGAAACTTTACGTTTACAATTTTATACGGTAGTTGAACTAGGACAAATCATTGTGCGCACTGCCAAACTATTAGATTTAACTATCGATCAAAAAACAGCCGAGATGATTGCTCGACGTTCTAGAGGTACACCAAGAATTGCTAATCGATTGCTCAAACGCATTCGAGATTTTGCGAACATAGCAGACATCGGCCACATTGATGAAATCTTTGTCGTCGATTGTTTAGCCCGCCTTGGAATCAACGAACATGGCTTAGATAACAACGATATGATGCTGCTTAAAGTATTGGCAGAAAAGTTTCACGGTCGAGCAATCGGTGTCAAGACACTAGCATCAGCATGTAATGAGACTGAGGAAACTATCCTCAATGTCTATGAGCCGTATTTGGTGCAAGAAGGTTTGATTGAACGAACACCCCAAGGTCGAAAAGCGACCCAAAAGACTTTTGCTATTCTCGGACTACCTTGGCCCCAGTCTGAAAACGAAACTGGATCTTCACCTGCGGGAAAGCTTTTTGATACAGCTTAAGTAGTTGCTCTCGATAGAGCTGAATCTCTGCTGAAACAGCACTATGCGTACATTTTACGGTCAGAACCGTGTCTTTATACGTTTGAGCTTGCGTATAAGGCACAGCTTTAGGAAAAACTTCGGCTAAAGCTTTCGGCCAGTAATCTACTATTTGAGCTGCCAAAACAGGTTTAGCTAAACCTCGTCTAGCTAACTCTTTGGGAAACAATGAGCCTAAACCATGCATCTTATTTTTCTCCACGGCTGGTCACTTTGCTGAGAGCTTCTTTGCCTTTATTCTGCAAAGCACTCGCTTTTTCAGATACCGATCCCAATGCTTCCTTGCTCTTATTTTGAATTGCACCAGCTGCAGAAGAGGCAAAACCACTCACGGAACTAGTCATATTGGAAACAATACCACCATTGGTTTGAGTAGCAGGGTTTTCTTGAGCTACTTCACGATAAACTTGCATGGTACCCTCAGCCGTAGCCTGCCAAGTATACGCTTGTGCTTGAGCTTCACCACGAGCAGACAATTCCTTGCTGAGTTTATCATCATCAAAGACATGATGCATTGCTTCTGCCATATTAGTAATATCTTGAGCATCGAAATAGACTGCATTATCACTGCCACAAATCTCAGCAACTGAACCAGCATTGGAACTAATTACAGGTAGTCCGCAGGCCATGGCCTCTAAAACGGTAGAACCAAAACCATCATCTAGGGCAGGGTTGATATACAGTTTCGCTCCACGATAGAGCAAAGGCAAATCACGCTCGTCTACATAGCCCACTAAAATGACATGACTACCAAGACCGAGCTCAGTAATCACTTGGCGAATAGCATCTTCTTGGCCATCAGGCTTACCAACAATCACTAATTGATTGTCAGTATTATAACGATTACGAAAGAGATTGAAGGCGCGAATGAGATTGATCAAATTACTATATGAGCGCCAAAAGCCTACGGTCAGTAAATATGGCTTATCGATTCCTAAACGAATCTTCAAAGCTTCAAGCAATTTCTCATCATAAGCTGAGCTCAAGAAGCCATCACTAATTCCTTTGTTGATAATACGAATACGATCTACAGGTACACCAATTAGCTTAATTGCTTCTTCTTTGACAGTTTGAGAAACAGTAATAAAGCGACGAGCATTGGCCAGAATATTATTCATCATCATGCTGTTCTGAATCTTCTGGAAAAAGCCTTGCTTACTACTCTCAGGGAATTTAATACTAGCGAGATTGTGGATAGTGACAATCATAGGCTTCTTATAGAGCACCGGCACATCCAAATTGGTAAAATGCATGATATCCAATTGTTCACGATGCAAATCTTTTACAAAAGCAGTTTGCTCTTGCAAAGTATCTTTCTTAGCTGTCACCCGGCGTTTTCCAAAACGAGCATTAGGTGCTAAGTATTGTGAATAATCCTCTTCATTGAAGAAAAGTAAGTATTCATTCTCCTGATCGATACGAGCTAAATGGTCGATAAGCTCTTGAGTATAACGTCCAATACCACCAAAACGGGGGGAATATAAACGAGCATCTATACCGATACGCATGGAGAAATGTTCAATATCTACTTAATTGTACCACATTTTGGTCTCTCCCCGAAACTAGCTTCGCTATACAGATGCCGTTTAATAGGTAGCTTTACAATGAAAATGCAAGAAACTATCAGATCTGAAGCTTGATGCTTGAGGCCTGAAATTAAGGTGTTCTTTTAACTAATAAGAAAGCCTCGGCTCCTACTGCTGACCGGTCTCTTGCGAAGAGAATCATTTGTTTTGCGTGAGAAACGACAGCAACGTCACCATCGTAACCAATAGTTTCACCGACTTGCATTGTTTCAAAATCTTGAAAAGATCGAGCAAGTCTAAAGCAATCAGTTTTTGTATAATAAAGCTCATACGCTTCTACATAATATTGCTTTTTATTAGGCACCAAATTGACTGCAGGCAACATACCCAAGACTTGTAGAAATAATTGAGCTGATAAAATCGCTGATCGTGTACTTTTAGGATCTGCGAGATAACCGCATTCAATGCATATACCCACCTTACCCAGCTCATTCATAAAACCATCTGTTCCTCCTGGCTCTAATCGAGTAAAACCATAACAAACCCGGTCTTGTGGTAAATACTGAACAAGAGCTAATGCGTTAGACTCACAAATAATAAATGGTTCACTATCAGGGGTAAAACTAGCATGTAAATCTAATGAATAATCAGCAGCATGTAAGTAGGGCAGTATTTCCCGTGATCGTTTGTACTCGTAGCTTACTTTGAGTTCTGAGGTAAGTCTTTCATCATTACAAAACATTCTGTTCAAATTCTGCTCAACATATCGAACATTCTGCTCAATCGCTTGAGGATTGCCGTAAATAAGAATCAACGTACCTCTAGCAATAGTGATATTCTGTAAGACGTTCAAAGCTTCCACTCCACACGTTTCATTACCGTGCACACCACCAAGGATCACTACCGTTGGCCCTGGTTGATTGGATTCAATAATAATTGGTTTGTTCATAGAAATACGAGTTAAAGAATACCTGCCAAAATCACCCGTTCGTCATAGACACATCGATCACGAGTATTGTCGGTATAGTTAAACACCACTTCATCGCCACGTGAGCGAGAAAATGCATATTGGGGTGACTGAGGTGTAGTGCGTAACAATTTAGTACGCACACTTGGAGCGAGGCAAGTAGCGATATCAGCATACATTGCTTTTGCAAAGCCCTGTCTACGATACTCCGGCAACACACCACTCTCGGACCAATAATACATTCGAGATTGATAAAGTCGCCTATCTTCAAGTGTTTGTTGTAAAGATCGCAAGATTTCAGGAAATAAATCTAGCTTCACATTGATATTCTCCAACGAATCTACCCAGCCCCACTGAAATCCAGCCACTTGGTTATTATTCGCCAGTATCACTCTTAATTGGAAGCGCTTTACTAATAATGCATCTAACATATCAGCAACATCTTGATCCGAATAAAACTCTTGAAGTGTTTGGCCACAGCATTGGCCTTGCTCACAGAGTGGATCACTAAAAGCAAAACTTTTTTTACAGATCGAACACTTCCAACCTTCTCGCCAAATAGCATCACCAAAGACGCGTTTATAAGCAGGAATAACTAACGGAGTCAGTTCTGCCAAATCGGCATCACTTTCAGGCGCCACCAATGTAAATGACTGAGAATCTAAAGAAATTGTTTTCATAAAATAAATTGGTAAATAAAAAAGCCGTCCCTCAGAAGTAAGAAAGACAGCTTCAAGCAAACATCAAAAAGACGTCTTTCAATGTTGCTGATGACGATGATTGTAGAGACGTTCTAATACCAATTTGTACCCACCTTTACCACGCTTCAGCCATTGATTCACTCGAGTAACGGTAGTAATACTAGCACCAGTTTCTTTAGCTACTACTCTTTGAGTTTTACCTTGATTAAGCTGATTAGCCACTTCTAACCGCAAACTTAATTCATTTATTTCATCTAAGGTCAGAAGGTCTCTACAAAAATACGCCGCCTCTTTTTCGTCTTGAAGAAGAAGCCATGCTTTCATCAAATTTTTCTCTTGGTTAGTAGTCACTGTACTATTACGTTAATACGGAAAACTATAGAGCAAAGTTAATTAAATAGCAATATTCCCAAATACTTAAGCTCTATTTAACCTACCTTTTCTAAGCAAAAAATAACTACTGACAATTTAAAACAACAATTTCTCTTTTAAAGCTCTCACGACAGGGCCTTCAACAATAGTCCAAGGAATAAAATTAGCGACCGTATTCTCATGTCTATTTACCTTGACCATAGCAATTTGTACACATGCCGGACAATATCTCATAGTAACATCTAGCCGGGGGAAAACAGTTTTTGAAACTATCTCAATATCTTTAAAGGTAGTTACCTGATGGCTCTGAATGTGCTGAACTAAGTTAGCTTCACTAGTAGAATTTACCATTGCATCCTTTTCGATTAATTCAATACGACAATGGTAACAAAAAGAGGTGAAAAAGCTTTGCCAAATCGTCCAAATACCAGCTAGTAAAAACAAGGGCCCAGCCACCAATGGAATGATATAAATTTTATGGCTGAGTTCTGAAAAAACGAGCTGGGCAAAACAGATCACACCAAGCAAGAATAGAAGAGCTCCTACGCTTAGCTGTTTAAAACTAAATGAACGGTATATCCCAGACATACTAATTCCCCGCCCAATAAGGAACTACAGCACTAAAAGCCATACCACCAAGATTATGCTCAGACATTTCTTTGGTCTCCAAATTCATTGATACTTGTTTCTTCCCTTCTTTACCACTTAAATAGGCAATAACAAATTTTGCCTGTGAAATATCTTCAAAAAGAAAACTTTCCGCTTTGCTGTTCATCAAGGTCACATATACAATTTGATAGGTATCGGCATCTAAAGGTTTATCAAATGTAATTTTATACTTGCTCCTGATATATGTCTCTAATTCTTGAAATTGAGGCATTGTTTTAAACTGCTGAAAGCTCTTTTTCCAAGCCCGCATAGCTTCATCTTGGGCTTCAGAATATTGTCCCGCACCTTGCCAACTACTCCACACTCTCCAACCAATATAGACAGCTAAAAGAACTATGATTAATACCCTTAGTAGTGGATCCATAATAAAGTGAATTATTACTGGGATAGTAATTACTACGTTTTCATGTTGTCAATTATCGAAGGATGAAAAATTGGTAATTTGATAGTTACTATCATCGTAAACAATATATTTTTACGCTGAGCCCAGCATTGACAAAGAATTTAGACCAATCATAATCTAAAACCATTTGCATTATTGATGGCAAGCACTACTTGGCACAAATACGAATTGTTTTTTACCCCACGAAAGGTATTGGATCAAATAAGAGGGGCTGAAACCTTCTCTAGAAGGGATATCGTCGCTGCTCTAGAAGCAAGATATCCTAACAATCACTCATTTGTAGGAAGAAGTTTATTATACGCTGTCGACCATTCACTAGTGGAAACATCAGTACATGACGAGACGATACGAGTATGTGTTGAGATGATCAGTGAAGTAAGAGCCATTATCCACAGATTTTTACTAGAAAAAGGGGCCAATTCAGTGGTAAGACTTCAGCAAAGACCTCAATCGACTTGGATTTATCCTCACGAAAAAAGAAAAATACGTGGATGGGCTAGAAGAACAGATAGACCAGATGAATTAGTAAAAGTACATACTAAAACTCCAAATATGGTGCCACGAAAGTGGGCATTTAAAGGCGCTCCTGGCATAGCTAATGAACGTATTTATGGTCTAGCTACACCCAAAGCATTTGTCAGTGTTACCAACTACTTACCAGATTTTTTGCCATTATCAGAATGTATGGATATCCCCATTCATTTGATGATAGAAGCCTACCTAGCAGCAATGGCCAGCAATGACAAAATGCACAGACGACGGTGGGTCCACAATGATATAAAATCGGGGAATATTGCTATTAGTGACAAAGTAATCCTTTTGGACTTAGAAGGAAGTATGCCTATAGCTAGATTCAAAAAATGCACGAGTACTCCTGACTATGACGAAAAAAGTTATTATGGAGACGCGGTACCTTTAGATCCTGCTCGTGATATTTTCTCTTGGGCTATCACTTTCATGGAGCTAGTAGCTGGTTGTGATCTAGATACATTTTTCAAACCGAACGGTGGTAAATATACTGAACTCGAGCTCCATAACCTCATAGCATTTGAATTGACCAGACGAGGATTATCAATGTTCATTCCAGCACTACAAAATATGGTACTAAAGGACAGAAAAGCACGATGGCCCCTCAAAAAAACAATCAACAAAATCTGGAATGCATTACAAAGGTCACCAAAATTAAAAGCTAGCGAAGAATCACCATTAGACCTCAAGGATCGGTTTCCATCACCTTCAAGCATCTCTTAATAAGACACCTCATTAAGTACTTGATTGCTAACAATGATCAAGTTATAGTTCGATCTCATTTTACTCATATGAATTTGGAACTCGCTGACAGCTTAGCTACTTGGAATGCAGGAGGGCCATTGCCAGAGGATGTGTTAATTTGGGCACGATCAGTTCAAGGCGATGAAAGGTTAATTGCCACACCTCGAAGTGTAGACGATGAGTTGATGCTTGGTGCGGGGAAAAAAAGAGATGGCCAAAGATTGATATTAGAAGCATGCAAAAGTAGAGCAGGAGTTAGGGCACGAATAATGATTGTATTGAGTAATGGAAGAACCATAGCCAAAGCTTTTGATTTAGATCAAAACAAATTATTAAGAGCATTTCAAATTGTTGAAGCTTCTACTAACGCAGATCCTGTTTCATTTCCAGCTCTCACATCTGTACCTCATCCCTTAAATCCAGGCATAGACACAAAAGAGCTCAGAATTGATTGCTCCAATGGCACAACACGAGGAGATATAGTAGTTACTATGGACTATAAAGGCTTAGTGGGCTATTACACCTTTGATAGAATCCCTACCAAATTAATCACCGAAAAGGTTGAGGGTGATGAACGCTCTCCCCAAAAAGTAATTGGCGAAGAACCATACCCTGTATTGCACTTGTGGGACTACTTACACGGACGCCCTCTATCTGTCCATATTAAGAGATTTTTGACAAAAAAAGAAGCTAAAGACGATACTGTTGCACCTTGTATCGTTGGCAGTTTATCAGGAGGGATTCCGGTATATGCAGAGTTGACCCCAGAATTACTTGAAATGTACCAGAGAATGCACGAGTCTAAAGCAGCTCATATTCGTTCCCGTTATCCAAGTCGTTAACAAACTGAACAGATCCAAAGCTTGTTTTAGTTTACTTCAAATTTTCTCTTCTCCATTGCTTAATCTTGGCATGATGACCAGAGAGGAGAATCGGAGGCACTGATAAACCTTCAAATACCTCAGGCCTAGTATAGTGCGGGTATTCTTTCTTGCGATCCAGCTCCTTACTGAAAGACTCTTCATGAACAGATGAGTCTGAGCCTAATGCTCCAGGAATCAGACGGCTAACAGCATCGATGACCACCATTGCCCCTAATTCCCCTCCTGTCAGTACATATTCTCCAATACTCAGCTCCATATCCACATACAGGTCAATTATCCGTTGATCAATTCCTTCATAGTGACCACAAAGCAAAATAATATCGTCATACTTTGCAAAGCGCTCCACTTGAGGTTGCTTTAGCGACTTTCCTCTCGCGGAGAGATAAACCACAATGGATTTTCCCTTAGCATTTTCCTTCGCGGCTTTAATAGCAGCACTAAGAGGCTCTGGCATCATTACCATACCTGCGCCACCGCCATAGGGTACATCATCTACCTGATGATATTTGCCCTTACCAAATTCTCTTAAATTGTAGAAACTAACCTCAATTAACTTCTTCTCCTGAATACGCTTTAAGATGCTTGTCGATAATACTCCGACAAACATCTCCGGAAAAAGCGTAATAATATGAAACCGCATACGGCTTATTCAGCAGCTTGTTCAATGTACTTAGGATATTGGCGATGTTGCATTGTATAAGGCAACAATCCCAAGAAACGAGCACGTTTGATCGCTTGAGACAACATTCGTTGGTATTTCACCTGAATACCACTATAACGACGTGGCATAATGCGCGCGAAAGAAGTGATATACCGGCTGATAATACGGAGATTCTTATAATCAATATAAGTAGCGTGTTGAGCAGTAAAGTAACAACGCTTTAACTTTTCATTTTTGATACGAGCAGGAGCATTTTTAGTAGCCATACAATAATTAATTAAACTTTTTGATCATCTTCACCAGGCAAACCGACTGAATCCAAATCCATATCGGCACCAGCATAAAGATCATCTTGGTTATCCTGACCGACAGAGAGAGATTCCATACCTCCTTCACTACCAGGAACACCATTTTTGCGGAATACGATATTGAGTTCGTTGATCACGATCTCAGTCTTGTGCTTTTTGATACCTTCTGGAGTAGTCCAGCTACGTTGATGGAGACGACCTACTACGTGGATAGCACATCCTTTAGTAAGTTGTTGAGAACAAATTTCTGCTAAACGCCCCCAAGCTACAAGATCATGAAAGTCAGTAGATTCTTGACGCTGACCAGCTGAAGTAGTCCATACACGATTAGTAGCGATAGAAAATGTCGCAACTGGTTGACCATTCGCTGTCTGACGTAATTCAGGATCACGAGTGAGATGCCCCATTAAAATGACGATATTAACGCTTCTCATAATAATAAAGTAAAATTAGCAGGATTATTTAAGCATTTGATCTAATTTCTGATCGAGACTTCCCATACCAGCACCAGGCTTTTTAGCTGGAGCAGCAGCAGCAGGAGCAGAAGCTTCTGGACTAACAGGAGCACCATCTGGTTTTCTCATGTCATTATTAGCACCAGAACGACGGCGATGAGCGCGCTTGTCATGATTTTCTTTCATGAGTTCAGCATCTTCTGGATGTACTGGTTCGCGAGCCCAGCCTAAGAATTCTTTAGCCAAAGGCGCAGAATCTGGTAGTTGGTAATCTTCAGGAACCAAGGTAATCAACGCCCGGATTACTTTCGTATCCAAACGCAAATCCTTACGTAAAGAACTCACTTGTTCTGAATCCAAAACAAAGTGCGCAAAAATGAAGAAAGCCTGATCTTGACCATTGATATCATAGGTCAAAGGACGCTTGCCCCAATTCTCCAAACGTTTTACTTCAGCACCAACACCTTCTAAATGTTTAGTAAGAACATCAAGAAATTTTTCCCCTTCCTTATCAAGCACATCACCTGGGAAAAGAGCGATAACTTCGTAAAGTCGTTGCTCAGAGTGAAGAGCCTTTTTCTTTTTGATTGGCATATAGTAAATACTTTCTTGTGGATAAAAATCCGTATCTGTGCGAAATAGCACCAACGGAAAGAAAGAACGCGTGTAATTTAGCAATAGATCCTACTATGGTCAAACGAAAAGTTGAAAATTGCCGCGAAGTGGTCCCTTTGGGAAAAGTGGAAAGTGGAAAGTTGCACTCCATTAAGCTACTTACCGGCAAGACCCTCCTCCCGCAGGCGCGGGATCAGGATGACAGCCTTGAGCTACAGTTCGCAATTCGCCATTCGCAATTTTATTTGTGTTATTATGCCAATGATTCACTCTCAACAATGTTGTTATTAATAGACGGAAGCACTATTCTCTTTCGTAGCTTTCATGGATTGCCCACTAGTATGAAGACTAAAAGCGGTGAGATGGTGAATGCTACTTTTGGCTTTGTGAATACGATCGTCAATTTATTAGACTTGTTTCAACCCACTCATATCGCTTGTGCTTTTGATACTGCTGCAGAGACGTTCCGTCACAAACAATATGAAGGCTATAAGGCTAACCGGGTAGAACCACCGGAAGGCCTTTTCGAGCAACTTCCTCGCATCTTGGAATTTTTACAGGCCTTACAAGTCAAAACCATAATGCTTCCAGGATATGAGGCAGATGATATTATCGGCACCCTCAGTCGTGAGTCTAATGAGAAACAGATGGAAAGTGCGGTAGTCTCTGGAGACAATGACTTTGTACAATTAATCAACAATTACACATCCTTCTTTTCTATTTCTCGAGGTCTTAGTAATGCCATTTCTCTTACGCCTGCTAATGTTGTAGAAAAACATGGACTACGAGCGGACCAATGGATTGATTATAAAGCACTGCGAGGTGATCCATCAGACAACTTGCCTGGAGTCCCTGGGATTGGTGAAAAAACGGCTAAGACTCTTTTGCAAACATGGGATACGCTAGACAATCTCTATTTAAATTTAGATAAAGTTACGGGCAGTGCTCAGACAAAGTTACGAGACCATGAAAAAGAAGCCCGCTTCACTAAAGAAATGGTAACAATCAATTGCCAAACCCCATTAACTGACCACTTGGACAATGTGGTCTACATAGGTCCAAACAACTCCAAGATGAAAGAGCTATGTGACCTGTTGGCATTTAACAAGCTGGGACAGAAATATGCGGGACCAGAAACATTGTTTTAAACAAGAAGAACTGAAATTTGAGGCCAAATGCCTGAAGCCTGAATTGTTGATCAGAAATTTTAGAGATCCGAGAAGTGCTGAAGCTTCTTCTTTTGAGCGAGCCGACGCTTGCGGATAATGTAGACCGCACAGACAATAGCAATCACCAAATAAAGTACTTGGTTGAAAAGGAATAGGTCTAAACCAAATAAAGGACTGGGGACATGCCATCTCACTAGGTAGTGAATAGACCAGAGACCACTATAAAGGACCAGCATCATTGCAAACAATCTACCTACATATCGAGGAGCCCAGCGTCTGAGATAAAGTAGTACAAGTAAGGTGATCAAAGCCATTGCACTGGTATAGAAGAACAAAGGATGTACAGGAACATTCGCGAACGGTAAATCTACAGCATCGACCATTACCCCCCAAGGCAAAGTAGTAGGACCACCTAAGGCCTCGGTAGTTAATCCTATCGGACTAAGAAGTAAACCAAACGAGGTAAAGAAAATCAGAGGCTGAATCGTAATACTCATCACATCCAACCACAAAAACACTGGCTCATTGTGCTTGATCCAAAATATAATCATTGCCAGTCCTGCTCCCAATACACCAGCCCATAATTCCCACTCCCCCCACCAATTCCAAATAGAAAAAACAGCTCCCCAATTGCGATAGAATTTATCCAAATGAGTGAGCACAAAACCTAATCGCCCCCCCAACCCTGCACCCACTACCAACCATGGTATACCCACATAAAAGTTGCGAATCAGCAAGCTGTGGATTTCTACCAAATACTTCATCAAAAGCCAGCTGGTGACGATACCAATGATGAAAAGTGCACCGAAGCTGTAAAGATGAATTGGTCCTAGACTAACTAAGATTGGATACATAGAATAAAAAAGCTGATATAGTGCAATACCTTATTTCTTTTTGATCATGGCTAAAATTCTTTGTATAGGCGACATTATCGGTAGACCCGGACGTAAAGCAGTAAAACACATGGTACCCAAACTACGCAAGGAAGAAGGCGTAGACTTCGTCATTGCTAATAGTGATAATGTCACTAGCGGTATGGGCATCAATAAAGAGAATGCTCTAGATTTGTTAACCTGCGGCATCGATATCTTTACTTCAGGCAATCATATTTGGCGACATCATGATATAATAGAATTATTAGATGCATCCGAACCGATTGTAATAAGACCAGCAAATTTTCCGGCAAACAACCCCGGCAAAGGCTATCGTGTTTTCTCGCAAGGTGACTTCAGTATTGCCGTAATTAACCTTCAATGTCGAGGTTTTATGTCTATGAGTGTTGATTGTCCACTGCTAGTAGGTGATCATATTTTGAGTCAACCAGAAGTAGAAAAAGCGACTATCAAAATCATAGATATTCATGGGGAAACAACTAGTGAAAAGCAAACGCTTTATCATTATTTCAATGGTAGAGTGAGCCACCTTTTTGGTACCCACACTCATGTGCAAACCAATGATGCCAGAATCTCTACCAAAGGAACAAGCTTTATCACAGATGTAGGAGGATGTATGGTACAACACTCAATTATCGGATTTGAACCAGAAAGCAGCATTCGTAAGACTCTCACCCAAATGCCTGAAAAATATATTGTCGAAGAAAAGGGTGATATTCTTTTCAGCGCATGTATCGTTGACGTAAATCCAGAAACTGGTCACACTCAACACATCCAAACTTTAGCCACCATTCTTTCACTCTAAACCATGTTTTTACCTCGATGGAAAAAAGTAGTCAGTTTCGCTGTAGCCATTATCTTTAGTTTAAGCTTGGGCTACATTGTCGGTCACAACAATTACATTACCAACGCCAAGCAAATGGTACCAGGTATTGTTAGTGATATTACTCAAAATAGTACTAATAGCAGCTTAAATTTCAATATCCTCAATCAGTCTTGGAATCAAATTAAAAACAATTTTTATTTCAAAGATCGCATTGATAATCAAGAAGGTGTCTATGGTGCAGCTGAAGGACTAATCAACTCACTCAAAGATCCGTACACTATTTTCTTGAGTCCAGACCAATCAGATAACTTCAACGATAGTTTACATGGTTCACTTGAAGGCATTGGTGCAGAATTAGGTATTTTAGAAGGCAATCTCACCGTTACTGGAGTCATCAAAGACTCCCCTGCCTTCAAAGCAGGCTTAAAGGCAAAAGACATTATTTATAAGATTAATGATGATCTCGCTAGTAACTTCAACCTAAGCCAAGCTGTAGACAAAATTCGGGGACCGCAAGGCACCAAGGTGACGCTCACTGTAATTCATGAGGGAGATAAAGATACAACCAAGCTGGAAATCACCCGAGATGTTATCAGTCTGAAAGAAATCGAGTATGAGATGGTCGACGATATCGCTGTTATTAGTATCCATAAGTTCACAGACGATACTAAAAACAATCTCTGGGCTATCGGTGAAGAACTAAAAACAAAGAAGCCCAAAGGCGTTATTCTAGACTTACGTTGGGATCCAGGTGGATACCTTGATGCGGCGATCGATGTGACCAGCTTCTTTCTCAAAGAGGGTGTGGCGGTAAAAAAGATTTTGCGTACAGACCAAGACAGTACTGCAGTGACAGGCAAAGCTGTAATGCCTGATGTACCATTAGTAGTTCTTATCAATGGTGGTAGCGCTTCTGCTTCAGAAATTGTCGCAGGTGCTCTGCGAGACAATGATCGCGCAACATTAGTTGGAGAAAAGAGTTTCGGCAAAGGCACTATTCAAGAGGTTCACCCTTTAGCCAACGGTGCTAGTTTGAAGATCACAGTAGGCAAATGGTTCCCTCCTTCTGGTGAAGATATTGACCATAAAGGGATAGCTCCTGATATCGAGGTAAAACTAGATGAAGAAGCCTTTGCTAAGGATAAAGACAACCAAAAAGATCGGGCAATTGAGGAAGTAAAAAAACTGATTGCAAAGAAAAAGTGATATGCTATCCTCTCGCGGGTAGCACACTTCAGCCGAAGTGGCGGAATGGCAGACGCGCACGACTCAAAATCGTGTATCGAAAGGTATGAGGGTTCGACTCCCTCCTTCGGCACCAACGAGCTCGCAAAAGCGAGCGAGCCTCATTCGTTATTAGTTATTCCCTCCTTATTTCTAAGGAGCTTAATTTAGCGAGTTCGAACAAATAAGGATAAGTAATAACGGTATAGGTGCGCAGATACAGAAGGCCTATTCTTGTCCTCATTCTAATACCAATTTAGAAACCACCAAGCAGTAATGTATTTTTTAAAAAAGCATTATATAATCATCTCTAAATTTATTTAGGCGAAACACTAATTACAACATATGGGTTTATTAGAAACTGTTAAACAATACCCTAAACGAAGCGCAGCAGCAGCATTGATACTGAGTCTCGCAGCAGTTACACCTACGGCTCGAAGAATGGTACACCACTACTTACAGCCGGAGATATCACCGACAGCTCATGTTCTCAATCCTGATGGTACCAGAATGCCGCGTCACATTAGAACAGACCAGTTAATTCATGAGATTGAGGCTAACTTTCCTTTGATTAGAGCTACAGCTCAGCACAATCTCCAAGAAATGGATCGGCAAGACCTTCCTCATATTGGTAGCGAAATGCTTCTTTCCCCTTTTCTTTGGGTAGCCGGTAATAGTGGCAATGTGCATCGCAATATTGAGCAGGTAAGACATAACAATGTGCGGACAATAAGCGTTACCCATCAACAATTTTTTTATGGGCTTTTACCCGGTGAAGCAATAAGTGCTGATAGAGCCTTCGCTCTTTATGATCCTGATGGAGACATCGTTCAATTACCGGAAAGCTTCAATATTCATCAAATGGTAGATGTAGTCGTGCTTTACCATGAAATGTGGCACAGAATTCGAAAAGCCAATTTAGAAAATGAACTCGGCATAGAAAACTATGCTCAACAACAAAGCCAAATAGCCTTAAGAATGCGAGAATTGCCACCTAGCTACACTAATTATAGCGACCTTGATGATGAGGCACTTGCACATTATATGGAGATAGAACTCTTAAATGTGTTATTGAAAGGAGAGCTTCAACAAACTAGAGGTATGATTAGTTTGGCTGATTTAGCTGAACGATTGGAAACTCGCGATCCAATTCGTATTAGCGCATTAGCGACAGTATTAATATTAGCTAGAGCCCTCTATAATAGTCCAACTATAGCAAACCCCACAGATGAGCAATATCCTCCAGATTACCTCCAGGCAATAGTAGATCTTGAACATGCTCAAAGAATCATAATGTACCGGGTAAACCAAAATGGAACAGTTCATACATATGCTCCATCCGGTATAGATAGAACCGATGGGCTTTAAAAATAGTCGTATTACTTCAGTCTTCATTGAAGAGTATTATATCTTAGGCTTAAATAATGATCTCTAGATGTCTATCACCTTCATCACGGGCAATCTCGGCAAAGTAGAACAGCTGAAACGCTATTTGCATTATCCTATCACTCATCAAAAATTAGACCTTACTGAAATTCAATCGGTCGATCTGTTAGAAGTAGTACGACATAAAGCCAAAGAAGCATATGACCAAATCCAAAGCCCGGTTTTAATTGAGGATACATCACTAACATTTCTTGCCTTAGGACATCTTCCAGGAACATTCATTAAATGGTTTTTACAAGAACTGGGAACCAATGGTTTATGCAAATTACTTAATGGCTATAATAATCGTTCGGCAGTAGCTCATGTTTGTTTTGGTCTTTATGATGGCAAGCAACTGCAGACATTCGAAGCAAAAATAAATGGTTCTATTGCTAGCCACCCACGCGGAGATCAAGATTTCGGGTGGGGACCTACTTTTATTCCTGATGGTTACAACAAAACTTGGGGAGAGATGAACATTGAAGAACAACAGTCAACGGCAATAAGACGGATTGCTTTAGAAAAGTTAGATGCCTATCTACAACAACAAAATCCAGACAGCATATAAAGATAAGGTAACTTAAACAGCGTCAAATCAAAGTCATCAATTCCTGGCAAACAACATATAGTTTACTAACTATTCATGTTAATAATGTAGGCAGCAAGCCCTATCTTTGCTGCTCACATCCCCCTATGAAAAAATCTTTTTTAGTTAGTTTAAGTGCAATAGTCTACTTATTGTCCTTGTTTATCATGCCTTACAAGGCATTAGCGGCACCAGGAGACTTCATTACTACTTGGCAAACTACTGCTCCGGGACAAACTATCACCGTCCCTACAACTGGTGGTGGATATAATTATAATGTGAATTGGGGAGATACTAATACTAGTACGGGTGTCAGTGGCAATGCTACTCACGTCTATGCTGCAGCAGGTACTTATACAGTGATGATTTCAGGAGCATTTCCCCGCATCTACTTCCCGGATAGTGGTGAGCATCCTGAGATTCAATCAGTAGAACAATGGGGCGATGGTGTATGGACCTCAATGGACCATGCATTTTGGGGGGCTACAAATTTAGTAGTTAATGCGACCGATATACCCAATCTCTCAGCCGTAACTAGTACAGCATTCATGTTTCATGGGACAGATTCATTGACCACTATACCCAACATTAATAGCTGGGATGTCTCAAATATCACCACTATGGAGAATATGTTTGCCATCAGCGCATTCAATTCAAATATTGGTGACTGGGATGTATCTGCAGTAACAGATATGACAGGAATGTTTTATAGCAATGAGTCATTTAACCAAGATATTGGTGACTGGGATGTCTCTAGTGTCATCAGCATGCCGGAGATGTTCTATGGTGCAACTACCTTCAACCAAAATATTGGTGATTGGGATGTGAGTTCAGTTACTGATATGGGAAGTACTCTCGCTTATGCGGTTGTGTTTAACCAAGATCTTAGTGACTGGGATATCAGTAATGTCACTGATATGACTGATATTTTTACTAATACCAGTCTCTCGATTAGCAACTACGACAGTGTTTTACGCGAATGGGCCGAATTAACACTTCAGACAAATGTCACATTCGGCGCCACTGGCAGACAGTATTGTGGCGGACATCTAGCTAGAGCATTTTTAATTAGTACTTTTGATTGGATCATTACCGATGCAGGTATCTCAGCAGCTACCTGTACCTTCACTGAAGCACCAAATTTGCTAGCACCACTATCTAATGCAATTCATGCTCACAATACGTCTTTACCTATTTCATTTATTTTACCCGAAGATGCACTCTCTGGGACCATTCGCCTAACGCTTGTCCCCAGCAGTGGACCTTCAACCATTCTCTTTTTAAGAGATGCAAATCCTTTGGTTACCAATACATTCAGTCTACCTCTAATCGGTGGATTTGGTAGTACTACTGAAGTGGTTGCTTCCTCAGGTCCTACGACCCTTGCACAAGGTGTCTATACTATTGTTCTGAGCTATCAAGACGTTAATGGGAATACACCAGCGAGTGACATCGCTACCAATGTCACTTTCCGTGACCTTGAAGGAACTTTACTTTTCCATATCTTTACCGACAACAATGGTAATGGCACCCAGAACATAGCCGAAATTGACGGCTTCACAGGCGCAACCCTAACCATCATCCAAGGCTCTGAATCTGAAACTGTTAGTTTCGACAGTAGTGGCAATATTAATTCTACTATCGATGCCGGCACATACACTCTGCGAGTTAATTTACCCACTGGATACACACTGACTGGTGGTAGCAATAATTTTTCAGTTACCATTACTGACGGTGAAACTACTAATGCTGGCAGTCGAGGTGTTACTCCATCAACCTCGGGCAGCAGCGGTGGATCGGGTGGAGGATCAGTAACATTTGGTGGAGGTTCATCAATTGGATCTGGTAATTCTAGCTCCAATTGGAGCAGCAGTAGTAGTTCTAGCTCAAGCAGCAGTTCACGATCAAGTAGTACAACATCCTCTTCTTCTCCATCTTCAACTAACTCAACAGACAACAGCCTCCCCACTCCCCAACCACGAGAACAAGCTTGCTTAAACTCAGGAGCTTCCAGCCTAAGCTTCACTGATGTCCAAAATAATGCTGATGTTAGCTTTCTTAGTGCCCTGACCTTCAGTAGTGATGGATCACAACACTTAATTCGCGGCTATGATAATCAACACTTTGGACCAAATAATAACCTCACTCGCTTTGAACTACTCAAGATTGCTATGACAAGCAATTGTGTTGGTGGCGGCAATAGCACCAATTTCACTCATACCAATAGGCATTTCAGTGATGTCCCTAAAGATAATTCAGAACAAGCAAGAATTATTGGTGAAGCCTATAGTCGAGGCATTATCACTGGTATTGGCGATCGTTTCTACCCAAATGCTCCTGTCACCTATGCCGAGATGACCAAGATGATCCTTACTTCTTCAGCATATTTCAACCAAGGAGCTCCTAATACGGCACTAACTGTACAGATGACGGACATTCCTGATACCACATTTGCTCAACCATTAGAATACGCTCGCAGATTAGGAATCCTCCCTTCACCGTTCTCAGCACGCAGTACAGTTAGCAGAGTGCAAATGGCTACATTGTTAGCTAAATACATTCAGGCAATGAGCTCTATAGTCCTCAGCAACTAGTTTGTTCGATAACGTTCACTCTAAAAAATACAAACAAAAGCGGAATCTCTATTAGTAGGATTAGTGAGCTAGATAAAGAAAGCTACTAATCCTATTATTGGAAATAGTACCTAATGTGTTTATCCCTGATCCAGAATTTGTTTGGCGCACATATAACCCGCTGTACCAGCTACTGAGCCACAGGGGTATGACCCGGCTCCACAATAATAAACATGCTGGTTATCGCCAAATTGATAAAAAGATTTATTCGGTGATGGTGAGTAATTACGATCAAAGAAAGTCTGTCCCTGGGTAAGCTCAATATGATCGATATTCCCTCTAGGGAAATAAAATAGTTCAGATAGATCTTTGGGAGTTAGTAAAATGCTTTTTATCAAATCAGATTTGTTAGCAATCTTTTCTAGAATTAAGTTTGTTACTGCTTCTCTCACCTTTTTCAACTCTTTTCCCTTTTTCCCAAATGCCAGGTCTTTAAAGAAGACTGATAGCAAATCATATTCTTTGGTACCGCCCATTTTTCTCTCCACAGCTCCTTCACAATAAATCTCAAAATATGAAGGTAAAAAGTCATCATTACCCACTCTTACCTTTGTGGAGGATTGATCCATGACGTGGAGAGAAGGCGTAGCTATTATATAGCGGAGCGCCGTCTCCTCATCTACATTACCAGTACTATCGAGCCACTGGACGGGATTTTTGAATAACATTATCAATTTACCACTTGAACCCAACAACTCTTTCCGAGAGATATGATTGAGCAAATCCTGACCTGCCAACAATTTAGCCGCACTGACAGGATCAGTCGCAAAAATAATCTTGTCGGCTTTTAAACTACATTTCTTTTTAGCTTGAACATACGTGACCGTCATTTCTTTAGCTGACACTCCCAGAACTTTTGCGGAGGTAATAATTTTAACTCCTATTTTTTGATTGAGTTCAGCTAATTTTTCAGTAATTTGCCAAATCCCACCATGTACATAACCCCATTTACCATCGAATACACTGCCAGAAACCATCAAAGGAATAGAAAAAGCCGAGTATGGTGTATCAAGCAATACAGGTCCGCTTTCTGTAGCCGATATACTGAAGAAAACCTTGGTCTCTTCTGCAGTAAAATAATGATTAAGTAGGTCACGTGCACTACCAGTAATCCATAAACTAACCATATCTTCACCAAGTACTTGTTTAGCAAAAGCGATATTTGGCACACTTGCTTCTTTATAACCCTCTCTCAAGAAACCAACCACTTTATCGAGATCATCAAAAAACAGCTCTACTTTTCCTTGCTCCCCCCACTTATCCTTCAATTCTGATTTTAATTGGTCGACAGAATCAAAGATCTTACCAGGACGATCTTTATGTGAAAAATAAACAATCTCAGGATGTTGAGATAAGTACAAAGAAATAAGACTACTAAGACCAGTATCTTCAAAAACAAAATCTTGCATCATACCCAATACACTAGCGCCAGTAGGATACGTATACTTTTCGCCACGATACACAATTGACTTGCTAGTCGCGGCTCCTCCTACTTTTGTTTTTCTCTCTAATAATGTGACCTCATAGCCATAACGTTGAAGATAATTGGCCGCTACTAAACCATTGATACCAGCACCAACAATGACAACTTTCATATAAAAATGAAAATACTATTGCGATAAATACCGATAGTAAACTAGCACATCAAATAGAGTCGCAGGTAATATAATCATTCGCTTGTTCGCACAACGCTTTGACTCAAATAAATTAGCTAATTAATGTATACACATATTAAGAACGATCGAAGCATCACTAAACTTTTAATGTATGTCAGCAATAAAGTATAAAAACGCGGATTATTCTCAGCAGAAGCTAACTGGTCAAGAATTTAGTGATTGTGAGTTTGAAAACTGTAATTTTAGTTATAGCGATCTCACCGATTGTCGCTTAGAAAACATTATTTTCAATCAATGCAATTTTAGTGGAGCCGTCATTACCAACGCAAAACTCCAAGATATAAGCTTTAAAAACTGTAAATTCGTCGGTGTCGATTTCCATGGGATCAGAACAACTTTAGGACCGCTTGAATGGCAGTTCAATGGATGTGTGATGAATGGATGTAACTTTTCTGATTTAAAATTAGCAAAAACTCCATTTATTTCTTGTCAGTTAGAAAATTGTGTCTTCAACAACACTAACTTGGAAGAAGCAGATTTTTCCCAAAGTGAGCTCACCAACACTCTTTTTCATCAGTGCAGTTTGCAGAAAGCGGACTTTTCTAAAGCACGAGATTACACTATTGATTTTCAAAACAATAAATTAACCAAGGCAAGATTTTCCTTACCAGAAGCAGTCTCATTGCTTAAGTATTTGGATATTGAACTGAAAAATTAGATCGTTTATGAAAAGCCAAAACTTGACTCCCATAAATAATCTTTTATTATAGATGTAGCAACGATAGCCTATGAAACTTTTGCTTAGCTTATCAGCTTCAGTAACAACGACGCCCACGATCTAGCGTGTTGGTGGTCTGTCTTTATGCAAAAGATATAGCTTCCAACAACGGAGGCTTTTTCTTTATTACCGAGAAGTAAGCGTCATATAGATCCAAGACAGGTACAGATTATCTCTTACCTTACTTAATTCTATGTCACGTCATTACTTTGTTATTTCTTCCAATCAAAAAGTCGAATCTGTTAAATCTTACCTAAAACATCAAGCTGTAAACGAATCATTTCAACAGTTTATTGCTCTTGAAATGGGTTCAATAAAAAAGGCAAAAGCGCCTGTCAAAGACAAGCCCCAATACCTTGAAATCGCTCGCAAGCTTGGCTTTGCTTGGGAGCCTAATGCTGATTCTGGTTTAGTACAATACAATTATAAAGCAGCTCTGATCATGCGGTTGGTCAAAGAATATGCCAGACAGTTAGTACATAATATCGGATTACCGATATACGAGGTCCATGGGTCGAATATGTTTGATCTCGCTCATCCGGTCGTACAAGCCTATGCTGGTCTCTATGGTGACCGTTTGTTTCAATTCCAATCTGGAAAAAAAGAAGTAGTCATGAGCTATGATGCTAGTTATCCTCAATTCAACTTAGCAGCCCAAGCCATACTCAGCCATAAGCAATTGCCCTTTGCCCATTTTTCTATCTCTGACTGTTATCGTCACGAACAAAGTGGCGAATGTATGCTGCTGTATCGCCAACGTCGTTTTTATATGCCAGATTTACATCCATACTTCCGTGATGTCGAAGAAGCATTCGCCTGGTATCCTCAGATTGAAAAACAGCTAGTTTTAGCTGCCCAGGCCGCAAACCGTCAGTACCATGTAGTCGTTGAAGTATCTTCCATGGCTTATTGGTTGCAATATCAAAAAGCAATTAGTGAAATTGCAGCAAGATTGGGACAGAATATTTTAGTCTCAGTCCATGAGGACAATCAACCTAAATATTGGATTATCAATGTAGACTACAAAATTATTGACCAGCTCAATCAAGCTCGGGAGATCGGTTGCATTCAAATTGATGTCAACAATGCGGAGAGATTGAAGATCAAATACATAGACTAAGGTGGCATCAATCAACATCCAGTAATTATTCACGCTGCAGTCCCCGGAGGAATAGAGCGCTTCATCTATATGCTGCTGGATAATTATGCTGACAGCTTTCCCTTGTGGCTACACCCAATACAAATTCGTTTGATTGCTGTTGGAGAAGCAGACATTGCCTTCTGTGAGTTTCTTGCCGAAAAATATCGATATCAAGCAAGGATTGAAATCGACGATCGGGCCGAAAGTGTAAGTAAAAAGATCAAACACGCTCACTACGATTTAGTGCCATGGGTCGTTGTGATTGGCGAAAAAGAGGCTGCAAGTTCAGAAGTACCAGAGCTAGTTGCCGCTTTGGCGAAAATTGAGCAATCTCAAAAAGATAAACCTTTTATCCCATTACAATTTCCAAATCTATTAAGTAAACAAATCAAGTAAATCAACTCAAAAAAGCTTAGGAGGGTTCAATTATTGCAGGGCTCTCCTAGCTAACAACCGAATATGGATTCCCACCACGCCATACTTCAACTCCTCTTCAATAGAGTAAAATTCATGCATCCTCTGCACTTGTTCAGCCACACTAATACCCTCGGGCCAACCAAAGCACTGAGGCAGAATCGCCGAAAATAATTCCGTAAATGTTGGAAAGTAAGACAAACCGACAACAAGTAAATCCAAAGCCTGATCATCTTCAGGTTTTCTTTTCAGTATAATGGTATCTCCTACCTGAACTTTTTGTCTTTTTTCATCATTAATTTAAGCTCAAATGAATCGATATTCAATTGTAAACTGGTCTTACAATTCTTACACAAGCTGCCAGAGGTAATATAATACTACAAAAAATTTAAGCTCTAAGCTGATAAGCAAATCCTGACCGACTCCAAAACCATAGTGGGGAATGGAGATCAACAGGATTGATTTCAGTGCCGACCAACAACGCTCGCCATTTTTCAGCTATTTTTTCTCTACTCATCATTTCAGCTTCAAACTGAGAAATCACACCTAAACGGACTGAGCATTGGATCACATGAGTGTCAGGAGCGATATCAATGTATTGCTTATTTTTGAGTTCTACTTGTCCATAAGTACTCAAAATAAAGCTCCAGTAGTTAAAAATCTTAGGCCCAGAAATATATGGGAATCCCTTCTTAAAAGTTCCTTGTACAGCCTCTCTCAATTGCAAAAAATCGCCATCACAAGCTTGCAAAAGGTTGGTAAATGATTCCCAGTTCTCAGCTATAGTTTGAGCAATTTTCAACCAAGTCTGTACATGTTTATTCGGTTGCAAAGCCACTTTATATTTCATTAACTTCTTCTGTAAGTCCGTTACGTTCATATTGGCTACCGAATCAACGTTAAATACGTCTCGAGTCTCTAAATCATCATATGTGAGCAGTGCTGATTGCCAGAGTTTATAACTATCACGTTGATAATTTAATGCCATTGGTAAAGTAAAATACGCTATGCGTGCCTCACTTTCAGCTGCAGTAAAATTAGGAGAGCTTTCTTCCGGCATCGGACAATCACCAAGATCACCACAATGGTAAGCAGCAATTAGTTTGCGACATTGATCGATGATCTCGTTACTTTTCATTTTTTATCGCTCAATATTTTTGCCATCGCTGCCAATTCATCATGAGTAGGATCACTACGCTCTCCGTCTAGTAATGACTTAGAAGTAATGTCGTGGTATTCCTGCATCGGAACAATATGAATGTGTGTATGAGGGACATCAAAGCCAGCAATAATTAAACCTACTTTCTTTGGCTGAAAAACCGTACTCGCCTTGGCTGCTAGCTCTTGAACCACGACCATCATATGAGCAAATACATCTGCTGGTACTTTATAAAAATCTGGCTCATGTAATTTAGGCACAGCTAGCATGTGTCCTGGCCGAATAGGATGAATATCTAAAAAAACGAGCATCTTTTCATCTTCATACACCGTATGAGCTGGTATTTGATGCGCTACAATCTTACAAAAAATACAATCTTGATTTTCCATAAACAATAATTAAAAAAGTTTAAAAACCATATTTATCTTTAAAAAAATCCTCACCATCTCTATTCCAATCAAAATGCACATTCACTTCTTTATTGAGTAATTTAATGTAATCAAAAAACTGTTCATCGGTAAATAATGTTAGACCTAATTGATGGCACAAATCTTGAATTGATTGCTGCACTTGTTCTTTATCAGCACTGGATTCTACCAAGATTTCCGCTTCAAAAAAGTAACTGTGATCCGATTTATTTACCAAAGAAAACTCTACATCCCGGTATTGAAACACTGACGTTAAACTTTCACTTACTATCGCCTCAGTGTAGCCCATGGTAGCACAAACAGCGATTAAGTTAGCGAACTCGCCTCGCTTTACTTGTACGGCCACTTCTTTGCGAATATCACTGCCTCTCCACTTACCAACTTTGATCACTAGTTCAGGTTCGTTGTCTGTAATTCTAGCTCGAATATCCAGGTCAGAGGTCACTTCTTTATCTTCCGGTCTAAGAATGGTGTAACACACTGAAAGCCGTTTACTTTTATGTTGGAAAGCCCCATTGCTTTGCAAAAATTGCGCCAACTGATCAAATTTTTCTTTGGTAAGAGGACCACGTACCTCAATCTCAGTTTTAGACATAATCAACCAGTTAATAATGCCAGCATATACCAGAAGATCAGTACTAATCAAAAAAGCATAAATAGACTTTATATTATTACCAGCATATAGTTTGCCTACCTAATTATTGAGATCCTTGCTATGGAAAACTTGTTCGTAAAGATTGGCGCAGTTCTGGTTACTTTTTTCACAGTTGGAGTCAATAACACACCAGCAATCCCTTCCGTCCCCCCCGCAACACCATTACCAACACAGGAAGCTCAAATAAGCGGCGTATTTAACTTGCCGGATCTCACTGGAGCTACTCCCGAGAAAATAGCTTCATACACTAAAGAGGGCAATCCGGCGCCAATTAGTAAGGACTTTAATACAAACATCGGTTGGCAACTTGAAAGTTCAGTTTCACTCAAACAAGCAATAAACAATAGTTTGGCTAGCGCAAAAGATGTAAAAAAGCTTTGTAAAACAAGTACTGAAAGTTTCTGCCAACCCAATCCACTAGCGATTCTAGATAAAGACTATGGATTTGCAGTACAGTACCAAAATAAGTTCTTAATTGTTTGGTATTCCAGATTTTCCAATGTAGAGGGCTTCGATCAAGCAAAAACATTTATTGCTACATACGATTCACTTGAAAACGTAAATGCTTTAGCAACTACCGTTTATAGTTCAACTTTCAAAATTCTACCTACAGGACAGTATAGTGATTTACAACTACTCAACTTAACAATATTCTATTACTATCCCGATTTAGGTAGAGAATGTATATCTAGTACATGTGGAAATAGTTCAGCCCTGGTAAAAAATGGTCAAGTGATGGCAATCGATGGAAAAGTAGTAGTGGCTATGGGTAGGTACGGTGGTGGTAGTTCGTGTATTGTTATCCAGTCACAAGCTATTTTGCTTTGTAACTCCTATGAAAGTGGTAGCAACAGATTAACTAAACAAGAAGCTTTTTGGCTAAAGTAATCCCCCAGTCAAGGTTCTAAATTCTCTGGCTGACTCCCAAAGCTGCTTGAGCTCAGCAAAATTTTGATCAGGTTCACAAAGTAGTTGAGCCAAATGATCTATTTGAGCAAACTGCTTAGGAGAAAGATTAGCAAAGTGTTGTGAACTTGCCCACTTGGGTCCATGCACATAAGGTATCTCGTGATTCATGAGACAATGAAAGTCATAAAAAAGTGACCATAGTAATACTAATGATCCGCGTTCAGGTTTTGCGTTCCAAAAACGCAATGGGTCTATTTTCCCTGATTTCACAGCACCCCATGCCGGACCAGGAAAATCAAAAATCCAATGAGGCATATCATAAGGATCAAAGCTTTTTACTAAACTCAAACTGCCATCAACATCAATAGTTATCCACCGCTGTTCTTCTCCACTCCAATACTGATTGATCCAATGATCACTACTGGTATTCGTGCCTTCTTCAAAATAATCAGCATGGCCAGCCCTCACTCGAGCAGGAATGCCTTTTGACTTAAGAATACTTGCCATTAAAATTGCTGTATAACGACAGGTCAGGACTAATTTGTCTTCAACTTTACGATCGGCAACAATCCCTCGAGCATCACGACGATAAAGTTCAGCTAACATTGCTGCTGCGGTTTGAAAGACATCGTCTTCAGGTTGGCGATACCAAGGTACCAAGGTCATATCCCCAAAACGCAAATCTTGATTGGTCCCAGTATTTCCAGCTACTAAGGTCGTGCGGTGAATCAAACTCTTTCTAACTAGTAAACCTAGCTCACGCACATCATCAGGTAGTAAACGTAATTGATCTTGGTAAGGACCAGGATAGGTGAATGAATCAAACTGACGATAGTGCTCTAGTACTTTTGTTTCCATGAAGTATAAATCAAGTAAACTAGAGCCTAAGTTATTAAAATTTTAATAACAAGGTGAGTACAAGTAGGCAGAATTATTAATTTATTTACGAACGCTCTCGTATAGTCTAAATTATTACCTTCGAATCTATTGCAACCATGGATGGTAACAACTCATCTAACTATCTCAGCTGGCAAACGAAAGTAGCTGCTACTAAAGATGGCGATCATGCGCATGTAAGCTTCGATGCCGCGGAGCGATTGGCATTCTTACAAATACTGATCGGCAGCACCACGCACGACATTATCGAGACTCAGAGAGCAGCTATCGCTGATAGTGACTGGCAAGTGGCCACCAGCTACCAACGTCAAGCAGAAGATAATCGTCTCAATGCTGGATTTCCGAATGATGCTTATGAAGTCTTTGAACATTTAGCGAAACCAGAACGAGCCAGTGTAAGACAAAATCTCCGAAAAACCCTTTTAGTAACAACAGCGAAACACACCCTAGGAATGTATTTGCCAATTCAAGTGTTATTTCAAATAATTGAAGATGCTGACACTACCGAGCTTTTTCCTACCCATGTCACAAAAGCTGCTGCACGTACGGTAGCTAGTTACGATCAGATTTGTGGACTTTTGGAATGGATGCTCACCTCAGATATCAATAATGATACCAGTACAGCATACGATCTATGCGCTCAAATTGTCGCAATTATTCGTAGCCCAGATTTATTAGAGATATACCTAAAGGTAGTGAACGAAGAAGCAAAAGAATTTCGTAACAATTGGAATGAAAACCAAAGACAAGCAATCTTGAGATCTGGAAGAGCTTCGCCTCTAAAGCGCATGAATTAATACGATTACTCTACCTGCCCAGGGGCACCCATTACATAGTGTTCTGGATTTTGTGCATCAATAAAAACAGTTATTTTGCCATTTTTAGTATAACCAGTAGGCTCAAGCCATAGTAATTCACTACCAAAATCATACTTCTGATTATTGAGGGGATTAGTCCATTCAGCTGTAATTAGCCATGGAGACTGACCATGCTTTTTGATAGAGGTAAGGTGATTGATATTAGTGATAGTGGCTTCAATTCGTTGACCATTAGTAAGGAGATGTTGCTTACGCTTTTCTTCTTGTTTGAGTAAAGTAGACGCAACACCACCAGATATCAAGGCGGCTAAAGATAATATGAGCAAAAGAATACAACCAATATAAATCTCCCAGAAAGTACCAACAGTAGCCTGATCAGGATTTTGTGGACTATAAAGTACCGGCATCGGTTCACCAACATGATAGTCGCCTTCATTGCTACTAATAAAAGTGCGAATGGTATGCAATTGGCCATTTCGATCCTGGAATTGAATTTCAGGTGTATAAGTTAGATGACCTTCGCTATCAAACTCTTCGACTATTCGACTGATACTACCCTGCGTAGTTATTGCTCCAGCAAGAAACTGCTGAATATGAATAAACCAAGCAGCTGCTACTAGTAGCCCCACCACTCCCAAAATCACTAACACCTTTAACCAAGTAGTGAAACTGCTGCGAATAGGTTGAGCCATAAAAACTAAAGTAAATTGTCTCTACTGTAGCAAATATCTTTTGTAATGACAGCATGAGAACAAGTTAAGAGTTGAAAGTTACTTTTAGCAGAGTAAGTCCCTACTTAAGGCTACTAATCAATTCATCCTGAACGCAACGCAGTGGAGCTGAAGGATCCGGCCGATATGTAGTTCGGCAAATTATGTCGCCTAAGGCTCGAAGTCTGATATTAGCCATTCACAATTCTGAATTCGTAATTCAAAGTTGTCATTCGGTTTTCCAACAGTTGATTTTCAGACGGGAGCAGCATAAATTACCTTCCTAACTAAAAATTGTGGAACTACCTGCACGAAGGTCATTAGGATGGCGACAAGTATTGGACATTGATGACGAAATCCCGCCACATTTGAAGCTTTCACCTCGAGATACACGTGGGCTTATTCAAACATTGGTTGCCATAGATACTATTGATTGCGCCGATAAAACAGAATTGGTATATGACGACGGTGATGTCAAAATAAGCTTGATTGAACAACCTGACTTCCCGATCATTACTTATGGTGAACTTTTAGCATTCACGGAGGAAGAGCGTGATGTAGTAAGGCGAGACTTAAAACGCGTTTTCGTACCTACAAATAAAGCCGGGCGGTTAGATGTTTTTTTACCTATTGATATCCTCGTTGCTACTCTAGGAAATGTAGGTAAAAAACCTTTATTTACCGATCCAGGTGAAATTAATCAATCAAGTGATTTACTGGCCGCTTTGCCTGATTGGAGAATCAACCATCAAGTCACCGAGCAGTTACCTACTTATAATCTTTGTGTTGAATTAACTGGTTGGCTAAAAAATCCTGAGGCAGGACAGAAATTACTCAATGCACTAGTCAAAAGACGACGACACGTCATTAATACTTTTAATAATCGGCGCTCAATTATAACCAGAGCGCCAGTACCTGAAATAGAGTTCTCTGATCTAACTACGGCTGACCCAAGGTTTTGGAATTAACATTAATGCCAGCTCTGAGAAAAGCACCTTGCAATTTCTGCACAACAGCTTAACAATAGCTTTAGATTATCCCCCTTTTGTATGAAAAAATTTCTCTCACTACTTAGCATCAGCCTCCTTTTTACCGGCTGCAATATTAGTATCACGCCCACACCATCAGCTTCACCGACTACTAGTGCATCACCTATGACAATGGTGACGACTTTACCAACTACAGTAGCAACACCAATCAACACTGTTCAGATTGCTTTAGTTAATGAGATAGGTACACCTAGTGCTACCACTTTCGGTTGTGGTGATGAAATTGAAATGGTTAATCGCACGGTCAGTACTACCACTCCACTCAAGACTGCTGTTGAAGAGCTCCTCAGTGTCCACACTCGTGATTATGGTATGTCGGGTCTGAGTACAGCTCTCTATCAAAATAGCTTCACTGTCAGTAGTGTCGTCATTACTGGCACTCATGCAGATATCGATCTCACTGGATCAATTATGATTGGTGGTGTATGTGACAATCCTCGCATTCAAGAACAAATGAAAAGAACTATTCTTCAATTTCCTACTATCTCGACTTACCAAATCAAATTGAATGGCACTGCCGCAAATTGGGATTGTCTCTTCAATGGAAGCGGTAGCTGTTAAAAATCCTTAGTACGTTATGAGCAATATTACCCTGATCAAACAAATTTCGTTAGCTAAACTATACCAATCTCTGCAGAACATTGTCTTCGCTGGTGTCTATAGTGTACGTGGGGGGCCTATTCACCCTTATGGAGCAGTCAAATATTCTTTGGCCCAAATCTTACCTCCCACATCAGTAGGAGCTCCTCCTCAAGTAATATTGCCTAATAAGAAATCTGTTAATCTCTTCACCAGTCAGCCCACTATTTACCAAAACCAAATAGAGATCATGGCTGAGGTAGATACCTTCCTCAAAAAAAATGGCCTCAAGATCAATGATCTTCAATGTGCAGTAAAGTATCACTGGCCAGAGCGTGGTGACTTCCATGTATTGCCTCCAATCATTGAGAAACATACGTACCACCTTGAACAGGGCTACTTAGACCTTGAAGATCTCACTCGGCGCTTCCAGGGGTGCTACATACGTGATGCTATTGGCAAATTGCATCATCTTGGTGAACGTTACCTTGAAGGTTTTTATATTGATGAAGTGAGCAAAGTAGATCATTTAGACATTTTCCACTCTCATGCGTCAATCATCAATTATGGTCTCCAGCATACCGGTCAATTCGACTTCTACGTCATTTGTGATGGTAGTCATCGCATCGACTACGCTATGGAAGTACTTCAAAAACCAATTACGGTAATTGTAATTGAACCGATTGATGGCCATCTCCTTCCTTACTATGCTTTTCCAGTTTCTTTCTGGCCAACCATGAGACTTTCTAGCAAGCAGTCAGAAAAGATGTATATGCGATTAGAACGCGACAAGATCCATCTACTTCATGATCTCATCAACAAAGTCTTACGTTATGACTGGACGGCAGGTAGTCTCATGGTCAGTAAGCTTCGTAGCAATAAAGATATTTTCTAGTCATATGCGCTTCCCCGATCTCCATGCGGCATTAGCTCTAGCCAGAGTAACTAAATCGAACAATCCCCGCTCAGCAAGCATGGCTATCAGTAGTAATGGGCGCGTATATCAAGCTGGTTGTGTCGAATCATTCAACCATATCCTTCATATTCCTAGTGAATTGGCAGTATTGCTTTTAGCGACTGCCCAAAATGATTTCGGTATTGAACACATTGCCACCATTCACGAAGGATTGCCTCCAGGTGAAGCAGCATCACCTCAAGTATTAAAGATTTTGATCGATCACAGTCGCCGCACCGGGGTACCCATAGAATATAAAGTATTCGATCAAGCTGAAGAACAAAGATTCAGCTGTGAAGACGTCAGCTCTTTCCTTCCTTACTATCAACCGCTAATTAAACCATTAACTAAAACTATAGAAGCTCAACCTATAGCTAATTTTGGTCAGGTTGAAAACCAAGACATTGTTACCGTACTCAGAACCAATGCACGTAAAGGGCTAGAGCGAACATTTCTGACCAAAGACGATGCCAGTGGTTATGGTTGTTGTGTCGTCACTGCTGATGGTAATTATTATTTCACTGGCCAATATAGCAGCTTCGATCACCGAGCGAATGTCCACGCCGAGATGGCAGCACTAGTGATTGCCCTGATGAATACTCAATCTTCAGTGACTCATTTGGGTCTCATGTCTACGAAACATCTCACACATCCTTGTGAAATGTGCGGGATCTGCAGACAGTTTTTACAAGAGATCTGTCTCTTGCTAAAGTTCGATCCAGAAATCTTTACTTTCGCCTTGGAGAAAGATGAATATGAAAAACATTCATTAACTGAATATTTACCTTCTCAATGGCATAATACCTATGAACGCAAATAACACTCAGAGCTTTCCCTTAATCGATGCTCTTCTTCAATTACCTGAAGAAGGGAAAAATGGCAGTATCGGTATTTGTACCAACACTACCGCACCTGGTCAGGTGCTCAATATGCTTGATCCAGATTTACGACCTTATGTATCTGTCCTGGGTTCATTAATTGTCAACCGAGATGGTACCGAGCGCATGATCATCAATGCCCTTGTCCATCCGACTTTGCGTTACATTATCCTCTTTGCTGAAGAAGGATTAACTTTCTCACCTAGCACGAATTTATTGTTGGCTATTCAGCATGGTTATGAAAGTGAAAAAACAGGTAATTTTATCAAAGGTGGCCGGGCAGCTAGTGCTCATTATCCTAATGTTCCTGACAACCTCTTAGAGCTTTTCCGTAACAACATAACCGTACTTCCAATCTTCGTCTTCAAGAGCAATTTCAGTAAACAAATTGTCGCTGATTATTTAGCTTGGTTAGAGCCTCGTGTTGATCCTAAGATCTTTGCTTTAGTACACAAGATCAACCAAAAAGACAAAGTGTATTATGATGCTTTGAAAGAGCTTATTCGTGTAGTTGGTAAATCTGAAACAGCCCCAAAACAAGCTATTGAACTAGCTGCCAAAGACTTCCAACATCTCCAACCACCTCGCATCACTATCGACGCGCCAGAAGAAATTTTCCCAGTACCATTTAGAGTGCGCTCAGACAATCACAATGTCGTTTTGGATATTCGGATCGATGATCAGAACTACACCATTAAAGGTGACGATGACTTCTTAGTCAGTTACTCTTTGATGAAATATTTAGGAGAAAAGAAAAAATCTTTGTCTGCTCGCGAACAACTCCTGCTTGGCGCTGAACTGGGTTTGATGAAAACTCATTTAAGCGATGATGTCCCCCTTCGACCATTGACTATTGCTCAACCTGAGGTTGCTGCTGGTACCGAAATCCCACTTGAACCAAAAGTATTCTTACAACCAGACAAGAATTACTACTACCGTATTGGTTTAGCGCAAGAACAGTTGTCAGTTATGTGTATGGCTTTTGATGTTTGTGAAGAAGTATTTGATCTGCGCTCCTCCTCATTCACAGCTGTAATCAATCGCTTGGCAGAATTGAACCGCTTCGAAGATTATGAAATGGACATTCTTCATCGTATGGATGTCGGTGCGCAAATAGGTAGGGCCTACTTAGCTGTCAAAGAAGGATATGCATTCATGCAAGATTTCCCCAACCTTTTCAAGGTTAATACCACCAATTTACCGTTAGTAATCGCAGACACTGATACTTTCTTGGCTACCCACAAATCAGTTCTCCAATTGATCTACACCAAGGGTTTAACTGAAGAGCATGGTGATCCATGGAAAGGCCTTGCTCGCAGTGCCGTAGTCTTAGCTATTTACCGCCAAGCTGATCAAGCATTGGCTACAATGCCATTGATTTATAAACAAGGCGATCAAAGTCCAGAAGCAGTACGTGCAGCCTACCGTGATCAGCTCCTTCGTTTCGACCATGATGGGTCATATAGTTATGGTGAACGTACGCGTAGTTTTTTTGGCTTTGATCAATTACCTAGAGCAGTAGAAAGTTTACAAAAAAATCCTCATAGAGCCACTATTGTGCAACGTTTTGATCCGGCTGAAGACATGAGTAGTTGGGTAAATCCTGAGACGGGCAAAATGGAATTCTCGCATGACCCTTGTCTCACTCATGATATTTTCTGGACTCAAGATGGTAAACTGTATTCATTCCACATCGCACGTGCACATAACACCGTAAATGCTTATCCAGAAAACATTTTTGGTCTCTACGATGCTTATGTACAAACTGTTTTAGATGCAGTGAAACTCCCTATGGGTGATATGTTCATGCTTTCTAGTCGTGCCAACATCTTGTTGCTCACTGAGGAACAAAGAACAAAGAAGTTGTTAGCCGAGCCATCAAAACCAGTAGGAAATACGGACAGCCATATCGGCCCATATCTCTTGGGTGACAATGTAAAAACTCCAGAAGCTAAACAAGGATTAGCTTATAGCTATACCGACTTGGTAGAAACCACTGAACGTCCAAATCACACATTTTTAGCTCGATTAGAAAATTATCGTGGCCAGAATGTACTTGAGAAAGCAATTACCTATCTCAAAGAAAAAGGTATCAATCACAACAACCCAATTATTAGTGGTTATCATGCAAAGGAAGATGACCCTCAAAGTGACTGTTTAGTATTCTTACAAGCAAATGTAATGGGCAAAAAGCTGCATGTAACTGCCGTCTTTGCTAATAGAAGTTTAGATCATCAAGCAGACGATCGCACGCTACTCAATTATGTAGCTACTCAATACACCAAGACCTTAGGTTACCCATTGGGAGCCCTTACCACCTTCTATGTCGCTTACTAGTGATTATGACTTCTCTCAGATCAAGGTTATTGGTTTCGACTTAGACCAAACACTTTATCCCAAATCTCCCAAGATTGATGAAGCAATTCAATCGTATATTTATGCGAAGATAGCTAGCCATAAAAGTTGCTCCTTAGACCAAGCTCGTAAATTATTTACTGATCTCTATCAAGGTGGGAAAGGATTAACAGGTAGCCAGACTCTTACAGCATTAGAAATCCCCAATCCAAAAGAAATTGTCCAAGAGGCACTAGAGAACGCTGATATCGCTGAATTTTTAGCACCTGACTCTGAAGTGCTAGATTTATTAATGCATTTAAAAAGTCACTACCAACACATTGATTTAATCACTGGTTCCATCTTGGTAATTGCTAAAAACAAATTAGCAAAATTAGCAATCCCAATTACTATTTTTGACCAAATCATTACTGGTGAAATAGCCAAAAGTGATGGTAGCGCTTACCGAGAATGGTTGAAACGCTATCCTGATTTGAACCCCGAACAATTCCTTTATATTGGCGACCGAGAAAAATCTGATTATTGGGTACCAAAAGAACTAGGAATTAAAACAATTTTAGTCAATATCAAAAAACCTAGTCCGGAAGTAGATTGCCCTCAGCTTGATGGCTTCAAAGCTTTAGCAGAAAACTTACTATAGGAAGTTAAACACCTTCGTTCTTTTACCACTTGTCCAGCATTCTTAAGAATGCTAAGTTTTCCTCCTGGCTATTTTCTGATCTAGAGAAAATCATCGGGATAATTCTAATATTAACATTATTATTTATGACAAGTGTAGATACTGCTCAACAAGATGAGCTTGTACAGATAGCAAATCCTAAAGAATTAGACGATTTCCTCCGCGCGCATGGAGTTGATACTGATGTCTGGACTGGGCTAGGAAAAGTAAAAAAAGTTGAGGATTTCTATCAAGAGATTCGAGAGGGTGAGGCTCAATTAGTAAGAGCTTTTCGTAGGGAAGCTCACATTGCAATTAGACAAATTAGACCAGGGGGAGCATATGTATTCCATTTCCCTCATGATGAAGAGACAGGCCTGTACTTACGTGAAGAATATGCTGAAGACAAAATAAACCATAAACGTGACGATCGTAAACGTCCCTATTCAATCGGTGAAAAGGCAATAGGAGATGAAACACACTATCAAGCGATTGTTCGCGGTGTTCGGGAAGAGCTTGGAATTGAAGGTGAGTTTGTAGTCAGACCAGCTAGCACAGACGAACGTGAAGAAACTTCTAATAGCTTTCCTGGAATGACAACACGGTATAAAGAGCAACGGTTCAATGTGGTGCTCAATGATAAACAGTATAGACCTGAGGGCTATACTGAAGACGGAGAAAAAAAGCTTCTTCACTTTATCTGGGAAGCAGCACAAAAAACACGAAGCTCAATCCTAGCATTAGGCGTTTAAACCAAGCTCAACTAATTTCTGCGCCACCGCCTGCTTCAGTACATTCAAATCTACTTTATCAGTCTTGTAGCCCAGCATCGGTAAGTTTTGTAAGAGGGAATCTAGTACTACTAGGTTCCCTTGTTTGATGTTGATCAAAATACTATCTTGCTCTGGTTGATTGAGGGCACGAAATAAGCCAATCAAAATATCTACCATTTGAGCCAAAGTCTCATCACGTTGAGCCACTACATTTTTGCCCAGCTTTCCCTCCGCTGCTAATTGCAAAATATTTTTGGCTGCTACTTTCTTGAGATTATTCATCACACTAGGGAGAGCCCGGTCTTGGTCTGACAATCGAGCCTCTACATGAAGCAAGACATCATCTAAAGCACTGTCATCCCCTGACTGAATCGCCAGCAAAATTTCTTTTTGCTCTACTTCATCGAGCATTCGATACTCTTTCATGATCAGTTTCACAATGCGATCATATTCACCTTGGATCTGAGCACCATATTGTTGCCACTGACTAGGTTGTACACCATATTCACGAGCCTTCTCCATCACTCCAGGTGGGAATTCTCCAGCTTCTTGTGCCTTGCTACTCCCAAGCGAGTCTTGGCTTTTTTCTAATGCTATCGGATTTTCAATATCAGCCATACTTTGGATAATTAACAATTTCTTCAAGCTCTATGTCGGCCGGATCCTTCGACTCCGCTCAGGATGAATATGAGAACCAATTCATGTTGAGCCCAGTGCAACGGAGTCAAAACATCTGGCCCCTTCATAGCGCTTTGTGTTTTTAATTTTCACCTATTACCTTTTCACTGCTTTTTAAACAGTCCCATAGTAACTAAATTTGCTACTTTCGCTAGTTCTTCGTCGATATTACCATTTTGGTCTATAGCACTTCGTGGTGTCACAATAGTTGCATATTCTCCGTCCATATTGATCGCTGTGCCTTTGGCTTTGGAAACCACTAAACACTGGGGAAGTTCAGAGAGAAAAGAGCAGAGATCAGAGATGAATATGGTGGGAGAGTTTAAGTGTAGCTGATTGTTTGTGTTCTCATAGAGACCACACGACAGATCGTTTTCTACCACTTTCGTCTCCTCTGCGGTATTTCGGAGTATCAAGGTAGTAAGGGGCAGGGGCTTAACTACATTGGGTAAATGTTGTGTGCGATCGATGTAGCCTGACCAGAAGCTGGCACCGAACATTACTGATTGATATTGAGAAAAAATGCTGAGTGATGCTGTGAAGCGTGGGTTGATCTCAATGATGACGATTTCATCTGTGTTGGTCACTATAAAGTCGAGACCAAACCATCCCCAGAAGTTTGTCTTTTTCAAAGCATCGCCGATCTTTCGTACTATTTCAGTTAATTTTTGTAAAAATTCATTACTAAAGATTCGCCCTCCAGTCATATCTACACCACAGGTACCACCTGGATAACGGGTAAAACGCCGATCTCCGGTGATCTGAAACATGGGATAGCTATGGTAGACACCTGTATCATTGAGCAAACAATTTACCGTAAAGGTCTTGCCTTCTAAATACGGCGTCACCTTCACTAACGTATTATGCAAAATAGGTTCTAAATCACTCCATTCCTGTTCTGAAGTAACGAAATAGGTACTACTACCAGCCATTCCACGAGGTTTTTGGACTACAAGCTTTGTATATTGCCACTCTTTAGCTAGAGACTGATAGCTTAAACTACCAAAAGCAGCACTTACTGAGAACTTAGTAGGCACTCCAATTGCTGTTAATTCAGCCATTCCCTTATCCTTGTTCTCCCAAAAACGATTAAGCTCAGATGGAGGCATCAATATGGAAGCTTGCAACGAACGCGCCAGAATCTCTAAACGAGGCGAAATTTTGAAAGTAAGAATCTTCCTTTCGCTATAAGGTAATTGCATTATTTTGGATCTGACTAGCTCCAATTCCAACATCTGTGGTGCTTGATACACAGGCTCTAAACCTTCTTCCTCCAAACATATCACCGCATAGCCTTGATCACGAATAATCCCCACCGCCTCATGCTTATGGCTGGTGACTATGCAGGCAGGCTCTTCTACATGTTCCAAAAGACCGATACCATAACGAATTTCGGGAAGCAGAAAGAAAATCATAGTGAGTAATCAGCTTTCAATGCCTGAATAGTAGCACATTGCTGGAGATGACCAGTTTTACTAGGTAGAGCCCATTGCTTACCCGTGAATACAATTACTGCTTTTTCTGCTAGTGCATGATGTTTCTCATAGGCTCTATAAGCAGTATTGCCTTCGAATGACGTCTCAAAAATTGAGCTTTTTTCTGGTTCTTGTTCCAATATCTTCCCCTTGGTATGAGCCACTGCTACTTGCAGTTGTTTTCTACGAGCCGGAGTCAGTGTTCCTCCCTTATAGGTGGGCATCAGTACAGGAAATAGCTTCGGCAGTGAGTTTAATAAACCACGTTCAAGTAATAAATTAAATGCTTCGTAGATACCTAAAGTATTAGCTCCACTGGTGGTTACTATATAAATACTATAGCTATCATCAAGATCAGGAAGTTGTTCTGCCAACTCTAATCCTAATGTACGCAGCCCGATAATGGCATCATCACTTTGCGAAGGCCGCATGTCCACATAACTATGTTTATTGACCAAATATTGAGCAAAGTTGCGAGGAAAAGGGGTACCAATGCAACGAGTATATGTTTGTTCAGATGCTACCAACTCTGCTTCTCTGGCAGGATCAATTTGAGGAGAAACAAATACAAATGCTTGGAAAAACTGATTCAGTTTCATGAGAGCAATAGCGGCATTGCCAGAAGATGACAGTACTAACTTCTGCGCTTGGATGCTACGCAAAACACTCAATTGATAAGCAATACTGCGTCCCTTGTGAGATCCTATCGGATGAAGATCCTCTCGCTTAATCCACAATGTGTTCGTTTTTTGTTCCAAAGGTGTAAACATTTCTCGTTGATCGCCTACCCAAAAATTCGGGGCAATTCCCCCTAAAAAATCATGGTATCGCCAGAGATCAAATCGGTCGTTTTTAGCTAGCAGATGAGCAAGTTGCATTTTGCAAAAAAATGAGTAAAGTTGGGGGCAGTTTTTCTCTAATTTTATGGACCAACACTTATATTCAGACCGACCAATCAAACCATTAATCGCCGCTTTCGACGAGGAAGAAGACGAGGATAAAGAAGAAGATACTGATGACACCACTGATGACAGTGACACAGCCAACATTATCATTTGTCCTAGTTGTGGTGAAGATCTCGATGTCGTAGACAAAGAAGAACTCTTTGAAGGCGCTGAACTCACTTGTGATGCCTGTGGCGCACAACTAGAAGTAACTGGGCTTTATAAAAACATGCCGACCCTTAAGCAGATTGAGGACCAAAAATAGTTTCAATTTCTTTTTGTAAACTTACACCTTGGAGAAAAGAAGTATAAAAACCTTCACCACTAGGAGACAATAAGACTATTGTCTCTTTTTGGTTATTGCTTTGTAATTCAGCTACTAAAATCTTTATCTGCTCTAGTGCTTCTTGCCAATTGGATACTTTAATGGCCTGAGGGAAAGCAAGCTTTTGCTCAATAGTGCCAGGTAGCAGAATAATCTTCGCTTCAACTAATGCTTCTTTCAACATTTGCCAATTTTGAAGAGGAATATCTTTATCATCACCACCCAAAACTATAATCAAAGGATGGTCTTGGTATGTTTTCACTGCGGCCAATGTTGCTTGTGGTGTAGTAGAAGCTAAATCATTAACAATGATTATATTGGCATCTTGATAGATTCTTTGCATCCTTTTTTCTACTCCTTTGAAAGAATCCAATGACACTTGCAGCTGTTTACGAGAAATCCCTAGTACGTTAGCGACATAATCAACAAAAGCGACATTAGCTACATTATGTTCTCCGAGGAGACTAATAGGAAACTGTATTTCTGACCGTAATGAGTCCTTATAACTAGCCTCGATCACTTTTCCTCCCCTATTAATAGCCCAAGTAACCAATTCGGCATCATTGTCCCCCACAATTAAATGACTGCCCGAAGGTTGATTGTCAGCAATCCGTTCTTTGATCGATCGATAATCACTGAGATCCGGATGTTCATCTAAATGGTTAGGATAGATATTGGTAATAATGGCGATATCTGGTCCTCGTGAGTAGCGCTGTTTGAGCTGTCTATTACTAACCTCCAAAATCAACCATTCATTAGCACTGAATGATTCATTGTCCGCTAATCGATCAAGGATTTGCTCACTATGGCGATCATTACCAGAAACATACGCCTTCACTTTATTCTCATTGAGCACATGTCCCAGAAGTCTAGTGACTGTTGTCTTACCATGAGTACCAGTTACACCAATCACTTTTCCCGGAAAGAGCTGCAGGTAGAGATCAACCATGCTCGAGGTTGCAAGTTTGCCTTCATCCACAATTTTTCCTAATTTAGGGAAATTAAAATCATATTTATACCAGGCTTGGTTGAGAAAAATCAGATCTGCCCCCTCAATACCTTGTAAGTATTCCGTAGCAAAGTGAAAAGTATAAGGCAGCTTCTTCATAACTTGCCACAAGTCCCCCCGATTTCTCACCCCATTATGAAATGTCAAAAAACGCTTAGCAAAATCCTTTTGTTCACAAAAATCATGCAATGTCACATTTTTCGCCCCAAGCTTAGCCAAAAACCGCGCAGTTGCCGCCCCTTCAACAGCAGCAGCTCCTACTATGTGAATATTGAGCGATGAGTTGCGTAATGACTCTCGTGTAAAGATCATGATTCAAGTTGAAAATTGAAAGTTTCGGACACCCGTGCTTAAAGTTAATTCTGCATTCTGAACTCTGAATTAGTGTTTAAAAGAGTATCTCTATCGGGTATCTACGGTAGCCTAAAAAAGTATATCCCTTCTGAATCATCATGGGTAGCTTATCTATTGCTACCTTGCCATTGAGATAGCGACATGCATGTAGAATACTCCCATCTGCTAGTACTAGACCAGTGTGCCCAACAGTGTAGTGGTCAGGCACATGATGTTCGAAAAATGCCAGGTCAGCCAACTGAGGAGCATGTTCCACTACTTTACCAGCCTTCATTTGGTCCATACTATGACGAGGTAGAAGGTATTGAAATAAATGGCGATAAATCACTTGGGTAAGACCAGAGCAATCGATACCTTTGGTGGTCATCCCTCCTAGTAGATAGGGCACCCCGAGCCATCTATCAATATAAGACATCAACTCTTGTTTGGTACTTGCTTTGGGTTCCGGTGGTTGCCACTGAGGATAAGCAGGGAAACGGTTCAGATCTCTTTTTCGAATCCACCCTATGGTTTGATCAAGTAACTGTACACAATAGAAATCTTCGGTCTCCCAAAGTAGCTTAATTGGGTCATCCTTAAGTATCACTTGGGTAGTAAGATAAAACTTCTCCGTAGTCCATGGCTGATGTTCAGTTCCCGCTTTTATCAGACTACGTTCTTCAAACCAGTCGTAATGTTCTGCTGAAATAATCTTGCTCCATACGTGAGTAGGACTACGTTCAATATAAGCCCATCCAAGCGGAGGATTATCCATTTCAGCGATCACCGTCACATCCCAAATGGGGTCAATATGATTACGACGAAATAGCTGATCCAATGCCTGCTGTTGGTTAGATGCTAATAACCGCCCTCGTAAAGTAATTCTTTCTTGTGCATCTTTAGTACAGTCTAGCTCTACTACAGCCACGCCGTATTTACGCTCCTGGGCAGCAGTGAAATTAGTGATGATCTTTCTTACTAGCTCGAGCATAGAGATGAGAAAATACGCAAAAATATGATACAATGAGCAGATAAACAAATACAATCATGACAATTACCTCTTTCGGTGCCGCCGAAGAAGTGACCGGCTCTGCTCATCTACTACAGGTAAATGGCAAAAAGATTTTGCTTGACTGTGGCCTGCTCCAAGGTCACCGAGCAGATAGTTTTCAGCGCAACTTAGATCATACCGAAAAACTGAAAGATGTCGACATGATCGTGCTTTCTCATGCCCATATCGATCATAGTGGCAATATTCCAACCGTGGTCAAAAAGGGCTTTCGGGGACCGATTTATACTAGTTTAGCTACAGCAGACCTCTGCAGCATCATGCTTCAAGACAGCGGCCGTATCCAGGAGAAAGACTGGGAATATATGCATGCGCAAGGCAGAACTATGATTAGTGATGAACCACTTTATACTGAGGATGACGCTATTACTGCTAATAGATTATTCGTGGGTGTAGCTTATGAAAAAGCTAAAGAAATTGCACCTGGAGTCACCCTTACTCTGCACAATGCCGGCCATATTATTGGTTCTTCACTAGTTGAGTTAACTATTATAGAGAATGGGAAAACCACTAAGCTCGGCTTTACTGGGGATTTAGGTCGCAAAGGGATGCCGATTATTCAAGATCCATACCAATGGCAAGAGCTTGATTATTTAATTACGGAGAGCACTTATGGTGGGAGATTGCATGATGATTATAAGAAGGTTGAAGACAATCTGCTTCCCATTATCCACGAAGCCATTGCTAAACAAAGCAAAATTATTATTCCTGCTTTTGCAGTTGAGCGCACCCAAGAGATTATTTACCATCTCAATTTACTCCAAAAAAAAGCACTCATCCCCTGCTTACCGATATATGTAGACAGTCCCTTGGCAGTGAATGCTACCGACATCTTTCGTCGCCATCCAGAATGCTTTGATCAAGAAACATACAAAGCCTTTCTCAATGACAAAGATGATCCTTTTGGCTTTGGTTGCTTACATTATGTCAGAACTACAGAAGAATCTAAAGATCTCAATAGCAAAAAAGGTCCAATGATTATCATTTCTGCTTCAGGTATGTGTGAAAGCGGCCGTATCCTGCATCATTTACGCAACGCCATTGAAAACCCTAACAATATTATCTTGATCATCAGCTTTATGGCTCAAAACACCTTGGGCAGAGCAATAGCTGAAAGACATAATATTGTTCGCATTTTTGGCCGTCCTTATCATTTGAGAGCACAAGTAAAAATTCTCAACTCTTTCTCAGCTCATGCTGATCACCAAGAAATCATTGATTACATCAAACCAATTAAAGGTCTCAAAGAGATATTTATCGTCCATGGTGAATCTCTTGCCGCCTCAGCAATCAAATATGCATTAGAAGATCTGAAAGTTTCACCGAGAGTTACTATATCTAAAGCTGAAAAAACCTATCGGATTTGATCACTCTTAGTAGTTTTGAGTTGTCTTCTCTTCATTTGAGCCATTACTTTTAAACAAGCTAAACAGTCACCTCTAAGATCTTCAACCTCTTTCTTCGAAAGGTCGCTTTTTCCCCAATTTTTCCTTAGTTTACCCCAGACTCTTCCCACATGCTCCCTTTCAGCAACAGTAGCATTGTTCATGTCTACACCAAATATACCCAGCCTTGAAGTGTGAACAATGCTATTCCAAGTATAGAGATCCTTTGGCCGCCACCTCACACCACCAATAAGCTTTTCTTGATCCCTCGCTATTCCCATAAATGTGGACAGCCCTCTAACTCCCGAACGCGCATGTGAAAAACACGAATGAACATGTCCTCTTACATGAGCAATATTATTTGCCCTCAAGCGAGTAAATACATTTGAGAATAAGACGTAATTTTGTGAATACTGAACGTCTTGAGGTAATAAAGCCCTACTTATACCAACCATCTCTGAGATGGCTGCTGGCGGGAAATTAAGCCCAGTATCTTTGAGTAAAGCTTTACTTCTGTCTACTAAATATCGAGAATTATCTCTATGGCCACACTGATTATAGCCAACACTATCGATTGCTTGGAACTCTTGAATACACGCAGCTAGATCTTTACCCTGCTCTGCTAATCGATCAATTAGATCAGTCGCCAATACAACTCCTGTAGTAGTGATTGGGTTGATAGCTTGGGAGGTCCTGAATGTATAATCATGAGGAATGTGTCCTAATGGTACACTTCTCGTACCATCAAACCTGACAGCCGACCAGTCTTTACCCGATACCGGGAATCGATGCCGATAGTTCCCTACTACCCAAGGATTAAGATTATCAAACAACAAAGCATCACATTCATTAATAATGTTGGCTATATCTAATTCATCAAAGGACGCACCTGATGCGACACCATATAAGTGAGCACTAGCCGCATCAGAATTTTGAAAAGCAGCAAAATATATTCGCCTTAAGGCATCCAAAGCATTAGTTATTTTACGATATTCACCGGTAAAATCTTGACCAGATCTTTGAATTAAACAGGCACAAATTTCTTTCAAACGAGAAACTAAAAAGCACATATTCTCATGTACCCATTGCATTGACCCCTTCATTCTTAAGAGCAATGGCCGAGCAACTGCGACGGTCAAAACATCATAAGTCATTTCATAATATTGAGCCCACAATTGATACGGTGATATTTCAGTACCAGCCACTTCTACTCTATAGGCATCATCTGGCCAGGCTTTAGGAAAACCAACTACGCTTTTTATTAGTTCCCGAGTTGGGCTAAACCACTTACTATAGTGCTCATGTTGTGCAAATCCAGTTTTTAACAGTTTTGCAGCTTGAACATTTTGATGATCGAACACGTCTCTAGCATCTAGCTCATGAACTAAAAGATTCAAACCATCACCTCTACTATCAGTCAACAGCGTATGGAAAGCATCATGGGTAGCAAACACTACTCTATTGAGAGCTATGGCCATTCTTTCTTCAGGAGTTATCTCTCTACTGCCACGAATTGGTGATACGGGCATTGTTGATATCTGATCAACTAAGCCTCCAGCTTTTATTGGCAATAGTAAAGGATCGACCGGAAGACACGCAGTAACCTTAGCATAAGGCTCATTTCTAATGAAAATTAATTTATCTTCAGGATTTGGCCTTACTGTAACAACAGTTGCACCATCTGCAAAAACATGCAAAGCGTCTTCAAATAAAGCAATTTCTGATTCTGGCACATCAAATTCCCTAAACACTTTTAGCGCGTTAGATAATGATGACTCACTATCATCTCCCACTAACGCTTCATGTAGCCAGGGCTTCAATCCAACTTCTGGTCCAGCGTGCTTTAAAGGTAAAAGAGCTTCAAAAATTCTTCCTTTCACAAAGATTTAAAACGAAGGACATAATATAGCATGCACCACTAAAAGGTGCACATAAAAATCCAACATCTCAGAGTAAGCATTATAATGCCTTTATTATGCCGAGTGGCAGAATAACTCTCAACTATTAAAGTGATTCTAGTATTTGATCCGCATGTTTCACCGGATCTACTTTAGGAAACACTTTCATAATCTTCCCCTCTTCGTCTATTACATAGGTGACACGAAACATACCCATATATTTGCGGCCATACATACTCTTCTCTCCCCAAGTATGATACGCATCAGAGATCTTGCCATCTTCGTCACTCAAAAGATCAAAACTTAAATGATACTTAGCTTTGAATTTATTATGAGAAGCAATCTTGTCGCGACTGACTCCTAGTACGACAGCCCCTTTATCTGTGAGCTCTTTAGTCTTGTCGCGAAAAGCACATGCTTCCTTAGTACAGCCAGGAGTATCATCTTTGGGATAAAAATAAAGAACCACTTTCTTTCCTTTCAAGTCAGACAAGCTAACACTCTCTCCACTAGTAGAGGCTGCAGTGAACTGAGGAGCAACAGATCCTTCTGCAAGTAAATCAATCATAAGTATTCTTTAAGACAGAGAGAATATAGCACTACGGGAGTTGAAAATGGAAAGTGGCCCCAAAGGGGTCCCGTTGGGAAGAGTTACTATGACTGGGGTGTCATCTTGATCCCGCACATGCGAGAGAAGAACCTGGCCGACATATTGCTCTGAAGAATTATGCGGCCTGAATTCGCAATTCGCCATTCGCACTTCGCAATTGTATACAGCATTCTGACCTATGAGTTCTGAATTTTACATTCATTTTTACTCTTTACCTATGGATTTTTCATTCGGTGGACCTTTAAATGCAAATTGACTACATAGAAAATATACAAGCCATCTTTTGCATTTCTGACAGTTTGTAACAAAAAGTATTACACAACATATGCTCTATTTAGCATAGCCATACATCATTGACGGATGAATTGTCATTCGATATATTGATTTGAAGCTCAGTTGAGAAACAACACCGAGCATTCACCGCCCTTCACAACTTAGTCAACCAAAATCTTTCCAGATTTTCTTTTCATCGTTCTAATCAGACAAGATCTCCAAGCCCAACCAAAAATTGAATTTTTTTCTACTGTCTTGCGATAGAATCCTCTCTTGGAGCGATGAACCGGGAAATCCGGCCCCCACATGTATGCCTTGTATAACATACATGGACGCAAGACTCGGCAATCCATAACAAAACTCCAAAATAATATAGCTTGCCGAGAAAACAAAAACAAAAATGAGCTGAGGACTAGGTCCAAAGCTTGGTCCTCTCATCTCATTATTCGCACCTTTACATTTCAGCCCCAGCAGAGAAGAGAAAGTAGCTTTCTCAGAAAAATATTTTCTCTTCTCTACTACTCGAATACGGTTCAAGGCTAAGAGCCGCACCAATTCTAATGCTTACTGACGGGTTATCTCTTTGAGATTTCACCTGAGGTGGGAACGGTCACGGTGAAGACCCAAACACACCAAAGAGCGGTAGGGAATCGATTACAAGCAAGAGCCCAAGCTTGTTATCACAAATAAAATCATACTCCTCGTCTCAGTAATACATGATTATTTACTGATAGGACAGGAGAGGCACAACAAAAACAAAATGGTCATCGCAAGATGGCTTTTTTGTTATATAGACAATTTATCGTTAGGATAGCTGCGTCTATTTTTTGTATGGCTTCCGAAATTAGTCAAATTTATCAATGCGCTCATTCACTCGGATTTGATCTTGTCGGTATTAGTGACACTACTATGCCCTCCCAAGATCATGATACTTTTTTGCAATGGCTGGAACAAAATCATCATGGCACTATGCATTATTTGGCTCGAGAGCCAGAAAGAAGGTGTAATCCAAACCAAATTTTACCGAATGCACAAAGTGTCATTATGGTTGCCCTTAATTATGGCCAAACACAGCCAGATGCTGCTTTGGTAAAAGTGGGCAAGTATGCTAGAGGCAAGCCAGATTATCACCTTGTCTTTGAACAAAAGTTGACTGACCTCTGCCAAATATTGAATGCTACTTTTGAAAATGCCGCATACCGATTCGCCGTAGACTATGGTCCCTTGATGGAACGAAGCTTCGCCAGCAAAGCACAATTAGGGTTTATTGGTAAAAATACGACACTGATCACTCGAGAATTTGGCTCTTGGGTGCTACTTGGAGAAATTATTACTACCGCAAAACTTCCTCCATCACCAATCCAAGCGCATGGTCGTTGTGGTACCTGTACTAAATGCATTACTGCGTGCCCCACGGGAGCAATTACAGCTGAGTATAAATTAGATAGTCGTTTGTGTATCTCTTACTTAACTATTGAAAATAAAGGCCCAATTCCAATTGAATTGAGAGAAAAGATAGGAACCTGGCTTTTTGGCTGTGATATCTGCCAAGATGTCTGCCCTCACAATGCCAAAGCAAAGGCTTACGTTCCTTCTCAATGGTCAAGTATCCCGATCGAACCAGATTTAAGTAATCCAGATTATCTTGGCTCAACCGCCTTTCTGATCAAAATCCTCACCATTCCAGATCAAGAAGCATTTAAACAATTCTTTAAAAATACACCGTTTTTACGAGCTAAGCGAGTAGGAATGATCAGAAATGCCTGTGTAGTAGCAGGAAATCTTAAGGATCAAAGCTTAAAGCCTTACTTGGAAACATTGCTCAAAGATGAATCTAATTTGATTAGGGAACATGCTGATTGGGCTATCAAGAAGATGAGGCCTGAATTTAGGAAGAGGGCTCAATTTTGAATTCTAAAATCTAGAATCTAAATTTCAGGCATCAGGCTTCATAATTCACTCAAACTGCATATCGGCTAAATCCTTCGACTGCGCTCAGGATGAATTGATGAGTAAGCAAAAATGACACCCAAGTCGTAGAGACTCTCAACTTTCAACTTTTTATATATTTATCCCCCACCAATAAGCAACTAATTTGCCCACCAAAAACCCTAACAGGGCAGCTGAACAGGAAAGTAAAGCCATTTGTAGACCGCTTCGTAACCAGTTCTTATAGGTTAATTTTCCTTTTGCTGCGCCTAAAACAAATAGTGCCACAACAGTTAAAGGAATAGAGATTACTAAAGCTTGTGCTACCGGTAAAAAGAAATAGGGGAAAATCGGTACTGCTCCGCCAATGATATAAGAAAAAAACATCATCACACCATTGATCCAGGTGTTACCATTATCACTAGTGGTGCCCATACCTAAGTGGTAAACGCCTAATTCTTTAGCAAATACTTTTTTGTTTTTTTGTACCAATTTCAGACAAGAATCGATTTGAGATTGGGTTAATCCTATTTCCTGGTAGTGATTCACTAGAATATCTTCTGCTGCTTGAGGATCACGGTTAGCCAACTGTTTCAGGTCCTTATACTGTCTTTGTTGCATATCATGCTCAGATTGAGCAGAGAGAAAGCTACCGACACCCATTGAGAGCGCTTCTACTATTACTAATACGAAGCCTGAAAGAATGACGACGAAGTGGTCATTGGTACCACTAGCAATACCGGTAAGTACTCCTACCGTAGATACTAAGCCGTCTTCTAGGCCGAAAACGATGTCACGGATACCATTCACTAAGTATTCTTTATAAGAGAGTTTTTGTTTCATAATCAAAATAGCTATGGCTACACAGTACTATTTCATCATAAATTCACAACCGTAATTAGTAGTTCACCACATTTTCCAATATTGACAATACAGTAAAAAGATTACATAATGATACTGATATCAATACCAAATACATGACACTTTCTCAGATTGATCGCTCCCCTACACTTCAAAAACAGTGTCCTAATTGTGGAGCATTCATGCTTATTCGAGAAAACTCGATCACATTTTGGGAAAAATCAGCCGACAAACCTGCATATCGTTGTAGCAATACCAATTGCTTACACAAAATCACTTTAGATGATGATGAAGCTGAATTGTACGTGCTGGAACAAAGATTAGCTGACTGGGCTATTAGTAAAGAACACGCCGAAGAATATGAGCTCCAAGAGTTGATGCAATGTCTACGTAAGACCATGCGCCATCTCCAAAACAATCAAAATACCGCAACTTCAGCCAAAAGCTACTTCTTACAAGAGCTGCGCAAGCAGAACCGGCCCAAGCTTAATACTCAACAATTACTTGGCACCATTATTCCTTTGGCAGCTCTGGGACTCACCTTGATTGCTATTATTCTTTTAGGACCAAAGGTTGGAGAACTACTGAAAGCAAGTCTCTTGTCTCTACCTCATTAGATTATAAAGCAATAGTACCTTCTGGTAGAGAGTTGGCTGGTGAAGCAGCAGCAACACCGATGAGACCTTCGGCAGGAATAGCCTTGTATACTGAGATAATGTCATTTTTTTCGACACGACCATCAGCATAGGTGATGTATTGTTCCCAACGAACAGTACGGCCATTATGGGCTGCTTTCGTAATCTTGGTTTTTCCTGCTGGCAAATCAGTAGTGGGCACCAAGATAGCGCTGCCAGGGCTGGTATAACCAGACTTAATGGGACCTTCTAGCTTCACGGCTCGACCGTCATTGGTACCATAGATACGGACAAAAGCTTCGGTAGCAGTAATATCAGTCTGAAAAAGAATATAGTTGCTTGTGTCGTTCTTGAAGACTAAATCTTGGGAACCAGGGTAAATCGTAGCATCGATGCCAGAACGAGGATCATTATCACCGACATAGTATGAAACCAAATAACTATGAGCTCGTCTTTCAGTTACTTCGAGACCAGATTCGATCAAGGCTCGATAGGTAGTAGTAGATACCTGACACAAACCACCACCAGCTTCGGGCACCGTTTTTTTACCACCTTCTTTGATTACCAGCTCCTCTTTCCAACCAGCAGAGACAGTCACATCACCCAACATACTATTAAATGACAAGGTTTCTCCTGGAGCCAAGATAATATTGTTAAAAATGTCTAACCCTTTCTTTACATTGAAAATACGCGCATTACTGGAACCGATAAATTTAGAGTACCCTGTACCTAGGAGATCTTTTAGTCCTAAATCTCTACCATCAGAAGAGACAAATTCTCCAGGTTGATAATCAACCACCAGTTCTACCTGAGCATTGACACTGCCAGTAGCAGAAAGTGCTTGGGTAACTAAATCTTTGCTCTTTTCACGTTCAATCGTATAGCCATCACTGACTTGACCAGACACTTCAGCATATCTACTACCCTTTTCTGGTAAAGCGACCGTGACATTTTGACGAGTTTGTTCAATCGCTGGAATAGCCTTTGTACTCATTAATTCTTCCCATTTATCAGTGGCTAAAGCCACGGCTAATTTATCTTTGGTCGGAATAAAGCTAATCCATTGCCAATCTTTGCTAGGAGCAATTTCAGTAGAAAAACGCTTAGCCTGGTGTACATAACCAACGGTTACTTTGTTTTTTAACCAAAGCTCAGCTTCACTCACAGCTTGATAAGCCTTCGTATCAGTAATAGTGGGCTGACCGAGGAAAGACGTAGCTACTACTGGCAATAAATCTCCTCTTTGGAGCATAGCAAAAACCAAATCGTTTACTTGATCGAAGTCAATAGTGGTATGCATTTCAGCAGGCTGTACGGCAAAATATGATTTTCCTTTAGCATCCTGAGCTACTCTTACCTGCGCATCTTTAGGCAAAACGGCTATTTCCGGAATATTTTTTTGTAAAGCATGCACCAGCATTGATTTATCCACTACCATACCGTGGGTAATACGGTTTGGCCACACCATAGTAGACCAGACATCATGCCTGCCATGAGCTTTCAAATCATGCATTACACGATCAAAATCAAAGCTAATACCAGCTTCCATAAAACCAATTTGGTAAGGCTTTCCATCAATAATAATCGTTAGTTTTTTTTGAGCTAGTGATTGATAGGCATCCTTGATTACTTTTTCTGCTTGATCATACTTTAGCCCTCCTACAGGAATAGAACCCACATAGGTATTTGGTAAGGTACGGTTCTGGTAATAGCTTTCTACCCCCCAGAAAATACCTCCGCCGATAACTAATATAATCACAGCAGTGAGCACAGTGCCAAAAAGAACTGGCTTTATCCATGACCACACACTCCCCTTCGCAATAGCAACCGGTTCTACAGCGGCTGCAGGAATAGCACTTTCAGCTACTAGTGGTGGAATAATTTTTAGTACCTGCTTTTTTTTAGCTTTGGACTTATCTTTTTCAGTAACGGTATTCTTTTTCTTCTTAGCCATAAACATCTAGTTAAATCGACTGGTCTTCTTCGTTGGTATAGTCAGACATCTGACCTAATAATTTATTCACCTGCTTATTTTCACGAATTTTCTGCACACTGTGGAGCATCTCTTGCAGCATCTTGGAAAGTTCATCTTTCATAACGTTTGCTTGAGCAGTTACTCCCTCAGTACCAGCCTTGGTCAGCTGGTTACGAAGAACACTGCCTTTTTTAGGCGCAAAAAGCATACCGAGAAACAATCCAGTAATGACTCCCCATAGCAATAAATGTCCTGAGTGATTCTGTTTCTCCATAAAAATATGATTTAAGATTTCGCACTTTGACGTAATGCAATATGCACTTCTTTCAATTCCTTTTCAGTGACCATACTTGGTGCACCAAGCATCAGATCTTGAGCGGTCTGATTCTTAGGGAAGGCAATCACTTCACGAATATTAGGTTCATCAGCGAAAAGCATCACTAGACGGTCCAACCCCCAAGCCATACCACCATGAGGAGGAGCTCCGTAAGAGAACGCTTCCAGCATATGACCAAAACGTCTCTCAGCATCTTCCTCACTGATGTTCATCAAACTAAATACTTTTGATTGCAAAGCACGTTCATGGATTCTCATTGATCCCCCTCCGATCTCAATACCATTGAGTACGACATCATGAGCCACTGCCCGAGCCTGCTCAGGATTGGTTTCCAATAGATCAATATCTTCTTGCATTGGACGCGTAAACGGATGATGCATCGCTTGGAGATTACCGGTTTCGCTATCGCGTTCAAACATAGGAAACTCTGTTACCCAGAGATACGCCATTAAGTTTTCGTCAGCTAGGTTTAACCATTTAGCTACTGCCAAACGTACTTGCCCCAAACTTTCACAAGCAGTAAAGAAAGTATCAGCACTAAAGAACGCCATATCACCTTTAGCCAATGACAGCGCTGATGCTAAAGCTTTTTGTACATCTTCACTAATAAATTTAAGAAATGTTGATTTCAATTCACCATTCTCTTCCATTGATAAGTACGCCAATCCTTTAGCTCCTTTGCTCTTAGCAATCTCAGTCAATTCATCGATTTGCTTGCGAGTGAAGGTTGCTCCACCTGAGACACGCATCGCTTTCACAACACCACCCTTTTGCACAGTATCACTGAATACTTTAAAGTCACTATTCTTCATAATTTCAGACACATCGACGAATTTGAGGTCAAAGCGAATATCAGGTTTGTCACTGCCATATTGGTTCATTGCTTCATGCCAAGTCATACGAACAAATGGTTCAGCCAAAATTTTCTTTTCAGGCAAGAACTCTTTACTCAAAGCAATGAGTAATTTTTCATTAATACTCAAAATATCTTCCTGGCTAACAAAAGAAAGTTCTTCATCCAACTGCGTAAATTCAGGTTGGCGATCACCACGTTGATCTTCATCACGAAAACAACGAGCAATTTGGAAATAACGCTCCAGACCAGCAACCATACAGAGCTGCTTCAGTTGTTGAGGACTCTGAGGTAAGACATAAAATTGATGAGGATGGAGACGACTTGGTACCATATATTCACGTGAGCCTTCTGGAGTCCCCTTGATCAAGATTGGAGTTTCAATTTCTAAAAAGCCATTATCACTAAAGTAATCACGAATACGTTTAATTACTTGATGACGAAGCTTTAAGTTATTCTGCATACGAGCCCTACGCAAATCCAAGTAGCGATATTTAAGTCTCAACTCTTCATTGATTTCCTGGTCCTGATCGATACCAAATGGTGGGGTCTTTGATGGATTAAGAATTTCTAATTTGTTTACATGAATCTCAATATTGCCGTTAGCGATATTTTTATTAGTCATACCACTTGGTCGTGCTACTACTTGACCAACTATAGAAATTACAAATTCTGAGCGGAGGCTCTCAGCCAAAGCATGTGCTTCACCATTGATTTGAGGATCAAAAACTATTTGAGTAGTTCCCTCACGATCACGAAGATCAAGAAATATCAATTCTCCATGATCACGACGACGATGAACCCAACCTGCCAAAGTAACTTCTTGACCGACTAAATCACTAGATAACTGTGAAGAAAAATGGGTGCGAAACATATTAAAGACAAAAATAGAAAGAGCGATACTACTTTACTGCGGCGGTGTGTCGTTGTCTATGCCTTGGAATATAGCAAAGATACAGTTGTCTAAAATAGACTTTAGGTTGTATACTGACTCACTTAACGAAAAAAATGAAGGGTATTGATGATGCTAGTAGAACTGTTGATGAAGTTCCGAATCGTAATGCAGCCCGTAGAGCAAAAATATTTTACTGGGTACTCCATGACAGATTGGAATCGCCAAAAGTCCCACTGACACCAGCTGAAGTCAGCTGTGTACTAGAACAGGAACAGCTACCAGAGCTCTTAAGAAAATTGGTATTGCAAGTTAGGACACCTGTTGATAATAAAGAGGATCAATCTGCTAATGTCGCAGCTGAAATGGAAGTACTTGCATATGTACAAAGGATTACTGACGCCTCTGACAAGACACCATATGAACCAGTACTTAGGGGGTTAGTAACTATGTATCAACAACACCCCCCAGCTGCTCCAGCAATTGTTGCGAAAGATTTCGGCTTAGCGGTATTAGATAGTGTTAACGATGCGAGCTTCATGGTATTTGTGAGAACTACTTTAACTACTGCATTGAGACGAAACTTCTTGGCCCGAAAGCACTATAAACAAGGTGTTCATAATTTAAATTTGGATCGCCTTGCTGAAATAATGTTACCTAGAATGCTGGCTAGCATCGACCCAGGTCCACAACCTGGACAAACTAGCATTAATATTCTCGACCAATTTGCTCAAGTGGTAGGACAAATTCCTCATCCCAAGGAATTTATTGCCAAGGCCAAAAGAGCTCGTGACGAAAAACCCCTCAACCTCACCGACGATCAAATCATCGGACTAGCCAAGGTCCTGTATGGAAACCGCTTTGAATATGCTGAGCTGGCTGCTGAGATTGCACAAGAGGGATTTGATTATCGAGAACAAGTAGCAGCTCGAGACGCCTTAAGAAAAGGACTAGCGCAATAATAGTCCTTTCTTAATTTTACTTGCTCTCAAACTAAGACAGAACGCTCAATTTACTCACCAGTTCAGCAATTTTGAGTGTTTGTGATGCTCCCGAACGCATGTCTTTTAGTTGAATTTTACCTTCTTTAGCTTCGTCTGGTCCCAAAATTAAGACATAAGGGAATCCGAGATCATTAGCATATTTGAGCTGCTTGCCCATTTTCTCTGCACCACCAGGATAAACCATCACGCGCTTACCAATGGCTCGCAAGTCATTAGCAATACTACTTACCTGAGCTAATAATTCATCATTAAAAGCGATTAGTAGTACTTCAGGAGCAATCTGTGGATAAGCTAATGGATGTGTTTGGAAGAGTTGATAAAATGTCTCTAGACCAACACCTACACCGACTCCGGGCAGATCACGATCACCAAATGAGCTAGCCAACCGGTCAAATCGTCCCCCGCCTGCCAACGACGTGCGACCGAATAACGGTAGTGTAAGTTCAAAAATAATACCGGTATAGTAATCCTGGCCACGAACCAGGTTATTATTAAGTACAATATTGCGTTTATCAACACCAGCAGCTACTGCTAATTCTGTAATCTTTTGTAAGTTTTCAATACCAGACAGAGCTGGTTCTGATTGAGCTAATTTTTGCTTAAGCCAATCAATAGTATCCTCAAAGCTTTGACCTTGCCATTGCAAAAACTCTCTAAGATTCAAGATAGCATCAGGTGATATGCCCTTTGCAGCACACTCTTTCTCTACCCCTTCAACACCAATTTTATCAAATTTATCAATCGTTCTTAGCGCTTCAGTATGTAACTCTTCAGATACTCCAGCACAAGAAACAATACCTTTCAAAATACCACGATGATTGATGTTGAGAATAAAATCGTCAAAGCCAAATGTCTTCATACCGGTATAAAGCACTGCCAATATTTCAGCATCTGCCACGGGATGCGTGGTGCCAACAATATCTGCGTCGCATTGATAGAACTCTCGTTCTCGACCCTTGCGAGGGGCATCAGCTCGCCAAACCTTGGCTATTTGATAGCGCTTAAAAGGAAATTTTAATTCATTTTGATGCTGCACAACTACACGGGCAAGAGGCACAGTCTGATCAGAACGCAAGGTTACCTTTCGGCCTCCATTATCTTCAAAACGATACATCAACTTTTCATCTTCTCCCATTTTTCCCAAGAAAATCTCCTCATATTCTAGCGCTGGCGTATCTAGCTCGCCGTAACCAAAAGATTCGAATGTACGACGCCATGTATCCATCAAATAACGACGGAGATACATTTGTTGGGGTAGATAATCAGCAAACCCCTGTAAAATTTTTGCTTCAATCATATAAGTAAATTATTGAACAACAATCGTGCCCACCATTTCTGGATGAAAAGTACAATGGTAATTGTAAGTTCCGGTTTGATTGAAGGTGTGACTAAATGTTTCATTTTGACCCAAAGTACCAGAATCAAAAGCGACTGCAGCTTCAGCTTGAGTAGTGACTGTATGAGGAGCAGTGTCCATGTTTTTCCAAACCACACTATCACCGAGATTAATAGTGATCGCTGGTGGATTGTAGCGAAATCCCTGGATAGAAATATTGATTGTTTGCGCTGCTGGAGCAGAGCTCACCACTGGTGCAGGCGTTGGATTGCTTGTGCTACCGCCAAAGGGTGCGTAATTGTTTTGTTTGATAATCAAGATTCGGTACATCATTTCTGCAACATCTGCTCTTTTCATACCCAATCCTGTACCATAACGATTACCATTTGCTGTCACCAAGTTTTTCAATACTGAGAAGTAGATATAAGGAGCCAAGTCTAAGGTTTGCGGTGCATCTAAAAAGTAATAATTACTAGGTGGATCTGGTTGTAGATTGTTAATTTTAAGCAACATTTTAGCTGCTTCACCACGGGTCACAATTGCTTCCGGACGAAAACTACCGTCAGCATATCCTTTGACAGCTCCAGTCGTTTGCGCCCAGTTAATAAATTGTTTCAAAGGATGATTGGCTGCGACATCAGCAAAAGAAGATGCCTGTCCAGCGAAACTATTAGTAGCAATACTGGCACCATTGGCAGCGATTTTCAGTATTTCTGCACGAGTGACCACACCATCCGGTCGAAACAACCCATCAGGATAACCATTAATAATAGTCCGATCTTTTAAATACTGAATCGCTTGATAATTGGGATGTGAAACTGAAACATCCGGGAAATTAGTAGCCGCATGCACTGGCACTACTTGACCAAAAGCGAGTAGCAAAACCACAGCCCATCGAGACCAGTGCTGAAGCATAAATTATCATTTAAAGACAAAGAGATAGTAGAAAACTCACAAACGGTTGTCTAGCACCAAAACCCTTTACAAACCAGAGCAAACATATTAATTTGCCCTCGCCATCGAATATGATGCACGTAGCTCAGTTGGTTAGAGCGTTGGGTTGTGGTCCCAAAGGTCGTGGGTTCGAGCCCCATCGTGCGTCCCACGATCGTAATAGGCGATCGTGCTTATTCTCATTCTTATTCTCCATCTAATTGTAAGAATGCTACTTTAACGCGATCGAAGACTAAGACTCAGCATGAGACTAAGGTGAGAAATAAGTATAAGGGATGAATACTTTTCATCTTCTTCATTTGCTTTTTTGAGGGAATCCCTTTATATACATGGAGTAATCACGCTCTCTATCCCTCATGGCCAAAAATCTTGTCATTGTAGAGTCACCTGCCAAAGCCCAGACTATTAGTAAATACTTAGGAAAGGAGTATGTAGTCCGTGCTTCATTTGGTCATATTCGTGATTTGCCAAAGTCTAAGTTGGGAGTGGATCCTGAACATGATTTTGAACCTACCTATGTAGTCTCTAAAGAGGCTCGTACTCAAAAAGCAGTCAAAGACTTGAAAGATCAGCTCAAAACAGCTGACACAGTATGGATCGCGACAGATCCGGACCGAGAAGGAGAGGCGATTGGCTGGCATTTGACCCAAGCTTTGCCTATCAAAAAGTCACAAGATATTCATCGGGTTAGCTTTCATGAGATCACCAAGGAAGCAATATTAGATGCGCTCAAACACCCTACAGAGATCAATATTGATCTTGTGGATGCTCAGCAAGCTCGCCGTGTTTTGGATCGTATTGTTGGTTATGAACTTTCTCCACTGCTTTGGCAAAAAATTCGCTATGGCTTATCAGCTGGCCGAGTACAATCAGTGGCAGTTCGTTTGATTGTCGAACGTGAACGTGAAATCAGAGCTTTCGTCCCAGAAGAAAGTTGGACAATTACCGGACAGTTCCAAACCAAGGAGAGCTCTAACTTTCAAGCACAGTTAAGCCAAGTTGACGGTGAGAAACTGGCGATGAAAATACAAGTGGATAGTGATAAAGTATTAGCATCATTAGCCAACCTTCCTTATCCTGGAAAAGTAGAAAATGTAACGGAGAAAGAAAAGAATCGTTATCCCGCTCCTCCATTTATTACCTCAACACTGCAACAAGAGGCATCTCGCAAATTGGGCTTTTCTGTAAAACAGACAATGGCCGTAGCCCAACAGCTTTACGAAGGTGTGGACTTACCTGAAGGTCGTATGGGTCTCATCACCTACATGCGTACTGATTCAGTCAACTTGGCTCAAAGTGCGCTTCAAGATATTAGAAAATTGATATCAACTAACTATGGAGCTAATTTTTTACCTGAAAGTACCCGCAATTTCAAAAGCAAGAAATCAGCTCAGGAAGCCCATGAAGCGATTCGTCCAGTACAAGCACAACTGACACCTGAGAAAGTAGATCAAATGAATATTCTGCGTGCTGATCAACTAGCACTTTATCGCTTAATCTGGCAAAGAACAGTAGCGTGCCAAATGGCTGAAGCTAAGATTAAACAAGTCAGTGCAGATATTAAAGTCGCTGCAAGCAATCACCAATACACTTTCCATGCTACTGGCCAAGTGATTACCTTCCCTGGATTCATCAAAGTATATATTGAAGATTTCGATGCTGAAGATGAAAATGCAGACGCTGAAAGTATTTTACCTCCGGTCAAAAATGGTGACGTCGTCAATTTGAGTAAATTACTTCCCGAGCAACACTTCACCAAACCACCAGCACGCTACACTGAGTCGAGTTTAGTCAAAAAATTGGAACACGAAGGTATTGGTCGTCCTAGTACCTATGCTCCAACAATTTCTACTATCATTGCTCGCGGTTATGTAGAGAAGGACGGCAAAGCACTCGTACCAACTGATACAGCTGAAGTTGTAAATGACTTTTTGGTAAAATTCTTCGACCAATATATCAATGTTCATTTCACAGCTGAAATGGAGGAAAAGTTAGACCAAATTGCTGAAGGCAAACAAAAATGGACAACGGTTGTAGGTGAATATTATCGACCACTCCATCAACAGATTGCTGATAAAAAAGAGCATATTGAAAAGGCTGATGTAGTTAGTGAGCAGACAGACCAAATCTGTGAAGTCTGTGGTTCACCAATGGTGATCAAACTAAGTCGATTTGGTAAATTCTTGTCTTGTTCTCGCTACCCAGAATGTAAAAATGCTAAGACTCTTGATGGTAAAACTGCAGAAAATGTAGTAGTAGGCACTGATCCAAAAACTGAGTTAGCCATTACTTTGCGCAATGGACGCTTTGGACCATATTTACAATTAGGTGAGGATCAAGGAAAAGAAAAAGCGAAGAAAGTATCGACCGCTTATGGCCCCAAACAAGAACCAGTATCTCCATCACTACACAATCCACCAACTCTAGAGGAGGCATTACAATTATTAGCTTTACCAAAAGTAATTGGGAAATACCAAGATCAAGACGTTAGTGTAGGTATGGGTAGATTTGGTCCTTATGTGAAACATGGTAGCAATTTCCGCTCAATCACCAAAGAACAAGACTTATTAACTATTAGTTTAGACCAAGCCATCACATTACTGCTGACTGAGAAGAAAGCTGGCCGTGGAGGTAGCCAAGCATTAAAAGAATTGGGTGTCAGCCCAAGCACCAAGAAGCCGGTCAAAGTAATGGCCGGTCGTTTTGGCCCTTATATTACAGATGGATCAAAAGTATTCGCCAGTGTGCCCAAAGATAGCACTCCAGAAGATCTGACCTTGGAAGAGGCATTGGAGTTGTTAGACGCCAAGAAAGGTAAAGGGAAAAGTAAACCAACCAAGAAAGCGAGTAAGAGTAAAACAGCAAAAAAGAAAGCTGCCTAATCAATTTAGTAGTAGTTAATCCCAGCTTGCTCACTCTGTGTTATAGTCCTTTTAGAGTAAAAATTATGTATGGCAAAAAAATCAGCTTCCAATAAATATGGTATGTCAGGTGTGAGCTTCGGCCAACCCGGCTTTAGTTTAGCAGCCCCAAAAGTAAGTTTAGTAGCAGCAAAAGCTGACGAAAAAGCAGCCCCAAAAGCTGACAAAAAACCAGCTAAAAAGGCTAGTGGATCTACTCCTAAGAACAACCTTCGCGGTACTCAGCAAAAAGCTCATAACAAAGTGATTGCTCGCAAACCGACCATGATGAAAAAAGCAGGTCGCAGTAAGTAGACCCAAGTAGTTTCCAACAAGAAAGCTTAGTAGCCAAAAGCTATAGGCTTTTTTGTTATAATTATGATTTATATAGTACCGAAACTGAATAGCCTAGTACTCTCGCGTTTATTTCTACAACCATACGGTAGAGCAGAAACACCGACTCGCCTTGAGGAGTGAGCAAAAGTAAGATGAGGCAGTTGCCCTGATGAAAAGACATCCAATGGAGAACCATATTCAAAGCCATCCAAGAAATGGAGTAAATAGTTGTCTTTCAGTCTCTCCTTCAATACTCTGTGATACCTTTCAGGATCAGTAATAATAGCCAATCTTTCACGATCTTGAGCACTAGGCCACAAGGCTCTATCCATATTCAAACGTAATCTTAACATTTGTCCCCTAAAGTCTAAATACTTGATATCACCATCCGCAATTGCTTGCATGCCGTAGAGATCACTGGCTCTAGCTGAATCATTGTCGGTAACTTTGCCAGTAAGGATGATCCTAGGCTTTGGCTCTTCGCTAACAGCAGCTAGTTGAAATGCCTGCTGCAAAGCAAACTCACTCTCATATGCTCCAATCCATTCAAACATACTAAGACCTTCAGAAATATCCTGAGGCTTAATAGTTCTTAATTCATCCAAATGGGTTTGCGCCCATGACTCTAATTTTCGCCTTTGTTGATGGCTAAACAGCACATCAAACATCATTTGCGGCAACAAATAGCCAGGATCGACGACAACACTCAAAGCTGACATTCCACAGTATCTGCCTCCTTGTTCCTTCACTGTTAATGCTTGGGCAACACCATTTCGACTAAACTTTACTTGTTCCAGACACTCAATATAGCTATCCAGTGTCGATGTTCCTTTTGTATGTTGGATAAGAGCAGCATGGAGTCCCCAACGAATATGTGATCGCGCTTGAGCCTGTACCTCAGCCTGGAGATCAATCCCCTGTTCTTTTAGCATATGACTAGCTTCATCAATACCAATTTCCAGATCAGGTTCTTTTGATTTAACTGGAATAGAAACTTTATTGTCTCTCACAACAGTTAAAAAGTGGGCCAAAAACTGTTCACTGACTTTTCCTTCCCGGACGGCTTTCCACATTGCTTGAACTTCTGGTGATTGGAATCGAACCTCTCCATCTAAGTAAGTAATTAGTTGCTCACGCATGTATAAAAATTAGTCATTAGTATCTGTTTAGAGAGATTGATTGTCAATTTATTAGCTCAGATACAAAAAAGACTCGGCTCTCTTATAGAGGCGAGTCTCAATAATTAACAACTTAAATTGCTTAGGCTTCGTTTTCATCAGCCATCGCTACTAAAATTTCTTTGAGAAACTGCTCTGAGCGATTTACCCAAGAAGGCTTAGTAGAAACACAATCACCAGCAACATAGCATTTAGAAATGATCGCTAGGGTATTGCCACCACGGCTAAAGTAACCTTGCTTCATAATCTGAGGATATTGCTGCCAAAAATCCTGCCAAGAATTGAAAGGACGAATGTAAAAACCATCAGGAGTAGGGTAGCTAAATCCGCCACCTTTTAGACCAACTGGGTTAAACTTCTTTTGGCCTTCGGTATTAGCGACCACAATAGCACCCGAGCTATCTTTCTTACGATACTGTGTACCAAAACTACTTTCAGCACCAGAAATCGCGATCAGCATATAGCATTGGATGCGTGATACCTGAACATCAGCACAATGACCTAAAATATTTTCATTAGCATAGGGGGCACCTTTACTACTTAAATAAGCGGTGAGCTTAAGCTTCTCGGCAGATGATGGTTGTCCCACCCCTGTTGCAGCAACAGGGATGAGATCAGCATAGCTCAAAATATCAGGGTGCACATTTTGGAGATGTTGGGTTTGGATTTGCTCAATCACATAGCCCGCACTAAAACCTTTTTTGAGGGAGTTGATATGACTATTCAGGTCATTGATTTTGCCCTGGTAAGCGTCTTTTTCGGTACGAAGACTATCGATTTGGTTTTGAATACAAACATCATTTTGACATTCCCAAGTCCCCCACAGTTGCATTAATACAAATATACCAGCGAGGATTAAAGATCCCAGTAAAACCTTTTTACTTATATTGGTCAGAACAATTTTAGACTTTTTAAGAGTTTCCGGAGGACTTTGTTCCCAAGCATTTTGGAAAAAAGGAGCGTGCATATAAGCAGTAGATCGCATAAAAATAGAGTTAAGGGTGAAAACTGAATACCTTAAACTTATGAAGAAAGTGAGAAGAGATAAGGTTTAGCTAGCCAAGCACGGAATTCTTTAGCTTGGCGTTTAGCGATTCTTTGTTCTTTAACTACCTTGGTAGTATTTTTGATGACCTTGGTTGCACTAGTAATTGGGTAAAACATAAGCAGGTAATTAAAAGTAATATTCGTGCTTCTGATCAGAAAGCATTTCCAACATACCAACTCGAAAGGTGAATTAAAACTCACCACTCACCACCAATAAATTGACAGCAGTAATTTTTATTACTCTTCAAGTATTCAAAACAAAAAAGCCACTAACTGTTGCGATAAAAGTTAGTGGCCCTTTTTAGAATTAGACACCAATCAGCTAAACTGATGGTAAGGCCCGGCTTTGGATTTCTTTCAAAATCATTGCTTCAAATTCAGCAATAGTAATCACTTTTTGTTCCTTGGTATGGAAGTTGCGAACAGCAACTGAAGCTGCGGCAATTTCTTTATCTCCCATCACTAACATATAAGGAACCTTATCCTGTTCTGATTCACGAATACGTTTACCTAAACTCTCATTGCGATCGTCGATGCTGACACGCATTCCTTTAGCACGCCAATCCTTAACCACCTTATTAGCAAACTCCTGATGCGCTTGTGCAATTGGAATGATTTGTACTTGCACTGGAGCTAGCCAGGTAGGGAAAGCACCAGCAAAATGTTCAATCATGATACCCATAAAACGTTCAAATGAGCCACAAATAGCACGGTGAATAACAACAGGGCGTTCTTTTTGGCCTTCTTCATTGGTAAATGATAGTTCAAATCTATTTGGCAGGTTAAAGTCACATTGTATTGTCGCTAATTGCCACTCACGGCCAATAGCATCTTTGAACATGAAGTCCAATTTAGGACCATAAAAGGCAGCTTCACCTTTTCCAATACGATAAGGCAATTGTTCTTCTTCACACACTGAAGTCAAAGCAGCTTCCGCTGTATTCCATACTTCATCCGAACCGAGATAGTTCTCTTTCTTTTCATCACGAATTGAAAGACGAACCCAGTAACCATCCAAAAGACCCATCGTGGTATAAAATTGCTTAATGATACCAGCAATAGTCTTAATTTCCTGGCCAATCTGAGAAACACGGCAGAATAAATGGCCATCATCTTGAGTAATTGCCCGTACGCGAGTCAGTCCCCCTAACTGTCCAGACTTTTCATCGCGATATACAGTTGCTGGCTCAAAGTATCGTATTGGCATGTCACGATATGAGAACTGATTATCAGCAAATATCTGCATATGATGCGGACAATTCATCGGTTTCATAATAAAATCTTCCTCCTTGCCTTTCACTCTAAATAACTCGTCACCAAATTTAGCAGCATGGCCTGAAGTCACATACAGATCTTCTTTGGCAATATGGGGAGTCCATACTCGTAAATAGCCTAGGTCTTTATGTAATTGCCATAAATAATCCTCTAATTCTTTGCGCAGGATCATTCCTTTTGGCTGTAATAAAGGCAACCCAGCACCAATAAGGTTAGAAACAGTAAACAACTTTAGTTTCTGCCCCAATACACGGTGATCACGTTTCTTAGCCTCTTCTTGTTGATGCACAAAAGCATCTAATTCAGCTTCAGTCTCAAAACAAAGACCATAAATACGTTGTAACATTTTGTTCTTTTCATCACCACGCCAATAAGCACCTGCAATCTTCGTTAGGTGAAAAGCGCCCATTTCACCTGTGCTGTTAAGATGCGGACCTTCACACATATCCACAAAGACAGATCCATTCTTGTAGAAAGAGATTTCTTTTACATCTAGATCTTGAGCCATTTCTACTTTATAACCCTGATTGATCTTTTTCAGAAATTCAACAGCCTTATCTTTTGGTTCATAATACAGCTCAAAAGGCAGATTCATTTTGATGTATTTTTTCATTTTTTCTTCCAAAAGCGCCAGGTCTTCTGGAATCAACGTACGAGGTAAATCAACATCATAATAAAAACCATTTTCCACGGTAGGACCAATGGCTAATTTAGCATCAGGAAACATTTCCATCACTGCCATCGCTAAAACGTGAGCCGCACTGTGACGCATGCGTTCTATTTTCGAATCATTTTTAGTAGACATAAGAGCGGTAAAGACGGGTGGATTATAACAAAAATGGATGAAGTTGAAAGTTGCCCCGAAGGTGTCACTTTGGGAAGAGTTGAAAGTGGAAAGTTAGAGTGACTTGCGTAATAACTTTACACAGAATGAATAAGGTTTTTTACTGCTTTTGCTCTATCGGTTGCTTTGAATAAATAAGCTCCAACTACTAATTGATTGGCTCCAGATTGGATTAATTCGGGAGTATTTTTGTCGTTTACACCACCATCAACTGTTAGTTTGGCACTAGGATTTAATCTTTTTATTGCTTGAATTCGAGCTGTAGTATCAGGTAACATCGCCTGTCCAGATTTGCCCGGAATAACTCCCATGACCAAAAGGTTCTTAGCTTCTTTAATGCTTTGCGTTGAAGCATTAATGTCATCATTAGGATTGATCACTAAACCTATGTTTTCTGGCGGAATTTTCCAGGCCAATCTCTCAGCCCAGACAGAAAGATTGATAAAAAAACAGTTCACAACCACTCCTTGGAGTTGGGTAATAAAGTTTTCTGGATGAACAACCATTAAATGAACTTCCTTGGTCCAAGATTGAGGAAGTTGTTTAATATCATCAATAACAAGTCCCTGATTAGGCACTTCCACGCCATCCATTATATCTAGATGCAGACTGGTAACTGAAGATGGCAAAGAATCGACTTCTTTCAGTAAGTTACTTTGGTCAGCGGCCAAAAGTGAAGCTGAGATAGCAATCATTAGGAATTAGCTAAAGGAATATGCTGCTCAATTGCGGTAATCTTGTTGACACGGCGTTGATGTCTACCGCCCTCAAAATCTGTGGTAAGAAAAGTAGTAGTAATCTTTTGAGCAAGCTCGGGAGGAATAATTCTTCCCGCTAAAGCCAAAATATTAGCATCGTTGTCGGCTCGAATTAGCTTCGCTATTTCTTCTGTTTCGGCTGTTGCAGCTCGAATACCGGATACTTTATTGGCGGCAATAGCCATACCAGCACCGGTACCACAGATTAAGATTCCTTTTGCTGATGGGTCTTCTGCGACTTTATGTGCAACTAACAAAGCGAAATCAGGATAATCATCCTGCATATCTCCTGCCGAACCAAGATCAACGACAGTCCCATCCAAGGCTTCAACGGATTGAATAACACTATCTTTTAGTACTTTGCCTGCATGATCGTATCCTAAATAAATGTGCATATATTTGATGAAGTGATAAAGGCAGTTTAGAGTAAATTTACAGATTCACTATGCACTATTATGGATACTTGGAGTCAAATTGCAGAACATTACCATCAATTCGTTGATAGCAAAGCAGATAAATTGAGAACTGAATTGCTCTATCCTCAGCTGTGGCAAGCCATGCATTCCTCAACAAGTAAACGAATCTTAGATATTGGTTGTGGGAATGGCTTTTTTGCTTTCCATACAGCTAGACGCGGTGCTCAAGTAGAAGCATTTGATAATGCAGCTATGATCAGTATAGCAAAACTCCACTTTTCCCATCCAGAGGTGAAGTACAGCGAGGCAGATGCCAACAAATCCTTTCCCTATCCTGACGCCAGCTTTGATTATACTTGTGCCAATTTAGTACTGATGGACATGGCTGACATCACTACCTTGCTACAAGAAAGTAAACGAGTATTAAAGCCAGCAGGCCAAGCACTTTTTTCTATTCTCCACCCGTGTTTCACTCCGCCAGTAGGCAAATTTAGACGAGGAATTAAAGGCCGCATCAACCAAGATCATGCTTATTTTCACTTAAACAACTATTTCACCCCACCGACACCTACTACTAAGCAATCCTTCGGCCCACTTGTCCCTCCAACTAACTATTATCATCGCACCATCAGTGAATATAGTCATCTTTTCCAACAGGCAGGCTTCAATATAACAAGCATACTAGAGCCTTACCCCAACGATCAGTTCATCAAGCAATACCCAAACTTCTTTCATGCCCAAAAAATCAGTATTTTCTGTACTTTTATCTTAAGCAAAGCATTAATCTTTCCCTATTCCTAAGCCAATAAAACTTTCAACTTTCACCTCTCAACTTTAAACTTTAATTAAGTCATGTTATACTAAAAATGATCTAGTTATCCTCAAACAAAGACAGAGACAGCACATATGATCAAGAGTTTTACGGTTTTTATATCCCTTTAGCTACTAAGTGTGCCTTCTCGCACACCTATTATTTTTATTTTACTTCTTAAGTACTTCTCCAACCTAGATTACAATCTTCAGACTCTTCTCCAGCTGATCAATTAATCTAGCTCCAATATCCATTTTATTTACTATTTCGTTTCGTTTTATTTATTTCGTTAATTTATATTGTTTTAATTTTGTATTTTATTTATGAATCTATTCACATCTTGGTTAAAAGACCCTAAAAAGCCTGAGCATCCTGCTCAACAACCAAAACCACAAAACCCTCAACCTAATCCTCCTAAACCCCACAACCCCAATCCTCAGAATCACCCCCCTCGTCCGCCAAGACCTCAAGGTCAGCACGGAAATAACAACCGTAATCACCAAAATCCCCGTCAAAATTTTGGTCAGCGCCACAACGGTGCACCAAGAAGACCATTTATGGCTTCTAATGTAGATGCTAATCAACCAGCTAATAACAAACCTGTTCCTCCTTTGGAACAAGGCAGACTAAGAGTAATTACTCTTGGTGGCTTAGAAGAAGTAGGCAAAAATTCTATTGCTTTTGAATATGGAGACAGTGCCATCATCATCGATATGGGACTCCAATTTCCCGATGAAAACATGCATGGTATCGACTATGCAGTAGCTGATTACAACTATTTCCGTGGCAAAGAGAAAAACATAAAAGGTGTAATCATCACCCATGGTCATCTTGATCATATTGGCGGCGTCCCTCATGTCATGCCTCGCTTGGGCTTACAAATCCCAATGTATTGTACTCCCTTTACTGGAGCATTGATCCAAAAGCGTCAAGAAGAGAGCAAGCAACATCTAAACATTCAAGTAATTAAACCTCAAGATACCATCAAGATCGGCCCATTCACTATTGATTTCTTTAGAGTAAATCACAGCATCCCTGATGCTGTAGGTGTGGTAATCGGCACTCCAGTTGGAAATTTTGTCCATACTGGTGACTGGAAAATTGATCTTAATCCAGTCAATGACGAGGTCTTCGATTTTGCAAAAGTTACTCGTATTGCTGAACGTGGCGTTGTTGCTGCTTTCTGTGATAGCACAAATGCATATCAAGATGGTTCACAAAAATCTGAAAGTTCTATAAAAGATCCTTTAGATAATATTTTCTTTAAGGCAAAACAGCGCATTATTGTAGGAACATTTGCTTCTAACCTTAGTCGAGTACAACAATTGATTGGTCTTTCAGAGCAATATGGCCGCAAAGTAGTACTCTTGGGTAGAACAATGACCAACAATGTATTGATTGCGCGCAACCTAAAATACATGAAAGTTGCACCACATACTCTCATTACCGTGCAAGAAGCTAACAAGCTTCGCCCAGATCAAGTCACTATCATCCTGACAGGCGCTCAAGGCGAGAAAAATGCAGCGTTGATGCGTGCTGCCCTTGGTGAACATCGATTTCTCCAAATTCAAAAAGGCGACACCGTTGTCTTTTCGTCATCTATCATTCCTGGTAATGAACAAAGTGTAGGTCAACTTATGGATAGACTCTATCGATTAGGTGCGAAAGCAATCAATTACACCATGATGGAGGTGCATACTGGTGGTCATGCCAAAGCACAAGATACCCAAATACTCTTACGTATTCTTAAACCTAAATACTTCGTACCAATTGAAGGCAATCACTACTTGCTTTGCAAGCATGCTGAAATTGCAGCTAGGGTAGGCTTTACTGAACAGACTACTATTATTCCTGATAATGGAACCGTGATAGACTTTGATGCCCAAGGGAATGCACATCGCCTTAAAGAGAAAGCCCCACACAACTTAATTGCTATTGATGGATTGGGAATGGGTGATGTCAGTGAATCAGTCATTGCTGAACGTCACGAGATGTCTGAAAATGGTATCTTCGTAATCAATGTCATTCTCTCTAAACAGAAAGGTGAATTGATTGGACAACCTGAAATCACTAGTAAAGGGTTCATCTATATACGCGGTGCAGATATTCTGAACAACGAAGCAAAAACTATTGTAACCGATGTGCTCACTCAACATGGAACCAGACTTTACCCTAACAATGTTGGGGAATTAAAAGGCATGATTGAAAGCGCTGTGAGTCAGTTCCTGTTCAAGAAAACTGAACGCCAGCCAATGGTACTCGTTTCAATTCTAGGAGCTTAATCTAAAAGATTGAGAAAAAGAGCGATTTGGCGTATAATAGAATGAATGATCATTTTTCATGGACTTACGCCAATATTTTGCTCAAAACGCTCTCAAAGAGGGGGACTTGGTAATCAACAACCTAGGTTACTCTAATAACTTACGGGTTGATTTCCTAACGCTCTCCCCTGCTTCTCTTTCGCTTCCTAGCAGAATTTGGCGAGCTGGTAAGTCACTTAGCCGCTTTGTCATTACCACAGCTTTAATATTCGGGGTAATTCAAATAAGCATCAATTTTCCGGCTTATAAGCAGCAATATGATTATTTCCGAGAGAAACAATTAGCAATCAAAGATCCTCAAAAAGAATTGTTAAAGACTCTTCAAAAGACACCCATTAATACTAATATTAGTACAACCCAAGTAGCAGAAGCTGCTACCGGTAATAGTGTGGAAGAAAGTTTTGCAACTCGCCAAGAAGTGATCAACTATAATAATTTTGAGTTATCACCAAGTGACAATCGAGTCGTTATTGGTAAAATTGGTAAGAATGTACCAGTAGTAACTGTGCCGGATACTAAGCTAATCGATGGCGATTATGCTGGTTTAGAAAAAGACATCCAAGCAGCCTTACTCAAAGGCATAGTGCATTATCCAGGGACCGTGGATCCTGGTGAAATCGGCAATGCTTTTTTCACCGGTCACAGCTCTAACTATGTGTGGGCCAAAGGCGACTATAATAATGTTTTTGCTTTACTCAATGAAATGGTAGTTGGTGACAAAGTCACTACTTATTGGCAAGGCCAAAAATATATCTATCAGATTTATGACGTCAAAGTTGTGTCCCCTACTGAAACCTGGGTATTACAGCAGAGTGGTAATGAATATCCTTCGATCATGACCCTGATGACTTGTACGCCAGTTGGAACATCGCTCAACCGTCTCGTTATTCGTTCAAAACAAATCTATCCAGATCCAAGTGCCAACAAGGCACCAACAAATGGCGTGATTGCTGCACCTAGTAGTCTAGTCAGTAGCTAATTAGCAATTTATTGCGGGAACCAAGATTTCACTGGGAAACTATAATAAAACAGTCGACCTTGCCGTAGAGCGACGATAGTTTGATTAGTGAGAATCTCAATATCAGTAAAGGGTGTCGGTAGCGTATTTTGCATTTGTGGTTCCTTCATCGCTAGTACATAGCGGCTGCCAGCAAGTGCTACTAACAATGAGCTTTGTCCATAAGGGGTAATGTCTTCTACTGTATCTGCCATTTGACCTAAGAAGACTACAGCAAACTGGTCTTTATCTACTACCCAAGCCTTGGCACCACTGGCAATTGTCAGTAGTTGATTATGGACCTTCAGTGAAGCAGATTGCCAACGCCCTACTGACTGAGCTCCTAGTCTACTCCAAAGTACCACGGAGCCAGCATTCGTACGCCATACGAGTTTAGCCTGATCAGCATATATTTCAGTGATTTTTTCCTCTTCATCAACCAAAGTAGTAATCTTTTCAGCAATATTGGTAATCAAAGACTGTTCCCAGATCGCACCATCTTTCACAAAAATGAGTTGATTATCAAAAAGGGTAAAGGCATCTACACCAGTTACTAATTGTTGGCTGCTAATAGCGGTATCGATTTTCTGAAGAATAACGGTATCTGCTTGCTTCGTCAGCAAGTAGAAATTTTCATGTACCCGGAAGAAACGATGTTGATCATAGAGTAAAGGCCTGCCCTCTACGAACTCCATTCGCAAAGCTTCTAGATCTAATAAATATGCTCGACTCTCATTGACTACTAAACACGCAGGACCATCAATCTGACAAGCGTATTGTGCCCTAGTACCAGTAGGTACTGTAGATATTTCTTTCAAGACACCATTTTTTTCTTGCCACCAATGCAGTGCTTTTTCCGTCTGAGTCACTAGTAATTTACCATTATTAAAACTCTCTACCTTGAGAGTCTGATCACTAAAAGAGAGATTCTGGAAAAGTTCAGGTTGAGGGAAAAGGGGCACTTCAGGAACCTGGGTCAGTAGCTGAGGAAAAAGTACGGTAGAGAATTGCCAAGGATAATAACCGTCTTTTTTGACGTCTACTAAATAAGTACCAGGCATTTGCGTCAGTGAAACAGGAGTAAGTTGTTTCAACGGCTCATTATCAATACTAACCTGAGCACCAGCAGGAAAAGAGTTCACCTCAAAAACACTAGTTATCACTACTTTCTGTTGATTACGATCCCAAGTGTAGCCTTGGGCCATAGCAACAACGATAGAGCTAACCACGCCGTAGATCACCACTGCTGTGGCAGCTCCAATCATTCTTTTCCACATAACAAATCAATTATTGAGCGGAGGTAGGAGTGGGTGTCGCTGAACCTGGAGCTGGAGTCACTGGGGTAACTTCTGCCTCGGTAGTACTCCCTGGACGAACGATATCCGTACCTTCCTGGACCACTCCCTCTTTAGGCAGCTCACATCCTGTCTTGTCGGCCAAAATCTGAAGATCCTGACGACCTGAAGTAGGATCTTTGCCATCAAATTTCCAAGTAGGGAAACTATCAATACCTTCATCACGACAGACCTGAGCCAATTGGCCATCAACATTACACTCTACATAATGGACATATTGGAATGCTTTACCAAAGTCACGCTTCTGAGCAGCACAGTGAGGACAAGTATTAGAACCGTAGAATATAGCTTTCTTTTCATTGAGACACTGAGCAAATGCAGTCAGATCTCCTGGTGAAAGAAAACGAAAATAACCAAATACTAAAACAGCAATAAGCACAGGCAGAGCCACCCAAACAGCAGCTGGAATCTCTTTTTGAGAAGTATTTGAAGACATAATAACGCTTAAAGTTACGAACGCAGAATAACATAATAATGCTGGGAGTTGAAAGTGGAAAGTTGAAAGTTGCCCCGAAGGGGTCCCTTTGGGAAGAGTTTTGCAAGCACAGGGTGTCATTTTAAGCTGGCAAACAATAAGTCAGGCAGCACTAAATTCATCCTGAGCAAAGCGCAGCGACGTCGAAGGATCTGGCCGACACACAGCTAGATTGAACTATTAAACCTGTGGCCAGAGGCGTGATGCCTGAATTTCGATTCTAAAATTTAGAATCCCGCCTTAATCTAATAAACATTGCGCCCCAGCATTGTCAGCACATGGGAACGTCGTCAGCACGCTAGCATTGCTATTGCTGCTGATAGGATTGAATACTTTCCAGTTACCATTTGCATCTTTGAGCTCGAAAAGCATTTGCGTTCCTTCGAAAGAGATTTGACCGGTATTCCCCATTGTACCAATTGGCTGTCCGGCATTTAAAATACTGCCCAAAGCCAAAGTAGGAGTGATTTGAGCGAGATGATAGTAGGATACACGGAGACCGTTCGGATATTCTACAGTGACATATTTTCCTAAGACACTGTCATCGTCTACTAAACGAACCACCTTCCCTAGCTGTACGGAACGAATAGCCGTTTTTGCCGGATCGTTTTTAATGCAATCAATCGTTTTATGAATAGGGAATGCAATCAATTTGGTCTCTCCATTATCCAATCTCACACTACGGGTAATCACTTCTTCGCTGTAGGGAATCTCCCCTAATTTACAACTGGCTGGACTAAGATAACCTGCTTGATTAGCTTGGTTGGCAACTTCAGGAGCCAAGGATTGAGGTCTAACTAACTGAGTATTGGCAAGCACTGGAGTTAAGGTTTGACCACTCTCATCTACTAATATTACCTGTCCATCAATTATACCAACAGCACGAGTGGTTCCACCATTCGGGGTATTTGCGTTACGAGTTGTCGTATTGGCCACTCCACCAACACCTAAACTATGCACATTGAGATGATCACAGACTTGGGCAAAAGGGCCGAAGTTGGCACCAAAGAAACTACCAATGCTAGTGACATAACTGATTGGAATCCCAAATGGAATAGAGTTTGCTGTTGTTTGGCAGGTAATAAATATAAAGCCTAACAAAGTAATACTAAAAGCAACAAAAACACCAAAGACCAAGGTGAACGGTGAGAGCAAAATCATTACTAAAGCAAGTAATGATTTTTTCCAACGGTTTTCCTTAGATAGCCAGTACAAAAAGAGAACTATGTGCAAAATAAATAACAAGATACCAATGCCACTCACAACTTCCAACACTAAAAAGACAAGATTGATTAATACTATCAAGCTGACCGTGATGTTCTCTTGTGTTTTTTTGCTGGCACCTAAGCCACCAGCTATAGCTCCGGCTCGACGAGCAGCGGCTTCAGCTACCTGCTTTTCTAAATTCGCTTTATTGGCGACATCGGCAGCAAGCGCTCCACTCTTTTTAGCACTAATCCCTGGACCTTGAGTTGCTTTACTAATAGTCGCATCACCATCTTTTTCGTCTTTGAGTTGACGGTCAGCCATCTTCTGCATTCCTTGTTGAGCTCTACTAGCAAAGCTCCTACCGGCACTACCTTTCGCATCATTAGATTTTGGGGATGAAGGAGCACTTTGATTACTACTCTTCGTCGGTTGGCCTGATGCATTTGGCCTACTTGCCGTTGGAGTCGTGGTAGTATTGGGGCGTAAAGGGTTTCGACGACCGACAGCTGGTCTTGGCTGAGCTGGCAATGGTATATTTGGTCTTTGTTCGGTTTGAGCAGGCTTCAGATTTTGATTTTTTGGGGTTTCAGTATTCTTGTTCTCGAGAGCTAGAGCTGCTTTTTCAGGATTACTATCTTGAGCAGCAGCATTAGTATCACCTTCTAGTTTTTTAGCCTGTTGATCAGATTCATTCACTCCTCCCTTATCAGGAACATCTGCTGCTTCTTTTTCTTTTTTCTCGTCATCAGTACCATCCTTTTCACCCTTTTTTTCATCGTTTTTCTTGGTTGCCTCTGATTTTCCAGCTTCAGCTTTGGATTCTTGCTTGGCAGCAGCATCAGATTGAGTAGCAGCTCCTTGATCCCCAGGCTCAACTTGCGTAACAGATTCCTTGGGAGCAGTAGTTGCCGATTGATTTACTTTTGATTCACCTGATGTTTGAGTAGGTTGACCTGGTTGGGGTTGCCCAGCCTGTTGACTACCAGAAAAACCCGGTTGTCCAGTTAATTGACTACTCCTAGGTGCCGGCCCACCCTGATCATTAGTAACGTCATTGTCATTAGCAGCAACGGACGGACCAATACTGGCCCCACTACTTTGACCATTGTCGGTTATTTTAGTCGACTTTAATTGAGGACCGCTTTGTTTAACATCAAAGTTTAGTGGAGTAGCGCCGGTATCTTCTGATTCAATTTTGCGAGCAGGATCTGCCATAACTCATTATTTAGCCTCAAAATTATCTGATTGAGAGCGTATTTGCAATACTTCTTCAGGGTTAGTAGTAATTACTCTATGCTCAGCCGCTGAAGCAATGATTTGAATCGCTACATGTTTACGACCAGCAAAGAAGATTCCTTCACCTTGCACTGAATTTAATAAGTAATACTGTTCGCCCTCAGTAAGGTTAAAGATTTTAGCCAACCCAGGAGCAGCTGATGGAGCTTGCTTCAGCAACAATTGCATCGCTGAGTTAGTAATGATTGATTTACCAAAGTCACGAGAAATAAAATCTTCCACATCTTGAGTAATAGTAGTTACACCCAAGTAATATTTGCGGGCACGTTTGACCAAGCCGTAGATGAATCGCGCTGCATCTTCATGCTGTACCATGGTCCAGGCTTCATCAATGACTAAGATACGACGCTTAAGCTTACTACGAACCATATTCCAGATGTAATTCAAAATAATATACATAGCAGTAGGACGAAGTACCTCATCTAGATCACGGATACTAAATACTACTAAGCCATTTTTGAGATCTACATTAGTAGGACGGTTGAAAATACCAGCAAAGATACCAGATGTGTATTGTTTGAGACGTTGAGCAATATCTTCTCCCCCTTTAGTGTCTTGCAAAACATCATGTAGGTCCTCCATCGTAGGAGCAGGAATTTTACCAGGATTGGCCGTATCCATAGTGATACCTTTGAGAGCATAAGTATCCAATAAAGCTTGATCAACTAAGCCTTCTTCGCGAGGAGTGAGATCTCCAAGCATCAACTTCATCAGCCCCTTAAGATTAATAATTGCCGTGCGTAGCAAATCTCCCGGCTGTTCTTCTTTGCCTTCATAAGGCAATGGCAGGTCAAATGGATTAATACGACGATCAGCGTTCAATGAAACATCCAAATAAGTACCACCAACTAGATCACAAAGCGCTTTGTATTCATTCTCAGGATCGATAACGATCACGTCGGTACCAAACATTAAACTACGTAAAATTTCTAGTTTTACCGCATATGATTTACCAGCACCAGAGGTAGCAAATACCACTGCATTGGCATTAGGCAATGAAAAGCGATCAAAAATAATCAGCGAATTATTGTGACGATTGATACCGTACAAAATACCTTGGTCAGATGTGAGTTCAGATGAGGTAAATGGGAATGAGCTAGAAAGCGGCTCAGTATTCATATTACGCACCACGTAAAGCTCATCAGTAGCATAAGGAACTGTGGAGTTAAAGCCTTGTTCAGTACGCGCTTGAATAGATTTGATGACCAATAACTTTCCACCAAGAATCGCTTCTAGTTGTTTACCCAAATTAGCCAATTGCTTTTCTGAAGTAGTATAAATAGTGAAGTACAAACCAAATTGAAAGAATTTTTCGACACCAGTAGCAATTTTATCACGGAGCTCTTCGGCGTCATTAAGTGCAGCTTCCAATGCAGGATCACGTGCCTGTCCCCGCTCTTGTTGAATACGTACAGCGGACTCCATTTGGCCTACTTTGCTTTGCAAACTACGAAGAATATCTACGGACTGCACTGGATAAATAAACATGGAGATATCCATAGTCGCCTCCAAATTGATCACAGGGGCCAACCAGTTGGTATCTAAATAGCGAGGGTAGGCATACACCACATAAGTACGCACATAGACATCATTGATAGTGAGCTTGTCATAATCTACCTTCATACTTGAAGGTGCAATTAAATCCTTTACTGAAGCCAAACCTGCTTCATACAGCTTTTGAGCTTCATTGAGACGTTTCTCTTCCTCGGATTTACTAATAGTAGCTTCTTCTTTCCCTTTGTCACGATTAAAGAGACCAAAACCACGCTTCAAGGCAGTACGACTACCACGCTCCTGACTAGACATCTTGATTTGACTAGTAGTAGCGACGGTCTGAGCAGCTTCTACAGCAGCGACATCCTTAGCCTCAGCTTCCATTGCTGCTACCTTAGCTGCTTTCTTTTTACCGCCAAAGAGTCCACCCAATGCCTGGAAGGAATTGGTTATTTGAGACATGATGCCAGATTTTGGAGGGATTTTCTTATTATTCATTTTCAGTTTGACCAGCTACTTTTGGCACATCATTCAAGTTTAGTTTGAGGAGATTTTCTACCTTTTGACCTTGAGAAGTGACTGGATTGTACACTTCATAATAGAGCTGAATGAGCTCATGGGTATTGAGACGCTTGACATAGATTCCAGCTGACGACATAGCATTAATAATGCTAGCCACACGTTGGTTGAGCGTCTTGCGTAAAGTAATAAACTCTTGCTGACGAACACGATAATCCAATCCGTTATCTGCAGGATTGAGTTGTTGCATGAAGCGTTGAAAGAAGTTCCCACTTTTTACCCGATCTGGCTCATGGGCGACGACGATATAGAAATCTTTTTCCATAATATCTGAATACTCTACGAAACTTGCAACGAAGTCGATGTAATCATATGTTTGCTGCTTGATACGAGGATCTTGTTGGCCATTAGCCATTTCAGTCATACGGCTGAGATACCCTTCAATATCCAATCGCTTAGAGCGAATCATGATTTGAATAGGGAAATCCAAAGCGTTGAGAAAGTTTTGATAAGAATAAATAATCGAATTTTGTTCTTGTTCAGAAAGTAGTTCGAAGTTAACGCTGGATACAGCCAAGACAGCACGAATGCTACCGTCTTTGAGCACTAGAGTATTATCCTTGATCTCGGCAATTTTGAGATGGGTTTGGGTACTCGCTTCGACATTTCCTTTTCTCTGATTAACTGGCATAACGGTTATTTATTGAAGGGTTTGGTCGGCTTCTGGAATGACTTCAGCACTAATTCATCATCTTCAGCATCATCGATATCGGAAAGACCAGCATTGTCCAACACATTGGTCAGTTGATGGAGATCTTGGAATTTGACGGTCGGGATTTCAGAAGTAGGTCTAGTAATTTTCTTTTGAACAACCACTTTTTCTTGAATCACTTTTTCAGCCAATGGTATTTCCCCACTCCCCTTTTCCCATACACGCAAACGCGGTTTGAGCAGGTACAATGCCATAACTGAGAGATATTTGCCAAAGCTTAAATCATGAACATGAATCAAAGCAAACCCGGCAGTGATAGCAGCGATAATAACACTAACAACAATATTTACTGGCGACTGCAAAGACAGGTACATGCCATAAGCAAGCCCTCCGCCAACGATAGCCACGATCAACTGCACCATGGTCAGCGGACCAATAATGGTATCTGCTCTTTGTACATTTTGCGGTACTTTGAACTGAGCCATGGAAATAAGTTAGGGGAAGAACTTAATATTTCATGTAATTATAACACAGATTGTAGTAAATAGCCTAGAGCTATGAGCCATCAATTAATCCTGACCGCAACGGAGTGGAGTCGAATGATCTGGCCGACATGCAGTTTGATGAATAATGAAGCTTGAGGCCTGATGCGTGAGGTTTTCAATTTAAATTCTCGATTTTAGAATTTAAATTGAAAAGTTGGACAAAGTGAAGCCAGATCCTTCGACTGCACTCAGGATGAATTTAATTGCTGAGCTCAAGATATTTCCTCTTCGGAACAATCGCAATATGAGAGAAAGCTATTAGCTGAATAGTGTGATTACGCGATGGAATGCTTCAGTAATTGCCCACCAGCCATCTAGCACCAATTGCCAAAGAAATTGTACGATTGATGCTAGTAATTCCATGGTTGTTTAAATTAGCTAAATTTTTACGTACTCGCTGGTGCTGGAGGAGTGTCGTCATCTGGTTCACCACTTGGTCTAGTTGGTCTTATTTTTGCTTGTGCCTTTAATTTAGTACGAAATTCTTCAATAGCGGCGGTAACAGTTCTAGTCTGTGCTTCATTGATATTTAGTTCTTTACTACGAGCTGGAAGACCGCTGACCAAAATATCTAACTGTTGACCAATCGTATTCATTTGAGCATCTGTAGTCACACTACCAGCTAAGGTAGTTAAATACTCATTGAGTCGTTTAATATTGAATTCAGCAGCTGCTTTTTGGTTGGCATCTGAGCTATTAACATCTCCAATCAACGCAGCATTTTTCACATAACCCAGCATTGCTTCACGAATCATTTTAGTATCAGCTCGGAATTTTCCAGATTCAGTCAAACTACTCGCTAATGCCATCGCTTTGGCATTCATACTCTGTACAATTGTACCAATATTACCATCATCACCACTAGGTTTAATTTCACCAAACGCATTAATTTGGGTCGCAGCAATTTGATCCAATGCCTTAATACCTCTTTGAACTTCACTGAGAAAGCGTGTGCGTCCATTACTGTCTTCTACTTTTCCGATACTAGCTAAAGAAGCAACAACTCTATCTGCATTAGCTCTCGCTTCTGCATTTCTGATATCACTAAACTTAGCATGCTCTCTTGAGAGTAGCCCCATTTCTTGAGCTGCCAAATACACTTCTTGATAGAAATCGCCTTCTTCTTTTGCTCTACCCAACATAATACCACCAACAGCTACACTATCTTTACCTGTAGCCTTAGAAATCAGACGACGATCATTTTCAGTAATGTACACATTTACATTTTCATCACCACCATTAGCAGTATCATTTCCCCGCTCCATACGCATCCAAGCTGCCATAGCATCAGCGCCAGCACCTTTTAAGCGGCCTTCAAAACCTGCTGTCATGATACCCAAAGCATAACTCTTATCTCCACGTTTTAAGGCTTCATCCAATTGTTTTTGAATTTCTTTTTTATCGTCAGTTCGAGCAGCAAAAGATTTACCTGCTGAGAACCGATTACCAGACTCTTGGGATGTCATGTTCTCTAAGTCACGTAAAACCTTTTGAGCATTATTCCTACGCTCCTCTTCTCCACCAGTGGTAACACGTTTTTCTTCAGAATCTAATATTTGGTCTCGCAAAGTTCTACCGTCCACACCTTTTTGATCTAGATCACCACCACTCTGAGCATATGCAGTGATCAAACCACGGAAACTACGAAGATCGTTACGCTTCAAAGCTTCTTGAGCTTTTTGCAAAATAGTATGTGGATTGAAGCGAAGTTTCGCATCGTTGGTGATTTCATTAATAATTTTAACTTCATTAGAAGCAACTTTCGCTTGAAAACGATCACGCATATCCTGGCCCAACCCTGGCAAACGAGCAATATTTGACCCACTCATAGTACCAAATCGTTCTTTTCTTTCTGATGCACTTTGCTTCAAATCACCTAATACTGCTTTTGCACCGGTAGCATAATTGGCTGGAGACGCAATGATAGTACCAAGAGCTCTAGTACCCTTAGCAAATATACCGTTACCCTTCGCATCTTGAAGACGATTACCAATATAGCCCATAGCCCCTACTGGAGCACCAATTACTTTACCAGCAGTTCTGAATGCAGAGCCAACACCACGTAAAGCAGTCATTGGATTTTGACCATACTTAGCGATACCATCTACTAAACTATTACCATAATCACCTTTAGCAGCTGTAAATGCTGCTGCATAAATCATAGCGATTACAAAAACTAATTGGAGGTAGTCCGCTAAAGAGTTGAAACCTACAGGACTCAAGCTACCACCACCTACCGCTGGGCTAGTATTAGATAAACTTGAGAAGATTTGTGATCCTACTGCTTCTGAAGCAAGTACAGCTAAGGTTAAGAAGAAAGCTACCTTCACTTGCATAAAAGCGTACTTCACAAATTTACTTTGCCATTCACTAGAGATACTGCTGCCGATTGGTGAGATCTTACTGATCACGAAAAGCGGCGAAGTAATCGCCAGTGCCCAAAGCACAATAATACGTATTGTGAATGTGATTGCTAAGGCTAAGAAGCCAAATAGCATCATAATCAAGATCAAGAGAATAGCTACATTGATCAAGAACAGTGAAGTGAGAGTAGATTCAGTAGCAGCACCAGTCTCACGATAATTTTGAAGTTCTTGAAAACGTAATCCCTTAGCCAAACGACAGAGGATACTACCATCTTTAATATCTTGAGGAATCGCCACATCGAGCGTACCAACTTGAGTAGTCGTGGTTGAACAAGCCGCTTGCGTACCTCCACCATGAGGTCCCATACCAGCGATTTGGTAAATACCGGCTTCCATTACATTACCAGCATCGATACCCAATCCTACGATTAAGCGTGAAAAGTTAACGACGATCACGATCACAATCAACTTAGGCAGAATAGTCTTTACTGCATAATTATTGATTTCATATTGAACGATATTAGCAACAGCAATACCCAATAAAGCAAGAATAAAGAACAAGTTCACAAAGTCACGCACTGCCTTCCACATTTTGACGACGAAGTCTGAAGTAGTGAAACCTGCATAGCTCAATACTGATTGGAAGAAGCTCATGACCAATGCAGTCAACCACAAGAGAAACTTGATAATTAAACCAAGAATAAGATTGATAATCGATAAAATTGCACTCAGCATCGAGTCGCTTGGGTCATTAGACCCAGGAGCATTACCAGACTGACGAGTACCTTGATCACCAACATCACGATCATTCAAGCTCAAACAAGCAGCACGATCACGACATGACTGAATAGTAGCAATCATACTTTGCATTGCTTCTACGACTGGCTGTGAACGGCGCATTTTGAGCAACTCAAAGTCATTGCTCATTGTGAGAGTAAAGTTGGTCTCAGTACCAGTATTGTGCATTTTGAAAGTCCTCGAGCTATCTGACTTATCGACGAATTCCTTTTCATGCTCCAAACATTTTTGCCAAGGTTCGAGATCTGCTTTAGCTACTGTGTCGGAAAATGTATTGGGTGAACATGCGTTAGTAATACGTGCCAAATATGGATCGGAAAAAAATTGAGCGACGGCTCCATCTGCTGGGATACTTTCACTGATCAAAGATAAATCACCAGTAAAATGTTCTGGAGCACCAGAATAAGTAGGATCATGACTCTCTGTTGCCAACCAGAACCAGATAAACATCATGATTGGCTTACTACTATTAGCTGAACGTTGGATATAATCATTTAACTGTCTGAGTACATTGCGATTGCTTTCTACCTGTACGCGACGAACAGCTTTTATTTCATTCAAAAAGAGTTGTCTATTTTGCGCAGCAACATCAGCACCTGAAGCAGCAGGTGCAGCTGAAGTCGCTGGTGCTGGAGCAGTAGAAGTAGCAGGAGCTGGAGCTAACGGTCTATCTAGAAAAATTGTGTAATTTTGTTCAGTGGTCAGCGCTTCATTAATATAATATGCATGCCATGCAATAACTTGCTTCACACTTCTCGTAAAATCACCATAGTATGTCAATGGTGCATTGCCACTGAGAGCTACTTTAGGTGTGACATCATCTGCTTCATATTCCACATTGGTCCAAGATACCGAATCGGTATAACTATCATTAATTGTCTCACTGAGATAATCAGCCATAGGATACTCTGATCGACGATTCGCTAGTGGGTCATAAGCCTCACCGAGCTGCACATAGTCAATGCTTTGCATGAAATCCTTTGCCTTTGCTTGATCACCAGCATCAGTAAATGCCGATACTTTCGTAGCGTACGCAGCAGTAGCTGGCACTAGAATATTACGTACAAATTCTTTTGAACGATCGCTCATCGTCCGAGCAGTATCAGTCAATGATCGAGTATAACAATCTTTAACAGCATTAATATAATCAGCTGTAGTTCTACCGAGATTTACACCACGCAAACCCTCACTCTGACAGTAACTAAGCAAAGTTTCGATAGGACCGTCTGAAGCTAATATTGAGGTACCACCAAAATTAGCGCTATAAAAGGCCCTTAAATTTTTATGTGGACTTCTAGGATTTGAGCGACGGGGAGTGACTAGGTTATCATCATTGCCAATATAAGCCTTTAATTGACCCATTACTGATTTCACATCACTTATTAGGCCAGATAGCCGGGGGTTTTCCTCTGAAGTAACGGCAAAGTTATCAGTTGAGATAATGTCAGCAATCATATAAATCGTGGCTGCTGACAAGCCTTTGACCAAAAAATTATTGTTTGTTGCACCTGCACTATCACACGTAAGAGGTCCAGAATCACTATAATCCGGTGATGTAACACCCTCTTCACCATAAAGCATCACAGGGGGCACATCATATAACTGACATAAAACGGCATTACGGTCACCTTCCAAAGCCTTATCAAATACATCTCCTATTTCTTCAAAGAGATCTTTACCATCACCCTCTTCGGTTAACATCAAATTGACTTGGCTGTCCATCGACGCAGTAGAGGGAAACGTATCACCAAACATAAAACTCTTATGAAGAAGAGCATCTTCTATTCCCCCCCCACTCAAGGCATGATTATCAAAAAACTGGACCAACTTGGGGCGGATGACACCACTCCATACCGGTTGATACTTCACATCCATAGTTACACCTTGGATACAAGCCTTAATACCTGCCCATGTTGCACCACTAGCATCATCGGTACAATCTTCAAAGACTGTATCAAAGCTAGTCTGAGCAGCATGAACTTTCGGTGCTGAATACACAAGGCCACCCAAGACTGTCGTTACCGTCAATACAGCAAGTATTGCAGACTGAATCCATTTTCCCAGTGACCATTTTTTCTGGTTCTTTTGGGCATGTTTTGATGCGGAGCGAGACAGAAATGATGGGGGCAAAGCAACCATAGAAAATATTGATTTCGTATAATGATAAAACATTTCCCAATTAAAGGCAACGGTATTGAGGGAGAAATGTAACTAATACTATCGCTTTTGTCACGTATTTAAGAGACAATTACACGAAACTAAAACAAAACATGCCCAGCTTCTATCAGTTATCCCCAGAAAAAAGCATTGCTATCCTGGAGTCTACACATAATGGCTTAATTGATTCCGAGGCCGAAAAACGTCTAACCATCCATGGACACAACCAGTTAAAAAAGATCGCTACCATACCTTTGTGGCGTAAATTTTTACAAGAATTTGCAGATCCAATGATCATTCTCATGATCGCAGCAGGAGGATTAGCTTTCATGTTGGGTAGTATTCGCGACACCGTTATTCTTTATAGCATCGTACTGATCAATGCTGTCATCGGTTTCATCCAAGAATACAAAGCCGAGAATATTATTCAGTCATTACAATCATTTCTAACACCTCAAGCCAAAGTACTACGCAATGGGGAAAGAAAAGAAATTGATGCTACTACATTAGTCCCAGGTGACATCGTAGTATTAGAAGAGGGCGATGCTGTACCGGCTGATATTAGATTGATCAGCATGAACAATGCTGCCAGCAATGACTTTGCACTTACAGGAGAATCCAATCCAAAGACTAAGTTCATTCATGCTTTAACTGATCAAGTACCACTCAGTCGCCAAGACAATCAAGTATACTTAGGCACAACCATTGCCCGTGGCAATGCTGTTGGGGTTGTCTATGCTACCGGAATGAATACTGAAATCGGCAAGATTGCCCGCTTTACACAATCTGTAGAAACAAATGTTACTCCGCTAGAAAAAGAAATTAGTAGTATTGCTGCTCGTCTTACCATTGTGGCTTTGAGCTTGGCTGTGATTATTTTCTTAATCAATTTTTTACAAGCAACACCATTGCAAGCAAGCTTATTAGCAGGCTTAGGTATCGCAGCAGCAATGGTTCCTCAGGGACTTCCCGCACAGTTGTCAGTAATCTTATCCTTAGGTGCCGGTCGCCTAGCCCAAAAGAAAGCGATAGTGAAACAACTGTATTCAGTAGAGACCTTAGGATCGACTAGTATTATTTGTTCTGACAAAACAGGAACCATTACTACTAATGAAATGACTGTTCAGCATATTTGGTATCAAGATAAAATATATGCTGTAGATGGTATTGGTTATGCGCCAGAAGGAAATATTGAAGATAAAGAGCAATTGCCTGAAGCTTTATTTTTAGCAGGTATTTTAGCCTCCACAGGGGATGTAGCTGAACCTGATACCAAGCACAAACATTGGTATGCTTTAGGAGATCCTACAGAAGCAGCATTAATTACCTTAGGAAAAAAAGCAGGCTACGGCATTGATCAATTGAGAAAGGGTTGGCAAGAAACTGCTCAGTTCCCCTTCGACTCAATTCGCAAGATGATGAGTTCGGTAAGAGTAGCACCCGCTCAATCAACATGGGCAGGAAAACAAATCGCTTTTCTTAAAGGTTCGCCAGTGAGTGTCCTCGCTATTTGTAATCTAAGTGAGATTGAAAGAAAAAGTATTCAAGCAGCATCAGATCAGTTCGCTAACCAAAGTTTACGCGTACTGGCTATGGCTTACAAAGAGGTAGTGAACGGAGCTGATATCAATATGAAATCCGTGGAGCAAGAAATGCAATTCATCGGATTAGTAGTAATGCGTGATCCTCCACGTGTTGGCGTAAAAGATGCCATCATTACTGCTCACAATGCCCATGTACGCACATTTATGATTACTGGCGACCAAGCTCAAACAGCACAAGCGATTGCCCACAATATTGGGTTAGACCACGATGGCGAATTGGCTGTTGTGGAAGGTGATCAGCTTCGTACTTGGACTGATGAAAAATTAGCAGAACAAATCAAAGCACCAGCTGTAGTATTCGCCCGAACTAGTCCTGAAGATAAATTAAGAATAGTAAAACTACTACGTGCTCAAGGAAATGTAGTCGCAGTAACTGGCGATGGAGTAAATGACGCTCCAGCTTTAAAGAACGCTGATATTGGTGTAGCGATGGGTAGAATTGGCACGGAGGTGGCCAAAGAAGCAGCTGAAATTGTGCTCACTGATGATAGCTACATTACTTTGGTTACAGCTATCAAAGAGGGGCGGACTATTTTTGCTAACCTCCGTAAAACACTTTTTTCTACACTGAGTAGTAATAGCGGTGAATTAGTCGCAGTCCTAGCAGGTTCAGCGATCTATGTGTTCGGTTTTCCTGCACCTATTCTTGCTGTACAAATTTTATTAGTAGATTTGGTAGGTGAAATGGTTCCGTTGATGGCGCTCACATTTGATCCAGCACCAGATGACATGATGAAATCACCTCCTCGCAAGCTCAATGATCACTTCCTTACTATTAAGAACCTATTAGACATTGCTTATGTCGGTGTGTTCATGGGAGGTGTAGCTGTACTCAACTTCGTCTGGTTTCTAGAAAGAAATGGTTATCATAATGCTCCTAGTATTTGGACTGAAGACAATCCCCTCTACCGTCGAGCTCTCACTTTGACTTATGTCACTATCATGATGGGTCAATTTGTAAACATTCTCTCTCGTCGCCATGAACAGCAAAGTATCTGGAATCGCTACTTCTGGAGCAATCCGATCCTATTAGGCTCAATTGGATTATCATTAATAATGATGTGCATAGTCATCTACACACCATTCATCCAGACCTACGTACGTACGGCTAATTTGACTCTCAATGACTGGAGCTATGCCCTCCTTGGTGGAGTTGTTATGTTAATTGCACATGAAGTACGAAAGTTTTTGCGCAGACGAAAAATTCGCAATTCAGAATTCAGAGTGCAGAAGGCAGAATTATAATTACGAATAGCGGAGTGCGAATTGTAGCTCAGGAGTCTCAGCTTAATCCTGAGCTTGTCGAAGGGAAAGGACCCTAACCGACACTGCGTTTAGCAGTATTAATTCATCCTAAGCGCAATAGCCCGCCCTGAGCGTAGCCGAAGGGAAGGATCCGGCTTCATCCAGCGTAAGGGTGTGCTTATTCATTTTTACTTCTTACCTTTTCATTCGTTGGCCCAAAGTTTCTCTCGCTCAATCTAAATTCAGACATCAGGCCTCTAGCTTCAGGCTTCACAATTTATCTCACTACCACAAAACCTCTTGGATCTGGCACTTCACTTGGTACTTTCTCATTGGCTTTGACTAACCCCCCACCAACAGTATCGCGTTCACGAAGGACAGTAGTAATCGGTCTTCCCCCTAAAATAGCAGTACGAATGACCTCATTATCGATAACAGCTCCAGGTAAAATTAATCTTCCCCAAACTGCTGCTAAAGTAACTTCTACAGGCACATTAGCTAAAGCCACGGACGTATCTGGTGTAGCTTCTAATGCAGCCCGAACGTCAGCCAATGTTAAGTGGCCCGCTGTGCGTTTTTCTTCAATTACTCGGTGAATAGCACTAACACGAGCAACCATTGCTGTATAGAAAGCACGATCAGCAGTCAATTCGTAATTCCCCCTTGGTGATAATCTATGGCCGACATGAAAGCTAGTGATACCTTCGCGTTCTAAATTAGTAAGTATACCATAATGCAATCCTGCATCATCAGTAAGATTGCCTAAATTATCATCAGTCTGCCAACCAGGTCTACTAAAGAGTTGATAAGCCACTCGCGCAGCTTCTTGATCATTAGCATCTCCAATCTCACGACTTGAGCGATGGAGAGCAATAGAAATACTATATAGCAAACCACTACTAAATAAGGCTGCTGTCTCTGGATCATTCCAAGCATTCTCAATAAAAGCTCCCCAAGGTTGACTACTATCTTTACGTAATATTTGAGTAGCAGTTTCTAATATATGTGTAGCACGTGTGCGTCTTTCATCTAGAAGCTGTTGGTATGCTGCGTCGCTACGATAGGTAGCAGAATGGTTAATTCTGTAAGTAGCCAATTGAACTTCAAATCTATTAGTCTCAGTCATATCCTCGTTCACCAAAGCAGCAGCTTGTGATGAACGATCTGTCGCTGACTCTTGTGTGAGATCAGGAGTATCCACCATATGAACAGCGTTTCTAGCCAAAGCACGGGCACGTCTCGCTGTTTTGCCAATATCATCACTATGAGCAATACCTAATCCAGCTATGAGTGCCAGAGCAGCAGCTCCCCCACCATATCTTAATGCTGTTTTAATTTTTTCTCTATTAAAAGGAACTGAGGATGAACTCCCTTTTACGTCAGGTGAAGATGGACTATCGGGAATTATTGTACCATTCCAGGGATTTTGAGCTGGCATAAAAAGATTTTGTTAGTAACTATTTACTGCCCGCGTCAAGCTTCTTAGCATCTCTAATAGCAGATGTTAAGTCAGCCAAGGGGCCGCGTAACTCAGATGCTACAAATGCTGATGCACCAACTATTGGGCTAGATGCTTTATTAGCAGCCTCAATTTTCTGTCCAAAAATTTCGTTCTCTTTTAGGCCTACTATCTCTATCGCTTTTGCCCTAGCTTCTGCAGTTTTTATGTCTGCTTCACCTTTCTTTTCAGCTCTTTTTACTGCAATCTCATCAGTTTCTAGATTCTTCAATTCTACTAATTTTCTAGTAGCCGCGTGTTGTAGCTCATCTGGTGAAGCAATATCCGCTAGTTTAATTACTAACTTAATACCATATTTGTCTTGAAAAGTTTTCAATAGCGGATGATTGTTTAGTTTGGTTGCAATCTCTCCTCTTTTGCTAGTAGCCTCATCCATACTTGTAAATTTATAGCTGCTCACTATTTCAGCAACCATTGGCTGTATTTCATCATTAATTTTACGACTTTGAAGTGCATAATCCCCGGAAGGATCAAAATAAATATGTGACTTCACTGGATCTACTATGTCGGTATTTACTGACCAAGTGAAAAATATAGGTGATCCATTAATTTCTACTGGTTGAGCATAAGAATCAAAGCTTGGTGAAAAACCGAGTCTTAATGCAGCCTTCATCAATGTATCCATACTAGCTGTTTCCCCTTCTTTTCCTAGTTTACCTCGAGCTACAGCAATTTCCCGCTGCTGATCTGGAAAGTTACCAGATACTTTTGCTACTTCAGCTAATTCTCCACGAAAAAATGTACTATAAAGGAATGTTCTTCCAGTATACACTTTTACCTCTGGGGGTAGGCCTAAAGCTCCTCCTAGCCCTGAACGCTCCATCAATTTCCATGCTTTAGCACTTGCTTTCCCTAACCTCAGTGTAGTTGCGAATGCAGCAAGAGGAGCTAAAATAATGCCACTACAGAGGATAAGCGTTAACCAGCCCTGCCACCCCATGCCTTCATCAGAAGTTGGAGCTGGTTGGTCAATAGTTACCACAGGACTATTTGCTGGAGCAATTGCCACGCCACCATCACTAACTATTTGTACTGGAACTTGAATAACTCTTTCACTGCTACCACAAGCTGCTAATGTAGCAGCCAATGCCAATGGTCTAGTGAAGTTTCCAGCAATATTTCTTATTTGAGACAAAACTCCAGATGAAACAACTCTTGGTGCGCTTAACATACGAGATACGGTAGTCGCATCCGGATGACCGGCAAGCAATGACTTGTGTTCTAGAGCAGTGCGAACACCTTCACGCGTTGGGCCAACATCCAATTGAGGCGCTTTTAATTGTTCTCTAACAACCAATTGAGAATCTAAATTGCCAGCAGGAGCTTTGTTCATAGGAATTATTATGCTTCATTAATTTATAATACATTTTCAGCAATTAGTCAATACCGATCCTGGAGAAATTAGGATAGCACAAAGAAAAAAGATTCGCTATTGTAGTTTTGATCGTTTTGGCTATAGTGCCATGATTATGAAAAGTATCTCTATGAAGCGTTTTCTCCTCTTGAGTTTTCTCATCACCACTTTGGTTGGCAGCTTGTGGATCGTGGCCCCCATTTCACTGCAACCAGCGGTAGCTGAAGCGTCCGGCACACGTTGTAGTACCACTGGCACTACTAAATTTCTTCGTTTTGATTATGTACCAGCTCCTAATGCTGGTTACATCCCCGGTAAAAGTATTATTTATGTACCCAAAGAAGCACAGTGTCAGGGTACATTTCCAATGTATATTTTGCTCCATGGTAATAATGGTAGACCAGGTGATGTAAGTAATTACTATTTACCTCAAGATGAACCTGGCAATGGCGCCGAAAGAGGAACTGGTCGATTTCAACGAGCAATCGAAGCAGCAATGAGCAATACTAAGGTGCCGGGCATGATTTTTGTGGTACCAGCCAATAGTGTGGAACAAGTTTCATGGAGCGGACTCAATGGGCCGTTACTCAAACAAAAAGTACAAGAAGCCTTGAGTAGTGATCCTGGATTGGCAGGACAAAATATTCAACTCAGTAACGATGTCCTGATCTCAGGACACTCAGGTGCAGTGTGTGGTAATGATCTTACGCAATTGAGATCTCTCAATCCTATTGGTGTGGCCGTTTTGGATGGATGCTCATCAGTGTATCCGACAATCATTAGTGCTTACAGCAGTAGTACTATTTTGCTCTATGCTGCAGATATGGCTTATGACAGTGGCACTTTTGTGAATGGCCAAGAATCAGCACATGGATATCATAAAGATGTGCCAGCAAGTTTTCAGGAACTAGCTCAATGTGATAGTCGTATTTTCAACAGCCCTCCACAAGTTGGAAGCCGCCATAATCCTGGTCGACCAGGGTCCACCGAAGGACACCCTATAGAAGAGGTTAATCATTTCAAACAATACTGGGCCAATCCTCTTCGCGGTTGCACCAAAGATCCTAACCGCCCCTGGTATAGCTTATTTGCTAACACTATTGATCACGTTGGCGCTGTGGGAGCTGGAATGAAAACTTTTCTCAATTTAGTTTACAATGATCAACCACCTCCAGAAACTATTGCTGGTACTGGCCCCAATCCTCTCGGACAGACCAATTTCAATAATAATCCTCAAGCTGGATCGGCTCAACAAGTAACCGTTCCACTCGCAGTAGGACAAGTAGGATTAGAAGCTAGCATTAATGGGTCTACTAGTATTGATGGTGGCGGTCAGGGTTATATTTTGAATTATGCACGAATCCTATTCGTCTATATCGGCGGGTTGGCTGGAACCTTGGCATTACTAATGCTCATAGTTTCTGGTATTCAAATCATTATTGGTGGTAGTGGGGATCAAATCAAAAAGTCCACTGAAAGGATTATCAATACCTTAGGTGGCTTAGCACTGCTAGCAAGTAGCGGCTTTATTTTGTACTTAATCAACCCCTGCTTCTTTACTTTTGGTACTTCGCAAACCTGTGTACCAAGAGCAATCAATGGCGTGAACTATTTCCCAGCTGGAGGTGCTCTAAGTGTCGGTCCAGTTTCTTTAATTCCTGGTGGCAATCCTCCTGCTGCACCACAGGCTACTTGTAATACCGATAATATTTGTGATGTCCGTTTACCAGCAAGATTCATTGTAATGGGTAGTGCTCCTCGTGAATGTGAATATGCAGGTACCTGTGACACCAACCCTAATTTAGCTGATCATACCGATGCTGGTCATGTGAATCACAAATGGTCTGGTGTCAGCTGTGGAGCAGCCGCTACTTTAATCGCAATTAATTATGTAAAGGGCATAAATATGCCCTTTCGTGATTTCATAAATAACTATTATCGCTGTGGAATTCGTGACTTACCACCAGCACGTGCCGCTCGTATAGGTGGATACTCAGCTGCTTCAGCCCCTCGAGCTTGGAATGACAATCTGTGCGCTTACATACTAGGAAGTGGAGGTGATTACAACAAATTGAGTCGCATTATGAAACAAGAGTTTAACCTCACGCATGTACGTGAAATTACTCCTGACGCTGACTCTATTTTTGCTGCTTTGGGTCAAGGTAACCCTATTGTAATTGAGGGCATCTCAACTATGGGTACGGTTAACCATTTTGTACCACGCGGGCATTACACTACAATAGTAGGCATTCAAGGATACAATGCTGCTACCCATCAATTTACCAACCTATTGATTCACGATAATGGCTATAATGCTGGTGCTAATAACATTTTGACCTGGGAAAATTATAATACTATTCGCTCATCAATTGATGTAGCTATTGCTGTTGGACTTTAAGATTTTTATCACTCCCCCCTTATGTCTCGAAAAGTCATTATCATTATCGCCATCGTATTGTTGCTTGGTTTTGGATTAGTTTTACTTTGGCCTAAAGATGAAGCACCCACCCCGGAACCAGTACCTACAAACATTGTGTTCACACCATCATTCCTACCATCGCCATCTCCCTCTCCGAAGCCAACGGTAGCTAGTACACCAATCAATGTTAGTATTGTTTCTGTTCCTCAGGGAGCAGAGATCAGCGTCGACAATCAAGTGATTGGCAATGCGCCTTTGCGTTATGGTTTTCAAACTCAAACTGAGTATAGGGTAACTGCCACCAAGACTGGATTTGCACCTTTGGTAGTCAATTTCACTCCCACAGATAGTAGCTTGCGTTTGCAATTAGTAGCACTGAACACTATCCCAACCACAACAGCTCGTCCCGCTACATCTGCCTCACCTTTATCAACTTTACCATCAGCGGTAGCCGTACCTTTTCCTGAGCAGTACTCTCTTAATAATCACACATTACCAACGCAGGAATACATTTATACAGCACCTCCACAGACTAGTTCTGATCCCGTAACCACCAGCACAGCTCCCACACCAACACCACAAATAACACTAAGTGGCAATCAACCTACCGAAACAGAAATTAGACAGTATGAGGACATTATCAATCGCTACACTGGTGTCTATGCTACTGATCCCAATGACCCAGTAGAACAAGGTACAGCTGGAGAAAATGTAATTATCATTAGTGACCGTCATTTCTATCCTAATCCCCTGGATGCCTTCGTGGCCCTCAATCCTCGCTTCGTTAATACGGCTAACAGTAAATGTACATTGAAAGCATTGACTGACAAAAATACCACCCTAACCATTGGAACATTGGCTCCCAATCAAGATTTGATTTTCACCCCCAGTAGCGATCTCAATGCCACATGGCAATTCTGGTGCCAAGAAAGACCTCAGGCAATTTCTATTATTCAATTTTTCTCTTAAGCATGGGCAAAAAGCTTTTCATTGTTTTTTTCATCCTCATAGTGATTGGTAGTGCTATTTTGCTCAATCAGTATGCACCGGTACCAGTTCCAAGTCCCACAACTATTCCACTACCATCACCAACAGCTACACTCAATGATCAAGTTCCGGCAACCGCCAAGAATATTACAGTTACCAGCTTTCCAGCAGATGCGAGCGTCTACTTAGACAATATTCAGGTAGGTAAAACCCCAGTTACTTTGGCGCAGTTAACCCGGAGCAGCTATTCATTAAAGATCGAAAAGTTAGGCTTTGTTGTTTATACTGCGACACTCATTCCCAGTGAAAATAATGGATTAGTAGAGGTTACTTTACTGGAAAATTCACCCTCTAACCCTCTTATTATTACGCCAAGCACTATTGATGATGACAATGTCGATGACCTAGTTACCAATGACCCGCAAACACCTACTGAGCTTCTAGGCTTAGTCACAGTACCAACAGGTTACCGTTTTCCTTTAGAGACTCAGGACATCACCAAAAGAATCAACTTAGAAATCATCCCTTTACCTATCAGGCAAACACCCGAAGGCATTATCCGCAGTGAACTGATTGCTCGCTTAGCCAACTTGTACTATTACGATCCTCAAGCCATAACGATTAAATTAGATGATACATTCGCCCCCACTAATATCGTCCTCTTCGACGGTCAATCATATGATCCAGCGAGAAACAAGATTAGTAGTGGCGAAACAACGATCTGGTACAACCACACTGCTGCTACCTGCCAGCTGCGCACCGATCCACAGTCACCAGTAAAAATTAATCAGCTGATTCCTCCCCAGAAAGCATTCCCCATGCTACTCAACGAAAAAGGAATCTATATCTTCTATTGCCAAGGTCAGCCAGGACCTACACATACTCTTGTTGTCTCTTAATCTATGACTATCCCTCGAAAGAAAATCATCATCGCTCTCATTCCCTTCGTGGTTACAACCATAGCTATTACTGTTTTTTTAATTTTCTTTTATTGGGGTGAGGTGACCTTTTCTGGAAACGGCCATTTTGTCGTTCAATACAACGGTATCCAATATCCTGATACCAATGGGACACTCAGTATTCGCTCACGTGCCGGTACTCAAACTTTCATAGTTACCAAAGATCAATACCAACCGCAGACAATAGAGCAGGACATTTCTTGGTTTGCCCCAAATAGCCATACCTTGCGCTTTGTCTATCAAGTACAAGTAAATGATCCAGTACCATTCACCCCCAGTATTAGTTATGTAAATCCTATCTCAGTCAGTGATAATCAATTAGCAGATATAGTTACTACATCCGAAACACGTAAAATTGCTTTACCAGCAGGGATCAACAATGTGGTTTGGAATCGATCAGGCACACAAGCATGTTTATTGCATACTGGTTCAGGCACTATTCAAAACCAATTACTAACCAATACAGCCGGTAGCTTCACTGCTGAGCCACTGGATAACCAAACCTTTGATTGCCAAAGCGGCCCTAGTGGAGTCAGACCGATCAACATAGACGGTAAACGAGCTAATGTAGATAACAAAAGTATCGACCTAGAACAATTTCCCAGCTGGACGCTAGTCGCCTCACTCTATAGTGATGAAGTATTTATTGCGGCACAGCGAGAAGATAGTACTAAAAAAACAATTATTTATTGGAACCTAACCACCGGCACGTCTGAAGAATGGGGCACCTGGGAGATGTCAGGAAACATGAGAGTAGTAGGCCCCAAAGCAGTAGCGATTCCTCTTATTAATGAAACTTTAATAATTTACAAAAACAAGCAAGTTTTTACGCTCCCCAATTTCGTCAACCTAACCAGTATTATATTCAGTGCTAGCGAAGAAACACTTTATTATATAGACATAGATCGTGATCTCAGCTTCAAAAATGTTTTTCAAACCACTCAACCACATAAACAAATTCTGCAACAACCCATCGGGACAGATAAGCCAACCAGTATCAAAGTACTGAATGATGATCAAACTTTGTTGACTGCTCGTCTTAGCCCTGACCAAAACCAAGCATGGTATTTATTCGACCAACCGAGTAGTAGTTTGCTGAAGATTGATATAGCACCGGCGACGGGGGAAGTTGAAAATTGAAAGTGGAAAGTTGCCACGAAGGGGTCCCCTTGGGAAGAGTTATACTGCCAGCAAGCAGAATGGGGCCAGATCCTTCGACGCAGCTACGCTTTGCTCAGGATGAATGATTGATGAGCTACACTTTTGCATTCTGAGTTTTGACTTGTGCATTCAAATTCGCCATTGGCAATTTTGAATTCGCAATTAATGTTGTGCTATTATTAATTCGTATTAACTTTTTTTGTATTACTACTAAGAATGTCCGTATCAATGGTGCCGTTACCGGTAACGAAATTCGCTTACTCAATAATGAAGATCAACAAATAGGTGTAGTTACCGTTGCTCAAGCGCTTGTATTAGCACAAGAAGCTGGGTTAGATTTAGTAGAAATTGCACCAAAGGCTAATCCTCCTGTTTGTAAGATTATGGACTTTGGCAAATATATTTATCGCCAACAGA